>NZ_KE136481.1:0-202549 GCF_000407185.1 Enterococcus malodoratus ATCC 43197
CGAAGTTTACTCAAAAGATTACTAGTGTGGTGGCGATAGCGGGAAGGATACACCTGTTCCCATGTCGAACACAGAAGTTAAGCTTCTTAGCGCCGATTGTAGTGAGGGGTTGCCCCTTGTGAGATTAGGACGTCGCCACGCTGTATTATTCCGGCATAGCTCAGTTGGTAGTAGCGCATGACTGTTAATCATGATGTCGTAGGTTCGAGTCCTACTGCCGGAGTTTCTCGAAAGAGAATTAATAGAGTATTGGGCCTTTGTGCTCCTATCTTGGAGAGTTGTCCGAGTGGCCGAAGGAGCATGATTGGAAATCATGTAGGCGGGTATTCCTGTCTCAAGGGTTCGAATCCCTTACTCTCCGTATCAACTTTTTACTGGCCCGTTGGTCAAGCGGTTAAGACACCGCCCTTTCACGGCGGTAACACGGGTTCGAGTCCCGTACGGGTCATTTAATTAAATATGGAGGTTTAGCTCAGCTGGGAGAGCATCTGCCTTACAAGCAGAGGGTCAGCGGTTCGATCCCGTTAACCTCCATTCGGTTCCGTGGTGTAGGGGTTAACATGCCTGCCTGTCACGCAGGAGATCGCGGGTTCAAATCCCGTCGGGACCGCCATTTAATTAAAAACTTTAAACTATATTTATGGCGCGGTAGCTCAGTTGGTAGAGCAACGGATTGAAGCTCCGTGTGTCGGCAGTTCGATTCTGTCCCGCGCCACCATGGAGGAGTAGCGAAGTGGCTAAACGCGACGGACTGTAAATCCGTTCCTTAGGGTTCAGTGGTTCGAATCCACTCTCCTCCATTTGTTTCAGGGGCATAGTTTAAAGGTAGAACAGCGGTCTCCAAAACCGTTAGTGTGGGTTCAATTCCTGCTGCCCCTGTTCTTTATTGATATGGCGATCGTGGCGAAGTGGTTAACGCACCGGATTGTGGCTCCGGCACTCGTGGGTTCGATTCCCATCGTTCGCCCTTTTTATTGGGGTATAGCCAAGCGGTAAGGCAAGGGACTTTGACTCCCTCATGCGTTGGTTCGAATCCAGCTACCCCAGTTTTCTTGGAAAAGTATCAAGAAACTTTCTTGAAAAATACTTGTTCTAAGGAGAAAACAATAGTATAATGGCGGTATAGCCAAGTGGTAAGGCAGAGGTCTGCAAAACCTTCATCACCGGTTCAAATCCGGTTACCGCCTTAGTACTAGAATATTTATTGACATGCCGGCGTGGCGGAATTGGCAGACGCGCTGGACTCAAAATCCAGTGCCCTCACGGGCGTGCCGGTTCGACCCCGGCCGCCGGTATTGAACTAAGATGTTATTACATCTTAGTTCTTTCTTTTGAATTGAATAGCACCATGGCGATCGTGGCGAAGTGGTTAACGCACCGGATTGTGGCTCCGGCACTCGTGGGTTCGATTCCCATCGTTCGCCCTAACTGAGACCCAGCATAAATTGTTGGGTCTTTTTTGTTATCTAATAGACTGATTTGGTTGAGAAACTTAGGTGAATTTTTTACATTAAATCATACTTTACGGATCAATCATGGACTAGTTGCCATTTTTATTAATATCTAGTTCATCAGCCATTTCTTTCTGTCTATTAGGGAATACGTGACCATGTCAATTGTAGTTATTATAATGATTCAGACTAACTAATAAGATGTATATTAAACATGAAAAAGGAGGAAAGATATCACAACGTATCCTTCCTCCATTCTAAATCTTGTTATATCAGCTCTTTCTAGACAAACTGTTAGACTTGCTTGTTCTTGCCATCCCTTAAAGTATATATCATCTCTTAGTGCTTCCGACTACCCTTTAAAATTATACAATGGTCGAATGACTTCCTTAACTTCCATTGTTTCATGCAAATTTGTCAGTAATTGTTTCTTAGACTTATATGCTTTAGGTGCTTCATCTAATGTTTTTTTTGAGACAGAAGTCGACCAAACGTGACGCATCATATGCTGATAGTTTTCGAGACTGATTGACGCTCTGGCTTGAGAACGGCTCATCATCCGACCCGCACCGTGAGGGCCAGATTGATTCCACTCATTATTACCTTTTCCGACACCAATGATGGAGCCGTCTTTCATATTTAAAGGAACGATCATTTTCTCGTTTCTTCTCGCAGAAGATGCTCCTTTACGTAGAATCAGGTGTTTCAAATCAATATAATTATGGGGACTATCAAAGCTTTCGACGACATGTTTTTCCCATTTCATCGCTTTTAAGATTGTCAGGGCCATACTTTGACGATTGAAGGTCGCATATTGTTGCGCGATTCTCATATCAGATAAGTAATTGGTTAAATCGTTTTCTGATACATAAGACAATTCATACGGGATATTTAATTCTTCTCTTTGTTGAATAAGATCTTCTTTTTCAGCAGGATCAATTGCTGATCTTGATCGAAGTTTCAATTCTTGCCGTTGTTGCGTCAATTTTTGATAAGCGATCTCCTGATGATATTCCGCAATTTCATTGCCTAATATACGGCTGCCGCTATGAATAACTAAATAAAAACCATCTGATCCCTCATTGACCTCAATAAAGTGATTTCCACCGCCTAGTGTCCCCAAACTCCGCAACGCTCGTCCACAGTGAACAGGAGCCTGAACATTTTCTAAAGGAAATGTATATAAGGGTTTGTTGTGGGAATGATGCCCGCTGGGAATACGATTACGAATTGTTCGATCTAATTTATCAAAGTTTAGTTTGATGCCTTTTCTCATTTTTGTTACATAGAGTCCGCAGCCAATGTCTACGCCGACAAGGTTAGGGACGACTTGATCCTTTATGGTCATTGTCGTACCGATGACACAACTGGAACCGCTGTGGGTATCAGGCATGATTCGGATTTTAGCATCGGTTGCAAACTTCTGATTGCAAAGTGTCGTGATTTGACCAAGCGTGCTGTCAGTTATGTTGTCTGTATAGACTGTTGCTGTAGTGTATTTTCCTTTTATTGTTAACATAGTTAATCCTCTCGTAGAGGAATAAACGAATTCCTCTGGTTAATTAGTATTGTTCTCTGATTTCTTTCTTTTTCCACTCATAGGAAACACCTCCGTAGATTTTCTAATTCTGATAAGTGTAATAAATTTATAGTAATGAAATATGCAAAAAAAAAACTGCCAATCGTATGATTGACAGTTTGACAAATAGGCTTTATTTACGAAATTAGAGAGACTGGCGAATAAGACGCTCTGTTCGAATAAAACGAATGCAATAAATCAATCAATTGTATTTGGTTGGCTTTTTTGGTCTTAATCATAATGCTCTCTCCTTTCTTTAAATTCTTTTTAATTTTATCATCACTATTGTCGGTCTGTCAAGGTGATTTGCTTGAAAGGGAGCTAACCTTTCGTTTAGTTTCTTTCTTTACGTTTCACCGGGATTAGTACTTCAAAGACTTGATCTTCTGGCTGTTCAGAGGTCGTCTCATCTTGCCAAAGCAATTCCCAGATATCCCCATTCAATTCTAACTGATGCTCTTTCAGATAATTTCTAAAACGGTTATTAAAGGTATTAATATGATGAATCTCATCTTTCATAAAACCAGACACATAGTCGCCAGCGGGACGTCTGACTACACGTTGCTGCTGATAGAAATGTAATCGGTCCTCGGGTATCTTGATTAGGGCGCGATAGGGAGCGGCATGGAAGTTCTCTTGATAAAAGGCGGAGCCGTCAACTAGAAAACCAATTGGATAGCCGCTGAATAAATCGCTGCTGTCGACGGAATTATAGAAACGCCCATAGATTTCTACGGAGTCAAAATCATCATAGCTTTCAATCGTATCGGAGATCACAAAAGACTCTGCTTCGCGATAAGAGTGGGTGATCGATTCTAAATTAAAGTTCTTTAGTGTCGTGTATCTTTCGATGTAACTATCTAAAGAGCCGCGAATAATATTCAATTTCTTTATCTGATCATCAACCTTTTCCTTTTGCCGCATAAAACCGTCTAAGACATAATCCACATTTCGATTTTTCAAAAATATATGAATATCTTCCAATGAGACATCAAGATTTTTTAGCAGCAAAATGACATCTAGCTCAAAATATTGATCGATCCCGTAATAACGATAGCCATTTTCGCCAACCTTTGCAGGTTTAAACAGATCAATTTGATCATAGTAAATCAAGGTTCGCCGACTAATACCAGCGGATTTTGCCATTTCACTAATTGTTAAATATCTTTTCATAAAAAATCTCCATTTTCTGCTTGACTGTGACGTTACGTTACAGTTTATTCTACCATAGGAGAAGGAGGGAAAAAAAGATGAAATTATTCAAAATCTTTTTCAAGGAATATCAAAAGATGTTCTTCGGCACCTTCATCTTAATGATCGTGCAAGCTGTTGGAACACTGATGATTCCTTACTATGTTGCTGAAATTATTGATGAAGGTATTTTAACTCAAGATCAAGGAGCGATTTGGCGGAATGGTGCCCTCATGCTGGGCATTGCTGTGTTGACTGGTATTGTTTCAATTATCGCCAGCTATTATTCTGCGATCTTAGCGGGACGTTTCGGTTATTTCTTACGGAAACGCTTAGTCGATAAGACACAGCAGTTATCAATGGCGGATATGGATGAATTTGGTACATCGACATTGTTGGCTCGGACGACAAGTGATATTACGAATATTCAACAGATCATGATGATGGTCTTTCAAATGATCATTCCGGCACCATTGATTTGTCTGGCTTCGATCGTTTTAACGGGCGCAATTTCTTGGCGCTTTGTTTGGATTCCAATCACTTCGATCGTGTTGTTCTCAGTTGTTTCCATAATAGTGATCAAGAAAGCCATTCCGTTAGCAGATGTGATGCAGCAGAGAATGGACAAAATGATGCAGATTCTGAGAGAATTTTATACAGGTGTTCGAGTAATTCGGGCTTTTAACAAGACCGATTTTGAAAAGAAACGGACTGATAAAACCTTTAGTAATTATGCGGATGTCATGATTCGTGTAAATAAACTATTCGCTGTTTTGAATCCGACTGTCAATTTGGTAATGGGATTAGGTATGACGGCTGTATTGGCTTTTGGAGGTGTAATGGTCCTTCAAGGAAGTGTACCGATCGGGAGCTTGACAGCAATTAGTGAGTACACCATTCTAAGTCTATGGTTCTTAACGATGGCGGCTATGGTCATCGTGATGATTCCAAAGGCACTTGCTTCACTAGAACGGGTCGGCGAAGTGCTGGCTGCACAGGAAGAAATTGTTGATGGCCCAAAAGAAACATTTGAATTGAAAGAGAATGCACCTATCGCCATTTTTGATCATGTTGATTTTGCATACAACGGAGCAGAAGAAGCTGTGCTGTCAGATATTACGTTTAATATACCAAAAGGAGTTACAGCAATCGTTGGCGGTACAGGTTCTGGTAAAAGTACGATTGCTAAAGCACTACTGCGCTTAAGAGATACGACTAAAGGTGAGATTCGTTTCTTAGGGGAATCAATTCAAAACGTTACACAAGAAGCTTTACGAGATCGGATTAGTTATGTACCTCAAAAAGCATTCTTATTCAGCGGGACTGTCAGAGATAATTTCATTTTCGGAAATCCTCAAGCAACCGAGGGGGATATGAAAAAGGCTGCAGAAGTAGCTCAGGCGGATGAATTTATCAATGGGTTAGAAAATCAGTACGACGCATTTGTTGCTCAAAAGGGAAACAATTTTTCCGGTGGACAAAAGCAGCGGCTAAGTATTGCCCGTGCATTGATCAAACCAGCTGATTTGTATTTCTTTGATGACAGCTTTTCAGCATTGGATTATCAGACGGATGCGAAATTGCGGAAGGCTTTAAAGAGTTATCTGAAGGATGCCGCAATTGTTATCGTTGCGCAACGACTTTCTACTATTAAAGATGCTGATCAAATCATTGTATTAGAAGAAGAAAAAATTGTAGGCATCGGAACGCACATGACCTTACTTAAATCATGTAAGGTTTACCAAGAATTTGCTAAATCTCAAGGATTGGAGGGGAAGAAGCATGAGCATCAAGCAAGCTGATGAAAAACAAATGGCAGAAATGCCTAAAGAATTTAAGACTACTGGAATTCGTCTTTTCAAATTATTGACGGAGCAGAAAGTGCGGTTTCTGATTATCATTGTTTCCGCTGTATGCTTCGCTACACTGATGGCGATCACTCCTTTGATTTTAGGCTGGGGCTTGGATGAGATTATCGGATTGATTCAAGCGCAGCAAGTTACAATCAAAAATCTATTTGCTGTACTACTTAAGCCAGTACTTTTCCTGTTCTTAGCATGGGGTGGTGTTTCATTATTTTCATTGCTGCAAGAATATACCATGGCCAGTGTTGCTGAAACACTGACTTTACGTTTAAGAAAAGCATTGACGGATAAGTTGAACCGGTTGCCAATGAAATTTTTTGATCAATATAAAACTGGAGATATCCTTACTAGAGCGACATTGGATTTAGACAAAGTCTCAGAAGTCTTGCAGGTCGGTTTGATGCAAATGATCTCAGCGATTTTTTCGATTGTTATCGGACTAGGGCTGATGATCTATTTGAGTCCGCTGTTGACATTGGGAATTGTCGTCATTCTTTTAATAAGTCTCTTTTTGACGAATCATTTAGCACAAAAAAATCAGGAGTATTTTTCGGAAAACCAAGCTGCTTTAGGAGCTGTAGGGACGAAAGCGGAGGAAAACTATTCAGGAAATCTCTTGATCAAAGCCTACAATCGCCAAAAGGAAACAACGGATGAATTGGATAAACTGAACGAGGCACAGTTTCAAGCATTCAAAAAAGCGCAGTTTGTCAGTTTCGCTATCAACCCGTTAATTCGTTTGATCAATCAGCTGGGATTCGTATCGAGTGCCGTTGTTGGCGGGATTATGGTGATCAACGGTCAATTATCCATCGGTCTTGTTCAAGCCTATCTGCAATACGTGAACCAAGTTTCTGAACCAATCACACAGGTTTCTTATGTAATTAATAGTTTGCAAAGTGCATTTGCGGCTTTAGAGCGGATATTTGAGATCCTAGATCAAGAAGAAGAGAGGGAAGACGTTTTAAACCTTTCTGTACCAGAAAAACTGAGAGGCGAAGTGACCTTCAAACATGTGGCTTTCGGCTATACTCAGGATCGTCTTTTGATGGAAGATGTCAATTTTAAAGTGAAACCGAAACAAATGGTAGCGATCGTAGGCCCGACTGGTGCGGGTAAAACTACAATGATCAACTTATTGATGCGCTTTTACGAATTAACAGGCGGACAAATCGAAGTTGATGGTAAAAATGTCAATCACTTCTCTCGAGCGGCGATTCGTCAAAAATTTGGGATGGTTCTACAGGATACTTGGTTATTCGAAGGAACGGTAGCGGATAATATTGCATATGGCAATCCGGATGCATCGAGGCAGGAAATTGTACAAGCTGCTAAAGATGCCCAATGTCATCATTTTATCCGAACCTTACCAAAAGGGTACGATACGATTATTTCTTCAGATGGCAGTCAAATATCTCAGGGGCAACAACAGCTGCTGACGATTGCCAGAGCGATCTTAGCAAATCCTGAATTGTTGATTTTGGATGAGGCAACCTCCAGCGTGGATACACGAACGGAAGGGATGATTCAACAAGCGATGGATCAATTAACGACTGAACGAACAAGTTTCGTAATCGCACATCGTCTGTCTACTATTAAAAATGCAGATCTGATTCTTGTCATGAAAGATGGTTCGATTATTGAACAAGGAAGCCATCGAAGTTTGATGGAAAAGGGCGATTTTTACGCAAACCTTTATAATAGCCAGTTTGCTGGATAAGCTCGACAATCATTGTCGGGCTTTTTTTATAAGAAAAAACCAAAAATTAGTTCAATGAGAAAATATTCTGAAAATTCATTGACTTTTAATCTTATGAACTGTATAGTATAAAAAAATGATTAAGATATTATTAGAAAAATGAGGAGCCGATTTATATGCGCAAATACAATAATTTCAATCAAATCGTCTTATTAATTATTGAGTACAGGACTTAGAACACGGAGAAAGCTTTTAACCGTTTGTTTGAGTCCTGTTTGCGTTACAAATGGGGTTCTTGCAAGAGCATCCCATTTATTAATGGGATGCTCTTTTTTTGAAGGTAGGGAGATGTAAATAATGAGAAGTGATCAGATTAAAAAAGGAATTGATGCAGCACCCGCTAGAAGCTTGCTGTATGCGACCGGTCAAGTTAAAAATATTCAGGATATGAATAAACCATTTATTGCTATTTGTAATTCCTATATTGACATTGTTCCGGGACATGTTCATTTACGTGAACTTGCTGATGTGGCCAAAGAAGCGATTCGAGAGGCAGGCGGCATTCCTTTTGAATTCAACACAATCGGTGTAGATGATGGAATTGCGATGGGACATATTGGTATGCGTTATTCTTTGCCAAGTCGAGAGTTAATTGCTGATTCAGCGGAGACAGTGATCAATGCCCATTGGTTCGACGGGGTATTTTATATTCCGAACTGTGACAAAATCACACCGGGAATGATCATGGCGGCTGTAAGGACCAATGTACCTTCGATCTTTTGTTCGGGAGGACCCATGAAAGCTGGTATCGATCCAAAGGGTCATCAAACAACTCTTTCTTCCATGTTCGAAGCAGTTGGTTCTTTCAAAGAAGGTCAAATGAGTAAAGAAGATTTTCTATTCATGGAACAAAATGCTTGCCCGACTTGTGGTTCCTGCGCAGGTATGTTTACTGCTAATTCAATGAATTGCTTACTAGAAATTCTTGGTCTGGCTTTACCCGGAAACGGTACGGTCTTAGCGGTCTCTGATGAACGGCGAGAATTGGTTCGTGAATCGGCAAAACATTTGATGGATCTAGTGAAGAAACAAATCAAACCACGAGATATTGTTACAAAAGAGGCGATCGATGACGCTTTTGCTTTGGATATGGCAATGGGTGGTTCAACAAACACCGTCTTGCATACATTGGCGATCGCTAACGAAGCGGAGATTGATTATGATCAAGCGGACATCAATGAGATCGCGAAAAGAGTACCGTATCTCTCTAAAATCGCACCTTCATCTAGTTATTCGATGCATGATGTTCATGAAGCAGGTGGTGTTCCAGCAATCATTAATGAATTAGTTTCGATCGATGGCGCCATTCATTCAGATCGTGTCACTGTTACCGGCAAGACACTGCGAGAAAATGTGGCCTCTGCCAAAATCATGAATGAAGAAGTGATTCATCCGAAAAGTGCACCATACAGTCCAGTAGGCGGCCTTTCGATTTTATACGGAAATATCGCACCTGAAGGTAGTGTTATCAAAGTTGGCGGTGTTGATCCAAGTATCAAAGTCTTCAAAGGCCAAGCAATTTGTTTTGGCTCTCATGATGAAGCTGTTGAAGCAATTGATAACCATACAGTTACCAAAGGTCATGTCGTAGTGATTCGTTACGAAGGACCTAAAGGCGGACCGGGGATGCCTGAGATGTTGGCACCAACTTCCAGCATCGTTGGACGTGGTTTAGGAAAAGACGTTGCTTTGATTACGGACGGACGTTTTTCAGGGGCGACCCGCGGGATCGCTGTTGGTCATGTTTCTCCGGAGGCGGCAGCTGGCGGACCAATCGCGTTGGTTCAAGATGGCGATGAAATTACCATTGATTTGACAAACAGGACGTTGAATGTCGCTGTTTCGGAAGAAGAAATGGCGAAACGAAAAGAGAATTTGGAAAAGTTCCAGCCAAAAGTGAAAAAAGGCTGGTTGGCTCGCTACTCAGCAATGGTAACCTCGGCACATACCGGCGGTGTCATGAAACTACCAGAAGAATAGGAGGAATGGGGGGTGGAAGAAATGAAGCAAAAATTGGACGCTGAACATCAGCAAAATGGCGCAGATCTATTAATCAAGTGTTTGGAAAATCAAGGAGTTGAATTGATTTTTGGCTACCCTGGCGGTTCGGTCTTGCCATTATACGATTCACTCTATGATGAATCTATTCCGAATATTCTCACACGTCATGAACAAGGAGCGGTCCATGCTGCAGAAGGTTATGCGAAAGCGACAGGCAAACCAGGGGTCGTGATCGTTACCAGCGGACCTGGGGCAACAAATGTGGTAACCGGTATTGCCGATGCAATGATTGATTCCGTTCCGTTAGTCGTAATCACTGGTCAAGTAACGACACCGGGAATCGGCAAAGATGCATTTCAAGAGGCGGATATGTTAGGAATCACTGTTCCTATCACCAAAAATAATTATCAGGTCCGAGATATTGAAGAATTGCCGCGGATTGTTAATGAAGCATTCCACATCGCGACGACCGGTAGAAAAGGACCTGTGCTCATTGACCTGCCAAAAGATATCACGACGTTAAAGGCCAATCCTAAAATTGATAATGTTGTTCAGCTGGAAAGTTATCAACCGACAACCACACCATCGATTCTACAAATCGAACGTTTGATGAACTTATTGAAGAAGGCAAAAAAACCAATCGTATTAGTTGGAGGCGGTGTTGTCGCTGCGAATGGCGGGAAAGAATTGCGCCAGTTTGTCGAAAAATACCAATTGCCGACAGTTAGTACTTTGTTAGGTTTGGGATTGCTTCCCTATGACCATCCGAATTTTCTTGGAATGGGCGGGATGCATGGCACCTATGCGGCTAACATGGCAATGATGGAAACAGATCTATTGATCAATATCGGCAGCCGTTTTGATGATCGGTTAGCCTGTTCGCCTGATGCCTTCGCACCGCATGCCAAGGTTGCTCATATTGATGTCGACCCGGTAGAGATCGGTAAAATTATAAAGACGGATGTTCCGATCGTTGGTGATGCAAAAATTGCTTTGGAGCAAATGCTTTCGATTGAAGTCGAAGCTCCTGAGTGTCAAGAATGGCGAGAGCTTTGCGAAGAACGTAAAGCAAAATATCCTTTGAAATATGAACGGGATGAGGAAATTATCAAGCCGCAAGAAGTAGTGGAGATCGTTGGTCGTATTACAGAGGGCAAAGCTTATGTCGTGACAGACGTAGGTCAGCACCAAATGTGGGCGGCGCAATATTATCCGTTTCAATTTCCAAAACAATTGATCACAAGCGGCGGCTTGGGAACAATGGGCTACGGAATTCCCGCTGGAATTGGTGTAAAGTTCGGCAAACCCAATGAATCTGTTGTTGTATTTGTTGGTGATGGCGGTTTCCAAATGACCAATCAAGAACTAGCGATTTTGAATCAAAACAATCTGGATATCAAGTTCGTTTTGATGAACAATCAATCATTAGGAATGGTTCGTCAATGGCAGGAAAAATTCTTCAACGAGCGCCGTTCACAATCTGTTTTTCACGAGCAGCCTGATTTCATGAAGATGGCTGAAGCTTACGGGATCGCTAATAAGAAGATTACAGAGCCGAATAACTTAGAAAAAGAATTAACAGAGGCATTTGCTACGCCAGGTCCAATGTTGATTGAGGTTATGATTTGTAATCGAGAGCACGTATTGCCAATGATCCCGGCCGGAATGCCAAATGATCAAATGTTGGGGGTTGATTAAATGAGACGAATGATTACTGCAATGGTTCACGACCAAGCAGGTGTGCTGAGTCGAATCACTAGTGTCTTGAATCGCCGCCAAGTAAACATGGACAGTGTTTCTGTTGGTCGTACAGAAAAAGACGGCGAGTCACGTATGACGATTATTATTCAGGCAGATACTTTGGCTGAGGTGGAACAAGTTACCAAGCAATTGAATAAGCAAATCGACGTCGTTAAGGTTTCTGATGTGACAGATGAACCCCATCTGGAAAGAGAGCTGGCATTGATAAAAGTTAGCGCGCCAGCAGCCAGCCGCTCAGAGATCAAAGCGATGATTGATCCTTTTCGCGCAGATGTTGTGGATGTTGGATTAAAAACGATTGTGGTACAAGTTGCTGGATCGACCGAAAAGGTCAACGCATGTATTGATGTGCTACGACCTTATGGCATTAAACAATTAGCAAGAACCGGTGTGACCGGATTTAGCAGAGGTTAAACGCAAAATTTATTTTTTAATTTTGCTATTAATATAGTTTAAAAAATTGGAGGAAAAATTATGGTTAAAGTTTATTATGATGATGCAGTAGCGAAGGATGCTTTAGAAGGAAAAACAATCGCAGTGGTAGGTTATGGCTCACAAGGTCATGCTCATGCACAAAATCTTAGAGATACAGGTCATCAAGTCGTGATCGGTGTTCGAGAAGGAAAATCCGCTGAGGCTGCTCGCGAAGATGGGTTTGATGTGTTGCCAGTAGCTGAAGCAACTAAGAAAGCCGAAGTAGTCATGATTTTAGCTCCAGACGAAATTCAAGGATCTTTATATGAAAACGAAATTGCGCCAAACTTAAAAGAAGGCGATGCATTAGTCTTTGCTCACGGCTTCAATATTCATTTTGATGTTATCAATCCACCAAAAAATGTGGATGTGTTTTTAGTCGCTCCTAAAGGTCCGGGACATTTAGTTCGTCGTACGTTTACTGAAGGCTTTGCAGTACCAGCTTTATTTGCTGTATATCAAGATGCAACAGGAACTGCTCAAGAATTGGCGCTGTCTTACGCAAAAGGAATTGGCGCTACTCGAGTAGGTGTCTTGGAAACAACCTTTAAAGAAGAAACTGAAACAGATTTATTCGGCGAACAAGCAGTACTTTGCGGCGGCCTGACTAGTATGATCGAAGCTGGCTTTGAAACATTAGTTGAAGCAGGATACCAGCCTGAATTGGCTTACTTCGAAGTTTGTCACGAAATGAAATTGATCGTAGATTTGATTTATGAAGGTGGCTTTGGGAAAATGCGTAATTCTATCTCTAATACAGCCGAGTATGGCGATTACGTTTCTGGACCACGTGTAATCACTGACCAAGCGAAAGCGGGCATGAAGGAAGTCTTAACAGATATCCAAAACGGCAAGTTCGCCAAAGGATTCATTGACGATAATAAGAATGGCTTCCCAGAATTCAATAAGATGCGTGCGGAAAGCGCCGGTCATCAAATTGAAGAAGTGGGTGGCGAGTTACGTAAAATGATGCCATTTGTAAGTCGCAAAGACTAGTGGAGGTGCAGCGATGGAATTAATCAAAGATACCGAGGTTCGCAGTGCTTATCAATTACTGAAAAACTCTGTTAACCATACGCCGTTGCAATATGATCGTTATTTATCTGAAAAATATCAGGCGACCATCTTATTAAAGAGAGAAGACCTGCAAAAGGTTCGTTCATTTAAATTACGTGGAGCTTACTATGCGATTAAGAAACTTCCAGAAGCAGAATTAAAAAAAGGAGTAGTTTGCGCGAGTGCAGGAAATCATGCGCAGGGGGTCGCCTATACTTGTCACGAATTACGGACCAAGGCAGCGATCTTCATGCCTACTACAACACCACAACAAAAAGTTTCTCAAGTAAATTTCTTTGGCGGTGAGTTTGCAGATATTCATTTAACTGGCGATACCTTTGATGCTTCTGCCGCTGCTGCAAGGAAATATTGCGAAGAAAACGACATGACTTTTATCGACCCATTTAATGATAGAGACATCATTGCTGGACAAGGGACGTTGGCCTTAGAAATGATGACAGATGCTGAAAGTGAAGGCTATAAGCCAGATTACGTTATTACAGCGATCGGCGGCGGCGGATTAATCAGTGGGGTATCATCCTATGTAAAAAATACTTCACCAACAACAAAAGTGATTGGAGTAGAGCCAAAGGGTGCTGCTTCAATGCAGGCGGCTTTTGAAGAAGAGCAGCCAGTCAAACTAACTGAGATCGACAAATTTGTTGATGGCGCTGCGGTCCAGCGTGTCGGTGAGATTACTTATTCTCATAGTAAGGAATATGTAGATGAGTTAATGTCTGTGGATGAAGGGTTGATTTGTTCGACGATTCTCGATCTTTATGGTAAACAAGCAATCGTCGTTGAGCCAGCAGGTGCAATGAGTGTTGCCGCTTTGGATCTGATGAAAGAAAAGATCAAAGGGAAAACGGTGATTTGTGTTATCAGCGGAGGAAACAACGATATTAATCGGATGGCCGAGATCGAAGAACGTTCACTGATTTATGAAGGATTGAAACATTACTTTGTCGTGAATTTCCCACAACGTCCTGGTGCTCTGAAAGAATTTGTATCCGAAGTTCTAGGTGAAGGCGATGATATTACACGCTTTGAGTACACAAAAAAAGGAAATCGTGGAACGGGTCCTGTGGTGATCGGGGTATTATTGAAGAAGCCTGAAACACTAGCAGATTTATTGAAACGGTTGAAAGAGTTCGATTCCACGTACATTGAATTGAGCCAAAACAAAACCCTATACAATTTATTGGTTTAAAAAAAGTGCCCGACAGCAGATTTTGTCGGGCACTTTTTTGATTAATAGGGAATCACAACAATCCAATCGGGATATTTTTCAACTTTCAGTTCTTTCAGCTTCAAATCAGGGTGCGCGATGATAATTGAAGGACTGTCGTAATTATTTTGGAAGTACTCTTTAATTTGAGCATCGGTCCATTGACGTGCAGGAAAATGATGAAAAGTTTTTCCATTATACATAAATACGAATCCAATACTCCAAGCTTGGCGCAGTTCCCGAGGAAATTCTTGCAGCTTTTCTTCGAATGCAATCATCGTATCAACTCCTTAAGTAAAATTCCATTTTTTCTATTATGAAGCAAATTCATTTAATCGTCCAGTAAGTAAGAGACAAATTATTTGGAGTTTGACCAATTCTGATGTATTATGATCTCGGATAGTTACTTACAAAAAGTAAAAGTGTAAATCTTTTTCATTTAGTTCAAAATGTTTTACACTGTATCCGTAGGAAATTTTTACACTTTTTAGGAGGTTTGTTTATTATGGCAAAAGAACATTATGATAGAAGTAAACCACACGTTAATATTGGTACCATCGGTCACGTCGATCACGGTAAAACAACATTAACGGCAGCAATCACAACGGTATTAGGTAAGAAAGGTCTAGCAAACCCTCAAGACTACGCTAGTATCGATGCTGCACCCGAAGAACGTGAGCGCGGAATCACTATCAATACCGCCCATGTTGAATATGAAACTGAAAAACGTCACTATGCCCATATCGATGCTCCAGGACACGCGGATTATGTAAAAAACATGATCACCGGTGCTGCTCAAATGGACGGTGCGATCTTAGTAGTATCAGCTACTGATGGTCCAATGCCTCAAACTCGTGAACACATTTTGTTATCACGTCAAGTTGGTGTTAAGCACTTGATCGTTTTCTTGAACAAAGTAGATTTAGTTGATGACGAAGAATTGATCGACTTAGTTGAAATGGAAGTACGTGAATTACTTTCTGAATATGGTTTCCCAGGTGATGATATTCCAGTGCTTAAAGGTTCTGCTTTGAAAGCATTAGAAGGCGATCCAGAACAAGAACAAGTTATTCTTGATTTGATGGATACCGTTGATGAATATATCCCAACACCTGAACGTGACAATGACAAACCGTTCTTGTTACCAGTTGAGGATGTTTTCTCGATCACAGGACGTGGTACTGTAGCTTCTGGTCGTATCGACCGTGGCGAAGTTAAAGTCGGCGATGAAATTGAAATCATCGGGATCAAACCTGAAGTTCAAAAAGCAATCGTTACTGGACTTGAAATGTTCCGTAAAACATTGGATTATGGTGAAGCTGGCGATAACGTTGGGGTTCTATTACGTGGGATTACACGTGATGAAATCGAACGTGGCCAAGTATTAGCTAAACCAGGTTCAATCACACCACATACTAAGTTCAAAGCCGAAGTATATGTGTTGACGAAAGAAGAAGGTGGACGTCATACTCCATTCTTCAACAACTATCGTCCACAATTCTACTTCCGCACAACTGACGTAACCGGAAATATCTTGTTGCCAGAAGGTACTGAAATGGTAATGCCTGGTGATAACGTAACAATCGACGTTGAATTGATCCATCCAATCGCAGTAGAAAAAGGAACAACTTTCTCTATTCGTGAAGGCGGACGTACCGTTGGTTCAGGTATCGTTACAGAAATCGAAGTTTAATCACATCATGAAGCATGTAGCGTTTGAGCTACATGCTTTTTTTATTGTATAGAAAAAAGCTGTCTTGCAACTCTTTTATTTGCTTGCTATGATAATTTAAAATGATTAGAAGGAGCAGGTATGGAAAAAGTGTTTGTTAGCCCAATGACTTATCGTCAAGGAGAAGATATTTTGTGGAACCATCTAGATGACATTCTGGCTTTTGGTAAAAAAGGGTTATTAGTGACTGATGGCTTTGTTTATCAAATGGTCGGAGAAAAGCTGCTGAAAAAATTGATTAATCAGGGCGGGAAAATTTCTTCTTGGTTGGTCGAAGAGGAAAGAGTCCAAGATGAGTTTGACTATGTGATTGCCCTAGGCGGCGGCCGGGCGATTGACTTAGGCAAATCATTGGCCTTTGAGTCGAATCGCTGTTGTGTAGTTGTTCCTACATCCGCTTCAACAGATGCTCCAACTTCACGGATTTCAGTGGAATATCGTGACGGTTATTTTAAAAAATATGCTTATTACGCTAAAAGTCCAGATCTCGTTTTAGTTGATACCGCGATTTTGGTCAATAGTCCGGCTCATTTTTTGGCTTCAGGAATCGCTGATGGATTGGCGACTTCGATTGAAGCAAGAACGGTACGTGAAAATTTAGGTGTGAACACACTGGGGGCAATGCCAACATTGGCTTCAGCAGCGATTGCAGAAAAATGTCGTGAGGTTTTATTTGAATATTCAGAAGCAGCAGTAGAAGCAAATAAGAAACAAGAGATCACACCAGCGTTCGAAGCAGTCGTTGAAGCGAATACTTTATTAAGCGGGATTGGGTTTGAGTCTGGCGGGTTAAGTATCGCGCATGCATTGCATAATGCGATGGTTAGTTTGTGGGGAAGCGAAATAAAAGGAAGCCACGGCCAAATTATTGCTCTGACAACCTTGCAACACTTACAAATTGAAGACCGCAAGGAAGAGTTGGACGAGTATCAAAAATTATTTGAAAAATTGAACTTACCTGTTTCCTATGAGGAGCTATCGATTTTTCCGTCAGCTGAAGAATTGAGAAAGGTTACTGAACTTGCTTTTTCCCCAGAGGATGGGATCATTCGCAGTCAATCACCAGCGACTAAAGAACAAGTGTACCAAACCTTGTTAACATTTAGAAAAACCCGTGAAATCTAAAATGATTTCACGGGTTTTGTGTTAGATATTCAATACTTTATTCAAGAAGTCTTGTGTTCTAGGATTGTGAGGGTTATTGAAGACTTGCTCTGGTGTACCATCTTCTAAAATTTTACCGCCATCGGTAAAAATGACACGGTCAGCAACTTCCTTCGCGAAGCCCATTTCATGAGTAACGATTACCATGGTCATCCCTTGTAAAGCCAAATCCTTCATAACTTTCAGCACATCGCCAACCATTTCTGGATCGAGTGCGGAGGTTGGTTCATCGAACAGCATGATATCGGGGTTCATTGCAAGAGCTCGAGCGATTGCTACACGTTGTTTTTGACCACCTGATAGGCTATCAGGATAGTCATCCTTCTTTTCGGCTAAGCCGACTTGGGTCAGCAACTCAACACCGCGCTTACCAGCAGATTCTTTTGATTCACCTTTCAAATCAAGTGGTGCTAGTGTGATATTTTCTAAAACGGTTAGGTGAGGGAACAAATTGAAATGTTGAAACACCATCCCGATATGTTGACGCACTAGGTTGATATCTGTATGTTTATCAGTCAAATCTTGTCCATCAATGATAATTTCACCGGAAGTCGGTTCTTCCAAATGATTCATACAACGAAGAAAGGTACTTTTACCTGAACCAGATGGTCCGATGATACAAACCACTTCACCTTCGCTAATACTAATATTCAAATCATTCAAGACAGTGTTATCACCAAATTTTTTCACTAAATGATTTACGACAATTTTTTTATCCATCTTATTTTCCATCTATTTCACCTTCTTATCTAAACGGTTTGCTAACTTAGTCAAGATCGTGATCAAGATCAAGTACATGATCGCGATGATCAAGTAAACGTAAGAACTTTGGGTCGTCCGCGCCACAATAATTTTTCCTGTTTGCAGCAATTCTACGACACCGATCGCAGAAATAATCGTCGTATCTTTCAAACTAATAACAAATTGGTTGATGAAAGAAGGGATCATGATCTTCACGGCCTGCGGCAAAATAATTTTTTGCATCGTCCGATTATAGGACATACCTAAGCTTCGAGACGCTTCCATTTGTCCAACTGGAACGGCGTTGATACCACCACGAACAATTTCAGCGATATAAGCACTGGCATTTAAAGTCAATGTAATAATCCCGGCTGCAAAATCAGGAATCTTGATACCGGTAATACCTGGCAGGCCAAAGAAAATAAAGAAGGCCAATACCATCATTGGAATACCGCGAATAATATCGATATAGATCCCAGCAAGGGTACGCAATCCACGAACTGGAGAAACACGGAACAATCCAAAGATGACACCTAGAACCAAGGCTAAAGCAAATGAAACTAAAGCTAATACGATCGTTTTCCATAAACCATCTAACAATGATTTATAATTGTTTTTTAGCAATCCGGTAATCGTTGATTCATCCACAGCATCTTTTTTCTTTTCGGTGCTTCCAGAACCAATGTATTGGTTGACAATCTTATCGTACTCTCCTGTACGTTTCAATTCTTTCAAACCTTCTGTGAACATTTCTCGCAGTTCAGCATTTTGCCCCTTTTTAACAGCGAAACCATACTCACCACCAACTTCACGTTTAATTGGTGTTTTCAAATCTTGTCCTTGTTTCACGGCATAGCCGATAACAGGGTAATCATCCATCATTGCATCAATTGATCCAACTTTCAATGCGTCATATAATTGATCAGCAGCATCGAAGCTTTTGACCGTATAACCGTATTCCTTTTTATGAGCTTCTAAGAAATCAGCACTTTCCGTTCCGACTTTTGCGCCGACTGTTTTGTCTTTCAAATCTTTGTAGGATTTGATGTCTTTGTTATCTTTGGCAACCGCTAATTGAATGCCGCTTTGGAAGTAGGGATCGGAAAAATCATAATTTGCTTTTCGTTCATCCGTGATCGTCATTCCTGCGATCATTCCATCTGCTTGTCCAGATTCTAGTGCTTGCATGGCAGAAGAGAAGCCGATGAATTTGAAATCAATTTTGAATCCTTGCAATTCAGCAATTCGTTTCAGCAAGTCAACGTCGATTCCTTTGTATTCACCATCGCTGTCTTTGTATTCAAATGGAGCAAAAGCAGAATCACTGGAAACTACATAGACATCTTTTTTGGGTTCAATTTTTTTCATTTCGCTTGCAGTCGATGAGTTGCCAGAACCAGTAGAAATGTATTCACTGACGATTTTATCATAGCTGCCGTTCTTCTTTAAATCCTTCAGACCTTGATTAAACTTCTGTAACAGCTCCTTATTTTCGCCCTTTTTAACAGCGAAGCCATAAGAACTGCCTTTTTCTGGATCGCCCACCAACTTAAATGGTTGACCGTTCGTTACAGCATAACCAAGTACGGGATAATCATCAAAAATTGCTTCAACATTGCCGTTGGTCAATGCATTGTACATCGCATCAGCAGCTTCATACTGTTTGATATCATAGCCGTATTTATCTTTATTTTTTTCTAAAAAAGTGGCACTTTCGGTCCCGATCTTTGCTGCGACCGTTTTACCCTTCAAATCTTTGTAATCCTTGATATCTTTATTATCATTTTTGACAGCCATTTGAATCCCACTATCAAAATAGGGATCGGAAAAATCAAATGTTTTTTTCCGTTCATCGGTGATACTCATCCCGGCGATCATACCATCAAGTTGATCTGATTGTACCCCTTGAATAGAACTGTCGAAACCTAGTGGACGAAGATCAACTTTGAAATCTTGATCTTTCGCGATTTGTTTGATTAGATCTACATCAATTCCTATGTATTCACCATCAGAATTTTGAAACTCAAAGGGAGCGAAGGTCAAATCCGTTCCGATTTTATATGTCTTTTCCGCGGCGTTGGTCTTAGTGGCGAAGCCAAGTGTGAAAATACTTGCCATTAAGAATATAACGAATGGGATAAATTTGGTTTTTCTCATAATAATCCTCCTAATTACTTATCATTTGTTTATTATATGTTAGTTTAAGGATAAAATACAAGTAGCTCATTGTGAGATAGAAAAAAATTTGAAAACTCGTAACATGATATGTAAGAAAATATCACATCAACATTTTAACGCTTTATTATATAGTAGGAATAAAAAATGGCGAAAATATGTTCGGTATGCTATAATTTTGAAATGGAAAATCTTTGTTCATTTAATTTAAAAAGGGGGATTTTTGTATGATTGAAAGAGCAACGGATAATACGTTTGACCTTCATTCAAAATATCAGCCTGCTGGCGATCAGCCTGAGGCCATTTCAGAATTAGCCGAGGGTGTCGTCAATGGAAAAAAGGCACAAATACTTTTAGGAGCTACCGGTACAGGGAAAACCTATACAATCTCCAATGTCATTAAGGATGTTAATAAACCAACCTTGATTATTGCCCATAACAAGACGTTAGCGGGACAATTGTATGGAGAATTTAAAGAGTTTTTTCCTAACAACGCGGTGGAGTATTTTGTCAGTTATTATGATTATTATCAACCGGAAGCTTATGTTCCTTCGAGTGATACATATATTGAAAAGGATTCAAGTATCAATGATGAGATAGATAAATTACGACATTCGGCAACTAGTTCGTTATTAGAAAGAAATGATGTCATTGTGGTGGCCTCAGTTTCTTGTATTTTTGGGTTAGGCTCACCAAAAGAATATATGGAGCAAGTCGTGTCATTACGCGTCGGAATGGAAATGGATCGGAATCAATTATTACGGAATCTGATTGACATCCAGTTTGAACGAAATGACATCGATTTTCAACGTGGTCGTTTTCGTGTTCGTGGTGATGTAGTAGAAATCTTCCCGGCTTCACGAGACGAACGAGCGTTACGTGTGGAGTTCTTTGGAGATGAAATTGAACGAATTCGAGAAGTGGATGCTTTGACAGGAGAGATTACCGGAGAGACGGAGCACGTAGCAATCTTCCCGGCAACCCACTTCTTGACTAATGAGGATCACATGGAAGTGGCCATCAGCAATATCCAGAAGGAGCTAGCAGATCGTTTAGAAATACTACGAAATGAGAACAAGTTACTGGAGGCACAGCGTTTGGAGCAACGAACCAATTATGATATTGAAATGCTGCGGGAGATGGGTTATACGTCTGGTATCGAAAACTATTCACGTCATATGGATGGCCGTAAAGAAGGCGAGCCGCCATACACGCTGATCGATTTCTTTCCAGATGACTTTTTAATGGTTATTGATGAATCACACGTAACAATGCCCCAAGTACGCGGTATGTATAATGGAGACAGAGCTCGGAAGCAAATGCTAGTTGATTATGGATTCCGGTTGCCATCAGCGTTAGACAACCGGCCATTAAAGTTAGAAGAGTTTGAAGAGCGTGTCAATCAAATCGTATACGTATCTGCAACTCCTGGTCCATATGAACATGAAAAAACGGATACTGTAGTAGAGCAGATCATTCGTCCGACAGGTCTATTAGATCCGGTCATTGACGTTCGTCCGATCATGGGACAAATTGATGATCTCGTTGGAGAAATCAATGAACGAGCTGAACGCAACGAAAGGGTTTTTGTCACAACCTTAACGAAAAAAATGTCGGAAGACTTAACAGATTACTTCAAAGAATTAGGAATTAAAGTTAAGTATTTACACAGTGATATCAAGACGCTTGAACGTACAGAAATCATACGCGATCTACGTTTAGGAAAATTTGATGTACTTGTAGGAATCAATTTGTTGCGAGAAGGAATTGATGTACCAGAAGTTTCACTAGTTGCGATCTTGGATGCGGATAAGGAAGGTTTCTTACGAAGTGAGCGTTCGCTTGTACAAACAATTGGTCGGGCTGCGCGAAATTCTGAGGGTAAAGTTATCATGTACGCTGATAAGATTACAGATTCAATGCAGCGAGCGATGGATGAGACGACTCGGCGTCGGAAAATTCAGCAACAATACAATATTGATCATAATATCGAACCAAAAACAATCATTAAAGAGATTCGTGATTTGATCTCGATCAGCAAGGTTGCTGAGGATGCCGAGACGTACGATACAACTTCTTATGATGAATTATCTAAAGAAGAACGTAAAGAGCTTATCGCTAAAATGGAAGAAAAAATGCGTGAAGCTGCTAAAACGCTTGATTTTGAGACTGCGGCAACTTTACGTGATACGATTTTGGAATTAAAAGCAGCAGAATAATTTATAAAACGAAGAAATTGTCATGAATTCTATTTGTATCGGTTACCTATCTGCATATTAAATAGATAGGTAGTTGATACTATAGAATTTTATGGGCGATTTTTGTACAGAAATTATAGTCGAATGATAGAAGATCAGTGACAAAAGGTCATCCTCATTAGATGATGAATACAAAGAAATGAATTAGGAGATATAAATGGCAAATGATAAGATAGTAATTCATGGAGCGAGAGCTCACAATTTAAAGAATGTTGATGTCACGATTCCTCGTGACAAAATGGTGGTTGTTACTGGTTTGTCTGGTTCTGGAAAAAGTTCATTGGCTTTTGA
This sequence comes from Enterococcus malodoratus ATCC 43197, assembly GCF_000407185.1. Taxonomy (GTDB): domain Bacteria; phylum Bacillota; class Bacilli; order Lactobacillales; family Enterococcaceae; genus Enterococcus_A; species Enterococcus_A malodoratus. The sequence goes on from NZ_KE136481.1 coordinate 22,727, forward strand.
TACACTTTATGCCGAGGGACAACGACGCTATGTGGAGAGCCTATCCGCATACGCCCGTCAGTTTTTAGGCCAAATGGACAAGCCTGATGTAGATAGTATCGATGGGCTTAGTCCTGCAATTTCTATTGACCAAAAAACAACGAGCAAAAATCCGCGGTCAACAGTAGGTACAGTAACTGAAATCAATGATTATTTGCGGTTGTTATATGCTCGAGTAGGGCATCCAATTTGTCCTAATGACCACATTGAGATTAGTTCGCAGTCAGTCGAACAAATGGTAGACAAAGTTTTAGAATTACCTGAACGGACGAAAATTCAAATTTTAGCTCCGGTAGTTGCTAAGAAAAAGGGACAACACAAGAAAGTTTTCGAAATGATTCAACGTGAAGGGTATGTCCGTATGCGTGTTGATGGCGAGTTGTATGATGTGACAGAAGCCCCTGAATTATCGAAAAACAAGAAACATGATATTGAGATTATCATTGATAGAATTGTCGTTAAAGAAGGAATCCGTTCGCGTCTGTTTGATTCTTTTGAAGCAGCGTTGCGTTTGGCGGAAGGATATGCAATTGTAGATGTGATCGGTGAAAAAGAAATGCTGTTCAGCGAACATTATGCGTGTCCTTATTGTGGTTTTACAGTTGGTGAACTTGAACCTCGACTATTTTCATTTAATGCGCCATTTGGTGCGTGTCCAGATTGTGACGGACTAGGTGTGAAACTGGAAGTCGATATGGATTTAGTGATTCCTGACCAGAGTAAAACGCTAAGAGAAGGGGCATTGATTCCTTGGAATCCTATTAGTTCACAATACTATCCGCAGATGTTGGAACAGGCATGCTTGAGCTTCGGTATCGACATGGATACACCATTTGAAGAACTGCCTAAAGAACACCAAGACATTATTTTGAATGGTTCAAATGGCGAAAACTTCCACTTCCATTACGAAAATGACTTTGGCGGTGTTCGTGATGTTGAGGTACCTTTCGAAGGAATAATTAATAATATCAATCGTCGTTATGCTGAAACAAACAGTGATTTTACTCGTGATCAAATGCGTCTTTACATGACTGAATTGACCTGCCAAACCTGTCAGGGATACCGTTTGAATCCACAGGCTTTGTGTGTTCAGATTAACGGTGAGAATATCGGAAAAGTCAGCGAAGATTCTATCAATGGGGCCTTAGGCTTTTTCGAGAATGTTGTTTTAAGTGAACAAGAAAAAATTATTGCTAGACCTATTTTGAAGGAAATAGAAGACCGTTTAAGCTTTTTGCGCAATGTAGGGCTTGATTACTTAACTTTGAGCCGCGCTTCGGGTACTTTATCAGGCGGAGAAGCTCAGCGAATTCGTTTGGCGACTCAAATTGGATCAAATTTATCTGGAGTTCTTTATATCTTAGATGAACCCTCTATTGGACTGCACCAACGGGATAACGATCGCTTGATTGAATCTTTAAAAAAGATGCGTGATTTGGGCAATACTTTAATCGTAGTGGAACATGACGAAGATACTATGCGAGCAGCGGACTACTTGATTGATGTTGGTCCTGGTGCTGGTGATCAGGGCGGCGAAATTGTTGCTGCCGGAACACCGAAAGAAGTTGAGAAGAATCCAAATTCGTTAACAGGTCAGTATCTATCCGGTAAGCGTGAAATTGCCGTGCCGAAAGAACGACGTAAAGGTAATGGTAAAAAAATCAAGGTTACTGGAGCTGCCGAAAACAATCTGAAAAATATCGATGCTGAGTTTCCTCTAGGAAAATTTGTTGCGGTTACAGGCGTTTCTGGATCTGGAAAATCAACTTTAGTTAATCAGATTTTGAAAAAAGCCTTGGCACAAAAACTTAATCGAAATTCGAATAAACCCGGCAAATTCAAAAAAATTACTGGATACAATAACATTGAAAAGTTAGTTGATATTGATCAAAGTCCGATTGGTCGGACGCCACGAAGTAATCCAGCGACTTATACAAGTGTTTTTGATGATATTCGAGATTTATTCGCACAAACAAATGAAGCGAAAATCCGCGGGTATAAAAAGGGCCGCTTCAGTTTTAACGTCAAAGGTGGTCGATGCGAAGCGTGTCGTGGAGATGGAATTATCAAAATCGAAATGCACTTCCTACCAGATGTCTATGTGCCATGTGAAGTATGTCATGGAAAACGTTATAATTCGGAAACGTTGGAAGTCCATTACAAAGGCAAAAATATCGCGGATATTTTAGAAATGACAGTAGAAGATGCGGTCGAATTCTTCAAACATATTCCTAAAATCCATCGCAAGCTCCAAACAATCGTTGATGTGGGACTTGGTTATGTCACAATGGGACAGCCGGCAACAACATTATCTGGTGGTGAAGCGCAACGAATGAAGCTTGCTAGTGAGTTACACAAGAACTCCAATGGTAAAAACTTCTATATTTTGGATGAACCAACGACAGGATTGCATACGGATGATATTGCCCGTCTTTTAAAAGTTCTTGAACGATTCGTTGATGCGGGTAATACTGTTTTGGTAATTGAACACAATTTGGATGTTATCAAATCAGCCGACTACGTCATTGACCTTGGACCAGAAGGCGGCGACGGCGGTGGTACAATTTTAGCTACAGGGACGCCAGAAGAAATTGCTGAAGTCTCTGAGAGTTATACTGGACATTATTTGAAACGTGTTTTAAAAAAATAAATAACTGATAAAGCTTGATGCAAGTGAAGGATTCTCCTTTGCTTGCATTTTTCTTTATGGTATGATTATCAAGGATTTAGAATGAGAAGGTGTAAGAAAATATGACTAAAAAACAAAAATTTGTACCGATTCTTTTAGGGAGCGATATCAATGTCTACGGCATGGCTCGTTCTTTTCATGAAGCCTACGGAATTGTTTCTGAGGCTTACGCCGGTTTGCAACTGGCACCGACTAAATATAGTAAGATTGTAAATGTTCACGTGGTCCCAGGTTTCGATAAAGATCCTGTATTCATTGAACAGATGCGTAAATTAGGAAAAAATACTTACAATGATCCTGATACTAGATATTTGTTAATTGCTTGTGGTGATGGCTATGCAGAATTAGTTTCGCAGCACAAGGAAGAACTATCTGAATGGTTTATTTGTCCTTATATTGAGTATGATTTGTTACAACAATTAATAAGTAAAGTTAGTTTCTATGAAATTTGTGAGAAGTATGATTTGCCATATCCAAATACCTTCATTATTACAGAAGATATATTGGAAGCAGGTAAATTGAAACAAGATCTACCATTTGACTTCCCAGTGGCGTTGAAACCAGCCAATAGTGTTGAGTGGCTATCAATTGATTTCAAGGGGAGAAAGAAAGCTTTTATTCTAGACACGCGTGATGAGTTTGATATAATTATCGAACGTATTTATCAAGCAGGCTACACTAGTGAAATGATTGCTCAGGACTTTATCCCTGGTGACGACAGCAACATGCGCGTTTTGAATGCTTATGTTGATCAAAATCATCAGGTCCGTATGATGTGCTTGGGTCATCCGTTATTAGAAGATCCTTCTCCAGAGGCAATTGGTAATTATGTAGCAATTATGCCTGAATACAATGAAAAAATTTATCAAACAATCAAAGGGTTTCTAGAAAAAATCAACTATACTGGTTTTGCCAATTTCGATATGAAATATGATCCGCGAGATGGCGAGTATAAATTATTTGAAATCAATTTACGTCAAGGACGCAGCAGCTTCTTCGTAACATTGAATGGCTTTAATTTGGCACAGTATGCAACTGAGGATCGTGTTTTTGAGACGCCATTCATCGAAACAATCTACGGTAAAGCAGAGCCAGAAAAATCTATGTTATGGATGGGCGTTCCAAAAGGTGTTTTTGAAAAATTTGCTCGAAATAATGCAGATAAAGAAAAAGCCTTAGAAATGATTAAAAAAGATCAATGGGGTACAACTGTCTTCTATAAAAAAGACATGTCGTTGATGCGTTGGATCTTAATGAAATACATGTTTAGTAAATATAAAGGAAGATTCGATTTATACTTTAAAGAGAAAGAAGGATAGGCATGGAAAATTTCTTTAGTATCCTTGGTGGCATGGGGACGATGGCTACGGAAAGTTTTATTCGGATTTTAAACCAGCGTACACAGGCTCACAACGATCAAGAATATTTGAACTATGTGATGTTCAATCATGCAACTGTTCCAGATCGAACAGCCTATATTTTGGATCATGAAGCAGCAAATCCACTACCGTTTTTATTAGACGACATCGAAAAGCAAAATTTATTACAACCGGATTTTATTGTACTGACGTGTAATACAGCTCATTATTTTTTTGAACAATTACAAGGTGCAACCAAAATTCCACTACTGCATATGCCAAGAGAGGCCGTAAATGAGTTGGCTAAGCGCCATCAAACAGGTGAAAAAATTGCTGTGTTAGCAACTGCTGGAACCATGAGTGCAAAGGTTTACCAAAGTGAGTTGGAGTCAAAAGGATTTGAAGTTCTAGTTCCTGATCAAAAACTGCAAGATAAAATTAATCATCTGATTTATCATGATGTGAAAGAGAACGACTTTATTAATAGCGAGTTGTACTTGGAAATTCTTTCGGATGTTTTTGAAAAATATGCCTGTCAGAATGCTATATTAGGGTGTACAGAGCTATCTTTAGTTCAAGAACTGACAAAGGAAGTTCCTTATCCAGTAATCGATGCACAATCAATTCTGGCCGACCGTACAATTGAATTGGCATTAAAAAACAGATCTTCCAAATAGGAGATCTGTTTTTTTGTATTATGAAAAGATAAAGATTTCCAAATATGTAGCAAAGACACGCCAGGAGTGTTATAATTTCTATGAGATAGCGAAGGAGGCTAACGTACAGTTTCTTTGGTGTCTTTTTATTTGGTTCAAAAATTCATTACGCTGTTTGAAGTAAGTCGGTTCTTATTTTGACGAATTCCATAGAACAACACGAGATTTGAGAATCAAAAATTTTTTATAAAAATTACCTTTTTAAGCTTAAGTAGCAATCAACTCTAATTTTAACTGTGTGTAAAAAGATAAAGTTATTTTTTGTATAATGGCATAGGGCTTGAAAATAGAGAACACTTTTAATAAGTATTTTCCTAATTATGAGAAAGGAGTGACACAAATGACCGAGAGTTTACATTTGGTTGTCATTACTGGTATGAGCGGTGCAGGAAAAACCGTTGCGATTCAAAGTTTTGAGGATATGGGCTATTTTTGTGTAGACAATATGCCTCCGGGTTTAATTCCGAAATTTTGGGAGTTGATTCGCGAATCCGGAAAGGTAACAAGAATAGCCTTAGTGGTTGATTTACGTTCGCGCTCATTTTTTGAGGACATTCAAAAAATGCTAATAGAAATTGAAAATACTGGTTTTATTGATACAAGTATTTTATTTTTAGATTGTTCTGATGGGGAACTTGTTTCACGCTACAAAGAAACGCGTCGTGCGCACCCGTTGGCGATGGATGGTATGATTACGGAGGGAATTCGTAAAGAGCGTGCGATCCTAGAAGATTTGAAGAATCGAGCAACATTAATGATCGATACGACAGATTTAACACCGCGACAATTACGGGAAAAAATTAATCAATCATTTAAACAAAAAGATGATGTAGGTTTCCATGTAGAGGTTGTTTCTTTTGGATTTAAATATGGTCTGCCAATTGATGCGGATATCGTGATGGATGTTCGATTCTTACCTAATCCGCATTACATTCCAGAATTGCGTCCGCAAACTGGGTTAGATAAGCCCGTATATGACTATGTAATGTCGTTTCCAGAAACAGAAAGCTTTTATACAAACTTTGTTCGACTAATGATGGATATTTTACCAGGGTATATCAAAGAGGGAAAAAGTTCATTAACAATCGCTATCGGTTGTACAGGCGGACAACATCGTTCGGTTGCGCTAACTGAGCGGGTGGGCAAAGCTCTTAAGGAAGCAGATTATAAAGTGAATATCACACATCGTGATAAAGATAAGCGGAAAGAGACGGTGAATCGCTCATGAAAATGAAAACGTACCGTATTCGCAAACCCAAAATTGTTGTTATTGGCGGCGGCACAGGATTACCAGTCATTCTTAAAAGTTTGCGTAATCAAAGTGCAGACATTACAGCCGTGGTTACTGTGGCTGATGATGGTGGCAGCAGTGGTGAGTTACGAGACTCTGTTGACATGGCACCGCCAGGCGATTTAAGAAATGTGCTGGCATCATTGTCGGATATGCCAAAACTTTATGAAGATTTATTTCAGTATCGATTTCATGAGGATGATAAATTCTTGGCAAATCATACAATTGGTAATCTTTTAATAGCAGCGTTATCAGAAATGCGTAATAGTACTTATGAAGCGATCCAACTGCTCTCCATGATGTTACATGTTGACGGGCACATTTATCCGTCTTCGGAAACACCTTTGGTTTTACATGCAGATTTTGATGACGGAACAAGTGCGATAGGAGAATCAAAGATTGCTCTTGATCGTAAGACGATTGAAAAGGTCTATGTTACAGAGAAAAATGGAGAGAAAGCTGTGCACGCGGCACGAAAAGTAGTCAGTGCTATCCACGAAGCGGACATGGTTGTACTGGGACCAGGTTCGTTATTTACGAGTATTCTACCTAATTTGGTAATTGAAGAATTGGGTGAAGCTGTCCGTACGACTGATGCAGAAGTTGTATATATTTGTAATATCATGACTCAAAAAGGTGAAACAGAACATTTTAGTGACGCTGATCACATCCGCGTTCTGCATAAACATCTTGACAGTAAATTTATTGATACGGTTTTAGTTAATACGGAAAAAGTACCAGAAGGTTACATGGATCCTGAAATTTACGATGAATATCTGGTACAAGTTACACACGATTTCAATGGCCTAAGAGAAGAAGGGTGTCGTGTTGTCTCAACAGATTTCTTGAAGCTGCGTGATGGCGGCGTATTCCACGATGGTGATAAAGTTGTAGATGAATTGTTCCGGATCGTTTTTGGAGCAAAGATCTAAAATACAAGTAAATTTTTACTATTGAAAAGGAGGGCTCGCCATGTCTTTTGCAGCAGAAGTAAAAAAAGAATTAACAGGTCTGGCAGTCCAAAAGAATCTCGCGCAAGCAGAGCTGGCCGCTTTGATCCGCATGAACGGTTCTCTCAGTTTGAGCAATCATCAATTTGTTTTAAACGTTCAGACTGAAAATGCAGCGATTGCTCGTCGAATTTTTACTTTGTTAAAAGAACATTATGGTGTACGCAGTGAACTGCTGGTACGTCGGAAAATGAAGTTGAAAAAAAACAATGTCTACATTGTTCGGCTAAAGCAGGAAACGCAAAAAGTATTGTTGGACTTGGATATCATGGACGGGATGATGTTTCAATCTCATATCACTAATGAAATTAAAAAGTCAGATGAAAAAACGCGCGCGTATCTAAGAGGAGCGTTCTTAGCTTCAGGGTCAGTTAATAACCCAGAAACAAGCCGCTATCATTTGGAGATATCTTCGATTTATGAGGAGCATAATCAGGACATTTGTGATTTGCTCAATCAGTTTGATCTGAATGCGAGAACTTTAGAGCGACGAAATGGCTATATTACGTATCTTAAAGGTGCGGAGAAAATTGCAGACTTTTTGACATTGATCGGAGCAACAAATTCGATGTTAAAATTTGAGGACGTACGTATCGTTCGGGATATGCGCAATTCGGTCAATCGATTAGTCAATTGTGAGACAGCAAATATGAATAAAACAATTGATGCGGCTTCTAAACAAATCGATAATATCCATTTTATTGAAACCACAGTTGGATTGCAGTCCCTACCGGAGAAACTCCAAGAGATTGCCGAACTAAGGATTCAAAATCCAGAAATTAGTCTAAAGGAACTCGGTGAAATGATCCCCTCAGGTGCGATTTCCAAATCTGGTATTAACCACCGAATCCGTAAAATTAATGATTTTGCTGAAAATCTACGAAAAAAAACCGTTTGAGTATCAAACGGTTTTTTTATTTATTCCGCTATATAATTTTTTAGAGTAGATTCACTAATGGATTCATCAAAAATATGATCATCTAAAATAACTGTTGGGACAAACTTAATATTGGCTTGTTCAGCTTCGTTACGAATCTCACTTTGTAAGCTTTGGTTTGCCTGTTGTGAGAAGTGTAACGTTTTTTCGGCGTATTCAGCGACGGCCTCTAATTCAAAATCTTGCCAAATTTCTTGTGTTTCGAAGGCTTGTTGGATTTGAATAAGCGCCTTTTCTGGATCAGCACTGATATACTCGTGCATCACATTTCCTCGTTGTAAACTTATTTTATCTTTATCTAATAATTTTACGATGCGCTGAATTTTCCCTTCGACAACTGCTTGGTTCAGTGTTTCATAAGATTCTTCAAACCATTGTTTACAGTAAGGGCATCGAAGATTGATAAATTCAATCAAACGTTTAGGTGCTGCGTCCGAACCGATTTTGATTCCATTGAAATCGTTGACTAGATTTCCTTTAATAACCGAAATATCCATGAAGAAACACATCCTTTCTCTTATTAGTGTACAAAATATTTTTAAGAAAACAAACTCTTTTCGTATAAATAAGTTAAAAAGACTGAAACACGTGTTTGAATTTGTGAAAGGTTAGTTTATAATAAGTCCGTTGTTACAAAGATTATAAAGATGTCAGCTGATTTTTCTAAATGGGCTTTTTAATTATAGATGAACGAGTATGAACGGTATAAAGCTTTTAGTTTAGAAAATTCTAGTAAAAAAAGAATTAGCTGATTTTTACGATTATAGTTGGTATATGACAAGAAAATACTAACATCATTAAGGAGGAGAAATATGCGTAAGAAAAAAACGATGGATGGAAATACAGCTGCTGCTTATATTTCATACGCATTCACAGAGTTAGCCGCTATTTATCCAATCACTCCTAGCTCAACAATGGCTGAACTTGTGGACCAATGGGCTTCACAAGGGAAGAAAAATATATTTGGTCAACCCGTCAATATTACTGAGATGCAATCAGAAGCGGGAGCTGCGGGCGTTGTTCACGGGGCACTGAAAACGGGGGCGTTAACAACCACCTATACGGCTTCACAGGGATTATTACTGATGATTCCCAATATGTATAAAATTGCTGGAGAATTGCTGCCTGGGGTTTTCCATGTTGCCAGTCGTGCAGTGACGACGAATGCACTAAATATTTTTGGTGACCATGGGGATGTAATGGCGGCGCGCCAAACGGGTTTTGCTATGCTGCAAGAAAGCAGTGTGCAAGAAGTAATGGATTTGTCGGCGGTAGCACATTTGGCCGCTATTGAGGACAGTCTTCCATTCATGAACTTTTTTGACGGTTTCCGTACAAGTCATGAGATTCAAAAAGTAGAGGTAATCGATTATGAGGAATTAGCACCACTGATTGATCAAGAAAAACTTAAAGCTTTCCGAAAACGCAGTATGAATCCAAATCATCCGACAATTAGCGGAACTAATCAGAATCCTGATGTCCATTTTCAACAACGAGAAACAGTTAATCGTTATTATGATGAATTGCCAGCGATCGTGCAAAAATATATGTTTGAGATCAACAAACTTCGCGGAACGAATTATGACCTAGTAACTTATTATGGTGCAGCGGATGCAGAGGAAGTCATAGTGGCGATGGGATCTGTTGCGCAAACGATTGAACAAACCGTTGATTATCTGAATGCCAATGGCCGAAAGGTCGGATTTTTAAATATCCATTTGTATCGTCCGTTTCCAACGGAGAACTTTTTAGAAAAACTTCCTGATACAGTCAAATCAATCGCTGTATTAGATCGTTCAAAAGAACCTGGTGCAGACGGAGAGCCGCTTTTATTAGACGTTCAAGGTGTGATGTATGAAGCGGATGTTCGTCCCAAAATCATTGGTGGTCGTTTTGGTTTAGGATCAAAAGATGTGACTCCTGATCAAATTATTGCTGTTTATGATGAGTTATTGAAGGGCAAGAAGGAAGCTAAAAAGCGATTCACGATCGGTATTATTGACGATGTAACTAATATGTCTTTGGATACAAAAGAAATCGTCGACTTAACAAATCCTAATACTTTCCAAGCGAAATTCTGGGGTTTTGGTTCTGATGGAACCGTTGGGGCAAATAAATCGGCGATTAAAATTATTGGTGATCATACGGATAAATATGCTCAAGGTTACTTTAGTTATGACTCAAAGAAATCTGGTGGATTAACTGTGTCACATCTGCGTTTTGGGGATACTCCTATCCGTTCAACCTATCTGGTTGAGAGCGCTGATTTTATCGCCTGTCATACGCCTGCGTATATTCACACCTACGATTTATTAAAAGGCTTGAAGCCAGGTGGAATATTTTTAATGAACACTATGTGGAATGATACTCAGATGGATAAGTTGCTACCGGCGAAAATGAAACGCTATATTGCCGAAAACGATATTAAGTTTTATACGATCAATGCAGCAAAGTTGGCGATGGAAGTTGGTCTTGGTTCACGGATTAATACAGTGATGCAGACAGCTTTCTTCAGTTTGACTGGGATTATTCCCTTCGATGAAGTATTAGATATCTTAAAATCAGAGGCTGATAAAAGTTATCGTCGGAAATCTTTGGAGATCGTTGAAAAGAATATTGCGGCAATTGAACAAACTGTGGAATTATTACATCAAGTGCAAGTTCCTGAAAACTGGTTGACTGTTGAAATTCCCACAAAGATTCACAAGTCTCCTGTGTCCCAATATGTCGAACAAATTGTGGAGCCAATTAATTCGCAACGAGGCAATGATTTAACTGTCAACGATCTAGTGGCGAACGGTATGACTGATGGCACCATTCCGACAGGCACCACCCAATTCGAAAAGCGTGGGGTAGCGTTGGAAGTTCCTCACTGGATCAGTGATCGTTGCACTATGTGTAATGAGTGCTCCTTCGTCTGTCCACATGCAGCGATTCGGCCGTTCTTAGCTGATGAGGAAGAAATGGAAGAAGCACCAGAAGGATATATTGTACGGGAAATGCGTGGAGCGGATGGTTTGAAATACCGTATCCAAGTGTCAGTTGAAGATTGTACTGGTTGTGGTTTGTGTGTTGAAGCTTGTCCGGCCAAAGGCAAAGCTTTAGTTATGAAACCTTATGAAGAAGAGAAAGAAGAAGCTGTCAACTGGGCGTTTTCAATGACATTAAAACAAAAAACGAATCCAGCAAAAACAAATTCTGTATTAGGTTCGCAGTTCAATCAACCATTACTTGAGTTCTCTGGAGCATGTGCAGGTTGTGGTGAAACGCCTTATGTGAAACTAATGACACAAATGTTCGGAGATCGTATGATGATCGCTAATGCGACTGGTTGTTCGTCTATTTGGGGAGCAGCTGCACCGGTAAGTCCTTATACGACCAATGAAAAGGGTCAAGGACCAGCTTGGTCGAACTCGTTATTTGAAGACAATGCTGAGTACGGATACGGAATGTTTCTTGCTAACCAAACTCGTCGTCAAGAGTTGGCAGTGAAAATCGGTGAAATACTAAACTTTGTTTCTGATGACTTGCGCGAACTGATGGAGGACTGGATGGATCATATGTTTGAATCTGAAGGTACCCAGCAACGAGCAACCAAATTAAAAGCCGCACTTGAAGCTGAAGGTTTGTCAGATCCAAAATTAGCGGATATATATGATAACCATGATCTGTTTGTTAAAACCAGTCAATGGATGTTCGGCGGAGATGGCTGGGCATATGACATTGGTTTCGGTGGGATTGATCATATCTTAGCCAGCGGTGCAGATGTGAATATTTTAGTCATGGATAATGAGGTCTATTCAAATACGGGTGGTCAAACGTCTAAGGCGACACCAGCATCAGCAATTGCGAAATTTTCTGCAGGCGGTAAATATCAGTCGAAGAAGGATTTAGGATTGATGGCGATGACTTACGGGAATGTCTACGTGGCGCAAATCGCCTCTGGAGCTAATCAAATACAAACGATCAGAGCTTTGGAAGAGGCAGAAAAATTCCCTGGACCATCTTTAGTAATTGCTTATACACCTTGTATCAATCATGGTTTACGCGGTGGGATGAGTAAAACATTGCAAGAGGCTAAAGATGCTGTTAATTCAGGCTATTGGTCATTGTATCGCTACAACCCGGTTCAACGTGATAAAGGAAAGAATCCAATGTCATTGGATTATAAAAAACCAAACTTTGATGAAATGATTGGTTTTATGAAACAACAAACACGTTTTTCAGCATTGGAAAGAATTCAACCGGATGATGCGCAACGGTTATACCAAAAAACGGTGAATGATGCTAAGACACGTTTTTATAACTATGCTCGAATAGCGGGACAAGAAGAAAAAATTCGTAGTAAACTTGAAGGTACGTCGGTAGAAACGAATGAAACGCCTGCTGATGTTAAGCCGAAACGAGAACGTAAAGCTGATCCAGAAGCGGAGGCGCGACGCGCAGCCCGCAGAGCAGCACGTGCTGCGAAACGTGACAAATAGTTTTAAAGGGTCTTAGTTTACTAAGGCCCTTTTTCCTGTTTAAATTTTATGCTAGACCTGTACCACTGTGGTATAATTGGATAGAATTTTGGATAGAAAGAGAGGTTATCTATGCCTAATCGTCTAATTGAATTATTCAAACCGGAATATTGGCTTAGCTTTTTTTCTGAGAATTTGTCAACTTGGGATATCATCGTCAACCTTTTAGATATATTTGTCGTCTGGTTTTTGATTTATCGTTTGTTTGAACTTGTTCGTGGAACAAAGGCTGTCCAATTGATCAAAGGTGTGGCGATTTTTATTGGAATTCGAATCGTGGCTGAATTAATCGGGCTGCATACATTGTCGTGGCTGATGAACCAAATCATCACGTATGGTGTTATTGCAGCGATTGTTATTTTTCAACCGGAAGTTCGGCGGGGGCTAGAGCATTTGGGACGCAGTTCTTTCTTTAAAACAACAAGAAGAGAAGAACGCGATGATGAACGGATGATTTTAGCGTTTGATAAAGCGATTCAGTACATGTCCAAAAGAAAAATCGGTGCATTAGTAACGATTCAGCGATTTACTGGGTTAGAGGAATATATTGAAACCGGGATTGACTTGGATGCGGATATTACCGGAGAGTTATTGATCAACATCTTTATACCTAATACTCCCTTACATGACGGCGCTGTGATCGTCAAAAATGGAAAAATCGCTGTTGCTTCAGCATATTTGCCGCTTTCCGATAGCATGCTGATTCCAAAAGAATTCGGGACTCGGCATCGAGCCGCAGTGGGTATTAGCGAGGTAAGCGATGCGTTAACATTTATTGTTTCTGAAGAAACTGGTGGGGTTAGTATCACGCTGAATAATGATTTTCTTCATGATTTATCTCAGGAGGAATATCTTGCTGTGATGCGTAGAGAGTTACTGCCAGATGAAAAAAACGCTGGGAAAAAAAGTCTCTTACAAACCTTTTTGGAAGGGTCGACTAAAGGAGGCGAAAAATGAGAATTAAGTTTAAGAAAAGCAATATGCCTTACGTGCTGATTTCGTTAGTGTTTAGTTTGATTCTATTTTTTAACGTGAACGGCCAAAATTTCAGTCAATTGATTTCTTCTGAGGCTAACTATGAAGAATCTATTCAAAATGTACCAATTACGGTTCTTTATAATTCAGATGAGTACTTTGTTCATGGCTTCTCATCGAATGTGTCAGTTAAGTTAAGCGGTGCAAATCGAATTCAATTAAATAAAGAAATTGATCCAGATACACGCGATTTTAGTGTTGTAGCCGATTTAACAAAATTGACTAGCGGTACTCATGAAGTTCGCTTGAAAACTAAAAATTTGTCTAGCTCCCTTTTTGCATCGATTGATCCAGAAAAAATATCTGTGACGGTTGAGAAGAAAGTGAAAAAACAATTCGATGTATCACCGATTTTGAGCAGTACAACAAGCAATAATGGTTTAAAAATTGGAGAAATGTCGACTAAGCCGGAAAAAGTTGAAATTACAACTGGCGAAAACACGATGAAGGAAATCGATCGTGTGGTAGCCTCGGTCGATAGCAGTAAACTTAATACGGATCAAGAAAGTATCCAGGCGCCCGTTCAGGCATTGAATGCTAGCGGGGAGGCATTACCGATTCAATCAGATCCGCAAAATGTGACTGTTTCATTTGAAATTCAAACACCAAGTAAAGAGGTGTCGCTTTATCCGATTCAAGAAGGCGATCTGCCTTCAGCTGTTGAAAGTGTCAAAATCGATTTGAATCGCACAAAAGCAACAATTACTGGCGTACAGTCAGTGCTTGATAAAATAGACAGTATCGGTATTCCGGTTGATGTGAGCCAAATCCAAGGAACCGTCAAAAAATTTATTGACGTACCTGTATCTGGTGACTATCAAGTCAATCCTAAAACCGTGAGCGCGCAAGTGACACCAGTACTTAAAAAAACACAAGATTCAGAAACTAGCAGCACAAATCATTCTAGTTCGTCGGTAACTGAAGCTACGAGAAATTCGAGTGGTAGTTCAAGATCTTCTGAAACAAGTGCTACTCAAATGACGAGTAGTCAAGAAGAACCGACAAATCAATCAACTGACTAGATGAAGAAGGGAAATATAATTTAATGGGTAAATATTTTGGAACAGACGGAGTACGTGGAATCGCGAATAAGGAGCTAACACCTGAACTAGCGTTTAAGTTGGGCCGTTGTGGCGGTTATGTACTAAGTCAACATCAAGAGAGTGAAGGGCGTCCACGTGTTTTAGTTGGGCGTGATACTCGAATCTCAGGTGAATTATTGGAAACAGCCCTAATCTCTGGCTTGTTATCCGTCGGTATTGAAGTTTTTCAGTTGGGAGTTATTTCAACACCGGGTGTTGCCTATTTGACAAGACTGCAAAAGGCTTCAGCAGGCGTTATGATCTCCGCTTCTCACAATCCAGCAGAAGACAACGGTATTAAATTTTTTGGTGGTGATGGATTCAAACTAGTTGATGAACAAGAAGCTGAGATTGAAGCGTTGATTGATGCTGAAGAGGATACATTGCCTCGGCCATCTGCTGAAGGTTTGGGAACGCTGGATGAATTTCACGAAGGTTTATTGAAGTACTCTCAATTTTTAGTGCAAACAATTTCAGGTGATCTTTCTGGTTTAACTGTTTGTGTTGACGCGGCTAATGGAGCGACTTCTACCAGTGTTAATCGCTTATTCGCTGATTTAGAAACGGACTTCTACACGATGGGAACCTCACCAAATGGATTAAACATTAACGCTGGAGTGGGATCGACACATCCGGAAACATTGGCGAAAATGGTCGTTGAGAAAGGTGCAGATGCCGGGTTGGCCTTTGACGGCGATGGTGATCGAGTAATTGCAGTGGACGAATTAGGGAACATTGTTGACGGCGATCGTATTATGTTTATTTGTGCGAAGTACTTAGCTGAACGTAAACGTTTGAAAAAGAATACAGTTGTGACTACTGTAATGAGCAATCTAGGCTTTCATAAAGCAATTGAAGAAATTGGCCTAGAAGATGTGATCACCCAAGTGGGAGACCGTTATGTTGTCGAAGAGATGCGTAAAAATGATTACAATCTTGGCGGCGAGCAATCTGGGCATGTGTTGTTCTTAGACTATAATACAACTGGTGATGGGATGCTTACAGGAGTTCAATTATTGAACATCATGAAACAAACCGGAAAGAAACTTTCTGAACTTGCTGGTGAAGTTACGATCTATCCGCAAAAGTTAGTAAACATTCGTGTAAGTGATAAATATGGTGCGATGGATGTACCTGCAATTAAAAAGGCCATTGATGAAGCAGAAGCTGAAATGAATGGCGATGGTCGTATCTTAGTTCGTCCTTCTGGAACAGAACCGCTGCTGCGGGTTATGGCAGAAGCGCCGACTGATGAAAAAGTTGATTATTACGTCGAAAAAATTGCGGCAGTTGTTCGTGAAGAAATTGGATTAGACTAGCAATATTAAATACCCGACTTTAAAAGAGTCGGGTATTTTTATATGAAAAAAAGGTTGAGAAAAATCTCAACCTTTTTTTGCTTATTCAACTGTAACTGATTTTGCTAGATTACGTGGTTTATCAACATCATATCCGCGTAATAACGTTGCATAATAGGCAATCAGTTGTCCTGGAATTACAGAGACAAGTGGACGCAAGAATTGATGAACGATCGGTAAGATAATTTGATCGCCTTTTTTGCTTAATTCTTCTGATGCTATTACTAAGGTGTGGGCACCACGACTTTCTACTTCACGAAGATTTCCGCGAGTGTGAGGGGCTGTCACCGCCTCAGTAATGATACCGATAACTGGTGTACCTTCTTCAACTAACGCAATTGTTCCGTGTTTCAATTCACCAGCGGCGAAACCTTCTGCTTGAATATAAGAAATTTCTTTTAGTTTTAAAGCTACTTCCATGGAAACGTAGTAATCTTCTGAACGTCCGATATAGAAAGCATTACGAGTCGTTGCCAAATATTCTTCTGCGATTCCTTCGATCATCGTTTTTTCCGCGATCATTATATCCATCGCATTGGCGGCAATTCCTAATTCTTTTGTCAAATCAAACTCTTCTGCAGCCGGAATATTTTTTGCTTCACCGACGGCTTTTGCCAAAACAGTTAATGCTGCAATTTGAGCTGTATATGCTTTGGTAGATGCTACTGCAATTTCTGGACCCGCATGTAACAACATTGTATAACTAGCTTCGCGTGATAATGTTGAACTAGCAACATTTGTCACAGTTAGGGAAGGATACCCCAATTTATTAGTCTTCACTAATACTTGACGACTATCTGCGGTTTCACCACTTTGAGTAAGATAAATAAAGAATGGTTTTTCTGAAAGTAATGGCATATTGTAGCCGAATTCACTAGATAAGTGAATCTCAACTGGAATGTTGGCTAAGCCCTCAATAATCTGTTTGCTGGCCCAACCAGCATTGTTGCTTGTGCCACAGGCAACGATGTAAATGCGATCACTGGTCAATAAACTTTGCAACAACGGCTCTTCAATAACGACGGTTCCTGTTTCATCTGTGTATTCACTGATGATCCGACGCATTGTAGCTGGTTGCTCGTCAATTTCTTTCAACATATAGTAAGGGTAGGTGCCTTTTTCCATATCGGCAAGATCAATTTTTGCTTCATAAGGAGCACGTTGAATTTCGCTGCCAGCCTCATCTTCAATTTCTACGCGATCTTTTGTCACGATGACCATTTCGCCATCGTTAATTTCTACGAATTGATTGGTCTGCTCTAACATTGCCATCGCGTCGCTGCAGACAACATTAAAACCATCACCTAATCCAATTAACAACGGGCTTTTGTTTTTGGCAACGTAAATGGTTTCACGATCATTCTTGTCGATTAAACCAAAAGCGTAAGAACCATTAATTTCCATTAATGCCTTACGAAAAGCTTCTTTAGTCGAAATACCTTGTTCTGCAAAGTACTCAATCAAGTGAACAGCAATTTCCGTATCAGTTTCGCCGTAAAAATCGTCATTTGCTAAATACTTCCGTTTTAACTCGTCATAATTTTCGATTACTCCGTTATGAACCAACACAAAACGTTTACTTTGTGAGGTATGGGGATGAGCATTCTCTTCGCTTGGTTCACCATGAGTTGCCCAACGTGTATGGCCAATCCCAATTGTGCCGTGAACTTCCTCTCCAATTTTCTCGGCTAATTCCTTGATACGTCCTTGCGATTTGACTAAGTAATCTTCATTATGATCAGCAACAAAAATACCAGCAGAGTCATAACCACGATACTCTAATTTTTCCAATCCATTAACTAAAATGCTAGTTGCCTGCTCATTTCCTACAATTCCCACGATTCCACACATAATGTCTTCCTACTTTCCTATCATTATATGTTTCCGAGCTGTCTGACCATTTTTTTGTTCTTTTATAAAGTTTTTGTAATGATCTGTAGAGCACAGCTACCCTGAAGCTACCCGCCGAATAGTTCGATTAGCTTCTTCCTCGTCACCTCTAAAAGAGGTCTGGCGCTATCTTATTGGTATGATTAAGATTTTTTTGTATTATTATCGGAAACAATGACTAATATAATATAAACAATCCGACTAGTCAAATATTTTTTTATTTTTACTTAATTGGTATATATGGAATTTGTGAAAAAGAATTGGAAAGCAAAGGGACTTCTGCATTTCATCTATTTATAGAATAGGGTAAAATAAGAAGTATCATTTGCTGAGCGATACTAATACAATGACTTCTTATTGTTTGCAGATATTGTTCTCTATTGATTTAAATTTTTGTGAGTTTTTATTTCACAAAAAAATGAGAGGGGAAAACTAAATGAATCAACCAGAAAATCTAACAGTCGGTGAATTACGCAAATTTTTGACACAACTTGCTGAAGATCCAAAAATCACTGATGAAACGAAAATTTTCTTAGATACCGGATGGGATAGTATTCAGGAAATTAATCCGGACGCTTTAAGTATTGAAGAAGCACAATCATTCAAAATTGAAGATCCTTTAACCCATGAATTTTTTGGCGGATATTCGTTACTAGAAAAAGCGGAAAAAATGAATGGCGATGGACCGATAGAGAAAGTTTTGGTTATTCGTAATCTATATTAGAATTTAGGAGGAAACTGATGAATAAAAGACGTTGGGTTGCTGTCGTTATCGCAATAGCACTGTTATTTTTTTCAGTGCTGTCATCAACGATTAGCCGCAGAAATGATAATAAAAAAGAACTAAGTCAAGTAAATGAACTATTATATGGATCGGATGAGCCGCAAGAAAAAGTCGAAGAGTCTGGCTCGAGCAATAAAAAAATTGTTAAGTTAGTAGTAGAAGGTACGATTGTGGATGACGGTACAAGTGGATTGTTTTCTAGCGGAGGGTATAATCATGAATCTTTTATGAAACAATTGGCTAAGATCAAAAAAGATTCGACTGTAAAAGGAGTTTTGCTAGAGATTAACTCTCCTGGAGGCTCTGTTTATGAAACTGCGGAAATTACCCGTGCATTGAAAGAGCTTCAAAAGGAGAAAAAAATTCCTATTTATGCTTCGATGGAAAGCCAGGCGGCTAGCGGGGGCTATTATATCGCGGCCAATTCTGATCGGATTTATGCTACAGAAGACACTATGACAGGTTCCATAGGCGTTATTATGTCTAGCATGAACTATTCTGGATTAATGGAAAAACTTGGAATTACAGATGCAACAATTAAAAGCGGTGCATTAAAAGATATTGGCTCTTCTTCTCGTCCGCAAACGAAGGAGGATAAAGAAGTTTTGCAGACTTTCGTGGACAGCATGTATGGTCGATTTGTCAAGACTGTCGCTGAAGGACGAAAGATGGATGAAGCTCAAGTGCGTAAATTAGCTGATGGAAGAATTTACGATGGAGCACAAGCTGTCGAGAATGGTCTGGTAGATAACATTGGGTATCCAGATCAAGCGCTGAAAGCCTTAAAGAAAGATAAAGGGTTGAATGATGCGAAAGTTGTTTCATATACTAGCGGATCTACTAATTTTATGAATACGTGGTTGGGTAATAGCTTAGCAGAGCTGCAAGGAATTAAACCATCACAAGAAGATCTAATTAGAAACATTGTCGAAAGCGTTGGCACACCACAAGCTCCTAAGGCAATGTACCTTTACGGAGGTGAATAGAGATGACTGAAGAAACTAGTCAAAGACCACCCGCAGTGGGTCCTGTTAGTCAGCTGCTTGAAAAGAAAAAGCGGAAAGCTCAGTTCCATCATTATCCTGATTATTTTTATGCGGGTTTTTGGATTCGATTTTTTGCGTATTTGTTAGATTTATTGTGTGTTTCAGCGATCACAGGAATCCTATTAGGCCTACCTGCCAATTTATTAAATGTAACTAAGAGTTCTGAACTATTAAGTATTTATGGTTTTTTGGCATTATTGATCTATTTGGCGTATTTTATTTTAATGACAAAGCTAAATCATGGTCAAACGATTGGTAAGATGGCTTTTGGAATCAGAGTAGTCTGCTTTAGTGAGGAAGACTTAAGTTGGCAAACTGTTTTTGTTCGTGAAGGGGCCTGTCGTTTTGTTCTACGTGGATCGATTTTTATGTTAGGTTACCTTGTAACTATTTTTACACCAAACAAACAACACATTGGCGACTATTTTTCTGACACCAGTGTTGTAACATTAAATTTGTTAGCGGCTAGAGAGGGTTTATACAAGAATGAGTCCGATAGAATTTCCCAATAATGATCAGTATTATTTAACTCTTGCTGAAGAGGCCTTTTCAGAAGGAAACTATCTTCAGGCATTAGAAAATTACAAACTTGCATACCAAATAAGTCCTTCGCCTAAGCTTAACCGTCTGATTGCGAGTCTCGCTTTAGAACAAGGCGACTTTGTTGGATCTTTGGAATATGCACAAGAAATGGCAGATGACTATCTGGAGACACCAGAAGCAATCGATTTATATTTACAGATTCAGGTGTATTCTCAGAACTTTTTTGCCGCTCGTGAGTTCTTGTGGAGGGCACAAAAGGTTAGGCATCTAACTGAAGAGCAAAAAGAACTTTGGCTGATGCGTATTGACGATCAAGAGGCATTTTACCAAAAGCAGCAACAGGCAGCGGTGAGACAACTCGAAACGGAATTAAATCAATTGCCTTCACTTGCATCAATGGAGCAATTAATGTTGGTTAGAAAGATCAAGCAACTTCCAGAAGAACTTCTGAAATCAATGTCCGAAAAGTTCATGATCGATCCTAAAGTGTTTCCCTTAGTTCGCAGCTATTTATTTGAAAGTTTGGCTCGAGTTGGTAGTTCTGATAAAGTCCGCTATTTGACGATTCAAGATGAAATCATGGAGCTGTCGCCAGCAGAGTCCGGCTCTGACGGAACGTTAGAAATTGAAATTGAAAATCGTTTGAATGAGCAACTAGGAGATGATGATCCGATTCTTTTGAGTAATTTACTAGAACAGGTCAAGTTAGAAATGGCCTTCTTGTATCCTTTGCAAAGCTCCTTCATGAAACCTAAAGCATGGGTAGCCAGTTATTTAACGGAATACTCTGAGCAATCGGAGCCTCTTGATGAGGGAATAGAAACCATTAGAAAGAAAATAAAACAACTGATGTTCGATTATCATTAAAAAATGCCGAGAGTAAAAGCTTTATATTTACAATTCACAATCAGTAGTGTAATATTTAATGGTATGCAAAATGCAAGTATATTAGTATTCGGAGGGAACAAACGTGACTGCAAATTTTGAAAAAACAGGCACCAATGATGGTGTGTTAACTTTCTCAATTGAACAAACTGAGATTCAAAAAGGATTAACAAATGCATTCAACAAAGTGAAAAAAAATCTAAATGTACCTGGCTTCCGCAAAGGGAAGGTATCTCGCCAAGTATTTAACCGGATGTACGGTGAAGAAGCGTTGTATGAAGATGCGTTGAACGATGTATTACCAACAGCTTATGAAGCTGCTGTTAAAGAAGCAGGCATTGATCCAGTCTCTCAACCAAAAATTGATGTAGACAGCATGGAAAAAGGCGAAGCTTGGGTCATCAAAGCAGAAGTAACTGTAAAACCAGAAGTAAAATTAGGAGACTACAAAGAACTAGAAGTTCCTAAACAAGATGTTGAGGTTTCAGATGCTGATGTAGATGCTCGTTTGAAAACTGAACAAGAATCTCAAGCTGAATTAGTAATTAAAGAAGACGAAGCTGCCGAAAATGGCGACACAACTGTTATCGACTTTGAAGGCTTTGTTGGTGAAGAAGCATTTGAAGGCGGAAAAGGAGAAAACTATTCTCTTGAATTAGGCTCTGGCTCATTTATTCCAGGTTTTGAAGAACAACTAGTTGGTCATAAAGCTGGCGAAAGCTTAGACGTAACAGTAACTTTCCCAGAAGACTATCAAGCTGAAGACTTAGCTGGTAAAGAAGCAATCTTCAAAGTAACGATTCACGAAGTTAAAGCAAAAGAGTTGCCTGAATTAGATGATGACTTTGCAAAAGACGTCGACGAAGAAGTAGCTTCTTTAGACGAATTAAAAGCTAAATACCGTGATGAATTGACAAAACAAAAAGAAGAAGCTGCGAAAGAAGCAAAGGATGAAGCTGCAATCAAGCAAGCTGTTGAAAATGCTGAAATCGTTGAACTACCACACGTAATGGTGCATGATGAAGTACACCGTTCAATGGATGAATTCTTGAACAACATGCAACGTCAAGGTATTTCACCTGAAATGTATTATCAATTGACTGGTTCTACTGAAGAGGATCTTCACACTCAATTTGAAGGTGAAGCAGAAGGCCGTGTTAAAACAAACTTAGTGATGGAAACAATCGTTGAAGCAGAAAAAATCGAGGCTTCTGAAGAAGACATCGCTAAAGAAATCAAAGAATTGGCTGGAATGTATCAAATGCCAGAAGATCAAATTCGTCGCGTCCTAACAGAAGATATGTTAGAGCATGACATTAAAATGAAAAAAGCTGTTGAATTGGTAACGGGAACAGCCGTAGAAAAATAATTTCTAATGCTGTGAACCTAACTAATAATTAGTGAAGCTAAGCAGAAATTTGAGTATGTAGCACATGTTTTGTGCTACATACTTTTTTTATAGGAGCATTTGAAATAAGTAACACAATTTTGAGCCCAGTAAATAACTTAGTTTTTCAGTTTTTTATAGATATTTATAACGAATAACTTCAAAATAATCCTTAAATTTGGTAATATTGAATTGTTAATAAATCGAGCTAATTTTCGTTTTTATATTTAATTAGTGCTTTCAGACCTTAAGGAGGAGAAAATGAAGAAAAAAATTCTAGGAGTGAGCCTTTTAACGATATTATTGTTAAGCTCTGCACCGATTGCTTTAGCCGAAGAAACTCAGCAGGCGAACGATGACCAAACGGTTGAGACAACCACGAACAGCGATTCGACGACGGATACTTCGTCAGCTGCAACAAAAACAACCGAGAGTAACAGCTCAACGGAAGAAGAAATGGTAGTACCTGAGACACAAATTGATACGGCTGAAGGAACAATGAGCCTGCCGAAAGGGCGTTCGGATCTTTATCCAACGATCCAGTTATTTGCATCATTACCATCTGTTTCGGCGACAAATACGAATACACCAAGTAAAAGTTTCGTTGATATATCTTCCCATAACGGAAACATTTCCGTTGCGAACTTTCAAAAAATGAAAGACTATGGCGTTACGGGAGTTGTTGTCAAATTAACAGAAGCAACGAGCTACACAAATCCTAATGCGCAATCTCAAATCAATAACGCGATGTCAGCTGGAATGAAAGTTTCTGCTTATCACTATAGTTGGTTCACAAGTGATGCACAAGCAGTTGCAGAGGCCAATTATTTTGCAGCTGCGGTCAAAAGATTTGGTCTTAGTAGTGGTACCGTGATGGTAAATGATATCGAGGAACCACAGATCCTTGGTAAAGGAAACCATACCAATAATTCTAGAGCTTTCGAAAATCGATTAAAATCGCTAGGGTACGGAAATGTACGCCATTATATTGGTTTAAATTGGTTAACTACTGGGCGTATTAATGCTGCAACTATCGGTAATAAAAATATATGGGTAGCAGCATACCCTTATAATCTTTCGACTACGAACTTCTATACTCAATATGGCGCTTGGCAGTGGTCTTCACAACTATCATTCCCAGGTGTTAGCGGTAATTTTGATATTAATGCGGATTATACATCGACTTTCAGTAATCCTACACCAACACCACCGGCAAACAGTGTGCAAATGTATCGTGTGTACAATCCGAATAGCGGAGAGCATTTCTACACACAAAACGTTGCAGAAAAAAATAATTTGGTTTCAAAGGGTTGGAGATATGAAGGGATTGGTTGGAATGGACCGACTTCAGGAAATCCGGTCTATCGTTTGTACAATCCGAATGCAGGAGATCATCATTATACGCTGAATGCGAATGAGAAAAATAATCTAGTCTCTAAAGGCTGGCGTTATGAAGGTGTTTCTTGGTATTCTGGGGGATCAAATGCGTTGCATCGTTTATATAATCCTAATGCCAAAGCTGGTTCACATCATTATACGTTGAACACGAATGAGAAAAATAATTTAGTCTCTAAAGGCTGGCGTTATGAAGGCTTGGCCTGGTATGCAAAATAAGAAAAAAAGTTCTCGAATTTTCGAGAACTTTTTTTCTTTAGAATTCCTTTTTAATTGCTCTTGGTTTCTTTGTCTTTTTAAGGCTTTATGTTATTATAGATAAAGACTGCAATCGTGGAAACACTTGTAGAGAATGAAACAAGAGGTGAAAGCCATGTATGAAAGCACAGGCGCAGGTGAAACAGTTCGCTGTTCGTTTTGCGGAAAGACCCA
This sequence comes from Enterococcus malodoratus ATCC 43197, assembly GCF_000407185.1. Taxonomy (GTDB): domain Bacteria; phylum Bacillota; class Bacilli; order Lactobacillales; family Enterococcaceae; genus Enterococcus_A; species Enterococcus_A malodoratus. The sequence goes on from NZ_KE136481.1 coordinate 47,127, forward strand.
AGAGGAAGTAAAGAAAGTCGTTGCGGGTCCTGGAGTTTACATTTGTAATGAATGTATCGACCTTTGTAAAGAGATTATAGATGAAGAATTCCATGAGGAAGCTATTCGTGAATTTATTGATGTGCCAAAACCGAAAGAACTATTAGATGTATTGAATCAATACGTTATCGGACAAGATCGAGCAAAAAAAGCTTTATCAGTTGCTGTGTACAATCACTATAAACGAGTGAATACTGAGAATGATGGAATAGATGAAGTCGAATTACAAAAGAGTAATATTTGTTTGATCGGACCAACTGGTTCAGGGAAAACATTCTTAGCGCAGACTTTGGCAAGAACATTGAACGTCCCATTTGCAATTGCGGATGCAACAAGTTTGACCGAGGCAGGTTATGTTGGTGAAGATGTTGAAAATATCTTATTAAAGCTGTTGCAGGCTGCGGATTACAACGTTGAACGTGCGGAAAAGGGAATCATTTATATTGATGAAATCGATAAAATCACCCGTAAAAGTGAAAATGTTTCGATTACCCGTGATGTGTCAGGCGAAGGGGTTCAGCAAGCTTTGCTTAAAATTCTTGAGGGAACTGTTGCTAGTGTTCCGCCTCAGGGTGGACGTAAACATCCGCATCAAGAATTTATTCAAATCGACACAACGAATATCTTATTTATCGTTGGCGGAGCTTTTGATGGGATCGAAACGATTGTTAAGAACCGTTTAGGTGAAAAGACGATCGGATTTGGTCAAAACAATAAGAAAATTGACGACGATGAAAGTGTTATGCAGCAGATCATACCAGAAGATTTGTTGAAATTTGGTTTGATTCCAGAATTCATCGGACGTTTACCTGTGACAACGGCATTAGAGAAATTAACGACAGAAGATTTGGTTCGTATTTTAACAGAACCAAAGAACGCGCTTGTCAAACAATATCAAAAATTACTTTCGTATGATGATACTGATTTGGCTTTCGACGCTGACTCGTTAAATGCAATTGCTGATAAAGCGATTGCTCGTAATACTGGAGCTCGCGGCTTACGTTCAATCATTGAAGATGTCATGATGGATGTTATGTTTGACATTCCTTCTGATGAATCCATTGAAAAAGTAATTGTTACAAAGGATTCTGTTGAGGGTTCAGGAAAACCAATTATTCAGTACCATAACGACAAGAAAAAAGCAGGTTAGTACGTAAGGGTTCACAAATTCCTTTGTGAACCCTTTTTGAAAGGCGTGGAAGAATGAAAGTGCATAATGCAGAGATCGTTATCAGCGCGGTCTCACCAAAACAATATCCTGAAACTGATTTACCTGAAATAGCGTTGGCTGGACGTTCGAATGTAGGCAAATCTTCCTTCATCAATACGTTGATAGATCGAAAAAATTTGGCTCGTACCTCAGGTAAACCAGGAAAAACGCAGACTTTAAATTTTTATTTAATCGAAAATGCTTTGCATTTTGTAGACGTACCTGGTTACGGCTATGCAAAAGTCTCTAAGACTGAGCGGGCAAAATGGGGCGAAATGATCGAGACGTACATTACTACGCGAAAACAACTGCGTGCAGTAGTCTCATTAGTTGATGTACGGCATGATCCTAGTAAAGAAGACATTCAAATGTATGAATTTCTGAAATACTATAACCTTCCAGTGATCGTCGTTGCAACAAAGGCTGATAAGATCCCTCGTGGGAAGTGGAATAAGCATACTAGTGCTATCAAGAAAAAATTAGATTTTGATCCAAATGATACTTTCATTCTTTTCTCTTCGGAAACAAAAAAAGGAAAAGAAGAAGCTTGGCAGGCAATTGAAGCTGCAATCGAAAAGGATCAGGCTTAAGCCTGATCCTTTTTTTTATCTGTTTGTTCAATTTTTGGTTTTAAGAACTTTTGGATGTCCTCGTCCTTCTGCACTTTTTTGTCTGGATCAACTGCAAATGATTCAAACAACTTATCTAAATCATCGGTTTTCTCAAATTTCAGGCCCATCTAAAACACCTCCATTTTTAGTTTTAACACAATTTATTATAGTATACAATTTTTTGAAACTTAGTAATCAATTTCATAGGGTTTTTTAAATCTTTAAGATATAATTATAATAGAGTAATGAGAAAGGGGAAGGCAATGGAAAAAAATCAGAAGTTATATAGCGTCAGCCAGCTTTACGATTTAAAGCAAGTCGATATTCAATCGAAGATCAATGATTGGCTAATCATGAGTCGTCTATTGCTGGAACCAGACATGATGTTGATTAACGGGAAAGAGCAGGCATTTGATCTGAGACTGTTGCAACAAGTGATCGCAGACTTTGGTATGAAGGAAGATTTCTGGCTGCAACTAAAAAATGCGGAGGAAGAAACCACTATTCACGTCTTAGGCGATACCTTGTTTGAGAAATGCATTATCAACAAGAAAAACTTTTATTACTGGGAGAATGTCTATCTAGATTATTTAAAATCCCGGTTGATTGAGCATGGTTTCTTTGCTTATATTCGTTCCTATGAAGAATACTTGTATCATAATACAAGCGAACTCTCAAAGCGTCGATCATTCGAGACGGCTGATGAGACCAATGCACTGCCAATGATGAAGGGACTTAATGGCGATATTGTAGTAGATTGCAATGTTTTTCCTGGTTATGATGTTTTCTATAAGGGTGTTTGCTTAACGGCGTGTTGGTGGTTGTTTTTGGGCGAACCTTACAAAAAGTTATTTGCTAGACAGCTTTTGTTGGATATTCAACAAGTTGAGCGAGTGGCAGAGCTTGGTTCGGGAGTCTTTTTTGAATTACACAAGGACCCTTTCCAATGGCAGGAAGAGGCGAACTTGAAATTTCAACAGTTGTTCCGTGATCAATTGGGTATCTCACAATTGTCTTATACAAACGGCGTCGGGTTATTGAAGCAACCGTATATTGAATTTGCATTTGAAGATACAGTCATTCAGACGGTACAATATCAAAACGATCAATTTCAGCCAACCGAAAAAAGTGATGCCTCATATTTTGTGACCCGTACTTATAATTTTTTGACCAATCAGTATCGAGTAAATCGAATGAAGGGCGGGCTAAACGCGTTAGCCTATTTTCCGTGGATTGATGATGAGAGTGAACGAATGATGAATTATCACATCCTGTATCCTGAGTTAACATTAGACAAAGGATTAGCGGCTTTCGAGTATTATATTCGAGATTCGATCGAATTTGAGATTCAAGACATGCGCTACAAAGAGTACACAGCTGTTTTACAATTATTTATTCCAAAGAAAGCTTTTTTGGATTTTCCGTTGGAAGAATTGAAGCTGGCACTAAAAGATATGACGATTCATCAGGTTAGTCGAAAAAATGATTCATTGACCTTTTCTTTGGAAAAGGAGGCGAAGCATTTGATTGTTTCGTTTATTGATCAGAAAAAAGTATCGGCTAAAAATCAATTGGATATTCTTGAAATTTGATAGGATGATATTTGGCTTGAAAATCGAATTATTTTTCTTTGGAAAAGGTAATTCTTTAATATGAAAAAAGGAGAGGTTAGTATGGATCGAAGATATATCAAGATTATGGGTAGTTGTTTACTGATTGTTGGACTGATTTTTGCGTTGCCGCTTGCAGCATTAGAGATTCCTTTATCAATTGCAGTTTTCTTTATTGGTATGATCTTATTTATGATCAAACCAAAACCTCAGCCAGTTCGTATTCATAGAAAAGATCGTTGGATGTAAAAAAAATCCACTCTCATATCGAGAGTGGATTTTTTTTTAGTTTATTGAGCTACTGGTTTTTTTACTAAACCATAGATAACACCTGAAACAATCGCGCCGATAGCGATAAACAACAGATATAGTAATGGGTGGCTCAACAACAGCACAACGAAGATCCCACCGTGAGGAGCAAGCAATTTGATTCCAACTGCTCCGACTAAACCACCAGCTAGAGCTGAACCGACAACAAAACTTGGAATGACACGAATTGGATCGGCTGCTGCAAATGGAATTGCGCCTTCTGTAACGAAGGAAAGTCCCATGACGATATTTGTCAAACCGGCATCAACTTGGCTCTTTTCAAATTTGTTTTTGAACAAACGAGTAGCAACAAAAATTGCCAATGGAGGAACCATCCCGCCGGCCATTACCGCTGCCATCACGATTGAACCACCTTGTGCAACAGATGAAGCTAATGTTGCAGTACCGAAGACATATGCTGCTTTATTGATTGGACCACCTAAGTCAATAGCCATCATGCCGCCTAGCAAAGCACCCAATAAGATGGCGTTTGACCCGCTAAGACCAGTTAAGAAACCATTTAATCCATCGTTAATTGCTTTCATAGGAACATTGACTAGAAGCATCAAGAAACCAGTAATCATTAATCCAAAGAAGGGATAAAAGAGAATGGCTTTGATTCCTTCAAGTGATTTAGGCAAGTTTTTAAATAGTTTCTTCAAGAAAATGATGACATAGCCGGCAAGGAAACCGCCAATCAACGCACCTAGGAAACCAGCACCACCGGCATTTGCTAAAGCACCAGCGGCAAAACCAGCGATTAAACCAGGACGATCAGCAATACTTGATGCGATAAATCCAGCAAGTACAGGAAGCATGAAGCCGAATGCAGCACCACCGATTTGGTTGAACCAGCTAGCAACTTGGTTGTAGTTCCCTAAGTTTGCCAATTCAGAATGTGGTACGCCCATAAACTGGTCGATCATGAATGATAAAGCAATCATGATTCCGCCACCGATAACGAATGGCAGCATGTGTGAAACACCGTTCATCAAATCTTTATAAATCCGTTGACCTAGTGTTCCGTTATCGCTTTTTTCTTCCTCAGATGAAGCTTCTTCGCCATTGCCATGGTAGACAGGAGCAGTTCCGCTTAAAGCCAAGTTGATTAATTCCTCTGGCTTGCGAATACCATCGCTTACTGGACGGTTAACCAATTCTTTTCCATTAAAACGATTCATTTCAACCTTTTTGTCGGCTGCAACAATGACACCAGCTGCCCGAGAAATATCTTCGTCAGTTAGGCGATGTTTGATTCCTTCTGAACCATTTGTTTCAACCTTAATATCAACGCCCATTTCTTTTGCTTTTTTCTTCAAAGCATCTTCAGCCATGTAGGTATGAGCGATTCCAGTAGGGCAGGCAGTTACCGCAACAATATACTGACGGTTAGTATCCTTGATTTTTTCTTCAGCTTCGGCTTTTTCTTCAGCCTCTTTTGCCTTTTCCGCCGCTTCAAAAGTAGCTTGGACTTGATCAGGCGTTTCCGCTGTTTTCAGTTTTGCAACAAAATCAGGATCGATCAAAAGTCGTGATAACGCTGCTAAAGCTTGGAGGTGAGTATCGTTGGCACCTTCAGGAGCAGCAATCATAAAGAATAGGTAGGTAGGTTGACCGTCTAATGATTCATAATCAACACCGCTTTTACTTTTTGCGAAAAGGACTGTAGCTTCCTTAACTGCACTGTTTTTTGCGTGAGGCATCGCGATACCATCGCCTAAACCAGTTGAAGTTTGTGCTTCACGATTTAAAATACCTTCTTTGTAAACATCAATATCCGAGATTCGACCGGCATCATACATTTTTTGCACCATTTCATCGATTGCGGCTTTTTTAGTCGTCGCCTGCAGGTCCATAATCATGGCATCTTTGATCAATAAATCTTTAATATCCATCATAATTCCTCCAAATTCTAGTAGGGTACATATTTTTTAACAGAAGGGCAAACCAAGTCTACTTTACTTTCGTGATTTGTACTTCCGGTAATAAAGCTTGAATAAAATCTGCTGTGGCTAAATCATCTGAAAAAGTCGTAGCACTTCCGCAAGCGACGCCCCATTTGAATGCTTCAACAGGATCTTGCGTTTTGGTAAAATTACCAACAAACCCAGCAATCATTGAATCACCAGCGCCGACGGAGTTTTTAACCGGACGCTTCAGGACATTCGACCGGTAAATACCATCCTTAGTAAATAGTAACGCTCCGTCGCCAGCCATAGAAACTAACGCATGCTGTGCACCTTCATCTAATAAGCGTTGACCGAACGGATAAATATCTTCAACCGAATTGAATGTTGTTTGATATAAATCGGCCAATTCATGATTATTAGGTTTTACCAATAGCGGGCCGTTTTCCAATGCATCCATTAAATCGGTCCCGGTAGTATCAATGACGAATGAAGCACCTTGTGATCTAATGATTTTTATTAATTCTTGATAAAAGCCAGTGGGAACACTGCCGGGTTTACTTCCAGATAAAACAACGATATCTTCCGCCGTTAAATTCCCTAAAACTTTTTTTAACGCGTCCATTTCGTTCTCTGAAACGATTGGCCCTTGTCCGTTAATTTCGGTTTCTTCGCTGGCTTTCAACTTGATATTGATTCGAGTGTCGTCAGCGACTGTCGTGAAATTTGTTTGAATGGTTTCGCGTTCCAACCATTCTTCGATGAAACGACCGGTAAAGCCGCCGAGAAAACCTAGAGCAGTCGAATCATTATCAATCCGTTTCAAAATACGTGAAACATTGATGCCTTTTCCTCCAGGCAATTTTAAATCGCTTTTCATTCGATTGACATCACCAATTGTTAGTTGATCGACATGAACGATATAATCAATCGATGGGTTTAGTGTAACTGTATAAATCATACAGAAACCTCCTTCAAGGTAGTTTGTGCTGTGATTTGATCATGGATAACCAAAGGACAGGTATCTGTGAGGATCGAAGCTGCTGACAATGGAGCGACACTGACAAAGCTCGTTTGATTAAATTTGCTATGGTCAACAAGCACGAAGGCTTCTTCGGCTTGTTGGATCGCAGCACGTTTTAAAATCGCTTCCTCAGGATCAGGGGTGGAGTAGCCGCTCTCAATATGAATACCATTCATACCCATAAAGGCTTTATTGAAACGATATTGTTTCAATTGTTCTAAAGCCTGAGAACCTACAACGGCATCAGTGGTCAATTTTATTCGGCCGCCTAATACGATTGTCGCAATTTGAGCTTCTACTAAACGTGCCGCAAGACCAACTGAATTCGTCACGACTGTGATTGCTCGATTGATTAGAAAAGGAATCATTTCTGAAGTCGTGGTGCCGGCATCTAAATAGATGACATCGCCTTCAGCTATACAATCCGCAGCATATTTGGCAACAATTTTTTTCTGTTGAACGTTTTTGGATGATTTTTCAGTCATACCAAGTTCTTGTTCAAGATGTTGTGGCCGTTTTGCACCGCCGTGGACGCGTTCCAATAAACCTAAGTCTTCCAACTCCTGCAGGTCGCGGCGAACGGTCGACTCAGAAGAGTCTAACCACAGCACTAAATCTTGTGATTTAACCAATCCATCGCGTTCTAGCCACTCAATAATTTTTTTATGTCGTTCTTCTGTAAGCATTTTCAATCCTCCTTCATTTGAAATATTACCACAATTATTTTTGCATTTCAACCATAAACGGTCACAAACATCCAAAAACATTTAAGGTGTTAAATTTGATTCATCTTATTATGAAGAAACTCTCATTTTCTGTATGATAGATATAGAGGTGAAGATTATGGGAAAACAAACAATTTTACAAGGATTTGAATGGTATCTTCCTGCTGACGGCAATCATTGGAAAACGTTGGCTGAAAAAGCAGAAGAACTACGTCGCTTTGGAATTAATGCTATCTGGATGCCGCCGGCTTATAAAGGAGCTGAAGGCGCGAATGATGTTGGTTATGGAACCTATGATCTTTATGATCTTGGTGAATTCGACCAAAAGGGGAGCGTTCGAACCAAGTATGGAACGAAAGAAGAATATTTGAGCAGTATTGCTGCATTGAAAAAAGCTGGTTTGAAGGTTTATGCTGATATCGTTTTTGATCATTTTATGGGGGCCGATGAGACCGAAGTTGTCTCAGCAGTTTCTTATCAATTTGATGATCGAACCAAACCAAGTTCCGGGACAGAAGAAATTGAGGCTTGGACAAAATTTACTTTTCCTGGTCGGCAAGGGAAATACAACGACTATCAATGGAATTGGAAGAATTTTTCTGGTGTTGATTATGATGCCCGTGAAAAGGATCATGCAATCTTCAACTTCGCCGACAAAGGATGGGAACCAAAAGTTGACGATGAAAACGGCAACTTTGATTATTTGATGGGTTGTAATCTAGACATGGAAAATCCTGAAACTATCGAACAACTGGATAAGTGGGGAAAATGGTACCAAGAGGTGACAGGAGTCGACGGATACCGCTTGGATGCAGTCAAACATATTCGATTTGACCTATTTGTGGATTGGATTTTGCATCGACGCGAGGAAAAGGACGAAGAACTTTTTGTTGTTGGTGAATATTGGTCGGATGAGTTAGAAAAACTGCAAGAATATTTGGACTCATCAGGCAATCTAATTTCACTTTTTGATGTGCCATTGCATTTTAATTTGTTTCAGGCGGCCTCAACTATGGGTGAATTCGATATGCGGCAAATTTTTGCCGGAACGCTGATTGAAACCCGTCCCGACTGGTCCGTAACATTTGTGGATAATCATGATACGCAACACGGTCAGAGTTTAGAGTCATGGGTAGAAGGTTGGTTTAAGCTGCATGGCTATAGTTTGATTTTATTAAGAAATGAAGGGATTCCCGTTGTATTTTGGGGAGATCTTTACGGAACAGAAAATGCTGAAGCTGTTGGAGAGGGTTTAAACTCCATGATTAAATTGCGGGAGGAGTTAAACTTTGGGAGCCAAGCAGATTATTTCGACGATCCAGATGTGATTGGTTGGACATTAACTGGCGAGTTTGACCAAGCTGAATCCGGTGCGGCAGTTATTATGACCAATGCCAAAGGCGGGGAAAAAGAAATGACTATCAGTGCCATTCATGAAGGAGAGACTTTTGTTGATTTGCTTGGAAATAATGAGGCGAAAATTGTTTTAGATGAAAATGGCCAAGGAACATTTCCGGTAAATGATGGTCAGGTTTCTGTTTATGTAAATGAAAAATTAGTCAAAAAAATACGAGGGTGAGCCTAGCTCATCCTCGTATTGCTTTATCTTGTTTTTTTGCAATCGCAGCATCGGATCGTTCCCGAATCAGCGTTCTAATCTTTTGTGTATATCCTTCATCTGTAAGAATCATCAACAAGTCTCCAACTTTCATAACGGTATCCCCATGAGTGAGTATTTCCGATGAACCGCGACGAATTGAGATCAACAGCATTTCTTTAGGCCAGTTAAAATCACGAACCATCGTGCCATCTAAGCTGCTCTCAGCTGTGACAGGGAATTCAATGATGGTTTTGTTTCCGGTGATACTTGGAAGATGATCTTTGAGTAAACGTTCAAGCAATGATTCGTAAATTGGATTACCTCCTAGCAGATCATTAATTACATAAGCCGTTAAGGAACAAACCGCCAGCGGCATCAAATGGGTAATGTTGCCCACCATTTCGGTTACTAAAATGATTGCTGTTAATGGAGCTTTTCCGATGGCAGTGAAATATCCAGCCATAGCAAAAATCGCAAAATCACGAATTAACATAGCATCCATACCAAACGATTGATGTAAAATGGTGCCATAAATTCCGCCAATTAAAGCACCTAGAGTAAGAATAGGTAAGAAAATCCCTCCTGGTAAATTCGCGCCATAAGAAATCATGGAGAAAATGAAACGTAAGAAAAATAGAAAAATCAACAATGACAATGAAAGATTATTTTCTCCAATGGATAAAACGATCTGATTACCGCCTCCTAAATAATGTGGGAAAAAGAAGGCTACTGGAATGATCAGTAAAAATGGAACGATTCCATAAAGATGTTCTGGCAAATGAGTATGCTTATACAGTAGCGGTAAAGCTAAAAGTACTATTTGATAAACATAACCAAGTACTCCTAAGATGGCTCCTAAAAAAATCAATAAGCCGTAATATTTCAAAGGTAGTGAAGGTACATCAGCAATAAATAGAACAGGTTTTAGGCCGAAAAAATTTAACGAAACTAAGTTTGCTGTTAAAGCGGCTGTTAGTGAAGTAAGCCAAATTAATGGAGAGAAGTGATGATGCACTTCTTCAATTACAAACAGCAATCCAGCAATCGGCGCATTGAAGGCGGCTCCTAATCCAGCAGCAGCTCCGCTAGAAATAAAAATCTTCTTTTCAGAAGTTGATGCATGCGTGTATTCACCAAAGCCTTGCCCAACCATGGCTCCTAATTGAATTGAAGGGCCTTCACGTCCTAGAAATAATCCTGAACCGACGGATAATATACCGCCGACAAATTTTTTCCAAAGAATGGAAAACCAATTTAATTTGATTTCACCTTGTAAGGTTCCTTCGACCTGTGGAATTCCACTGCCCTTGATATTCGGATCAGATTTTATCAGCAAGCCAACAATCAATGCGAAAGTAAGCATAACTAGCATCCAAGGAATCAGCCAGAAAGGATTGTCGTGAAACCAAAGATAAAGAGTGACAACACGTTCCATCATCTCCTCAATTAGCAGACGAAATAAACTGACAATAATGCCTGCAATGGCTCCGATCAAAACCCCTTTCAAAATAAAAAAAACTTTAGTACTATCTAAACGTTTTATTTCATGTTCATTTTTCATGAATTTCCCTCCATACCATTACTTAATTTAGCGCGAATTCCTAAGAAAAACAAGAAGGAATCAATGAATTCGTTTTTTTGAAATGTTGCTAGTGTCATGAAAGTTTCTGAGATGCTATAATGAAAAAGATTGAATAGAGAAAGGACGTTTTGCATGCCAAACAAACAGGAGTTGTTAGCAGGACTTAACCCTAAACAAAAAGAAGCGGTTCTTCATACGGAAGGCCCATTATTGATTATGGCGGGAGCTGGAAGTGGAAAGACGCGGGTTTTGACACATCGCATTGCTTATTTAATAGAAGAAAAAAATGTAAATCCGTGGAATATCTTAGCGATTACATTTACGAATAAGGCCGCAAGAGAAATGAAGGCGCGGGTTAATACCATTTTAGGTCAAGGCGGCGAGGATGTTTGGGTTTCTACCTTCCACTCGATGTGTGTTCGAATTTTACGACGTGATGTAGATGCGATCGGCTATGATCGGAATTTTACGATCTTAGATGGTTCTGATCAATTGACATTGATGAAACGAATTCTGAAAGATTTGAATATTGATCCAAAAAAATATGATCCACGTTCTATTTTAGGAGCAATCAGCAATGCTAAAAATGAGTTGTTAACACCGGAATCTTACGCGGAGCGTCAAGGTTCTTTCTTTGAGGAGATCGTGGCTCGTTGCTATGATGCCTACCAAAAGGCCTTGAGAAATAATCAAAGTATGGATTTTGATGATCTGATTATGAATACGATTCGCTTATTCCAAGACAACGAGAATGTCTTAACTTATTATCAAAATAAATTCCATTATTTACACGTAGATGAGTACCAAGATACAAACCACGCGCAATATACTTTGGTAAATATGTTAGCTGCTCGCTTTCGTAATTTATGTGTGGTCGGGGATGCCGATCAAAGTATCTATGGCTGGCGTGGTGCAGATATGCAAAATATCCTTGATTTTGAAAAAGATTATAATGATGCATCGGTTATTTTGCTGGAACAAAATTATCGATCAACTAAAAGCATTTTAGATGCCGCGAATCAAGTAATCAAAAATAACAGCAATCGGAGAGACAAAAGTCTTTGGACCGATAACCAAGCCGGAGAACAAATCACCTATTATCGTGCAGACAGTGAACGAGATGAAGCGCAATTTATCGTCAGTAAAATCAAAGATGAAATTCAAACGAACAACCGCAGTTACAATGATTTTGCCGTGCTCTATCGGACAAATGCTCAATCCCGAGTGATTGAAGATACTTTAGTGAAATCGAATGTACCTTATACGATGGTTGGGGGCCATAAATTCTATGACCGCAAAGAAATTAAGGACATTATTGCTTATTTGAATATCATCAACAATCCGCGTGATGGTGTCAGCTTTGAACGGGTCATCAATACTCCGAAAAGAGGGATTGGTGCAGCCTCGGTTGAAAAATTACGAAATTTTGCCGCGATGCACGACTGGTCAATGGTAGAAGCGGCCCAAAATGTTGATTTAGCTAATATTTCGGGGAAAGCGGGACGGATGATCGGTGAGTTCGGTACGATGATTACGCAATTTCAAGAAATGGTTACTTATTTGCCAGTTACCGATATAGTCGATCAAGTATTAGAACGAACGGGCTACTTGGATGAGTTGAAAAATCAGCGTACTTTAGAGGCTGAATCTCGTTTAGAAAACTTAGAAGAATTCCGTACGGTCACGCAGGAGTTTGACAAACGTAATGAAACACAAGACGAAGAAGATGCGGATGCGCCTGAGGAAAAATTGGCGGTCTTCTTGAACGATTTAGCTTTAGTGTCAGATTTAGACGACTATCAAGAAGAAAGTGCCCAAGTTACTTTAATGACACTACACGCGGCTAAAGGATTAGAATTTCCAATCGTCTTCTTGATCGGTATGGAAGAAAAAATCTTCCCGCTATCTCGTTCGTTGATGGAAGAATCCGAATTAGAAGAGGAACGTCGATTGGCATATGTGGGCATTACTCGTGCTGAAGAAAGTCTGTATTTGACTAACGCTTTTTCTCGAACACTGTATGGAAAAACACAATACAATCAGCCTTCGCGATTTGTAGCTGAAATTGATGACAGTTTGCTGAACCCCGTGGGTATGCAACCACAACCTAAATCAAAAAGCTATGCGAATCCATTTGAAAGCAAAATGATGAAGCCGAAGTATCAACATGCTACACGTGAACCAGTAATGAACAAAACAGCCTCTGGCGGAGAAAATGAAAATTGGAACCCTGGTGACAAGGTTCAGCACAAAAAATGGGGAGTCGGCACAGTTGTAAAAGTCAGCGGCAATTCCAAAGATATCGAACTAGACATTGCTTTCCCACAGCAAGGTGTCAAACGATTGTTAGCAGCTTTTGCACCGATTGAAAAAATCTTAAACTAGCAACTAAAATAAGGAGGGATCTTCTTGGAACCAATAACTTTTCAAGCAGCGGAGAAGCGTTCAGCCGAACTTCGCGACGAATTGAATCAGTATGCCCATGAATATTATGTACAGGATCAGCCCTCGGTGGAAGATTTTGTTTACGATAAAAAATATCAGGAATTAGTTGAGATCGAGACCGAATATCCTGATTTAATTACACCTGAATCGCCTACCCAACGCGTTGGTGGGATTGTCTTAGAAGGTTTCGAAAAAGTAGTGCATGATATTCCTCTATATAGTTTGAATGATGTATTCAGCAAAGAAGAATTAATTGCCTTTGACGAACGGGTAAAAAAAGCAGTAGGACACCCTGTTTCCTATTGTTGTGAGCTAAAAATTGACGGCTTATCGATCTCATTAAAGTATGAGCAAGGTGTTTTTGTTCAAGGAGCGACCAGAGGAGATGGAACCGTTGGCGAAAATATCACAGAAAACTTAAAAACGGTAAAATCGATTCCACTGCGTTTGAAAGAACCTTTATCAATTGAAGTTCGTGGTGAGTGTTATATGCCAAAGGCTTCATTTGTTAAACTGAATAAACAGCGAGAAGAAGATGGCAAAGAAGTTTTTGCCAATCCTCGAAATGCCGCGGCAGGTAGTTTGCGTCAATTAGACACGCGCGTAGCAGCCAAACGAAACTTGAGTACTTTTCTGTACACCCTCGCTGATTTCGGTCCATTGGAGTCTACTACGCAAGATCATGCGCTAAATGAAATGTCTCGTTTAGGCTTTCGTACGAATCCTGAACATCGGGTCTGTGAAACGATCGATGAAGTTTGGGAGTACATCGAAAATTTTCATGAAACGAGAGATGAATTGTCTTACGAAATCGATGGGATCGTCATCAAAGTGAATGAGTTCGATTTACAAGATGAGTTAGGCTTTACAGTAAAAGCTCCGCGCTGGGCAACAGCCTATAAGTTCCCACCGGAAGAAGCGCAAACAACTCTTTTGGACATCGATTGGACCATTGGACGGACGGGAGTATTAACCCCCACAGCAATCATGGAACCGGTCCGATTAGCCGGGACTACGGTTGGACGTGCAAGTCTTCATAACAGTGACTACATCGAGAAAAAAGATATCCGTTTGAAAGATACGATTTTAGTCTATAAAGCGGGTGATATTATTCCAGAGGTATCCCGGGTTATTTTGGATAAGCGGCCTGAGGATAGTGAACCTTATCCCATCCCAACGAAATGCCCGATTTGCGGCAGTGAGTTGGTTCATTTGGATGAAGAAGTAGCACTACGCTGTATCAATCCTAAATGTCCGGCACAAATCAAAGAAGGCTTGAGCCATTTCGTTTCTCGCAATGCGATGAATATCGAAGGATTAGGGCCTCGTGTTTTAGCACAAATGTTTGATAAAGGACTAGTATCCGATGTGGCAGATCTCTATGCGTTGGATAAAGATCAGTTATTGACTTTAGATAAGATCAAAGATAAATCAGCAGAAAATATTTTACAGGCGATCGATGCTAGCCGTGAAAATTCAGTTGAACGGCTGATATTCGGCTTAGGAATTCGTCATGTCGGTGCGAAAGCTGCAGGGATTTTAGCGGAGCATTTCGGCAGTCTTGAAGCTATGAGTAAGGGAACCAAAGAAGAAATAGTTAGTCTGAACACGATTGGTGAGACGATTGCCGACAGTGTCGTAACCTATTTTGAAAATGAAGAGGTTCATGAGTTAATGCAAGAGTTAGTGGATCGAGGTGTAAATCTCGAATATAAAGGGTTTCGCCAAAGCCAATTAGCAGAAATTGAATCACCATTTAAAGATAAAACGGTTGTATTGACTGGAAAACTTGTTGAATATACTCGCGAGAAAGCAAAAGAAAAAATCCAAAATCTTGGCGGTAAAGTCACGGGCAGCGTTTCTAAAAAGACAGATATCGTGGTAGCTGGAGAAGATGCAGGAAGCAAACTGACAAAAGCACAAAATCTGGGTGTAGAAGTTTGGGATGAAAAGCAAATGATCCAAGCGATCGAAGAAAGTCATACAGATTAGGCTATTTTGTCCAGAAGATTGTTGACGTTTCTATTAACGAACGAGTATTATAAAAAGGCATCAAGTCTAGTAGAATACGTTTTTAACTAATTGTTTGAATTGACTATTTTTTCAAAAAATTTCAAGAAAAAAACGTGAATTCTAACAGAGATATGATAAAATGATTGAAAATTGACAAAAGAAAGAGGGATATTATGGCAATCAATGAAGAACAAGTGAAACACGTAGCAAAACTTGCGAAGCTTTCTTTTTCAGATGATGAATTGACCGGTTTCACGGATCAATTGGGAAAAATAATCGACATGGTCGAACAACTTGGAAAAGTTGATACAGAAGGTGTGCCATTTACTTCCAATGTATTAGAAACAATCAATGTCATGCGTGAGGACGTAGCTGATGAAGGCTGGTCACGCGATGAGTTAATGAAAAATGTTCCGGAACACGAAGATGGCTTTATTAAAGTTCCGGCTATCATTGACAACGGAGAGGCTGGTGCATAATGGAAAAATTATATGACAAATCAATTGAAGAATTACACAGTCTGTTAGTTTCAAAAGAAATTTCAGCAACTGATTTAACAAGTGAAACATTCACTCGTATTAAGGATACCGAAAAAGATATTGATGCCTTCATTACTTTAAATGAAGAAAAGGCTCTAGAAATGGCAAAAGCCATCGATGCAAAAGGTATTTCAGAAGAAAATGCCTTAGCCGGTATTCCAATTGGTATTAAAGATAATATCGTAACAAAAGGGCTTTTAACGACTGCGGCGTCTAAAATTTTATCGAATTTCGATCCGATTTATGATGCAACGGTTATGGAAAAACTTTACAGTTCAGATTTGATTCCTGTTGGGAAATTAAATATGGACGAATTTGCGATGGGCAGCTCAAGTGAAACTTCTTATTTCAAAAAAACTAAAAATGCTTGGGATCAAACAAAAGTTCCTGGCGGTTCTTCAGGTGGTTCTGCAGCAGCAGTGGCCGCAGGTGAAGTACCCGTTTCTTTAGGGAGCGATACAGGTGGAAGTATTCGTCAACCAGCAGCATTTAATGGTGTGGTCGGTTTGAAACCTACTTATGGACGTGTGTCTCGTTTTGGCTTAATCGCTTTTGCTTCATCTCTAGATCAAATTGGCCCATTTACGCGTACTGTCAAAGACAATGCATTAGCGTTGAATGCGATTAGCGGCTATGATCCAAAAGACGGTACTTCTGCGGGTGTTTCTGTACCTGATTTTGCGGCTGGTCTAACTGGCGATATCAAGGGTATGAAGATCGGTTTGCCAAAAGAATTTATGGCAGATGGGATCGAACCTGGTGTTAAAGCAGCAATTACTAAAGCTGTCGAAACATTCGAGGCATTAGGAGCGACTGTTGAAGAAGTAAGCTTGCCACATTCAAAATATGGAGTAGAAGTCTATTATATTATCGCTTCTTCTGAAGCAAGTTCAAACTTGCAGCGTTTCGACGGAATTCGTTACGGTTTCCGATCAGAAGATGTACAAAACTTAGAAGATGTCTATGTGAATACTCGTACTGAAGGTTTTGGGGATGAGGTAAAACGCCGTATCATGTTAGGAACTTTCTCACTTTCTGCAGGGTATTATGATGCGTACTTCAAGAAAGCTGGACAAGTACGGACGTTGATCAAACAAGACTTCGATAAAGTGTTTGCTGATTATGATTTAATTATTGGCCCAACATCACCAACAGTCGCATTTGGCATTGGTGAAAATATTGATGATCCGATCACTATGTATTTAAATGATATTTTGACGATTCCTGTGAACCTAGCGGGATTACCTGGAATGTCGGTTCCAGCTGGATTCTCTGAAGGTTTGCCAGTCGGGTTACAAATCATCGGAAAACATTTTGATGAATCAACGATGTATAAAGCTGCTTATGCTTTTGAGCAAGCAACTGATTTCCATAAACAAAAACCAGTGATTTTAGGGGGGGACAAATAATGAATTTAGAAACAGTCATTGGGCTTGAAGTCCATGTAGAATTAAAAACAAACTCTAAAATCTTTTCACCTGCGCCCGCTCACTTTGGTGCGGAGGCAAATACCAACACAAATATTATCGACTGGGGTTATCCAGGCGTTTTGCCAGTTATGAATAAAGCTGCAATTGAATTTGGAATGAGAGCCGCACTGGCGCTAAATTGTGATATTTCAAAAAATATGCATTTTGACCGTAAGAACTATTTCTACCCAGATAATCCAAAAGCTTATCAAATTTCGCAATTTGATGAACCAATTGGTCATGATGGCTGGATCGAAATTGATGTTAATGGCAAGAAGAAAAAAATTCGGATTGAACGTGTTCATTTAGAAGAAGACGCTGGGAAAAATATGCACGGCATCGGCGGCTACTCATATGTCGATCTAAACCGTCAAGGTACTCCATTGATCGAGATCGTGTCTGAAGCAGATATGCGTTCTCCTGAAGAAGCGAACGCTTATTTGGAAGCATTGCGTTCAATCGTTCAGTTTACAGGTGTCAGTGATGTGAAGATGGAGGAAGGTTCCATGCGTTGTGACGCCAACATCTCTTTACGTCCTTATGGTCAAGAGGAGTTTGGAACAAAAACGGAGTTAAAAAACTTAAACTCAATCAGTTTTGTTAAAAAAGGATTGACGTTCGAAGTTCAACGACAAACGAAAGTTCTGCTTTCTGGCGGAACGATTCAGCAAGAAACACGTCGTTACGATGAAGGAACAAATAAAACAATCTTGATGCGTGTCAAAGAAGGTTCAAGTGACTACCGTTACTTCCCAGAACCAGATATTCCACGTTTTGAAATTGATGACGAATGGATTGAAAAAGTTCGTGTAAGTTTACCAGAGATGCCTGCATCTCGTCGCGAACGCTATGTGAACGAGTTGGGCTTGCCAGAATATGACTCAATGGTCTTGACTTTGAGTCGCGAAATGTCAGATTTCTTTGAAGAAACTTTAAAAGAAGGTGTCGATGCAAAACAAGCATCTAACTGGTTAATGGGTGAAGTATCAGCTTATTTAAATAGTGAAAAAATGGAATTAGCAGATACGAAACTAACACCGAACAACCTAGCCGGTATGATTAAGTTAATTACTGATGGTACAATCAGTTCAAAAATTGCGAAGAAAGTCTTCCGTGAGCTAATTCAAAACGGTGGTGATGCGAAAGAAGTTGTTGAAGCAAAAGGGCTTATTCAATTGTCTGATCCTGCTCAATTATTGCCAATGATCAACGAAGTGCTTGATAACAATGAACAATCTGTTGAAGACTTTAAGAACGGCAAAGATCGAGCAGTCGGTTTCTTAGTTGGACAAATTATGAAGGCGACTAAAGGGAAGGCTAATCCTGGCGTAGTAAATAAATTGCTTCAAGAGGAATTAGCAAAACGGTAAGGAGCTCGATTATGAGAAAAGCACGACTGATTTATAATCCAGTATCTGGAAAAGAGATCATGCGCAATAATTTGGCGGATATCTTAGATGCCATTGAAAAAGCAGGTTATGAAGCAAGTGCCTTTGCCACGACTCCTGAACCTGATTCAGCAAAAAAAGAAGCAGCCCGTGCGGCAAAAGCGGGATTTGAGTTAGTTGTTGCGGCTGGCGGAGACGGAACGATCAATGAGGTTGTCAATGGTATTGCCAATTTGAAAAAACGACCGAAGATGGCGATCATTCCGGCGGGCACGACCAATGATTATGCCCGCGCCTTAAAAGTTCCACGCAACAATGTCAAAGCTGCGGCTGAGGTGATCCAAAAACAGCAAACAGTTAAAATGGACATTGGGAAGGCAGCAGAAACTTACTTTATCAATATTGCAGCAGGAGGGTCACTGACTGAGCTGACGTATGAAGTCCCTTCTGAACTGAAAAGTATTTTCGGGTACCTTGCCTATTTAGCGAAGGGTGCTGAAATGCTTCCGCGAATCAAACCAACTAAAATGCGTTTGGTATACGAAGGCGGGGAATACGAAGGCAATGCCTCGATGTTTTTCTTAGGATTAACTAATTCAATTGGCGGATTTGAGACCATCGCTCCAGATGCAAAATTGGATGATGGAAAATTCTCGTTAATTGTTGTTAAAACAGCGAATCTTTTTGAAATCGTTCGTTTGATTACATTAGTGCTGAATGGCGGTAAACACGTGAATGATTCAAAAGTTCTGTATGTAAAAACGAGTTTCCTAGATGCTAGTTTAATTGATACAGATAAGAAAATGATGATCAATTTGGATGGCGAATATGGCGGTGATGCCCCGATGCGTTTTGAAAATCTTCACCAGCATATCGAGTTTTATGCAAATACTGATGAAATTAACGATGATGCAATCTTAGGTCCTGATGATCAAAAACGCGAAGCGGGAATCGAGCTCGTCAAGGAATATGAAAAAATCCAAGATGAGGATTCTGAAGAATAATTTTGAAACGTTTCTGTTGAAAGACAGAAACGTTTTTTTACGAAATAATTTACATTTGACTAATTAACTATTCAAAGACAGCTTCTGATTGATTCTTACAAAAGTCTTAAATGTGAAACGCTTAGTGTTATCTTGCTTTTTCTAGTAGAATTCATTAGAATAGATAAATCAGCCTTGAAGGAGAATAAAATGACCACAGTAGAAAAGAATCAAACATACACCGTCACAATCGATGACCTATCTTATGAGGGTCTTGGTGTGGCTCATATCGACGGATATCCGCTTTTTATCGAAAACGCTTTGCCAGAAGAAGAAATGGTAATAAAAGCAGTAAAAGTTGGTAAAAAATTTGGATACGGAAAAGTTATGGAACGTTTCAATGCCAATCCTGAACGCCAAGAAGTAGAGGATCTAGACTTATTAAGAAGCGGTATCGCACCATTAAGCCATATGACATATGATTATCAACTACGTTTTAAAAAACAGCAAGTTGAAAATGTTTTAAGAACTATTGCGAAGTTGCCAGAATTGCCTGTAGCACCAACTTTAGGGATGGAAAATCCAATTGGTTATCGTAATAAAGCACAAATTCCAGTTCAAAAAGTGGATAACAAATTGACGACTGGTTTTTATCGTAAAAATTCTCACAATTTATTACCGATTGAAAACTACCTCATTCAAGATCCTAAAATTGACCAAGCGATCATTACGATACGGGATATTTTGCAACGTTTCAATGTTAAGGCATACAACGAACGTGAAAATACAGGATTTATTCGCCATATCATAATCCGTCGAGGTCACTACAGTCACGAAATGATGGTCATTCTAGTTACTAGAACGGAACGTTTCTTTAAAGGCACAGAAATTGCTGAAACGATCAAAACAGAATTGCCAGAAGTTGTTTCTGTAATTCAAAATGTCAATTCTGAAAAAACTAATGTGATTATGGGACAGTTAGAAAAAGTTTTATTTGGAAAAACTACAATCGATGATACGTTATTGGGCAGAACCTATCGAATCTCACCACAATCATTTTATCAAGTAAATACAGAACAAACTGAGGTATTATACAAAACTGCGATTGATTTTGCCGAATTGGATTCGGAGGACATCGTTGTTGACGCTTATTGTGGCATCGGTACGATTGGCTTATCTTTAGCAGATAATGTGAAACATGTCTATGGTGTGGAAATTGTTCCGCAAGCAATCGAAGATGCGAAGGCAAATGCGAAAGCAAACGGTATTGAAAATGCAAATTACGAAATCGGCAAAGCTGAAAAAATTATGCCGCGCTGGGCTCGTGAAGGAATTGAACCTTCAGTAATTTTTGTTGATCCACCTAGAAAAGGATTGGATGAAAAGTTTATTGAAGCTTCGGCTGCAGTAAATCCAGAAAAAATTGTCTATATCTCTTGTAACCCTGCAACTTTGGCGAGAGATTTAAGAAGATATGAAGATCTTGGTTATCACGCTGTGAAGGTTCAACCAGTGGATTTATTCCCACAAACCTATCATGTCGAATCAGTGACTTTATTGATAAAGGTGGTGTAAGAATGAATCAAAAAGAAAAAATGTTAGAACTGATCAAAAAGAAACAAGGCGGTGGACGTTCAGAAAAAATGGAAACGCCAAAAAATGATCGTAAAAACATGCGTAAAGGACCAAAGATTTATAATAAGTAGAGTCACAGAAAGGAGCCATTCTATTGGGAAATGTTTGGATACAACGACTAACGAAATTTTACCAAAAATATGCATATTTAATGCGAGGACGTTATGGCAGATTAGATCAAATTAACAAAGCCTTATTAATTCTTTGGGCGGTATTGATGATTGTTGACCGTTGGATTCCGTTTTATATCGGAAATATTTTGGCGTTAGCAGCTTTTGCCTTAGTCCTTTATCGATTTTGTTCGAAAAAGATCTATCCACGAAGCAATGAAAACCAAAAATTTACTCAATGGATCGCTCGTATGAAAGATTTTTTTAAAGGAAAAAATGGAACCTATCGTTACTTTAAATGTCCTGAATGTAAACAACAGATGCGTGCACCAAAAGGTCGAGGGAAAATCAAGGTAACGTGTAAAAATTGTCATACGCAATTCGTGAAGAAGGTCTAGTTTTTAAAACTAGGCTTTTTCTGATATTCTTACAACGAGAAGGTGAGAAGATGAAATTAATTTTAGTCCGACATGGCGAAAGTGAAGCGAATTTCGAGAACTATTGGACTGGCTGGTTAGATGTCGACCTAACTGAAAAGGGAATTGAACAGGCGAGAAGTGCTGGGAAAAAAATAAAAGCAGCGGACTTACTAATTGATGTGGCTGTTGAGTCAGTATTAAAACGGTCCATTAAGACGGCCAAAATGATTTTACAAGAGGCCGAAGCAAGTTTTGTTCCTGAATATAAAACGTGGCGCTTAAACGAACGGCATTATGGTGCGTTAGTTGGCAAAAATAAAGAAATCATTACTGAAAATTTCGGGGCCGAGCAAGTAAAAAAGTGGCGAAGAGGATTTGATGAAATACCGCCATTAACGAAGAATAATCATTTTGATCGTCGATATGACATGCTGGATCCGCGACTAATACCTACTGGAGAAAGTTTGCACATGACTTTACAACGCGTCATTCCATTGTGGCAGGATCAGATTGCGCCTAATTTACTAGATGGGAAGACAATCTTGGTATGTGGTCATGGGAATAGCTTGCGTGCGTTGGTGCAATTTCTAGAAAATGTTCCAAAAGACCAAGTTGATCGGATCGATATACCTAATGCAACACCGATGATTTATACTTTTAGCTCGCAGTTAGAAATTACAGAAAAAGAAATTTTATAAAATTATTATGTTAACTTGGGAAGGATAATTATGAATTATATTTGGGATTTTGATGGGACATTGTATGATACTTATCCCATTATGATGAAAGCATTAATGAGGACTTTTGAGGATTTTGATTTGCAAAAGGATCAGGTCGATGTCTATAAAAAAATCAAAGAAGAGTCAATTCGTCAAATGATTATTGATTGGCAGTTGCCAATACCAGATTTTGATCAAACCTATCATCAATATGAGGCCCAGCAAAATAAGGGCTCTTTTCCCTTTGTGGAGGCTAAAGATACACTAAAGAAGTTACAAGAAAAAGGCGGACAGCATTTCATTTTGACTCATCGTACTGTGGAATCGACTTGGCGGTTGTTAAAACGTGATGGATTAGATTCCTTGATCGTTGAAATTATCGGAAGTGATTCCAATTTTCCGCGAAAACCTGATCCGGCAGCAATTAATTATTTTATCAATAATCACCAGCTCGATCGGAGCCAAACAGTCATGATAGGCGATCGCAAATTAGATATTGAGGCAGGAAATAACGCTGATGTTCAAACTGTTTTTTTTGATTTGGATTTTTTGGGACAAGAAATCACAGCTACTTATTTTATAAATAATTTAAAAGAAATGGTACAAATTTTTTGAGCGGAAAGCTATAATTGAGGTAAGGGTGCATTTCTTCTTTTTACTTTAGCAAACTATTAAACAGTTATAAGGTGCAAAAAAACGAATCCTTAATATGATATTATTCTTTTCGAATTAATCAAGGAGGTGCGAAATGGAAATACAACGTGATCAGGAAGTAGTAGAATCATTTAACTACGGGCTTCCTCCCAAAGACCAAGTAGTGAAACAAAAATTGCTGATTAATTTCAGTCCATTAGAAGCAATGGATCCGGGATATCCAGCTGAAAATAGCATTATGGGAGTACGAATTGAATTCGTTCTTCCGTTTGAAGATTTCATCATCGGGGGTGTGTTCTCTCAAGTGATTCATGTGATTGGACGCCAAGTAAAACAGCAAAACGATTTGACAGAAGCTGAGGCGAATGAAATGATTCGTCCAATTTTAAAATTAATCGAACGGATGGTTTATGAAATTACAGAAATTGCTTTGGATAAACCAGGAGTTAAAATTAATTTTTCTTCTAATACAATTTAAAAGTTTTTCCTCCGTTTTGAAGGACATCTAAAAGATTTTTAGATCCCTTTCAAGATGGAGGATTTTTTTCAATGCAAATTGTAAGACAGATTATTTTATCTGCGTTATAATTGATCGTCACTAAAATTTAGGATTCGCGCAGCTACTTTTTAGGGTAATTCACTGAAGAGTGAATACCGGGAACCTTTACTTCCTTTGACAGACTTGTCATTATAGAAAGTTATTTTAAGGAGGAATACAATGACAACTCTGTTCACTGTATTAGTGATCTTAGTATTCGTTGCATTGCTTGTGGCTTTCTACCAAATGCAAAAAAGACATGTAAAATTCTCTAATCGCGTTTTTGCGGGATTAGGTGCTGGGATTATTTTTGGCGGAATTTTGCAACTTCTTTTAGGTAATGGTAGCAAGGTCATTTCTCATGCGATGGAATGGATTGGGATCGTTGGTAATGGTTATATTTCTTTATTACAAATGTTAGTAATGCCTTTAGTATTTATTTCAATCGTCGGTGCCTTTACCAAGATGAAATCGAGTAAGAAACTCGGTAAAATCAGTGCGAATGTTCTAGTTACATTGTTAGCTACAACAGCGATCGCTGCTTTGATCGGAATTCTAGCGGTCATGGTCTTCGGACTCGATGGTGCGACATTTACTAAGGGAGCAGCAGAAACTGCTCGAATCAAAGAGTTGGCTGATCGCCAATCAATGGTTCAAAACTTTTCAATTCCGCAACAAATATTATCGTTTATTCCTACTAATGTTTTTGCTGATTTCGCCGGTACACGTCCAACGAGTACGATTGGCGTCGTAATTTTTGCGGCTTTTGTCGGGATCGCCTTTTTAGGGGTACGTCGTAAAGCGCCGAAAGAGGCAGATTTCTTTGCAAACTTGATCGATAGCCTTTATAAAATTATCATGCGTATCGTAACATTAGTATTACGCTTGACGCCATATGGTGTTTTCGCGTTGATGACAAATGTATTAGCGACAAGTGATTTTGAAGCAATTGTCAACTTGGGTAAATTTATTTTGGCTTCTTACAGCGCATTGATTGTTGTACTATTGGTACATTCAGTGATTCTTTTAGGGGTCAAAGTCAACCCAGTTAACTTCTTCAAAAAGGCTTTTCCAGCTTTAAGCTTTGCCTTTACTTCACGTTCAAGTGCTGGGACTTTGCCTATGAATATTGAAACCCAAACAAAGGCACTAGGCGTTGATGAAGCAACCGCAAACTTTGCCGGCAGCTTTGGTATCTCGATTGGTCAAAATGGCTGTGCTGGTGTTTATCCGGCTATGCTTGCAACGATCGTAGCACCAACAGTTGGCATCAATGTTTTTGATCTAAAATTCATCGTAATGCTGATTGCTATTGTAACTATTAGTTCATTTGGAGTTGCAGGTGTCGGTGGCGGGGCGACTTTCGCTTCACTGATCGTACTTGGTGCAATGAACCTACCAGTTGCAATTGTTGGTTTGGTTATTTCAGTGGAACCAATGATCGATATGGCTCGTACGGCTGTCAATGTCAGCGGCAGTATGGTTGCAGGTGTTGTAACTAGTGAGCGTATCCATGAACTGGATCGTAATATCTTAAATGATGAAAATGCTTCAATCGAAGTAAACTCATAGTTATATTGAAGGCTTGGCTAGCGCGACCAAGCCTTTTTTGTTACACTTTTATCAGCCTGGTTTTTCGTCGTTTATTTAGTACGAGAGCAAATTGGTAAACTGAACTTATGATATATGCTGTGAAATTGAATGATATGCTTAATGAAATTTAGAGCACTGGCCAGTTCACTGGGAAATGATTCTTTTGATTTAAGTATATACAGGTTTAGAAAATTTATTATTTGGAGTGAATAGTTTGTTTAATGAACAAATAAAGGTGATTTTATATGCAAATGATGTTAGAAAAGCTAGCATTTTTTGGCAAAGTTTAGGTTTTGCAGAAATTAGTTTTGAAGAATTAGATGGTTCGCAAGTCGCAGAAGTCGCGATGAGTGAAAATAGTACTACGCATTTGGTTATTTATGACCGGGCATTCATCGAGAAAAATGATGATGAAGTAACTGAGCCTTCTCCGGCCTTGATTTTCGGCAGCGATGATATGATGGGACTGTATAAAGAGTTACAAACAAAAAATGTTCACTTAGGTGACTTGGCTCAAATTGGTGAGGAACTCGTATTTAATTTTGTTGATGCAGATGGTAATTATTTTGTGGTATCAGGTAAATAGTACGGTCTTCGATTGAGAGGGGCGGATGAAAATGAAACAAGTTTTTGTAATTGGTGATGTTCACGGCGAGTACGAACTGTTTCAGGAAGTGCTAAAAAAATTTCAACCAGATAAACAACAGTTGATTTTGATTGGTGATTTAAATGATCGGGGACCTAAAAGCAAGGACTGTTGGTTACTAGGCATGGAACTCGTAGAAAAATATCAGGCAGTTTATTTACGAGGAAATCATGAACAGTATTTTCTGGAATTTATGGAAAGTCCTGAAGATTGGTTTCCAAGCTATTTGTACAATGGCGGAAAAGAAACAATCGAAAGTTTGCTGCACAAAGGCGCAACGGATGAATATTCGCCAACTGAAATTGCAATGATGATCCGCAGTCGTTATAAAAAAATGCTGGATTTTCTGTCGGAACGTCCTTTCTACTATGAATGGGGCAAATATTTGTTTGTTCATGCTGGAGTAGACCTATCCAAAGACTGGCGTGAAACGTCGCCTCAAGATTTTTTATGGATTCGTGAACCATTTCATGAAGGTCGGAATGATACCGATAAGACGATCGTATTTGGTCATACAATTACGCCGATGCTTTATGGCGATATGCAGACCACAGCTCTTTGGCAATCTGATGGAAAAATCGGCATCGATGGCGGGGCAGTCTTTGGCGGCACTTTGCACGGAGTAGTTTTTGATGAGAATGACTTAATACACGATTACGAAATACCGAATAATCATGGACCGTGGCAGCCTGATTTTTGATTGATGAGTGAGATTCTTTTTGAATCTCACTTTTTTTCTAGATTTTCTTGCAGAACCATTCACTAAGTGGCATAGTATCTTAAAAGGATTTTACTTTTACTTAAACTGAGAAAGGGGTTACTTATGTCAGATACTATGAAGGGACATTTATCAGCGAGCTTAACCGTTGTTATCTGGGCAATGACGTTTATCTCCACAAAAGTACTACTAAAAGATTTTTTACCGATCGAAATACTGTTCATTCGTTTTTTGATTGGTTTTATCGTCTTGACGATCGCTTCACGGAAAATCTTGCCGTTTAAGAGTTGGCGCGAGGAAGGATATTTTATGATCGCGGGCTTGTTTGGTGTCTTTTTGTATTATTACTTGGAAAATGTTGCCTTGACCTATACTTTAGCAATGAACGTAGGAATCATCGGGTCGGTCAGCCCATTCATGACAGCATTGATCAGCCGCTTTATTTTAAAACAAGGGAAAATTCCAAGAGTCTTTGTTTTAGGATTCATTTGTTCGATGATCGGTATTGCTCTGATCAGTTTTTCAGGTACGATCAACGTCAACCCGCTCGGGGATGGTCTGGCATTAATCGCCACGGTTTGCTGGGCTTCGTATTCCTTGATCATAAAAAAAATCAGCACTTTCGGATATGGGACAATCGTCACGACCCAGCGGATCTTTTTTTATGGACTGTTGTTTATGCTGCCAGTCTTATTAATTACTCTAGATTCTTTTGATGTTTCTCGTTTTGGACAGGTCGGGAACCTCGGAAATCTATTATTTTTAGGTGTTGGAGCCTCGGCTTTGTGCTTTGTCACTTGGAATTTTTCAGTGAAAAATCTTGGAGCTGTTCGAGCAACAGTATATATTTATACGATTCCTATGCTGACAACCTTAGCATCAGTCTTAATTTTAGGTGAAACATTAACTATCAAAACCTTCTTCGGAATTTTATTGACGCTTGCAGGGTTGGTTTTATCAGAATTACCAAATCTGCTGCGTCAGAGAAAAAGAACGAATATTTAAAAGTTCCTTCATTGCTGAGAGGCGTGAAGGTTTTTCAATTTGAAGGAAGAAGCAAATTTAAGAGAAGTGTGATAAAATAAATAGGATTTTGGATGAAATGAGGAATTGAAATGGCAGAAAGTTTGAACCAAGAAATCATTCAACTACTGAATAAGGAGTTGACGGGCTACCGTCCGCAACAAATTAATGTCGTATTAAAATTATTAACAGAAGGCAATACAGTGCCGTTCATTGCCCGTTACCGTAAAGAAATGACCGGAACGTTGGATGAGGTACAGATTCGTGAGATCGAGGAACGTTATAACTATTTAGAAAACCTAGAAAAGCGTAAACAAGAAGTTTTGCGCTTAATTGATGAACAAGGAAAACTGACTGAGGAATTAGCGCAGAAAATTCAACAGGCTGTAAAAGTTCAAAAAGTGGAAGATTTATACCGACCATACAAACAAAAACGTCGTACAAAAGCGACAATCGCGAAAGAAAATGGCTTAGAGCCTTTAGCTGAATATCTATTGAGTTTTCCGCAAACTGGCGATGTTTATGCAAAAGCAAGTGAGTTTGTTACTGAAAATATCACGACCGCGGATGAAGCATTGCAAGGGGCTCATGAGATCGTTGCGGAACAAATTAGTGATAATCCTGATTTTCGTACTTGGATCCGTAATTTCACCAAGAAAAATGGTATCTATCAAAGCAAGGTCAAAGATGAAGACAAGGACGAAAAAGGCGTTTATGAGATGTATTATGATTTTGCTGAACCAATCAACAAAATGGTCTCTCACCGTGTGTTAGCTTCTAATCGTGGGGAAAAGGAAGAAATCTTAAAGGTCGCGATTGTGGTTGAAGAAGAAAAAATCTTTGATTACTTAGAACGTCAATCAGTGAAAAATAATCGTGCGATTACGGTAGAATTTGTTCGTGAGGCGTATAAAGACAGCTATAAACGTTTTATTGGTCCAGCGATTGAACGGGAAATTCGTAATGAGTTGACAGAAGATGCAGATGAACAAGCGATTAATATTTTTGGAGAAAACCTGCGCAACTTATTATTGCAGTCACCACTAAAAGGAAAAGTTGTATTGGGATTCGACCCGGCTTACAGAACAGGTTGTAAGTTAGCGGTTGTTGATGAAACAGGAAAAGTGTTGGCAATCGAGGTTATTTATCCTCACAAGCCTGCGGCACAAGCAAAGCGTCAAGCGGCTGGTCCCGCTTTTCAAGCATTAATCAAAAAATACGATGTTGAGATGGTAGCGATTGGAAACGGAACGGCTAGTCGCGAGTCTGAATTATTTGTAGCTGAGCAATTGAAACAGGTGGAAAAGGAAGTTTTTTATGTGATCGTCAATGAAGCCGGAGCTTCAGTGTATTCGGCTAGTGACATTGCACGGGCAGAATTTCCTGATCTGCAAGTCGAAGAGCGCAGTGCTGTCAGCATTGCTCGACGTTTGCAAGATCCTTTGTCAGAATTAGTAAAAATTGATCCTAAAGCGGTTGGCGTTGGTCAATATCAACATGATGTGTCACAGAAACGTCTATCGGAGCGGTTAGATTTTGTAGTGGAAACGGCAGTTAACCAAGTCGGAGTGAACGTCAATACAGCAAGTTCACAGTTATTGCAGTATGCTTCTGGTTTAAATAAAACGACGGCTCAAAATATTGTGAAATACCGTGAGGAAAATGGTGCTTTTATTTCACGCCCGCAATTGAAAAAGGTTCCTCGCTTAGGACCTAAAGCTTACGAACAAGCGATAGGCTTCTTACGAATTCCCGGAGCAAAAAATATTTTGGACACGACAGCGATTCACCCAGAAAGTTATAGTAGCGCGAAAGAAATCCTAGCGTTGGCAGCCGTTGATTTAAAAACTTTAGGTTCTTCAGAAGCTACAGAAAAGATTAAGGCCTTGGATTTAAATCAATTACACCAAGCACTTGAAATTGGTAAAGAAACGATCAAAGATATTTTACAAGCATTGGTTCAACCTGGCCGTGATATGCGTGATGAAATGCCAGCTCCATTATTGCGTCAAGATGTCTTGACGATGGCAGATTTGCAGCCAGGAATGGAAATGCAAGGAACAGTTCGGAACGTGATTGATTTTGGCGCATTTGTTGATATCGGAGTGAAGCAGGATGGTTTGGTTCACATATCTAAATTGAGTAAAAATTACGTGAAACATCCGACAGATGTTGTATCGGTTGGTGATGTAGTAACTGTTTGGGTTGAGGCCATTGATGTGAAAAAAGGCCGCATAAGTTTAACTATGGTTCAAAGTGATAAAAATGACTGATCAAGAATTACAGATCCTAGTCGAAAAGATTTCGCAAGAATCTTTTCGACTGCCATTTTGTCACAAGGCTAGTTTTAATCGACGTTTAAAGACGACGGGTGGCCGCTATCACTTAAATAGCCACAATCTAGATTTTAATCAGTTGGTTTTTGAAAAGTATGGAGAGGCTGAATTGATCAAAGTTATTAAACATGAGCTTTGTCACTATCATCTACATTTGGCGAATCGCGGCTATCAGCATAAGGATCTAGAGTTTAAGCAATTACTGAAACGAACAGGAGGAACTCGGTTTGCTCCACCGTTAGCAGCAACCGTTTATCAAGTTTATCAATGTCAAAAGTGTCAACAAGAAATTAAACGTCGTCGTAGAATTAATACGAAACGATACGTATGTGGAAATTGTCAGGGAAAATTAAAATTTTTGAAGACAATTGAGGCTTAAAAAGAGCACATGCGTTATAGAGAATAAAAGATTGCTATTTTTTCGGTTTTATATGATAATGTGAACCGCAAACAATTTTGTACATATAAGGAAGAGGATAAAAATGAATAAAAAAGATACACTTTATCATTTTGTTGGAATCAAAGGATCAGGCATGAGTTCATTAGCATTGGTCTTACATGAAAAAGGTTACGATGTACAAGGTTCTGACGTCGAAAAATATTTTTTCACACAACGTGATTTAGAAAAAGCCGGCATTACTATTTTGCCATTTAGCAAAGACAACATTAAGGAAGGTATGACGATCATTCAGGGAAATGCCTTTCCAGATACTCACGAAGAAATCGCTCAAGCGAAAAAAATGGGTCTAGAGATTATTCGTTACCACGACTTTATCGGTCAATTTATTCAACCTTACACAAGTATCGCAGTAACAGGTTCACACGGTAAAACAAGTACTACAGGTTTGCTTGCCCATGTGTTGAATGGTTTAGCACCAACTAGTTACTTGATTGGCGATGGTACAGGCCACGGGGAGCCCGATGCAACATTCTTTGCATTCGAAGCTTGTGAATATCAACGTCACTTCTTGGCGTACGCACCTGATTATTCAATTATGACCAATATCGACTTTGATCATCCGGATTATTTCAAGAGTATTGATGATGTTTTCGAAGCTTTTCAAACATTAGCTTCACAAGTCAAAAAAGGTATTTTTGCTTACGGGGATGATGAATATTTACGTAAGTTGAAAGCCGATGTGCCGATCTATTACTATGGCTTATCTGAAAATGATGATATCCAAGCACGTAACATTGTTCGAACGACTAAAGGTTCTGCTTTTGATGTTTATCACAATGAGAAATTCATCGGACGTTTTTCAGTGCCTTCATTTGGTAAACACAATATTTTAAATGCTTTATCAGTGATTGCCGTTGCTTATTTCGAAGGCTTAGATATGGATAAGGTAAAAGAAGAAATGTTGACTTTCTCTGGCGTGAAACGCCGTTTTACAGAGAAAAAAGTTGCTGACATGATCATTGTTGATGACTATGCGCATCATCCAGCTGAAATCAAAGCTACAATTGATGCAGCGCGTCAAAAATATCCTGAGAAGGAATTGATTGCGGTATTCCAACCACACACCTTTACTCGGACGATTGCTTTGATGGATGAATTCGCTGAAGCATTAGATCGTGCCGATAAAGTTTATCTATGCGATATTTTTTCATCAGCCCGTGAAACAGCTGGCGATGTAAAAATTGAGGACTTAGGCGATAAAATCCAAAAAGGCGGACAAGTGATCAAAGAAGAGAACATGTCTCCGCTGTTAGATCATGAAAATGCAGTTGTTATCTTTATGGGCGCCGGCGATGTTCAAAAATTTGAGCGTGCGTACGAAAACCTTTTGAGTAATACAACACGCAACGTATTATAATTAGAAAAGAAGGGTTCGGACATTTTTTTGTCAGAACCCTTCTTTTAACAATACGAGATCGATCAAAATTTTTACTTTAGAAATCCTTATACTAAACTAGGTACAAACTTGTGTTTTACTTGCTTTCTGATAAAATAATGAGTAGAAACAATACGGAGGGAATGGACTTGTATAATATGAAGGCTCGGAAAATAGGCAAGACGATAGACGAAATTGAGGAAGGTGACTCGTTATCGTTAACGGAATCGATCGAAGATAATCAGATTCTTTTATATTTAGGTTTGACAAATGATGCAAATCCTTTGTATATCCAACATGATTATGTGAAAGAAACTGAATATGAACAACCGCTTGTACCATCCATCATGTTGATGGGGATTATCACAAGTGCGATTTCAAAACATTTACCAGGACCGGGTTCTCATGTAGTGAATTTCTCGATTAATTTTATTGATCCGGTCTTTCACTATGAAACATTGACCTTTGAGTTTGAAGTCATTAAAGTGGATAAAATGAAAGATGTTGTCACTATCTCTGTTGAAGCTGTAGAAGCCA
Organism: Enterococcus malodoratus ATCC 43197; assembly: GCF_000407185.1. GTDB lineage: Bacteria > Bacillota > Bacilli > Lactobacillales > Enterococcaceae > Enterococcus_A > Enterococcus_A malodoratus. The sequence continues at coordinate 79,344 of NZ_KE136481.1, forward strand.
CAGATAACGAAGAAAAACGCATCTTGGATGCTGTGGTCATGGTGAAACCGCCGCAAGCACAAATAGGAGATGATATAAATGAATAATCAAGAAACAACACGCATTTACGGATTGAATCGTTTCTACGGAAAAATTTATGCTTTTCTTGCATTAGGAATCGGAATTAGTGCTGTAATATCATATATGGCATTAGGCCCTTGGATGTTTCAAGTACAAAGCTTTATCAATAATTTTCCTTTAGGCTTCTGGGGAATCTGGATTGCTGAGATTGCTCTTGTTGTCTTTCTTGGAATCAAAGCACAGAAGAATCCCACATTAGCAATCGGTGGATTCATCGTATATTCTGCGCTGAATGGTCTAACACTAGCAGTTACATTAGCAATGTATGACTTAGGAACAGTCACTCAGGCATTTGTTACTGCATCAGCAACATTTTTAGTCATGTCATTAGTTGGTTCATTTACTAAACGCGATTTATCAGCAATTGGCCGCGCAGGTTTAAGCTGCTTGTTAGGGATTATTATTGCGATGTTGCTGAATGTATTTCTATTACAAAGCAGTGCAGTTGAATTCTTTATTTCTATCTTAATGGTAGTGGTTATGTCAGGAATTACAGCTTATGATAATCAAATGATTCGCAAGATTTATCTTGGATCAAATGGCGAAGTTGGAAATGGTGTAGCAGTTTTCATGGCGTTACAACTTTATTTAGACTTTATCAACCTGTTTATCTCATTCCTGCGAATTTTTGGAAGTAGTAAATAGTAAGTAGAGGCGAGTGATCGCCTCTTTTTTATGTCATTGACTGAAGATAAGAATCTTGAAAAAATCGGCTTCATTCTTTTCATTTCATTAAATACTTTGTTAGAATGAAACATGAGAATCAACAAGCATCGTTCCATATTTTGTCCAAACAATGGAACTGAATCCGCAAAGAATTTTTAACTAAAATGATAATGAGTCTATTCGGTTAGCCGATATACATGGAGAACATTACGTTTTTAAGTAATAAAAAATTATCCTTAATAGAAGTTAGGATGCCAGTCGAACTTTTCCAGTTGTCGCTATAAATAAATTATCTAATGAATTTTTTGATAATCGAGAATGAAATTGTTTAGTTCGATGGTGTACGAAGAGAACAACACTTTTTTTAAAGTAAAAAATATCCTTAATAGGAACTAGGAGTCGAAGACATGAGTGAGAAAAAATTATTATTAGTTGACGGAAACAGTGTAGCGTTCCGTGCTTTTTTTGCCCTCCACAATTCTTTGGAGCGTTTCAAAAATAAAAATGGACTACATACCAATGCAATCTACGCTTTTAACAACATGTTTGAAACCGTGATGGATCGAGAAAAACCAACCCATGTTTTAGTGGCTTTTGATGCAGGGAATACCACGTTCCGAACAGCAATGTATTCAGATTATAAAGGCGGACGGTCAAAGACTCCTGGAGAATTCCGCGAACAAATGCCTTATTTGCGTGAATTATTAGTTGGCTTGGGCGTAAAGCATTATGAGTTAAATAATTATGAAGCCGACGATATTATTGGAACATTGGCTCACCGCGCTGCAAATGAAGGCTTTGAGGTAGTTGTTTTATCAGGAGATCGCGACTTAACGCAATTAGCGACGGATCAAATCAAAGTCGACATCACTGTGAAAGGCGTTAGTGAAATTGAAACTTATACGCCTGAACATGTAGCTGAAAAATATGATGGATTGACACCTAATCAAATCATCGATATGAAGGGGTTAGCTGGCGATACTTCAGATAATTATCCTGGTGTGACAAAAGTCGGTGAGAAGACAGCAATTAAATTATTGAAACAATTTGGTAGTGTCGAAGGTGTTTATGAAAACATCGATGAACTGAAAAAAAGCAAAATGAAAGAAAACTTGATCAACGATAAGGAGCAAGCTTTTCTTTCCAAAGAGTTGGCTACGATCAAATTGGATACGCCGGTTGATATTTCTATTGATGAGCTTCTTTATACTGGAAAAGATTTGGATAAATTGATTCCTTTCTTCAAGGAAATGGATTTCAAGGGCTTTTTAAGCAAATTGAATGTTGAAGAAGAGGAAGTTGAGCTAGAAGATATCAACTATGAAGTCGTTAATGATTTCAGCGAAGAAATGTTTGATATGGACTCAGCTTTATACGTGGAAATGTTAGAAGATAATTACCATTTGTCAGACATAGTGGGTGTAGCTTGGGGAACAAAGGAAAAGATTTATGTAACGAATGAGCTGGCCTTATTTGAAAGTGCAGCCTTTAAAAAATGGTTAGAAACAGCGAATAGTAAAAAGGTGTATGATGCGAAACGTACTTATGTTGCCTTAAATCGCTATATTACGAAAACAGAAGGCATTAACTTTGATGTTTTGTTGGCGGCATATTTGCTGGATACTAATGATAACAGCAATGATATTGCTGGAGTGGCACAGTATTACGGCTACACAGAGATTCAAACGGATGAACAGATATACGGCAAAGGTGCAAAAAAAGGTTTGCCAGAGGATGATGAAGTCTTCTTTGGGCATTTAGCACGTAAAATCAAAGCGATTCATTTCTTAAACGATAAATTGGAAAATGAGCTGGAAGAAAAGAAACAAGATAAGCTATTCTACCAAATGGAATTACCTCTTTCTCGTATTTTGGCTGAAATGGAAATTGCAGGAATCACTGTCGACGCTCAACGATTACAAACGATGCGCGGCGAATTTTCAAAACGGCTGCAAGAGATCGAACAAAAAATTTATCAAGATGCTGGTGAAGAGTTTAATATTAATTCACCAAAACAACTTGGTGTGATTTTATTTGAAAAAATGCAACTGCCAGTCATCAAGAAGACTAAGACCGGCTACTCGACCGCAGTTGATGTATTAGAACAACTACGGGAGCAGGCACCAATCGTCGAACATATTTTGAACTATCGTCAAATTGCTAAGATCCAATCAACGTATGTTGAAGGACTATTAAAAGTGATTCAAAGCGATAATAAGATTCATACACGATATATTCAAACCTTGACGCAAACGGGTCGGTTGAGTTCGGTTGATCCTAATTTGCAAAATATTCCGATTCGATTAGAAGAAGGCCGGAAAATTCGTGAAGCTTTTGTCCCACGGGATGAAAATTGGTTGATTTATTCATCCGACTATTCACAAATTGAACTACGTGTCTTAGCCCATATTTCTGGCGACGAACACCTGAAACAAGCCTTCCGTGATGGAATGGATATTCACACTAGTACAGCGATGCGAGTGTTCAATGTTACTGAAGATGAAGTGACACCAAATATGCGTCGAAATGCTAAGGCTGTGAACTTCGGAATCGTTTATGGTATTTCTGATTATGGATTGTCGCAAAACCTTGGCATTACTCGTAAAGCGGCTCAAGAGTATATTGATACTTACTTTGAGAATTATCCAGATGTGAAACGTTACATGGAAGATAGTGTCCGCGAAGCAAAAGACAAAGGCTATGCTGCTACTTTATATAATCGCCGCCGCTACTTACCAGATATTAATGCTCGGAACTTTAATCTTCGGTCATTTGCTGAACGAACTGCGATCAATACACCGATTCAAGGAAGTGCTGCAGATATTTTGAAACTCGCAATGATCGAAATGGCGAAACGTTTGAAGGAAGAAAACCTTCAAGCAACGATGCTGCTGCAAGTACACGATGAATTAGTTTTTGAAGTACCAGAAAGCGAATTGGATCAATTAGACAAATTGGTAAAAGAAGTAATGGAAAATACAGTTCAATTAGATGTACCATTGCTGACTGATAGCAATTGGGGAAAAACGTGGTACGAAGCAAAATAAAGTAGAGCTGTGAAAGAAACGGTACGGTTAATTGAACCGTAGTTTCTTTCACAAATCATGCTGAATAATAGTTAAGAAGCTGAACCGAAAAATTGGAGCAGCTTCTTCTTTTAGAAAGCAAATTATTTAGTAATTGTCGAACACAAATGAATAACCTGCGATAATAAATTTTTTTGATTGGATCAATAAGAACTAGGAGTGAATTGTATGCCAGAATTACCAGAGGTTGAAACCGTGAGAAAAGGGTTGGTTTCTTTAGTCAAAGGAAAAACAATCGCAAAAGTCGATGTGTATTGGCCGCGAATCGTTGAGTTTCCAGAGGTTGAGGTCTTTCAACAACAATTAATCGGTGAGACGATCCAGACTGTGGAGCGTCGCGGAAAATATTTGATTTTTCAATTTACTCATTATGAAATGGTTTCGCATTTGCGGATGGAAGGAAAGTATGAGTATTTTGAACAGCCAACAGCTTTAGATAAACACAGCCATGTGCGCTTCATTTTTACTGATGGTTCTGAATTGGTTTATCATGATGTACGAAAATTTGGCCGGATGGCCTTGTTAAAAAAAGGAATGGCGAAGGACTATAAAGGTTTAATGCAATTGGGACCGGAACCGACAGAGGATGACTTTGATTTAGATTTGTTCAAGGAGCAGCTTAAGAAATCTTCAACAATGATTAAACCATTACTGTTGAACCAAAAAATCGTTGCGGGTTTAGGAAACATTTATGTTGACGAAGTTCTTTGGCTGGCCAAAATTCATCCAGAACAACCAGCGAATACTTTGAGCCCGCAAACAGTCCGTCGACTTCGTGAAGCAATCATTGAGGTCATCAGTAAGGCCAAAGAAGCTGGAGGAACGACAATTCGAACCTATTTGAATGCTTTAGGCGAGGCTGGTCATTTTCAACAAGAGCTGCACGTTTATGGGCAAACAGGCACCCCTTGTTCTCGTTGCGGAACGCCGATCATCAAAATAAAGGTTGCCCAAAGAGGCACGCATCTTTGTCCGCATTGCCAAAAATTAAAGAAGGTGTAGAAATGAGCTTTGTGTTAGGTATCACTGGTGGAATTGCGAGTGGAAAATCAACGGTCGTAGATATTTTTAAAGCAGAGGGATTTTCAGTAGTCGATGCAGATATTGTCGCACGAGAAGTAGTAGAGCCAAACACGCCTGGATTAGCACAACTGGTGAAAGTATTTGGCGATGAAATTTTGCTGGCTGATGAGCGCTTAAATCGAAAAAAATTAGGTGCGCTAATTTTTCAAGATGAGAAAAAGCGTCAACTATTAAATGAAACACTTGATCCGTTTATACGCGGTGAAATAGAGAGACAGGCGAAGGAAGCGGAGCAATCCAGTGATTTAGTTGTCGTAGATATACCGCTTTTGTATGAAGGAAAATACGAAGCGATGATGAATGAGGTGGCTGTCGTCTATGTGACGCCGGAAATTCAATTAACACGTCTGATCGCACGAAATAATTTATCGGAAAATGAAGCGTTGGGGCGGATCAACAGCCAGCTTTCATTAGAAGAAAAGAAAAAAAGGGCAGACATCGTCTTTGATAATTGCGGTTCGCAAGAAACAACGCGTCAACAAGTTATGGATTGGCTAAAAGAAAATAATTTTGTTTCTTAAAGAATTCAGCGTCGTAGCATTACGACGCTTTTTTTAGCGGGCTGGTTATGGTAAACTCATGTTATATAAACAAATTAATCCGTTTATTCAAACTTTTTTTGTTTTTAAAAAATAATTCTATATAACAGAAATCATTTCTATCGTGAGCGATAGAAAAACTTAATGAATAGCTATGAAAGTGTGGGGTGAAATTATGCGTTGTCCAAGATGTAATCATAATAATTCTCGAGTAATTGATAGTCGGCAAACTGATGATGGCCGAGCGATTCGCCGTCGGAGAGAATGCGAAAGCTGTGGGTTCCGCTTTACGACTTTTGAACGTATTGAAGCAGCGCCTTTATTGGTTGTTAAGCGTAATGGTGACCGTGAAGAATTCAGTCGGGATAAAATCTTGCGTGGATTGATCCGTTCTGCAGAAAAACGCCCAGTTGCAATGGAACAAATGGAACAGATCGTGGATCACGTAGAGAATCGTGTCCGCAGTATGGGAGAAAATGAAGTTCCGACTAGTCAAGTCGGAGAGTTTGTCATGGAAGACTTGATGGAAGTCGATGAGATTGCTTATATTCGCTTTGCAAGTGTTTATCGACAATTTAAGGATATGTCTGTATTTCTAAAGGAATTACAGGAGATCGTTGACAAAGCTAAGTCAGCGGATGAAGAGTAGGGGGCTTTTTGGTGGCAGAAGAACTAAAACCCAGCACCTTTTATACGGTCTATGGTGAGCCACAACTTGATCAAAGCAAGCAAGACGCTTTGCTTTACTTATACCAGCCGATCATCGGAAGCCACGCTGCGAGTTTATATCTGACTCTGATTAGTGACGTCACACTGGAGGGGAAAAGTCCTAGTTTGATGCACACGGATCTATTAGCGGCGATTGACATTGGATTGATGCATTTAGTCAAGGCGCGAGAACACCTTGAGGGTATCGGTCTATTAGAAACTTACCAGCAGACGGACGATGAGATCGGAATGAGTTTGATCTATCAATTACGTTCACCGGTAGTTCCGGAAAAATTTTTCCAAGACCCATTGATGTCTTATTTATTAATGGATAAAGTTGGGAGAAGGCGTTATGAACGTTTAGTAGAGCGTTTTAAACCTCAACTTTTTGATAAAGGGCAAGTTAAAAATATTACGAAACGCTTTCGTGAAGTTTATCGATTGGATGATAAAGCTTTCGCTAGCCAAACGGAAGTATTGGAACAGACGCAAGCGAGTTTTTCAGATAATACCGATTTTGATTGGACCTTATTTAGTCAGCAGTTGAAACGATTCAATCTGATTCTGGGTGCTGAAGAACGGGAAAAACTTCAAACGTTTCAAACATTGTATGGAGTAAATGAGTTAGACTTGGCTGAGTTTGTTGCTAAGGCCGCGGCTGGAGAAAAGACTGGTTTGAACTTTAATTATTTGCGACAGTTGATAAATAAAGAAAAACGACCGAAAGTTTCAGCTGCACCTAAAGAACCTGTAACAGAAAAGGCTGTAGAGACAGGTAGCTTTTCGCCACAAGAATCAGAGATTATTGCTCAAAGTAAAAAAATTGCGCCGGTTACATTTCTACGGGCAATCAAACGTGAAAAGGGCGGTTTCGAGACGAATACTGAGGTTCGATTGTTAGAAGAGTTGATCGGACGCAATTTATTGCCGAAGAGTGTGATCAATATTATCATTAATTATATTTTGGTAATTCAAAATCAGGCAGTGATCAATGCTAATTATTTGAATGCGATCGCCAACGATTGGGCCCAAAAGAAGATTACTACGCCAGAAGCAGCGATCACTCATGTACGAGAAAATAATCAAAAGCTGGTTCGTAAACCGCAAGCAAGCCGCCCAGCATATCAAAAACGTGGGACGGGTCGCAAAGAGGCTCTGCCTGAGCATATCAAGCAACCGCCGAAAGAGACGAAATTAACACCTGAAAAAGAAGCTGAATTGAACCGCAAGTTAGCGGAATATTTAAATAAAGAAGGTGACGATTAATGGAAGATGTAGGAAAAGAATTGAATCGCATCATTAAAAGTCGTGGAGTCGATGGTCGTTACCGCCAAATGATGGAAGAGATTTTGGCCGACTCAGATGTTCGCCAATTTATTGAGGAACACAAAGAAAAGCTGACTCAAGAAGACATTGAGAAGTCTTTTGCTAAGTTGTACGAGTTTGTTCAAGAAAAGAAAAAATACTTGGCATCAGACCCGAGTATGATTGCACCAGGTTATGAACCGCAGTTAAGTCTAAATTTTCATTTTATTGATGTGACGTATGTTCCAACTGATGAGCTGCTACGTGTGAAACGTGAAGAAGAGGTTCGCAATAGAGTAAACTCGTTGGATATGCCAAAGGATATTCGAAAGGCTTCTATTCGAACGTTCGAAGTGACCTCTGGACGTAGTGAAGCGTTGGAAGCTTCTTTAGATTTTATCAATCAATACGAGGCGAACCCTAAAATGTTTCATAAAGCTCTGTTCTTAGTTGGGGATTTTGGGGTAGGAAAGACCTATTTACTTGGAGCCGTGGCACATGAATTGGCTGTTAAGGGATTTGAGACGACACTCTTACATTTTCCTACTTTTGCTGGTGAAATGAAACAAGCTATTTCTAATGATAAAGTGGGGCCTAAGCTGGACGGGGTAAAACGTGCGCCGATTTTGATGATCGATGATATTGGAGCGGATTCTATGAGTGCTTGGATTCGTGATGAAGTTTTAGGGGTAATCTTGCAGCATCGAATGCAGGAACAGTTACCGACATTCTTTTCTTCAAACTTCAACATGGATCAATTGGAAAAACATTTATCTGTTACCCAACGTGGTGACGAAGAACCATTGAAGGCTAAAAGAATCATGGAACGTGTCCGTTATTTAAGTAAAGAAATTTGGGTGATTGGTGAAAATCGCCGTAACGGATAAAAAAGGAAAATTTTCTTAGAAAAAGGCAAACGCCCTATTAAAAAGCGCTATCATTTAGCACTTTTTTAAGGGCGCTTTTTTTAAGGAGTGTTATAATAATTTTTAGGATGTGAAGAGATGAATGCCAAGGATTTATCAATCCGTTTGCAAAAAGCGGCGGAATTCGTACCAAAGGATGCACGGTTAGCAGATATCGGTTCTGATCATGCGTATCTGCCGGTTGCTTTAATGCTGCAAAAAGAAATAGCTTATGGTATTGCTGGTGAAGTTGTATCTGGTCCTTATGAATCTGCCAAAAAGCAAGTTGCTAAAAATGGTTTAGAAAATAAAATTGATGTACGTTTGGCGGATGGACTAGAAGCGGTTGAGTTAAGCGATGAAATTTCTGCGATTACCATCTGCGGAATGGGCGGGGTGTTGATCCGCGATATTTTACAGCGAGGTAAAGAAAAAAATCGTCTTTCTGGAAAAGAACGATTGATTTTACAGCCGAATGTCGGCGAAAGACAGCTTCGACAATGGTTAGTCAATGAGAACTACACGATCACTAATGAAGCGATCATTGAAGAGAACAATAAGGTGTACGAAATCATTGTTGCTGAAAAATTTTCGGTGATTCCTAGTTATTCAGCAAGGGAACTTTTTTTTGGTCCGATACTGCTTGAGGAAAGAAATCCTGTCTTTCAAGAAAAGTGGCAGCATAAACTTGTTAAGAGCGAAAGAATTCTAGCTAGTTTACACCAAAGTGATCAAGACGTTGCAGAAAAAATTCGAGAAGTTGCTCAAGAAATCGAATGGATCAAGGAGGTACTTGCAGATGCAGGGAAGTAAGTTTATCCAACGCTTTAATCAGTATTGTCCTGAGTGGTTGGCTGAAGAAGGCGATCCAGTCGGCTTGCATATCGGTACGTTGAATAAAGAAGTCGATCGAATTATGATGGGTCTAGATGTTCGACCTGCTGTCGTGGAAGAGGCGATTGAAAAGAAGATCGATTTATTGATCGTTAAGCACCCACCGATTTTTCGTCCGCTTTCTCGTCTAACTACGGATGATGTGCAGACGAAAATGTATGCTGATCTGATCAAAAATGACATTGCAGTTTATGCGGCTCATACAAACATGGATATTATTCATAATGGACTGAATGATTGGTTCTGTGAAATGTTAGAAGTGGTTGATACAAGTTACTTGATCCATACGCATACTGTGAAAATGAAAAAGTTAGCGGTCTATGTCCCACAAACGGATGCTAAAAAAATGCGTGAAGCATTGGCTAAAGCTGGTGCAGGCGAGCAAGGAAATTATCAAGCGACATCTTTTACTGTAAATGGTACTGGACGTTTCACACCGAATGAAGAAGCGAATCCAACAATTGGTTCGTCAAATGTCCCTGAGCAGGTTCAAGAAAGTAAAATCGAAGTGATTTTTCCTGAAACGAAGCAAACTGACATAGTTGCAGCAATGTTAGCTGCACATCCTTATGAGGAGCCAGCTTACGATATTTATCACCTGGATAATTTAGCAGAAAACTTCGGAATCGGTCGAGTTGGTGAGTTGAAGGAAGCGATGTCGACAGAAGACTTTATCGCAAAAGTAAAAGAGGTTTTTGTTTTAGAAGGTTTACGTGTGGTTTATCCGCACGACTCAAAGAAAAGTATTAAACGTGTAGCAATCTGCGGCGGAAGCGGAGAGAAATTCTATCGTGATGCTTTAGCAGCGAATGCGGACGTTTATATTACCGGAGATGTTTATTATCATACCGCTCATGATATGCAAGAGACGGGGATGTTAGTCATTGATCCGGGGCATTACATTGAGTCATTATGTAAAGAAAAAATGGTGGCTCTATTTGAACAATGGAAAAATGAAGAAGGGTGGAAAGTTGATTTCTTTGTATCTGAGACTTCCACCAATCCTTTTTCATTTAAATAAATAGCATTAAAGGAGAGAGTAAGATGTACGAAAATTTATTACCGCGTTTTTTACACTATGTTAAGACGGAAACTCGTTCTGATGCGACAAGCACCACAACACCAACAACTCAAACACAGGTAGCCTTTGCTCATGAGCTGATGAAAGAGTTAGAAGAAATCGGCATGAAGGATATTACTTACAATGAAAAAAATGGCTATGTGATTGCATCTTTGCCAAGCAACATTGACAAAGAAGCGCGGACTATCGGATTTATCTCTCACATGGATACAGCAGATTTTAATGCTGACGGCGTTAACCCTCAAATCGTTGAAAATTATGATGGCGAATCAATCATCAAATTGGATGCTGATGGAAAATATACATTAAATACAAAAGATTTTCCTAACCTAAAAAATTATACGGGTCAAACATTGATTACGACTGACGGTTCTACCTTGCTTGGTTCTGATGATAAATCTGGGATTGCCGAAATCATGACAGCGATGGAATATTTGATTAATCATCCAGAAATCAAACATGGCGAAGTTCGTGTTGGGTTTGGTCCTGACGAAGAAATCGGTATTGGTGCGGATAAATTTGATGTGAAACAATTCAATACAGATTTCGCATACACAATGGACGGTGGACCAATCGGTGAATTACAATATGAAACATTTAGTGCGGCTCAAGCTGAGATCACTATGCATGGTAAAAATGTTCATCCGGGTACAGCTAAAAATACAATGATTAATGCGTTGCAAATGGCGATTGATTTCCATAATCAATTACCAGAAGCTGAACGTCCAGAAAAAACAGATGGACGCGAAGGGTTCTTCCATTTGTTAGCCTTAGACGGTAATGTAGAGGAAGCAAAAATGACCTACATTATTCGCGATCATGATCGTGATAAGTTTGAATCACGCAAACAAATGATCACAGACATTCAAGCAAAAATGAATAGTCAGTTTGATCAAGAACGTGTAGAAATCAATATGTACGATCAATATTATAATATGGGTGAAATCATCGAAAAAGATATGAGCGTTATCGATCTTGCAAAAGGTGCGATGGAAGAGGTTGATGTTAAACCAATTATCGAACCAATTCGCGGCGGGACTGACGGTTCTAAGATTTCATTCATGGGTATTCCTACACCAAATATTTTTGCTGGTGCGGAAAATATGCATGGACGTTTTGAGTTTGTTTCTCTACAAACAATGGAAAAAGCGGTCGATGTGATCGTGAAGATTATTGAAAACAACGCAAAATGATTTTTTCTGAAAAAGCTTTGAGGAAACTTGAAGCTTTTTCTTTTTTTGCTCTTTGGCATGTGGTAGGCTAGAGCAATAAAGAAAAAAATGAGGCTAAAAAATGAAATTATCAATCAATCGTAAATTGATTCTAAATATTCTTTTGTTCACAGTGATGATTGGGATAATTATTTTTGTTATCCGAGACTCGTTAGGTGATATTTTTACTGAACTGGGTCGAACTTCTTTGCCAGTGTTATTGGGGGTTACCGCTCTCGGGCTAGTTAGTCAGGTGATTGAAGGGTATACGATCAAAAATATCGCTGGGGAATTCAATCCCCAATTTACTGTTCGTGACGGTTTTTTTGCATCGGCCTATGCAACGTTTTATCGGGTGATCACTTTCGGGACTGGCTCGATCGTATCTGAAGTCATTTATTATCATAAAAAGGAACTGACATATTCCGAGGCGACAGGAACCAGTGCCTTGCGGATGATTACTTATAAGATAGCTTTGATGGTTTGGGCGTTAGTTTTTCTGGTGATAAAAAGCAGTGCAATTCAGGCGCACATCGCCAATGGTATTTTTCTGGTGCTGGCGGGGGTTCTCGTAACCTTGCTGATTATATCAAGTTTATTGGTTCTGAGCTTAAATATTAATGCGCAAGTTTTGTTTGTGATCATATGCAACCGACTATTTAAGCGGCAAAAGCTGCGTGATATTGTTGATCAGTTGAATAATCAAGTGTATTCTTTACGAGGGGCGATCAAAACGTTTATTCGTGATCGAAATGCAGTCATTCGGGTATTTTGTTCGAATATGGCAAAATTGGTCGTTTGGTATTCATTGCCTTTCTTCATTTTAGTGAAGGATTATCCAGATATCGATATCTGGTTAACCGTTGCGTTGATCAGCTTCACAGTAATTCTAGGTGGAGTCTTACCCGCACCAGGCGGGATCGGCGGTTTTGAATTCGTTTATGTTCTATTATTCCGAAATGTTGTTGGAAAGGTTGATGCGGTATCTTCATTACTGCTTTATCGCTATGCGACTTATTTATTGCCATTTCTGATCGGAATGATCTATGTCTTATTCAATAAGCAGCGTCAAATCAATCATGAAATCAAAGAAGCAAAAAAGGAAGTTAACGACTGAAATCGTTAGCTTCCTTTTTTTATTAGTAATGTACAACCAGCTTTCCGATCATTTTATCCTCTTCGACTAATTGATGAGCCTGATAAAAAACTTCAGGCGAGAAACCAGGAATAATTTTAGTCAGTGTGCTTTGAATTTTTTGCTCTTGCATTAACTGTACTAACAGTTCTAAAATTTTGCCTTGTGAAGCTATATTAAAATCATAATCTGTTTTTGCAAACATATATTCCCAATCAAAACTGCCGGATTTATTTTTTAATTTTGCCAGATCTACATCTTTGTTTGATTCGACGATCGAGCCGAGATGGCCGAAGGGCTCGAGCAATTCACTCATTTCTTCAAAATAACGATCGGTAGAATGCAGAATCAAAATGTAAGGAAGAGAAGAATAACCGATTTTCTTTAATTGTTTGGTCAAATCTTTATGATGATCAATAATATGATCGGCACCCATTCGTTTTGACCATTCTTTGCTCTCTTTGCGAGAAGCTGTGGCAATGACTGTTAGACCAGCCCACTTTGCCAATTGAGTTGCAACTGAACCAACACCGCCGGCACCATTGATGATTAAAATCGTACCATTATTTTGGTTTTCTTTAGGAAACAAGCCCATTTTTTCGAACAGCATTTCGTAGGCGGTGATAAACGTTAAAGGCATTGCTGCCGCTTCATCTGTCGGAATTCCGCTTGATAATTTTGCGACGATCCGAGAATCAACTACTTGACTCTCGCTATAGCTGCCGAATCTTTTAGTCGTTCCGGCAAAAAGGACACGGTCGCCAATCTCTATATTTTTAACATCGCTGCCTAGATGGGTCACGATGCCAACGCTGTCAAAACCTAAGACATGCGGTTGAGAAGTACCTTTACCACTTTGTCTTAATTTTGTATCTACTGGGTTGATCGAGGAGGCTAAATTTTTTACGACAAGATCAAATTTGTTCAATTTAGGAAGCATCACTTCATATGTTTCAAAATGGTTTCCGTCAGATAGTCGAAACCCCTTTTCGAATCCAATCACGCGAGAAATCATTGAATCACTCTCTTTCTAGTAATGAAAGAATTGTAGCATTGTTTTGTTTTTCTTCATAATAATAAACTTTGAGTTTATCGAGTTTAATGTTTGACCTTTACTGACCAAGGTTATATACTAATATGTGTAAACTATTAATAATGTCGGAGGTATGTCTATGAATATCGAAAAGATGACGACAACTTTACAAGAAACGATTGCTGAAGCACAGCAAATTGCGGTAACGAGACACCATCAAGAGATTGATATCGTTCATGTATGGAAGATTTTTCTGCAGCCGAATCATTTTGGCCGGAATTTCTACACGGATGCAGGGATTGATGTTGATCAGTTTGAGCGTGAAGTGGATAAGGTTTTAGATGAGTATCCAACAGTTAGCGGCGGCAATGTTCAGTATGGTCAAAATCTCAGTCAAAATCTATTTAATTTATTGAGTGAGGCAGATAAATTACGTGAGAAATTTCAAGATGATTTTCTATCAACGGAAATCGTCATTTTAGCGTTAATGAAACTAAAGAATTATCCTTTAACGAAATATTTGATTCAACAGGGATTAAATGAAAAAGAAGTACAAAAAAATATCGAGGACATGCGAGGAGGGGATCGAGTGACTTCGCAAAATCAAGAAGAGACGTATAAAGCATTAGAAAAGTATGGTGTTGATTTAGTTCAACAAGTCAAAAATGGAAAACAGGACCCAATTATCGGTCGCGATGAAGAAATTCGAGATGTTATTCGGATTCTTTCACGCAAGACTAAGAATAATCCGGTCTTAATCGGAGAACCTGGTGTTGGTAAAACAGCAATTGTTGAAGGTTTGGCCCAACGAATCGTTCGCAAGGATGTGCCGGAAAACTTAAAAGATAAGACGGTCTTTTCTTTGGATATGGGTTCGTTGATCGCAGGAGCAAAATTCCGCGGCGAGTTTGAAGAACGTTTAAAAGCTGTTTTAAAAGAAGTAAAAAAATCAGATGGGCGAATCTTACTCTTTATTGATGAAATTCATAACATTGTCGGAGCTGGGAAAACTGAAGGCAGTATGGATGCCGGAAATATTTTAAAACCCATGCTGGCTCGTGGTGAATTACACTTGATTGGCGCGACAACATTAGATGAGTATCGCCAATACATGGAAAAAGACAAAGCGTTAGAACGTCGGTTCCAAAAAGTTTTAGTCAAAGAGCCAACAGTGGAAGATACGATCAGTATTTTGCGCGGTTTAAAAGAACGTTTTGAAATTCATCATGGTGTAAATATTCATGATAATGCATTAGTCGCAGCGGCTACATTATCGGATCGTTATATTACGGATCGTTTCCTGCCTGATAAAGCAATAGATTTGGTCGATGAAGCCAGTGCCAGTATTCGGGTAGAAATGAATTCTATGCCGACTGAACTTGATCAAGTTACTCGACGTTTGATGCAATTAGAGATCGAAGAAGCTGCTTTGAAAAAAGAAAGCGACGATGCTAGTAAAAAACGTTTAGAAAATCTGCAAGAAGAACTGGCTGATCTTCGTGAAGAAACCAATGCAATGAAGTTGCAGTGGGAAACAGAAAAAGAAGAAGTGAACGTCGTTTCTAATAAACGGGCTGAGATCGATCAAGCCAAACATGAATTAGAGGATGCCGAAAATAACTATGACTTGGAGCGTGCCGCTGTTCTTCGTCATGGAACGATTCCAAACTTAGAAAAAGAATTAGCTGATTTAGAAGAAAAGAATAAGAAAAATGACATTAAAATGGTTCAAGAATCGGTTACCGAAAATGAAATTGCCCAAGTAGTCGGTCGATTAACGGGAATTCCTGTAACCAAATTAGTGGAGGGTGAACGAGAAAAATTATTAAGTCTGAACAGCACGCTCCATAAACGTGTGATTGGGCAGGATGAGGCAGTCAATGCAGTGAGTGATGCTGTTCTACGATCACGTGCTGGATTACAAGACCCTAATCGTCCGCTGGGTTCATTTCTATTCTTAGGACCAACCGGTGTTGGTAAAACAGAGCTTGCAAAAGCGTTAGCCGAAAATCTGTTTGATTCGGAAGATCACATGGTTCGGATCGATATGAGTGAATACATGGAGAAACATTCTGTGTCTCGGCTTGTTGGAGCACCTCCAGGTTACGTCGGTTATGAAGAAGGCGGACAATTGACAGAAGCCGTTCGGCGAAATCCCTATACGATTATTTTGCTTGATGAAATTGAAAAAGCACATCCGGATGTCTTTAATATTTTATTGCAAGTATTAGATGACGGACGTTTAACGGATTCTAAGGGACGGTTAGTCGACTTCAAAAATACGGTATTGATTATGACGAGCAACATTGGGTCCCAAGTTTTGTTAGATGGTGTGACTGCTGATGGAAATATTCCTGAAGCGACTGAAGAACAAGTTCTAAATATGCTGAAGGGTCATTTCAAACCAGAATTCTTAAACCGAATCGATGATACAATCTTATTTACACCTCTAAGCTTAGAAGATGTGAAGAGCATTGTTAAGAAAATCGTGCAGCATTTGTCACATCGTTTGGAAGAACAAGAAATTCAATTAGATATTACAGAAGACGCTAAAAGTTGGATTGCTGAAAAGGCTTATGAACCGCAATATGGTGCACGACCACTAAAACGTTTTATTACGCGTGAAGTGGAAACACCGCTGGCGAAAGAAATTATCGCTGGACGTGTATTACCAAAGACTAAGGTTTCAATTGAACTGCTTGATGATCAACTAGTGTTTCAAAATCAACCGATAGATGATTAAAGAAAAATGTAAACAAAAAATGGAACTTTAAACTGAAAAGCAAAACAGTATTTTTTCAATGCTGCTTTGCTTTTTTTTCGTGAAATTAATACTTGATTAATTGGAATGAAAAAAATCAAGTGTTTCGAAACAGAAACATAACAACTTTTTCATTACACATATTACGAAGTAATGACAAATTAGTGAATTTGTAGTATTTAAATTGTTTGTTAATTGTTCTTGGATTATACTTTTAAAGTAATTAAAAATGAAGAGCTTTGTAAAGGTTTCTTGGAGGTATATAATGAACCAGTTTAAGACTCGTACCGAAAAATACAATTATATAAGAACACAGCAGAAGGAAAAGCGGATCAAAGCGGCGAAGAGAACAGTGCCCTTATTGGGAACAGCAATGATTCTTTCACCAGGTGTTTTAGCTATGAATACCGTTAAGGCAAATGCAGCTGAAACTAGCCAAACGCAAAATCAATCCGCATTTATTGAACAATTGGGTGCCTCAGCGATGCAGGTTTCTTCGTCAAATGACCTTTATGCATCGATCATGGTTGCCCAAGCATTAGTTGAAACTGGTTTTGGGTCTTCTCAATTGTCTAGTGCACCGTATTATAATTTATTCGGTGTGAAGGAATATAACGGCGGACCTTCCGTAACGATGAGTACGCAAGAGTATCTAGATGGTCAATGGGTAACGATGAATGAACCATTTGCCGTTTACAGCAGTTATTCAGAATCTTTCCAAGCCCATGCAAACCTATTGACAGGCTCTTATTATGCCGGAGCAAGAAAAAGTCATACCAATAGTTATCAGGATGCAGCAGTTTATTTAACGGGACGTTATGCGACAGATCCAAGTTATGCCAGCAAATTGATTTCTTTGATTCAATCGTATAATTTGACTCGTTTTGATACACCAGGAGCGGGTACAGCTGTTCAGTCAACAGAACAAAGCCAACAAGCTGAAACAACTCAAAGTACACAGCAGGCTGTTCAAACAGCTTCATCGTCTCAAGCAAGCGGACAATCATACACTGTCCAATCAGGGGACTCAATTTGGGGAATCGCTGAAAAATTTGGCATCAGTGTGGATCAACTGTTGGCAGACAATGGTTGGAGTTCTGATTCAACCATCATGCCAGGAGATACAATCGTTATTTAACTTTCTAAAGATGGAGCAAATTGCTCCATCTTTTTGTCCGCTCAATTTTTATCAATTTCCCCTTGAATTTAACTCCTTAGTAAAGTAGGATTCTTGTAGTGAGTCAGTTCTTTTTTTTAAAAGAGTCCTGAATTATTAAGTTGAATGATTTAAAGTGGATTAAAAGTCGAAATTCTCGCATCTTTTCTCATTATTCGTTAATATAACTTACATAAGGTAAGGAATGGAGCGAGGAAAAATGACAAAAATCTATAATTCAATTCTTGATACTATCGGTGAAACACCTATCGTGAAATTAGGGCGTATGACAACTGAGGATATGGCACAGATTTACGTGAAGGTCGAATCCTTTAATCCTGGCGGCAGCGTGAAAGATCGTATTGCATTGAGAATGATTGAAGATGCAGAAAAGAGCGGCAAATTGAAATCAGGGATGACTATTATTGAACCAACATCTGGGAATACCGGAATTGGTTTAGCGATGGTGGGTGCAGCAAAAGGCTATCCTGTAACTTTAGTAATGCCTGAGACAATGAGTATTGAACGTCGCAAATTGATGCAAGCTTATGGAGCGAACCTAGTATTAACTCCTGGACCTGATGGTATGAAAGGTGCAATCGCCAAAGCAAACGAATTGGCGAAGGAAAATAATGGATTTGTTCCAGAACAATTTGATAACCCGGCAAACCCAAAAGTTCATGAAGAAACAACTGCGAAAGAAATTGTTAACGCCTTTGAGAAAAATGGCTTAGATGCTTTTGTGGCTGGTGTTGGTACAGGTGGTACTATCACCGGTGTGGGGAATGAATTGAAGCGCATGTATTCAGATATTAAGATTTATGCGGTGGAACCAGAGGAATCTCCTGTCTTAGAAGGTGGTCAACCTGGGCCTCATAAAATCCAAGGTATCGGTGCGGGCTTTGTCCCAAGTATTTTAAATACTAACATTTATGATGAAGTTTTAGCTGTAAGTGGTAGTGACGCAATGGAAACTGCACGTGAAATTGCGAAAAAAGAAGGGATTCTAGTAGGGATATCTTCTGGGGCTGCGTTGTTCGCAGCAATAGAAGTGGCGAAAAAAATGAATCCTGATCAAAAAGTATTGGTTTTATTGCCAGATAATGGTGAACGCTACTTATCTACCGAATTATTTCAATTTAACCAATAAGTTTATGAAAAACATTAATTTTTGAATCCAACTAGTATTTCCCCTCAGATAATAGTATCATTTTAATAGAGAATACAAACAGGAGGGGCTTATATGGTAAATGAGGCAGTTGATCAAGCGGTCAAAGAATTAAAGGCCGGTGGAGTCCGAATCACGCCACAACGTTATGCCATTTTAGAGTATTTGATCCAGTATCGTAATCATCCAACCGCTGATGAGATTTTTCGTTCACTAGAAAGCCGCTTCCCAAACATGAGTGTGGCGACAGTGTACAATAACTTGAGAAAATTCGTTGAGATCGGCATTGTTCAAGAAATGAACTATGGAGATGCAGCAAGTCGTTTTGATTTCACGAATAAGCAGCATTATCATGCAATTTGTACAGAGTGCGGAAAAATCGTTGACTTTTTCTATCCTGGATTAGAAGATGTGGAGATGGCTTCGAGTAAACTGACTGGGTATCAAATCAACAAACACCGTTTAGAGGTATATGGCTTATGTCCGGACTGCCAAACAAAAGCTGAGGAATAATTCCTCAGCTTTTTTGTTTTCATTTCAAATAACAAAGTTGAGCCGATTTCAAATGAGAATATTCACACAAAAACGTGGTAACGTTTGCACCTATTTTTATTAAAAGAACTTTTTGAAGAGAATAATAAAAACTAAAATGAAAACATTCTTATTTGAAAACGCTGTTATAACAGTGTTTTCAGGTATTTTTTTTTGGTTAAATTAAGGTGTTGTTTGAAAGAATGAGATATCAATAACACTTGAGGCATGATCGTTGCTTAAAAAAGGCATTGTGATATATTAAACTTGTTCCGAAGTTAAAGAACTTCGATAATAAATCTATAGGAGTGATTTACCGTGAAAATTGGCGTAATTAAAGATCCAAAACAAGGTGAGGCACGTGTAGGCATGACACCTGAGAACGTAAAAATTTTAGTTGAAGCAGGAAATGAAGTACTAGTTGACGATAATGCTGGTGCAGGTTCAGGTTTTACTAATGAACAATATGTTGAAGCAGGCGGTAAGATTGTAGATACAGATACAGCATGGACTGCTGATCTAATCGTAAAAGTTAAAGAACCAATGGAAAGTGAATACCACTATTTTAAAAAGGGTCAAATTATTTGGGGCTTCTTACACTTAGCAGCGAATAAAGCTTGTGTTGAAAAAATGATGGAAGTTGGCGTTACTGCTTTATCTGGTGAAAACATTTCGATCAATGGTGTTTTAGAATTATTGAAACCTATGAGTGCGATTGCTGGACGTCGTGCAGTTAACTTAGGTCAATACTACTTAGAAAAACAACACGGCGGCGAAGGAATCTTACTTCCAGGAATCGAAGGCGTTGAAGCTGGAACAATCGTTATCTTAGGCGGCGGGAATGCGGCTGAAAATGCTGCAGATATGGCTGTTGGTATCGGTTGCCACGTAATCATCCTTGAAGTGAACGAAAAACGTATCAAACAATTACAAGATCGTTACAAAGACCATAACGTTGATGTAATCGTTTCAAATACTGAAAACTTAGAAGATAAAATCAAAGAAGCAGATGTGTTTATTTCAACTATCTTGATTCCAGGGGCTAAGCCACCAAAATTAGTTAAAGAGTACATGGTTGAATCAATGAAACCGGGTTCTGTGATCGTTGATATTGCGATCGACCAAGGTGGTACTGTTGAAACAATCGACAAACCAACGAACCATGCGGATCCTGTATTTACTAAACATGGCGTAATTCACTATGCTGTTCCTAATATGCCTGGTGCTACACCAAGAACAGCTACAATCGCTCTAGCTAAAGGAAATATTTCATTCCTTAAAGAAGTTAGCGTGAAAGGATTAGAAGAAGCATTGAAATCTGATGATTCATTAGTATCAGGTTTGAGCGTATACAATGGTAAAGTCGTTTCTAAAGCTTTAGCAGATTCAATCGATGTTACTTATACTGAGGTAGGAGATGTTCTGTAATGACTGATACAATGACAAAATTGCCTGTATCTATTGAAGACATTCATGAAGCTAAAAATGTTGTAAAACAATATGGTCGTGTGACCCCTTTAATTCAATCAATGTTCTTAACCGCAAAAACTGGCGGTCAAGTGTTCTTGAAATTGGAAAATATGCAATTAACTGGTTCATTCAAATTCCGTGGAGCGTTCAACAAAATCGCCCATTTAACACAAGCGGAAAAAGATAAAGGTGTTATCGCCGTTTCAGCCGGTAATCATGCACAAGGTGTGGCTTTGACATCTAAATTATTAGGTATCGAAAGCACGATCGTAATGCCTGAAACTGCACCAAAAGCGAAAGTTGAAGCAACTGAAGGATATGGTTCAAAAGTTATTCTTCATGGTTCTGGTTTTGATGAAGCGAAAGCTTACTGCGAAAAAATCGTTGAAGAAACTGGCGTGACTTACATTCCTCCTTACGATGACGAATCTGTAATGGCTGGACAAGGCACGATTGGTCTTGAAATTCTAGATTCTATCTGGGATGTCGATACTGTAATCGTTCCTGTCGGCGGTGGCGGACTGATTTCTGGTATTGCAGTCGCAATGAAAACATTCAATCCAAACATCAATATTATTGGTGTTCAAGCGGATAATATCCATGGGATGACTGCTTCATTCCGCGAAGGCAAAAAAGTGGGCTATAAAGTGGCTCCAACAATTGCTGACGGTTGTGCGGTAGAATTTCCGGGAGATCTTACTTTCGAAGTAGTTGAGGCTCTAGTTGACGATATGGTTACTGTATCTGAACAAGAAATCGAAGTTGCTATGAAAGATTTAATCCAACGGACAAAAATCGTTGTTGAAGGCGCTGGCGCATTAGCTACAGCAGCTATTCTTGCTGGTAAAGTGGATAAATATGTGAAAGGTAAAAAAGTTGTTGCTGTCGTATCTGGCGGTAACGTTGACTTGAACCGTATCACTGATGTTATTGGCCACTTCTCAGTAGCCAACGAACTAAAATAATCTAAAAGAAAAGAAGCAACGGCCTAAAAATGCCGTTGCTTCTTTTTTATGCATCGTAATCTTTTTTGAAGAGATAAACGCCACTCACAATGGAAATGAGTAAGGCCAGCAGTACGACCATAATTGAGCCAATTTCAGAATCGCGCCACAATAAACCACCTGTATTGATTCCCCATAGACTGAAAATCAGTGTCGGTAAAGCGAGGAGCAGAGAGGCTGTATTTAAAAACTTCATTAATTGATTTAGACGATTATCCATCATACTATTAATTAACCCGCTGATCGAGCCGAGCATCTCTCGATAGATCTGAACAGAAGTGGTTGCCTGTTTGGTCTGAAGTTCGATCTCAATCGCCAAATCTCTATCAGAAGAAACGAGACTTGACTCTAAAAGATGATTGATTGTTTTACGCTGCTCTTTTAAGAGATTATCAATATAAACTAGATTCTTCTCTGTGTGAGTCGTTTTTTCCAGAATAGTTTTGTTCGAACCGTTCGAGGTTCCTTGACTGATTTCTTCAATTGTTTCACGCTGCTTCCGCAGAAAGGCAAGATAATGACTGTTGATCACTTGCAGTGTATGCAGGATCAGTCCGGCTTTTGTAGTAATATCGGATTTATAATTTTCTAGCACTTCATCAATAAGTGGCGATTCACTTACCGTGATCAAAACCTCTGAAGTTAAAAAAATCGTTACGGTGGAAGAGAGTAATTCTGGTTCATCAATTGATTCAATATTGATAAAGAGCATCAGACAAATGGGGTCTTTATCTTCCGTTTGGTATTTTTTAAAAAAAGAAACATTTGAATAGTTCTCGCCTAATGAAAAGAATTTTTTTGGCAGGTCATAGTCATTATGTAATTGCTCCTTTTCGTCTTCAGTTGGATTAGAAACAGCTAACCAATTTCCTTTGCGAGTCTCTTTTTTTATACCTTCACCTGAAATAGAATAAAAATCAAGCAATTGAAGCCCCTCCTTTTCTGATTGTTTAATATACCTTATACCTAATCATCTCAAATCAATACAGGATTGCCAATTAATTTGAATTGTCAAGATTACTGTCGGAGTATTTCTTCCTATTATAAATAGAAAGGATTGTTGGCGAAAGTGAGATAACCATTTAATTCAACTATCAATCTTCTCATTTGAAATAATTCTAGTTTACAGCTGATTTCTATCTGCTATAATAATCTTCATATTTCATAAACTCCAGTGAAAATTTTCATTGGCAGTGAACTTATATATCGTCATAATATGGTTGACAGTTTCTACCTTGTGCCGTAAACGCAAGACTATAAGTAAAAATCGTACGGTTACGTACCTTTTTTGCTTTGCAGATGAGGTGCGTTTTTTGTAGTAATCAAAAAACGACAAGAAATGAAAAAGGAGAAGAGTATAATGAAAGAATTGACAGATCGTATCAAAGACAATGGCCGCGTTTTAGGTGAAGGTGTTTTAAAAGTTGATGAGTTTATCACACACCAAGTTGATCCTGAATTGATGGATGCCATGGGCAAACGTTTAGCGGAAGTTTTCGCGGACAAAAAAATCACGAAAGTGGTAACGATTGAAGCTTCTGGGATCGCGCCGGCTGTTTATGCTGCACAAGCTTTGAAAGTGCCGATGATCTTTGCCCGCAAGTCTAAGAGTTTAACGATGGATGAAGAACTATTGACCGCTTCTGTTTATTCCTTTACAAAACAAGTTACCAGCACAATCTCTATTTCTCGTAAATTCCTTTCTGCAGAGGACAATGTCTTATTAGTCGATGACTTCTTAGCGAACGGGCAAGCCGCTAAAGGATTAATTGAATTATGTCAACAGGCGGGAGCCAATGTTGCCGGAATTGGTATTTTGATCGAAAAATCTTTCCAAGATGGTCGCCAATTAATCGAGGACATGGACATCCCAGTTGTTTCCTTAGCGAGAATTTCTTCCTTACATGACGGTAAAGTAACGTTTATCGAGGAGGACGCATAGAGTGACAAGCGAAACAGGAAATGGAAAATCAGCAGTTTTAGGTTTACAGCATCTTTTAGCAATGTATGCAGGAGCAGTAGCAGTCCCCCTTTTGATTGGGACTGGGTTGGGATTCAATGAAGCACAAATGACGTATTTGATATCGATCGATATTTTCATGTGTGGCGTTGCGACGCTGCTACAATTGACGGTAAATAAATTCTTCGGAATCGGTCTGCCAGTTGTTTTAGGTTGTGCGATCCAAGCCGTGGCTCCGTTAATCTTGATTGGACAGACACAAGGGGTTGGAACAGTCTATGGTTCCATTATTGCAGCGGGGATTTTTGTTGTTCTGATCTCAGGTTTCTTTTCTAAGGTAGAAAAATTATTTCCGCCGATCGTTACAGGAACAGTCATTACAACTATTGGTTTAACATTGATTCCGGTAGCCATTACCAAAATGGGCGGCGGCGATGCTGCTAACAAAACCTTTGGAGATCCTACGAATTTGCTCTTGGCTTTCGTGACGATCTTATTGATTTTAGCTATTCAGGTATTCGGTCGTGGATTTGTTCGTTCGATTGCAGTATTAGTTGGGTTAGTCGGCGGAACAGTTTTAGCAGCACTTTTAGGACAAGTAGATTTAGCGGCGATTGGACACGCACCAATGTTCCATGTACCGCAACCATTTTATTTTGGAACACCGAAATTTGAGCCATTTTCTATTCTATTAATGATTATTATTTCTATTGTAAGTATGGTTGAGTCTACTGGTGTTTACTTTGCCTTAGGAGATATTGTTGGTAAACAGGTAAAAGAGGATGATTTAAAACGAGGCTATCGTGCTGAAGGTTTAGCGGTCATCTTAGGCGGACTATTCAATACATTCCCTTATACTGGTTTCTCGCAAAATGTTGGGCTGGTGCAATTATCTGGAATTAAAACACGCCGTCCAATTTACTTTTCAGCGATCTTTTTGATCATCTTGGGGCTTTTCCCAAAGGTCGGAGCTCTTGCTCAAATTATTCCTGAACCGGTTTTAGGCGGAGGAATGCTGGTAATGTTCGGCATGGTTGCTGTTCAGGGAATGAAGATGCTATCAAAAGTAAACTATAACGATGAAAAAAATCTATTGATTATTGCGATTTCAATTGGTTTTGGTCTAGGTTTTAATGCAATGCCGACACTATTTTCGAAATTGCCGGAAACAGTTCAAATGTTTACGGGCAACGGTATCGTTATGAGCAGTTTGTCTGCTATTATTCTGAACCTTCTATTTCACGGGTATAAAAGAGAAACTAAAATAGAAAATGGCGCGGCGTAAGCTGCGTTTTTTTCTATTCGGATGAAACACGAACGATGGATTAAAATTATCTGTTAATATTCGAATTACGTTTTGACTTACTTATTGGGACTTGCTAAAATAAGTTTGACTAACGAAGGGAGCTAATTATGAATCCAGAAGTTGCAGTTATTATGGGAAGTACATCCGATTGGGAGACAATGAAACATGCTTGCGAGAGCCTTGATGAAGTAGGCGTTGCATACGAGAAACGAGTTGTCTCTGCTCATCGTACACCGGACTTAATGTTCGACTTTGCAGAGAAGGCGCGTGGACGTGGAATCAAGGTAATTATTGCCGGCGCAGGCGGTGCGGCTCATTTACCGGGTATGGTAGCGGCGAAAACGACTTTGCCGGTAATCGGTGTTCCAGTCCAATCCAAGGCACTAAATGGGCTAGATTCCTTATTGTCTATTGTACAAATGCCCGGAGGTGTACCTGTTGCTACCACGGCAATCGGAAAAGCAGGTGCAACTAACGCAGGACTACTTGCGGCTCAGATGCTTTCAATGTATGATAAAAAAGTAGCTGACCGATTGGAAGAAAAACGGCAGCAGATGACACAAACTGTATTGGAAAGTAGTGAACAACTTGGTTAAATCGTTAAAACCAGGCTCTACGATTGGTATCGTAGGCGGAGGACAACTAGGCCGTATGATGGCTATCAGCGCAAAGGAAATGGGTTTTCGCACAGGTGTGATCGATCCGACTGGAGATTGTCCGGCTGCGCAAGTTTCGGATTGGCATATTGTTGCTGATTACGATGATCAAATGGCTCTGGAAGAAATGGCCCGCAGATCACAAGTGATTACTTATGAATTTGAAAATGTGGATGTTGATACGATTAATCAAATTCAACATTTCGCAAATGTTCCCCAAGGTACTGATCTTTTGGCGATCAGTCAAGATCGTCTAATGGAGAAGTCCTTTTTAGAAAATAATAATATCGTGATTGCTCCGTATGCGACGATTATCAGTCCTACGGATATTCAAGATGCCATTGAAGGGATCGGTTATCCATGCGTGTTGAAAACTACTCGCGGAGGATATGACGGACACGGACAATACGTATTGAAAAGTACAGCCGATTTAGCACCGTCGATGAACCTATTGCGTCAAGGGACATGTGTTTTAGAAGCATGGATTCCTTTTGAAAAGGAGTTGTCTGTTCAGGTAGCGGGAAACAACATCGGCGATTATGTAACATTCCCAGTAGTAGAAAATATCCATCGCAACAATATTCTTCATGAAACGATTGCACCTGCTGGAATTGAGCCTGCTGTTGCGAAAGAGGCGAGTCGAATCGCCAAAGTAATCGCACAAGGGGTAGATTTGGTTGGAACGCTTTGCGTAGAATTTTTCTTAACAAAGGCAGGAGCGCTTTACGTTAATGAAATTGCACCGCGACCACATAATTCCGGTCACTATACGATTGAAGCTTGCACGATGAGTCAGTTTGATGCCCATATTCGCGGAATTTGCGGCTGGCCTTTGAGTGAACCGAGGTTACTATCAAACGCGGTGATGATCAACGTTTTGGGCGAGAATTTGTTGAAGACGTATGAAATGATCGATCTGTGGCCAGATTGGCATTTCCACTATTATGGTAAAGCGATGCCTAAAAAGGGTCGAAAGATGGGCCATATTACGATTTTAACGGATAGCATCCAACGGACATTAGACGATATCAAGAAAACTGAGACGTGGGATTAAAAAGCGTCGAACGTAAACAAATCTTTTTAAAATTCTTTCATTAGCAGGAAAAAAGGAGAACATAATGATAACTCGATATACAAGAGCTGAAATGGGAAATATTTGGAGCGATGAAAATCGTTATAAAGCATGGTTAGAAGTAGAAATCTTAGCAGATGAAGCTTGGGCAGAGTTAGGTGAGATTCCTAAGGCTGATGTAGAAAAAATTCGCGCGAATGCGGGATTCGATATTGATCGGATCTTAGAAATTGAACAATCAACAAAACATGATGTAGTGGCCTTCACCCGGGCAGTTTCTGAGACACTGGGCGAAGAGCGCAAGTGGGTTCATTACGGGTTGACCAGTACGGACGTAGTAGATACGGCATATGGTTATCTTTATAAGCAGGCCAATGATATTTTACGTCAAGACTTGCAGGATTTCTTAGCGATTATTGGTGAAAAGGCCAAAGAACACAAAGATACCGTTATGATGGGGCGGACTCATGGTGTTCATGCTGAACCAACGACTTTTGGTTTGAAGCTAGCAACTTGGTATTCAGAAATGAAACGCAATATCGAACGTTTTGAACATGCGGCAAAAGGTGTGGAAGCGGGTAAAATTTCTGGAGCAGTTGGAACATTTGCGAATATCCCGCCATTCGTTGAAGAATTTGTCTGTGAAAAATTAGGTATTCGTCCACAAGAAGTATCGACTCAAGTTTTACCTAGAGATTTACATGCGGAATATTTTTCAAGTCTAGCTTTGATCGCAACGTCGATCGAACGCTTCGCAACTGAAATTCGCGGACTTCAAAAATCTGAAACACGGGAAGTGGAAGAATTTTTCGCAAAAGGACAAAAGGGTTCATCGGCGATGCCTCATAAACGCAACCCAATTGGTTCTGAAAATATGACCGGATTGGCTCGTGTGGTACGCGGTCATTTGATTACTGCTTTTGAAGATGTCGCTTTATGGCATGAACGTGATATTTCTCATTCATCCGCTGAACGGATCATCACACCAGATACAACTATTTTAGTAGATTACATGCTCTATCGTTTTGGAAATATCGTTAAGAACTTGACGGTCTTCCCAGAAAATATGAAGCGTAATATGCAAGCGACATTCGGATTGATCTATAGCCAGCGTGTTCTTCTGAAATTAATTGATAAAGGAATGACTCGTGAAGAGGCTTATGATTTGGTACAGCCAAAAACAGCCTACGCTTGGGACAACCAAGTGCAATTCCGTCCGTTATTAGATGCTGACGAAAAGATCACGAGCGTTTTATCCGCCGCTGAATTAGACGACGCGTTTGATTATAATTACCATTTGAAAAATGTTGATAAAGTTTTTGAACGTGTAGGTATAAAATAAAAAAAACCTCTTGCCAGCCGGCAAGAGGTTTTTTGTTTTATGCATAAGAATAAATATCCGCAAAACAACTTTCGTGAAGTTGTTCCAATAAGCAGTCTATCAAACGATAGTCATAAGTTTGTCTATTTAGAAGAATCTCGATTCGATAAGAATTTTTTAAGAATGAGTGATCCTTCAGCTGTCTAATGACTAGCTCTTCCTGAGAATGATTGGAAAAATGCAAAGACTGCATTGCTTGAGACTGTTTTGGATGCAAAAGCTTCTTTAAATTACGATAAGAATAAAAGCTCGTATTGCAATTCAGGCTGTGGGTAGAGTCCAACCCTAACAAGGCATTAAACAAATGTTGCTTGTCTGTATCTTTCATTGAATCAAGAAATTTTTGAGCTGCTGCAGGTGCATCTAGCATAAGCCATTCCTCCATCTATTTCATTCGAATTAAATATAGCACCATTTTCACAAAATGTAAACGCTATCTTTGTTGCTGCAACGAAACTAGGGAACAAACAAGTTTCTAAACACGAACATTAGTAGTGTTCTTTCATTATAATATCCGATATATTATTGAAAATTTTATTTTCTGTTGTTACACTAAAGATGAAATTAAGAAACGAACGATTTTGGTGTTTGTTTCTAGAATGTTCATCAAAAGGGAGCGTTAGGACGTGGAAAAAGGCACTTTACTGTATGAAGGAAAAGCAAAACAATTGTTTCAAACGGATGACCCTGAAATAGTTTGGGTCGAGTACTTAAATCAAGCGACTGCTTTGAATGGTGCAAAGAAGGATCAAATTAGTGGTAAAGGCGAACTTAATAATCAAATCACTGGACGGATTTTTGATTACTTAAAAAGTAAAGAAATTAAGAATCACTATATTAAACAGCTTTCTGCAAATGAGCAGCTGATTCAAGCAGTTGAGATTATCCCTTTAGAAGTAGTTGTTCGAAATGTTGCTGCGGGAAGTTTTTCAAAAAGACTGGCTATCCCAGAAGGATCACCATTGAAATCACCAATCGTTGAGTTTTATTACAAAAACGACGAACTGGATGATCCAATGGTCACAGAAGATCATATCAAGTTGTTAGAAATTGCTACAGCAGATGAAATAGCGCAATTACGTCAGATGGCTCTGGAAGTCGATCAAGCACTGATCGAATTATTTGATTCAATGGAGATCAAATTGATTGATTTCAAATTGGAATTTGGTCGTCAAAACGACGGTTCAATTTTATTAGCTGATGAGGTTTCCCCCGATACTTGTCGATTATGGGACAAGAAAACGAATGAACATTTAGATAAGGATATTTATCGTCGAGACTTAGGTGACATTATTCCGGTATATCAAGAAGTACTAAATAGATTAGAAAAGCGAGGAGAATAAGCATGTATTTTGTGAAAGTTTATGTAACGTATAAGGATTCTGTATTAGACCCACAGGGAGAAGCGGTGAAAGGTGCTGTGCATCGTCTAGGCTATGATGAGATCGAGGATGTTCGAATCGGAAAATATTTCGAAATCAAAGTTGCTAAAAGTGATCGCCCTGTTGAAGAAATGATTGAGGAAGTTTGTGACAAGTTGTTAGCCAACGTGAATATGGAAACTTATCGTTATGAAATTATGACATCGGAGGAAGTTTAACATGAAATTTGCAGTCATTGTATTTCCCGGCTCAAATTGTGATTTGGACATGTACTGGGCGATGAAGGAAATCATGGGAGCGGATTGCGAGTACGTTCGTTATGATGCAGACAGCTTGGAAGGCTTCGACGGAGTCTTGCTTCCTGGCGGCTTTTCTTATGGTGATTATCTGCGTTGTGGTGCGATCGCTCGTTTCGCCAATATTATGTCAGAAGTTATTCGCTTCGCTGAAGAGGGCAAGCCGGTTTTCGGTACTTGCAATGGATTTCAGATTCTGACTGAAGCAGGTTTGCTGCCTGGAGCATTACGCCGGAATGACTCATTGAAGTTTATTAGTAAAATTACCCCGCTTAAAGTTGTGAATAACCAAACAAAATTTACTTCCGAGTATCAAGCAAATGAGGTAATTCAAATTCCCGTTGCTCACGGCGAAGGAAATTATTATTGCGATGATGAAACACTGGCCGATCTTAAAGCCAATGACCAAATTGTTTTCACCTACGAAGGTGAGAATATCAACGGAAGTGTTGAAAACATTGCAGGTATTACTAACAAGGCTGGAAACGTTCTAGGAATGATGCCTCACCCAGAACGGGCGATGGAAGAATTGCTTGGCTCAGACGATGGCAAGAAATTTTTTGCTTCTATACTAAATAATTTTGGAAAGGTGACTGCAAACTAATGATGAAATTAGAACCAACGGCTCAAGAGATCAAAGATCAGCGTGTATACGCTGGATGGGGTTTGACCGATGAAGAATATCGCTTAATTTCAGAAGAGATTCTTGGACGCCTGCCAAATTATACTGAAACCGGACTTTTCTCCGTAATGTGGAGTGAACATTGTTCATATAAAAATTCAAAACCAGTCTTAAGAAAATTCCCTTCAGATGGACCACAAGTCTTACAGGGGCCTGGAGAAGGTGCGGGAATCGTCGATATTGGCGATGGACAGGCCGTTGTTTTCAAGGCTGAAAGTCATAATCACCCCTCAGCAGTAGAGCCTTATGAAGGCGCAGCAACAGGTGTCGGCGGAATCATTCGCGACATCTTCAGCATGGGTGCTCGACCTATAGCGATGCTGGATTCCTTGCGTTTTGGTGAGTTGAACACTCCTCGTACAAAATACTTATTAGAAGAAATTGTCGCTGGAATCAGCGGTTACGGAAACTGTATCGGCATTCCAACAGTTGGTGGCGAGGTAGCATTTGATCCTTGTTACGAGGGAAATCCATTAGTAAACGCCATGTGTGTTGGATTAATGGATCATAAAGATATTCAAAAAGGCCAAGCTAAGGGTGTTGGCAATTCTATCATGTATGTGGGAGCTAAGACGGGTCGTGATGGAATTCATGGTGCTACATTCGCTTCTGAAGAGTTTGTGGAAGGTGAAGAACAACAACGCTCGGCTGTTCAGGTCGGCGATCCATTCATGGAAAAATTATTGTTGGAAGCTTGTTTAGAATTGATTTTAGACCATGCAGATATTTTGATTGGTATCCAAGATATGGGAGCTGCTGGTTTAGTTTCCTCAAGTTCGGAGATGGCATCAAAGGCCGGATCAGGTCTGAAACTTTATCTAGATGATGTGCCGCAGCGTGAAACAAATATGACACCGTATGAAATGATGTTATCCGAATCACAAGAACGGATGTTGATTTGTGTGGAACAAGGCCACGAAGATGAAGTGGTCGAACTGTTTAAGCGTTATGAATTAGATGCAGTCACGATCGGTGAAGTAACGGATGACGGTATGTATTGTTTATATCATCATGGAAAAGAAGTTGCTAATTTGCCAGTTGATGCGTTAGCTGAGGATGCTCCAGTTTACGAAAATGAGAAAAAAGAACCTGCTCGTATCCAAGAATTTGCGAACATGGCCGATTTCAAACCGGAAGTGAACGATGCATCAGAAACCTTGTTATCACTATTGCAGCAACCAACGATTGCTTCGAAGAAAATGATTTATGAAACGTATGATTCGCAGGTTCGGACAAACACTGTTGTATGTCCCGGAAGCGATGCGGCAGTGATGCGAGTACGTGGAACAAATAAAGCGTTGGCAATGACAACTGACTGTAATGCTCGTTATCTTTATTTAAATCCTGAAGTTGGCGGACAGATCGCGGTTGCTGAAGCAGCTCGTAATATTGTTGCTTCTGGTGGACAACCATTAGCGATTACGGATTGTTTAAACTACGGCTCGCCTGAAAAACCAGAAGGATTCTGGGAATTATGGACTTCTGCTGATGGTATTTCAGAAGCATGTCGTACTTTGAACACACCAGTTATCTCAGGAAACGTTTCTATGTACAACGAAACAAACGGTAAGGCAATCTATCCAACACCGATGATCGGAATGGTAGGTTTGATTGAAGACTTGGCCCATATCACGACGCAAGAATTCAAACAAGCGGGTGATTTGATTTATGTAATCGGTGAAACGAAAGCCGATTTTAATGGAACTGAGATTCAAAAAATGCAAAAAGGCTTGATCGAAGGAAAATTAATGGACTTTGATTTATCTGTTGAGAAAGCGAATCAAGAGTTGGTTCTTTCAGCAATCAAGGCTGGTTTGGTTGCAAGTGCCCATGATTGTGCCGAGGGTGGTTTAGCTGTTGCGATTGCAGAAGCAACCTTTAACAATCTTTTAGGGGTTGATGTGACTGCTAATATGCCGGTAGAAAATCTATTTGCTGAAACGCAATCTCGCTTTGTCCTTTCTGTCAAGGCAGAAAATCAAGCAGCTTTTGAAAAGTTTGCTGGAGAAAAGGCTGAAAAAATCGGGAATGTCACGAATACGGGTGAGCTTAAACTGACTGCTGATGATGGAGAAATTACGGTAGCGACTAAGACAGCGAAAGAATTATGGGAGGAAGCCATTCCATGTCTAATGAAGTAAGAAGTTTAAATGAAGAGTGTGGCGTTTTTGGCATCTGGGGACACCCAGATGCTGCTCGCGTCACTTATTTTGGCTTGCATAGTTTGCAGCATCGTGGACAAGAAGGTGCCGGAATCGTCAGTAATGACAGCGGCAAATTGATGAGTACACGCGGTTTGGGTTTATTATCCGAAGTTTTCAAAGACGAACGTCAATTGAATCAATTGACTGGACAATCAGCAATTGGACATGTCCGTTATGCTACAGCAGGAACTAGCAGTGTTGATAACATTCAGCCTTTCCTATTCAATTTTTACGATGGGGATTTTGCTTTGGCTCATAATGGAAATCTGACCAACGCCAAAAGTCTTCGAAAAGAATTGGAAATAGATGGTGCAATCTTCCATTCAAATTCTGATACAGAGATTTTGATGCATCTAATTCGCCGTAGTCAAAAAGAGTCATTGTGCGAACGAATGAAAGAGGCCTTAGACACGGTTAAGGGCGGTTTTGCCTACCTAATGTTAACCGAAGAGTCAATGGTAGCAGCACTAGATCCAAATGGTTTCCGTCCGTTATCGATTGGGCAGATGGTTAATGGCGCCTACGTTGTCGCATCAGAAACTTGTGCCTTGGAAGTTGTGGGCGCAAAATTCATCCAGGATGTTAACCCGGGCGAAATTATCACGATCAATGATGAAGGCTTAACTGTTGAACGTTTCACGGAAGATACTCAACACGCAATTTGTTCAATGGAATATATTTACTTTGCACGACCGGATTCTAATATTGCTGGTGTCAATGTGCATAGTGCTCGTAAAAATATGGGCCGGATTTTATCGCAAGAGGCCGGGATTGAAGCAGACATGGTTGTGGGTGTGCCAAATTCTTCATTATCCGCGGCCAGCGGTTATGCGGAAGAATCTGGTATCCCTTATGAAATGGGCTTGGTGAAAAATCAATATGTGGCCAGGACATTCATTCAGCCTACTCAAGAGCTTCGAGAACAAGGTGTTCGAATGAAGCTTTCAGCTGTTCGGGGAGTCGTTGAAGGCAAAAGAGTCATTATGGTCGATGATTCAATCGTACGAGGCACGACCAGCCGCCGAATCGTTAATCTTTTGAAAGAAGCTGGAGCGAAAGAGGTCCACGTACGCATTGCTTCACCGCCATTACGTTATCCGTGCTTTTATGGGATTGATATTCAAACGCGTAAGGAACTAATTGCCGCAAATCATTCGATCGAAGAGATTCGCGAAATGATTGGTGCAGATTCGTTGTCCTTCTTAAGTGAAGACGGTTTGATCGACGCGATCGGATTAGATTTTGATGCCCCTTATTCAGGATTATGTATGGCTTATTTTAACGGTGATTATCCAACGCCACTTTATGATTACGAGGCACATTATCAAGCAACCTTAAAAGAAAAAACGTCATTTATTTAAAGGATAGAAATAATAAGAGCAGACCAGCTTCGTTTTTTTGCAATCAATTTTTGACAAACATTTTAGCAATAAAAACGTTATTGACTGGTATAAAGCAAAATAAAAAAACTTATTTTTCGATTTTTTGAAAAATGAATAAGGAGAGAATCGAGTGGGAAATGCATATTCCAGAGCCGGTGTCGATGTTGAAGCTGGTTATGAAGTAGTAGAACGTATCAAGAAGCACGTCAAAAGAACCGAGCGATTAGGCGTAATGGGAGCCATCGGTGGATTTGGCGGGTGCTTTGATTTAAGTCAATTTGATCTGAAAGAACCTGTTTTAGTTTCTGGTACGGACGGAGTCGGAACGAAATTGATGGTAGCTATCCAAGCTGATAAACATGATACAATCGGGATCGATTGTGTAGCGATGTGCGTAAATGATATCGTGGCACAAGGTGCTGAACCGCTTTACTTCTTGGATTATATTGCCACAGGTAAAAATGTGCCTGCACGTCTGGAGCAAGTCGTTGCTGGTGTCGCCGAAGGTTGCGTACAAGCGGGGGCGGCTTTGATTGGCGGAGAAACTGCTGAGATGCCGGGAATGTATGGCGAAGATGATTACGATTTAGCCGGATTTACTGTCGGCATTGCTGAGAAAAGCCAGATGATTACCGGCGAGAATATCAAAGCGGGAGATGTTTTAGTTGGATTGCCATCATCGGGAATTCATTCCAATGGTTATTCATTAGTACGTAAAGTTTTCTTTGAAACTAATAACTTTGCGATTGATGAAAAACTTCCAGAATTGAGTGAATCTTTGAGTGATGAAATTTTAACGCCAACTAAAATTTACGTTGAGTCAGTTTTACCGCTAGTCAAAAAAGAATTAGTTAACGGTATCGCCCATGTGACTGGCGGCGGATTTGTTGAAAACCTGCCGCGGATGTTATCCGAAGGCTTGGCATGTGAGATTGAATTGGGTTCTTGGCCCGTTTTGCCGATATTTGATGCGTTAGCGAAATATGGTGAGATTCCTGAAATGGAGATGTATGAGATTTTCAATATGGGTATCGGTATGGTATTGGCAGTGGCACCAGAAAAACTAGCCGATTTACAGGCCGATTTGAAAGAACGCAATGAAGCTGCCTATGTGATTGGCAAAGTCACTGACAAGCAAGATTCGGCGATCGTTTTTAAAGGAGCTAAGGCATGAGAATAGCCGTCTTAGCATCAGGAAATGGGTCGAATTTTGAGGTGATTGCTCAGGCAGTTAAAGAAAAGAAGATTCCAGCCGAATTAGTCCTATTATTTTCAGACCATCATGATGCTTATGTACTTCAGAGAGGCCAGCGGTTTGAGATTCCTTGTGAAAGTTTTGAACTGAAAGAATTTTCCGATAAAAAAAGCTACGAGGCTGCGCTGTTAGATGTATTAAAACGTTATGATGTAGAACTAGTTGTCCTAGCGGGATACATGCGAATCATCGGCAAGGAGCTGTTAACGGCCTTTCCAAATCGAATCGTCAATATTCATCCAGCACTGTTGCCTAATTTTCCAGGTCTGCACGGAATTAAGGATGCCTATGAAGCAGGTGTGGAAGAAACTGGAGTCACGATTCATTATGTTGATAGTGGAGTAGATACTGGGCCAATCATTGCTCAAGGCAAAGTACAGGTCGCTAAAGAGGATAGTCTAGCCGATTTAGAGCGAAAGATTCATCAAGTAGAACATCGGCTCTATCCAGAAGTTCTTGCAGAAATATGTAAATCGGATGAAAAATGAACGCGGCGATAAATAGTTTTAATAATGGCGGCTATATACGGTAAGAAGACAAAATATAGGTATATTATCAGGAATAAGGAGTGTCATCATGACAAGAGCATTAATTAGTGTTTCAGATAAAACCGGAGTTGTAGAATTTACTAAAGGATTGGTTCAAGCAGGAGTCGAGATTATTTCAACTGGCGGAACCAAAA
The DNA here is from genome assembly GCF_000407185.1 of Enterococcus malodoratus ATCC 43197. GTDB lineage: Bacteria > Bacillota > Bacilli > Lactobacillales > Enterococcaceae > Enterococcus_A > Enterococcus_A malodoratus. The sequence goes on from NZ_KE136481.1 coordinate 115,458, forward strand.
AAGTTTTGGATGAAGCCGGAATTCCGACGTTGAGTATTGATGAAGTAACAGGCTTTCCGGAAATGATGGATGGACGGGTTAAAACGCTCCATCCTAAAATTCATGGCGGATTGCTGGGCCGAAGAGATTTAACGACTCATATGGATGCAATGAAAGCACATGATATTCAACCAATTGATTTTGTTTGTGTGAATCTGTATCCATTTAAAGAAACAATTTCTAAACCAGATGTGACGGAAGCAGATGCGATCGAAAACATTGATATCGGTGGACCAAGTATGCTGCGTTCTGCCTCAAAAAACTTTCAATCAGTAACGGTTGTCGTTGATCCGAAAGATTATGCGCTGGTATTAGCTGAATTGGAAAGCAATCAAGCAACTTCTTTAGAAACACGCAAACGTCTAGCAGCAAAAGTTTTTCGTCACACCGCTGCTTATGACGCGTTGATCGCTGACTATTTGACAAAGAGCGTGAATGATGTTGAGCCAGAAAAGTTGACTCTAACTTATGATTTGAAGCAAACATTGCGTTATGGTGAAAACAGCCATCAAACGGCAGCTTTTTATCAAGATGCGTTGCCGACAGCTTATTCAATCGCAAGCGCTCATCAGTTACATGGAAAAGAATTATCTTATAACAATATCAAAGATGCGGATGCGGCTATTCGCATCGCTCGTGAATTCACCGAGCCGACAGTCGTAGCGTTGAAACATATGAATCCATGTGGTATCGGCAGCGGCCGGACGATTTCAGAGGCCTATCAATTTGCTTATGAAGCAGATCCAACATCAATTTTTGGCGGGATTTTAGTTGCCAATCGTGAGGTTGATCTTGCGACAGCTGAAGAAATGCATAAATTATTCTTGGAAATCATCATTGCACCAAGTTTCAGTAAAGAAGCGTTTGACGTATTGTCCAACAAAAAAAATCTGCGTTTAATGACCTTAGACTTTAGTAATCAAGTGAATAGTCAACCAGAAATGGTTTCAGTATTAGGCGGTTTACTTGTTCAAGAGCAAGATGTAGTCGAAGAAATTCCAGAAGAGTGGGAAGTGGCAACGGATCGCAAACCATCCGCAGAAGAGCTAAGAGCGTTGGCTTTTGCTTGGAAGGCAGTTAAACACGTGAAATCAAATGCGATTGTTGTTGCCAATGAACATCAAACGGTGGGTGTTGGTGCTGGGCAAATGAATCGTGTAGGTTCAGTCAAAATCGCTTTAGAAGAAGCGAAAGGCCGGATGGACGGGGCAGTTCTAGCTAGCGATGCCTATTTCCCAATGGATGACAGTGTGGAATATGCCGCTCAGCATGGAATCAAAGCAATCGTTCAACCAGGTGGAAGTATTCGAGACAAAGATTCAATCGCTATGGCCAATAAATATGGTGTTGCGATGGTCTTTACTGGCATTCGTCATTTCAGACATTAATTCGAGGAGGATTCAATGAAAGTATTAATTATTGGCAGCGGTGGCCGCGAACATGCCATCGCAAAAAAAATGTTGAAGAGTCCGAAAGTAACCGATGTTTTTTGTGCGAAGGGCAACCCGGGTATGAAAAATGATGGGATTCAATTGGTAGATATCGCTGAAGATAACCATAAAGACTTAATCGCTTTTGCAAAGGAAAAGAAAATTACTTGGACTTTTGTGGGGCCAGAAATTCCGTTGCTTAATGGAATCGTTGACGATTTCCAAGCGGTAGGACTTGAAATCTTCGGACCGAACAAAGCGGCGGCGATGATTGAAGGATCGAAAGAGTTCGCGAAGAAAATTATGGTAGACAATCATATTCCAACCGCAGCTTATGAAGCATTTACTGACTATCAAGCAGCCTGTGATTATGTTCAAGAAAAAGGGGCACCGATCGTAATCAAAGCGGATGGTTTAGCGGCTGGTAAAGGGGTAACAGTCGCAATGACTTTAGCAGAAGCTTTACAGGCTTTGAAAGAAATGATGACGGATCATCGTTTCGGCGAAAGCGGCGATAAGGTTGTTGTTGAAGAGTTTCTGGCGGGTGAAGAATTCTCGTTACTAGCATTCGTTAAAAATGAAAAAGTCTATCCAATGGTGATCTCTCAAGACCATAAGCGTGCTTATGATGAGGATAAAGGACCAAACACCGGTGGAATGGGTGCTTATTCGCCGGTTCCGCAAATATCATCAGAAATGGTCGAAACGGCCGTAAACAAGGTCTTAAAACCGGCAGCTTCAGGTATGATGGCAAATGGAACACCATTTACAGGTATTTTGTATGCCGGCTTAATTGCAACGGAAACTGGACCAAAAGTAATCGAATTCAATGCTCGTTTTGGTGATCCCGAGACACAAGTCGTATTGCCACGGTTAACAAGCGATTTGGCACAAATAATCGATGACCTATTAAAGGATCAAGAACCTGAGTTAATCTGGAGTGAACAGGCTTGCGTAGGTGTCGTTTTGGCAGCGGAAGGTTATCCTAATGACTATAAAAAAGGGATGGCGATACCAGAATTCGGCGAGCAGGTGGCGGTTTATTATGCTGGCGTAACGGAAGAGCAAGGGTCAGCACGAGCTTCTGGGGGCAGAGTGCTTTTAGTAGAAGCTGAGGCTGAAACGATTGAGACCGCACAGAAGATCGTTTATCAAGCTTTAAAGGAAGCAGATACTAAGGACTATTTTTACCGCAATGACATTGGAGCGAAATCGTTAAAATAATAAAAAACGACCTTAGGGTCGTTTTTTATTATGCTTAAAACCAAGCGAGATTTAAAAAATGACAGCTTTAATTAAAAGTGTTAAACTAAATATGAAAAAAGCGTTAAAAGGAAATATGAAAACGAAGAAAAATAAAATGAATTTAACTCATACAGACAATTGCATTAGTTAGAATTATTTTTCGTTCCAGAGCGTAGTGAAAGAGGCGAGGACCATGGAAAGAAAACGATCCAAAGCTGATGATAACAAACACGAACTTCAGACGATTTTGTCAGGATTACCCAATTCTCAGTATTTAAAAATATTATTGGCCCAAATCATGAGACATTATGATCCTAAAATCAAATACATTTTTCAGAAACAAACAGGTTGGCAGCTTGTAATTGAACAATATGATGGTTTGCTTTGTCGCATCAAGATCCATAAGGATTATTTTTCTGTTATCACACCATTTCCGGATTTTGGGATAAGCTATTTATCCCCGATGGTAAAAGTGATGTCAGATGAGTTCAAGGAAAAATTTGAAGATGTATCGAAAAATACTCAGCAGATTGAAATGAAAGTAACGAATGAAGAAGAGATGGAAGATGTTGTCTTTTTAGTAAGTCTGCAGGCAAAAAAATTAAGGAACATGCTGGTTTAAAAAGTTAATGTTCGTGTTTTTTGCTATAAAAGTCAAAATCAGCTTGCTTTTTATATGATTATGTTGTAAATTACATAGGGCGATATCGCCCTATGTTTTTTTGTCGGTCACGCTTTTCGCGATTTTGTACAGCATAAAAGAAAAATTTATAGCTGGGGTAAAGCTAGTTCAGCGTGGACGTACAGGACAAAAATAGATGAGATAGTTAGCTTAATCATTGGAGGCCATTATGAAAGTATTTGATTATGAAGATATTCAGTTAATCCCTAACAAGTGTATTGTGAACAGTCGATCAGAATGTGATACGACCGTCCAATTAGGAAAGTTTAGTTTTAAGATGCCAGTCGTGCCTGCAAATATGCAGACGATCATTGATGAAAACATTGCCGAATTTTTGGCGGAGAATGGTTACTTCTATATTATGCACCGTTTTTATGAAGAAGAACGAATTCCATTTATAAAGAAGATGCAGTCTCGCGGCTTGATTACATCGATCAGTGTTGGTGTAAAAGGGTATGAATATGATTTTGTAAAACAACTTGCTGAAGAAAAGTTAAATCCTGATTTTATCACGATTGATATTGCCCACGGTCATTCTGACCCGGTAATCAATATGATTAAGCATATAAAAAAATATTTACCAGAGACGTTTGTTATTGCTGGGAATGTTGGTACACCAGAAGCCGTGCGTGAATTAGAAAACGCCGGTGCGGATGCAACGAAACTTGGCATTGGACCTGGGAAAGTTTGTATTACGAAAATCAAAACGGGTTTTGGAACTGGCGGCTGGCAATTAGCGGCTTTGAGCTGGTGTGCAAAGGCTGCCCGCAAACCAATCATTGCTGACGGCGGAATTCGAACTCATGGCGATATTGCAAAGTCGATTCGTTTCGGCGCTACGATGGTCATGATCGGTTCATTGTTTGCTGGACATGAAGAGTCACCGGGTGAAACGAAGGTTGACGACGGTGTGGTTTATAAGGAATATTTCGGCAGCGCCTCTGAGTTTCAAAAAGGTGAAAAGAAAAATGTCGAAGGAAAGAAAATTTGGATTCCTTATAAAGGTTCTTTAAAAGACACATTGGTTGAAATGCAGCAGGATTTGCAATCATCGATTTCTTATGCTGGCGGAAATGATTTGGAAGCCTTGCAAAAGGTTGATTATGTGGTTGTTAAGAATTCGATCTTTAATGGTGATACAATTTAATAATTTTTAAAAGATTTTTTAAAGGTCATATCAATTTGATTGGTATGGCTTTTTTCGTACATGCAATTGACAGTCAATAATAATTGGGTTAGCTTTGAATCATCCAATAATGAGTGAGGGGAAAAATATGTGGCAACTAACAGAAAAAAAATCCACACCAGTGTATCAGCAGATCATTGAACAAATCATTAACTATATTCAAAACGGCACCTTGCAGCCAGGGGATAAATTACCGGCTGAGCGAAAATTGGCGGACTATTATCAAGTGAATCGATCGACGGTTGTCCACGCTTTAGATGAATTAGTCAGTCTTGGCTGGGTATTGCGGAGACAAGGAAGTGGCACAATAGTTAATGAAGGAAACTGGGGGCGCAGTACGACGCCGCGAGTCGATTGGCGCAGTTTGTTTACTCAAGAAGCTCATCCGAAAGAGCCTTTTCTCGAAAAACTTCAACAGCTGCTAAATGACCCAGAGGCAATTGACCTTTATTCAGGTGAGCTCCCATTGAGTCTGATCCCGGATTTTCGCTTTCCTTCCTATACTTGGGAAGAGTTGCTATTAGAAGAGCGAAAACAAAGTCCGCTGGGATATCGACCGCTGCAGCAGGTCATTTGTCAGCGAATTGAAACGGAGCAAAAAATCAAGGTTTCATCGAATCAAGTTCTGATCACGTCAGGCGCGCAACAGGCGATGTTTTTATTATTGCAAGTGATGTTACAAAGCGGTGATAGTGTGGCGATTGAAGACCCGTCATTTTTGTACTCGTTACCGATTTTTGCGAGTGCGGGTATCAGACTGTACGGAGTTGAAATGGATCGCGAAGGAATGCGCATTGACAAGTTGGAACAATTAATCCTGACGAAGAAAATCAAATTGATCATCCTGAATCCGACCTTCCAAAATCCGACAGGTTCAATGATGTCGAATCGGCGTAGAAACGCATTGATCGATCTTAGTCGTAAATATCAATTGCCGATTGTTGAAGATGAGGTATTTAGGGAAATGAACTTCAACGAAATTCCGCCTTCGTTGAAGGAACTCGCACCGCATCAGGTGATTCATTTAGGATCACTTTCGAAAATCTTTGGTTCTTCGATCAAAATAGGCTGGATTGTTGCTGATCAAGATCTGATTCAACGTTTATCTGAAGCAAAGCAAATGATGGATTTTTCGATCAGTGTTTTTCCGCAGGTGATCGCTCATACCGCCTTAACAGACTCGCGGTTTGAACATAATCAAGCCGTGTTGGTTGGAACATTAAAGCAATTGGCGCAGGCGTTTTTAAAAGGAGCAGAAGCAATTGCTGATGATTGGGAGGTATCTGAGATCAATGGCGGTATTTATGTATATTTAACTTGGCGCCATCAACATCTTACGAGAAAAGATTGGGAGATTTTTCTGCGAGAAAAATTATTGATCGCCCCCGCATTTCTATTTAGTAATGATACAATGGCAATGAGAGTGAATTACACTCGGATGACAAAACAAACGCGAGAGCAATTTTTCGCGAAGCTGCAGACAATTTCAAAGGAGTTAAGGAGGAGTTAAATGGAAGCGTTGGAGATCATGAAGCAACATCGGACTTATCGCAATTTTGATGAAACGTATCAGCTATCAGAGGATCAACTGCAAAAGATTTTGCAGGCAAGTCGGCAGGCCCCAAGTTGGATGAACGGACAAATGTACAGCATTATTGTAGTAAAAGATCGTGAAATCCGTGAGAAACTAGTTGAGATGAATCCTGGAAACCCGCATGTGCTGCACAGTTCGGTTTTCTTAGTTTTTGTGGCAGACTTAAAAAGAACGCAAAAGGTCGCAGATCATTATGAGATGGACTACCGTATAGGCGAAGGTCTGGACCCGTTGATTACAGCCGTCACTGATACTGCTTTAGCGTTGGAAAATGCTGTGATCGCGACTGAAGCTTTAGGATTGGGCTCAGTTGTTGTTGGGACAATTCGGAAAGATGTCGCAGAAGTCAGCGAACTGTTAAGATTGCCGGATTATGTTCTGCCTGTTGCCGGTTTAAGTATTGGCAAACCAAATGTGGAAATGCGGGTCAAACCGCGATTGCCAGATCAGACGGTGATTCATTATGATACGTACAAGGATTATGATTATTCTTCGATTGAGGAATATGACGATACGATGGAAAAGTTTGCCGAGGCTCGTGAAACAAAACTTTGGAGTAAAAAATTTGCTGACTACTTTAGCAATACGCCCAACAAGAAAGTTGATGAATTTCTGAAACAAAACAAGTTTTTTCAATCTTAAGTTTGACACTGAAAGATAAGTGACATATAGTAAGGATGTAAATAAGAATAATTGTTAGGTGAGGCTCCTATATGGACACAGGCTACTGCCCAAAAATGTCGAGAGACGCCAATGGGTAGAACAGGGATCATCGTGAAGGTGATTCATAACGTAGCTGACAAATCTGTCTACGCCCTATAGTGCTAAAGCTCGACGATGAACATGAATGAATTTTTCGCGCGTGCTCATTTTCGAGCGCGCGTTTATTTGTCGTTTATTTAAAACTAAAGTGAATAGAATGGACTTAAGGCGATTTTTGAGAATTGTTTAGTTGAATCGTATGAATGGTGAAGACACTCCTGTTTTTCCGTTTTTGAAAAAAAGAGCTCTTAATCGGAGTTAGCTACCAGTGATTTCCCTGATAATTGAAAGGATGTGAGGAAGATGGATTATGAAGATAGTCGACCGAAGAGAAAATATAAAAGGGCGGCTTGTGTTGCCTTAAATTTTAGGGGGAACTACTATGATGAACAAAAAAAACCTTCTTGCTCGCAAGATCAGCAAAGATCAAGAACTGAAAAAGCTGGCGATTCTATCTGATCGGGATTTATTTTTAAACTTGCGAACATCATTGCAAGGGTTATCGGAAGAAGATGCACAAAGCCGTTTGGAGGAATACGGGCCAAACGAAGTTTCAGCACAAAAACCTACACCTGGAATTCTATTATTTTTACAAGCATTCAATGATCCATTCGTTTATGTTTTAGCACTATTAGCCATTGTTTCTGTATTAACGAATGATCTTGAAGCGGCAGTCGTAATGACAATCATGATATTAGCCAGTGTGTTGATTACTTTTATTCAGGAATATCGTTCACAAAAAGCGAGTATTGAATTAAAAGAAATGATCGAAAATACGGCAGCAATCACGCGGAATGGTGAAACAAAGGAAATTCCGATGGATGAAGTTGTACCTGGTGACATTTTGACGTTAGCGACTGGCGATATGATTCCAGCAGATGCCGTATTGATTTGGACGAAGGATCTTTTCGTTAACCAATCATCGTTAACGGGAGAATCAATGCCTGTTGAAAAATATCTTGATCAAGATAAGAAATTAACGGATGAAATGACGGCATTGGATTTAACAAATCTGGTTTTTATGGGAACCGATGTATTAAGTGGTCAAGGTAAAGCTATTATTCTGAAAACGGGACAACAAACATTCTTTGGCGACATCGCAAAAAATGCCACTTCAAAACGCGGGAAAACCTCATTTGATATTGGCTTAGCAAGAGTCAGCAAACTATTATTACGAATGGTCATGGTCTTATTTCCATTAGTCTTCTTAATCAATGGACTGACAAAGGGAGATTGGAGCAGTGCATTTTTCTTTGCAATCGCTGTGGCTGTGGGGCTAACTCCTGAAATGCTGCCAATGATCGTGAGTTCCAACTTAGCCAAAGGCGCGTTGACCTTATCAAAACACAAAGTTATCGTGAAGGAATTGGCGTCAATTCAAAATTTAGGCAGTATGGATGTGCTGTGTACCGATAAAACAGGAACAATTACAGAAGATCGGGTGGTCTTAGTACAGCATCTCGATCCATTAGGAAATGAAAATGAACAAGTACTTGACTTAGCCTTTATGAATTCGACTTATCAAACTGGTTGGAAGAATTTAATGGATATTGCAGTAATTAATTATTTTGAAGAACAAGATCGGAAACTACCGTATCAATCTGTTCAAAAAATCGACGAAATTCCATTCGATTTCTCTCGCCGTCGTTTGACTGTTGTAATGAAAACAGACGAACATCAATTGATGATCACAAAAGGTGCGGTCGAAGAAATGTCAACGATTTGTAAATATGTTGAGATCAACGGAGAGATTATGGAGTTAACGCCGGAGATTCGCCAACAATTACAAACGGTGAATGAAAAAATGAATCGTCAAGGAATGCGAGTAATTACCGTAGCGGTTCGTCGAGATGCCCATGATGAAGCTATTTACTCGACTGATGATGAAAAAGATATGACGTTGATTGGATTTATGGGTTTCCTTGATCCGGCCAAAGCGTCTGCAAAACCAGCAATCAAATCATTACAGCAACATGGTGTGACAGTGAAGGTTTTGACTGGTGACAATGCCATCGTGGCACAAAAAGTATGTCAAGATGTTGGTATTCCGGCAGAAGACTATTTATTAGGAAATCAAGTCGATGAAATGTCGGATGATGAGTTGTACAGAGCAGCCGAAAGCATCAATTTATTCGCCAAATTGAATCCTATGCAAAAATCACGCATTATTGAATCGCTTCAGGATAAAGGACATACCGTAGGATTCATGGGTGATGGTATTAATGATGCTCCGGCACTAAGAAAAGCCGATGTGGGAATTTCGGTCGATACAGCAGCGGATATTACGAAGGATGCCAGCTCGATCATCTTGCTTGAAAAAAGTTTGGCTGTCTTAGAAAACGGTGTAATTGAAGGCCGCCGAGTTTTCAGCAACATGATGAAGTATATCAAGATTACAATCAGCTCGAACTTCGGAAATGTGTTCTCAATCTTAGTTGCCAGTGCCTTTCTGCCATTTCTACCTATGCTGTCTATTCAATTGCTCTTGCAAAATCTGATCTATGACATCGCTCAATTGACGATTCCATGGGACAATGTCGATGAAGAAGAACTGCATGTGCCGACGAAGTGGGAAACAAAGGGATTATTGAAATTTACTGTGTGTATTGGGCCGATCAGCTCGGTCTTTGATATTATTACATTCTTAGTGATGTGGTTCGTTTTTGGAGCAAATACGATCGCTTCACAAAACTTATTCCAAACAGGCTGGTTCATGATCGGGTTAACGACGCAAGCGTTAGTGGTTCTGATGGTTCGTACAAAGAAAATTCCATTTATCCAAAGCCGTCCAGCACCACAAGTCTTTATTAGTCTGTTAATGGCTGTAGTAGTAGGTATCATTGTAGTCGTAACGCCTATTGCGGAACAATTTGATTTTGTACATCTTCCAAGCAGCTACTGGTTATGGTATGTAGGGATCGTCGTTGTTTATATGCTGGCAACACAGTTAGGAAAAGTAATCTATATAAAAATTGCAAAAGAATGGATCTGAACTATAACAGAATGGCCTGTACTGGCATTCTGTTTCTTTTTTTGTGAAAAATCACAACAATTATTTAAAATCAGAAGTTGTATCCGTCTTCTTTTTAATCCTCTTTCTACACTTTAATGACCGAAATAATGGCAAATTTAAAAAAATCAAAGATATTCAACTTCCGCAATCTAATTAACGGGATTTTGATATCGTAAGCAGGCTGCATGTGATTTCACAAGGAGAAAAAGTGAAACGCTTCAATTCGTTCATAATCGGTGAGCAAGTTTGTTGTCAATTGAATACAAAAATGCTAATTTAGAGAGGAAGGGGCAATAGCAATAATACAGATTGACTTGCTGTTGCACTGATAACAAGACTTAATTTACTTAAGAGAGGAAAGTGTGACACCATGGCAGAAAAAGAGTTAACGATTGATTTTGAAGCCTTACTAAAAGATGTAAACGCGGATTTCCCCGTGTACCAAGCGCTGGATGAGGACGGAAAAATTGTAAATGAAAATTTAGTTCCTGATTTATCTGATGAAGAACTTGTTGAATTGATGACTTCAATGGTTTGGTCAAGAGTATTAGACCAACGCTCAACTGCATTGAATCGTCAAGGACGATTAGGATTCTTCGCGCCAACTGCTGGACAAGAAGCCAGCCAATTAGCTAGTCATTTTGCATTTGAGAAAGAAGACGTACTATTACCAGGATATCGTGATGTTCCACAATTGATCAAACACGGCTTACCTTTAGCTGAGGCCTTTTTATGGTCGCGTGGTCACGTTGCTGGGAATAACTATCCCGCTGATTTACAGGCTTTACCTCCTCAAATCATTATCGGTGCTCAATATGTTCAAGCTGCCGGTGTTGCTTTAGGACTGAAAAAACGTGACAGCAAAAATGTTGTCTTCACTTATACTGGCGATGGCGGTTCATCTCAGGGTGACTTCTATGAAGCAATCAACTTTGCCGGTGCGTATCATGCAAACGCTGTATTCTACATTCAAAACAATGGCTTTGCTATTTCGACTCCGCGTGAAAAACAAACAGCCGCTAAAACATTGGCGCAAAAATCGGTTGCTGCTGGAATTCCTGGTATCCAAGTCGACGGTATGGATCCATTGGCGGTCTATTACGTTTCTAAAAAAGCACGTGAATGGGCAGCCAACGGCAATGGTCCAGTATTGATTGAAACATTAACTTATCGTTATGGTCCGCATACATTATCTGGTGATGATCCAACCCGTTACCGTTCAAAAGAAATGGATGACGAATGGACAAAGAAAGATCCTTTGGTTCGCTTCCGTAAGTATTTGACGGAAAAAGGCTTATGGTCAGAAGAACAAGAAGAAAAAGTAATTGAAGCGACAAAAGACGAAATTAAACAAGCAATTACAGATGCTGACCGTGTTCCAAAACAAAAGGTTTCTGATTTCTTGAAAAATATGTATGAAGTTCAACCACAAAATATCAAAGAACAAATTGAATTCTATGAAGCGAAGGAGTCGAAATAATCATGGCACAAAAAACAATGATCCAAGCAATTACAGATGCCTTAGCTCTGATGCTTGAAAAAGATAAAGAAGTTTTAGTTTTCGGTGAAGACGTTGGTAAAAACGGCGGAGTTTTCCGTGCTACTGAAGGTCTTCAAGAAAAATTCGGCGAAGATCAAGTTTTCGATACACCACTAGCTGAATCTGGCATCGCCGGACTTGGTTTTGGTTTAGCCTTGCAAGGCTTCCGTCCCGTTCCTGAAATTCAATTCTTTGGTTTTGTATTTGAAGCGATGGACGAAATCGTCGGACAAATGGCTCGTACTCGTTACCGCATGGGCGGTACACGAAATCTGCCAATCACGATCCGCGCACCATTCGGAGGCGGTGTTCATACACCAGAACTCCACTCAGATAACTTAGAAGGATTAATGGTGCAATCACCAGGTTTACGCGTGGTCATTCCATCAAATCCATACGATGCAAAAGGTCTTTTGATTGCGTCAATTCGCAACAATGATCCAGTTGTATTCTTAGAGCACATGAAGCTTTATCGTTCTTTCCGTGAGGAAGTGCCAGAAGGAATCTATGAAGTACCATTAGACAAAGCTGCTGTTACTAAAGAGGGTTCTGATGTTTCGATCATTACCTACGGCGCGATGGTACGTGAAGCGATTAAGGCTGCAGACAACTTAGCGAAAGAAAATATCAACGCTGAAATTATTGACTTGCGCACCGTTGCACCGCTTGATGTTGAAACTATCATTAAATCAGTTGAAAAAACTGGTCGTGTGGTCGTTGTTCAAGAAGCGCAAAAACAAGCGGGCGTTTCTGCACAAGTCGTTTCAGAAATCTCTGAACGGGCTGTTCTTTCATTAGAAGCACCAATCGGACGAGTTTCTGCTCCAGATACGATTTTCCCATTTGGACAAGCAGAAGGTATCTGGTTGCCAAACGCAGCAGATATCGAAGCAAAAGTAAAAGAAATCGCAGCATTTTAATCGAAAAAGAGGTTCGTCCAACTTTTAGCAGTTCAATATAGAATGGAACTGTTAAAAGTCGGATGATATACGACACGACAATTCCATTTATTTTTTCAATAGTTGAAAAGATAATTACATCAGTAAGGAGCGAAAAAAACATGGCTTACCAATTTAAATTACCGGACATCGGTGAAGGTATCGCAGAAGGCGAGATCGTCAAATGGTTCGTTAAGGCCGGTGATACAATTAATGAGGACGACACATTATTAGAAGTCCAAAATGATAAATCAGTGGAAGAGATTCCATCTCCAGTAACAGGAACCGTTAAAAAAATTATCGTTGACGAAGGCACTGTTGCCAATGTCGGTGATGTCTTAGTAGAAATCGATGCACCCGGACACGAGGATAACGAAGGAGACTCTGGCGTTGCAGCAGAATCGCAAACACCAGAAGCACCCGCAGCAGAACCAACAGTAGAAAGCGAAAGCAGCAATTCTAATGCTGGCGGTGTCTTCCAATTCAAATTACCGGATATCGGTGAAGGAATTGCGGAAGGCGAAATCGTTAAGTGGTTTGTAAAAGCTGGCGACACGATCGAAGAAGACGATACGCTATTAGAAGTCCAAAACGATAAATCAGTGGAAGAAATTCCATCTCCAGTAACTGGTACGATCAAAAAAATTATCGTTGACGAAGGCACTGTTGCCAATGTCGGTGATGTTTTGGTAGAAATCGACGCACCCGGACATAACGATTCTAGCGCAGCTTCAACTGAATCAGCAGCTCCAGCGGAAGCACCAAATGCTGAAGCAAAAGGCGCTTCTTCTGTTGTTGAATCAAGCAATCCAGATAAACGTGTTCTAGCGATGCCATCTGTACGTCAATATGCACGTGAAAAAGATGTTGATATCAGTCAAGTGACGGCCACAGGTAAAGGCGGACGGATCGTTAAAGAAGATATCGACGCATTTGTTTCTGGCGGCGGACAAGCTGCACCAGCGAAATCAGAAGAGAAATCAACTGAAACATCCGCTTCAGCAGCAAGCACACCAGCGAAGGCTGAAAAACCAGCGCAACCATTTAGCTCAAACATGGGCGAAATGGAAACACGCGAGAAATTAACGCCAACACGTAAAGCCATCGCGAAAGCAATGGTCAACAGCAAACATACAGCACCACATGTAACGCTGCATGATGAAGTAGAAGTTTCTAAACTTTGGGATCACCGTAAGAAATTCAAACAAGTTGCTTTGGATAACGGTACGAAATTGACATTCTTGCCATATGTAGTTAAGGCTTTAACTGCTACTGTTAAGAAATACCCAGTCTTGAACGCATCAATCGATGACGCAGCTCAAGAAATCGTTTATAAGAATTACTACAACATCGGTATCGCAACAGATACAGACCATGGCTTGTATGTACCAAACGTTAAAAACGCGGATACAAAAGGTATGTTCAAGATCGCTGATGAAATCAACGAAAAAGCTGCCTTGGCACATGATGGCAAATTATCAGGAGACGATATGCGTAATGGTACGATCACGATTTCAAATATCGGTTCTGTAGGCGGTGGCTGGTTTACACCAGTTATCAACTACCCTGAAGTAGCAATCCTTGGTGTTGGAACGATCGCGCAACAACCGATCGTCAACGACGAAGGCGAATTAGCGGTTGGCCGTGTAATGAAACTTTCATTAAGCTTCGACCATCGCATCGTTGATGGCGCGACAGCGCAAAAAGCCATGAACAATATTAAACGTTTATTGGCTGATCCAGAATTATTATTAATGGAAGGATGATAAAATCATGGTAGTTGGAGATTTTGCCATTGAATTAGATACAGTTGTAATCGGTGCTGGACCTGGCGGCTATGTTGCCGCCATCCGCGCCGCTGAAATGGGACAAAAAGTAGCAATCATCGAACGGGAATACATTGGCGGCGTTTGTTTAAACGTCGGCTGTGTACCGTCAAAAGCGTTGATTTCTGCTGGACATCATTTGCATGATTCACGTGACTCAACTATGTTTGGTGTTACCAGTGAAAATGTAAAATTAGATTTTGCAAAAACACAAGAATGGAAAGAAAACGAAGTGGTTAATAAATTAACCTCAGGAGTAAAATTCTTGCTGAAGAAACACAAAGTAGAAATCATTGAAGGCGAAGCTTTCTTCGTTGATGATAAAAACTTACGGGTAATTCACCCTGATTCAGCACAAACTTACTCGTTCAATAATGCGATCGTCGCAACAGGTTCTCGCCCAATCGAGATTCCTGGCTTTAAATTTGGCGGACGCGTATTAGATTCGACTGGCGGATTAGCATTACAAGAAGTACCAGAAAAATTCGTGATCATTGGCGGCGGTGTAATCGGTGCCGAACTAGGAAGCGCGTATGCGAACCTCGGTGCTGAAGTAACGATTATTGAAGGTACGCCTCAAATCTTGCCAACCTACGAAAAAGATATGGTGCAGCTTGTTGAGAAAGACTTCAAACAAAAGGGCATCAAGGTTGTTACTTCTGCGATGGCTCGTGAAGCAGTCGATAATGGCGACAGCGTAACGGTTCGTTATGAAGTTGACGGTAAAGAAGAAACAATCGATGCTGATTACGTAATGGTAACGGTTGGTCGTCGTCCAAACACAAATGACATGGGCTTGGAACAAGCCGGTGTTGAAATGACTGATCGCGGTTTGATCTCAGTCGACAAACAAGGACGTACAAATGTATCAAGCATTTACGCGATCGGCGATATCGTTCCAGGCGCTGCTTTGGCTCACAAAGCCAGCTATGAAGCAAAAATAGCTGCAGAAGCAATCTCTGGTAAGAAGGTTGCCGTTGATTACAAAGCGATGCCTGCAGTTGCCTTTACTGATCCAGAATTAGCGACTGTTGGTATGACAATCAAAGAAGCCAAAGAGGCAGGAATCGAAGCGAAAGCCTTCAAATTTCCATTCTCAGGTAATGGTCGTGCGTTATCATTAGGCAAGACAGAAGGCTTCATCCGTTTAGTTACAACGGTGGAAGACAACGTGATCATCGGCGGACAAATCGCTGGTGTAGGAGCAAGTGATATGGTTTCTGAACTTGCTTTAGCGATTGAATCAGGAATGAATGCTGAGGATATTGCTTTAACGATTCATCCGCATCCATCTTTAGGTGAAATCGTGATGGACGCTTCTGAATTGGCTTTAGGTTTGCCAATCCATATTTAATAAACTCAAAAGCACTAAGATCGACGTTGATCTTAGTGCTTTTTTTGTCTTCTGGATGAAACGAATCAATTAATGATAAATTGTTTGCGATAGTTGGAAGGGGAGATACCCAACTTGGCATTAAAAAATTTTGAAAAATAAGAGGAAGAAGAAAAGCCGGTTTCATAAGCTATTTCGGTGATACTCAATGAACTTTTTCGCAACAGAGAACAAGCTTTTTGCAGCTTTAATTCTTGGATATATTCACTAGGTCCTATTCCTTTGTAGGATTGAAATAGCTTATAAAGATAGGTTCGATCAATGTTGCTGAATTTTGAAATTTGATTGACACTGAGATTTTCAGACATGTTATCGTCGATGTAATTCAGAATGGTTTTAAATAGATTTTCGCTCTGTGACAGATGATTTGTCTTCAAATTGATCTGGTCGATCGTGTCAAACAGATTAAATGAGGAGGCGATTGTACGAAAAAGATTGTCTCTTTTGAATTCGTCATAGATATCTTGAAAAAGAACGTCTATTCTATGATCAAAGGCGTTACCGATAACACAATTATGTTTATCCAACTTCAATTTGGAAAAATAATCGGCGGCTAAATCACCAGAAAAACCAACCCATCTGTACTGCCATGGATTGTCACGATTTGGATAATAAACATTTTTACAATTTGATGGAATAATAAAAAAATCTCCCGCAGTAATTTTTCTCTCTGGAAAAAAGGGAGTTGAGAAAAAACCTTCCCCAGCGACACAATAATGAAGCACCCAATAATTGATCGGAGCGTACTCCGTAGGCTTGGTTGAGCGACATTTTTCATAACCAACTTCGCAAATATGGAACTCTGAACTTAATTTGTCATTGTTGGTTAAGATACTGATTTCTTTTGCTAATGAGCTGTACATCAAATTCCTCCTCGACAAGTAATTATTAAGAGGCAACATCTTTACAAGTATTTGGAAACATTTCTTATTTTTTATACCATGAAAGCGCTATAAAATCAAAGTGTAAATAAATATTGAAAGGATGTTTGAGATGGAAAATTCTAATTCGAGGCAGCGTTTGGGATCGATTGCCTTAATGCTGATGACTTTTTCGGCAGTATTCGCTTTCCCCAGCATTGTCAACAATAGTATCCAAATTGGGCTGGCAACAATTCCCGGGTATTTGTTTGGTACTATCTTTTATTTTTTACCTTTTATTTTGATGATCGCGGAATTTGCTTCTGCCAATTCAGGAAAGGAATCGGGAGTTCATAGTTGGCTGCAATCTGTTCTGGGTGAAAAATGGGCCTTCTTAGGTGCTTGGTCTTATTTCTTTGTTAATCTATTTTTCTTTTGTTCGTTATTGCCGAACACTTTGATTTACGGATCCTATGCTTTTGGCGGCACCAATGTTTTTCAAGGCGGAAACAGCACGATTATTATCGCCGGAATTTCAATTTTGCTATTTTGGCTAATGACCTGGGTCTGCATCAAAGGCGTGTCTTGGATTTCAAAGGTTACAAGTTTTGCTGGGAGCGCTCGTTTGTTCATGGGAGTGGCCTTTGTTGTATTAGCCTTTATCGTTGTTTTTGGCTTTGGTAAAGAACCGGCACAGGATTTCACAATGCAATCGATCAAACCGAGTTTCAACTGGACCTTTTTCATGACGATGGCTTGGATTTTGCAGGCTGTAGGCGGCGGTGAGAGTATTGGCGTGTACATTAAGGACGTCAAGGGTGGAAACAGCACATTTGTCCGTACGATGATTGGCGCAACTGTTGTCGTTGGAATTATGTATGTATTAGGTGCTGTAGCGGTTGGTTTTGTTGTACCGACAGAAGTTCTAAAGGGAAATTTTTCAAATGGTATTTTTGATATTTTTAAAATCTTAGGTTCGCATTTTAATATTCCGAGCGGTGTGATGGTTCGACTCGTCGGCTTGATCTTATTTATCGGCAGTTTAGGATCATTAGCTCTGTGGACTGCGGCACCTGTTAAGGTCTTCTTCTCTGAAATTCCAGAAGGTGTCTTTGGAAAGTGGTTAGTTAAAACCAATGAAGAAGGAAATCCTACAAATGCTTTAGTCGTACAAGGTGTTATCGTTACGATGCTGCTGATCATTCCAGCATTAGGCATCGGCAACATGGACAGCTTTCTTTCAACATTGATCAACATGACAGCGTCTACATCTTTGCTGCCAGTATTGTTTTTATTAGTTGCGTACATCGGCTTGCGTTTGAAAAAAGATTCCATGCCTCGCAGCTTCCGATTCGGCAGCCGGTCGTTTGGAATATTTGCAGGAATTGTTTTACTGCTGATTTTCATTTTCGTTTTCTTTATGTCTACAGTTCCGGATCCACAGCTGATCATGGCTGAAATGAATGGAACGCTGCCGGCTGGTGAGGCAAGTCCGATCGGAATGCTTTTATATAACGTTGTTGGATTAGTGGTATTTATGGGCTTCGCTTGGATTTGTTGGAATCGCTATGAAAGAAAATCTGTTCTTGATAAAGAGACAAATGTAGAGGTGACGGGTAAATGAAAATTTGGGAAAACTATCAATTAGATCATATCAATCGCTTAGAACCACGAGCACATTTTTTAACTTTCCCTACAAAAGAGAAAGCAGCGCTAAATGAAAATAAATACACACATGCGTTTAAAAATCTGAACGGGATTTGGAAGTTTTTACTGTTGGACGCACCTGAATACAGTCCCAGCAACTTCTATGCACCAGATTTTAACACGGAAGAGATGTTTGATATTAAAGTGCCTGGAAATTGGCAGGTTCAAGGTTACGGCAAAATGCATTATTCTGATTTATGGTACAACTTTCCGATTAATCCGCCGTATGTTCCAACGGAAAATCCGACCGGGATATATAAGCGGCAATTTACCGTCGATGAAAGCTTTAAAGACAAGAAAGTGATTTTACGTTTTTGCGGTGTGGATTCCGCCTTTCATGTTTGGGTGAATGGACAAGAAGTCGGCTATAGTAAGGGTGCTAGAAATGAAGCGGAGTTTGATATTACCGATTTGGTTCAGGAAGACGCTGCAAATGATTTGACGGTGCGAGTTTATCAGTGGTCTGATGGGACGTATTTAGAGGATCAAGATATGTGGTGGCTCAGCGGAATCTTTAGAGATGTGGAATTACTTGGTGTTCCTTATGCCGGAATCAACGATTTTACTGTGGTCGCTGATTTAGATGACGAATACAAAAATGGTCTGCTTGATTTGTCATTCAAGCTCCGTGAACCAAAGGGAAAATATGTTAAGGTGGAACTGACTGATCCGTCTGGTGAACAGGTGGTAAGCCAAGATGTAGCAAACGGGCAGAACAGTCTACATTTAGAAATCCCTGATGTTGCCCGCTGGACAGCAGAAACGCCGAAGCTATATCAACTGTTGATCTCCGTTTATGAAGCAGAAAAGCTGATAGAAGTTATTCCTCAAAAAGTCGGTTTCAGAAATATTCGATTAGCTGGTGAAGTCTTCTTGGTCAATGGTGTGGCGATCAAATTGAAAGGAGTCAATCGCCATGATTACAATCCTAGAAATGGTCGAGTTGTTTCAAAAGCGGAAATTGAAAAAGATATTATCTTGATGAAACAGTTCAACATCAATGCTGTTCGAACCAGTCATTATCCGGCTTCTTATTACCTTTATGACTTATGTGACGAATACGGGATGTATGTAATCGATGAAACAGATTTGGAGTGCCACGGCTTCGAACTAACTGGCAAATATGATTGGATCAGTAATGATCCAGAGTGGGAAACCGCCTATGTTTCACGAATGATCAGAATGATCGAACGGGATAAAAATCATCCGTCTATTCTATTTTGGTCATTAGGAAATGAATCTGCCTTTGGCTGCAACTTTGTCAAAATGACCGAGATCGCGAAAGAAATGGATGCTTCCCGCCTAGTTCACTATGAAGGCGACTTTGAAGTGGAAGCAGCGGATGTGTATTCGACCATGTATACCTGGCTGGAGCATCCTACGAAGAAGCCATTGATGGAAACAGTCATTGCAGAGTCGAAAAAACCGCATATTTTATGCGAATATGGCCACGCGATGGGAAATGGACCAGGAAACTTAAAAGAATATCAGGACCTCTTTTACGCCCACGATAAGCTGCAAGGCGGCTTCATTTGGGAGTGGTTTGACCATGGGATTGAATCGTATACCGAAGAAGGTGAAAAGTATTATCGCTATGGCGGCGACTTTGGGGATGACCCTTCCAACAAAGATTTTTGTATTGACGGGCTGTTGATGCCTGATCGGACACCTTCGCCAAGTTTATACGAGTATAAAAAGGTGATTGAACCGATATTGACGACGGCTATAGACCTACACAAAGGTGAGATCAAGTTGCTGAGCCGCTATGATTTCCAAAATCTGCAAATATTTGATTTGTATTATTCGATTGTCGAGGATGAAACAATAATAGAGGATGGGACGCTGCCGCTGCCGTCAATTCCAGCTCGTGAATCGGCAAAACTGAAGCTTCCTTGTCATTTGGATTTTGCTCCTAAACCGGGTGCGAGCTACTTCTTAAATCTATCTTATCAATTGAGGAATACCACTTCTTGTGCGCCAAAAGGATATGAACTAGCCTCCGCAAATTACGAACTTCCGCTAAATACGGCTGGAATCAAGGTTGATCCTAGAGGGAAATTGCAAGTCAAAGAATCTGAAACCAATGTAACGATTTTAGGTTCAAACTTTTCTGTGACTTTTGACACGGTCAGAGGAACTCTTAAACAGTTAATTCGTGATGGTCAAACAATTATTGAAAGAGGTCCAAAATTTACGATGTGGCGTGCGCCGATCAGCAATGACATGGAAATCATTGATGAAATGAAGAAAGAGCACTTCCTTCATTTGGAGCATGAAATCGTGAATTCTTTCGAATGGAAAGACCGTGATCAATCGGTTCAAATCGTGGTCAAAACAATCAATTCTACGACAAATAGCGCTTGGCACTATAAGTGTACTTATACCTATACTATCTGCGGCAGTGGAGATATCCTGTTTAATTTAGAAGGTAGCCCTAGCGGAAAAATCGATACAGCACCAAACATGCTGCCGCGCTTAGGTGTATCTATGCATGTAAATAAAGACTTGGATCAAGTGAAATACCTAGGGCGCGGGCCGCGAGAAAACTATGCTGATTCAAAAGAAGCTGGATATCTGGGTGTCTATAGTTCAACGGTGGAGAATATGTTTACCAACTATGTTGTTCCCCAAGCAAACGGGAATAGGATGGATACTCGATGGGCGGCATTTACGGACGATCGCGGCCAAGGATTGTTTGCTTCGACGACCGGCAGTTTTAACTTCAGTACTTCTTATTATGAGGAATGTGATCTAGATGCTGCAAAACATACTTGTGACCTAACTGAACGGGCCTATGTGGTTGTAAATATCGACTATAAGCAAAATGCCTTAGGAAGCTATTCATGCGGTCAATGGCAATTAGAAAAATATCGCACGACTTTTGAAGAATTTAAACTTTCTTTCCGTTTATCGGCATTTAATATGAAAGAGGCAAATGCAATTTCGCTGTCCCATGAAAAAATAGAATTGCCACATTGACATAAAGAATCCTCCTTCCAATTTTCACCCGAAAAAGGAAGGAGGATTTTCTATTGACTATCAGGCCGTCACGACTACTAAAGCCCCAACTAACCAGTCAAGTTGGGAAATCATGAGTTGTGTCTGCTTAGAAACAGGATCATTCTTTGCTGCTTTGATTTTCGCTTCAAGTTCTTTGCGGTCTTCCTTATCAATATATTTTTTCAAATAGGAAGATTTTTTTAGCAAAATCGCTAACGTCAATCCATCGTTGTCGAGTGCATTTAAGTTTTCCAGACGAGCGACTAGTTTAGCGATCGTATTTTCTTTGGCCAAATAACTTGTCGTGCCTTCAACTCTGATTTCACGGAGTTGAATTAATGAGCCGCGAATCTGAGCAACTAATTGTTTTAAATCCTTTTCGAAGAAAGTAGCTCCATAAGCATTGGCGATTTTTTCGATCCTTTTTTTCTTCAACTGCATAATTTTGTTTAGGAGACAATCCAAATACTCTAATTCTGCTGGAAGTTCGTCGGTCAGAACAATAATTTCTTTTTGCTCAAGCTCAATGACACCGGCTGCCTGTAAATCAAGCAATCCCGCCATGACTAGGCACATCCCAACATAATAATTGACTGAAGAAATTTTTCCTTGGCGATTCATAGTAAACAAAAGATATTGCTGCGATAGACTTAGATTTTTCATTTCCCTACTCCTTTGACTTTTAACTAAAGTATAGTCTGCTAGGAGAGAAATTCGATTTTTCGAAACAATCTTTTCAATTTTCTGATTTTCCCATTGTTTTTTCATGGTATTCTAAAGCAATAGAAACAAAAGTTTCGTTAAAGGAGATGAAAACAGTGACGGGAAAATACTTTCAAGAAATCAGAGAAAAGAAGAATCAGACAATTGCCAATACATCTGACGGAATTGTGACCCCGCAATTCTTACGTAAGTACGAACGTGAAAATGGCGATATCCGTTTTTCAAACTTGGTTCAGTTGTTAAATCGATTGAACACCACAATTGATGAATTTGTTTTTGAAATTGATGAAAGCTTGGATGTTTGGCTGTACGCAATTGAAGAAGAGATTGATCAAGCGTATCATGCCGGCAATTCTTTCTCATTGAAAAAATTTGTTGAAAAACAAGAGCAGTTGTATCAACAAACGAATGAAAAACGTTTCTTATTTGCTGCGCTCATTGGCAAACGATTCTATAATTATATTTTTCTGCCCAGTTACACGGTTGATTTAACGCCAATGGCTGATTATTTAAGAGAAACGGAAACGTGGGGAAGATTTGAATTCTTTTTGCTGACTTATAATGGGGACTTATTTAAACCAGAGGAGGCGTATTATTACGCCCAAAAATTAGTTAAGCAGCATCACGGCAGTTATGAAGTGCGAAAGTGGCGCTATGATGCCGTGCTTCATTTAGCCCGCTATTTGATTGAGGAGAATAAATTGGCCTCTGGAGAAAAAATTTTGTTGGAGTACCTGAACAATTTGACACCGAATCGTGACTTGAAGTATTTTCATCATGATCTATACGCGAAATTTGTCTATGGGTTGTTATTGATTAAAAAACACGACCCAAAAGGCCAGCGGCAATGCGAGCGAATCATCGAGATATTTGTCGAGGACTGCGGGTATTTGAATTATGGCAACCGACTAAATATTATTTATCAATCAACCTTAGCACAGGCTAAGCAAGCACAATAAATGAGGAGTATATAATATGAATGAGTTATTAGGTTTTGACGTTTCTAGATCTGGAAAAATGTACGACGATCTTTCCGAAGTTTTTACGAAAACTAGAAAGCAGGCAGTGAATGCGACAACAGAATATAATGCCTTATATAGAAAAGACGAACAGAAGCGAAAGGAAATATTGCAAAAGCTTTTAGGTTCGGTTGGAGAAGATCCGTTTTTCGAACAAGACTTTCGTTGTGAATTTGGAAAGAATATTCACCTTGGCGATCGTTTTTACGCCAACTTTGATTGTATTTTATTAGATGGCGGTGAGATCATTATAGGAAATGATGTTCTATTCGGTCCGCGAGTAGGAATTTTTACGACCAATCATGCGACGTATTCTGCGGAGCGCAAAGCAGGCGGCTGTTATTCTAAGAATGTTGTGATCAAGGATAATGTCTGGGTCGGTGCTAATGTTACGATCAATCAAGGTGTGACAATCGGAGAGAATACGATTATCGGCTCAGGAAGCGTTTTGACTAAAAGCATTCCGGCCGATGTGATCGCGGTTGGTAATCCTTGCCGAGTATTGAGAAAAATTACGGAACAAGACAAAACGGGTTACCAATCAAATCGTCATTCAAACTAAAAGCGACTTTAATTAAAGCCCGTACTATTCTATGGTAAACTATTTTCGAATGGAGTGTGGAACAGTGGCAAACTATGGTTACCCAATTGATGAGGATTGGACACATGAGGAAATTGGTACAGTCATTAATTTTTTTAACTTAGTCGAAGCAGCAAATGAGACAGGGGTCGAAAAAGAGGCTTTTTTGGCTGGCTATAAAAAATTTAAAACCGTCGTGAAAAGTATCGGTGAGGAAAAACGAATCGGACGTGATTTTCAGAACGTCAGCGGTTATTCGATCTATCATACCTTACAAAAAGCGAAAGCAGCAACATCAAAGCGTTTTAAAATGTAAGCAGAATGCGATACATACATGGTGAGCGGACATATCTTTATGAGAATGATACATTCTATACTACGAGTTGGGAGAGATCAGGATGGAAAAAGAAATTATTGGTTGGATCTATGAAGCGGCGGAAAAAGTCAAATCGGGTCTAGGGGATGCGCTGAAAGTTGATCAAAAAAATGGACGGACGGACCTAGTGACAAATGTTGATAAAGAAGTACAGGATTTTATCGTCAAAAAAATACACGATTATGATCCAAAAGCGCTGATTTTAGGTGAGGAGAACGGACAAGATGATACGCCTATCGATAAGGGACGTGTTTTTGTCATCGATCCAATCGACGGAACACTGAACTTTGTGATGCAGCAAGAGAATTTTTGTATCATGATCGCAGTTTACGAAGAGGGCGTCGGGCAATTAGGCTTCATCTATGATGTTATGCGCGATGAACTTCTCTGGGGCGGCCCGAAAGTTGGTAAAGTTTACAATAATAAGGAAGAGCTCTCAGCGCCAGAAAATAAGTCGTTAAGCGAGGGCTTGATTGGTATGAACGCCGCGCTTTATCGCAAGGATTTATTTCATGCGCAGGAAATCGGGCAAACATCGATGGGCATCCGTGTGTTAGGCTGTGCGGGGTTGGATTTCGTGGCGATTCTTAAAGGGACGCAGATTGGCTATGTCAGCATGTTGAGTCCGTGGGATTACGCCGCCGGCACGATCATGATGGAACAGCTGGGAATGACTGTTATAGGAGAAAATCAGCAGCCTCTGAGCTTCAAAGGTCGAGAATTTTTTATTGGGGCAACCCAGGCTGCAATGGCGGAAATTCAAGCAATTAGTAAAGCCAATCATTAAGAAAAATACTTTTTCTGAAAGAATGAAAATGTTTTACTAACACTCTTACTGATTTTCTGTTATAATTGTCAATCGAGTGAGTCTCGCGTTACAAGAAAAGGAGCAATTAAAATTGAATTACAGAAAAGATATCCGCAACGTGGCAATCATTGCCCACGTCGACCATGGTAAAACCACATTAGTAGATGAAATGCTTAAGCAATCTGATACCCTTGATAGCCACGTTAATTTACAAGAACGGGCAATGGATTCGAATGCATTAGAAAAGGAACGTGGAATCACGATCTTAGCGAAAAATACCGCTGTTAACTATAAAGACTACAAAATCAACATCATGGACACACCAGGACATGCCGATTTCGGTGGTGAAGTGGAACGTATCATGAAAATGGTTGATGGTGTATTGTTAGTCGTAGATGCTTACGAAGGAACGATGCCGCAAACACGTTTCGTATTGAAAAAAGCATTAGAACAACATTTAACACCCATCGTTGTAGTGAATAAAATTGACAAGCCTTCTGCACGTCCAGAAGAAGTTGTTGATGAAGTATTAGAATTATTCATCGAATTGGGTGCGGATGATGAACAATTGGATTTCCCAGTTATTTATGCATCAGCAATCAACGGAACATCTAGCTTGTCCGACGATCCTGCGGAACAACAAGCAACAATGGCTCCTGTTTTCGATACAATCATTGAAAAAATCCCAGCTCCAGTTGATAACAGCGACGAGCCTCTACAATTCCAAGTATCGTTATTAGATTATAATGATTATGTTGGTCGTATCGGTATCGGCCGTATCTTCCGCGGAAAAATGAAAGTCGGCGACCAAGTTTCGGTTATGAAGCTTGATGGTTCGATTAAAAACTTCCGTGTAACAAAAATCTTTGGTTTCTTCGGCTTGCAACGTTTGGAAGTTCAAGAAGCAAAAGCCGGCGATTTGATTGCCGTTTCTGGTATGGAAGACATTTTCGTTGGTGAAACAGTAACACCAGTTGATAATCAAGAAGCATTGCCAATCTTGCATATTGATGAACCAACGTTACAAATGACTTTCCTAGTTAATAACTCACCATTTGCTGGCCGTGAAGGAAAATATGTAACATCACGTAAAATCGAAGAACGTTTGATGTCAGAATTGCACACCGACGTTTCTCTTCGTGTTGAAAATACAGATTCTCCTGATGCGTGGACTGTTTCAGGCCGTGGCGAATTGCATTTATCAATTTTGATTGAAAACATGCGTCGCGAAGGCTATGAATTACAAGTTTCTCGTCCAGAAGTTATCGAAAGAATCGTTGATGGCGTGAAATGCGAACCGTTTGAACGTGTTCAAATCGACACACCTGAAGAATACATGGGCAGCGTAATCGAAGCCTTAGGACAACGTAAAGCAGAAATGCAAGACATGATCCATTCTGGAAATGGTCAAATCCGTTTAGTTTTCTTAGCTCCAGCTCGTGGATTGATCGGTTTCACTACTGAATTCCTATCAATGACTCGCGGATACGGGATCATGAACCATACGTTTGATCAATATCTTCCAATGATCCAAGGTGTGATCGGCGGACGTCGTAATGGCGCGTTAGTGTCTGTTGATAACGGAAAAGCTACAATGTACTCTATTATGAGTGTTGAAGAACGCGGAACAGTCTTTGTTGAACCAGGTACAGAAGTGTATGAAGGTATGATCGTTGGTGAAAACAGCCGTGATAAAGACTTAGGTGTCAATATTACTAAAGCTAAACAAATGACAAACGTTCGTTCAGCAAACAAAGACCAAACGTCTGTTATCAAGAAACCTCGTATCTTAACCTTAGAAGAATCATTAGAATTCTTGAATGACGATGAATTCTGTGAAGTTACACCAGAATCAATTCGTCTACGTAAACAAATTCTAAACAAATCAGAACGTGAAAAAGCAGCGAAGAAACGCAAAGTTGCTGCTGAATAATTCGTTTTTTCAAGAACCACACCTTATCGTGTGGTTCTTTTTTTGTACATCCGTAGTGAAATATGACGAATGATTTTAGCACTTTTTCTGCAAATGTTCACTTATTTTTGAAGTTAAATGAAATTATTTTATCCGTGATACCCTATTGATCTTATCTTCTTAATTAATAGTTATTCTAATCTGTTAATTATTTTAAAAAAATTGATGTAGCAGTTTTCTGCCAAATGAATTATGTTGTTTTTGTGGGGATTGAGAAAACAAACGAATCTGTGTTTTACAGGGCCAGTGAAGCACAGCAATCAATAAATTATTTTTGAAGAAGGAGGGATACACGTGGAGGATCACGGATTAAGCCGCAGACAGCTATTTAATCTAAAGCGCAAAACGCTAGAAAAGAGAATCAAAAATTATTATCGAACAACCAATGACGGCAATGGCGCGATCGAAATGTTGGTAGCGCTTCAAGTGAGAGAAGAATTGTGCGAAGAGGAATTTTCTTACATGCTGGCGAACTTGGTTCAACATATCTTTTTAAGAACACGATCAAGCGCTGCATTGCGCCGCTATTATGTTTTCTTCGCTGAATATTTCGAGAAGAAAGAATGGCGTTTATTGCTAATCAAATTATTTCCTGCTAAAGCTTATATCGCTGAGAAGCTGAAAACATTATATACGCAATTTATCAAAGAACCGTTGGCAGGGTTAGTCGGTTCATGACGACGAACAACGGAGAATGATCGATAAGAAATTTAAGACGAAAGGAATGAGAAAATGAAAACTTTAGAGGCAGAATTTGAAAAAAGCAACGGAAGAAAGCAGTATTTGCGCTTGAAGGATTTTGATACAACGAAATCCGCGGAAGAAATCAAAGCATCCTTAAACAAGCTGACTAAGCTAACGCTGTTTGAAAAAGATGGCGTGGGCTTATTCAAGAGGCTGCGTCATGCGAAATTGATTGAAAAGATCGAAACGACGATTTTTGACGATAGTCAATCAAGCGCGAAAAAAGCGGTTGTTGAAATAGCACCAGAAAAACCAAGCACGCAGGAAAAAACTCCTGTGCAGATGATAAAAGAACTACAAAATGTACGGATTCCGGAAGACTTAAAAATCACTATGGAAATTCCAGAACCGGGCAGTTTGATTCAAAGAGTCAGATTACCAGATGGGATCAATCTGCGAAAAATGACGGAAAGTCAGGCAATGACAGTGATCACGGCTTGCCTACCAGATGACTACACATTGGAAAACGTTCAAATCGAGGATAACGAAGAACCGGCAACACTTGTTTTAACAGAAAGATTGAAAGAAGGCCGAGCAGAACCGCCTGGAATCTCTGCTTCTCCGCCTGAAACGAAAAGAAAACGCTGGCGGCTACTGGATCGTATCCGGAAACGAGAGTAGCGAGCGAAGCTGTTCCATCAAAAAATCCAACGTTGGTATGGAACAGACAACTAGCATTCAATTAGAGGACTCTTTTTTAGCCTGCTGTTCAGCGGGCTATTTGTCGTACACTTAATATAGAAGATAATTGAATAAAGTAAGTCGTTATATGAGATTTCTTAATGATAGAAGGAGAGTAGGTATCGGGATTTATCAGCAAAAGTATGATGTGGCTCAACGAACTAAAATGAGAAAAAAACGTTATGTTTCATATTGGCGTTTTGTTTCACGGGTCAGAAGGCAAAAAGAACTGATTTTTCGCGTTTTCATCTATGGTTTCTGGTTTGTAATCTTTACGTAATATTTCGTTTGCTGTGTAAAAGTCTAAACACGAACGAAAAGTTTAGAAAAAGCTTAGTCTCACGTATTTTTTTCCTTTTTAAATTTTTTCTATGTTATAATATTGAAATCAAGATAGGAGGGAAGCAAAATGGAAAATATTTCTTCTGATTTTGCCATTAAAGTGTTGCAAGAGGATGCCAATCGCATCAAATTGTTGATTCGTAATCAAACAAACAGTCTTTGTATTTCTCAATGTAAAGCTTTTGAGGAAGTCGTTGATACACAAATGTATGGCTTCTCACGCCAAGTCTTCTTTGCTGAAAAGGTAGGTATCTTGAAGCGAGGAGAGGGGCAGCAAATGCTTAGTGAATTGGAAGCGGAGCTGAATCGTTTATATACGGAATTGTACGAAACTCGTCAAGATATGACGGATGCCGACTGGGAGGCTTAGCTCTTGCCTACTAAGATAAAAAAACGTCATTTTTTAGATTATAGTATTTTGATACCTTATTTGATTTTAACCGTGATCGGTTTGATTTTTGTTTATAGTTCAACTTCCTATTTATTGATTTCAAATAATGTAAGCCCGACAAGTCTGGTGATGAACCAAGGGATTTTTTGGGCTTTAAGTTTAGTCATGATTAGTTTGATGTACAAGATGAAAACGGATGTTTTGAAAAGTCAGCAGTTAATTATTTTTGCGACTTATCTCATTTTTATTCTGTTGATTGTTGTCTTTTTTATTGGTGATGAAATCAATGGAGCAAAAGGCTGGATTCGAATTGGTTCCTTTAGTATGCAGCCGGCCGAATATTTGAAAATCATGGTCGTCTGGTATTTATCCTATATTTTATCGAAGCGTCAGGAAACGATTCAAAATAATTTTACAAACGATATGAAACGTCCGCTAATGCTGGTTTTTGCCATGATCTTTTTGGTTGCTGTCCAACCCGATATGGGGAATGCGGCGATCATCACACTGTTAGCTTTGATCTTACTATTGGCCAGTGGTGTTAATTGGATCTACAGTTTGATTGTCGGCGGTGTTGGAATCGTGGGCAGTTTTCTAGCCATCGAATTTCTAACTCATTTTGGCGGCGCTATTTTTCCAAAACGTTTGCAGTACATCTTTAATCGTTTTGAGAGCTTCAAAAATCCGTTCAAATATGAACTGGATCAAGGACATCAAATGGTTAATGGCTACTACGCTATGTTTAACGGCGGCTGGTTTGGCCGCGGCTTAGGCAATAGTATCGAGAAAAAGGGTTTTTTAAGCGAAGCTCACACGGACTTCATTTTTTCTATTGTAATAGAAGAAGTTGGTTTGATCGGCGCTTTAATTATTTTAGCAATTTTGATTTTTATGATCGCTCGGATCTATTTGGTTGGGATTCGTTCGAAAAAGCCTTTCAATTCATTGATTTGTATCGGAATTGGAAGTCTGTTGTTATTGCAGGTTTTTATTAATCTTGGTGGTATTTTAGGAATTATTCCATTGACCGGGATCACGTTCCCATTTTTGAGTCAAGGAGGAAACAGCTTGCTTGTATTGTCAGTTGGTGTGGCTTTTGCATTGAATATCAGTGCGGATGAGAAACGAACCAAACTCGCGATCGAGTATGAATACTTAAAAAGTCAGGAGTGAAGTGCATGAAAAAGGTATTGGTAGCAAATAGAGGAGAAATTGCAACGCGGGTCTTTCGCGCGTGTAGCGAATTAAACATTAAAACGGTGGCGATCTTCGCAGAGGAAGATCAGTATTCGGTTCACCGCTTCAAATCAGACGAGGCGTATTTAGTCGGCAAGGGGAAAAAACCGATTGATGCGTATTTAGATATTGAAGATATTATCCGAGTGGCGAAAGAAGCAAAGGTGGATGCGATTCATCCAGGCTACGGCTTCCTTTCAGAAAACTTAGAATTCGCAAAACGTTGTCGTGAAGAGGGTCTTATTTTTGTTGGACCTGAGTTGCATCACTTAGATATTTTCGGCGATAAAATTAAGGCTAAAACAGCGGCTTTAGAAGCTGGGATTCCGTCAATCCCTGGTTCAGATGGCCCGGTAGATACGATTGAGGGCGTGCTGGAATTTGCTGAATCTCATGGATATCCGGTTATGATCAAAGCGGCATTAGGCGGCGGCGGTCGCGGTATGCGTGTGGCTCATGATGAAAAAGAAGCTCGCGAAGGGTATGATCGTGCGAAAAGCGAAGCGAAAGCGGCTTTTGGGAATGATGAAATCTACGTCGAAAAATATGTTGCCAATCCTAAGCATATCGAAGTACAGATTTTAGGAGATACACATGGAAATGTCCTTCATTTATTTGAGCGGGACTGTTCTGTTCAACGTCGTCATCAAAAAGTAGTTGAAGTGGCACCTTGTATTTCTTTAAATACGGAACAACGTGAAAAAATCTGTCAAGCAGCTGTTCAATTAATGAAGCATGTCGGCTATGTAAATGCCGGAACTGTTGAATTTTTAGTTGAAGGCGATAACTTTTACTTCATTGAAGTGAACCCGCGTGTCCAAGTAGAACACACGATCACTGAGTTGATTACTGGTGTAGATATCGTGACTTCTCAATTGATGATCGCCCAAGGCAAAGATCTGCATAAAGAGATCGGTTTGCCTAAGCAAGAGGATGTTCAAATTTCTGGTGCGGCTATCCAATGTCGTGTAACGACTGAGGACCCGTTGAATGGGTTCATGCCTGACACAGGTAAAATCGATACGTATCGTTCGCCAGGTGGTTTCGGCGTACGTTTAGATGTTGGTAACGCCTATGCTGGCGCAACTGTTACACCTTACTTTGACTCATTACTAGTAAAAGTTTGTACGCATGCGATGAACTTTGATCAAGCGATTGAAAAGATGCAACGTTGTCTGATCGAATTCCGGATTCGCGGTGTGAAGACCAACATTCCATTTATGCATAATGTAATCAGCCATCCTGTTTTCCAAAGCGGCGATGCGAAAACAACCTTTATCGATAATACACCTGAATTATTTGAATTTCCGCGCGTTCGTGACCGCGGCAACAAAACAATGCGCTATATTTCAGAAATCACGGTCAACGGATTCCCTGGGATCGAAAAACAGGAGAAACGCTACTTCGAAACACCACGTACACCGAAAGTCGAAAAAAGAGAGCTCCTTACAGCGAAAAATATTTTAGATCAAGAAGGTCCTGAAGCAGTCACTAAATGGGTCAAAGAACAAGATTCTGTTCTATTGACAGACACGACTTTCCGTGATGCCCACCAAAGTTTATTAGCTACACGAGTACGGACTCACGATCTTGTAAATGTGGCTCAAGCAACAGGTGAAGGAATCCCTGAATT
Organism: Enterococcus malodoratus ATCC 43197; assembly: GCF_000407185.1. Taxonomy (GTDB): domain Bacteria; phylum Bacillota; class Bacilli; order Lactobacillales; family Enterococcaceae; genus Enterococcus_A; species Enterococcus_A malodoratus. The sequence continues at coordinate 147,178 of NZ_KE136481.1, forward strand.
GTTCTCAAGCGAAATGTGGGGCGGCGCGACATTTGATGTGGCCTATCGTTTCCTAACAGAAGATCCTTGGAAACGACTAAAATTATTGCGCAAAGCAATGCCCAATACGTTATTGCAAATGCTTTTCCGCGGGTCAAACGCGGTTGGCTACTCAAACTATCCAGACAATGTGCTGGAAGAATTCATTAAGGAAGCCTCACATAATGGCATCGATGTTTTCCGAATCTTCGATAGTCTAAACTGGATTCCACAAATGGAAAAGAGCATTCAGTATGTTCGTGATGCTGGGAAAATTGCTGAAGGTACGATTTGTTATACCGGCGATATTTTAGATCCAGATCGCACGAAATACAATGTTCAATATTATAAAGACATGGCAAAAGAACTGGAAGCAATCGGCGCTCACATGATCGCTATTAAAGATATGGCGGGATTATTGAAGCCGCAAGCAGCTTTCCGTTTGATCAGTGAGTTGAAAGAAACGACTGATCTGCCGATTCATCTGCATACACATGATACAGCCGGAAATGGCATCATCACACTCTCGGCTGCGGTTAAAGCGGGTGTCGATGTTGTCGATGTCGCGACCAGCGCAATGAGTGGAGCAACTAGCCAGCCAAGTATGAGCAGTCTGTATTATGCTCTTCAATACGGCGAACGCACGCCAGAATTGAACTTGAAAAATGTGCGCAAGTTGAACCATTATTGGGAAGATGTTCGTCCATACTATGCAAGTTTTGAAAATGGCATTATGGCGGCTCAAACCGAAGTCTATAACCACGAAATGCCTGGTGGGCAATATTCAAATCTGCAACAACAGGCCAAAGCAGTTGGCTTAGGCGAAAAATGGGATGAAATCAAAGAAATGTACCAAACAGTTAATCTAATGTTTGGCGATATCGTAAAAGTGACACCGTCCTCTAAAGTGGTTGGAGACATGGCGCTGTTCATGGTGCAAAATGATCTGACTGAACAAGATATTTACGACCGTGGAGACGAGCTGAGCTATCCTGATTCAGTGGTCAGCTTCTTCCAAGGAGAACTAGGTCAGCCTGTTGGCGGGTTCCCTGAAAAACTGCAGCAGATTATTCTGCAAGGTCGTCCAGCGATGCAAGAGCGTCCAGGCAAGTTTGCTGAACCAGTCAATTTCGATAAAGTAAAACAAGAGCTGCAAGAAATGATCGGCTTTGAGCCAAGCAAAACGGATGTATTGAGCTATTTGATGTATCCGCAAGTATTCTTGGATTATCAAAAATCATATGGACTGTTTGCAGATGTTACATTACTAGATACACCGACATTCTTTGCTGGTATGCGTCTAGGTGAAACGATCACGGTTCAAATTGAAAAAGGCAAAACATTGATTATTCGTCTGGATGAAATCGGTGAAGCCGATGTTGAAGGAAACCGGACATTGTTCTTCAACTTAAACGGTCAACGTCGTGAAATCTTAGTTAAGGATGCATCAATCAAGAGTGCGGTCCAAACCAAACGTAAAGTAGAACCAACCAATCGTGAACAGATCGGCGCGACTATGACTGGTTCTGTCTTGAAAGTCTTGGTTAAAAAAGGCGATCATGTTGAAAAAGGTCAGCCATTGCTGATAACTGAAGCGATGAAGATGGAGACCTCGATCGATGCACGATTTGCTGGAGAAGTTTCTCATTTATATGTTGAAGAAGGCGAAAGCATTTCTTCCGGCGATCTGTTGATTGAAGTTAAGGAAAAATAGAGTTATTTTGTATTAGTACGAATTAGGATGTCAGTTCCTCTTTGATAGTTTTAATCAAATAGCATCTATAAGTCTGGTTGTTGACCAAATGTGGTGAGAACTGTTTAGAGGAATGATATACGGCATGGGAATAAGAGTCATTTTTCATTTGAAAAATGTATTCATTAGTACGAATTAGGAGCGTTGTTGTGTGAAAAGAGTAATTGGTTTTCTTAGTATTCTGTTTTTGGTTTTAATCGGCTACTATTTACAGCCAGTTTTCTTTCCACCCGCGCAAAAAAAAGTTTCTGTAGAGCCTGCTAATCAGGTCGTTCGTCACAAGGCTTTGAAGCACCAGACGATCAAGGCTGAAGGTTATGCGAATTATATTTCGCAGCCAATCGAAAATTTTGAGCAGAGCTTTGGTCATCCGACCAAGGTGGAAGACAGCGGCTTCTTTTTTCAAACGCGTGATTATGCGTTGGAGCAAGGAATACTTGAGGTCAATGTAGAAGCGGGCAAAGTCAGCGCGATTAAAGTGATGGCTAAAAAGACCGAGATTCATCCTTTTAAGTTTGGCATGACCAGCAGTCAGCTGTCGGATAAAATCAATTTATCCGCAGATTTCGCTTTAGCTTATGATGAAGAACCTGTGGCGATTGAACTAAGCGAGAACGATATGCGTTATCGGCCGTTAGTCGCTTTTGACAATGGGACGTTTGCGATGCTCTTTTTCAATAGTGAGAACGAAAAAATGATTGGTGCCGTATATTTAGATATAGAAAATCTATTGCGGTTGATGCCCTATCAAATTAATAGCGGAAATCCACTGGCCAATCGGGTGCAAGAGAGCAACCTTGACTGGAATGTCTTGAATCAGCAAAAGCAGACGCGAATGGTTGAGGCGATTAATTACTATCGCAGTTTGCATAAACTACCAAGTTTAGCCACAGCTGATAGGTCGATGGGCGACAGCAGGAAACTGCTAAAAAGTTTTTTAACAGCACCGAAAAAAGTGTTGTCGAAAGAGCGATTAGAGGAATGGCAAACGGATCAAGGCGCTCATTTAAGCAATTTATCCTTTGAATTATCCGCAACAGAGTTTAAGGATTTAGCCAAAAATGATCGGATTGATTATGAGGATGGGCTTTTTTATTCGCCTGTGGTCGATCCCCTGTTCAATTTATTTAATTGGCTCAGTCATGCGCATTCGAAGGCGGTCTTCGATACCTCGGAGGCAGAGCTTGGCGTTGCAATTGATCAAGAAAGTATGCTAGTCTTGTTACAGGAACCAGAAAAAACAAAGGATAGTGAATAAGTTGATCATTAATGATGCTTTCTTTCAGCTGGAGGATCAGAATCAAGTCTTGATTCAGGCCATTTTAGCGAGCCAAAGCTATAAAAACTATCTGAAAACAAGAAGACGGATGAATAATAGTCCAGAAGTGGCAAAGTTGAAAAAAAACTTTCAAACGGAAAAAGATAAATTTGAACGAATCGCGGCTTACGGCGAATATGCACCTGATTTTCGACAACAGCAGCGAAATGTACGCATGAGTAAACGAGCACTAGATCTGAATGAGGAAGTTGCAGCTTTTCGCTTAGCCGAATCTGATTTTCAACGATTGTTGGATGATGTAGGCAAGTGTTTGGCGCAAACTATTTCTTCAGAAATCAAAGTGGATGCAGGAAATCCTTTTTTTGAAACAGGGAATCATAGTTGTAAGGGGAATTGTCATGGATAATACTGAATTTGTAACGCAAAAAAGACGAGGAATGATCGTTTGGGTATATTCCTTGAAACAATTGAAAACCTTGAAACGATATGGCTTGGTTCATTTTGTCTCAAGAAAAATGAAATATGTGGTACTGTATGTGAACGAAGAAGTTGTCGAAGAAACAGAAGAAAAACTTCAAGCATTGCATTTCGTCCGTCAAGTGGAACGTTCATATCGACCAGATATTGAAATGAATTTTGCGGATCGGATCGGAACGAAGGCTGCTTATCAAGTAAAAGACGATGATGAGTTGGATGTTGTAGAAGCCAATACAAAGATTCGATTAGCAGAAACAGTCTAAGTTAAGGTGAAAAATGTCTGATTTGTTCAAACATTTTTCATCTTTTTCTTTGATAATAGAGAGACAAATTAGTTTTACTGCTGTCTATCATTCAAAAATAGTAAGCAGAAGAGATGCGAAAGTTTAGCTCATTTTTCCCCCGAAAATTGAGTTTGTTCAGCACGAATAACGAGAGGGGCATGAGAGTCATGCGGGTAGTTGCAGGTGAATTTGGTGGTCGCAAGTTGAAGACCTTAACGGGAAACAACACACGACCTACAACGGATAAGGTGAAAGGGGCCATCTTTAATATGATCGGTCCGTATTTCGATGGAGGCGCGGCGCTAGATTTGTTTTCTGGCAGCGGCTCACTGGGAATCGAAGCTGTTTCTCGTGGAATGGATCAAGCAGTTTTGGTAGAGAAAAACTTTCGAGCCATGGAGATCATTCGTGAAAATGTCGCTATGACTAAAGAAGAGGCGGCCTTTCAGTTAATGAAAATACCCGCCAATCAAGCCATTCAGCAGTTGGTAACAAGCGGGATGCGGTTTGACTTGGTATTGCTTGACCCGCCATATGCGAAACAAGAAATCGTGAAGCAAATCGAGCTATTGTTAGAGAATGATTTACTGACTAAAAGGGCCATCGTTGTTTGTGAGACAGACAAAGAGGTTAAGCTGCCTGAAGCAATCGGTCAGCTGAAAGAACGTAAACGCAGCGATTATGGTATCACCGCCGTAACGATTTACGATTGGGAGGATTAAGATGAAACGAATCGCACTTTTTCCCGGCAGCTTCGATCCGTTGACGATGGGTCATTTAGATACGATCGAACGAGGCGCCAAACTATTTGATGAGCTGATCATCGGTGTTTTTGTCAATACAAATAAGAAGAGTTACTTTACTCCAGAGGAAAAGCTGGCGATCGTGAAGGAATCAGTCAAGCACATTCCCAATGTCCGAGTGATCGGTCAAGAAAATGAACTAACCGTCAACGTAGCGGAGAAGCTGGGGGCAAAATTTTTATTGCGGGGAATCCGCAGTATCAAAGATTATGAATATGAAAAAGAAATCTCCTTGATGAACCGGCATTTGGATCATGAGTTGGAGACGGTCTTTTTACTGGCAGAGCCGAAGTACAGCCATATCAGTTCATCGATCTTAAAGGAAGTTTGGACATTTAACGGTGATGTCAAAGAATATTTGCCTGCTGCAGTTTATCAGGCGTTGGAAGAGAAGCGTGAGAATAGTGAAAAATAATAAACTTGTCAAACGATTATTACTTATTTTTTTAGCCTTAGTGCTGGTCGCCTGTGTGATTGTGCCAATTCCTTATTATGTGGAAGAACCAGGTGAGACGATCAATTTGAAAGAATTGATCACAGTTAATGATAAAAAAGATGAACATAAAGGGTCATTCAGCCTGACATCAGTGGGAATCCGACGGGCCACGGTTTTTACCGCATTAAAAGCGAAAATAGAACCCTTTCATGAAATTATTTCTGTCAATGATTTGACTGGCGGAGCCAGCGATGATGAATACATGCAGATTCAGAAGTTTAATATGGAGACTTCTCAAAATTTCGCGATTGAGCAGGCGCTGAAATTAGCTAATAAACCCTATAAAATGGAATACAAGGGTGTCTATGTTCTAGGCGTTGAAAAGAATTCAAACTTCGCAGGCAAAATTAGCGTAGGCGATACAGTAACCAAAGCTGACGGAAAAACATTTACCAGCAGCGAAGATTTCATGAAGTATGTGAAATCACAAAAAGTCGGCCAAGAAATGAAGGTCACCTATATCCACGATGGAAAAACGAAGGAGGCCACCGAAAAATTAATCAAGCTTCCTACCGATAAAAAACCGGGGATTGGGATTACATTAACTGACCATACAGAAATCGATTCTCAAGAAAAAGTTAAAATTGATGCCGGAGATATCGGCGGCCCATCAGCCGGATTAATGTTCACGTTAGAGATTTACGAACAATTAGTTGATCAAGATTTGCGTCACGGCGAGAAAATCGCCGGTACCGGAACGATCAATTCTGATGGCGAAGTCGGACGGATCGGCGGTATCGATAAGAAGGTGGCTAGTGCAGCCGCAGACAATAACAAAGTTTTCTTCGCTCCAGACGACAAGATCACTAAAGAGATGAAGGAAGCCCAACCAGGTATTAAATCAAATTACCAAGAAGCCAAAGCAGCGGCTAAAAAACTGAAGACCGATATGAAGATCGTTCCAGTTAAGACAGTCAAGGATGCATTGGATTATCTGGAAAAAATGAAATAGGCTTTTGAACGAGTGTTGGACAGATTGTCTGGCACTCGTTTTTTGTTAAAATAGGCGGCCAATCGAGTTCGATTGCGTACTTTAAGCAAAAGGAGGCCGTTATGAAAGAGTACTTAAAGAAATATCCCTATTTGCTTGCGATACCAGTGATTTTGGCAGCCGCTGCCTGCTTCTTTTTGCTCAGAGAACCTGAGAAACCAGCAGCAGATCCTATGCTTTTTTCTACCCAAAGCAGCGTTCAAGTAACCAAAGAATCCAGTCAGCAAGAATGGTATGTTGATGTCAAAGGAGCCGTCAAAAAAACAGGAATGTATCGTATTACACAGGGGATGCGCCTAATGGATGCGATTGATCTGGCTGGCGGTTTTACGGAGGAAGCGGATCAGAATCAAGTCAATTTTTCTAAATTACTGACCGATCAGGAAATTATCTATGTGCCAAAAGCTGGTGAGGAAATCCCAGCGATCAACGAAACAGCACAACAGCCGGCGGGAACGACGTCCTCAGGATCAGACAAAAAAATCAATATCAACACGGCAGATGCCAATCAGCTGCAGGAGCTATCCGGTATCGGGGAAAAGAAGGCCGCAGACATTATCAAATATCGTGAAGAAAATGGCAGCTTCACCGCGGTAGAGGATCTGACGAAGGTATCCGGCATTGGTGAAAAGACGCTTGAAAATCTGAAGGAGTCGATTACAATATAAGAAAGAACTAAATTGACTCGAGTAGTTTGCGTGTGATTCCTTTTTTCTCGGCATAAATATAAAACGCTTACTTTCGAAGCATTAGTGAATAAAGACCGACGCATATTTAACAATAAGGAGCTGAGTACACATGAAAATGATTCGATTACCTTGTTAAAACAAAACTAGAAATAGGGTTCGAGGATCTCCCAAAAATATTGTTTGCTTAAGAACAAAAGGGAGGTTCTAAAAGTGGAAACATTTAATGTAAAGATATTGTATTGCTACAAATTCATGAGCCACTGCTTGCCAATTTATGCTTTTTATACACTCTTGTTCCTCGAGAGGAATATGAATCTATCCGCAATTGCCGTTCTCATTTCACTGTGGAGCGCGTTCAGCATATTGTTCGAAATTCCATCCGGTGTTTTGGCCGATCGGTGGAATCGAAGAAATATGCTGGTTGTTGCGGCACTTGTAGAAGGAGCTTGCTTTTTTATCTGGTCCTTTTCCGATTCATTTGCTTTGTTTGCCCTCGGATTTTTCTTTTGGGCGATCGGCAACGCATTTGTTTCTGGTACCGAGGAAAGCTTGATTTATGACAATTTAAAAAGTGATGGCCGTGAAGACCAATTCAGCACAGTCTATGGTTGGAGCCGTTTTTTTGCAAATATTGGAAATTTAGTCGGGATCGCCGCAAGCGGTGTGCTGGTCACCTTCATCAGTATAGAAAAAATCTCGCTGCTTTCAGCGGGGATTTGTTTGTTCAACGCCGTGCTTGCTTCAAGGCTAAGAGAGAGAAATTATTATGCAAGTCAGTTGAATAAAACAGCGATTGCCGTTCAACGAACAGCTAAAGATGCGATACAACTGTTCCGAGAGAACCAAAGCTCTTTGTTGATACTTGCTTTTTTAATCTTATTCGCCAGCCTCGTAACCTATTTGGATGAGTTCGATGCATTGGTTGTCAATGATTTTAAGGTAGATACGTATTGGGTCAGTGTATTTTTGACCATGCGGTTCATTTTTATTTTCATTGGTGATTTATTGGCGCCAATAATAGACAGAAAATGGCAATCCTTTAAGCTGGTGTTTCTTTTGTATGGTCTTGGAGGAATTTTCTTAGCAGTGTTTTCTGCTCTTTGGCGGCCTTATGCAATTGCTGTTTTCGGCTTGGCGATGATGGTGATGTCGATTTCTGAATTGCTGTTTATCAAGTCTTTGCAGGAAGCTGTCGAAGACGAGGGAAGAGCAACCGTCATGTCCTTTTATGGAGCGGGACAAAATGTAATAATGATTTTCTTTAGTTTGATCTATGGTCTTTTGACAAGATTAGTAACTATCCAAACGGCTTATCTGCTCTTTTCTGTTTATGCCATGGTTGGAGCAGCGGTCTTTTTCCTAGTTTTCAGTTTGATCAAAAAAACAGCAGTGGCTAAGGGGAAACAAAACGATTAATCTTTAATAGGTAGGAAAAAGTGATGACTTATGGATGAGTCATCACTTTTTTGTGCCCCTTTGATTGACCAAAGGTTTTAACTGGAAAAAAGCACTCGTTCTAAATTGCGTAATTTATTTTAAACAGCAGAATAGAATGCACAAGCTATCGGTAAAAAGAAAGCCGCAGATATCATCAACTACCGCGAAGAGAAATGGCAGTTTTCTTCGCGTTGAGGGATTTGATGAAAGTATCAGCGATCAGCGAAAAAGACGCTTGAAAATTTGAAGCACTCGATTACAATATAAGAAAGATCGAAAGTGAGGACGAACAATTTGACGACTGAAAGAATACCTTGGGATCAATATTTCATGGCGCAAGCCGTTTTACTATCATTAAGAAGCACGTGTACTCGCTTGGAAGTAGGCGCGACAATCGTGCGAGATAAACGGATTATCGCTGGCGGCTATAACGGCTCCGTCAGCGGGGATGTACACTGTATGGATGATGGCTGCTACATTGTCGATGGACACTGTCTGCGGACGATCCATGCGGAAATGAATGCCATTTTACAATGTGCTAAATTGGGCATCGCCACTGACCAAGCGGAAGTTTACGTGACTCATTTTCCTTGTTTGGCCTGTACGAAAGCTTTGCTGCAGGCGGGGATCAAAAAGATTCACTATTTGAAAGATTATCGCAATGATCCTTACGCGATCGAGCTGATCAACCAAGTTGGCGCCAGTGCTCATCAGGTTCACTTGGAGAGTAAATACTTCAGCAAACTGCAATTAGGAGAAGATGCTGCCACATCACCAAAAGGATAGCGGCTGTTCGGAATTATTTGGTTTTACCGATTTTGGCTGCGATTCTATTTGCGAGCCTGATTTATCAGTTCAATCTATGGCTGCTTGTTTTATTGAGTATTTTAATGATTCGAATCCTCTGCATGAAAAACCGTAAGCTGTTAGGGCTGGTTTTTTTGTGCAGTCTTTTTATTGGTTTACGAACGTATTATTATGTCAACCAATTGGATAATACCGCAAAAATTTTCACCCATCAATTAGTCAAGGTTCAGTCTGACTCGGTAAAAGTTGACGGGAATTTCTTAAAGCTGATTGGAAAAATTAAAGGCAAGAAATATTTAGTGTACTATTCGTTGAAATCACCAGAGGAAAAAAAACGATGGACCTGCAGAGAACTGCCGAATGTACTATTAATCGATGGCGAGTCAGAAGCATTTGACAGTGCCAGAAATTTGAACGGCTTTGATGAAAAGAAGTATTATCAAAGTCTCGGCATTAGTCAGATCATCCAAGTCGAGTCTTTAAAACCATCAAGACAAAAGCAGCTGACATTAAGCGGCTTGCGCCAACAATTAATCTGGCGGATTGATCAGCAGTATTCCCAACGTTTAGCCAGTTACATTAAAGCGTTAGTGATTGGATATAAGGATACACAGTTCGCTGAATATACTGCACCGTTTAAAACAACGGGACTGCTTCATTTATTTACTCTATCCGGACTTCATATTCAGTTTTATTTGGGCGGCTTGCATTTATTGCTGAAAAGAGGGAGGCTGATCCGAGAATCGCGTTTAGCCATCTTGAGTGCGGTTGGTCTTTGTCTGATTTTTTTGACTGGCGGCAGCTTCAGTACGATCAGAGCTGTTTTGAGCTTCTTGATTGCTTTTGCCTGTTTAACTTTTGACATTTCACTTTCTAAACTCGACCAATGGAGTCTCATGTTGTTTCTATTGGTCTCTTGTTTTCCGTTGGTATTTTGGTCTATTGGTGCTCAATTGAGTCTTTATTTTTCTTTGCTGCTGCTGTATCTCAGCGATGCACGGCTCAAGACTTGGCAGCAAATCCTCCTGTTTTCGATTCTCTCACTGCCAATGCTGATTTATAGCTTCAGCGAGTGGACGATTATTGGCGGGTTATTTACCTTGCTGCTGTTTCCAATTTTCGAGTGGGTGATTCTGCCAGGCTGTTTATTGCTCTTCCTAGGCTGCTTTTTACCAATGCCGTCTTTTTTCAGTCTGCTATTAGATACCTCATTTCAGCTGCTGGAAAGATTTCTAGCCTTTGCTGCTTTTCCTAATCTGATCATCGGTCGACCGACATTTCTAATTATGCTGGCTTTGTTGTTTTTGGTCTTTTCAATGATTGATCATCTGAAATATCGGCAAAAATTTTATTGGCAGCTGGCAGCAGCTATCTTACTATTGGTTTCCATTTCTTTTTCCGCTAATGGGATGGTGGCCTTTGTAGATGTCGGCCAAGGGGATAGTATTTTTATCAAATTACCGTTTAAGCAGGAAACGTTTCTAATCGATACCGGTGGCCGGTTGAAGTTCAAGCAGAAGAAATGGCAGGCGCGTCAACAAAAGCAGCCTTCTGATTATAATCTTCTGCCGTTTTTGAAATCGCTCGGGTGCAGTCGCATTGATCATTTGCTGATCACGCATAATGACGCCGATCATATGGGCGAGCTGGTCCATGTGCTCGATGAGATCAAGGTTAAGCATCTTTATTTAGCAAAGGGCTCGCAGATGGAAATAAGAAACCTGCTAGAACCAATAAGAGGAACGACGATTCATCTAGTGAAGACAGGAGATACGATCGGCGAACATTTAAGGCTGCGGGTATTGTCGCCAGAAGCAAGTCAAGGTGAAAACAACGATTCACTAGTTGCTTATTTTTCACTGAATCAGCAACGTTTCTTATTAACTGGAGATTTGGAAATTGCCGGTGAAGAAAAACTGATTGAAAATTATCCGCAGCTCAAAACCGATTTTCTAAAAATCGGACATCACGGCAGCAACACCTCAACTGGGGAAGAACTGCTGAAAAAGACAGAGCCTAAATATGCCATTATCTCAGCTGGAAAAAACAATCGTTATGGTCATCCGACAGAGGAGACATTGGCCAAATTGAAGAAGCGTCAAATCAAGGTATTTCGGACCGATCAGCAAGGAATGATCTACTATCAATGGTCTGTCCTGACGAATCGAGGAGAAATCAAACTCTTAATAGATTTTCTCGATTAATCGTGGTAGCATGAATAGTCAGGGTGCCGATTGCTCCTTACGTGAGCAACTTATTTTCCAAAGGCGCTGAAACACTAACAGATGAACCTAAAAATATTTTTTAATAGTGAAGTAGGAGTAATGACATGAATACACAAGAAGCCCTTCAGCAAATTAGAACTGCGCCATTGAAGTCTGTCTATCTTGTTACCGGAACAGAAGATTATTTAGTTCAGGAAATTCGGCAGGCTTTTTTAGATCGAATGAAAAAGGATGACTTAGAAGAATTAAATTTCATGTCTTTCGATATGGAGGAAAACGGCTTAGGTGCCGTGATCGATGAAGCAGAAACTTTACCGTTTTTCGGTGATTATCGACTGATTTTTGTCGAAAATCCTTACTTTTTAACCGGTGAGAAAAAAAGCAATGTCCCAGATCAAGATGTTGATGGTTTAGTCGACTATTTGAAGCAGCCGTTAGATACCTCAATTTTGGTTTTCTGGGCAAATTATCCGAAACTTGATGCTCGGAAAAAAATCACCAAAGCTTTGAAAAAGACGGCGGTGATTGAAGCAGCCCCGCTGCAGGAACGCGACCTGCGCAATTTCTTACAGCGTTATATCAGTAATGAGAATGTGAAAATCTCAAAAGAAGCTTTTGATTTATTCCTGCGTTTGACAGACTTCGATCTTTCAAAAGCGATGAATGAAATCGAAAAATTATTACTGCTGGCTGGCGAAGGCGGAACGATCACGCTTCAACTGGTTCAAGATCTTGTTCCTAAAACGCTGGAGCATAATATTTTTGAGTTGACGGAGCAGATTTTGAAGGGCGACACAGAGAAGGCTTATCAAACGTATGAAGAGCTGCATTTACAAGGCGAAGAGACGATTAAATTGACGGCCATCTTAATCGGACAGATCCGTTTGCTGCTGCAAACGAAATTACTGCAAAAAAATGGCTATCAGCAGGCCAATATTGCGGAAACATTGGGTGTCCATCCTTATCGGGTAAAATTAGCGATGCAGCAGGTGGCTAAGTTCCCGTTGAATCTATTGGTCTCAATGTATGATGAATTGGTTGAAAACGATTATGAGGTAAAAACAGGACAGGCCGACAAAGAGATGAACTTCCAATTGTTCATCTTGAAGACAACCGAAAAAATTAAAAAATAAGAAGAAAATAGAATCGAATGATCTATTGCTCACTTTTATGAAAGAATCGACAGACAAATTATTTTGTCCTGTCGATTCTTTTTTTGTTCATTATAAAGTCGATCCATGCTTTTTTTGGTAAAAAATGCAACGAATCGGCTTGTGATAAGTGAAGGAAATAAAAAAACACCGATAACTAGTCATTTATCGAAAAAATAGAATAAAAATCTCTCAGCAATGTTTAATAATTCACATTTTTAAGGTATGATTAAACAAAGGTGGCAAATACCTAAAGCGAAGCCGCAGAAGGGATTCACTGAGAATTAATCTCAATTAGCCTGCGGGATTTGGAGCAGTTCATGTAAGATTGGATCTGTTTAAAAATTTATCTTTCCAGACGATAATAGTCAGCTTGTTCTGACTTTATATATGCACCACAAATGTATAAACCTATAAAAGAAAGGATGAATGAAATGACATTAGCAAAAATCGTTTATGCAACGAACACAGGAAACACAGAAGGAATCTCAGAAATTCTGGAGGATGCTTTTGAAGATATCGGCGTTGATGTTGAACGCGTGGATGCGGACGACGCAGAAGCGGATTTTTATGAAGATGCGGACATCTGTGTCCTAGCTACTTATACTGATGGAGACGGTGAACTGCCTTTTGACTTAGAAGACTTGCATGAGGAATTACCAGATGAAGATTTATCAGGAAAAATCTATGGCGTAGTAGGAAGCGGAGATAGCGAACTATATCCAGATTATTTCTGTCATGCGGCAGTTGCTTTCGATGAAGCCTTCGCGAAGACCGGGGCTAAAAAGGCAGCGGAAACTGTGAAGATCGAAAACGAAGCTGATGACGAGGATGAAGAAGTATTGAAAGCATTTGTGAAAGCTTTGGTAGAAGCAGCGGAGTAAGAATCACATTGGAAGAATGGGGTGAGAATTTGTTTAAAGTATTAGAACGCAAGGAGTTGGCACCAACTGAGTACGAAATTTTAGTTGATGCTCCACGAATTGCCAAGAAAGCACAACCGGGGCAGTTTGTGATCTTGCGAATCGACGAACAGGGTGAGCGGATTCCGCTGACGGTCGTTGATACAGACAAAGAAGCGGGTTGGGTACGCTTAATCTTTCAAGTGATCGGCAAATCGACAGCCCAGCTCGCTACAGTCATGGCTGGTGAAGCCTTGATGGATATTGTTGGACCGCTTGGTAAGGCGACCGATATTGAAAATTATGGTACCGTTCTCTTGGTTGGCGGCGGTGTTGGGATCGCAGCATTGTTCCCAATCGTCAAAGGACTAAAAGAAGCAGGAAATCATGTGATCACGATTCTTGGTGCAAAAAATGCCGAGTTGTTGATTCTGCAGGACGAGTGTGCGGAATATTCAGATGAGTTGATTTTGATGACTGACGATGGGTCAGTTGGGCAAAAAGGGCTCGTGACTCAAGCAATGGAAGAAGTCTTCCAGCGCGAGGAGATTTCAATGGCTTGGGCGATCGGTCCAAGTATCATGATGAAATTTTGTACATTGACTGCGCAAAAGTATGATGTACCGATTTATGTGTCATTAAATCCGATCATGATCGACGGCACAGGAATGTGCGGCGGTTGTCGGGTGACAGTGGCGGATTCGATTAAGTTCGCCTGTGTTGACGGGCCGGAATTTTTAGGCGAAGAAGTCGATTGGGATGAATTTGTCAATCGAATGCAGCAATATCGTCCAGAAGAAATGATGGCAAACGATAGATATGAAAAGCAGGTGAGTTCGAATGGCTAAACGCAGTTACACAAAAACACCAATGAGAGAACAATCACCTGAGATCCGAAACCAAAACTTTGATGAAGTTGCTTTAGGCTATTCATTAGAAGAAGGACAACTGGAAGCTAGCCGCTGTTTACAGTGTAAAAATGCGCCTTGTATTACGAATTGTCCAGTAATGATCGATATCCCTGGTTTTATTAAGGCTATTGAAGATGCAGATATGCCGCTGGCTTATGAAATTTTGAGTCGTTATACGAACCTGCCGGCAATTTGCGGGCGTGTTTGTCCACAGGAAAAACAATGCGAAATGGTCTGCCGTTTGGGCCGTTCGAAGAAGTTTGAACCTGTAGCGATTGGGAAATTGGAACGGCTAGTCGCTGATTGGGCGTTGGAACAACCAGTTGAATACAAAGAAGTTTCTGGTGATAAAGGACGCGTCGCAGTGATCGGTTCTGGACCTTCCGGGCTAACAGCAGCCGGTGATTTAGCGAAATTAGGCTATGATGTCACTGTTTATGAAGCGTTACATGCTCCAGGCGGTGTATTAACTTACGGAATTCCTGAGTTTCGTCTGCCAAAAAGTACTGTGAAGCAGGAAATTGAGCGAATCGTGGCTCAAGGAGTAAAAATCGAAACCAATGTGGTTGTCGGAAAAACGATCACGATGGATGAGATCATCACCGATTTTGACGCCTGCTATTTATCTGTCGGCGCAGGGGCACCTAGATTCCAAGGGATTAAAGGGACGTCATTAAATGGTGTCTACTCGTCTAGTGAGTATTTAACACGGGTTAATTTGATGCACGGCTATCAGTTCCCGCAATATGATACGCCAGTTCAAAAATCGAAAAATGTCGTGGTCATCGGCGGCGGGAACGTTGCGATGGATGCGGCACGATCCGCGAAACGTTTAGGCGCGGAAAAAGTATCAATCGTTTATCGACGTTCGCTGGAGGAATTGCCAGCGCGTGAAGAAGAATATCATCATTCAGTCGAAGAAGGAATCGAATACCATTGGTTGACGAATCCAGTCGAATACATAAATGATGGCTCAGGACGTCTATCAGCCGTTAAATGTGTTCAAATGGAATTGGGCGAGCCTGATGATTCTGGTCGTCGTCGGCCAATCGTGATTCCTGGCAGCGAGTTCGTTATTGAGGCAGATACAGCGATTGAAGCAATTGGTCAAGGGGCCAACAAAGTTCTATTAGATACATTCCCTGAACTAGCACTGAATAAATGGGGCTACATCGACGCAGATGAGGAAACCTGCGCGACTTCAATTCCGGGTGTTTTTGCCGGCGGAGATATCGTGACGGGGGCAGCAACAGTTATCTTAGCGATGGGTGCTGGAAAAATCGCAGCAAATGAAATTGATCAATATATTCAAAAGACAAAGCAGGAGCAGTTGGTTTAAGCGAGGTGCAAATGATGAAAACGATGAAAACAATGGATGGAAACACTGCGGCAGCGCATATCTCTTACGCGTTTACTGAAGTAGCAGGGATCTATCCGATCACTCCTAGTTCAACGATGGCGGAAGTCGTTGACGAGTGGGCAGAACAAGGTCGTAAAAACATTTTTAATGAAACAGTCAAAGTAGTTGAGATGCAATCAGAAGCAGGCGCCGCTGGAACAGTTCACGGTTCGTTAAAAACCGGGGTATTAACCACGACTTATACAGCTTCGCAAGGTTTATTATTGATGATTCCAAATATGTTCAAAATTGCTGGTGAGTTGCTGCCAACCGTTTTCCACGTAGCGGCACGTGCAGTATCAACAAACGCCTTAAGTATTTTCGGTGATCACAGTGATGTCATGGCTGCCCGTCAAACAGGTTTTTGTATGTTGGCTGAAGGCGGCGTTCAAGAAGTAATGGATCTATCAGCGGTAGCTCACTTGGCGAGTATCGAAGGCAAGTTGCCGTTCATGAATTTCTTTGATGGATTCAGAACGAGTCATGAGCTGCAAAAAATCGAAGTTATTGATTACGAAGATTTGAAAGCAATGATGAACTGGGAAGCTTTAGCTGATTTTAGAAAGTTAGGAATGAACCCTAATCGTCCTAATGTATCAGGGACAGCACAAAATCCCGATATTCATTTCCAACAAAGAGAAACAGTCAATCGCTACTATGACGAAATGCCTGCGATTGTGCAGAAATACATGAATAAGATCAATGAGCTGCGCGGTACGAATTATGATCTGACCAATTACTACGGCGATCCAGAGGCGACAGAAGTAATTATCGCGATGGGCTCTGCTTCACCAACAATTCAGCAAACAGTAGATTATTTAAATCAAAACGGGCGCAAAGTCGGCTTCCTAGATATTCACTTGTACCGTCCATTCCCAGCAGAAAACTTGTTGGAAAAATTGCCTGCAACAGTTGAAAAAGTTGCGGTGTTAGACCGTACGAAGGAACCTGGATCTGACGGCGAACCATTGCTGCTGGATGTACAAAGTGTTCTCTATCGTCATACGAATCGTCCAATCGTGATCGGCGGACGTTACGGTATTGCATCAAAAGATGTGACACCAGACCAAATCGTAGCCGTATTTGATCACCTATTAGTACCAGCGGCAGATATGAAGCAGCGCTTTACGGTCGGCATCAAGGATGATGTAACGAATCTATCCCTGCCAATGAGCGATGTGTTAGATTTGACGCCAAAATCGACTTTCCAGGCAAAATTCTGGGGACTCGGTTCAGATGGTACAGTCGGAGCCAACAAACAAGCCATCAAAATTATTGGGAACAACACGGATTATTATGCGCAAGCCTATTTCTCTTATGATTCGAAGAAATCTGGCGGTTTGACAAATTCTCATTTGCGTTTCGGGAAAGAACCGATTCTTTCGACCTACAATGTTGAAGCAGCAGACTTTGTCGGTTGTCATAACAGTGCGTACATCCACCAATATGACCTAGTAAAAGGCTTGAAAGACGGCGGAACCTTCTTGCTTAACACTGTTTGGGATGAAGAAAAAGTCAAGAAACTATTGCCAGGCCGGATCAAACGTTATCTAGCTGAGCATGATATTAATTTCTATATTATCAACGCGATGGAAATCGCTCAAAAGACTGGACTAGGCGGCCGAATCAACCAAGTAATGTCGACAGCGTTCTTTGAATTGACCGATATCATGGATCATGACACTTACTTGCCACTGCTTAAAGCAGAGGTAGATGCGGCATACGGGAAGAAATCCAGAACAATCGTTGAACGAAATTGCGAAGCGATTGATGCAACGGTTGCTGAATTGAGAAAAGTTGAGATTCCAGCTGAATGGGCAGAGATCGAAGTTCGTCCGCAGGTTAACGGTGAAGACCAAAATAAACCAGCGTACATTCGCAATATTTTAGAACCGATCAATCGTCAAGAAGGCAATCAGCTTTCTGTTAATGACTTGATCGAAAACGGAATGCTAGGCGGCGTGATGCCTTCTGGTACTGCGGCTTATGAGAAACGCGGAATTGCTTTGGAAGTCCCTGAATGGATTCCTGAAGCGTGTACGATGTGTAATGAATGTGCCTTTGTTTGTCCACATGCGGCGATTCGCCCATTCCTTGCAGATGAAGCAGAGATGGAGGCCGCTCCTGAAGGATTTATCACACGGGATATGCGCGGAAAAGACGGCTTCAAGTATCGCATCCAAGTGTCGTTGGAAGATTGTACAGGCTGCGGACTTTGTGTAGAGGCTTGTCCAGCGAAAGAAAAAGCGTTGGTTATGAAGTCGTATGAGGACCAAAGAGATCAAGCTGTGAACTGGGCTTTTGCAATGACCTTACGTCAAAAAGAAAATCCAGCGAAGAAATTCTCAGTCAAGGGTTCGCAATTCGAACAACCATTGTTAGAGTTCTCTGGAGCCTGCGGCGGTTGCGGCGAAACACCTTACGTGAAACTTTTGACACAGCTTTATGGAGATCGCATGATGGTGGCTAACACCACCGGCTGTTCTTCAATTTGGGGCGGTTCTGCACCAGCGACTCCGTATACAGTCAACAAGGATGGACGGGGACCAGCGTGGAGTAATTCACTCTTTGAGGATAATGCTGAATACGGTTTGGGTATGCACGTAGCGAATGAAACCAAACGGAATCGTGTCGCAAACAAAGTTGAAGCAGCTTTGGACAAAGGTATCGGTTCTGAGGATACAAGAGCACAGTTGCAAGACTGGCTAGACCATATCTTAGAAGGCGAAGGCAGTCAGCAACGAGCTGCTAAACTGGGAGCAACGCTGAGCGAGGAAACAGACGAGGCTTTGCAATCAATTTTAGCCGACAAAGATATGTTTGTGAAACCAAGTCAATGGATTATCGGTGGCGATGGCTGGGCGTATGATATCGGCTTTAGCGGAATCGATCACGTTTTAGCTTCAGGTGAAGACGTGAATATTCTGGTGATGGATAATGAAGTTTATGCCAATACAGGCGGTCAAATGTCGAAAGCAACGCCATCAGCGGCGATTGCGAAATTCGCGGCCGGCGGTAAGAAGACGAAGAAAAAGGATCTAGGAATGATTGCGATGACTTACCGGGACGTGTATGTTGCG
Organism: Enterococcus malodoratus ATCC 43197; assembly: GCF_000407185.1. Lineage (GTDB taxonomy): Bacteria > Bacillota > Bacilli > Lactobacillales > Enterococcaceae > Enterococcus_A > Enterococcus_A malodoratus. The sequence continues at coordinate 165,880 of NZ_KE136481.1, forward strand.
CAAGTCGCAATTGAAGCGAATCCGACACAAGCATTGAAAGCGATCCAAGAAGCGGAAGCTTACCCTGGGCCATCATTGATTATCGGCTATACTCCATGTATCAATCATGGTATTCGCGGCGGCATGAGTCAATCAATCGAGGAATCGAAGAAAGCTGTAGAGTCTGGTTATTGGCCGCTTTATCGCTTCGATCCTGTTCGAGCGCAAAAGGGCAAAGACCCAATGCGAATCGACTTCAAGAAAACGGACTTCAGTAAAATGAATGCATTCCTTGAAGGACAAACACGTTTTTCTGCTTTACACAACATCAAGAAAGATGATGAGCTGGTAGAAGAAATGCTGAACCAGACGGTAGAGGATATGGAAGAACGTGCAAAAAGCTATACAGAATTAACGAAATAATCGCTAATAACAAATAGCGTTGGTAGAATCATCTACCAACGCTATTGTTTTAACTATGGACAAATAAAAAAACCGATCAAATGATCGGTTTTTATTATTTAGCTAATTTTTTAGCAAGACGTGCTTTATCACGGTTTGCTTTGTTTTTGTGAATCAAACCTTTTGATTCAGCCATATCGATCGCTTTAGCAGCTTCGTTGTAAAGTTCGTTCATATTTTCAGCGCCAGCAGCTGCCGCTTCTTCAAATTTCTTAACAGTAGTACGCATTGCGCTCATTTGTGATGAGTTTCTAGCGTTAGCAACTTCGCTAGTGCGAACACGTTTGATTGCAGATTCAATGTTTGGCATGGATTTCACCTCCGAATTCAGTCTTATACGGTTATAGCCGTACAATTCAACATTACTCATTATACATAAAGCCGCTTTTCAATGCAATAAAATCGTGACAAGTTTTTTTCCTTAACAGAAATTAAGAAAAAATAAGTGGAAAAAAGAGACAAATCTTGAATTTTAAGGACTGAATGGATTCGGTATGCTATCATAACTTTGGAAATAAAAAAAATGGTGGTGCAGCAATGAGTATTGCATTAGTTGTAACGATAACATTAGTAATGGGTGTTGTTTTTGTTAATGGTTGGACAGATGCGCCAAACGCAATTGCCACGGCTGTCTCGACACGGGTATTGAAACCAAATGTCGCAATTTGGATGGCGGTTGCAATGAACTTCTTAGGTGCCCTTGTGATGACGTACTTTAATTCACAGGTTGCGGAGACGATTAGTAATATCGTGACTTTTGAAGGAGCGGGGAATGCCGCACAAGTTGCGCTGGCGGCGTCTTTATTTGCGATTGTTGTCTGGGCGGTGGCCGCTTGGTATTTCGGGATTCCCACAAGCGAATCTCATGCACTGATTGCCGGATTGACTGGATCAGCTATGGCGATGGGCGGATTGGAAGCGGTTAGCGGTGCAGAGTGGACCAAGGTTATTGTAGGGTTGATTGTTTCAACAATGATGGGATTCGGCGGCGGATGGCTGGTCACGAAGCTTATTACGATTATTTTTCAGGACGTCTCCAGACGGATCGCCAATCATGTATTTACTATCGGTCAGGCAATCAGTGCTGCAATGAATGCCTTTTTGCACGGTGCGCAAGATGGACAAAAATTCATGGGGGTCTTCATGTTAGGCCTTTTCTACAATAATCTAGCGGAGAAAACAGGTAACGGTTTTGTTATTCCTTTATGGGTAATGGTTCTTTGTTCATTGACGATGGGCTTAGGAACTTCCGTTGGCGGAATGAAGATCATAAAGTCTGTCGGAATGGATATGGTAAAGCTGGAACGGTATCAAGGCTTCGCGGCGGATTTAAGTGCCGCAATCTGCCTCTTCCTAGCGTCGGTTTTCGGTGTTCCAGTTTCTACAACACATACTAAAACAACTGCGATCATGGGCGCAGGAGCCGCTAGACGCGCTTCCAGCGTTGATTGGAGTATTGTAAAAGAAATGATTAGCGCATGGCTGTTGACCTTTCCTGGTTGCGGAGCCATCGCATTTGTTATGACGAAGTTTTTTGTCGCAATCTTTTAAGAAGGGGATCAAAACATGGCTAGAAAAAAACAATTCGATTATTTCGGCAGAATGGAACAAATGGCACAATACGCGTCTGAATCGGCAACATTATTACTAGATTTAATCACGAATTACTCGACTGAAAAATTTATTGATAAATCTGAAAAAATCCATCGTTTGGAGGATGAAGGGGACCGTATTCTGAAAGAAATTATGACGGAACTGTATGATGCCTTTATTACACCGATTGATCGCGAAGACATTATCTTGATTGCGAACCGGTTAGATGACATTTTAGATGAATTAAACGCGACTACCTATTTGTTTGAGAACTTATTGGTTTACACGATTCGGCCAAATACGGATCAATTTCTTCAATTAGTTGTGACAGCTACTTCCGATGTGGTTCAAGCAACAAAAGAGTTTGCAAAGTTCAAACATTCAAAGGTGCTAAAACAATATATTGAGCAGGTAAGCAAAACGGAGTCAGAAGCCGATAAGCTATACAGCTCATTGGTGAAGAATCTTTTCGCAAACGAGAAGGATCCGATCGAAGTCATCAAATGGCGGGATATTTATAATCACCTTGAGAAGATTACTGATGCTTGTGAAGCTGCCGCAGATATCATCGAAGGCTTAGTAATCAAAAATTCATAGCAAAAAAGGTAGAATCTAGAGATTCTACCTTTTTTAATGCGCCGCTTTATAAAGCGGGCAAGTTGTACATTTCGTTTCATCAAGATTGACCAGTTCTTTTAATGGCAGCAACATGCGCAAGCCATTTAAAATGACCAAAATGGTGCTTCCTTCATGACCTACAACGCCTAGCGGCAGAGTCAGGAATTGCAGAAAATTACTCGCGATCAGCAGTACGATCACACATAATGAGAAAACGATATTTTGGCGAACGATTTTCTTCATTTTTTTAGCTAACCGGTGGCTGTACATCAGTTTAGTCAAATCATTTTTCATCAAGACCATGTCAGAAACTTCCATTGCGACATCTGTTCCTTCACCCATGGCAATTCCGACACTAGCCGTTGCTAAAGCAGGAGCATCATTGATGCCGTCACCGACCATGGCATTAACCGTATAGTCTTTTTGCTGCTGCTTCACAAAATCCGTTTTATCGGCAGGAAGACAGCCGCCATGATACTCATTTAAGTCCAGTTGTTGGGCTACATAACTTGCAGCACCAGCATTATCTCCTGTGAGCATCACCGTCTGAACCTCTTGATCTTGGAAGTATGTGATGACTTCTTTCGTATATGGTTTAGGTAAATCCATCAAGGCAAGCAAAGCAATCAGTTCTTGATTCCGACTAAGCACAACCACGGTTTTTCCTTCTTCGTGCCATTGTTCAATCAATGGGTGCTGCTGTTTCTCAGTAGGCTTTCCAAGCTGCCACGTTTGACCAAGATAGGTTGTTTCTAACCCAAAGCCGGCTTTTTCCTCTACTTGGAGAGTCAAAGCCTCTTCATCTTTGAAGAAGTTCGTGATCGCAACCGCTAATGGATGCGTAGACTGTCTTTCCATTGAGAAGAACAGCTGCGGAATGATCGGATCATCAGAAAAAGTCTTATAATCGGTCACGCGCGGTTTTCCTTGGGTCAAGGTTCCGGTTTTATCAAACGAGATTGCCCGAAGGTCGGCCAGCTTTTCTAGCGTTTTGCCAGATTTGAATAGAATTCCTTTTTTGGCACCGTTGGAAATTGCCGCCAAGGTCGCAGGTGTAGCAGATGCAACTAAGGCACAAGGGGAGGCAACGACCAATAGAACCATTCCGCGATAAAAGCTTTCAGTAAAGCTCCAGCCCAATAAAAAGTGAGTGAATACGATCATTAGAGGAACCGCCAGCAATACAATTTTGACATAAACATTTTCGATTTTTTCAATAAAGGTTGCTGTAGCACTTTGTTCATTTTGAGCATTTTCAACTAAACGCAAAATTTGTGCGAACAATGTATCGTTGCTCGTCTTGGTTACTTCTAAGGTGAATGCCTGTCCCAAATTGATCGTTCCGCCAAATGCTTCATCGTGGATGTCTTTTTCGACAGGCACTGACTCGCCAGAGATCGCCGACTCATCAATTGAGGACGCCTCCAGCATACGGCCATCGATCGGCACGGCCTTTCCTTTTGGAACAAAAACCAAATCACCCAATTTTAATTCTTCAACAGGGACGGTAATGTGTTTGCCATCAACGATTTTTAAGGCATCATTTGGTGCTACATTCATTAAAGCGGTGATTTCTTTTGTGCTTTTGTTGGTTGCATATTCTTCGAGGGCCCCGCTTAAGCAGAAAATAAAGGTCAGCATCGCACCTTCGAACCAATTGCCGATCAAACAGGCGCCGATTGCGGCAAGAGCCATTAATAAATCGACGTTTAGTGTGCGATCTTTTAGCAACTCACTAACACCTTCATAGGTTTGTTTCCAACCGCCGCTAACGATGGCTAAGATGAAAAAGAGGGGATAGGCAGGATGAGAAAAACTCATGAAAACTTTGCCTGCAATTAATAACAATAGACAGAAAAGGGTAGATAGAAAAGCATTGCGCTCTTTCTTACTCATAACTTTTCCTCCTTTCTCAAGATAAAGATAGTCATTTTTGAACCATAGCTCATGTCAAATCGAGTTTCTTTTGAAAAAACAAGGCAAAATATCATTGGTTCTCTTTCACCATCATAGTAACATAGAAATCACAGTAAATGATAATGAAATTAGCTAATTGAGAACGAAAGTAATTATCAATTAGAACTGAGAATGACTATCATTAGCAGATAACAAAGGAATCGTTGATTTTAAAGCGAACATTAAAGTTATTTCTGTTTATTTGTTAATTATAATAATTATCATCAAAATAAAAAGACCTGCAAAAAATGCAGGTCTTACAGTTTACATAGCGATCAGCCAGTAACCGATCAGAATAATACCTAAAACGATTCGATACCAGCCGAAGGCAGTGAAATCATTCCGTTTGATATAGTCTAACAAGAACTTGATAGCAACGATCGAAACAACAAATGCAGTAACCATTCCGACTAGCAGAACAATAATTTCCGATGCACCAAAGGTATTGCCGTTCATTAGAAATTTAACGATCTTCAATCCGCTGGCACCAAACATGACCGGAATACCAAGGAAGAATGAAAATTCTGTCGCCACAAAACGTGAGCTGCCGATAATGATTGCACCTAGAATTGTCGCGCCGGAGCGTGAAGTACCTGGAATCAATGAAAGCAGCTGGAAAGCTCCGACAATCAAAGCGGCCTTGTAAGTAAAGTCATTTAAGTTTGTACATTTCGGTGTCTTAGTTTTGTTATGTCGTTCAACTACGATAAACGCGATCCCGTAAACGATCAGCATAATCGCGACCGGCAGGAACTTATGGAAGTGAGCCTCCAAAAAATCATCTAAGGGCAAGCCGATTACTGCTGCAGGTAAACAAGCAATAATGACCTTGAACCACAACGTCCATGTATCTTGTCTTTCTTTATGCGATTTACTAGGGGCGAAGGGGTTCAGTTTGGTAAAGTACAGAACTACTACCGCGAGAATCGCTCCTAATTGAATCACTACATTGAACATTTCAATAAAAGCAGGGCTCATATTTATTTTGATAAATTCATCTGCTAAGATCAAATGACCCGTGGATGAAATCGGCAACCACTCGGTGATTCCTTCTACGATCCCAAGAATAATTGCTTTAAAAATATTTGCAATAAGCATAGTGTACGTCCTTTCAGGTTAATAACATAAAATAGTATACCGTTTCCCTAATGAAAAGACCATTGAAAAAAGGCTAAACTTTTTTTAAGAAAAAAACTGTTGGCAATTACCAACAGTTTTCCAAGCTTATTCGTCTGTATGATCTGAAATAGTTTTTCCACGTTCCATGTAGCTGATATCATTAATCGCACGGATCGAGAATTTGCCGTTTTCATAACGCAGGCGGTTGATACTGCCATTTAGCAGGTTAGCCCGAACAGGTTGTTTTGAATCAATCAAGCTTAATAAGAAAGCAATCGTTAAGCCATGAGAAACGATCAATACGTTTCCGCCGCCGTGTTTTTCTCGGTTTTGTGCAATATCCTCAAAGCCGTTCCAAACACGATCACGCAATTGTGTGTAAGGCTCTGCCCAGTTAGCAGTGTCTGCACCTTCAACTGCATTTGCGATTTCTTCGAAGCTGACATCCGTTGCGAATAAGTCATCCTCTGTCTTGAAATTCAACACGCGAGGTAGAACACCCCACATTTCAGCATCATAGGCGCCTTCTAGTGAACCAAAACACCATTCACGGATACGCGGATCTACGTGATAAGGAATATCTTTACCATCGGGATGCTCGCCTAAAAGAATGCGCATTGTTTCGATCGCCCGGCCAGAATCGCTTGAATAGGCTTCTTCAAACTTTGTATCCTGTAAACCTAAGCCAACGTAGTGAATGCCGTCGCGGCCGCTTTTTGTCAGCGGTGTATCACACCAGCCTTGTACTCGAGCCAACGTATTGAACATTGTTTTACCATGTCGAACAATATAAAGATTTGTTTCTGCCATATTTAAAACCTCCAAAAAGTTGATTAATTAAAGAACGGATTTGTATCGACCTCGTGACCGATCGTTGTCGCATCACCATGTCCGGGATAAGCCGGTAATTCACGAGGAAGAGTGAATAAATAATTTTTGATGCTGTATAACAATTGCTGCATGTCGCCAGTGTAAAGGTCGCTGCGGCCAATACTGCCTTTGAATAGGGCGTCACCGACAACTACAAAGTCATCAAATAAAAAGCTGACACTGCCAATGGAATGTCCGGGTGTTGGAATGACTTCAAAGGTCATGCCGCCAATCGTGTATTCTTTCATTTCAAACTCATATTCCGCTGGCTGAACGATTAAGTCAGGCATATTATCATGACGTCCCAAACCAGAAAGATTTAAGATTGGATCTCCCAACCATTTTTGTTCCAATGGGCTGACATAGACGGGAACGCCGTACTTGTTGCGCAACTGTTCCACAGCCCCAATATGGTCGTAATGAGTATGGGTCAAGAGAATCGCACGAGGTGTTTTTCCAATGCGTTTGATTTCCTGCACCAATCGATCGCCCTCCGAGCCTGGATCAACGATCAATAAATTTTGTTCATTATGAATCAAATAGCAATTTTCTTGCGCGATTCCAGTAACAAAACCTTCGATTTGAATCATTATTTTCCTCCCTGAAATACTAAAAAGTAATTTTCTTTGGTTTGATTCACTTTTACTGACCGAACGAAAAATTGCCAGTAAGAAAAACTCAGCATCACAAATTCCTTCTTCATTATACCTTAAAAGTAAAAAAATTGTGGCTTCCCTGAACGATTTTGACATATTCACTGAGAAGCCAAATGAATCATGGTTTTGTCTGAATCTTTTAGGTGATAGCTAAAAATTTTTCTCTCTATTATATATAGAATAAAACTTGACGAGTGGAAAAAAATCTTCTATGGTGAAACAGCAAAATGATTTTAACAAAGCATTTTGAACGAAACATAGAATGAGGTGACAAGATGGCGGTCAAAAAAATAGCAGTTCGTGAATTGGTAGAATTTATCTTACGAAGCGGCAGTATTGATGAAGGAAAAAACAGTAATCATACACCGCAAGAAGGCGCTCGTATTCACCGACAGCTGCAAAAAGAGGCCGGTACCGACTATCAGAAAGAAGTTTGGCTGAAGAAGCCGATTGAAATTGCTGAAACTGCCGTCCAAATCGAAGGGCGAGCAGATGGAATTTATATAGAAGAAGATCAAGTGTTTATCGACGAAATAAAAACATCGGAGACGCCTTTCGAAGAATTGGAAGCGGGGATCATTGATTTATATTTTTATCAAGCAATGGTTTACGCATACATTTACAGCGAACAGGAAGAATTAACGCAAATTAATACACGTTTGACCTATTTTCAAACCACCGAAGAAAAAATCACGCGCCAAATTCGCAGCTTTACTTTTACAGAGCTGACTGAATTCTTCAATGATTTAGTTAAACGTTACGAAAACTGGCTGATTTTTCAAATGCAATGGCGGGATACTCGAAATGATTCCTTGAAGTCTTTAGACTTTCCTTTTGACACTTACCGTGCGGGACAAAGAGAGTTGGCGGCGGCAGTTTATAAAACGATCCATGCCCAGCAAAAACTATTTGTCGAAGCGCCGACCGGAACAGGAAAAACTATGTCTACTTTGTTTCCAGCCTTTAAAGCGATGGGGGAAGAGTTAGGCGAACGTATCTTTTACCTGACTGCTAAAACCATTACCCGACAAGTTGCTGAAGAGACGGTCACAAAGATCACGAAAAAAGAGGGTCGAGTTAAAAGCGTCACACTGACTGCAAAGGACAAAATCTGTTTCCTGACAGAACGTAATTGTACACCAGAGCACTGTCCCTTCGCGAAAGGTTATTATGACAGAGTCAATGATGGGTTATGGGATATGTTGAATAATGCAGACCAATATACTCGACCAGTCATTGAAGAGTATGCTCGAAAACATGAACTCTGTCCTTTCGAACTTTCACTGGACGTGAGCCGCTTTTCGGATATCGTCATCGGGGATTACAATTACTTGTTTGATCCAACGGTTTATTTGCGGCGATTTTTTGAAGAAGAAAATAAGACGAATCTAGTGCTGGTCGATGAAGCACACAACTTGGTCAATCGTTCGAAGGAAATGTATTCAGCCAGTATATCACGTGAAAATATCGCACAAATGCAAAAGGATTTGGACAAGTCCTTTAAAAAATTGAACAGAGCATTTACAAGAGTGGATAACGAATTTGAATTGATTCATCAAGCCTTGGATGGAGAAGCCTACCATCATCAACAAGCAGCTCCAGAAAGCTTGATTAATAGTCTTTTTAAACTACAGGAACAAATCAAGGAGTGGCTGGCAGAAAATCCAGATCATCTAGCACAGCAAAAAATGCTGCCTGTTTATTTTGAAATCTTGCGTTTTACCCGAATGAGCGAGTTTTATGATGATCATTACCAAACGACGGTGGAGCATAAAAGCTATGATTTGATTGTAAAAGAATATTGTATTGATCCTTCTTGGTTCTTAGAACAAACGATGGAGAAGGTCGGCAGCAGCATCTTATTCTCGGCGAGCTTTTCACCGCTGGATTACTATCAAGAAGTGTTGGGCGGAGGAGAAGAAAGCTTAACTTATCGGCTGCCTAGCCCATTTCCAAATGAAAATCGTTTAGTTATGGTCGATGCCAGCATTCAGACGACGTACCAGAAGCGGACACAAAGCATACCGAAAATTGCTGCTTCGATTGAACGGTTAGTTAAAAACAAGACCGGTAATTATCTCGTCTTCTTTCCATCATTTCAGTATTTGGATCAAGTTGCGGATTATTTTCATGATGTGTTTCCTGAATACGCGATTCAGATTCAAGGTTCAAAGCTAAATGAGACTGAACGGGAAGAATTCTTAGCCGCCTTCGTCAATCAGCCAGCAAATACTTTGATTGGTTTTTGTGTCTTGGGTGGGATTTTTTCTGAAGGAATTGATTTAGTCGGGGACCGCCTGATTGGTACAGTTGTTGTTGGAGTGGGATTACCTCAGGTTAATCATGAGCAAGAGTTGATCAAAGAGTATTATGATGAGAAACGAAACCAAGGATTTAGTTACGCGTATCAGCTCCCGGGAATGAACAAAGTTATTCAAGCGGCTGGGCGAGTCATTCGAACCATGGAAGACCGAGGAATTATTTTGCTGCTGGATCAGCGCTATACCAATCCGCATTATCAAAACCTGTTGCCGCCTAACTGGTCCGATCGAAAAGTTGTCTATGGTCCAGAGGAAGTAGAACGGGCTGCCCAAGCTTTTTGGCAGCAAAACGAATAAATAGCATTTGATTATTAATAATGGCAAATAAAAATATCGCATTTAAAATATTTGCTTAAAAACAATCCATTAGTCATTAGGGGCAAACCAGCGAGCAGTATTTAATAAGAAACGAAAAAGCCGACAACAGTGTCGGCTTTTTTTAACGATAATTCGTAAATTGTACATCAATCGGTAGATCAATATCTTTTACTAAAGTAATAACCTTTTGTAAATCATCGCGATTTTTCCCAGTTACGCGTAACTGATCTTCTTGAATTTGCGCTTTGACTTTGACTTTGCTGTTTTTAATTGCGGTAGTGATTTTTTTAGCACTTTCCTTATCAATCCCATTAACAAGTTCCGCCGTTTGCCGAGCATTTCCGCCCAAAGCATGTTCAGAATCAGAAAATTGAATGTTCTTTAAGGGAACACCGCGTTTGATCAGTTTACTGAATAGTACGTCTTTGACTTGTTCGACTTTATAATCATCCTCAGCCTTTACTACCAATTGATTTCCTTCAATTTTGATATCAAACAAACTTCCTTTGAAATCAAAGCGATTCTTCAACTCTTTCAAGGCGATTTGTACGCCATTTTTAACTTCCTCTTTATTTAATTCTGAAACGATATCAAAGCTTGCATCTTTAGCCATGAGAGTGTAAAATATTTTGTGTAAATAGAAAAAAGGAAGTCCCTTCTGTAGAATAGAGTTACCACAACACATTCACAGAAAAGAGGGCTTCCATATGAACGATTTTACTACAGAAATTCTAAAGACTCTAGCGAACAAAGGCGATTTGAATGAATTATTCCGTGTCCATTTGGAAAAAGCTGTCAATACGCTTCTCAAAACGGAGTTAACGGCTTTCCTCGATTACGAAAAGTACGATCGCATTGGTTTTAACACGGGTAATTCTCGTAACGGCTCCTATGACCGTACGGTCAAGACCGAGTACGGGGAACTTCATCTCCAGATTCCGCGCGACCGCAACGGCGAGTTCAAGCAACAGACTGTTCCTGCTTATAGACGGACGAATGATACCTTAGAGGAGACCGTCATTCACCTCTTCCGAAAAGGTATTACCATGTCGGAAATCGCAGACTTGATTGAGAAAATGTATGGGCATCACTACACGCCCCAAACCATGTCCAATATGACTAAATCATTTACGGAAGAAGTCACTTCATTTAAGGAACGTGAGCTTCATGACCGTTATGCCGCTATTTATATGGACGCAACCTATATCCCTTTAAAGCGGAAAACCGTCGCCAAGGAAGCCATTCATATCGCAGTTGGCATTCGCCCGGACGGTTCAAAGGAAGTGTTGAGCTATGCGATTGCACCAACTGAATCTATCACGATTTGGGAAGAGATTTTAATAGACCTCCAGGAACGTGGCGTGAAAAACGTCCTCCTTTTCATCACGGATGGCTTAAAGGGGATGGCAGGGGCCGTGCAGCGGTTCTACCCCAAAGCCCGTTTTCAACATTGCTGTGTGCACGTTTCCCGTAATATCAGTCACAAAGTGCGTGTCGATGATCGTAAGGAAGTCTGTGATGATTTTAAAATGGTGTATCAAGCGTCATCTAAAAAGGCGGCATTGGAAGCACGTGGTGCTTTTGCGGAAAAATGGAAAACCAGCTATCCAAAAATGGTGGAATCGATCCTTTCGAACGATTACCTGCTCACTTTCTATGATTTCCCATTAGCCATACGCAAGACTATTTACTCTACGAACTTGATTGAATCCTTTAATAAGCAAATCAAGAAATACAGCCACCGCAAGGAACAGTTCCAAAATGAAGAGTCGATGGAACGTTTCTTAGTCTCGTCTTTTGATACTCACAACCAAAAATTCCTAGGTCGCAGTCATAAAGGTTTCCAACAGGCCGAAGGCGAGCTCGAACAAATGCTGAGTCAACCGATGGAGAATTAGAAACAATCTACAGTAGGGAAGAACCATTTACACAAAATTATTGACGCTCCCTTAGCCATAGACACCCTCCTAAGTCTTTTCTTATAGTTTATCAAAAATTACTAAGAAAGCTATGATTATTCTCCAATAAGTGATTGAAAACGATTGATTATTATTGATAGAACCTGTTACTCTATTATAGGTTTGAATTGAAGGAGGAATATCGGATGCAGAAGGTTATCAATTATACATCAAAAGACTTGGCCAAAAAAATCCTTGTCATATTATTTACTGGTTTGACCGGTGCGGTCGGTTTGAACTATTTCTTGATCCCGGCAAATGTGTTTTCAGCCGGCATGACTGGGATTGCCCAGATTGCAGAACATTTACTTTCAAATGCCGGATTATCCGTCGATACTGGGATTCTTATTTTTCTTCTGAATGTTCCGGTATTCATTTTAGGATTTATCAAATTAGGTAAATCGGCGATGATTCTAAGTTTCGCTAACGTGATTTCAATGTCCTTTTTCACTACATTGGTGCCTGTTGGACAGGTGACAGACAATGTCTTGATGAATGCTATCACTGGTGGGGTCTTGCTGGGGATTGGTGCAGGTCTCTCGTTGAAATTTGGTTTTACTACCGGTGGATTAGATATAGTTTCATTATTGCTTTCAAAAACAACTGGACGAACAGTTGGAAATTATATGATGCTGTTGAATGGTTTAATCGTTGTTGTAGCCGGTTTCTTCTTTACATGGGAAAGCGCCTTATACACGATCATCACGATTTTCACTATGAGTACAGTCGTTGATTATGTCCATACTAGTCACCAAAAAATGACGGCCTTTGTCAATACGAACAAGAGCACGGAGATGTGTGCCGCATTGAATAGTGAACTCCTCCGTGGGTTGACAGTCATCCCTGCACGAGGCGGATTTAGTTCGAGTGAACGGGAAGTTATTATGATTGTTTTTACACGATATGAATTATACACGCTTAAGCAAGTGGTGGCCCACGTCGATCCTAACTCGTTTACTAATATCGTAGCGACAGACTCAGTTGTGGGGACTTTCTTGACACAAGACGAACAAAACCTCATTAAAAAATCGCAAGTTAGCAAGTAATGATTGTTAAATGAGAATAGATAGGTTTCAATTCTCATTTACAAAAGCTGGCAGATAGAGTAAAATACTCTTGAAACTCGAAAGGGAGTGGAGCAAGTGGAAGAGAACACACAAAAGTGGACCGATGCAGAAGTGGCTGAAATTAAAGAAACTATTTTGACCGCTTTAGAGTCAGTCATTGACCCTGAGTTAGGCATCGATATCGTCAACCTTGGTTTGATTTATGAAGTAGATTTCGAACAGACTGGGAACACTGTGATCAAGATGACATTGACAACCATGGGCTGTCCGTTAGCAGATATCTTAACTGACAACATCCAATCAGCATTGTCTGAGATTCCAGAAGTAACCAATGTAGAAGTGAAGCTTGTTTGGTATCCAGCATGGACGACCGATAAAATGAGCCGTTACGCACGAATTGCTTTAGGGATTCGCTAATAATAAGATAATTTGTCTCCTCTTAAATAAAGAGGAGACTTTTTTTGCTATACTTTAGAAAAGGAGTGAGGTATTTGGAAGACTATTTTTTAACAGATTATTTGGCCGCTAAGAAATCGTTGGCTTCAACGCTCCATAAAATTGAGCAGGCAATCATTTCTTTAGAGGAGAAACAGTCGGCTGGTCGAAATATGAAAGCGCAGCTGACTTTGTCGAAGGAACGAGTAAAAGCGTTAAAAATTTCGCTGGCTTTGATTGATCGAGAAATTACCCGAATGTCCTAAAACAGATGCTAAGCATGAATAAAATGTTTTCATCTGTTTTTTCTTTTTCTAATATGACAGCTTGTTGTCGCATTAGCGTTGGTATAGTTTACATGAAAGGAAGGAGTTCTATGCAGATCGAACGGTTAGTGAGAATGATCTTTTACATCGTTAGCCGCGAACAAGTTACCGCTAAAGAATTAGCGGATTATTTTAATGTTTCCACACGAACGATTTATCGTGATATCACCACACTGACGTTATCAGGAATTCCTATCACTTCAAAGAAAGGAACTGGCGGCGGAATCTCATTGATGGATGGTTATGCTTTAAACAAGTCCTTTCTGACGACTGAAGAACAAGTACAAGTTTATCAAGGACTGCAGATTCTCCAAGCATCAAACTATCCGGATGCTGAACAAGCCTTAACTAAAATTGATGCGCTTTTCAATCAGTCTTTATCTGATGACTGGCTTGAGATTGATTTTAGTTATTGGGGAAGTAGTGAAGAGGAAAAAATTACTATTTCTGATTTACGGCGGGCACTGACTAAGAAACATGTTTTAACCTTCGAGTACTTTAATTCCGAGCTTCAGCAGTCTGAAAGAAAAGTTGACCCATTACGTTTGATTTTCAAATCCCATGCATGGTATATCGTCGGATATTGTCACCATAATCATGCGGTCAGGGTATTTCGTTTATCTCGCATGAAGAGGATCAATGTCTTGTCGGAATCATTTGAACGAAGTTTGCCAAAAGATTTCTCATTAGCAGATTCTACATATGAAGTGAATTATTCAACCTTCAAATTACTGTTTCTGCCAGAAATGTCCTATCGTTTATTTGATGAATTTCAAGAGCAGCAGGTTGAACGATGCCCCAATGGCAATTATTTAGTTACCGTTCAGTATCCGTTGAACGAGTGGACCTACCATCGCTTACTTTCCTTCGGTCCCTATGTTGAAATTCTTGAACCGGCCGAGGCTCGAAAGGAATTAAAAAGGCGTGCGTTAAAAATCGCACAAAAATATGACTAAAAGGAGCGAGATTATGGAAGAGTGGCTATACGTCATGATGATCAAGAAAACCAAAGAATATCGTAAATTGAATAGAGCAGGAGTCGTTGCACATGTCGATAATTTACGAAAGCTAGACGATCAAGGCTGTTTAGCGCTTGGTGGGGCTTTCAAAGGATATCCCGGAATGGCGGGGATGTATCTTCTTAAGGCAAACAGTTATGAAGAAGCAGAAACAATTTGTCAGCAGGAGCCATTGATCGTTGCGGGGTACGCAACTTATGAACTTCATCAGTTGCAGGTTGCTAATAAAGACAATAATTATTTGTTATAAGAAAGGAGCAGTAAAATGAAAGAGGGAAGTACGTTGTTTGTTCGGATTGATTACAAGAATGGAGCGGGTGAGGTTACCGAACAGGTAGCGATAGCATCTGCTCAGTATCTAAAGCAGTTATCAGAAGAACGTTACCTAACAGCGGGAGTATTCGGTGATATGACCACAGAAGAAATTGATGGTGCCATGGTGATATTCGAGGCGGAAAATCTAGCAGAAGCGAAAGCAATCTCTGATGCAGATCCAGTATTTCAGGGTGGATTTTATCACTACGAGATTAAACAATGGCATGTAATGGTAACAGCGATTGAGCAGTAACAAAAAAAGAAACGACCGCTAATAATGTCGTTTCTTTTTTATTTAGATTGATTGGAAAAGGCTTAGCATAGCTTCTGTACGTTCTCTTGTCGGTTCATTTAATGAAGACAATTCTTCTGAAACTTCGCCTGCAGAAGCTTCTTTCAGCAATAGCAACCGATAAATCAGCCGCAAATCTTGTCGACGGACTTTAGGAAAATGCTGCATCAACACTTGATTGAAATCAGCATTCATTTGGTTAATACCCAATAAAGGATCTTTTTGAATCGTATAATTTGTCAAATAGCGATCAAAATCCTGCATCGCTGATGCCGCTTCTTCAGGGATAAATCCATTTGCCCAAGTCGCCGTCAATAAGACGAAACTGTCTGCTTCCGACAGTTCATTAAGAAATCCAGTAATAGTAGCATCCAATACGTTTTCTTGTAGAGTCTCGAAGACTTCGGGCTCATTTTTCTTGATACGTAAAAAATAATTGGTGAAACCATCACTGTCTAGCAAATTCAGGTCAATCGCTTTAAACCAATTATAATGGTGAGAATTTAAATATGAGTAAGTTTTCTCTTGTTTAGTTAACTGGATTTTTTTTAGTTCATCATTTGTTTTCATCTTTTTCCTGCTTTCTTTTTTGCTTTATAGATTGAATTACAGTTTTTATTTTTCGTTATTCTAATGAATAACGAACGTAATAAAAACCTCTATAATGCAAAGTTAAAATTCTTTTTTTTAGAAAAATATCACTATCAGAATAGGAGTCAATTGTCATTATACTACTTTTTGACCGAGCGAATCTTTTTGTCTCCCTTTTTGATTAAGTTATACTGAGAATAAGTCATAATTTTGAAAGGATCTTTTATGAATGAATTAATTAATACTTTTAGTGAAAGAAAAGACGAATTGCTAACAGCGATCTTCGAGCATTTAGCGATTTCTTTAAGTGCACTATTGATTGCTATAGTGATTGCAATTCCCTTGGCGATCCTACTGAGCCAGCGAAAAAAATTGGCAGAAGTTGTTTTGCAGATAACGAGTATCCTGCAAACCATCCCTTCATTAGCCTTATTGGGATTACTTATTCCCTTTGTCGGTATTGGTACCGTTCCTGCTTTGATTGCATTAGTGGTTTATGCCTTATTACCTATTTTCCAAAATACGTACATCGGTTTAGCAGAAATTGATCCATCAATCGAAGAGGCCGCTGATGCTTTCGGGATGTCTCGAATGCGAAAATTAATGCGAGTCGAACTACCAATGGCGATGCCGGTTATTATTTCTGGTGTTCGAACGGCTTTGGTTCTAATTATTGGAACTGCAACATTGGCTGCTTTGATTGGTGCCGGAGGATTAGGTACGTTTATTCTTCTTGGGATTGACCGTAATGATCCAAACTTGACATTGATAGGGGCGATTAGTTCAGCGTTATTGGCGATTATCTTCAGTACCCTGATCCGATTCTTGCAAAATCGCAGTGGAAAGGTCACATTGGTGGCGTTAGGTGTGATTTGCTTAAGTATTGGCGGTATTTTTTTTGCTCAGAACAATTCGATCGGCAGCGAGACCGTAACGATTGCTGGAAAATTAGGTTCAGAGCCAGATATTTTGATCAATATGTACAAAGAGGTTATCAAGGATGAGGATTCCTCAATCAACGTAGAATTAAAACCAAACTTTGGTAAAACAAGCTTCTTATTCAGTGCGGTAAAGAGCGATCAAATCGATATTTATCCAGAATTCACTGGAACAGTTTTAGAAAGTTTAGTAAAAGTTCCAAAGAGTACGCCGGATGACTTATCACCGGAGAAGACTTATCAGGAAGCAAACAAATTGCTAGATTCGCAATTCGACATGCGTTTGCTAAAACCAATGGATTATGAAAACACCTATGCCTTAGCTATGAAGAAAAGTGAAGCCGAAAAACGCGGCATTACAAAAATTTCTCAATTGCAAGCACAGCAAGATCAATTAAAAGCAGGCTTCACACTGGAATTTATTGACCGTCAAGATGGTTACCGAGGCATCCAAGATAAATACGGTGTCAAATTAAGCTCCGTTCAAAGTATGGAACCCGCGCTGCGTTATCAAGCAATCAATAATGGTGACGTCGATGTGATCGACGCTTATTCGACGGATAGTGAGATTAAGCAATATGATTTAGTGACATTAGAAGATGATTTGCATCTCTTCCCACCTTATCAAGGAGCACCGTTAATGAAAAAAGAATTTGCGGATGAGCATCCAAAAGTAGTCAAAGCGTTGAATCGTTTGGCTGGTAAGATTACTGAGGATCAGATGATCGAAATGAACTATCTGGTCAATGTGAAGAAGGAACAACCAGCAAAAGTTGCTCATGACTTCTTAGTGAAAGAAAAAATCATTGGGGAGGAGAAATAGATGGAATCGATTATTGAATTTAAAGACGTCAGTAAAGAGTTCGAAGGAAATGTTGTCTTAAAGGACTTGAACCTTACAGTAAAAAAAGGTGAGATATTTGTTTTAGTTGGACCTTCTGGCAGCGGGAAAACAACTTCCTTAAAAATGATTAATGGGTTAGTTGAACCTACTGATGGTAACCTGTACTTTAAAGAAAAACGAATCAAAGATTATAATATTCAAAAATTACGTTGGCAGATTGGGTATGTTCTTCAACAAATCGCTTTATTTCCAACAATGACCGTTAAAGAAAACATCGAAGTGATTCCTGATATGCTCGGTTGGGACAAGGAGCAGCGGAATAAACGAGTAGATGAATTATTGCAGGAAGTTGATATGGATCCAGAGCTGTTCAGAGATCGGATGCCAAGTGAACTATCTGGCGGTCAGCAGCAGCGGATCGGGATCATTCGTGCTTTGGCATCAGAGCCAGATATTGTTTTGATGGATGAGCCTTTTAGTGCACTTGATCCAATTTCGCGGGCGAGCTTACAAGATCTGGTCTTGGAATTGCACCGGAAATTAGGGAATACAGTCATTTTCGTTACACATAATATGAAAGAAGCGATGAAGATTGGTAGCCGAATCGCTGTAATGCATGAAGGGAAATTAATTCAATGTGATACCCCAGAGGAGATTCAAAAACATCCGGCCAATCAATTTGTCGAAGAATTCTTTGATGAAACCACAGATGAGGTTTATACTCAAACACTTGAAGCATTGTATAATGGCGGTTTCTATCAAAAGACTGCGGTTGCGAATACTGAATTGAGAAGCTTAGATTTAGAGACCAGCTTGAGTGAGGTTTTTGATTTATTAGCCGAGCAGGATGCTTTTACTATTAAACGAGATGGAAAATTAATAGGCTTGATCAACCGAAGCGATGTCTTCCGCTTTTTGAGTCAGGAGGGTTAATAATGGAAAAATATGATGCAATTGTGATTGGCAGCGGACCAGCTGGAAATTCTGCTGCTTATGGTTTAAAGGAACAAGGGAAAAAAGTGGCGATTATCGAACCCGACTTGTGGGGCGGGACTTGTCCGAACCGTGGGTGTGATCCAAAGAAAATGCTGATGAGCGGAGTAGAAGCACAAAAAAGAATTGAGACGATGCTAGGCAAAGGATTTGATCAAACGCCTAAAATTGTTTGGGAAGATTTGATGACTTTCAAGAAAAGCTACACTGATTTTGTTCCGCAAAATACAAAGGAAGGTCTAGATGCCGCAGAGATCGATCGTTACCAAGGACAAGCGAGCTTTCTTGATGCAAATCAGATTGTAGTCAATGATCAAGAGTTATCGGCCAACCAGTTTTTGATTGCAACGGGACAACGTCCGGCGGTATTGTCGATCGATGGTCAAGATTTATTGCAAAGCAGTACTGATTTTTTAGATTTGAATCATTTACCTAAGAAAATGGCATTTATCGGTGCAGGCTACATCGCATTTGAACTCGCAGTGATCGCGAGTGCCGCTGGTTCTGAAGTTCATATCATTCATCATAATGATCGTCCGTTAAAAGAGTTTGACCAGGAACTAGTTAATGATTTAGTCGAACACATGAAGGCAGATGGCATTCAATTTCACTTTAATGTGAATACAAAATCGGTAGAACTAATGCATCCAAATTATCGTATAACTGGTGAGAATTTTGAATTGGTTGTTGATATGGTTATCGGAGCTACCGGGCGTATCCCAAATGTTGAAGGATTGAATTTAGAAAAAGCCGGTGTCTCCTATGATAAAAGAGGAATTAAGGTCGATGAGCATTTACGCACAACGCAACAAAATATTTTTGCTTGTGGAGATGTGATCGCGAAAAAACAACCGAAACTCACACCAGTTGCTGGTTTTGAGGCAGGTTATGTCGTTAATGCCATGAATGGCGATACCGAAGCAATTGATTACCCATTGATTCCAACAATAGTATTTGGCGATCAACGTTTGGCTAGAATCGGCTTAAGCGAAAGAGAGCTTGCCGATCACCCAGAAAAATACCATTCAGAAACGACGGATCTATCTAGCTGGTACACTTATCACCGAATCAATGATCAAGGAGCAAAGATCAAAATCGTTTATGATGAAGACGACAAGATTGTTGCGATTACTTGTTTAAGTCAACTGGCAGACGAAGTCATCAACTATCTTTTGATCATTCTAACTAAGAAAATGTCCCACGAAGAAGTTGAAAAATATATTTTTGCTTATCCAAGTCCAGCAAGTGATCTTTCATATTTTATTTAAAACAGGGGGCAACCTCTGTTTTTTTTATTGCAGATATGCTAAAGTTTACGAAAATACGTTCCCGTGGTGAAATGATGAAAACAACATTGACACAAGAAATCGAAAAGGCATTGTATTATTATTGTATCGAACTCGGCGGTATTGTTGTAGAAGAAGTAACGATGCCGGATGAACAAGGAATTGTTGATACACTTGCTTGTTTTTTTAAACCGAATGCAACTGAATGGCGCTGCTATGAACTAAAGGTAACCAAAGCAGATTTCTACTCTAAAGCAAAACTTTCCTTTATCGGCCATTATAATTATTTTGTATTAACAGAGGAACTTTATAAGAAAGTTCAAGAGGATATTCCTAATGAGATCGGCGTTTTAGTATACCGGCCATACATTAAGGCTGAAGATCTTCCCGCGGATGGGACTTTCTTCATTGCGAAAAAACCGCTAAAACGCGATTTGAAGGTTGAAGAAAATGCACTGACACAGCGTTTTACAGCCTCGTTATTTCGAGAGGTTCAAAAAGCAAAACGCATGTCATATGGAACTAGTTTTTTCTCAACAGAGCAGCTGTATAAAGAACTGCGGCGACGATTAGACGAAAAAGACAGCTTACAAGAAAGCAATTATTATCAACGTTTTGTTGAGGATGTCCAAACGGCGCGCATTGAAAGTTTAGAAGAAGAGCTGCGTGCTTTGGAACAAGACTATGAATTTTTACGGCAGCAAAGGCAAGTTCGGCGTCGGCCGACTGAACCATTGGAGTGATTTGATGTATTATCCATATTTACGAGGCAAACAGTTTGATCTATTGGCAGTGAATACTTTGATCAAAGAGAACCGCTGGTCGAAAAGGATTCGACCTATTATTGAACCGGTTCGTGATTCAGCAACTCTCAAAAAGACGATTGAGCTATTTGATAAATATAATTTGATCTGTTATTTGATAACCAATCCTCAGGTAGGTACAGCGAAGCTTTTCGCGGAGAAAAGATTTGAGTGGGAGTTGAATGAAGAGTCAAGTGTAAAAAAAGGCGGAGATCGTGACCAAGGAAAATACTTTTGCAGCGAATCTTTACTTGTTTGATGCTCATTCTCCACGAAAAAAAGCTGATTTGCCTATCCAAAGCGAGAGTTTTTCGGTTATTCCAGATCAAGGAAGATTTAGAGTTTTAGATGTACCAAATAAAATTTTACTCAGAGATGCCTTCCAAACGAAAAAAAATGTTGCCAATTACAGTGAAAAGGTAGATGATTTTTATAGCGATGAACATCTCTATTTAGGACCGGATTCAAACGGATTCAGCGACTACACGATTGAAGGTAGTCGTTATTTTGATAAGGGCGGACCTAGTCGCGCAATCGCGATTCACATTAGCTATTTTGATGCGTATCTTAATTTGAGAATCAAACATTTTGTATCTGATAGTAATGAGAACGCAAAAGATCAAGGAGAAAAATTTTTTGAAGCACTAGAAAAATTGTCTGACTGGTATTACCGTAATCAGGATCAGCTGTTGCTGACTCTAGGTTTGGAAGAATTATTACGATATCAGGAAATAAGAAAATTTCCTGGCTTGGGAACGATTAAGAAGTGGTCGTTGGCAAACCATTTGGAATTGATCGGAGCCTTCTTAGAGCAAGGCGACCATTGGCAGAAAGGGTGGAAAAGAAATGGGATATGAAGATGAAGATTTTATTGTTAGACAAGCGAAACAAATGGGCGAACTGCTAGGGAGCTTTCTTGGAAAGAAGGATACGGAAGCGATTCTGTCATTTGGCGATGAAGCAAAGACGAGTCAACCAAAGGAAACGGCGTTTGATTTTCGTCCAAGTACTTTAGCAGACATACCCGCCATCGGTCTCATAATCGCAGAAGCTAAGCAATACTTAAAAGAACAGGGTTCGCCACAATGGCAGGACGGCCACGAGCCTCACGAAGCAGTGATCCGAGAGGATATACAAAAAAAAGCCAGCTACGTGCTGACTTTGGAAGACGAGATTGTCGGAACTGTGGCACTAATCAGCGGTGAAGACCCTGTCTACGAAGCCATCGAAGGACAGTGGCAAGGAAAGGGACCTTATGTATCTTTACACCATATAGCAGTCAGTCAGAAACATCGCGGTATTGGCTTGGGCAAAAATTTATTAAGTATGGCAATTCAACAAGCGAAAGCTTTAGGCTATGAAGATATCCGAATTGACACCTATCCTGCTAATCAGCCAATGCTGAGTCTGATCGAGAAATGCGGCTTCACTTATTGCGGCATGATCCATTTTCCATTTGAGCATGGCGAGCGCAAGGCGTTTCAACTAGTTTAGCGCTTGTCGTAATTGAAGATACATTTCTTCTAAAGAAGTCTCACCATCAATTTCAATTAGATTAGAAAAGTTCTTTAAACGTGCCAGACTTTCTTGGTCTTCTTGAAAAATTGCTAGACGCCGTTCTAGTTCTTCAGGGGCAGCTCTTTTTTCGAGGCGATCAATCATGGTTTCTTTAGAAATATTGATCCAGATGGGCACCATTTGATTGCCGAAAATCCGATGCAAATTGATGAAGCCAGTTGTAGTGATTGGATCATAGCAATCACCAGCGGCTAGGGCTTCCTCCAAGGTTGCTTTGGCAATACCATAAAACTCTTCATCATAAACATCGTATTCGGCAAATTTATCGTTGTTCACCATTTGCTTGAACTCTTTTTTCGATATGAAGTAGTAATCACGTCCGTGTTCTTCACCATCACGAGGGGCACGCGTTGTGTAAGAAATAATTTTTTGTTCAGCGGTAAAGGCTTTTTCGGCCAGGCTGGTTTTTCCTGAACCGCTTGGTCCGATGAATAGATAGCAATGATTCATAATTAACACGTCCTTTTTTATAGTATAAAGAAAGAGGACCAAAGAAGCTAGGGAGGGGACCCTGTCATGGAGAGAAGTACACGCAACACGAAACAAACAAATAAATTACCGATCATTATTGTCGCTGTTATTATTTTGCTAGTTGCCGGCTTTTTCGGTGTACGTGCTTATCAGGCGAGTCAAATCAAAAAACAAAGCGAAGAGACAGTCGAGGCCTTTGTTAAAAGTTTACAAAAGGGCAAGTATCAAGAGATAACGAAAAATTTGAATGCCGACTCAGTAAAAGAGAATGGTTTTACAAAGAAGCAAGTAGCAGAGAAATACCAATCTATTTTTTCTGGTATTAGCGCCACAAATATTAAAATGAAAAATCTAACCGTTGATAAAAAAGACAACGAATATCAATTTTCATATGACCTATCTGTAAATACCGGATTTGGTCAGTTAAAAAATCAAAAATATACGGGGACATTGACTAGTGACGGCAAAGAAATCAAATGGAAACCGAATCTGATTTTCCCTGGAATGTCCGGTAAGGATAAAATCAATTACTCAGTAGATTCGGCTGTGCGTGGTGAAATTTTGGATCGCTCTGGTCAAGGGATCGCTACCAACGGAACTGTCTATCAATCGGGAATCGTACCGAAGAATCTTGGTACGGGAGAAGAACGTACGACAAAAATCGATGCAATTGCAAAAAGCCTTGATCTTACAGCTAAAGATGTGGAATCCGCATTGTCCCAAGGCTGGGTACAGGATGATTTCTTTGTCCCATTGAAAACCACGGCAGATGCACCAAAAGAAACACCGGATGGACTGGAAGTAAAAGAAGCAACCGGACGAACCTACCCATTAAAAGAGGCCGCAGCACAATTAATTGGTTATGTCGGTAAAGTAACTGCTGAAGACATGAAGAAAAACGATGATCTTGCAAGTGATAGTCTGATCGGTCGAAGCGGCTTGGAAATGGCGTTGGATAAACAATTGCGCGGTAAGGATGGCGGGTCATTAGCTATCACTGATGATAAAGGTAACGAAAAGAAGGTCTTACAAAAGATCGACAAAAAGGACGGAGAAAATGTCAAATTGACCATTGACAGCCGTGCACAGCAAATCGCCTACAATGGTTTGAATGGACAGGCTGGCTCTAGCGTTGTGACCGCTCCTAAAACAGGTGAGCTATTAGTTGCTGCCAGCTCTCCAAGCTTTGATCCAAATAAAATGACGAATGGAATTAGTCAGGCTGACTATGATGCCTACAGTAATGATAAGAACCAACCCTTTATGAGTCGTTTTGCAACGGGCTATGCACCAGGATCGACCTTTAAGACGATCACGGCTGCAATT
The DNA here is from genome assembly GCF_000407185.1 of Enterococcus malodoratus ATCC 43197. GTDB lineage: Bacteria > Bacillota > Bacilli > Lactobacillales > Enterococcaceae > Enterococcus_A > Enterococcus_A malodoratus. The sequence goes on from NZ_KE136481.1 coordinate 190,014, forward strand.
GGCTTAGATGCAGGAACGTTGAATCCAAATGAAGAATTGGCAATCAATGGGCTAAAATGGCAAAAAGATAGTTCTTGGGGTTCATATCAAGTTACCCGTGTTTCCGATGTTAGTCCAGTCAACTTAAAAACCGCGTTGGTTTATTCGGATAATATTTATATGGCGCAAGAAACATTGAAGATGGGAGAAAAAACTTTCCGTGCCGGTTTGAACAAATTCATTTTTGGCAAGGACTTAGATTTGCCTATCGCTATGGATAAGGCGCAAATTTCTAGTAAAGATAGTTTTGATTCTGAAATTTTACTTGCCGATACAGGTTATGGTCAAGGACAATTATTGTTGAATCCAATCCAACAAATTACAGCCTATTCTGTATTTCCTAACAAAGGAACGATGGTCTATCCTAAACTGATCGCTGACAAAAAAACAACCGATAAAAAGGATGTTATTAAAGCCGACTCGGCTGAAACAATCACCACAGATATGCAAGCGGTAGTCAGTGATGAGAATGGCACGGCTCATAGTTTGGCGGCACTGAATATTCCATTAGCAGCTAAAACCGGAACAGCCGAGATCAAGCAAAAACAAGATGAAAAGGGTCAAGAAAATAGTTTCTTATATGCCTTTGATGCGGAGAAACAAAATTATTCTGTCGTTGAGTTTCTAGAAAATAAACCTGAAGGAACCTCTGCTACAGACCTTTCAAAAGATTTATTAACTTATTTACATGAGACATATCAATAAAATACTTGTTTGAAAAGCTGATGCTTGGTAAGATATCCAAGAAGGACGGTGTCTTATGAACAAGCGACAACGAAAAAAACAGGCTTACAAGCAATATATTCGAGCAATTTTTGAAGGCTACGAAAAAATGCTGGAAGATTCAAGTATTAAGGAACTACATTTTAGTTATCTAAAAGAAACAACCTACTTGGAACGCGACGACCAAGGAAAGATTCATTTTACAACTAAAGAAAACTAATTTAAAGGGCTTCTCAATCTGCTTGGTTGAGAGTCCTTTTTCTGTCAAAAAACACAGAATTTTTGGTTTTCCCTCGGACTTAAGACCGAAAAAATAGTTAAGAGATTCTTAGCTTGGTAAATAATTGTTTAAAGAGAAGGGTTTTGAGTAAGTAAAAAGGGAGAAATCAGCTACTATGTATATATCAAGTTACAGGAGGAAATACGATGAAACTTCATAAATATCTTTTATTAGCAGGCTTAGGACTTTCGTTGGGTGCTGGCTTAGTCAGTCAAACAAAAGCTCATGCAGAGTCTGGTGACGGAGCGATCAATGAACGTTGGGGGAAACCAACTTTCGTAGCCGGTGCTGGCTTAAATCAGCAGCAATTAACTGAAACGATGAATAAATTAGGAATCAATCAAGAGAGTGTCAAAATGGAGACTGCTACAGGAGCAGATCTTGTAAAATATTTAGGATACGGCAGCGGGGACGACAGCGTTATGTTGAGTTCGGTAGTCGTTAATCGTGAGGACCAAGGAAAAGGGATCGATGTTAAAATATTGACACCGCAAAATATTACTCAGATCACCGCAGATCAATACAAAAATCCGCTAGTCACAGCAGGTATCACTGATGCGACAGTTAAAGTTGCCAGTGTTGTGAAAGTAACTGGGGAGAGTGCTTTGACAGGTGTCTATAAAGCCTTCGAATCGAATGGGGAAACAGTTGATCCACAGCGGGCGCAGCTGGCACAAACCGAATTGGATACAACATCAGATATTTCGCAATCTGTCGTTAATAAAGCAAATGAACAAAGTCAAAACCAAAATTTGTCTGATAGTGAAAAAGACAAAGCCGATGAAGCCTATAAAGCACAATTAAACCAAACGCTAGTCGATATTAAAAAGGAGCTGGCTGACCTCAAAGAGAAACAGGGCGAGTTGGCAACAAAAGATGATGTAGAAAAAATCGTCAATGACGCATTGGAAAAAAATAATTTGTCCCAGTATGTCACTAAAGACGATATCAATAAATTAGTCACTTTAGCACAACAATATCAGACAACTGATGGTGTTTTGGATAAGGAATCTATTGAGCAACTAGATAAAATCAGCAGTGATTTCAAAGGTACGGTCAATAAGGTCTCTGATCAACTCGGAAAATTCGGCGATTCGCTAAAAGGAACATTAGAAGATAATCAAGGATTTTTCGCAAATTTATGGCAGCAGATGAAGGATTTCTTTAGTGGTTTAACAAAATAATTAAAAAGATTGTGTCATTTTTTAAGATTGACACAATCTTTTTTTACTATCTCCAACATTTTATACTTATCATTACGGCTCTGCTAGGGTAAAATAAAAGGGTGGGTTTCAATTCTTACGAGAAATTTTAGGAAATATCTCTGTTTGATTTGGATCAAAGATAATTATGGTAATATTTATTATATAATTAATCAAAAAAATAAAGGAGGGTCTTAGATGGAGACTCCGGAAAAACAGGAAGAACTTCAAACTGAAACTTCGTTCGATTCAGTGAAGGAATCTGCTTCCGATGTGTTAGGTGGGTTGATGGGGCAGATTAAGCGGTTGGAAGAGGCAATGAAATTGGAGCATATGGGTGATGTTTACCAAATCTACTGGAATGAATTGCCTGCATCAATCCAACAATCCAGCAACGCGAACCATGAGATCGATAATTTCTTGACAAGTAAATTGGATCAAGAAATTCAAAGGACGTTCCCATTTATGATCATGTGCGACGTTGTTTCACCAATTTTGATGAATTATCAAATCGGCAGCTACTATCGCGAGCGTGCGGTTCTGCAAGTCGATGCTACACAGCCTACAATAAAAATATTACCTGAGATTCGTGATCAGTGGGAAAAGGTCATGAAGGGAGAATATAAAGAGCAATTATCGGAACTTGAAAACCAGCAAGATGATTTTGATGCGAAAACAATTGCTGCTCAATCAGAATTGCGTGAGTTAAATGGCAAGATTGCACATCAAGAAAAGCTTAAGGCTGAGCTAGAAGAAACCAAGAGCTTTATGAACCGCAAGAAAATTGAAGAAGAAATCGAAGTGATTGATGATAAGTTAAGAGAGTTGAAGCAGCAAAGGAGTCAATGGACACCTTTTGTCGGCGATCAATTATCCGGCGAATCACAAAAAATTGAATTGGCCAATCGAATTGCCAGCCTTTCGTTAGAACAAGCGATTGCTTTAAAAGAGCTGCGCTTAATCAAAAAACGGTTCGGCGGTTTAGAAGAAATGGATGCCGCGCTTGAAATTTTTATCAAAGATTTTTTAAACAAGGGGGCGGAATAAATGACTGAGGAAAAAAATAAAATCAATCAAATTTATGATGCATTGGTTGATTCTGAAGAACCCGGATTGAATATTCGCGAAAAAGAAATTCTTCACCCCGAAGAATCTACAGAAGATCAAAATGAATCCTTTAAAGGAACACCGCAAACAAAACCAGTTAGCGATTCGTCTTTAAACTATTATGATAACCGCAGTGAGAATTATCAAGATTTATTAAGTTTGATTGACGATGCAGAAAAAGAAATCGCTGATCTAAAATTTAGAAAGGTTCTAATGGAGTCTGATTTCCCAGCCTTGTTAGATTATTTCATAAAAATCTTTGTTAAAGAAGAGATGAGTGTCTCTGCGATTGCTAAGGGTGCATTATTGGAATACTTCACCTTTGAGTTAATCAAACCATTAGAAAATCATGATCTGCACCTTTCAACGAATGAATTTTCGACTTGGGAAAGCAAACATTTTAACCTTACTTATCGCTTGACCAGTGCGAATGACATCAATTTTAGTTTTATGATGCCAACTTCAGACGGAAAATTCCGTAGTGAAAAAATAAAATTGATGGAAGTTTATCCGGATACAATGAAGGTCAAAGTATTGAATGATGCCGTTTTGACTTTATTGAAGGATTGCTATAACAAGCATATTTATACTAGTGGACAGAATTCTATGTTCAGTCGTGAAATGAATGATGTCATGGCTCATATGAAAGATTTGGGCTTTGATTTTGATGAAAACTTGTTAGACAATAGTCAGCCGTTAGATCTAGCAGTGGATCTTCACCATAAAACTCCCGTGGATGTTCTTGATAAGATTTTCATTACCACTATGGATAATGAAAATTATGATTTCAAAAAGGTTGGCGAAAATAGTTATCTAATTGCTTTAGACGGCAATCAAACTGTCACAATCAAACAAAATACAATTGATCAAACGAGCAGCCTAAAACTTAACACCGATCGAAAAAATCGATCATTGATCGAATTTTTCGGTAGTTACCCATTTTTAGTGCCCTTAACGATTACTGATTAATAATGATGAAACAACAAGTGTTGCACCAATTTATTGGTGCAGCTTTTTTTGTACTTTAGCTTTCAGCAAAGGCATTTGTCGTTTGAGACGGAATTTATTAGTCAATCCTTAAGAGACTTGGCAAACTGTTCTACCTGTTAAGAGCAATCCCTTTGGAAAAAATTAAATTTTCGGGCTTTTTTCATAGGAAATCGTGTTCACTCGTGAAAGTCCACAAATCCTATGATATACTTTGAAAGTTGATATGAAAGAGTATCAGTTTACCATTTACCATGTTTGAAAGAGGGTAGAGATTGTGTGTGGATTAGTAGGATTTGTAGATCGTTCAAATACAACGCAAAAAGAACAAATTATTAAAAATATGATGGATACGATTGTTCATCGCGGCCCAAGCAGCGCGGGAGAATTTATTGACGAAGGCATTGCTATTGGGTTTCGTCGGTTAAGTATCATTGACTTAGAGGGTGGAACTCAACCGATCAAGAACGAAGATGGTACAAAAGTTCTAACATTTAATGGAGAAATTTATAACTACCAAGGTATTCGCGAAGATTTGATCGCTAAAGGTCATATTTTCACGACTCATTCAGATTCAGAAGTATTACTGCATGGGTATGAAGAATACGGAGTAGATTTATTACAAAAAATTCGTGGAATGTTTGCGTTCGTGATCTGGGATACGAAGAAACAAGAATTATTTGGAGCTCGTGACCATTTTGGGATCAAACCACTTTATTACACTATGATGAACGGTACATTTATGTATGGTTCAGAAATCAAAAGTTTCTTGCAACATCCAGGCTTTGTCAAAGAGTTGAATAAAGAAGCGTTGAAGCCTTATATGACTTTCCAATATTCTGCTTTAGATGAAACCTTCTTCAAAAATGTTTATCGCATCAAAGAAGGTCATTATTTCATTTATAAAGACGGAAAACTAGACGTTCAACAATATTGGGACGTTAAGGAACAAGAAACGGATATGACGTTAGAGGAAACAGTTGATTTAATTGATAAAACGGTTCTTGAATCGATTGAAACGCATCGAATCGCCGATGTTGAAGTAGGGTCGTTCTTATCTTCTGGCGTGGATTCCAGTTATGTAACAGCTGTTTTACGTCCAGAACATTCTTATTCAATTGGTTTTGGCGATAAAACTTACAATGAATCAATCGAAGCGAAAAAATTAGCTGATTTAATAGATTTGAACAATATATCTCGGGTAGTTACCGGAGATGAAGCTTTCGACTATTTCCCATTGATCCAATATCATTTAGATGAACCAGATTCCAACCCTTCATGTGTTCCGCTATATTTCTTAACAGAACTTGCTAGCCGTGATGTACGAGTAGCATTGAGCGGAGAAGGTGCTGACGAATTATTTGCCGGCTATCAAGCTTATGGTATGAATACGAAATCAAAAGCTGTCAAGGTTGTGGCCGAAGGTTTGAAAAAATTGCCGAAAAATATGCGGTACTCAATCGCAAAAGGTCTGAAAGGCAAAACTTTCAAAGGAGCGTTGCATCTGTACACTTCATTGGCACCGGCAGAAGAATTCTTTATTGGACAAGCAAAAGTCTTTGAAGAAGCTGAAGCTGTTGATTACCTGCAGCCTGAATTTCAGCAAAGTCCTACGATCAAAGATATCGTAGACGTTCATTATGAAAAAGTTCAGGATATGTCTGAAATCAAAAAAATGCAATATTTGGATATGCACCAATGGATGCCGAAAGATATCTTATTGAAAGCTGATAAATTGGCAATGGCCAATTCATTAGAAGTTCGTGTGCCATTGCTAGACAAGGAAATGATGAAGGTATCTGAGATCGTTCCTACCAAATATCTAATCAATTCTGAAAACACGAAATATGCGTTCCGTCAGGCTGCTGCACGTCATTTGCCAGAAGAATGGTACAATCGTGAAAAACTTGGGTTCCCAGTTCCTATCAAAGACTGGTTGCGTGAAGAAAAATATTATCAAATCGTTCGTGATGTCTTTACACAAGATTTTGTCAAAGAATTCTTTGATCAAGATAAGATCGTGAAGCTATTGGATGACAACTTTGCTGGAAATGCTGATGGACGTCGCAAGATCTGGACGATTTATACGTTCTTAACTTGGTATCAAGTGTATTTCATCAATGATGGTGTTAAACCTGTACCAAGCGCAATCGCGTAAATTTTTAATTGAATTTGACAAATACAAATTGTCACGTTAGACTATTACTAAGGAAACTTAACGAAAATTATGAGGTGTCTTGGTGAGTGTAGTTATTTAATTTGGAGTAACTTGATAGCGAAAAAAGACTGTTTATACAGGGTTATTTCGCATGCCAAATTAGATGCCTATCTAAGCTAATGAATGATTATTCAAGCTGTGAAGAGGAATCTTCACAGCTTTTTTGTGTGCTTCACTATGTGCTTTAGCACATTTAGTGGAATCGTATACGTATAAGAATCATTTAACCTTTATTAATGAGTTGGCTGTCAGAATGACTACGACTGATTTTTTGTTAAGCTTCCCCGGCCTCGATAGGTATCTTTTCAACTTGAAAGGAAGAGACCATGAATAACGAAACATTTACAAAAACACAATTTAACGAAATCAAACAACAACTAAGCAGCTACGCAATTAGCAGTTTTGGTAAGAAACTTATCGCAAATACTGAACCGCATTCAAAACTTTCAGTAGTAGAAAAACGTTTGAATGAAACGACTGAAGCGAAACAATTACTTGATAGTAACCTTCATGTGCCATTCATGGGCCTACAAAGTATTGAACACGTGACTAATCAGCTTGAAAAAGGGTTTGTTTTAACACCGCAAGAATTGATGGAGTACGCAGACTTTCTTCGTAGTTTACGTTTAATCAAACAATTCTTTGAGAAGAATCAAAGTATCGCCCCTCTATTAAATCGTTATGGACAAGGCTTGAGCGATTTCAATGAGATTGAGACAGAAATCTATCAAGTTATTCGTAATGGAAGGATCATTGACGATGCTAGCCGCGAATTACGCCGAACTCGACGAGACATCGCAGAAACGCAAGATAAAATTCAAGAATTGTTGAAGAAGTTTATTCGACAAAATAAAGAGAAAATGCAAGAAGCGATTATCACAAAACGGAATGATATTTTTACCGTGCCTATTAAAGCAGCATACAAAAAACAAGTCAAAGGAACGATCGTTGAACTTTCCAGTAAGGGGACTACAGCGTATATTGAACCAAGCAATGTTAGTCGTTGGAATGAACAGTTGACTTATCATAAGATGATGGAAGAATCCGAGGTTTATCAAATACTAGCAACACTAACTGGGTTGTTAGCCGAGGCTTTGCCATTGATCCAACAGAATATTGAAATCATTGCTGAATTTGATCATATTTTTGCTCGTGGAAAATTTAGCCGCGAATTAAAAGGGACTACGCCGGAAATAAATGACGCGGGGTACATTCGCTTAATCGGAGCGACGCATCCTTTGATTACCAACGCAGTGCCGCTTGATTTGACGATTGGTGAAGAGTATCGCGGTCTGACGATCACTGGTCCTAATGCCGGTGGTAAGACGGTTGTATTGAAGACTGTAGCCTTAATGACTTTAATGACCATGATTGGATTGCAGATCCCAGCTAAAGAAGGAACAGAGATCGCAATTTTTGAACAAATTTTTGTTGATATCGGCGACGCACAGAGTATTGAGAATGCGCTAAGTACTTTTTCGGGTCATATGCAAAATATTTCTGGGATTCTCCGTCAGACGCGAAAAAATAGTTTGATCTTATTGGATGAGTTGGGAAGCGGAACTGAACCCAATGAAGGCGCAGCTTTAGCGATTGCTATCATGGAAGAGTTTTATCAAAAGGGAAGTATCTTGATTACAACAACTCACTATGGCGAAATTAAACGATTTGCTGAGCAACATCCAGATTTTATCACGGCGGCTATGGATTTCGACGCCGAGCATCTAACACCTAAATATCGTTTGCTGATTGGGCAAACTGGTGAAAGTAATGCCTTGTGGATCGCGAAAAAAATGGCAGTTTCCGATCAGATCATTGCAAAAGCGCAGAATTATTTCACAGATCGCAACTATAATCTTGAAAAGAAAAACTTTAAAACTAAAATGAAAAAAACAGCCTCAGCGACTGTTGAGATGACGTATTATAAAGGTGACAAGGTCTTTCTATTGGAACAGCAAAAGACTGCACTCATCTATCAAGAAATTCCATTTACCGATAATGTAACTGTTTATCTAGAGGACGAGTTTATTGAAGTGCCCAAACGTCGAATCACCCTTGAGTTTCGGGCGACAGAACTTTACCCGGCCGACTATGAGTTAGAACATTTATTTGAAGATTTCCATACGCGAAAAGAACGGCGAGATATTGATCGCGGATCTAAAAAAGCGCAGCGGAAGCTTAGAAAAGAAGCCATGCAAAGAAAACAATCATAAAACAAAAAAATCCTCCAATTCAAAACTGGAGGATTTTTTTTATTCATATTGCTGATAAGTTTTGGTTTTATATAAGCCAACCGTTGATTTCTGATTGTTTTCGCTATAAAGGCTAGAAGACTGCGCGCCTTTCTGACGTTCTATCTCTTCTAAACGTGCCTTTTGATCACGATAATCAAAAGAATCAGGTCTAATCGCGTCTAATCCGCTATCTTGATAATATCTCAACAGATCGCCGTTATTGATTTTATCAGAAGTGATCAGTTGTTGATCTACTCCTTGATTTAATTCAACAAAGAACTTTTCTTGTTCCGGTGTTGGTTCGGAAATTACTTGCGCAGTTTGATTATCATACATTTTTCCGCCATAGAAGGTGTATTGCGGTGTGACAAAATCACCATCTCTAAAAGCGACAACTTGTTTATGATCTGGCGAAAATAAATCCTGTCCCAACTGCAAATATTTCTTCGAATCGATCCCTAATAAATGGAGCAGAGTAGGGAGGGCATCAACTTGTCCGCCGTATGTGTGATTGACAGTACCATTCGTTGCACCAGGAACATGAATCATGAAGGGCACTCGCTGCAATTGGGCATTGTCATAATCTGTCCAGCTATCGGAATCTTTTCCTAATAAAGGCGCCAGTTCTTTGTTTCGTGTATTGGAGATTCCATAATGATCACCATACAATACGAAGACTGAATTATCATAAAGCCCGCTAGCCTTCATATAATCAAAGAATTCTTTTAACGCAGTGTCTAAATAGTTCGCAGTAGCAAAATAGCCATTGATTGTTTCATCTTTTGTGTTAGCCAATGGGAACCCATCTTCTTCATTTTTAAAGCGAGAATAAGGATAATGATTCGACACTGTAATAAATTTCGCATAGAAAGGTTGTTGTAAATGCTCCAAGTATTGAACAGATTGATTCAAGAAAGGCTTGTCATGCATTCCGTATTGGAACGAATTATCATCATTGATATCGTAATAAGATGAATCAAAGAAATATTCAAAACCTAGGTGTTTATACGTTTTATCACGATTCCAAAATGAGGCCGAATGTCCATGGAAAACGGCAGACGTGTAGCCAGCTTTTTGTTTTAGGATGTTCGGTGCCGCTTCAAAGGTATTTTTATCACCCATTTGAGTAAATAGCGCCCCTTGGTTTAACCCGAACAACGAGTTTTCCATCAACGTCTCAGCATCTGATGTTTTTCCAGCTTTGACTTGGTGAAAGAAATTATCGAAGCTATAGGTACTTTCACCATGATACAAACTATTTAGAAACGGTGTTACAGTATGCTTCACACCATTTTCATCAGGTAATTGGTAATCAATCAAAAATTGCTGGAAACTTTCTAAATGAATGTAGACAACGTTTTTACCTTTAGCGGCACCATACATTGAATCATTTGGTTTCGCGTAATGATCCTTAACATAACTTTCAACTTCCTTGAGGTCGGTTGGACTAGCTTCAGCGCGAATTTGGTTATTCTGATACGTCTGATAGCTATCATAAAGCGTAAACGCATTGACGCCCAGATATTTCACTAAATATTCGCGGGAAAATTGTCTGCTCAGTAAACCAGAACGATCAATCTCAGCCAGGAAAATATTTCCGCTGCCGATTAACAGAGATAGGGCAGCCAAGGCCGCAGCTTGTCGAAAACGCGGATACTTCTGATCAACAGGAATTTTCTTTCTGATTAATAAAACAGGAAGTACGAATAAGTCTAAGACATAAAAAATATCATACCAGCGAAACAATCGTACAGCACTTTCGCCTAAACCTGTTGAAACCTGACCAGCACCAAGCATAGTGTTGATCGTAATAAAATCTGTAAACTCACGATAATAAACGGCATTAGAAAATAGCCAAATCGTCAGCAAACCATAAATAACAAATAACGTCGTATACGCGACTTTTGAACGTTTAATAAACAATCCAACACTAAGCAGCAGCATCGAGACGCTCAGCGGATTAATCAACAAAATAAATAATTGCATAGGACTTTGGATACCCAAATGAAAATCAACCACATAGGCGAACATATTCTTCAGCCAAAGCAGAACAATCAGCAAACCGAAGAAGCCAATTCTTGTTTTAATAAAATTACTATATTTTTTTAAACGAGACATTTTCATGCTCCTTATAATTTTTTTCCATATTCTTGAATAGTTTATCGGTTTTTTATGCGAAGGTCAAACCAATCCAAGTTAAAATTGCTGATGCACCAGTGTTTTGATAAGTTTGTTAGCAGAATATAAATAATTCTTAATAAACGTGGGTAGTGATCTAAAATGATTCTCATTAAAAGGGAAATCCTAAAAACTGCTGAAATATTTTATGGATGCTATAATGAGCAAAACAAAACGGAGGTTGAATTATGCCATTAATGAAAATCGATATGATAAAAGGTCGAACCGAAAAAGAAATCAAACAAATATTGGATATCTCTTATCAAGTTATGCTAAACGCCTTTCATGCACCCGAGGGAGATCGTTATCAAATAGTCAATCAGCATGAAGACTATGAAATGCAAATCCTTGATACTGGACTAGACTTTAAAAGAACCGGTCAGGTGATCGTGTTCAGCCTGGTGACGCGACCTCGAACCACCGAAGAAAAACAAACATTCTATTCTCAATTAGTGAAAGAACTAAATGAGCAACTTGGAATCAGAACAGAAGACGTGATGATCAATCTGACGGTCAATTCAGATGAAGACTGGAGCTTTGGTTTTGGCAGAGCACAGTTTTTAACCGGAGAATTGTAAGTAATAGGAGGATGTTTATGAAAAGAATGATGATTGGATTGGTGTTTTTGTTTGTTTTAGGAGGTTGTCAGGTAAATTCAACGGATAGCAAAACAACCGACACATCGACATCTTCTATAAAAAAGATCTCGTCAAAACCTTCAGAAAAAAAGAGTTCAAAAGAAGCAACTTCTAGTACAGAACAATTAAAGGAGGATAAGACGGTGAATTATACTCCAGGAAGTTTGATTGAAGCCGTTTCATCGAATGATTCAGCAAAAGTATCAGAAATATTAAAAACAAGCACCCATTCGATTGATGAAACAAATGAGAAAGGCGAAACACCATTACTAATCGCTGTTCATAATAATCAAGTTGAACTAACCAGAAAACTGATTGATGCTGGTGCAAATGTAAACAAACAGGACGCAATTAAAGATAGCCCATATCTATATGCTGGAGCAGAAGGCAGAACAGAAATTTTAGCGTATATAATGTCTCATAGTAAGCCAGATCAATCAATTACGAACCGATTTGGCGGAAATGCATTGATTCCGGCCGCTGAAAAAGGCCATCTTGATAACGTAAAGCTTTTATTAACTGACGAACAGGTAAATATCAATCATCAAAATAATTACGGATACACAGCATTAATCGAAGCCGTTGCGTTAAGAGATGGATCACAAGTTTATCAAGATATTGTCGCTGAGCTGCTAAAACATGGCGCTGATCCAAATCTAGCAGATAAATACGGTAAAACAGCAAAAGATTATGCTAATGAACTAGGATACGGAAACATTTCAAGGCTGCTGGAAGAACAATCTTAATGTTATTTGTATGAAAAGAGATAGTTAAAAAGACGGTTAATTACTGTCTTTTTTAATTTTTTATTTTAGTTTACATAATATACATTAAACAAAGCTAAATAGTAGGGCGAATGTTAAGATTAAGTGCAACTATTCACTGTTATTAGATAAACATCGTTCGTCTTTCGCTTAGCTTTATAATTAT
>NZ_KE136481.1:203135-843135 GCF_000407185.1 Enterococcus malodoratus ATCC 43197
GTTGAAATCAATGGTTTTTGAGTAAATCCAGTTATAGATCGTGGATGTACATACCTTTACGCTTTTAACGGAATGTGCAATTTGTTCTGGAGAATATTTTAGATTCAGATATTTTAAAATAGTTTTTATATTGTGAATCGTGGCTTTTTTAGTAACTCCACAGTTCTTTTTCCGCAATTTAGCAATATTTTGTGCACTTGAAGCTTGATAAGGCAACCGTGCGATACTGTTGGCTTTTCTAGCTTCAGTCCCCCGTTGAATCTCCCGAGTGATTGTTGAACGATGGCGATCTAATCTACGTGCTATTTCAGCTGGTCGTAATCCTTCGTCAAGATAGGCTTCAATTTTCCCGCGCTCTTCAGCGGTTAAATGCTTATATACCATGTATCAAACTAGCTCCCTTGCTCTATTAATTACTACGGCAACGAATGATTTGACAATGAACCTTCACAGATATGAGATCCGCTTCCAACTAGGAGCTAACTTAAGACAAGTCAGCTCAGCCGATACAAGGCTATCATATCTGTGTTCATAATCAAATCGTATTACCTACCGTATGCAGGCACATCGTATCATATTAAATAACGAGCATCAATATAAGTTTGTGGAGGTTTGTTGCGCTTTATTTTGCTATCCAGGAGCTAAATAGTAGTTTTTAGTATACAGATATTGGGATTCATTGATCCACATATTAATTATTTTAACTATTTATCCATTTTAACCATGCGATTATATTCTATTGATTTGTGAGTTTTTTTGAAAAAAGAATTTTATGTTCGTTTTTATTGGCGTTCGTTTTTTGATTTACTAATTTAAATGCTTTGCTAACCAAAGATTTATTTTTTGTACTTAGAAACTTTGTAAAATTTTTAGCTGAAATAATTTCATTTCTTTTAAAAACTTATCATTTTGCTAACGCTCGATTAAGTTTAATCAATTCAAAGTCTGATGTTTATTTTAAAGATTGCATTGCTTATTTACTGATATGATTAAAGTATTGATGTCAGGACTATTAAAATTTTCTCATCTATGTAAGCGCTGTAAAAGCTTTTAAAATTATTTCATGATCTGTCTTCTACTTCCGCATTTTTTTTAAATTTTAAAAAGCTGAGAAACCTTCATTTCAAGAGATTTCTCAGCTTTTTTGATATTAGAGCTTTTAAAATACACGGCTGTTCATTGCGTGATCGTCATTAAACTGGACTAAATCCCATAAATTTCCATATAGATCCTTAAAAACAGCGACAGTTCCATAATCAGCTACTTTAGGATCTCTAACAAACTCAATCTCTTTTGAGAGCATTTCATTGTAATCTCGATAAAAATCATCTGTTCCGAGAAATAAAAAGACACGCCCTCCCGCTTGATTTCCGATAAAGTCTTTTTGAATTGGTTTTGAGGCTTTGGCCAAAAGAATTGTCGTGCCATTTGAACCTTGTGGTGATACAACTACCCATCTTTTGTCTTGCTCGGCTTGATAAGTATCCTCTATTAAATCAAAATTTAGTTTTTTGGTATAAAAATCGATTGCTTCATCGTAATCGTTTACAACTAAAGCAATATGAACGATACTTTGTTTCATACTCATCCTCCTTTTCTATTATTATTTGCTATTTGTTTGGTAAAGGCAAGTTGTGTTCAGCTTAAATTATCCGCAATCGTTGGACAATTGATAAACTAAGTATTTCTTCTTCCCATCATTCTGTTCCCGTTGGTAATTAAAAGCATAGCTCATTCCTTTTTTTTCAAGGACCTTTTTTGAAAAACTATTTTCTATTGCGACTTGTCCAACTACTTGCGATAAATGATATTCTGCAAAAGCTAAGCCAATGAGTTCGCGAGCAATTTTTGTTGCATACCCTCTTCCCTGATATTCCTTCTTTAAAATATAGGCAATTTCATCAAATGGTTGTGAATCAATCGTTGTCCTGAGAATTCCTGCGATACCAATCGGCTTATCAACTATTGAGCTTTTCACTATGAAGTAACTATAGCCATACTCAGTGTATTGTTGCGAGATTTTTTCGATCCATTCCATTACCTCAGCATCCGTATATGTTTTCCCCCAACCCAACAGCATTAATTCTTCATCCTGCAGGATCGATTTTAGAAATGGAAAATCATTGATTGCAATTTTTTGAAAAATAAATGCATCTTCAGTCATCAAGCTGCGCCACCCTTAATTTGATTGTTTCAATTTACGGATAATGCTATAAATTTCTACCATGTCTTTCGCTAAATAATCCGCGGCGCTTTGATCTATGGCTGCGCGTGTTTCTTCGTAAGCAATAGTAGTAATACCTGCGGCCTTTGCTGCGGAAATGCCATAAAAAGAATCTTCGATGGCGATTGCGTATTCCGGATCAACACCTAGCAGATTCAAGGTATTTTGATAAATCGCTGGATTTGGTTTGCTTTCTTCGACAAACTCTCCGCTGTAAATCACATCAAAATATTCTTTTATATCGCAAGAAGTTAAAACTTCGATGATATGCTCGTGCGTTGAAGAAGAAGCCACTGCCAGTAATATGCTATTCTTCTTAGCCCACTTTAAAATCGAAAGAATATCTGTACGAAAAAGCTGCTGATAATCGATTGACTGATACGCGACAGCATTAAATCGTTCAAACCGTTCTTTTATTTTCTCGATTGGTTCATTGCTAGCGGTAAAATCTTTTAATGTCGTGTAAAGCATACGATAGGATTGTCCAATTAATACGTCGAAGTTCGCTTTTGCTAGATCAATGGCTGGATTTTCCTTTTTTATGAAGTCCTGTTGAATTTTGAAATCCTGAAACTCAGTGTCAACGATAACGCCATCCATATCAAAAATGATTGTTTTGATCATAATACTATTCCTCCTTCGTCACTCATAAAACAAATTATTGCAAACCGTTTCATAAAAAGCAACTAGACTCAAGAAATACAAAAAAATAGCCAATCACGTATCTGTTTTACGCAGTCGGCTATTTTTTTATTTTGTCACGTAGTGCTTTTATTTTTTCCATTGTGATTATTTTTGTTGGAGGTTCTGGATTTTTTTCTGCTTCTTCTTTATTTTCTTCAACAAGTTTCAACCCTCGGTGTTCCGCACGAAAAATATTTCGTTTAATTTGTTCAACGTGTGCTAATTTTTCTAAAGATTCCGGCTCGTAGCGCAATAACTCCTTGGTTTTTCTATCATGGATTCGTTCAGTTACTTTCTCGTCAAAATAACTAGTAATAGCCAAATTGATCACTAAAGCAATCAAAAGAAAATTATCTGTCACGCTGGATTTATTGAGGTAGCCATTACTAAATAACCAAATAACGAAGCAGAGTAAAGCAATGGTGCTGAAAACTTGATAAACTCTCAATGCTTTTTCTTTTTCATTTCGGTCTGCAAAGACGGGCTTGGCTTCATAAAATAAGGCAAGATAAAGATGACGCGCCTCTGCGAATTCTGGCTGCGTCTTTTTAGCTGCTTCATAAGCTTCTCTCTTATCAAAGCCTTGCTCTTTCATATAATATTTCGCAATTTTCCTTTTTCGGATCATCTGGACCCCCTCTTCGATTCTAAGATCATGAATGTTTTGAAGATTCATAAGGTCTCTCCTTAATCACGGAATTCACATTTCAGCAACCTCTATTTTATCATTAAGTAGACAGAAAGACTAAGAAATTATTTAATATTTTTCGTCTCGTCTGAATTTCGAAAAGAGAAATCCACTCAGACAAGGGTTCTTGCTGAGTGGACCATTTTCTTTATATTTTTTTCACTGCCTCTTCGATTGGTACGTCTCCGTCCCCCATCAAAATCACTTTTTTTATCGTATTGTCTTGTTCAAGCAATTCTGCCAAAACGGCAGCCACATTTTCAATCGAGTTTTCTGATTTTTTCTCAATTCCTGTGGTTATTTTCCCGCTCCCTGGTGTCTCTTTTAGGTTGCCTGGTTGTAAAATTGTATAATCCAAGTTTGTTTTATCAATCAGCCAGCTATCAGAAAAGAATTTCGATATGTTGTAATCTGTCAGTGCTTCACTCCATTTTTCTGGTTGCAAAGCAAATAGTGAACTTAAGTGAATGTACCGCTTAATTCCCTTTTGTTCTGCAGCCTGCATTAGTTTCACCGCACCGTATAGATCCGTTTGCAATAAATCCTTTCCGCGTGATCCAGCAACAAAGTAAACAGCTTCTGCATCGGACAAAGTATCTGCAATAGCGTCAACACTTCCATGCAAGTCTAGATGAGTTGGTTGAACTGAGTCGTTTGACTCAATCTCTCCTTCGCGTCTTGCTCCCGCATAAACATAATGACCTTTCTTAACAAGATCTTTAATTAATTCTTCGCCGACCCGTCCAGTCGCACCAGCAATAAATATTTTCATACAAATGACCCCTTTCCTCATCAAATATGCTAACTTATTTTCTGATTAGAGACAACTATTTCCACTCATAATTGGATGAGATAAAAAACAACCAATTGGCTGTTTATTTTTTTTTAGACAACTTTATAATAAGAATCATTAACGAAGTCATTCTGATCTTTTACTCACTAGTGAGCAGATTGATCATCCTGTATTGATTAATTCGATACAAATAAACGAATGAACTTATGAGGAGCTTTTTTATGACACAAACAGTTCTGACAATCGCTGGTTCGGACACTTTAGCCGGCGGCGGATTGCAATCAGATTTAAAAACTTTTGAGAATTATCATTTATTTGGCCTTACCGCGATTACTTGTATCGCAGTGGTCAAAAATAACCAATTTGAGATAAACGATTTATCATCAACACTTTTTCGAGAGCAACTGACCACCGTCAGTGAAAATTTAGACTTGGCCGGAATAAAGATCGGTTTGGTCCATCAATTGGATTCCCTTGATATCGTGAAGAGCTTTATTCAAGATTTTGAGGGTCCGATTGTACTAGATCCAGTAATGGCATTTAAGGAAACTGATCAAGTATATGGTCAGGCCTACCGCAACAAATTAATCGAATTATTTCCCTTCGTTACGATTGTCACACCAAATTTGAAAGAGGCTGAAATACTCAGCCAACAGAGAATTACCAATTTAGCTGAAATGGAACAGGCGGCTCAGAAAATTATAGCTTTGGGTGCCTCTTCTGTGGTAATCAAAGGCGGCGAACGTCTTTCCGGTGAACTGGCTTCTGATTTATTCTATGATGGCGATCAGTTTGAATTCTTTTCTAAACCCAAATTAACTGAAGTGACTATTAATGGTGCTGGTTGTACGTTGGCGTCAGCAATTACCGCCAATTTGGTTTTAGGCAAGGAATTAGTAACAGCAATCAGTGAGAGTAAAGAGTTTGTTTATCAGGGAATCAAAAATGGTGTTCGGTTAAAAAATGGCGAAGGAAATGTCTGGTTCGGTGACAGTGTGAATGCGGGGGTTTTGGTATGAAAACAAGAGAAATGACAAAACTTGCGATGATGGTTGCGTTGACTGTGACGCTGTCCATTCTTTTCATTATTCCAATTCCTGCCACCAAAGGATTTGTCACACTTTGCGAGGTTGGAATCTATGCCTCTGCGCTGCTTTTCGGTCCAACCGGCGGGCTTATGGTTGGGGCTTTAAGCGGCGGATTGATTGATTTGATATCTGGCTATCCCGAATGGGCGATTTTTTCAATCCTCATTCATGGTATCCAAGGCTTCATTTTGGGTTATCTTTATAATAAGTTTCCCAACAAAAAAGGTCTTACATTAGGCTTCCTATTCGCAAGTCTATTTATGATCACTGGTTATGCCTTAGCAACTGCGCTTTTATTTGGCTGGCCAGCGGGCTTGGCTTCATTGCCGGGCAATAGTGTTCAAAATATTTTCGGTATCGCGGTGACGGTCCCTCTTTTTCAAGCGTTACAAAGAGTGCTACGCCATCCTCAATATAAATAGTTCACAGAAAGAAGTTATTTAAAATGGAAAAAGAAAAGTTACAACAACAACTAACAACAATCGTCAACGATGTCTTGGATGCGGCAAATCTTAAGGCTGGCGATGTTTTTGTATTAGGCTGTACCACGAGTGAAATCGTTGGCGGAACAATTGGAAAAAACTCTAGCCAAGAAGTTGGCCAATGGGTGATCGAGACTTTGAAATCTATTCTTGATCCTAAGAAAATCTATTTGGCGGTTCAAGGATGCGAACACATTAATCGTGCCGTAGTTGTCGAGCGAGAGCTTGCCGAGAAAAAAGATTGGGAGATTGTTTCAGTCAAACCAGCATTACATGCGGGCGGTTCATGCTCTGTTGCTGCGTTTGAACAGTTCAGCGATCCTGTAGAGGTCGAGCACATCGTTGCTCAAGCCGGAATTGATATTGGTGATACTTCTATCGGCATGCATGTTAAATATGTGCAAGTGCCAGTACGTCCTTCAATTAAGGAATTAGGCGGTGCCCATGTAACTGCTTTACGCAGTCGTCCAAAATATATTGGCGGTCCTCGCGCAACGTACTAAAAATTTTAAAAAGCTAAAAATCCCTGCGAAGAAAGATTCGCAGGGATTTTTTTAGACAAAACGTGCAATCAATTGCAGGAGTTGTTGCGACAATGTCGAAATATCTGAAATATCAACAAAATTATTTTCGCCATATAGTGTCCGGAGCTGTTCTTTATCTTCGCCGATAGCACAAGCAATAAACAGAATTCCCTTCCGTTCATAGTCAGCTAAAACCGCTTGGATATCTTGTCTGGCTTTTTCACCCGAATAATCAGGCAAAGCTTTCGGTTGGCCGTCACTAATAGAGAGTAAAACTTTAGTATCGGCAGCCTGTTGACTAAGCTTTTCTGCCAATAGTCGTAGTGGCACACCGTCACGATTATTCTGTCGAGGTTTCATGGTCGCAATCTTTGCTGCCATAAAGTCATAACCATCATCGAACTCTTTGTAGGAGTAAATCGACGTTTTTTCCCGCTGACTAAGATCGGCCGAATCGCCATACAGCATCAATGGAATATTGGTCTTTTCGGCAAATAAACTTAACGCAACTGCTGCTAACTTGGCATTTTGAATTCGATCATCACGCAGCATCGATCCTGATTCATCGACGCGCACGGCTAGAGCCAATGAAGGTTGTTCATTTGGCGGATTTTTCTTGTCGAAATTCCGCAAATCGCCGTATGCGACATGACTTGGATTGAATCGTGAGCCGTAATACTTGCCGCCAGCATAGTCATTGCTGACTTCTTTGTTCAATAGATCATTGATTACACGACTTAAGCTTTCTACTTCCGGCGAAACCATTTTGGTCAATTCCTGGCCGTTTTTGATCGCGGCTTCATTGATCGTTGGACGATGAAGAATCGTTCCTTCTTTCGCGTGGATCGTTTCTTTCAAACTCTCACGAATTTCACGGTTGAGCTCTTTTCGTTTAGTCTTATCTATCTCAGTAAGTTCATCAAGCGACATCGCCGAACCAATCTTATCTTCTTCATCAACTGACGCTGATTGACTTTGAGCATCGGCATCACTTCGTTCCGCCTCATCAGAGATACTTGCCGCTTCTGGTTGTTTTGTTTTCTCAGGTGTAGCTTCTTCTGTCTCGATCGTTTCTGGTGCTGTTGAGGAACCAGCATCTTGCGCTTCACTTTTCAGAGTGGCTTCTTCGGACTCTTCCGTAATATTCCGCAGATCTGCTTCGTCCTGACTGATTCTTCTTCCTTGCCGCAACTTTTGTTGATTCTTTACTTGTTGCAGTGCGGTTAATAACTTACTTTGTTCCAAGGCATCTTGTAATATTTTTAATTCTGTTTCGTCGGTGGTCAATTTATAGAGTACTTTTGGAAAGATACTTTCTAAAGGATCTTGGCCTTGTTTCAAACTGTTGACCCAGAAAAAATACGAGCGCATGCCAGCGACTCCTTTGATTGCGTTAGCTTTGGCTGTTTCATCTAGTAAGCGAATAATTTCCGCCATGATCTCTAGATACTCTCGATCCGTAAAATTAGTCTTAGCGATCGCACGTTCGATCATAACCTCAATCGAAGGCAAGTCCATTTTTTCGGCATGCTGTACGCGGTCACGCAAGGATTCGTTTAACGGACGGTTTCCCTGATAATTACGATTAGTCGTAATGACAACAATACAATCCGGATGTCTCCGAATGATCCCAGTAGGAATATTCAATAAGCCGTTTGGTTCCAACGCGGAGTTTAAAGCAACTAGGACAGAAGCATCGCGAATCACTGTTGGTTCTTGAATTTCAAGCAAATAGCCTTTTTGCATCGCGCGAACGATTTCTGAGGGATAAAATTTATAGTCCACACTGGCAGCTTTTTCATCGCTATCCAATCGTTCGATCAGCTTGCTTAATCGTTCTTTTGCCTGATTGGCATCAATTTGAAAATGGGTTTCGATCACTGACAAAACGTCCTGTAAAGAGTCCGTTTGATAAATAGCCTCCAGTAATTCTTGATCTTCGTTATCATCACTCGAAACAACAGGCAGTAGCGCGCCAAAAACATCTGTCTTATCCATATCCGCAAAACAAGTCACTTTTGTATACGGCAGCTGTAAATCAGCCGAAAGTGCTCGAGCAAGTTGTGTCTTTCCTGATCCGGCATCTCCCTCCAGCAAAATATTCATAATCTTCATTTCAGGATCAAGCCAATTATTTTTGATCTCCGCTGCGATTCTTATTTCTTCCTGACTCGTTTTATGACTGGACGGTTTTTGCCAAATCATTTGTTCTTCTAACTTGGTAAACTTTCGTTCCTCTGTTAGGACAAAAGTCTTATCCATGTAACTCACCTCGCAATCGAAATTTTTAATAGCCTAGTTCGTCTAATAGACGTTTTAATGTGCGGTACCGTTGTGCGATCAAGTCGCCGTCTTTATTCATCGTATCATTAAATAAAACGATATCTTCATCGATCTTAGGATTTTCCGTATCTACTTGGACCTCCATCCTGCCTCCCTGCAGTCCAATTATTTCAACTTTAGGATTTTCAGGATCGTAAAATTTTTCATAGCGATAGGCATCTTGCAAGTAAATACTGGATTGTGCGACTAAAATCGCTAAATCCAAAATACGTGTTATCGGTAATTCTTCTGATTGGCGTGACCATTTTTCACCTGTATGACGCCAAACCTTCCCTGAAATGTCGACACGTCCGCGATCGTTCCATTGAGCTAATCCTAAAGTCAGACCTTTGGCATCACTTTCCCAAGCATGATGTCCATCAACTTTATCGTAATCTTCTACTAAAAAGACCGGTTTATGTTTTAAATTTGTTGGGATCTTCATTCTAATTCCTCCTAATTTCAAATAAAGCCGTCAAAAAATCGGCTTATTTTAAGTCTAATTATCCAATTATACAGCATTCACTAATTTAGTAAATTACTAAACTACTAATGAAGTCAGAATACGCAATTCAGGCAATTTATGCAAACAAAAAACTCACTAAACGTCCTCAATAAGTCGTTAGTGAGTTTTTGTTTATTTTGCGACACCAAGAGCAATGGCTTTGTCGCCTAAATGCGTACCGATAACGGGACCAAATGTGCCGATATCAATCGTTGCATTGGGATATTTTTGACTTAATTTCTCATATTCTTGCTGAGCTAGTTCAGGGTTATTACCGTGAATGACAAAAATCCTTAAGTCTTCTTGATTCTCTTGACGGCGTTCCTCGATAATCTCTTCTGTACGCTGCAGGGCTTTTTTTAGAGAACGGATCTTTTCTGCTAAAACAATTTTGCCATCTTCAAAAGTTAAAATCGGTTTGATTTTTAGTAAGCCACCAATAATCGCAGCACTATTAGTCAGACGACCGCCACGAACCAGATTATCTAAATCGTCAACGATTATATACGCATTCGTGGTATCGCGAATAGTATCAATTGCGGTTAATACTTCCTCCAATGAACGCTCTTGATCGCTCATTTCCAAAGCTTTCTCTACCATATAGCCCATCGGAACACTCGTGATCTTTGAATCATAAGGAACGATCTGCAAGCCATCGATATCATCCTTAATTGCAGTCAGTGTGCGAACAAAGCCTGAAATACCTTCAGACAAATGGATACTGATAACAGTGTCATAGCCTTGCTCTTTAATCGAACGGTACAACTCATAAACTTCTCCAAGAACTGGTTGAGAAGTCTTGGGGAAATCTTTGCTGCTTTTTAACTTTTGATAGAACTCTTCATAACCAATATCCACGCCTTCTTCAAACGGTTGATCGTCAATAATGACAGGGATTGGGATAATAAATAGATCTTTATGATTGCGCATGCGTTCATTCAGATAGGCGGTACTATCTGTCACGATCGCTAATTTCATATTCGCTTCCTCGTTTCAATCAAAATTTACAATAATTATAATATAGCATACTCAAAGAATCATGGGAATCAAAATCCCGTTACTTCCCTAAAAAGCCTTGAGCAGACTGCGCATTTTGGTTCGTATCAACGGCAAGCGCACTACCGGCATTATCCGTATCAATGTAGGACCATGAGCCATCAACCGGCAATGTTAAACGATCGATCCCTCCGACAGCTTTGGCAAAATTGAGGAGATGTGATACCACATACGTATTCGGCATATCCGTTGAGAGATATCCCCAAATTTTACCGGCGGCATAAGGACCGCGCAATAATACTAGAGGATTGATCAGCTGTCCAAAGACGGATTGCATAACTTGCTGTTGTCTGCGCACACGTCCAAAATCCCCTTCTTCGTCCATTCGAAAGCGGGCGTAGTTCAATAAGGTATGACCATTCATCCGCTGCGGACCTTTACTGATCGGTGCATCAATATAGGAACTCATATCCTTTTCCGCGTCAATTTGAACTCCGCGAGGAAATAAGGCATCCACTCCTTTTTCAAAGGTTTGGAAATCCACCATCGCGTAATAGCGGCAATCAATGCCAAAATTTTCTTTTAATGTTTGGCGAACAAGGTCAGCCCCACCATAGGCATAAGCCGCATTCAGCTTATTCTGTCCGACTCCGGGAATGTTGACATACATGTCCCGCATAAAGGAGACAAGCTTAGGTTTTCCAAAACCGTCGACTTGCAAAACCATCATTGAATCCGACCGACCGCTAATATTGTCTCGCGTGTCGCTGCCTAAGAGTAAAATATTTCGTTTGCCGTTTTCTGATTTCACGCCATTGAATTCCTGCGTCTCGATCTTTGGCATGGAAGAATCATGCTTTGCGGCAAAATTACCAATCCCAAAAGAAATCACAGAGTAGCCTAAAATCGCGATCAGAATCATGACTAAAGTTCTGCGCCAGCGTCGCTTTTTCTTTGGCTTTGGTTCATACGGGTTTTTTGGTTTTCGTTTAAATGGATTTTTTATGCTTGGCAGTTTAAACCCAAATTGCTTTTTCTTTGGTTCTTGATAATGATCTTCATAGTAAAATTCCTCTTCTGGTTCACGAAAAGGTTCTTTCGGTTGCTCATAAACGGGGTCTTCATACCGGGCTTTTTCTGATGCGGCTTTTGGGTCTTTTTTCATCTCACGTCGAAAGCCCAAAGGTTTTTTCTCGTCCTTCTGACTCTCCTCGTGGATCTTTTTATATTTATCCATTCGGCTCATAGTGCACCTCTTCATTTCATTACTATTATTAATAAAATAGCAAATCATCTGCCCTTTGTCTTATTTTTACCAAAAAAAATTAGAAAACCTTAACTACTAAGATTTTCTAACTTTTGGAATATAAGTTGGGTAATCACCAATTAATGTGACAGAAAAATTTTGTTTTTCTAGTTGATGCAGCACCTTCTGAAGTTTCCCATCCTCAGGTGTTTCTAAATCAATGATAAAGAAATATTCCCCTAATTT
Organism: Enterococcus malodoratus ATCC 43197; assembly: GCF_000407185.1. GTDB lineage: Bacteria > Bacillota > Bacilli > Lactobacillales > Enterococcaceae > Enterococcus_A > Enterococcus_A malodoratus. The sequence continues at coordinate 214,934 of NZ_KE136481.1, forward strand.
GGTTTTTTGTGTGCGCGACTCAATTTTGGTTAAGTTGATTTTTTCTGCTGCAAAAATTGCCAAACATTGATACAGTGCCCCCGGATGATCTGCCGCTAGATCAAATAGCAGAGTCGCTTTGTTCTGCCCTTGAGGTAAATCGCCTTTCAGTGGTTTAGCGCCTAACACCCAGAAGCGGGTTTCATTTTCACCAATGGATTGAATGTTTTCTTGTACAATACTTAAACCAAATTGTGTTGCGGCATCTCTAGATCCAATCGCCGCGTATTTCATAGCTGGGTTGTCAGCAACCTTTTGTGCCCCTTGTGCAGTAGATCCTGTTTGTTCAATATCAACAGTTGGAAAATGATTCATAATGAATACTTGGGATTGTGCCAGAGCTTGCGGATGGCTGCAGATCAATGCTGTCTCCTCCCATGAATCAGCATGGGTAGGATGAACCATCAATTGCTGCTGAATTGGCAACACGATTTCCGCTTGAATCGTCGGTAATGTTTGAAAGATCAAATCCAAGGTAGGTAATACCGAGCCCTCAATAGTATTTTCGATTGGGACGACACAATAATCCAAAGTACCTTTTCTTTGTTCTTCAAGCAAAGCCGTCAAAGAGTCATATGGAAGCAGCTCTTCCTCTGAAAAGAAATTTGCTGCCGCGCTATAAGTAAACGATCCTCTAGGTCCTAAATAGCCAACTTCCATTAGGACGCGACCTGTTGAATGATTTCATTAACGATCTCTTCAGGCAATTTTTCTGAGGTATCTACGGTGATTTTAGCTAACTTTTCATAAAGTTTTTCTCTCGAAAAGAACAATCTCTTCAAATCCCCATCGTCATTTTTAATCGCTAAAGGACGAACATTTACTTTATCTTCACGAATACGTTGAACCAAGATATTCGCGTCAGCCTTTAAATAAACAACCAATTTATCAGATAAAACTTTTTGGTTTTCTTTTTGTAAGATCACGCCTCCGCCAGTCGCGATAACTGATTCCTCATTTAGCGCTTCTTTTAAGAGGTTGGTCTCATGCTCTCTAAAAGACGGTTCTCCATGTTCTTCAAAATAATCGCTGATCGGCTGACCAATGCGCTCAACCAAGACATCATCCATATCCACCACACGAGTATTCAGTGTAGCGGCAAGTTCTTTACTGATCGTTGTTTTTCCGGCTCCCATAAAGCCAATTAAGACGATTGATTCCATTAGACATTCTCCTTCTTCATTTAAGGTACTCATTTTCAGGCCAGTTATTATTCTAGATTAATGAACTCAAGTCAGTGAAAAAATCTGGGTAAGAAATATTAATCGCTTCAGGATGACTTAACTCCACTGCTTCTTCTGTCAATAGAGCGGCAACCTGCAGCATCATTCCGATACGATGATCGCCATGACTGTCGACGGCACCGCCATGCAAAGGTGTTGGACCATGAATAATCATCCCGTCATCGGTGGTTTCGATGTTCGCACCCAGCTTGTTTAGTTCTTTTGCTGTTGCATCGATCCGATTTGTTTCTTTCACCTTTAATTCTTGTGCATCACGAATGATTGTTGTTCCTTCTGCTTGTGTTGCTGCCAAAGCAATAACTGGCAGTTCATCAATCAAGCGTGGAATGATCTCTCCGCCAATCTCGCTTGCCTTTAATGGCGCATTCTTAATCAATAAGTCAGCCGCTTGGTTCTGCTGGTCAAATCCGACTTGTTGAATATCTGCTCCCATGTCCTGCAAAACATCTAAAATACCAGTACGTGTTGGATTTACACCGACATGCTTCAAATGGAGATCACTTTCTGGCAATAAGCTGGCTGCAACTAGATAAAAGGCTGCAGAGGAAATATCTCCTGGCACGGTCACTTCTTGGCCAACCAGCTTTTGTCCCCCCGATACAGTGATTGTTTTGTCATCAACTGAAATCTCTCCGCCGAATTGCTTGATCATTTCTTCTGTATGATTGCGTGATTTTTCTTTTTCAATAATAGTGGTCAAACCTTCAGCTTGTAATGCTGCAAAAAGAATCGCAGATTTTACTTGGGCGCTGGCGATCGGCATTTCATAAGAGATAGCTGATAAGCTGGTTCCTGTAACTTCGATTGGCGGAAACTCGCTTCCGTCTTTGCCTTGAAGGTTTCCTCCCATCGTTCGTAAGGGTCCCATGACTCTTTCCATTGGACGGCGGTTCAATGAAGCATCTCCGGCAATTTTTGAATCGAAAGGCTGCCCTGCCAATATTCCTAAAACCAAACGCATTGTTGTTCCGGAATTTCCGGCATCTAAGATATCTTTGGGCGCCTTCAGATTATTGAATCCTGCACCTTCAACAATTATATCTTCCCCATCATCTTCAATCTTTACTCCTAAGGCCTTAAAAACAGCAACACTGCTTAAACAATCCTCAGCTCTTAAAAAATTGTGAATAGTTGTTCTTCCATGACTGATCGCACCAAACATAATGCTGCGATGAGAAATTGATTTATCTGCTGGTACGGTCAATGCACCCTTTAGCCCTGTTTTTGTTTTCAATAGTTCCATTTGTTCAACTCCTTCTGCGACAACGAAAATCTGCTGCTTCAATTAGCAGTTGCCCTTTTTCCAAGTCTGCCTGATTTTTGAATGAAAGTTCGAAAACACCGAAAATATCTTCCCGCGTTTCTTGGATTTTCAAATTGATAATTGAGATATCAGCGTCACTCAAGATCGTCATAACCTTGGCGATCGCACCTGCGATATCTGGTATGTCGACGTAAAGATCATAGAATGCTGGAATAACTCCATGATCTTTTGCAGGTAAGTGATCGCGAGAGTGCTTTGCCTGACTGAAAAAATCATAGATGGCAGGTTGGTCTTCCTGCACTAGGCTTTCACGAACCTTGGACATTTCTTCCTGCCAACCTGTAATCAACTCTAGCAGGATAGTCCGATTGGTTAATAAAATATCCGTCCACATTTGCGGGTCTGATGAAGCAATCCGAGTAATATCACGGAACCCGCCGGCGGCCAATTGGCTCGCTCGCGGATGCTCCTCTGCCAACTTGTCACTCATTCTTACCAAACCTGAAGCCACGATGTGAGGCAAATGACTCAAAACACCTACGATTTCATCATGAGATTCAGGTTCGATCACCACGAATTTTGCTCTCGTCGGCTCTAACAGTTCAATTAGAGGTTCCGCATCGGTTCCTTCTGGCGGTGTCAAAATGTAGTAAGCTTCTTCAAAAAGATTTGGATTACCTGCTTTGACACCAGATTTGTGCGATCCTGCCATCGGGTGACCGCCGATAAAGGTAAATGGCAATGTCTTTGCTAATTTCATTACTTCATTCTTTGTGCTGCCTGTGTCAGTGACGATTACCGATTCTTTCAGCGGCAAACGCGCCAGCTCGTGCAAATAATGCAATGTGGATAGAACGGGTACGGCTAAAATAATCACGTCCATCTCAGGTGCTCTTTCAATAGAAGCAATTTGATCAACTAGTCCAACTTCACTTGCAATTTCGCGGGTTTCTTCCGAATAATCCCAACCAAAAAGCTCGATTGTTGGATTTTTAATAGCCCGGCAAAGTGAAGCGCCAATTAAACCAAGTCCTAAGACGAACACTTTCTTTCTCATAGACGTACCCTCTCTCTTAAAAGTTTTTGATAGCTTCTCGGTATTCTGCTACCGCTTGTTGCAATTCATCGATCGTATCGGATGAGAATTTTTCTAAAATTTCTTCTGCCAATACTGTAGCAACGACATGTTCTGCTACGACTGAAGCGGCTGGTACCGCTGTGCTGTCTGAGCGTTCAACACTCGCTTTGTAAGGTTCTTTTGTATCAATATCGACACTCATTAGTGGTTTGTATAAAGTAGGGATCGGCTTCATAACACCCCGCACGATAATTTGTTCGCCGTTGGTCATTCCGCCTTCGAAACCACCAAGATGGTTACTAGTACGGCTGTACCCTTCATCCCAAACGATTTCATCCATAACCTTCGAGCCTGGTTGTCTGGCTGCTTCAAATCCGATACCGAATTCGACACCCTTAAAAGCATTGATGCTCATCATGATTTGTGCAATTTTTCCGTCCAGCTTGCGATCCCATTGAACGTAGCTGCCTAATCCTGCCGGTACATTGTCTGTTCGGACTTCTACAACGCCGCCAATTGTATCCCCTGCTTTTTTAGTTTGATCGATCAATTCTTTGACTGACTCTTCGACTGTTTCGTCTACCATATTGACTTCTGATACGGTTGCCTTTATCTGAATCTCTTTGACACTCAGTTCCTCTGGCACAGTCGCCTCAATCCCGCCAAGGATTGCCACATGACTGGCGATTTCGATATCGACGGCCGCCAAAATTTGTTTGGCGATGGCACCCACTGCTACCCGCATTGTGGTTTCGCGAGCAGAAGAACGCTCTAGAACATTGCGTAAATCGCTATGATGGTATTTCATTCCGCCGACTAAATCAGCATGACCGGGACGCGGCTTTGAAACGCGGCGTAATTTTTCATCTTTTTCTGCTACGGCTTCGACTGACATGACCTTCTGCCAATTTTTCCAATCGCGGTTTTCTACAATCATCGTGATTGGAGAACCTAAAGTTTTGCCATGACGGATGCCAGAGGTGATCCGGACTTGATCCTTTTCGATCTTCATTCGTCCACCGCGGCCGTACCCGCCTTGTCTGCGAGATAATTCGTGATTGATTGCTTCAACGGAAAGTGTTAGCCCTGCTGGAACACCTTCAATGATCGTAGTTAATTCTGGTCCATGAGATTCTCCAGCTGTTAAGTAACGCATAAACTACTTCCCTTCTACTTATAAAAAGTCTTTGATTTCTGTTAGTTTGATTTTTTGAATATAAGCTTTACCGATGTCTTCTAGTAAAATAATGTTTAAACTGTTTCCCCGCGCCTTTTTATCATGGGTGATGGCGGAATAAAACTCTTCAGCGTTCCAAGGCTGATACTCGATTGGCAATTGATATTTTTGATTCATCGCCATGATCTTGTTGGTGATTCCAGCTGGTGAAAGGTTCTTTTCCTCCGCCGTCTGGGATATCTTCACCATTCCGATCGCAACTGCTTCACCATGGCTGATTTTTCCATAGCCGGCAGTGTTTTCGATCGCGTGGCCGATCGTATGACCAAAGTTCAACAATAAACGTGACCCATTATCGAACTCATCTTCTTCTACAACTGTTTTCTTCACTTGCAGAGCTTTGAGAATGATCGCTTCACTATGGTCTAAAAGATCTTGGATTCCTGTTAGTTTCTCAAGGTCTTGCCACAGTGAAGCATCACTGATTGCCCCACATTTGATGATTTCCGCGATGCCTTCACGAACTCGAAGTTCGGGCAGCGTATTTAATGTCTCTGGATCGATCAATACACCATCAGGTTGAGCGAAAGTACCAATCATATTTTTAGCCATACTTGAATTCACTGCTGTCTTTCCGCCAATACTAGAATCGACTTGAGCTAGTAATGAGGTCGGTATCTGAACAAACGCGATACCTCGCATATAAGTAGAAGCAACGAAGCTGGCCAAGTCGCCAACAACACCTCCGCCCAAAGCGATGACAGCGTCACTGCGAGTAAATTGCTGATCGGCTAGAAAATCGTAAAGGTTATTCGCCATTTTCAATGATTTGCTGCTTTCACCTGCGGGTACTGTATAATGGCATACCTCGTAGTCGGCTAATTGCTGCTTGATTTTTTTCCCGTAAATCGGAAAAACATGTTCATCGCTGATAATCGCGATTTTTTTATTTTGCCAAAGTGAGGCGATCCATTCGCCCACAGAATCTAAGGCATGACGTTTTACAATGATCTCATACGTTTTTTCTGGTAAAACAATTTCCATGAAACGTTCCCCCTACTTAGATAAGTGAAGCTTCTTTTGTCAGTGCTTTAACCTTTTGCATCGCTTCAACCATGATCTCAACTTCACTCATCATTGTAAGGTAGTTTTTCTCATTCAATGATTGTTCACCATCAGACCATGCGTGCAATGGATCAGGATGGATCTCGACGATCATACCGTCCGCTCCACTAGCAACACCTGCGCGAGCCATTGGGGCAACTAGGTCCCAAACGCCTGTACCGTGACTTGGGTCAACGATGATTGGGAAATGGCTCAATTTTTTGATTAATGGCACGGCACTTAAATCGAAGGTATTCCGTGTCGCTGTTTCGTAAGTACGAATCCCGCGTTCAATGAAAATGATTTTCGAATTGCCTTGAACAGCGATGTATTCAGCGGCATTCAACCATTCTTGGATCGTACCTGAGATTCCGCGTTTCAAGCCGATTGGTTTACCTGTCTTACCAACTGCTTCTAATAAGCGAAAGTTTTGCATGTTTCGTGCACCGATTTGAATGATATCAGCGTATTCGCAGACAACATCGATATGAGCTTCATCCATAACTTCTGTGATTACCTTTAGGCCATGAGCATCAGCGGCTTTGCGCATGATCTTCAAGCCTTCTTCACCTAACCCTTGGAAAGCGTATGGAGAAGTACGAGGTTTGTATGCTCCGCCGCGTAAGATTTTTGCTCCGCCGGCTTTTGCCATGCGTGCTGTTTCCATAATTTGCTCTTCGCCTTCGACTGAACAAGGACCAGCCATTGTTACAAAGCTGCCATCACCAATTTTTACGCCATCAACATCAACAACCGTATCTTGTGGATGGAATTCTCTTGACGTTAATTTGTAGGTGTTTGAAATCGCTACTGCTCGTTCAACAACACTGTATGCTTGAAACGGCACATTTTGAATAATCTTTGGATCTCCTAGCAGACCTAAAACTAAACGATCTTTTCCGTGATTGATTTGTACACCTAAACCCTCTTCTTTAATGCGAGATAAGATGGGTGATAATTCTGATTCCTGAATACCTTTTTTTATAATTAAGATCATAGTAAAAACTTCCTTCACTTTTTATTTTTTAATTTCTTTTTCCAATAATGGTTGGATTTGTTCGACGGGCATTTCCTTGCCTGTCCATAAGTTGAATGCCGCAGCTCCTTGATAAAGCAGCATGTCTAAACCATTAACTGCTTTTGCTCCGGTTGCTTTCGCGGCTTTTAACAATTTGGTTTCACCTGGATGATAGATCACATCGAAAACTGGCAAGTCTTTTCTTAGCAGTCCTTCATTTGGCAAAGGCATTTGATCTGTCTTTGGCGCCATTCCAATATTGGTGGCATTGATCAATAGACTGCTTGCTGCTAAAGAGTCGGCCAATTGTTTTTCATCTGTTAAATCGTGCAGTTGAATTTGACAGTTGGTTTCTTCAGCAATCATGGCCAGTTTCGGTTCGATTTTTTGATAAAAGTCATCTTTGATGTTAAAAACATCAATGGCTTCTACGCCGTCGATCGCCGCTTGTGTGATAATCGCGGTGGCGGCACCACCAGCGCCAAGAATCGTCATTCTCTTGCCGATGATCTCAATTCCGTTTTGCTTCAAACTTTCCATACAGCCGATGCCATCTGTGATATGCCCGATTAACTTACCATCTTGGTTCACGATGGTATTGATTGCCCCGATCAAGCGAGCTGCCTGACTGAGTTCATCAACATATTTGACGGCTTCCATCTTGTGAGGCATCGATAAATTGATTCCCAACATTTCAAGATCGCGAATGGCTTGAATACTTTCGCCAAGTCTTTCCGGCTGAACGTCAAAGCTTAAATAGACCGCATCAACCCCCGTTGCCTGGAACGCTGTTGTGTGCATCATTGGTGAAAAGCTGTGCCTTGCCGGCAGTGCAAACAAGCCAGCTAAACGCGTTCTTCCTGAAATTTCATTTTCCATCTTTCCTCACTCCTATTCCTAAATAATTTTTTCTGACATGAAAAATTTTACCAATCGTATACGATTCCTCTAATCTGCTAAAGCAGAAAAAGTAACTCGCATCCTTCCATAACACTAGTCAACCTTCAATCAGCTACTTAAAACCAGCTATTTCGGAACCAATGAACTTATTTTCCAAAAACCGGAAAAATAAATTTATTCTCTTTTCGCGTATGCTTCCACTAATCGTGCTGAAGCCCGACGTGGAAGCCACAAAAAAGGCCCACTGTAGAAAATCTACAATGAGCCTAGTCTCCCAAAAAATACTAAAGAAAAAGCCACTATAGATTTTCATCTATGTGGCATTAAGTCGAACTTAATATCCTTAGCCATCATAGATACAAACTTGTTGTAGTCTGCATCCATGAATCATGAACACAAACCTATCTAAAATAGCTAAAGTAATAATTATTCAGTTGTGTGTGCGTACTCTTATTCTTATTCATAAAAACCGCTCCAAACTGATTTAAGATTGAACTTAGTATAGATTTGTTTTTCTGATAAGTCAACCCATTACTTTAATTTTCTGTAAAAAAGTTTTTTTTACATTACTTCAGCTACTGTCTCGCTCTCTTCAAATAGCAGGAATAAATCTGCTAACGTCATCCGTTCCTTCTCTTCCCCTCGGATGTCTTTGATGATTTCCCCTTTTTCCATAACGATCACGCGATCGCCGTAATGCAGAGCGTCTTCCATTTTATGGGTGACCATCAAACAGGTCAGATTTTCTTCTTTGATTCGCTGATCAGTCAGCGTCATTAATTGCTTCGCTGTTTTCGGATCGAGTGCAGCTGTGTGTTCATCTAATAGTAATAAGTCGGGTTTCGTAATTGTCGCCATCAGCAAACTTAAAGCTTGTCTTTGTCCGCCGGAAAGAAATCCTGTTGGTGTATCGAGGTGGTTCTCCAGACCGTTGCCGATCAGTTTGCACAATTCACGATACATTTCTTTCTTTTGGTTTAATTGCCGTTGACGCAATCGCCGTTTTAGTCCGCGTTTTTCTGCTAATCCTAAATTTTCTGCTACCGTCAATCGTGGTGCCGTCCCCATTTTCGGATCCTGAAACACACGAGAGATCGATGTCGCACGCTGTTCTTCAGAAAGTTTAGTTAAATTTTTTCCCATTACTGAGACGGTTCCGCTGTCTAATTGCAGGTTGCCGGAAATACTATTAAACAGAGTGCTTTTCCCTGCGCCGTTTCCGCCAAGGACAGTGACGAACTCTCCGGGAGCGATCGTCAAATCGACATTGTTCAGGATTCTGCGCTTATCATTGACGCCGTTGCTGATGGTCTTGCTCGCGTTTCTTACCTCTAATGCGTTCATACGATCACTCCTCCTTTTCCAATCCAGTTTTCAAATTCAAGGCTTCTTTCAATCTTGGAATCATCAAGCACAATGCCAAAATGATTGAAGAGAAAATCTTCAAATAAGTTGTATCTAATCCAACTTTGATGATGATTAAAATCAATAATTGATAAATGATACTACCTAAAACGATTGCGACAAGTCTTTCAACAAAAGTGACTTCACCATACAGGACCTCACCGATGATGATCGAAGCTAGACCGATAACGATTACACCGACCCCTTTACCGATATCCGCATAGCCGTCATTTTGTGCAATCAACGCGCCTGATAGAGCAATCACACCATTTGATAAAGTCAAACCGATCACTTTCATGCGATCTGTGTTGATACCGATCGAACGCGCCATATTTTCATTATCGCCAGTAGCGATATATGCTTGACCAAAATCTGTAAAAAAGAAAAACAGCAGCAAGACCACGATGATCACGATTGCGATCAAGCCTAACAATACGATATCAAAATGATCCGGCAGATTTAGGTTCGTAAAGAAATCTTGAATCTTTGGCTGCTTCAACAAGGAAAGATTCGGTGTCTGCATAATGAAAAGCATCACCGAGTTCAATCCTGACATGACTAAAATTCCAGCTAAGATGACCGGGATTTTTCCTTTAGTGTAAAGCATGCCCGTAATAAACCCGGCACACATACCTGCGACGATTCCTAAAAGTGTCGCGAGAAACGGGGATACGCCGTTAGTGATCGCCGTTACACAGACTGCTCCGCCTAACGGAAATGAACCCTCTGTTGTCATATCCGGGAAATTTAGGATCCGGTACGTCATGAAAATACCTAATCCTAAAATACCCCATAAAAATCCTTGTCCTATCGCTGAAATTACCATTTGTCTACTCCCCTTTAACTACTTCTGCTTTTTCTTTGATTTTATCTGGAATCGTAATTCCTAATTCTTTGGCTTTTTCTTCATTGATAATCATATCGCCATAATCGATTACATTGACTGGTGTGTCTGCTGGTTTTGATTTACCGCTTAATACATTAGCAGCCATTTTTCCAGATTCAACACCTAGCTCAAATTGATTTTGTCCCACAGTTGCGATTCCGCCTTCTTTCACCATGTTGTCCACCGAAACAAACACAGGCTTCTTCGCTTTGTCTGACTCACTGATCATTGTTTGGAAGGCACTGGCGATCGTGTTGTCTTGCGGGATGTATAAGTAGTCTGTTTCTTGACAAGCTTGCTGTGTGATCTGAGCGATATCATTACTTGAACTGATCGCATATTTCTTTACAGTCAAGCCCTCTTTGGTCGCACGTTTTTCGGCCCGGTCAATTTGTGATTTAGAGTTTTCTTCTGAAGATGAGTAGATCATTCCAACGGTTTTTGCATCAGGGAACATTTCTTTCGCCATATCTAATTGCTGATCAACCGGCGTTAAATTATTTACACCTGTGATATTTCCACCGGGATGCTTCAAATCTTTGACTAGACCCGCTCCGATCGGATCGCTGATCGCTGACATGATGATCGGCTTGTCGCTAGTCGCGTTGGCCAATGCTTTGGCTGCGGGAGTTGCAACACCAATTAAGACATCCGAGTTTTTTTCTAACAGTTGTTGGCTCATGCTGTTCAATTTACTTTGATCACCTTGACCGTTTAAAAATTCAATTTTGATATTCTTGCCGTCTTCATAGCCCTCATCTTTTAATCCTTTGATCACACCGTCTTTGATTTGATCTAACGATGGGTGACTGATGAATTGCAAGATACCGACAGTCTTCATTTCTTCCTTATCTGCTGTAGCGTCTGTTTGACGCGAACCCATTTGATAAGCGAATACCCCGATTAGTACAACTGCTAACGCGATGATTGATCCAATAATTCCTTTATTTTTCATGATTAATTCCTCCGGTTTTTGTTTTTTTGATGGTACTGGTCTTGAAGGCTGCTAACTCACTAGTAGTTTACTAGCTGTAGCACGATTAGAAAAACTGGCAAAAAAAGACAACTACCCCAAATTTAACGGTAGTTGTCTTAGAAAAAACAAAAACCGCATAGATATAGTCTCTATGCGGGAATAAGCATCAAAAAATATCCAGCATAGATACAAAATTTAGAAGTTGCCTAAACGTTGTATCTATGAGTGAATTCATAAATACAACTTATCTACGCCAGTTTTGCCAGCTATTCAATTGATTAGATAAGTTTGCGTGTCTCATGAATGTCACTCCTTTTTCTTTTTTAAGGTTGAGGTTAGTTTAGCCGAAAAAAAATCGACTGTCAACTCTTTTTATTAAAAAAAACTCATTTATTTTATTCGTACTCTCATTTTTACTTTTTAAGGTCCCACATCGGTAAACGATTCAATTCAGGAATAAATTCATTATTCAAATCCGCTAAACTCTCAACTACAAAACGATTCTTCTCTTTTCCATTATGGAAGAAGATGAAGGTCACCTGTCGGGGATCAAGTTTATATTTTTGGGCAATCGTCTCGCTATCATAGACAATTGGATAATAATAAAACTTGCGATTAAGCATCGTTTGTTGATTGGGATCATCTAAGACGGTCATTACATTTCTAAAAGAAGTCCCGTCTGGTTGGCTGAACATAATCGAAATCGCCTTTGTATCCTTTATTTTCTGATCGACCGTTTGATACTCCAAAGGGATTAAGTGGTCCGATTTTAGTGAATCAAAAACTAACTCATCTAGTTGGTCTTGCCGAATTGTCTTTTGAGCAAAAGCAGCTGAGGTAGAAAAAATAATCGCAAAAATGACTAGCCCAGCCAAAATTGCTAAGGTGCGGCGTTCATTTTCCGATACTACTATAATAAAATTCCGCCAAAAATTAAGTATTTTTTCTTTAGCAGTTGCTAAATATCGTTCCATAATAACGCCTCCCTTCTTATCATTATATTATTTTTTTCTTAAAAGCGCTACCAGCAAGGATGGATTTCACTTTTTTTATATATTCAGGAAGCGCATCGTGTTTTATATTGGATTGTTAGCGTTTTATTTTAATGATATTATAATAATGATAATTCATTTTAAGGAGGTTTTATGATGAGCAGTATTGAACATTTTTCACGTAATGAGATAACAAAGAGTAATCGGCTTCTTTCCAGTATTCGCAGTGTGATCGAGACGGCGTTCTATGGAAATAATGTCTCGCGGATTCGCCATCTTACGGATGCTTACGCGTTGGCTAAGGCGAGTCCAGGAACGATCACGACGGATCTTGATGTTGCCTATACGAGTAGATTGCAGCTTCCTACAGATGCCAAAGTCTTAGTGACGAATGATGGAAAAATCGTTGGACGAACAGCTGCCGCTCGACGCATTATCGGTCAACAAGGAATCGACAGTGCTTTTTATAGTGAGCTTTTAAGAGAAGCAGTTTTCAATGCCCGGTCTAAAAAGTTTTACTCCGGTGAAGTTATCGTGGGTTTGGATGAAGAATTCACGGTTAAATCGCATTTGATGTTGCCGGCCGACTACAGTCCTAACCTCTACTCCTATTTACTAAACTTTCAGATTGGCGATGCCAAGCATCTTTTCTATCAGCAATCAGATGAAATTCATACAGGCGACATTTTCATTTTTGCTGACCCAGATTGGGAGCATCCTGACTTCCCGGATGGCGTGGTCGTGATTGATCCGCTGCATAATTGTGCCGGTATTTTAGGATTGCGCTATTTCGGCGAATTGAAAAAAGCGACTTTGACGTTGGCATGGGCAACTGCTCATCGTAACGGCTTCCTTGCCTGCCATGGCGGGATGAAGCAATACCTGTTAGAAGATAAAAAATATACAATGGCCGCCTTTGGCTTATCAGGCTCAGGCAAATCAACGATTACGCTGGCGAAACCTAAAAATAAAGGTGAAGTTCATGTTCTTCATGATGACGCATTTGTTATTTCGAAGGAAAAAGGGTCGACGACTGCTTTAGAGCCGGCCTATTTTGATAAGACACAGGATTACCCGATGACTAGCGAACAGATCAAATACATTGTCACGGCTCAAAACGTCGGAGTTACTTTGGATGAACAAAATAAAAAAGTTTTAGTCACAGAAGATGTTCGTAATGGGAATGGACGCAGCATCAAGAGCCGCTATGCTACGCCGAATCGTGTGGATCATATTGCGGAAAAGGTCGACGGTCTGTTCTGGATCATGAAAGATGACAGCCTACCGCCATTGATCAAGATTGAAGACCCTTCCCTTGCCGCAGTTTTTGGTGCGACGCTCGCGACGAAACGTTCAACCGCTGAAAATGTAGTTGGCGAAGTCGCCGATCAATTGGTGATCGAACCTTTCGCAAATCCGTTCCGCTGTTATCCTTTACAGGAAGATTATCAAGATTTCAAAGAACTGTTCCAAAAACAGAAGACTGCTTGCTTTATTTTGAATACAGGTGATTTCAAGGGACGTAAGGTTACCCCCGAAGAAACCCTAAGCAGTATTGAGAAAATCATCGACGGGTCAGCAAAGTTCAAGCCTTTTGGTCCGCTGAAAAAAATCAGTTATCTGCCAGTTAAGAAGCACGAGCCGGATTTTAATAGTCATCATTACTTGATCCATTTGATGACTCGTTTAGAAACACGTCTTGCGTTTGTTCAATCGCGCAAAACGTATCAAGGCGGCTACGATCGCTTGCCAAATGAAGCGGAACAGCTGCTTTTACAGCTTTTGGACGAGCTTCACAGCTACCACGAATCATTAAGCGTCTAAACAAAGTTAAGGATCTCCAGTGACTTGCTTGGTCACTGGGGCTTTTTTGTTTATAATAGATATATTATGAATAGAAATGAGGGAGAAAAATGTCCTTTGATGGAGTTTTTACCCATGCGATGGTCCGAGAATTGAAAGATCAGCTCGTCACCGGCAGAATATCCAAGATTCACCAGCCCTATGAAAATGAAGTCGTTTTGGTCATCCGCGCGCAAGGAAAAAATCGCCGCCTGCTCCTTTCGGCGCATCCTAGCTACGCACGAATCCAATTAACAGAAATTGCTTATACTAATCCGGAAAATCCGCCGAACTTCGTCATGATGCTGCGTAAGCATTTAGAGGGTGCGATTTTAGAGGATATTCATCAAGTGGAAAATGACCGGGTCGTTCACTTTACTTTCAGCAAACGCGATGAATTGGGCGATCTGCAAAATATTGTCTTAATCGTGGAATTGATGGGGCGCCACTCGACAATTGTCCTATTGAACAAAGAAACTGGTAAAATTTTAGATGCAATCAAGCATATTGGTCATTCCCAAAATACGTACCGCTCTATCCTGCCCGGCAGCGAGTACATCGAACCGCCAAAACAAGAACAGCTGAATCCTTTTCACGCTCCTAAGGAACAGGTATTTAAGATTCTTTCAACTGCGGAAATCCTCGATGGCCGTTACCTGCAGCAGAATTTCCAAGGGTTGGGGCGTGATACCGCTGAGGAACTAGTCTTTCGTCTTACCCAACGGCCAAATGAAAAAATGGCTGTCTGGGCGGAATTTTGGCAAAGTGTCCAAGATGACCTTACTCCAACCGTGGGAACGAAAAATGACAAAGAATTCTTTGCCCCGCTTGCTTTTGAAACGCTGGAGAATACAACAGCTTATGATAGTTTAAGTACGTTACTTGACGCTTACTATGGTGAAAAAGCGGAAAAGGATCGAGTGAAACAACTCGGCAATGACTTGATTCGCAAAGTCGATAATGAGATTAAACGCAATCAGACCAAGCTGGCAAAACGTGAAAAAACCTTGCATGATTCTGAAAATGCAGAGGAATTCCGCCGCGACGGTGAATTACTGACGACTTTCATGACACAGGTTCCGCGAGGGGCAGAAAGTGTTGAATTGCAAAATTATTATGAAGAAAATGCGCCAATCGTGATTAAATTGAATCCGGCATTAACGCCAAATCAAAATGCTCAGAAATATTTCCAAAAGTATCAGAAGTTAAAAAATGCAGTCAAATTGATTTACAATCAGATCGCTGAAGCCAAAGATGAGATTGCCTATCTTGAATCGGTCTTGGCGCAGTTAGAGATCGCCGGTCCAATGGACATCGAGGTTATCAAAGAAGAGCTTGTTGCCAGCGGCTACTTGAAACGGAAACGCAGCAAGAAAAATCGGAAGCAGACCCCTTCTAAACCTGAACGCTTCGTAGCTAGTGATGGCACAGAAATCTTGGTCGGGAAAAACAACCTGCAAAATGATCAATTAACTTTGAAACAAGCACGAAAAACCGATATCTGGCTTCATGCCAAAAATATCCCAGGTTCTCACGTAATTGTAAAAAGCAATGACCCTAGTGAGGAAACTTTGCTAGAAGCCGCCGAACTGGCCGCCTATTTTTCAAAATTCCGCCAATCTGCGCAGGTCCCGGTGGATTATGTCGCGGTCAAACATGTCCATAAACCAAATGGAGCAAAACCGGGTTTTGTGATTTATGAAAATCAAAAAACTTTGTTCGTGACCCCCGAGGAATCTCTGGTGGAAAAATTACGTGGATAGTATCTCGCTTTGAAACAAAAAAAGGAACCGCCAGTTAGGCGGTTCCTTTTTTCTGTGTTTTCTTCGTACTAATCTTAACGCCTAATATTTCCAGGAAGAAATTGAAAATCGGAATACCGACGATCAAGCCCCAAACACCCAAGAATTTTTCACTGACTAATAGAATGACGAAGGTATAAAAGATCGGTAATTTTGTACGGCTCGACATAAACTTTGGATTCAAGATATAGGCCTCAATACAATGAACGACCACGATCAAGATTAATACGTAAACGACCGTCTGAATGCCTCCCGTTGAATAGGCGATCAATGTCAGCGGGATACAGGAGAAAATTACCCCAGCCACTGGAATCAAGCTCAAAATGAAAATCATGATCGCTAATGTCGGCAATTGCGTAAAGCCGATCAGCCCTAAGCCAACGGTGGTAATCACGGTATTGACGATCGCAATCAATAATTGCACCTCTACCACCACGCCGAAGGTATCCACGAAAACTTTAGCAAAGTAGTATAAATCTTGGAAAAACCAAGAATACTCGCTACTCAAAAAGTTCTTTGAGAACAAGACTGTCTTTTCCTTTTCCACCATAAAGAAGAAACTCAAAATGAAGGAAACAATGAAGGCGACAGCTAATCGACCAACATTTTGCAATTGTTCCAAAATAATTCCGGCACCGCTCTCCACCTTATCCTGCCAATTATGATTTTTGAAATAATTGGAAATCGTGTTAGTGATGAAATCAGAATCGAAATCCTTATGCTGGTAAAAATGGACGATCGAATTATAAGTGGATGTCACCTGATCAATCAATATCGTCGAATACCTAGAGATTAGCAAATAGAGCAGCCATAACTCAATTAAATACAGGAGTGTCGCTAATAGAAAGGTCGGAGCTTTAATATAGCGTTGGACAAATTTGACGATTTTAACTGAAATCAAGGTAAAGATGAAGGTCAGTAAAATCGAGGTCATAAACTCTCTGACTAAAAATAGGACAAAGATAACTACTGCTAGAACCGTAAATCTTCGTAACCGAGTGTTGTTTAAAAATTTCTCATACATTTGAAAGCCTCTTATTCATAATAATATATCTATTTTTCTGTCTGAAAAATAAATTTGATGCACAAATCACGCTTTTTCAACTATCATTCTTTAACATTGTTCTGATTCTAATCCATAATTTTTGGTTTGTATAGGATCAATCAAAAAGTCGGATAATTTCAAATTAACGCAATAAATGTGATTATTTATCCTCGACTTTGCCCGCTAAAGCAACTAGCGAAACTAGCGTCGAAAAAATCTACTGAAAATAATATACCATTAAACCTCTTTTTCGGCTTCTAATAAACATTGCACCCTTTTTGAGGATTGAAGTTGTTTAGCTCATGAAATCATCGTAAACAAAAAAAGCATCCGCAGATGCTTTTTTGTGTTTAATTCAACCAGTTTTCAGGGTCCTTACGCCATTTTTTCAATAGCTCAAGCTGTTCATGATTGATATAGTTCTCTTTTAAGGCACTTTCGATCAAAGTCGAATAATTGGTCAACGTAACTAACGGCATGTTGGCCGCTTCGAAATTATTTTTACCTTTGGCTAATTCATAAGTGAAGATCGCTGCGACGCCTAAGACATCCGCACCCTCTCTTTTTGCCGCTTCGGCCGCTTCTAATACACTGCCGCCGGTTGAGATCAAGTCTTCAATTACGACCATCTTTTGGCCTTCTTTGATGCGGCCTTCAATTTGGTTTCCACGACCGTGATCTTTTGCTTTACTGCGAATGTAAACCATCGGCAAGTCTAAAATTTCTGCTACCCAAGCCGCATGAGGAATTCCTGCTGTTGCCGTTCCGGCGATTACTTCGACATTTGGAAAGGCTTCTTTGATTTTTTCCGCCAAGCCTTGCGCGATTGCGCGGCGAACTTCAGGATAGCTCATGGTCACGCGATTGTCGCAATAGATGGGTGATTTTAATCCGCTGGCCCAAGTGAAAGGCTCATCAGGACTCAAAGAAACTGCTTCGATTGATAATAAGTCTTTGGCGATTTGTTCTGCGATCATTTATGCTTCACCGTTCCATTCTTTTTTGATTTGTAAATAGCTTTGATACGGGTTTTCTGCTTGTGTGATTGGTCGGCCGACAACAATGTAATTCGAACCGATTTCCCGCGCTTTGGCTGGTGTCATGACGCGTTTTTGGTCACCGACACTGGCACCTTGCGGACGAATCCCTGGTGTTAAACAGATGAAATCTTCATTTGTTGCTTCGTGAATTTTTTCGACTTCATGAGCCGAACAGACTACGCCCTCTAATCCGGCTTTTTCCGCGCATTTGGCGTAGTGCAGCACACTTTCCTGCAAGCTGACTTTGATCAGCTGGTCGTCATGCATCTGTTCTTCACTTGTGGAGGTTAATTGTGTTACAGCGATCAGTTCAGGGATCGTTTGATCTTCTGCTGTCCCGTCACTTAATCCCTGTTTAGCCGCCTGCATCATTTCCACGCCGCCCGCGGCATGGACATTGGTGATCTTGACGCCCATTTTCGCAATGCCGCGCATCGCTTTTTGGACAGTATTTGGAATGTCATGCAGTTTCAGGTCAAGGAAAATATCGTGACCTTGAGTGCGTAAAAAATTAACGATTGCTGGTCCTTCTTGGTAAAAAAGCTCCATGCCGATCTTCACGAATAATTTCTCCGTGATTGGAAAATGAGTTAAAAAGGTTTCGATTTCCTGCTTTGAAGCAAAATCAAAAGCGACGATTGGTCTTTTTTCCATTAGAACATCCCCCTAACTTCTTGACGCAGCTGTTCCAATGATTCAATCCCCAATTCCGCCATCCGGATCGGCAGCTCTTCGATTAATTTCGGACAGATGTAAGGATCAGTGAAGTTCGCTGTTCCGACAGCAACAGCACTGGCGCCTGCCATAAACATTTCTAGAACATCATCCACCGTTTGGACGCCGCCCATACCGATGATCGGCAATTCGCTGACTGCGGCTACTTGATTGATCAAGCGGATCGCCACTGGTTTAATGGCTGGTCCGGATAAGCCGCCTGTGCGGTTGGCCAAAATCGGTTGCCGCGTTTTTAAATCGATACGCATTCCCAGTAAAGTGTTGATCATCGTGAAGCCGTCCGCTCCACCTTTTTCAATCGCTTTAGCAATCGGAACGATATCTGTAACATTAGGGCTCAGTTTAACGTAGACTGGAACATTTGCGACTTCCTTGACCGCTTTGGTTAAACGATAAGCGACCTCTGGATCGGTTCCGAAGGCGATTCCGCCGTGTTTTACGTTGGGACAAGAAATGTTCAATTCGATCGCTTTGACATTCGGTGCATCGTCGATTTTCGCGCAAACCTCGACATAATCCTCTTCGCATGCGCCTGCTACGTTAGCAATGATCGGAAGCTCTTGATACTTTTCTAGGCTCGGTAGAATATCCTGCAGCACGACTTCCATGCCGGGATTTTGCAGACCGATCGCGTTCAGCATGCCGCTGGGCGTTTCCGCCACACGCGGTGTCGCATTCCCGAAGCGTTCCTTTGGTGTCGTTGCTTTGATCATGATGGCACCTAGTTGATTCAAATCATAGTAATCTGCGTATTCTTTGCCGAATCCGAAACAGCCGCTTGCCGGCATGATCGGATTTTTTAAGTCTAAACCAGGTAATTTGACTGCGATACTCATTAAAAGATGACCTCCCCTGCTTGGAAAACGGGCCCGTCTTCACATACTTTGACACTTTTGTTTTCATCCTCAGGTACATGGCAGACACAGGCGTAACAAGCACCCATTCCGCAAGCCATGCGAGATTCTAATGATAGCTGAACGTTATCAACGGTGGAATAAAGCTGCTCCACTGTTTTCAAGAGGCCATTATTGCCGCAAGCAAAAACAGCGTTTGGCTGTCTTTTTTCAGCCAGCAATAAATTGCCGACATTTCCTTGAATGCCGAAGGTGCCGTCATCCGTTGAAAAACGGGTTTCGCCCAATGCCTGAAACTCGTCTGCGTAATAGACCACCTCTTGCGTTCCGAACCCAAGAAAATGAACCACTTTGACCCCTTTGACCTTCAACTCTTTAGATAGCTGATACAAAGGCGGCACGCCGATACCACCGCCGACGATAAAGGCTGTATCTCCAGCATTCAGCTGATCGATTTCAAAGCCGTGACCTAGCGGACCCATAACATCTAATTGTTCGCCGGCAGACATTTCAGCAAAATAGCTGGTTCCGTCGCCTTCGACACGATAAATGATAGTACAGGTTTCCTCTGCTCGATCATATTGATTGATACTGATGGGGCGGCGCAATAATAAATCACTTCTTGGTACACGGATATGCAAGAACTGTCCTGGCATGGTCATTTCATTGACTAATTCTCCCGTTAAAACCAGCTCATAGATTCTCGGTGCTAACTCTTGTTGACGAACGATCGTCATCATTTCCTGCTTCATAACGGCCTCCCTATAGATCGACAGAGTGAAGCACGCTCCACTCTGCAAAAATTATATTTCTTGGATTGAAAATGCGCGTGATTCCATGACTCGTAAGATTGCATCAGCAGTGTCTAGCGAAGTGAACAAGGATACTCCATGTTCCACTGCTTCTCGGCGAATGATAAAGCCGTCTTCTGATGAGTTTTGACGATTTTTGTCCATCGTGTTGATGACGACTTGTGCTTCGCCGCTGCGAATCAGGTCAATCACATTGTTGTCATCTGACTCGGAAATTTTCGCGACGGTCTTGGCATTCAGACCATTTTCCTCAAGGAATTTGGCGGTGCCCGCGGTTGCGATCAGACTGTAGCCAACATCTTTGAAGCGTTTCGCAAGGTCTAATGCTTCATCCTTCGTTTCATCAGCGACTGTGAACAAGACTGCGCCGAAATCTGGTAAATGAAGGCCGGATGCCGCAAAAGCTTTGTAAAGAGCCTTCGCTAAATTACGATCGGTTCCCATTACTTCACCGGTTGATTTCATTTCAGGCCCTAAGTAGGTATCGACCTTTTGCAGCTTCGTGAAGCTGAAGACAGGTGCTTTTACATGAACCATGTCACTTTCAGGATATAATCCGTCTTGGTAGCCTAGTTCTTTCAAGCTTTGGCCTAAGATCGCTTTTGTAGCAATTTGCGCCATCGGGATATTCGTGATTTTACTCAAGAATGGCACTGTCCGACTTGCGCGCGGATTGACTTCGATCACGAAGACTTCATCGTTGTGGATGACAAACTGGATGTTCATCATGCCGATACAATTCATGCCTAAGGCTAAACGACGCGTATACTCTTCAATCGTAGCCTTCAATTCATCAGAGAAAGTCTGCGGCGGATAAACCGCCATCGAGTCGCCAGAGTGAACCCCTGCGCGTTCGATATGTTCCATGATTCCTGGAATCAAGACCGTTTCGCCGTCACAGATCGCGTCTACTTCACATTCTTTACCGATCAAGTAGCGATCGACTAGAACGGGATGTTCTGGAGAAGCTTTCACAGCGTTAGCCATGTAGTCTTCTAAATCTGCTTGATTCTCAACGATTTCCATTGCCCGTCCACCTAACACATAACTTGGGCGAACCAAGACTGGGTAACCGATTCTGTCAGCGATTTTCACTGCTTCTTTCGCACTGGTTGCTGTATCACCCGGCGGCTGCGGAATATCCAAGCTTTGCAGAACTTGCTCGAATTGGTCGCGGTCTTCTGCCCGGTCTAAGTCTTCAATCGTTGTTCCAAGAATCTTGACGCCGTTTTTCACCAATGGTTCAGCCAAGTTGATGGCTGTTTGCCCACCGAATTGGACGATAACGCCGGTTGGTTGTTCTAGTTCAACCACGTTCATTACGTCTTCCAGTGTCAATGGTTCGAAGTATAATTTATCCGAAACGGAGAAGTCAGTCGAAACAGTCTCTGGATTGCTGTTCATGATAATTGCCTCATAGCCGGCCGCTTGGATCGCCTTAACTGAGTGAACCGTCGCGTAATCGAACTCGACCCCTTGCCCGATCCGGATCGGACCTGAACCTAAAACTAGGACAGATTCCTTATCAGAACGAACGCTTTCGTTTTCGAACTCGTAGGTGCTGTAGAAGTAGGGGGTTTGTGATTCGAACTCTGCGGCGCAGGTATCGACCATTTTATAAACTGGCACGATTTTTTCTGCCGTCCGGAATTCCCGAACTTCATTCGCCGACATGCCCCAAAGCTGGGCAATTTTGACATCGGCAAAGCCGTTTTGTTTGGCTTGCTTTAATAAAGTAGTATCCTTTTTGTTCTGCGCTAATTCTGTTTCTAATTCAACGATGTGCAGCAGTTTATCCAAGAAGAAGAGATCGACTTTTGTCAGTTCGTTGATTTCTTGGATTGAATACCCGCGGCGGATCGCTTCTGTTAAGTAGAATAATCGATCGTCTTGAGCCTTAACCATTTTTTCGGTTAATTCTTCATCCGTGACTTCACTTAATTCAGGTAATTCTGCGTGGTAAGTCCCGATTTCTAATGAACGAACGGCTTTTAGCAAGGATTCTTCGATATTTCGACCGATCGCCATAACTTCGCCAGTCGCTTTCATTTGTGTCCCGAGAACGCGTTCGCCGCTTTCGAACTTATCGAATGGCCAGCGCGGGATTTTCGCAACTACATAGTCTAAAGCTGGTTCAAACTCCGCATACGTCGTTTCGGTGACTGGATTTTTCATTTCATCCAATGTCAGACCAACCGCGATTTTTGCGGCAAGCTTAGCGATTGGATATCCCGTTGCTTTACTTGCTAATGCGGACGAACGAGAAACCCGCGGGTTCACTTCGATCACGTAGTAGTCAAAGCTGTGAGGATCAAGGGCCAACTGAACGTTACAGCCGCCTTCGATTTTTAACGCGCGGATAATCGATAGAGATGCATCCCGCAGCATTTGATATTCATAATCCGATAAGGTTTGGCTTGGGGCAAAAACGATCGAGTCGCCGGTATGGATTCCGACTGGATCAAAGTTCTCCATGTTACACACGACGATCGCGTTGTCTGCTGAATCGCGCATCACTTCGTATTCGATTTCCTTGAAGCCGGCAATTGACTTTTCAATCAAGCATTGTGTCGCTGGTGAAAGTTTCAAACCATTTTCTGCGATTGTACGAAGGTCTTCTTCATTGTCACACATTCCGCCGCCGGTTCCGCCTAAAGTAAAGGCCGGGCGTACGATGATCGGATAACCGATCGTGTTGGCAAAGGCTACCGCTTCTTCAACCGTATTGACGATTTCTGATTCGGGAATCGGCTGATCCAGCTCCTCCATCAATTGTTTGAACAAGTCACGGTCTTCCGCTTGATCGATCGCTGATAATTTTGTTCCAAGCAATTCGATTTTCAACTCATCTAAAATCCCTGAGTCCGCTAATTCCATCGCCATGTTCAAGCCTGTTTGACCGCCAAGTGTCGGTAAGATTGCATCAGGCAGCTCTTTGCGTAAAATGCGGGAAACAAATTCCAGTGTGATTGGTTCAATGTAGACTGTATCCGCGATTTCACGGTCCGTCATGATCGTCGCTGGGTTTGAATTGACCAAGACGACTTCATAGCCCTCTTCTTTTAACGCTAAGCAAGCTTGCGTGCCGGCGTAATCAAATTCCGCGGCTTGTCCAATCACGATCGGTCCAGAACCGATGACCATGATCTTTTTAATATCTGTACGTTTTGGCATTTATGCTTGCTCCTTCCATGCATCCATCATTTCCATAAACTCGTCGAATAAATGAACCCCGTCGTGCGGTCCAGGCGCAGCGTCTGGGTGATACTGTACGCTGAATGCCGGATAGTTCCGATGACGGACGCCTTCGACTGTTTCGTCATTGACTTCTACGTGTGTGATCATCAATTTTTCAGGATCGATTGTTTTTTCATCGACCGCGAAGCCGTGATTTTGTGAAGTAAAGTCAATCCGTCCAGTCGCGATTTCCCGCACTGGATGATTCAATCCGCGGTGTCCAAATTTCATTTTGTACGTATCGGCACCATTCGCTAATGCGAACAGCTGATGTCCAAGGCAGATACCGAAAATCGGTACTTTCCCTTGAATTTGCTTGATCATTTCAATTGCTTCCGGCACATCTTTTGGATCGCCGGGGCCGTTGGTCAGCATCACACCGTCGGGACAAAGGTCTAGGATCGTTTGGGCATCCGTGTTGTAAGGCATCACGGTCAAATTGCATTCACGGCGCGACAATTCGCGTAAGATGCTGTGCTTCAAGCCGAAGTCGATCACGACAACGTTGCGGCCGACACCCGGACTCGGATAAGGAGTGACCGTCGAAACTTGTGCGACTTGGTTCGTTGGCAAGACTGTTGCTTTTAGTTGATCAAACGAGTGCTCCAATTGATCGGCTGGATCAACGATGCTGCCTTTCATGGTTCCAACACTGCGTAATTTTTTGGTTAATGCGCGTGTATCGATTCCAGAAATTCCCGGAATGCCCTTGCGTTTCAGAAATTCGTCTAGGGTCATTTGGTTGCGCCAATTGCTGGCCAAGCGTGCGTGTTCTTTAACAATCACACCTTTGCAAGTGGGTGCGATCGATTCATAGTCATCGCGGTTTACGCCGTAATTTCCTACCATCGGATAAGTGAAGGTAATGATTTGGCCATTGAAACTTTGGTCGGTAATTGTTTCTTGATATCCGGTCATGCTGGTGGTGAAGACGACTTCGCCGACGACATTTGCCTCTGCGCCGAATCCTTCACCTTCAAATACTGTGCCATCTTCTAAAATTAAAAGTCTTTTCAACGTCTTAGTCCTCCTTGTTGTATACCAACTGACCATCCACGAAGGTCATCAGTGTCGCACCTTTGACTGGCCACCCAGTGAAAGGTGTGTTCACCCCTAGTGATGCGAATTTTTTGTCATCGATTTTTTCTTCGTGATTCAGATCGAATACCGCGATATCCGCCGGTTGGCCGATATTTAATGTACCCGCGGTTAAGCCGAAGATCTCCGCTGGTTTGACAGCCATCCAATCAATCACTTGTTCTAATGTAAATTGTCCTGTTTCAACAAAGTGCGTATAAATCAATTGGAACGCTGTTTCGCTGCCGACGATTCCGAATGGTGATTTCAAGAAGCTTTGGTTCTTTTCTTCAAAACCATGGGGAGCATGATCGGTTGCGATACAGTCGATCGTGCCGTCAAGCAGGCCTTCGATCAATGCTTCGCGATCGCCTACACCGCGTAATGGCGGGTTCATCTTCCAGTAGCCATGATCCTCTGGAATATTTTCATCGATCAGGATCAAGTGATGCGGTGATACTTCAGCAGTGACATGCACGCCGGCTTTCTTCGCGTCGCGGATTACCCGGACACTTTCCTTCGTTGACACGTGGCACACATGATAGTGAACACCCGTCTCTTCTGCTAAGATCAAATCTCTAGCGATCTGTGAGGATTCCGTAGCGCTCAAGATTCCTGGCAAATCCAGCTTTTCACTAACTTCGCCTTTATGCATGACACCGCCGAATAATAAGGATTCATCTTCCGTATGAGCGACTAAAGCCATATTGTTTTCGGCTGCTTCCTTCATTGCTAAGTACATCGTACCGGCTGTTTGTACCCCGACTCCGTCATTAGTGAAGGCGAAGGCCCCAGCGGCTTTTAGGCCTTTTTGGTCCGTCAAAATCTCGCTGCGCAATTCTTCAGTGATCGGCGCGTATTGTAATACTTTGACTACCGCGTCTTTTTCAATAATGTCTTTTATCGCATTGAACTTTTCGACAGTGTCAGGGACTGGATCTAGGTTAGGCATCGCGCAGACTGTTGTATAGCCGCCGCGAGCCGCTGCTTTCGAACCGTCCTTGATGGTTTCTTTATAAGTAAAGCCTGGTTCTCGTAAATGAACATGAACATCAACTAAGCCTGGTGTGATTAACTGATTGTTTGCGTCGTACGCCTGATCAAACGTAATGTCCGAAAAATCTTTTCCCATGCCGGCGATAATGCCGTCTTCTAGCCAAAGGTCACACGTAATTGTTTGATTGTCTTTTGTTACGATCTTTCCATTTTTAATCAATGTTTTCATTTTATCTGCCCCTTTACGATTTTCCTCTAAGTACTGCTTCTAAAATTGCCATTCGAATGTACACGCCGTTCGTCATTTGCGGAACGATCCGTGATTGCAAGCCTTCAACTAAGCTGTCGGCGATTTCCACATCGCGATTGACTGGTGCCGGATGCATAATGATCGCACGGTCTTTCAACTGTTGGCCGCGTTCGATCGTTAAGCCGTATCTTTCGTGGTATTCTTCCTTTGAAAAGCTTTCCTGTCCGTCATGGCGTTCATGCTGGACACGTAAAAGCATCATGACATCAACCTCCGGTACGAGTTCATCCAGCGGACGGTAAGAGCCATAGACATCAAAGCTTTCGTCGTACCATTCTTCTGGTCCGGAGAAAAATACTTCCGCGCCTAGACGTTTCAACATCTGCATGTTGGATTTCGCTACGCGTGAGTGGGTAATGTCCCCAGCAATCGCAACCTTCAAGCCGGCAAAACGACCAAACTCTTGATAAATCGTCATCAAGTCCAGCAAACATTGGGTTGGATGCTGACCGCTGCCGTCGCCGCCGTTAACGATCGAACATTGGATCGTCTTGCTTTGGATCAATTCGTCATAATAATTCTCATCGCCGTGGCGAATGACCGCCACATCAACGCCTAATGCCGACATAGTCAAGACGGTGTCATACAAGGTCTCGCCTTTTTGAACGGAACTGGTTTTGGCGTCAAAATCAATCACATCTAGTCCGAGTTTTTTCTCAGCAACTTCAAAACTTTTATGGGTTCGGGTACTATTTTCAAAGAAAAGATTGGAGACAAAGTATTGGTCCTTATGCGGTGTCCAGCGCGCACCTTGTTTGAATTGCTGCGCTCGTCGAATCAGTCCCATCACCTCTTGATCGGTCAACGCTTCGACCGTCAATAAATGCTTCAGACTAATTTCCTCAGACTGAATGATCATGAAATTTCCTCCTCGTTTCTATTTAATAGAATGTTCCTGCGTCGATTCCATCCGACTAACCCATTAGTGTTGTGTTAGTCTAATTTTCGCTGCGCGCTTGCTCCGGCAAGATGAGATTCAAAAGGATTCCCAAGACGGTCGCCAAAGCCATGGCAGATAAAGTGAAGGTTCCTGCTTCAAAAACCAAGCCGCCGATACCGATGACCAGAATGGTTGAAGCGATTAATAAGTTCTTTTTACGGTCAAAGTCGATCTTGTTTTCGATCAAGATCTTCAACCCGCTTGCGGCAATAACTCCGAAGAGGATGAAGCTGATCCCTGAGATGACTGGACCAGGAATGCTTAAGATTAGTGCGCTAAGCTTGCCGACAAAACCCAGCAAGACTGCGAAGACTGCTGCACCGCCGATGACGAATACACTATGAACACGTGTGATTGCCAGAACCCCGATATTTTCACCGTAACTTGTTACGGGAGGTCCGCCGACGAAGCCTGCGACGATTTGCGCTAGGCCGTCGCCCATCAAGGTGCGATCCAAGCCAGGATCATCGAAGAAATTTCGTTTCGTCAATTTATTCAATACCATCAAGTGTCCGATGTGTTCAGTCATTGTGACAAAAGCGATCGGCGCCATGGTCGTTATCGCGTTGACATAAAGTTTCGGCTGATAGCTGACGAAAGGCACACTGAAAGCAGGCATCGCCAACCATTTTGCATCGATGATCGGTTGATAGTCGATGATGCCGAAGAGCATTGCTGTGACATAGCCGCCGACGATTCCTAAAAGGATCGGAATCAGTCCTAGGAAGCCGGTGAAGAACATGTTGAAGAAAATCGTTAGTCCCAATGTGATCAAAGCAACCATTACGTATTTGAAGCTGTAAACTCCGTTGTTATACATCGCGTTTTGTGCGGCGTTGCTGGCTAAGCCTAAGCCGATGACCATTACGACTGGTCCAACAACGATCGGCGGTAAAATTTTATCCAGCCAAGCAGAGCCGATTTTGCGGATAATGAAGGAAACGATCAAGTAAACCAATCCGCAGGTCAAAGCGCCTTGCGCGACTGCTGGATAGCCGTCACTCTTCATCAATAATTTCATCGCTGCGATAAAGGCGAAGCTGCTGCCTAAGTAGGCAGGAATTTTTCCTTTAGTTACAGTCAGGTAAACGATTGTTCCTAATCCTGAGCTGACTAGTGCGATACTTGGGTTGATTCCGACTAAGATCGGTACTAAGACCGTCGCGCCGAACATCGTGAATAAATGTTGAATACTTAATCCGACCCAGTGTCCTGCACTTGGGCGGTCGTGAATATCTAAAACAACGTCGTCATTGTGAAACTCTTGCATGGAGAATGTCCTCTTTCTAGTGTCTATACATTATTTTTTAGTCTTCTTTTTGGATCATGATGCGATCTTGTCCATCGTTTTCTTCCATTTCAACGATGATTTCTTCGGTTAACGCGGTTGGAATGTTTTTCCCAACATAATCCGCGCGGATCGGTAATTCACGATGGCCGCGGTCGACTAAAACTGCTAATGAAATTCGATTTGGACGACCTAAGTCGATCACAGCATCCAGTGCTGCACGAATCGTTCTGCCGGTGAACAAGACATCGTCGACTAAAATCACTTCTTTGCCTTCGATTGAGAAAGGAATATCTGAAGAATGCAATTCCGGCTCAGCTTCCTGTACCTTCACATCGTCGCGATACAAGGTAATATCTAATTCTCCTACAGGCACATTGATATGTTCTAATTGTTTCAAGCGTTCCGCGATTCGTTGAGCGATAAAGATCCCGCGGGTTTTGATCCCGATCAAGACAATATCCTGAACCCCTTTATTCCGCTCGATGATCTCGTAGGTGATTCGAGTCAACGCTCGTTTCATTGTTACTTCATCTACTACCTCTTTTTTTAACATCCTGTCTCCTCCTTGTTTTTGACCATAAAAAAACTCCTACCCGTAGTTAGGTAGGAGGAATGTTATCGACTTCGTCAAAATGACAGCGTTCACCTAGGCGCACCTAGTCCAAACAACTATCGACTTCCTTCTTAGCCTCACGGGACTACTCTTAAAGGATCACTATTAAGTTATTTATTTCTTACTAAAAACACTATACTATTCCTTAATTCAGAAATCAATCTTTTTCTTTTAACTGTTTCAAAGTTTTTTTGAAAAGCTCTGGCAGCGGTGCTTCAAAGACCATCATCTCGCCTGTTGTCGGATGTTCAAAGCCCAATAATTTTGCGTGCAGAAATTGACCGTTGCCTTTCAAGGTCTTCTTAGGTCCATACAAAGGATCGCCTGCGACAGGATAACCGATGTACTTCATGTGAACTCTGATTTGATGAGTACGGCCAGTTTCCAGCTGCAATTCGATCAACGTATACCCTTCATAGCGCTTCAACACTTCAAAGTGTGTTACAGCCGGTTTCCCGTCTTCGATCACGTCCTGCATCTTGCGATTCACCTTTGAGCGGCCGATTGGGGCTTCGATCCGGCCTTTTTCGTGAGGAATCTCGCCATGAACTAAGGCAACATATTTCCGCAGCGAAGTTTTATCTTTTAACTGCTTTGCCAATGCCTCATGAGCACGGTCATTTTTCGCCACCATCAGCAAACCTGAGGTATCCTTATCAATTCGATGCACGATCCCAGGTCGAACCACGTCATTGATCGTTGAAAGAGTTTTGATTTGATATAGCAAACCATTGACCAAGGTCCCTTGCGGATGCCCAGCCGATGGATGCACCACCATACCTTGGGGTTTATTGACGATCACGACATCGTCATCTTCGTAAACAATTTCCAGATTTAAATTTTCAGGTACTAAATCTAATTCCTCTGGTTCCGGGATTTCGATCAAAATTTGATCGCCAGCACTAACCTTATAATTCGCTCTGATAGGTTTCCCATCGATCGAAACGTGTTGATTTTTGATCCATTGCTGAATCTGTGAACGAGAATACTCCGTTAGACGATCATTTAAAACCTTATCGATCCGCCCTTTTTCCTCTTTAATAATAACTTCAATTTGATTATCCATTTTTCTTGTCTCTCTCATCTAATAGAATATAAATAAATATCATGACTACTCCCGCAACTAAAGCCATATCCGCGATATTAAAAATCGGAAAGTTGATAAAATCCAATCGGAACATATCAACGACATATCCCAACCGGAAACGATCAATAAAATTGCCGATGGCTCCCGCTAAAAAGAAGCTCAAACCAACCGTCAACCACTTGCTTTCATGTAAATGTTTGATCAAATAATACAGCACCGCTGCGACCGCCACGACAGTGATCACAAGGAAGAAGATCTGCTGGCCTTCGAATAAGCTGAAGGCACCGCCGGTATTGCGGATATGTGTCAATGATAAAACATTGGGAATGATTGTCTGACTATCGCCAAAATTATACTGGCTGACGATCCACCATTTGAACCACTGATCCAGCGCAATGATTCCCGCGCTTAATAATAAGTAAATAACTAACAAGCTTACTGCTTCCCTTCTTGTGTATAAATATCTCGTGGCCGAATAATCCCTAATAGATTACCGTCCGAGTTTCCATCCTTTGTAATCAAGATCGCCTCTAGGACACCTTCTGTTTGGAACATCTTCTCCACCTCAGAAACTTTGGTGTCGCCCGAAACAAATTTGAAATTCACTCGTTTCCCATTAGCCATCAATAAATCTTCCGCCACCCGGCCTTTGAG
Organism: Enterococcus malodoratus ATCC 43197; assembly: GCF_000407185.1. Classification (GTDB taxonomy): domain Bacteria; phylum Bacillota; class Bacilli; order Lactobacillales; family Enterococcaceae; genus Enterococcus_A; species Enterococcus_A malodoratus. The sequence goes on from NZ_KE136481.1 coordinate 245,351, forward strand.
ACTCACAGAACCTGTTAAACTTTCCTGAGCAAAATAGAATCCAATCGTACGCAAGGTGATCAGTCCCATAAACTTTCCTGAGTCATAAACTGGGAACTGAGAAAAGCGTTTTTCAGTAATGATCTTCATGATCTCTACTAAAGGCAGATCGCGTTCAAACCCGGTCACCTTCTTGCCGAAACGCGGCAAAACTTTTTCTGGACGCAGCAGGCTCGTTTCAATCTGCTGGATTCGTTCAACAGCCCATTCATTTGGCTCAGCGATCACAAAATCATCCGCCACTTGATCGTGTACAATTGCATTGCGTAATTGTGCCAATTGCAGCAAATCATTTTCACTTCCGCCGATCCAGTTATCCCGCCGTTTCGATAACCGACGAACCGCTTCGCTGAAGCTCATGTTTGCAGGATTGCCTAATTGACGTTTTAATTCCTTTTCGATCCGATTAAATGTGCTTAAAAAAATATCCGCCCGTTCTCCCATTCAGCCGCTCCTAATGTTTAGATTCTTTTACACCGTGTCCTGCTAAAATCCGATAGCTCCAGTATAAGTGAAAAAAAGCGCGATGGAAAGTCTGAGGTTTAGGAAAAAAAGAAAAACGAGTCAAACTATTTTTAACCAATCCAATTCGATAACCTGATTATTCTGCTGATCAAACCCTGCTCACGACAAATAGCCCACTGATTCAGGGGGCTATTTGTCGTTATTCACTTTTAAATACTTTTATATTTAGCCCGTTTATCTTATACCAACGTTGGATTTTCGATAAGACAAACCATCATCAATTGTTTCGTTTTTTAATCCGATCAATCAAACGCGCGCTTTTTTTCTTCGGTTCGACCGGTGGGGATTGCGTAGCCAAGATCGGTTCAAATGCGAGTTGCTCCGTCAAGATAATTTTAGCGGGATTCGTCTGATCCTCGATTCGAATATCCTTCAATGAGGCATTTTGAGGCATACAGGCCGTGATAAGAGCCAGCGCTTGGCTCTCAGTCAACTTATGCGGATTGATTCCCTCAGGCAATTCGACGGTTTGGACAAGAATATCCGAAGCCAGCTTTTCTTCCGAAATGCATAGATCTTCCGGAATTTGGATAGACTCTGGTCCTTGTTCTGCGCAAGCTGCTTGCGGTCTTTCTTGTACAGCGGTCACACTTTGTACGGAACTTTCTGTCAGCGCATCCTTCACGGCAGGCTTAGCCAGTGGTCTTTTCTCATTCTTATCAATAATTATCGTTTCGGTTTTTTCGACAAATTTCGCCGTGATCACTTTTTTGAACAGAACGACGCCCTCTTCTTCAAAAATATTTAACAACGTCAATTTTTCTAATGAGGCTTTGATTTCAGCTGGTGTTTTATTAGGATTCGCCTCTTTCACGCTCAAACGGCGGCGCTTTCCATTACTATTTTCAAAAGTAGCGGCTAATCTTCGCATTTATTCTTCCCTCCTTCTCCGTCTATTCTCCCTGAACGATCCGTCATGATCCGACTAATCCTTTCAAAGGTGTTTTGATGAATTGCGTATATAGTTGCTTCGCTTTTTCAGCGATAAATGTTTTGATTGGGAATAATCTGATGGATAAGATGCGCCATTCTTTCTGAACAAAGTATTCTTTGAAGAAAACATAGTAGCGACGCAAAATCCGAGTCGGTTTGCTTTGTAAAAAGATTTGTCGAATTAAATCCTCTAATACAAAAGAAAAATCTTCTTCACCCAACTCTTCACGAACTTGAAGCGCTATCAAAAATTCGATTGTGTCCTGTTCATTACCCGTTTGATAATAGTTCTTTCTGATTCGCTTTTCTAAAGTTTTGCGGGTTAATGAAAATAATTGCCGTCTATTCAACAGTATTTCTTGCTTCATGAGCAATCCTCCTTTCCTTCAATAGTTGATTTTATTCAAAAATGCATCTTTTCCTCGATCGAGTTATTTACAAGGACAATGTACACCTATTCCTACGGCCTTTGCACTCCTAAAATTTAATTATTATTTAAACATAATGATTCTCAAAATAGAATATCTGATTTACCAAGGCTTCCGGCGTTTTCAAATAATGAAAAATGTCGCTATTTTGTACTTAACATCACTTTTGAAATGTAAAAAATCCTCAGAAATCATAAAATTTCTGAGGACATTCCCACTAAAATGACTGATATTTAGGAGTTTTTCGGATAATACTAGTAAAAATTCGTTTCAGTTTCTATTCAAACGCGGAAATAGCTGTTATTTCAGTACCAACTGAATGATTTCGACACCATTTGCCAATTCTTCTTGACTGATCGTCAACGGCGGCAGTAATCTAAGTACTTTTTTTCCAGCTTTGATTGCCAATAATTTTTGCGCCTTCAAATCTTGGATCGTTTGCTGCAGCGTTTCTGCTGAGTCCAGTTCTACACCAACCATCAGGCCTTTTCCACGGACATCAAGAACTTTGTCTGAAACTGCGATAAGCTTGGTCAGTTCTTCGATCAAGTAATTGCCTTTAGCCGTTACTTCTGCCATAAAATCGGGCTGATTGATCTCTGCTACCACAGTATCCGCAACCTTCATTGCTAGATTGTTTCCACCAAAAGTCGTTCCGTGAGAACCAGGGCCAAAAGCTTCGGCTAATTCTTTTTTTCCTAACATTGCACCAACGGGTATCCCGTTAGCCAAAGCTTTGGCGATTGTGATGATATCTGGTTCGATCTGATAAGTTTCAAAGGCGAAAAAGGTTCCTGTTCTTCCCATTCCGGTTTGAATCTCATCAATAATCAATAAACTATTATTCTCTTTACATAATTTTGCGACATCCTGAAGCCATTCTTTCTCTGCGGGAATAATACCGCCTTCCCCCTGAATCACTTCCAACATGACCGCTGCCAAAGTTTCATCTAATTGCTCCTTCAGCGGCTCAAGCTGATTGTAAGGCAAATATTCGAAGCCTTCGACAATCGGAAAAAAGCCGGCTTGCAAGGCGGGTTGACCAGTCGCACTCAAGGCACCATAGGTTCGGCCATGGAAAGACTGTTCAAAACTTAAGATTTTCGAACGGCCAGTTGCTTTTCTAGCTAGTTTGATCGCCGCTTCATTGGCTTCGGTCCCGCTATTACAGAAAAAAGCTAAATACTCTTTTCCCATCGTCAATTTTTCAGCAACCTGTTCTTGTAAATGACTGGAATATAAATTCGAGCTGTGCCAAATTTTGTCGGCTTGCTCAGAGAGAGCCTGCATCACTTTAGGATGATTATGACCTAGATTACTCACAGCGATCCCGCTCATAAAATCCAAATAGCTTGTCCCGTTTTGATCGTAAACATAGCTGCCTGAACCATCGACTAAATCAATCGTGTCTCGTGCATAGTTGGGAAAAAGTTGACTCATGCAAAGACCCCCTCTTTAACTATCACGGTACCAGATTTCTCAATGCAGTTGGTAATATGAACTTCTGAAACGCCGTTTTCTAAAGCGTCCATCGCACTTTCTAATTTGGGAATCATGCCTCCGGTGATGACTTTTTCTTTTTTCAATTGTTCCACTTCAGTGATTGAAACCTTTTCAAGCCATTCGCCTGATTGCTTCACACCGGGAACATCGGTTAATAAATACAAGGCATCCGCATCAACCGCCTCTGCGATTTTACAGGCAGTATCATCGGCATTCACATTCAACCATTGTCCTGTATTCGTCATTCCTAAAGGAGCGATGATCGGAATGTAGTTTTTATGCAGAACACTTTCAATCGCCGCAGGATGAACGTCAGTGATTTCACCAACGTAACCCAACTTTTTCTGATCGATCAATTTTCCTTGGATCAAATTATCGCAAGAGGCATTGAGACCGATCGTCCCAAACCCGTGCTGCTGGAAGAGCGTCGTGATCGTCGGTTGAACTTGACCGATCAGCACCATTTGAGTGACCTTCAGCGCCTGCTCAGTCGTCACCCGCAGCCCGTCTTTTATCATTACCGGAATATTTAAACGTTCCATCATTTCAGTGATATAGTAGCCGCCGCCATGGACAATAATGATTTCATGGCCGCATGCTTGCCACTGTTCGATTTGTTGGAAAAATTTCTTTGTTAGATTATCACTGGCTACACCGCCAATTTTTACGACAATTTTACTCATGGTCATTCGCTCCTTATTTCAGATCAGTCAGTCATTTTTTCTATTAAGATATTTTATGTGTGATACAAAGCATTTACTTCGATATATTTATAAGTCAGATCACAGCCCCAAGCTTTCCCGCTTTGTTCGCCGATATTCAGATCCACCGTGATACAAATTTTTTCTTTTTCCAGTGTTTCTTTCATAACTAGTTCGTCAAATTCTTGCGGTTGACTGTGTTTCAATAATTGCTGATCGCCGATCCACATATCGATTTTTTCCGGATCAGTCTGTGATCCCGCATAGCCAACTGCGCAAATGATTCGGCCCCAGTTTGGGTCTTCACCGAACATAGCCGTCTTCACTAGACTCGAGCCCACGACCTTTTTTGCGACCAAACGGGCCTCGGTATCACTAAGTGCACCCACCACTTGTACTTCAATCAGTTTTGTGGCACCCTCGCCATCTTTGGCGATCATTTTGGCCAACGTTTCACTGACCAGCTGGAACATCGCGATAAATTTTTCATGCGCTTCAGAATTTTTTTCAATGATTGGATTTTCTGCCAAACCATTGGCAAGAACTAAAACCATATCATTCGTTGATGTGTCGCCATCAACCGTGATTTGATTAAAGGTCGTCTCCGTTTTGTCAGCCAGCATTTCTTGCAACAAATCTTTTGAGATTTGCGCATCGGTTGTAATAAAGGCCAGCATCGTCGCCATATTAGGATGGATCATGCCAGACCCCTTTGCGACACCAGCCATTGTCACCATTTGACCATTGATTTCCTCGGTTACAACGATTTCTTTTGTGCTGGTATCAGTTGTCAAAATGGCTTCGTGAAACGCATATGGTTGTTGCTGCTGCAAATCAATTTTACTAATTCCAGACTCAATAATCTCCATCGGCAATTGTTTTCCAATCACTCCTGTTGAGGCAACTGCGACATTTTCTTTTGCGACGTTTAATTGAGACGCTGCTAAGGACTGCATCTCCTTCGCGTTTTCCAATCCAAGATCTCCTGTACAGGCATTTGCGATACCTGAGTTGACCACTACCGATTGGACTTTTTGATCAGCCATTGCTTCTTTAGTAACGAAAATCGGGGCCGCTTTGACTTGATTCGTGGTGTAAACCGCGGCCGCATTAGCTGGGATCGCTGAATAGATCACACCTAAATCTTTCTTTTCTTTTTTTAAGCCTGCATGTAAGCCAGTTGCATAAAAACCTTTAGGACTGGCGATTGTTCCGTCTATAATTTGCATATTCTTCACACTCCGAAATTTTTTAAGGATAAATTGGGACAAGCTTTAAACCGGTCGTTTCTGGCCAGCCTGCTAGATGATTTAGATTATGAACGGCCTGCCCGGCAGCACCCTTCACTAAATTATCCAATACGGTGACTACCGTGATCATGTTAGTGACCTCATTGTAGGCAACGCCGATATCACAAAAGTTTGATCCGATGACTTGTCGCAAGTTGGGATAACAATTTTGATTTTGTACCCGAACAAACGGTTTTTCTTGATAAAACTCTCGGTAAATATCCCATAATTGGCTTTGCGTCATCTTTTCTTTACTTCTAGCATATGTAGTAATAAAGATTCCTCGTGTCACTGGAATCAAAGAAGTAGAAAACTGGATCGCCGGGATTTTTTTATCCCATCGTTGCAATTGCTGCATAATTTCTGGAATATGTTGGTGACTATTCATTTTATAGAGGGTCATATTTTCATTGCTATTAACGAAATGACTCGATTCGGATAAGTTCTTTCCGGCACCGGATAATCCCGATTTTGCATCAACGATAATCGATTCTGTCTCGATTAATTTCTGTGTTACTAAAGGAGCCAGTGATAATAAGCTGCCTGTCGCGTAACAACCGGGGTTAGCGATTAATTTTGATGATGGTTCAGGATAAAAGTCCGCTAGACCATAATGCGCATTTTGCAGAAAATCAAAAGGAGCACTTGAATTTTTATACCACTTTTCATACTGCCCATCGGCCTTTAAACGAAAGTCACCAGATAAGTCGATGATTGGGAAATCTGCTTCGACAAAGGCTGTCGCGATTTCCTTTGAGATACCTGACGGTGTTGCGAAAAATACCAGCTCAGCTCGCTCCATTATTTTTGTCGAATCAATCGGCTCCAACGGCAGATCGAGTAATTGTTTTAAATGCGGCAGATATTCATCGATATCTTTACCAATCTGAGAATGGCTATGAATTGAAACAATGTCCACTTTTGGATGTTGCAATAAAAGACGAACCAACTCGATCCCGCTATAACCTGTCACTCCGATAATCGATACTTTCATATGATCCACTCCCTTCTCATCTTTGAGGAAAATAATTTTGGTTTTCATTCGTATATTCTTTCATTTTCGAACTGTCTAAGAATTGTATAATAATACGATTAGAAACCTGCTATTTGTGATGATTATACGTTTAGTATTTATACAAGTCAATGGTTTTTTATAAATTTATTCAGGCTTTTTTCGAAATAATATGCATTTATTCTTTTTAGTATGCAAAAAAACGCAGAGACGACTCATCTCTGCGTTTTCTAATCTTCTATTATGTGTTTAGAATAGACCGATTGCATTGCCTTCTTCATCAACATCCATGTTTAATGCTGCTGGTTTTTTCGGCAAACCAGGCATGGTCATCACATCACCGGTCAAAGCGACCACAAAGCCCGCACCGATTTTTGGAACAAATTCACGAATCGTCACATCGAAGTCAATCGGAGCACCCAATTTACTTGGATCATCAGATAAGGAATATTGCGTTTTTGCCATACAGACCGGCAGGCGATCCCAGCCATATTTTTTAAAGCTGGCTAATTGCTGCTGCGCCTTCTTACTATAGATAACTTCATTTCCACCGTAAATCTCGCGAACGATCGTTTCGACTTTTTCGTTCAAGTCATCCTGATCTCTGCTAAAGATCGAATGGAAATTGTTTTCCTCATTTGCGATCACGTCAACCACTGTTTTAGCTAAGTTAATACCGCCATCTGGCCCCTTTTCCCAAACACTGGCAAGCTCAACCTTCACATCTTCCTGTTCGCAAAGACTTTTTAATAAGGAGATTTCTTTTTCCGTATCACTAATAAACTCATTAATAGCAACCACGACAGGCAAGCCATATTTACGCATGTTGCGAATATGCTTAGCAAGATTGCTAAAGCCTTCCTTCAACGCCTCAAGGTTTTCAGCGCTTAAATCTGTTTTCGCAACGCCGCCATGCATTTTCAGTGCCCGAATGGTCGCGACGATCACCACAGCATCAGGTGCTTTGCCTAAACTTGGTACTTTGATATCCAAAAATTTTTCTCCGCCAAGATCCGCGCCGAAGCCAGCTTCCGTAACGGCGTAATCACCACAATGCAATGCGGCTCTTGTTGCTAAGATACTGTTGCAGCCGTGTGCGATATTCGCGAATGGTCCGCCATGCACAAAGGCTGGTGTTTGATAAATTGTTTGAACAAGATTTGGTTTTATCGCATCCTTAAGTACCAGCGCCAAAGCACCCTCAACTCTTAAATCTCCAACCGTTACTGGTTCACGATCAAATGTGTAAGCCACAACAATGTTGGATAGTCGACGCTTCAAATCTTTCAGACCTGTCGCCAAGCATAGGATCGCCATGATTTCACTGGCTACGGTTATGTCGAATCCATCTTCCCGCGGAACACCGTTGATTGGTCCGCCAAGTCCCACAGTGATATGACGCAATTCGCGATCATTTAGATCTACCACTCGTTTCCAGATTACTCGCCGCGCGTCGATATTTAAATCGTTGCCTTGATGAATATGATTGTCTAATAATGCAGATAGCGCATTGTTAGCCGTCGTAATCGCGTGCATGTCACCAGTGAAATGAAGATTGATGTCTTCCATTGGCAATACTTGCGCATAACCGCCGCCGGTTGCTCCACCTTTGATTCCCATTACTGGTCCTAAAGAAGGTTCGCGCAAAGCAATCACTGTTTTCTTACCAATTTTATTTAGGGCATCTCCTAAACCGATTGTAACAGTTGATTTACCTTCACCTGCTGGAGTTGGATTGATCGAGGTCACTAGGATCAGTTTTCCTTCAGGATTTTTTTTCATTTTTTCTAAAGCATCAAATTCAATTTTTGCTTTATATTTACCATGCAATTCTAAATCATCAAAAGATAAATTAATTTTTTCTGCAACTTCTGTAATTGGTGCTAGAGTCGTTGCTTGAGATATTTCAATGTCAGTCTTCATAAAAACTCCCTTTCCCGAACGTTATTCAGAAAAACACACTTTTTTATTCGTTCATTTTTATTATAACGAATTTTTCTGAGAAAAACAGCACCTAGAATCGGCAATCTTATTGATTCGCAATTTTTGTTTCCATCACGTATAATAAAAACAGCAATTGCAAAGGGGTGTTGCGTGATGAATAGTGGCATTGTTAAATGGTTCGATGAAAAAAAAGGCTATGGTTTTATTGACTATGAAGAGAATCAAGAGGTATTTGTTCACTTTACCGCTATTGAGGAAGACGGGTTCAAAACTTTGGATTCTGGTGACGAAGTAGAATTTGTAATTGTCGAAGGCGCACGCGGTATGCAGGCGGCTCATGTGAAAAAGAAATAAACGAAAAGATCAGTCACGACTGATCTTTTCGTTTGTTTTTTTAATTTCAATTTCAGGATAAAATGCGGCGAAATCTTTGATAAAAGCTTCTTTTCGTTTTTTCCGCATGGCAAGATGGAAATTCGCGCCGCTAAGTCCCTTGCGCTGGATAATAATCCCGTCTTTACAAAGAGCCAAATAATCGATATGCTCTCGAAGGATCGTCTCGCGCCGCCAAAGTCTGGCATACCGGATTCTTATCCCAGATTCTTCAAGAAATAAATAGCGATGAAGCCCGACCAGCGAAAATAAAAGGAAGATCCCAATAAAAATGTTCCCTCTTAAATAAGGATGGGTTTTTTCCAAGGTCAAAATTAGACCATAAAAAAGAATAATAAAGGTCAGCGACCAATAAATTATGCTAATCGAAAGCTCTGGTTGCCAAAAATAGCGTTTTTTTTCCATGCATTTACTCCTACTCTACTCTAAAAAAGGATGATCATTATGTTAAAAGTATATACCGATGCTGCCACGAATGCAGAAAAAAGTGGCGGAGGCATTCTAATTATTGCTGAAAAGCAAAAACAACTTGCGATATCATTGCCCGAAACCGACAATCATCAAGCCGAATTGGCCGTAATTCTCTATGCGCTAACTTATTTAATTGAGCATCAGTTGAATGATCAAACGATTTTGCTCTATTCTGATAGTAAAACTGCAATAAAAATTTTAGACCAAGGACAAACAAAAAACAAGCTCTTCCAGCCATATTTATCAGAGTTTAATGAATTGGCTCCGCAATTCCCATTACTTGTCCTGCAATGGATCCCCGAGGGCAAAAATAAAGGGGCGGACAATCTAGCCCGCCAAGGATTGCGAAAAAAATTATAAAACTGGTGATAACAAGCGAGAAAAACGCTGTTTGAAATTTAACCAATGAGATTGATTGGCAATCATTTCATCAGTTAATAAGATACATTCCTTCATATCGTCTTCAAATATTTTACGGAATAACCGCGCTACCTCTGGATCATAGATAAAACTGCTGACTTCAAAATTCAGCTCATAGCTTCTGATATCCTGATTAGTAGAACCAAACGTCGCTAATTCGTCATCTACCACGATGGTCTTAGAATGAAGAAACCCATCTGCATAATGGTAAATTTTAACACCGCGCTGATGCAAATAATTCGCGTAGTACTGCGTCGCACGATAAATGAACGGATGATCCGGCATATTTGGAATCATAATTCGGACATCGATCCCAGAGCGCACGGCAATTAAGATTGCTGAAATCATCGTCTCGTCTGGAACAAGATACGGACTTTGAATCCAAACGCTCTTTTCCGCGGCTAAAATCAAGCGAACAAAGCCGTCCTTAATTATCTGTTCGCTTGAGTCAGGGCCATCAGCAACAATCTGCATCGGTACCCCTTTGTCGATTTGCTTCTGCGGCAAAACAAAATACTCCGGCAGATAACTCATACGTTCCGTTTTATCTGCTACAGAAGCATTCCAATCACGAATAAAGATCTCCTGTAAGGTGAAGCTTGCAGTCCCTTCAATCCTGCCATGCGTATCCCGCCATCTGCCGAATCGTTCAGATTCTCCCAGGTATTGATCTCCAACATTAAAACCGCCTGTCCAACCAATTTGACCATCCACTACAACGATCTTGCGATGCAAGTGATAATTCAAACGTGTTTTGGCCAAAATATTTTTTGATGTGATGAAAGGTGTGACTTTCCCGCCATTCTTGATCAGCGTTTCAAAAAACTTCTTATTTGTTTTGGGCGACCCCCACGGATCATAGATCATTCGTACTTCTACGCCTTGAGCGGCCTTCTCCTCTAAGATACGCATAAAACGATTGCCGATTCGATCATTAAAGAAGGCATAATATTCAACATGAATCGTACTTTGTGCTTCCCGCAGATCCACAAATAGACGTTCAAATTTTTCTGTTCCGTCTAAAAAGAATTCCAGTTCATTTCGAATCGCTAATGGCGACTCATCTAAATTTTTAAAATACTTTACTAAAGCCGTTGCGGCCGGATACAGTTGATCCGGTTCGTTATAATCCACATGACGATTGTCTTCTTGGATTATCCCATTAATTTCTTTTACACGCGTTTCATCTTCCTGTTCAAAACGATACATCGTTTCCCCATCGATTCCACGACCGCAAAAAGCGTAAATAAGAAAGCCGATGACTGGTAAAAAGATCAAGGTCAGAAGCCAAGCCCAGATCGTCGTAATATTCCGCGGTTTGCGAAAAACAGTAATGATCGCGCCGACGGCATTGACAATAAAAATAAGAAAAATAATTTGCTCAATAATTCCCAAGTGGTCCCCTCTTTTCAAAAAAATAAATCTCTCATTCAAATTATACCGAAAGAAGCTTAGCTTTAAAAGAAACACGTCGTCGATAATGGAATTTTTCTCATTCAAAAAAGGCAGGACGCTATGTTTGTCCTGCCTCATAAAACTATTTCCTATGCCAACCAGTTTTCAACTTCTGTTAGTGCAGCTGATAATCCCGCTGGATTTTTTCCGCCGGCTTGCGCCATATCAGGTCGACCGCCACCGCCGCCGCCTACTTTTGGAGCGATTGCTTTGATTAAATCGCCAGCTTTTAAGTCCTTCTCATTCGCAGCAGGGCTCATAGCTGCTAGAAGATTGACTTTCTCGCCTTGAACAGTTCCAAGAACAAGAACGTCTGATAAGGCTTTTTGTTTCCATTGATCAGCTAATTGACGCAGCTGATTCATGTCCTTCACATTGACTTGGGCTGTGATCACAGTCGTACCGTTGATTTCTTTCACATCTTTGAAGACATCCCCAGCTTGCTGGTTTGCCAATTTTGTTGCTAATTGTTCGTTTTCTTTCTGTAACTCACGTAATTGCTGCTGCAACTGCTCTGTCTTGCTGACAACTTCTTTGATTTGTGGTGATTTGACGATCTGTGCAACTTGAAGCAATTGTTCTTCTTCTTCGCGGAACGCTTGATAAGCTTCTTTGCCGGTCAGCGCTTCGATCCGACGAACGCCGGCACCGATTCCTGATTCTGAAACGATCTTGAATACACCAATATCTTCTGTATTAGCAACATGTGTCCCGCCGCATAGTTCAATCGACCAATCGCCGATATTTACCACTCGTACGTCGTGACCATATTTTTCACCAAATAGCGCCATTGCACCCATGTTTTTTGCTGTGTCGATATCCGTTTCGATCGTAACCACTGGAATAGCTTCCCAAATTTTTTGGTTGACGATTTTTTCCATTTCTTTTAGTTCTGCGGCAGTCACTTGACCAAAATGCGTAAAGTCAAAACGTAAATGCTTATCTGTCACTAATGAACCCGCTTGGTTCGCGTGATCTCCTAAAACCTCTTTTAATGCTTTATGAAGTACATGCGTCGCGGTATGGTTTTTGATAATTTTATTGCGATAAGCTGCATTGACTTGTAAGAAATAAGTTGAACCTTCGCTTAATGGTGCAAGAATTTCTACCGTATGCAATGCTTGCCCATTTGGCGCTTTTTGGACATCTATCACATTGGCGATAATTTTGCCGTCTTGATCAACAATAATCCCTTTATCGGCGATTTGTCCCCCCATTTCAGCGTAGAACGGTGTTTCAGCAAAGATTACTTGTGCTTCACCCTCACTCACTGATGAAACCAGTGCATTGTCTTGTAAAATGACTAGTAATTCACTTTCGCTTTCTAAATGGTCATAACCGACAAATTTGCTTGTGACTTTGATGTCGCCTAATAAGGCTGTTTGAACACCCATTGATTTTTCTGTTGTTCGTGCAGCACGAGCACGCTCTTTTTGTGCCTGCATTTCTACATCGAAGCCAGCATGGTCGACTTTCAAACCTTCATCCTCTGCAACTTCTTCGGTAAGTTCCACTGGAAAGCCGAAGGTATCGTAAAGCTTGAAGATCATTTTACCATCTAATGTCGTTTCATTATTCGCCTTCAATTCAGCCAACACATCGTTGAGCATCGTTAGGCCATCATTAATCGTTTCGTGGAAACGTTCTTCTTCCGTACGAACAACTTTTTCGATAAACGCTTCTTGCTGTTTGACTTCTGGATAATAGCTCACCATAATTTCGCCAACAACTGGAACTAGTTTATATAAGAACGCTTGGTCAATCCCCAGCTTTTTCCCATGCATAACGGCACGACGCAATAGACGACGTAAAACATAACCACGACCTTCGTTTGAAGGAAGAGCACCATCACCGATCGCGAAAGCCAAAGAACGAATATGGTCAGAAATAACTTTGAAAGAAATATCTAATTGATTGTCAGTACCATATTTTTTCCCGCTCAATTCTTCCACTTTACCAATGATTGGTAAGAACAAGTCGGTCTCAAAGTTAGTCGGAGCATCTTGGATAATTGAAACCATCCGTTCAAGTCCCATCCCGGTATCAATGTTTTGATGCGGCAATGGTTCGTAAGTTCCCTGCGGCGTATGGTTGAATTCTGAGAATACCAGATTCCAGATTTCAAGATAACGTTCATTTTCCCCTCCAGGATAATTTTCCGGATCGTCTTCGGCTAAATCATTAAACGATTCGCCGCGATCATAGAAAATTTCTGAGTCAGGACCGCTTGGACCGGCGCCAAGATCCCAAAAATTGTCTTCAATTTCAACTACGTGATCTGCTGGAATCTTAACTTCTTCCAACCAGATACGTTTTGCTTCTTTATCTTCTGGATAAACCGTCACGTATAGCTTATCTGGATCGAAACCAATCCAGTCTGGTGACGTTAAGAACTCCCAGGCCCATTCGATCGCTTCTACTTTAAAATAATCACCGATCGAAAAGTTGCCCAGCATCTCAAACATCGTATGGTGACGAGCTGTCTTACCTACGTTTTCAATATCATTGGTACGAATGGATTTTTGAGCATTAGCAATCCGCGGATTTTCTGGGACAACACTGCCGTCAAAGTATTTTTTCATCGTTGCAACACCTGAGTTGATCCACAGCAAAGTTGGATCATTGACCGGTACTAACGATGCACTCGGTTCGATCATGTGTTGTTTGGTTTTAAAGAAATCTAAAAACATTTGGCGCACTTCAGCGCTTGATAATTTTTTCATCTATATTCCCCTTTTCTTAAAAAAAATAAAAACTACCACTGCAGTCAAGGACGAAAACTCGCGGTACCACCTTGATTGCAATGATAGTTTGATCATTACCTCTTCAGCTCGTTAACGCTGAGCAGCGTTGATTTTTCAACCAAAAATGTCGGGAGCAATTTATTATCCGCAACGTGCAGCTTTCAGCAACCGTGCACTTTCTGTAGATGCGTGAAGAATAAACCATATCCTTTTAAGAGTATAGAAAAAAGTTTGTCAAAAGTCAAACTAGATCTTGATTAAAATCGCTTTACGATACAAATAGTCACTCGGCGACAGCACTTCTTCATGAAGCATTGACGTGCTGTTGCTGTAATAACTAGCTAACGGAAGAAAATCAACGATCGGAATACCGACATTGTTTTTCCTGTTCGTCAATTTTAGTACGCCAGGATCTTCAGTAATTTCAAAACGTTCCATCGAAGTTTCGAAAAATAAACCAAACATATTGGCCTGTTCCATCATTTTTCTGACATTTTTCCCGCGATAAGGATCCATCACGTTCAAATCATTGCCCCAGCGGAACAAGCGTCGACTGCCGGCACCATTCACATATTCCCATTGGTCCTCTGTCAATAAGTCGAAATTCTTTTTGCGAATCGCTTTTCGCAAACTGGTATAAGTATGCTTTTCATGACTAAAGACATAATAACTATCCGAATGAGGAATCATTTCAATGTACCAGCGGTCTTCCTTCAACACATTTTTAGGAAATGACCAAGTCATACTTTCCTCAGGTGTAAGATTAGGCGATAGTACCTCTTTTATTTCTTCTTCATATGATGAAAATTGATCGGCCTCACCCGAAAAGCTTCCCGTCACCGAATCATAGACCCCTAAATAATTCGTCCCTGCCGGTAAAGCATGGCGTTGGACAAACATAGGTGGAATTTGAACTTTCCGTAAGCTGGTCGTTTTATCATTGATCAGTTCCCCTAATGAATCTACATCAAAAAAGTTGTATTGCCCCCGCAGCTCCTGCGGAATCGTAATTTCCTGTGCGCTAGGTGCTGTTTCTAATAAAGACAAGCCTTTGGTCCCCAAATTCCAGCCCAAAATGGCATCTTTGTTGCCAGGAATGAACACAAACTCCTCTTCGTCTATCATTAATTGAAATGTCTGGCACTTAATACCAAATAAATCAAAATCTTTTAACTCAATATCCGAAATCTTCATTAACGGATTTACAAAATGAAGCAAAAGCTGGCTTAACAACGTGCGTTTTTCTCTTGGATTCAATCGTTTCCAATAGGACCAGTCCAATTGATCTAATAAGTTCATAAATCTTTCTGCCTCCTCCAACAATCGTATGCTAGAATTATACCATTATCATCAAGAAATGAGGAAAAAGATGAAGGAATATTTTGGAGCTTCGCCAGAACTACGAGCTGCAGCCTTTTATTTACGCTATCAAATTTTCATTTTAGAACAAGAAATCTCACCAGAGGATGAATTTGATGCCCTTGACACAGCTGATCGGCACTATTATGTGCTCTTTGATAATGAACTACCGATCGCAACGATTCGTTATCAAAAATTAGACAAACAAACGCTTAATCCTGACCGTTTATGCGTATTGCCTGATTATCGCCAACAAGGTTTAGGGGCAAAGCTCTTAACTTCGATTGAACAACGGGCGATCAGTGAAAAATGCAAGCGATCCATTCTTTCTGCAGAAACCACTGCGCAGCAATTTTACGAAAACTTAGGGTATCATGTGATTTCTGATGTCTTTATCGAGGATGGAATTCCTTGTGTAAAAATGCAAAAAGCACTTGCGGCCAATCAGTAATGATGGCTGCAAGTGCTTTTATTAGCTGTTAAGAGTTGGAGCGTTTCTTGTTCTTGCGAGCACCGCGTTCTTCTTGACGTCGCGTTTGACGTCGTTTTTGTTTATTTGAATCGGCAATTGCTCGGTCAATTTTCTTTTTATAACCTGGTTTGATTTTTTTCTTCGATTTTTTAACAAGTCCAATCAAGGTTGGATCTAATTCATCCTTTGATTTTTCCCGTTTTTTCCGGCGGTTTCGATCATACGTATCCACGATCTCATCATTTTTGATTTCTTTAGGCTGGAAGGTCACGCCCATATTTTCAATCAATGAAACATCATTTTCATCACTTGGACTATACAATGTAATCGCTGTTCCAGGTAACCCGTTTCGACCGGTTCTTCCGACACGATGGATGAAGAAATCTAAATCCTGTGGAATCTCCGCATTGATAACGTGGGAAACTCCTTCGATATCAATCCCGCGAGCCGCTAAGTCAGTCGCCACAACATATTGATAATCCAAGTTTTGGACTTGGCGCATTACACGTTTCCGTTCACGAGGAGAAATACCACCGTGAATTTTCGCTACCTTCAATCCTTGTTTCTTCAAATAATCGCTGATTTCATCAACATGTTGCTTCGTGTTCGCAAAAACGATTGCTAAATAAGGATGACCGATCGTTAGTAACTGATAGAGCAAACGATTTTTGTCTTGCCCTTTAGTAGAAATCAACCAGTTCTCGATGGTATCGGAGATCACCGCATGCGATTTGATCTCTTCAATGACTGGATTTTCCATATATTTTAATAGGAATGGACGTAATTTCTCTGGAATCGTTGCTGAGAACACTAGCATTTGCAAATGTTTTGGCAAACGACCGGCAATTTGATCGACTTCTGTTAAAAAGCCCATATCCAAAGTCATGTCCGCCTCATCAACGACAAAGTATTCTGCCGTATGAACTTTTAAGGCCTGTTCATTCATCATATCTAAAATTCGTCCAGGTGTTCCAATGACAACATGGGGCTGATGAGTCGTCAATTTATCTACCTGACGCTGTTTGTCGGTTCCGCCGACAAAGTTAGTCACTCGCATCTCGATGGGTGAAAATTGAGCGATCTGAACCGCTGCTTGATAAATTTGACTAGCTAACTCGCGACTAGGTGCTGTGATTACAACTTGAACTGCATCCTTTGCAGCATCGATATTATTCATTAATGGTAGTAAAAATGTATGAGTCTTTCCTGACCCAGTTTGTGATTGACCAACGACATTTTTCCCTTTTTTGATTAATGGGATCAGCTTTTCTTGAACCGCTGTTGGTTCAGTAAAACCTTTATCCTTGATGGCTTCAAGGATAAACGGTTGGAAATTGAATGATTCAAACGTTCGCATGTTATACCTCTTTCTTAAGTGTGCTGATTGTAAACGTGTGACTTGCTTTATCATGGAATAGGCGGTGTTTTCGTCTTATGAGAGCATACAATAAGTTGAATAGAAATAAAAGTAAAATTCCTAAACTTATCAAACCAAATGTGACATATGCGATAAAAACAGTATGATTTGTAGTGGTCAAGTGATTCATTGTGTATTGGAAAATTTGCAGTAACCCATACATCAGCAAATAAAATGCACTATATCGTTTAACGAGACTCCACAAACGAATATGTTCGCGATTCTTTTCTACAACTTGTATCCGCACTATTTTTTTTCCGACAGTTTGACCATTCCATAGATACATGAAGATCATAAAATAAAGGATAACCTCAAGTGTAAAACCTACGAAAGAATAATTAAATAGATCGTAAACAGCCGTCGGCAGAAAACTTGAAAGAAAACTTAATAATGTACTAAGAATGCCAATAACAAACCAGTCAATCATCATCGCCAAAAAACGACGCAGCAGCGAAACCGTTTGACCCTTAACCAATGATTCAGAATCCAATTCACTTCGAGTTGGCAAAAAGAAGGTAAACAACGGTGCACAAGCAAAACCTAAAAGACCGCCTATCGTATTATGCAATAGATCATTTACATCAAATAAACGATAAGGCCGCGGATAAATAAAATACAATCCACTTAATTGTGTCAGTTCAAAAAATAGAGATAAACAGAAACTTGCTAAGATTGTCTTTCCAAGAGAAAACTTGAAGTAATAGCGGCAATAAACACCGAATGGAAAAAGCAAGAAAATATTAAACACCGGTTCCAGAAAGACGCTTTGCTTCATTGCTGCTAGATACGTGCTTGGATTGTTCAATTGTAGAACAGTCTGATTCATAAAATTATGCCATGATTGAAACAAATGCAATTCGTAACGCGGCCCGGTCATTTGAGCCACACTGCTGATACTAGGCAAAGGCAGAATCACTAAGTAATACGCACATAATAAGTAGAAAACAAAAGAATACAAAATAACACTTCTCAGTTTTCCTAACTGTCCGTATTTACGATAATAATAAATTAGAAATGGGGCAGCAATTACCATTGCCAAAAAAGGAAAAGTGAGTACCGCCGCTTTGATTGGAAAAATATAACTGTTCATAAAACTCCCTCGTTTTTAAGACTTTTTTTACCGATCCTGTTTCAAATCAGCAAGGCTTTTTCTGTATTATGGTAGAATAGATGCGTATCCATCGTAATAATGAACATTTCTTAAGGAGGTAAAAATAAATGCTTAACCCGCTTTTTGCTTTTGGCGTTCCCGCCGCTTTAATGGTTATCTACATGATTTTCTATTTTGTAAAAAAATTAAGAAGCACGGACTATCGTCGTTTCGTCTTAACACTAATTGCAGTTTTCTTAACAACTTTTAGTTATCAAGTGTATAACTATAGTCAAACAGTCATAGCAATTACTTCGGCCGAGAGTTTCCAAAAAAACTTTGGTTACAGTCAAGGTCGCTTAGTGGTGCCGTTAATTCTAGGGGCCGTCTTATCTGTCATTAACTTCTATTATCTTTTTCGTCAGTTTAGAAAAAAAGAATAACAGGACACCCTGCTATTCTTCCAAATCAAAGAATTTGATTTCCACATTGTCTAATAGGCTCAGGGTGTTTAAATCCAAATTGACCCATTCTTTTGTTGTGGGTTGATAATGGTTATCCTCAAAAGACATTTCAATCGCATTCAATAATTGTTCTGATGTACCAAAAAAACTTCGATCTTTTTCAAGCAAGACACTGATCAGTGCCGGATTTTCTACTAGGAAATAATCCTCTTGATATTTATATAAAATAATTTGATAGGTCTTATTTGTAAGTTGGCAACGAATAGCAAATAATCCCTCAGACAAGTTGGGCATTTTTCCCAAAACTTCTTCGGGACTCAAAATTTCACGATGCAGCATTTAGAGTTCCTCCTAACCAAGGAACATTATAGGAGAAAAATAAGTTCACTGGAAATAATATGTCTTGTCTAAGGGATTTTTTTAGTTTTTTATGATTATTTAAGCTCCAATTTTATTATAAATTCCACTCTTCATAAAATCTTTTTAAAAACTCTTCCATAAATACCATTCTTTTTTGTGCCTCGGCCTTACCTGCTTCTGTGTTCATCGTCGCCGGCAATTTAAACAATTTTTCATAAAAATGATTGATCACGGTACTTTTCTGTCGATACTCCTGCTTAGTTTTAAACTCTTGCGGTAAAAGATTGGGGTCATATAAAGGACTTTGTGTGTGACCTCCATAATAAGCGGTTCGAAGAATACCGATCGCACCCAGCGCATCTATACGATCAGCATCTTGAACAATTTGTCCCGCTAAAGTTAACTCCGCCTTTCCCAATTCTAGTTCTTTAGAAAACGAAATATTTTCGATGATGTCAAAAATTTCATTTATACTTTCATCGGAAAAACTAAGTCCTTTTAAAAACTTTTTAAGAGCTTCTTTTTCGCTTTCAACATTTGCGAAGACTTTGTCATCTATCACGTCATGCAGATAACTTGCGGCTTCGATTAACAATATATCTTGAATGCCTTCTTCTTCAGCTAATTTTCCAGCAATTTTTGCTACCCGTTCAACATGGTAGAAATCATGGCCGCTGCGATCGCTGCCAAGTTTTTCCTTTGCATACCCGCGGATCGCCGCTAAATTATTTTGCATCGTTTCTCGGCATTCTTGGCGGACGTTCACCCCAGTATTGGAACAGGTCAGTTCTTATTGCACCGTTATACAATTTTCTTTTCTTAGTAGCCTTAGCGCCATAAAACTCCTCGAAGGCTAGATCACTCGTCAAGATATATTTACTCCAAGTCTTCAACGGACGGAAAACATCGCCCATCTCGCGGTACAATGCACGAACTTGTTCTTCCTCACCTAAACGTTCTCCATAAGGAGGATTGGCTACGATCACACCATAATCTTTTTCAGTTTTGAAATCTTTGACCGCTCGTTGCTTAAAGTCAATCGAACCACCTAATCCAATTTCCTCAGCATTAGCTTGCGCAATCTCAATCATTCGGCCATTAATATCAGAACCCGCGATATCCAATTCAATATCATAATCTGCCGCCTCATCTGCTGCAGCACGAACTTTGTCTAAAACAGCTGGGTCGAACCAATCCCATGCCTCACAAGCAAATTCACGATTGAATCCTGGAGCGATGTTATGACCAATCAAGGCCGCCTCAATACATAAAGTACCTGAACCACAGACAGGATCATAAAATGGACGGTCTTTCCTCCAATTGGTCAGCATTACCAATGCTGCCGCCATATTTTCTTTTAAGGGCGCGCCACCCTTTTCTAATCGATACCCCCGTTTGAATAAACTTGGGCCAGTCGTATCCAAAGTCAGAACAACATGGTCTTTTAACAACGCAACTTCCAATTGGAACAGCGCACCTGTTTCAGGCAATGGAACCCGAGCAGGACGATGGTAGACTTCACGCAATCGTTCAACGATAGCCTTTTTTGTAATTGATTGGCAATCGGGTACACTGTACAGTTTTGATTTGATTGAACGACCAGCAACTGGGAATTCAGCATCCATTGGCAAGAAATCTTCCCATGGAATCGCTTTGACTTTTTCAAATAATTCATCAAATGTAAAAGCGTCAAACTCGCCGACAATTATTTTTACGCGATCAGCCGTTCTTAACCATAAATTCGCAGTAGCGATCGTTTCAAGATCGCCTTTAAAACGTGCACGTCCGTTTTCAACTTGGCAATCAATTCCTAAATCTCTCAGTTCCTTGCCTACTAACGCTTCGATACCTGCTGCGGCAGTAGCAATTAAATTATATTGTTTTTCCATGATAGCTCCTTTTGGGTTTCGTTATCTTAATAATGACATTTGTCTATTGCTCAGATTCCATAGTAGAGATTTTCAAAAGGA
This sequence comes from Enterococcus malodoratus ATCC 43197, assembly GCF_000407185.1. Taxonomy (GTDB): domain Bacteria; phylum Bacillota; class Bacilli; order Lactobacillales; family Enterococcaceae; genus Enterococcus_A; species Enterococcus_A malodoratus. Next base: position 266,340 of record NZ_KE136481.1, read on the forward strand.
TAAGAATCTCCTCGATTCTTATCTCTCAAATCCTTGCGCTAAACAGCATAATCAATTTTTTCTATTTGTCTGAATTCAGCTCGTTTTTTTAATGTTGAAAAAAACGGACTGAAAAAAAACCTTCACAACACAAAGTTGGAAGGCACACCCTGAATTGCTGCAATTTTCTGTAAGCCATGTTTTGTACGCCGAACAACTCAGGGGAGTTTGTCCGTCGTGGTAATCATCTATCTCCGACATAAATGCCGTCTCTTTCATCGTTCATTTCCTTAGAAAAAGCGCCCCTACCATCGTTTGGGTTGCTCGCTCGAGGGGTTTACCGCGTTCCACCATTTTGATTTCTCAAAATGCTTCGTCACTGTGGCACTTTCAAGAATACTCAGGCATAGATTACTCCTTAGCCCTTTTTTCTGCCGTTACCCAATTAAGAGTACCTTAGCTTATGGTTTCGCTAAGCACGAACACTACAGACATCTCAGTCTGTGCGAGCATGGACTTTCCTCAGCCTGCGTAATGCAGACCGCGATTACCAAAAAATTGCATCATTCAAATTTAAAATTGACGAGTTTTTTCAATATCACTTTCGTCTTGTGTATAATTTTGACCAAAATCAGAAGTTGTCGCTTGACTTGATGCTTGTTGATCAAGTTTTTTACCGAACACTTCTCTCTCAAGATTTGATAAACGTTTCAAAATGTCAAAGTTCGTAACAGCTGAACTCTTAGGTGCCGCTTCTTTTACACGTGAAGGAGCTGGCTGAGCTTTTGATAGTTGTTCAACTTTTGCTTTCAAGCGATCGTTTTCTTCTCTTAGTGTCAATAATTCTTTGTTATAAGCTTCATAATCTTTGATTACATTGTCCAAAAATTCGTCGACTTCGATTGGATCGTAACCGCGCATCTTTGTTTTAAATTCTTGCTCCAAAATATCGTTCGGAGTATAGATTACATTCGCCATTTTTCCACCTCATTAGCTCTAATCTTAATTTACTTTCCTATATATTCTAGCTGATATATTAAAGGAAATCAAACACTATCCCCGAAGTCCGAGGAATTTTCTAAATCATCCATAGTGATTGTAAGCAATTCATAGGGATTTTGCTCTAGATATTTTTCAACGTCTCCTAAGAAAAACTTACTTTTACCAGGATACTCAGTATCATATACTACTAGAGCTGCATCGGTATGCTGTAACAAGAAATTTACATGATTTTTAAATTGTCCGGGATTTTGATACGGCTGATGACTGACTGCATCCACGAAATCCGCTGTTTGTACGAGCTCGCTTAAAAGTAATTGATTGTGTTCTTTCCAGTTACTTCCGAATCCTTCAAAAGGAAAAATAATTGCTAATTTAACTTCGGGATAGCTTTCTTTGAGTTCATTGATTATCTGTCCCGTCCAAATCTCTGTTCCAAGACTTCCACTAATCATCACCCACTCTAATCCATTTTCGATCAGAGCTACAAGCTCCCTTTTTAAAACATTCTTAATTACTTTCACCTTAGGGTCCTGCTCACTAAAAATTCCTAATTCATAGCTTTGATATCCTGTTACGTAAAGCCGCTGTATTATGTCATTCATTGCATTTTCCTTACTTTCAGTTAAAAATAAAATATCTTTCGAAAAATTTGCTATAATAGCAAACAGGAGTGTGATGAAAAAATGACCTTTCACTACCCTAATGGTCAATCATTTTCACAAAAGAATCCTCGAGATCGTGCATTAAAAAAAGAAACGACGTTTGCTAATCGCGGTATGCGCTTTGAAGAAGCAATCAATCAAAGCAACGAATACTACTTAACTCATGATAAGGCAGTTGTCCATAAAAAGCCAACGCCGCTTCAAATTGTTAAAGTCGACTACCCCAAACGTAGTGCAGCTGTTATTAAGGAAGCTTATTTTAGACAGCCTTCTACCACAGATTATAATGGCGTTTATCGTGGATACTATTTGGATTTTGAAGCGAAGGAAACAAAAAACAAAACCTCTTTCCCACTTAAAAATTTCCATCAGCATCAAATTACGCACATGCAGCAATGCTTGAATCAAGATGCGATTTGTTTTGTTTTACTTTGGTTTTCAAGCTTAAACCGTTGCTTTTTTCTTTCTGCAGAAGAACTGGTAAACTATTGGAGCAGACAAGAAAACGGCAAAAAATCAATACCGCTCACATTAATTGAAACAGTTGGTATCGAGATCACACCGCAGATTGCCCCAAGAATCCCTTACTTGAAAGCGGTGGAACAATATCTTGAAAAAAGGAGTTTATCAAATGGCTAATCCCTCACGTTCGCAAAAATCAATGCGAACTACTCAAGGAAAGAAACCTAAATCAAAAACGAAGAAAAGTCGTCACATTGGGTTAAAAATAGCGATTGGAATCGTCAGTTTGCTCTGTGTAGCGTTACTTACTGGTATTGGTATCTTTTTCTTCTATGTAAAAGATGCACCAGCCTTAAGTGAGAAGAAATTAGATGCTACAGTTTCTTCAAAACTTTATGACAGCAATGGAAATATCTTTGAAGATCTAGGCGCAGAAAAGCGTGAGAAAGTTAGTGCCACCAAAATTCCACAGGAACTGGATGATGCAATTGTCTCAGTCGAAGACCGACGCTTTTTCAAACATAATGGCGTGGATCCTGTTCGAATAATGGGTTCAGTGGTGCACAATATAACGAACAAAGGCGGACTGCAAGGCGGAAGTACCTTGACGCAACAGCTCGTTAAGCTTTCCTTCTTCTCAACAAAGGCTTCTGATCAAACCTTGCGGCGAAAAGCACAAGAGGCTTGGTTGGCTATTCAGTTAGAAAAGAAACATTCAAAGCAAGAGATTTTGACCTACTACATCAACAAGGTTTATATGGCCAACGGGCTTTACGGAATGGAAACAGCTGCCGAGACTTATTTTGGCAAGGAGTTGCAGCATCTGTCGATCGCACAAACTGCTCTGCTTGCTGGAATGCCGCAGGCGCCTAACTCGTATGATCCATACAAACATCCGGAAGCAGCTAAAGATCGTCGAGATACTGTACTTTACACGATGCTGAACAATAAGAAAATTTCTCAAGATGAGTACGACAAAGCGACAAAAGAACCCGTTGATCAGGGTTTGCTGCCGTTAGAATCAGACAACCAAGAAAGAAAAGTTGCCGACAACTATGTCAAAGAAGTGATTACTCAAGTCGAGGCAAAAACTGGGAAAAATGTCTATACTGACGGTTTAGATATCTATACGAACTTAGATACAGAAGCACAAAATCGTTTGTATGCGATTGTTAACGGGGATGAGTATGTACAGTATCCTGATGAAGAATTACAGATTGCTGCGACATTAGTAGATAGCAAAACCGGGAAAGTCACCGCTCAAATAGGCGGACGAAATATTGCTGATGATGTTTACTTAGGAATGAACCGAGCAGTGAATACAAATCGCGACTTTGGTTCAACGGTTAAACCGATCACTGATTACGGTCCGGCTTTTGAGTATTTACAAAAATCTACTGGAGATCGAATCGAGGATCGCCCTTATAACTACCAAGGTACGAAAACAGAAGTTAAAAACTGGGACAACAGCTATCAAGGAAACATTTCCTTGCGTCAAGCTTTATACGATTCACGAAATGTCCCTGCGGTAAAACTCTTCAATGAAGTCGGTCCTGAAAATGTAACGAAATTTTTGAAAAAATTGGGTATCCAATATAAAGATATTCAGCAAGCAAATGCAATTTCAAGCAACACTGAAACTCAGGATGGAACTAAGTACGGCATTTCTACTGAGAAAATGGCCGTTGCCTATGCCGCTTTCGCTAACGGCGGAACCTATAATGAACCACTGTATATCAATAAGATCAAATACCAAGACGGCTCTGAACAAAGCTTCTCGAATGAAGGTAAAAAAGCGATGGAACCTTATACCGCTTATATGGTTACGGATGTATTGAAGGACGTAATCTCTAAAGGAACTGGATACAAAGCACAAATTCCAAATCTCTTCCAAGCCGGTAAAACGGGAACGTCTAACTATACGGATGATGAATTGGCAAAGATTCCGCATTATGGCTCGATTTCTCCTGACGTGATGTTCACTGGTTTTACACCACATTACTCATTATCCATTTGGGCGGGGTATGACAATCGGATGACTCCCATCACTTCTCAATCTGAATATATTGCACAGGACGTTTATCGTGAAATGATGAGTTATGCATCCGAAAATGTCTCAAACGAGGATTGGGTAATGCCGAGTGATGTTCTTAGAATTGGAAATGAGCTTTATGTTAAGGGTGCTTCTTCTGTTCCAGCCCAACCTAGCTATTCAGTTCAAAGTTCTTATTACAACAACAACTATTTTAATAATACGACTAGTTCAACCAGCAGTGTTGAATCTGCATCAAGCGTGTCGGAATCGTCAACTATTGCACCTCCGGCTAGCAGCAGTGAGGCTCCGGTTAGTTCTGCACCGGCACCAACTCCGACGCCTTCATCATCTGCTGAGCCCCAGCCTTCTCAACCGTCGGCTAGTGCAGATCCACCTAATCAAACGCCGGCGCAACGAAATGAAGCACCAAAATCAGACAATTAGAAAAAAGGCCGCTCGAATTATTTTCGAGCGGCTTTTAATCTGTCTTTTCCATCTTGGCACATATCCAGCAAAGGGCAAATATCACACTTTGGCGCCCGTGCTGTACAGTGATAGCGACCAAAGAAAATTAGCGTATGATGACTCTTGACCCATAATTCTTTCGGTATTTTTCGCATCAATGTGGCCTCTACCTCGGTCACTGATGCGCTTAATTTACAGATTCGCAAACGTTTCGTTACGCGCTCAACATGAGTATCTACCGCAATTGCGGGAACCCCAAAAGCATCTCCAAGTACTACATTTGCTGTCTTACGTCCGACACCAGGCAGTTTAATCAGCTCTTCTCGAGTTGTCGGAACACTCCCGCCATAATTTTCTAACAGCATTTGTGCACACGCTTTGATATTCTTAGCCTTATTACGATACAGACCGATTGTTTTGATTTTCGCGATAAGATCTTCCATCGGAGCTTGAGCCATTGCCTCTGGTGTCGGATAAACTGCAAAAAGTGCTGGTGTCGCTTTATTAACCGATACATCCGTGGCTTGTGCACTCAAAATGACTGCAATTAATAGTTGAAAAGGAGATTCAGAATGCAACTCGCCAACAGCATCAGGAAACATTTGATACATTCGATTGAGGGCCTCCATCGTCATTTCTTTATTAAGCATCGGAATCTTTCCTCTCTAACCAGTTATATAAAGAAACCTTCGGAAGTTCTTCAGATTGATTTTGCTCTTCTTTTTGTAATAAAATTTGTTTCCGACGACGCTGTTCCTCTTCTACTTGGGCCTTTGATCGGATATTCTTCTTTTCCCAACTTTGCAGAACCGTCTCAATGTATTTGAAGTTATATGCTTGATTCAAGACCGCCTCTTGCAAGGCTAATTCGATAAGTGCGGGAGCGTAATGATCCTCATTAAGCCAATAACCGATTTTTTGATATTCAATCGGTGATAATGGACGTCCGAATTCTTGTTCCAATGAACGCAGCATTTTTTTCTGCGCAGCTAAATCATTTTTTTCCTCTACCTCAAAACGCTCTTGCTCCTTTAACATCGCCAATTTTTCAAATGCCGGAAGCAAATCGTAGCGATCGCTCTGTCTGCCCTGTTCGTCCAATGCCGTTTCTAGTGCAACGAAATCCTTCTCAACAAGATTGTTCAGTAAATCGTATGTTTTCTCCGTCGTGCTACCCATATTTCTAGCAATCAAAGTCAGATCTGGAAAATCCTCCCCTGCTTGATGAGCTGCATAAAGCTGAAGCCACAACATAAATTCATTTGTGTTCAAGCCAAGTTTTGTATAGTTTTGTAATAACAGATTCGAGATCGTGGTCTCGCCGCCTGCTAGATAATCTTTTAGTGAAATCATTCAAAATCCTCCGTTCCCATTTTAGTTTACACTAAAAAAACAGGAAGTCCAATACTACGAAATAGTTATTAAGCAACAAAAAAACAGGAGGTCATCCCTCCTGTTTTAACTTTATTCTGCTTCTGCTAATGCTGCTTGAGCCAAGATATTCAAGTAATTCCAAGGACGATCAAAGTGTGGTTGGAAGAAGAAATCTTGCAATGCCAAATCTTCTAAAGTCATTTCGTTTTGAATGGCTACCGACAAAGTGTTCGCTGATTGAGTGATATCGTATTTTGATAAGAATTGTGCACCCAAAATTTTATTCGTTCCTTTTTCTGAAACGATTTCCATTAGAACTTTTTCTGTCGTTGGCATGAATTCAGGACGATAGTTATCCTCAATCACTGTTACATTTACATCTAAGTCATTCAGAGCTGCACTTTCTTTTGTCAAACCAGTTGATCCGATCGTCCAGCCAAATAAGTAAAGACCTGATGTTCCTTGTGTTCCTCGATATTTTACTTTTTGTTCAACTAAGTTTTGCCCAACTAGCATTCCTTGACGGACAGCATTCGTAGCTAATGGAATGTATTGATCTTTACCGGTTGGGTTGTAATGAACAACTGTAGAATCGCCTGCCGAGAAAATGTCAGGATCACTTGATTGCATGTAATCATTCACTTTGATAGCACCGCTTGGCAGCATATCAACTTTGCCCTTCAATAAATCTGTGTTTGGACGGAAACCAACACATAAAATTAACATGTCAGCATCAAATTCCTGACTGGCAGTGACAACTTTGGTTACAGTTCCAGATTCATCAGCAACAAATTCATTAACATTTTCACCTAATGCTAACGTAACACCGTGATCTACCAGTTCTTTTTCTAATAGATTTGTGAATGGTTCGTCTAAGTATTTGTTTAAAATTCTTGATAACCCATCGATCAATGTAACTTGTTTGCCTGTTTCAGCAAAAGCTTCTACCAATTCAATTCCGATGTAGCCGCCACCGACAACAACGATTTTTTTCGCATCTTTCGCTTGTTCAATAATTACATTTGCTTGGTTATAGTTTTTGCATAATAAAACATTTTTTGATTCGATTCCTTTAATTGGCGGAATAATCGGCCAAGAACCTGTTGTCACTACTAATTTATCGTAAGAAACAACTTTTTCTTCATTCGTTTTTAGATCTTTTGCAGTGACTTCTTTGGCTTCTGTATCAATGTTTGTAACGTCGTGTTCCATGTTAACTTTTGCACCTAGAGAAGCTAGTTCCTCAGGATTAGAATAAAACAATCCTGCTGGATCTTTTACGACTCCTCCTACATATAAAGCGATTCCACAAGATAAGAAAGAAACGTTGTCATTCCGTTCAAAGACTGTTACTTCTGCATCTGGGTGGTTTGTTAAAATATTTTTAACGGCTGCGGTACCGGCATGTGTACATCCTACTACTACTACTTTCATGGTTGTCCCTCTTTCGTTTAAACGTCTTTTTGTTTGCAATCTTTTGCACAAGGATAGTATAACAGAATTTAAATTCTGTCCAAATTGATTTGCTCACAGATAATCATTTTTATTTCTCTTAGCGATAATTTGTAAGCGCGATTAAGAATTAGTTTCACAGTTCCATGTTATGTATACTTCATTTGTTGAATTATATCGACTAAGTTTATGCCAATTACGAAGGCTAGAAGTGTATTTATCACCGTTTTGTGTGACCTGTTTGATTTTCCTGATACTCTATTTGCTTGATTCTTCTATGTAAACTCCGTAACAAAAAAAGTTGAGAAGGTCTCCCTTCTCAACTTTATAAAGATTATAATTCGTTAAATTTATTGACTACATTTTCAACAGTAAAACCAAATTGTTCTAAGACATAATCGCCAGGTGCTGATGCACCGAAGTGATCAATTCCGATCATCGTGCCTTCTGATCCAATGTAACGTTCCCAACCGAATGGTGAAGCAGCTTCGATTGCTACACGTTTTGCCACTGCTTTTGGTAAAACAGATTCTTTGTAAGCTTCGTCTTGAGCTTCAAACAGATCGAAGCTTGGAAGCGAAACTACAGAAACATCTTTACCTTGGGCTTTCAATTCTTTTTGAGCTTGAACAGCCAAGTTCACTTCAGAACCAGTCGCAATCAAAATACCTTCTGGTGTATCAGATTCAGCTTTAGAAATTACGTATCCGCCCTTAGCAACACCATCTTTAGCCATGTTTTTACTGTTTGGTAAAACTGGTAAGTTTTGACGACTTAACACTAAAATTGTTGGTTTGTTTGTTGTTTCAAGTGCTTGAATCCATGCAGCAGAAGTTTCATTGCCATCGGCTGGCCGAATGACTTGAACATTCGGCATGCAGCGAACGCTGGCCAATTGTTCAATTGGTTCATGAGTTGGTCCATCTTCCCCAACAGCTACAGAATCATGTGTTAACACATAGACAACTGGCAATCCTTGAATCGCAGACATCCGAACAGCAGGACGCAAGTAATCAGTGAATACAAAGAATGTTCCACCGTAAACGCGTGTACCGCCATGTAGATGAATCCCATTCATCGCACTTGCCATTGCGAACTCGCGAACACCGAACCAAATGTTACGTCCTTCATAAGAACCAGGTTGGAATTCTGCTTCGTCAGCAATTGTTGTGTTGTTTGAGCCAGATAAATCGGCTGATCCGCCCCAGATGTTTGGAACAACTTTAGCAATTTCCTGGATAGCATCTTTACTTGATACACGGCTTGCTTGTGCAGTTCCATCTTCATAAACAGGTAATGCTTCTTCCCAATTTTCTGGTAACTCGCCAGCAAAGGCCATTTTAAATTGCTTAGCTAAATCAGGATGAGCATTTTCGTAGTTTTTAAACATTGCATCCCATTCAGTTTCTGTTTTAGCACCTTTATCATTAATTTCTTCTTTGAAACGTTTTGCAACTTCTTCTGGAACAGTGAAGTCAGGATATTCCCAACCATATACAGTTTTAGCAACATCAATTCCATCTTGTCCTAGAGGTGCCCCATGAACTGCTGATGTCCCTTCTTTGGGTGAACCGAAACCAATAACTGTTTTAATTTCAATCAATGATGGTTTATCTGTCTCAGCTTTTGCCTCATCGATTGCCTTAGAGATCGCTTCTAAGTCGTTCCCATCTTTAACCAAAATATGTTGCCAGCCATAGGCCTCGTAACGAGCACCAACATTTTCAGTGAAAGCTTTTGATGTTGGTCCGTCTAATGAAATATCATTTGAATCGTATAATACGATTAATTTACCCAATTTCATATGACCAGCCATTGAACTAGCTTCGCCAGAAACACCTTCCATTAAATCACCATCGCCACATAATGCATATGTGTAATGATCCATAACGTTAAAGCTGTCCCGGTTATAAGTTGCTGCTAAATGCGCCTCAGCCATTGCCATCCCAACTGAAGTTGAAATACCTTGACCTAAAGGACCTGAAGTAGCTTCCACACCATCTGTGTGATGATACTCGGGATGACCTGGAGTTTTACTTTCCCATTGACGGAAGTTTTTTAAATCGTCAATAGTTACTTGATAACCTGCAAGATGCAACAAGCTGTAAAGCATTGCTGAACCATGTCCTGCAGATAGAATAAAACGGTCACGGTTTGGCCAGTTTAATGAAGTCGCTGGATTGATATTCAAATGCTTTGTCCATAGAGCATATGCCATTGGAGCTGCACCCATTGGTAGACCTGGATGACCTGAGTTTGCTTTTTGAATTGCCTCAATACTTAACGTTCTGATTGTGTTTACACCTAGTTGATCGATTTTGTCGAACAAAATAGTTCCTCCTTTTTGGTCATAAATACTTTAATTACAGATTCATTGTAACCGATTTATTTTGACATTTCAATCACTTACCATCAAAAGATTTACTTTCTATTATGTAATCCTTTTTTCTTTTGGATTTTTTTCAATTTTTCTGGAGTGACATCATTGCCTTCAGGATCAACGACTTTCATCCCTTCGATATGATGACGCATTCCGCTGCGGAATGAAGAGATATATTCTTCCCGCAAAACTTTCTGCTCGTGCGCTTCAGCGTCTGTTAAGCCAACAGTTTTCTTTTTTTTAGCCAACTCGTTGATTCGTGCAATTGTTTCATCGTTAATCATCTTGAGCACCTCTTTTCCCTTTCTAATTATACATAAAAATTAGTAAGTTGAAAGTACAAACAAATACGAACGCTTGTTTGATTTGTTTGAATGATTATGCTACACTAAAAAAAACGAAAGAAGGTGCGGGCATTGGCAAAAAGAACGGAAACAAAACAATTAGAAGTTTTACGTTTCATTCATGAACGCGTTGAAAATAAAGGTTACCCACCCACTGTCAGAGAAATCGGAGAAGCTGTGAATCTTTCATCTACTTCCACAGTTCATGGCCATTTATCCAGATTAGAGAAAAAAGGTTGGATTTTACGTGATCCAACAAAGCCGAGAGCTATTGAATTGACCATTACTGGTTTAGAAAAAATTGGAGCAACTCCGCAAGTTATTCCTATGTTAGGAGTCGTTACTGCTGGTGAGCCGATTTTAGCAGTCGAAGAGGCTTCAGACTTTTTCCCGGTTCCTCCGGATCTTTCCAGTGAAGAAGGCAGTCTGTTTATGCTGACGATTCGCGGAGAAAGTATGATTAACGCAGGCATTTATGATGGGGATCACGTCATTGTTAGAAAACAATCATCAGCTACGAATGGCGAAATCGTGATCGCGATGACTGATGAAAACGAGGCTACTTGTAAAAGATTCTATCGTGAAGCCGATCATATCCGTCTTCAGCCAGAAAATGATGAGTTAGCACCTTTGATATTTGATAATGTATCCATTCTTGGGAAAGTTGTCGGATTGTACCGTAACCATATTTATTAATCGGAATTCACTTCCGATTATTTTTTTCTTTACAAAACGAACAAACATTCGTATAATGGGTATACAAACACACGTTCGCGTATTTATTAGGAGTGATTATTGATGAAAGCAGTAAGAAGATTTGGTTTAATTATCGCAGTTTTGTTGCTTGGTTTATTGATTGGCAAGTTGGGATCCCTAGCCACGATCGTCATTTTTTCTGGGTTGTTCCTTGTTTGGTTCATGTTATGGGATGAACGTAAATATGCTCAGCATTACGCTGAACATGAATACGAAGAAGATATTGAAGAAGAACATTACTATAAAGAACCAGCCGAAGATTTCTATTACGTGACTTATGATCATCATTATCACAAGTCTGCTTAAAAATACTACTCTGAACTGCTAGATATCATTCTAGCAGTTTTTTTGTGCATAGAAAAAAGCTGGAGATTTTTCTCCAGCTCACTGATTAATAATCCATTAAAGTTAAAATATCATATCCTTGGATTTTGTCACGGCCGTGCAACTCTTCCAATTCGATCAAGAACGCACACCCCACAACAATACCGCCGAGTTGTTCAACAAGTTCGATCGTCGCTTTGATCGTTCCACCGGTAGCTAATAAATCATCGGTAATCAGTACACGTTGACCAGGATTAATAGCATCGCTATGAATTGTTAATGTATCTGTTCCATACTCTTTTTCGTATTCGACTTCAATTACTTCACGAGGTAATTTACCTGGTTTACGAACAGGTGCAAAACCTAGCCCTAATTCAAATGCCACTGGACATCCTACGATGAAGCCCCGAGCCTCTGGTCCAACGACCATATCTATTTGTTTTTCTTTTGCGTAATTTACAATTTGCTTTGTCGCTTCACGATATGCATCACCATCAGCCATCAGTGGCGAAATATCGCGAAAGACGATCCCTTCCTTTGGATAATCTGGAATACTAGCAATGTAGTCTTTCAAGTTCATGTTGGTTGTTCCTCCTAGCCTTTCAGCCAATTTCTAATAGTTTCAATATCATTCATTAATAAAAACTCTTCGCTATCAATTCGAGCCATGCGTTTTTGATAAATCTTACTCTCTTCAAAAGCCCGTGTCTCGGGAGACTCGACCATTTGTAAAACGCCGTCGTTTATTGTAACAAATTTCAGCTCAGAAAACACGTGAATCATGAATACTAATAATTTTTCTGGAATTCTTAAGTAATTTGAAACATTTTTTAGTTTAAACCGAATATCTACTCGTGGCTGTTTTTGGAAAAATTGATACAGTTTGGTAAATTGATCGCGACTAGGTAGACCATTTAAATATGCTTCATCTGGACTATATAGGTACAAATAGATTCGTTCAAACCTTCCCGAGATAGAAATATTCTTTAGCAGTTCTTTTTGATCCGGGCAATCAAGGACAACTAACTGGTCAAAGTCGGACCAAGAGATAGCCTCATTATATAAAGTAATTGGCTGCTCTAATTCCTTAGCAAATAGATTTTGACTTTTTTCTTCAAAAGCTAAATACAACACATTTCCACTTTCGATTTTTTGATTCCAAGTATATTTTGCCCGACGATCGATCACCTGCATTCCATCCGAAGCAAAATCAATTAAACGTAATTGAACCTTTTTCTGGCCATTCCATTCGTTGATTTCTAAATCTCCAACAAACTGAGTATCCGGTTGCTGAATCTCTTCTCCTTCTGCTCCAAAGCCAAAGCCGATTGCATCCAATTTCCCCTCATCATTTTTCAATGAGAATTTGACATGCTGCTGATCACTACCGATACGCTTGAAGAAGCTGACTCCACCATCTACTAAAAAATGAGGAGCCGGATTATCTGTTCCAAACGGAGCGAGCTTTTTCAATTCTTCGACAAATTTTAAGTTAATTACTGATAATGACAGTGCCTCATCAATCAACAATCCGGACCCTTTTGTCAGATCAATCTGCTCTGCCGAAATATAATCGTTCATCATTTGCCGTAAGTTAGCAATATTCTCAGCTGGCATGGTTAGTCCGACAGCAGCTGCATGTCCTCCGAAGTGTGTAAACTCCGATCGCATTGTGTTTAGCATACTGAATAGATCCAATGCCTCAATACTTCTACCCGATCCTTTGGCAACGCCATTTTCATCAATAGATAAAATGATAGTTGGTTTTCCAGTTTGCTTTAAAATATTCCCAGCCACGATCCCTAAGACACCGGGATTCCACCCTTCCGCCGCAATCAGATGAACTGCGTCTGCTGGATTGACTAAAGAGGAGGCTTCAGTCGTCGTATCTTGTACAATTTTTTTTCGTTCATCATTGATCTGATTCAGCTTTTCCGCTAAATTATGAGCAATAGTTTCATCGAAAGTTGTCATCAATTCAACGGCCGGATTTGGATCACCTAGACGTCCAATCGCGTTTAACCTTGGGCCTAAACTGAAACCGATACTTGTCTCGTCAACTTTTTGCAGCTCAACGCTGCTGACTTTTAACAATTCTAGTAAGCCTAGTCGTTGCGTTTGTTTGATTGCCTGTAAGCCTAATTTAACAAGATTACGATTTTCTCCAGTCATGGAAACTAGATCCGCAACAGTACCGATCGTTACTAGATCTAACATTTCTAGTGGAACTTCTTCTAATAACGCCGTAGCTAATTTGAAAGCCACGCCGGCGCCAGCCAACTCTCCAAAAGGATAATGACCCTCCGGATGGCGAGGATGAACGATACAATAGGCATCTGGTAAAACTGGCGGCATCTCATGGTGATCAGTGACAATCACATCCACTCCTTGAGAATTGGCGAAATCAATCGCTTCATTTCCCGCAACACCATTATCCACTGTAATAATTAATTGAATTCCCTCAGTGATTTTTTCTGCAAAAAGTTCCTTATTTGGACCATATCCATGAATAAAACGATTGGGTAAAACATAATGAACATCTGCGCCAATCATTTCTAAAGTTTCTAACATAATAGATGTACTTGTAATTCCATCTGCATCATAATCACCATAAATTAAAATCGGCTGCCCATCCATGATAGCGGCTTGAATTCGTTCTACAGCCTTATCCATGTCATGCATCAAAAATGGATCATGTAAATCATCAATATCAGCTTTCATTAACTGCGAAAATTCTTCTGATGTATGTATATTTCGATTCCATAAAAGTTTAAGAAAGGCTTCGCTATATCCTTGATTTAACATTTCAGTTTTAAACGTTGAATCAACTGGTGTCGCTTCCCTGAACTGCCAATCGAAGTTTGATTTTTTCACTTTATCACTTCCCAACCGTATTAGTATAGCAAAAAATAATGAGACACGAAAGAGAAGAAGACCTTAGTTTTTCAACTAAAGTCTTCTTGATTAGTCATAATAATCAATTGGTTGATTTTCTTTTTTTCTTGGCTCTGTACTTTCCAACTCAGCTAAAGCTAAATCCTTTTCTTTTAACAGGCTTTCATAATTGGCCTTCAACACAGCAATTTCATTTTCTTGCTCTCGTTGAAAGGTGGCCTTTTCTTCTGCTAACTTTTGCTCGTTGTTCGTTTCAAAACTTTGAATAGTTTCCTTCAACTGCTTAATTTCTTTACGCTGCTGGAAAAGTGTTGCTCCAGAAGTTAATAAAACTACTAACGCTCCTATCAAGGCCGAACCAATAATAACCAGTACCAGTGATAGATAAATTTTCTTGATCAAAAAATTTACTGGAACCTCCTGGCTGTTAGAGAGGGCAAATATCACGATCAGCAAAACTAAGAGGAATCCCAAAAAAACCTTCCATTGTTTTTTCATTTCGTCTTCCTACTTCCTGTTAAATAGACCACCTGCTAGAAAATCTCCAATGTGAGGAAACAGTCCATAAAACCGACTGGCCCCCTCCATAATGATTGGTCGATTAATCTCGCGAGTCGGTCTGCCCATTTTATTAACGATTGTTCTTGCCAACTTATGCGGATCTAAGACAACTCCACCTAAATTATCTAAATAACTTCCGCTTGGATCGGCTTTGTCAAAGAACTCTGTTGCAATTGGTCCCGGATTAATAGTTGTTACATATACATTTTCTGTCCGCAATTCTAAACGCAGCGCATTTGAAAAACCAAGTACCGCAAATTTTGTAGCAGAATAAACGGTAGATTTTGGTGTCGCCATTTTTCCAGCCATAGAAGCAACATTAAAAATATGCCCAGACTTGTTTTTTACCATTGAGATTGCAATTTTTTGTGTGAAATACATCATTCCCAACACATTTACTTCAAACATGTTTTTAGCGACGTTCAAATCAAAATCTACAAAACTATCAAACAGTCCAAAACCGGCATTATTGACTAACACATCTACTTCACCGACCTCATCAGCAATTTTTTCAATCACTGACTCAACGCTATCTGGATCTGAAATATCTAGTTGAAATGCATAAGCTTCTTTACCGCTTAAATCACTACAATGTTCTTTTACTTGACCAATTAAATTGATCCGGCGAGCACAGGTAACAACAATTGCCCCACGTTTGGCTGCCTCATAGCAAATTTGCTCTCCTAAACCAGCAGAACCGCCAGTCACTACGACCACTTTATCTGTTAAATCCATCGAATTCCCCTCTTTCTATCAGGAAAATATATTCTTAAAATTCTTATACCGTTAATCATTCTTATGAGAACGGAACATCAATACTATCAAAATCTTTTGCTATTTGTGTATTGGGAAAAATATCTTGCGCCTCTTCTTCCAATTCCTTCGCCTCTTTAGCAAGGTATCTCGCAGAAATGTGAGTCAGCATCAATTTTTTTGCATGTGCTTCTTTAGCAATTGTCGCTGCTTGATGCGTTGTAGAATGGAAATAAGCCTGCGCAAGTTTTGCTTCGTTCTTATTAAAGGTACTCTCATGAACGATAACATCACTATTTTTAGCAAATTGACTAGACCTATCAGTAAATCGTGTATCACCAAAAATCGTTACGATCCGCCCTTTTTTACTTTCCCCGACAAAGTCCGCACCATCTATTATACGACCATCAGCTAACGTAACTTTTTGTCCTTGCTTCAATTTCCCATAAATCGGTCCGGCAGGAATTCCTAAGTCTGCTAATTTCTCTACTTGAAGCATGCCATCATGGTCTGATTCTTGGATACGAAATCCATAACTATCAATTCCGTGATCTAAAAGCATACATTCAACGGTGAAATCCTTGTCTTTAAAGATAATGCCTTCACTTAGCTCGATAAAATGTAAAGGGTAAGCTAAATGAGTCTTCGTTACCTGCAAAGATGTTCGAACATAGTTTTCCAAACCAGCAGGTCCATAAATCTCAATTGGTTCTTCTCCACCTTGAAATGAACGACTGCTCAATAAACCTGGTAAGCCAAAAATATGATCTCCATGCAGATGAGAAATAAAGATCTTCTCAATTTTACGTGGTCTTATATTCGTACGTAAAATCTGCATCTGAGTTCCTTCTCCGCAATCAAATAGCCAGATTGCATTACGTTCATCTAACAATTTCAACGCAAGACCGCTAACATTCCGATGCTTTGCGGGTACACCTGCACCCGTTCCTAAAAATTCTAATTCCATAATTCTCCTGACTTTCTATCGAATTATTATTATTTTAGAAGAAAGTCTTACTTTGCGCAATCTAAATAAAAAAAATATTATCTCAGGTATAATTATTTTTCTGAATCAGTATCCGAAGAATCCTTTTCTTTGGAAGCTTTTGCCATCTCTTGTGTCTTCTTTACATCCGCTTCAACATCTTCGTAATCAAGGCGTGTAATTTCTCCGCCTAAATCCATCATAATTAATTGATTCAAAGGACGGTTATCTTCCTCTTCTGCAATTAATAATAGAGCAGTATCGCCTTCGCCGATTTTATCAACTAAAAACTCAAAGACGCCTGTCGCATCACGAACTTCTTTCGCATCTTGTGTTGCCCCAATCATTCCACCAGTAAACCATCCTAGCAAAATGCCGACCGGTCCACCAAGGATGCCGACCATCATGCCTATCAAACCACCCGTAGAACTCTTATTGCTACCAGTGAAGTCTAAGAAATCCTCAATCTCAAACTTGTGTTCACCGTCATCGGAATGATGCACAACAGCCATTTGTTCTCCTTTGAATGCCTTGTTCATATGCAATCGTTTTGCTTTTGAAAAGGCCTCGTAGGCTTTTGACTCTACATCGAAATTCATAATTATCACACGTTTTTCCATTTGCTTTCGCTCCTTCGTACTTTTAATTATAGTTTAGCAATAAATGAATTATTTTGAAAATAGAACGAGTTTATACAACATAAAATAGTTATGTCAACTAAATGATTCTAAATAAAAAACTGGGAATTAATTCCCAGTTTTTATTTCATCCATAATGCGATCATCAACAATGTAATGATCGAAAAAGACTTTAGACAATTGATAACCTTCGCCCCAATTTGTGCGAATGACATCATACTCAACACCATCAATTTTCAATTTGTTTCTAAGGTGCTTGATAATGGTTGATAAGCGTGTCATATGACTGGCAGAATCACTGTCACCCCAAATTTTGATGGCCAAATCATTTCGACTAATTGGTGCCTCTTTTGTTGAAATTAAGGTACTTAACATCTCGCGTTCTGAACGTGTTAAGTTCCAAAGAGGAATCGGACGTTTTTCATGCTCACTTTCTTCTTGCTGTGTTTTTATACCGAAACCAATTGAATAAACCGATTCTTTTAACGTTTTCTCAGCAAGCTTCTCTCTTAACCCGCTAAGTGTTTCGTCTTCAAGCAGCCATTCATCAATTCCTTGTGTTTCCCAATCAGATCGTTCTTCTTTTTGTGGCATCCGATCAGTTTCTCGGATGATAGTGAATTTATCACCGACCTCTTCAAGAATGATAGTTAACTCTTGGTCAGAAATAGTTTCACTAACAATTAAAACATCAAAAAAGCTCATTACTTCTAATGGTACTTGCTTAGCCTGAAGCATGGTTAGTAATTTCGCTGAGCTTAAAACTTCAATGTTTAAGCGTTGCAGCTTCTCAACTAAAGGTCTCTCAACTAAAATATTGTGCGTTAAAATTAATACTTGCATCACATTATTCCCCTTTTTTTATTATTAAAAATAAGTTCCCAACAAGTTGACTCGGAAAGTTTTATTAATTAACAATATAATTATTACTTGTTACAATGTAAGTTTACACTGGCAATGGCTCTAGCGCCACCAAAAAGCTTATAATTCCATAATCACAATTAGAATTATTAATAAAAATTTTGGGTTAAAAAAACTTTTCTCAGATAAAATAATTCAATTATCATGTTTAAATAACACTTTTTTCATCCATTCACGAAAAATTAGAAAATATAGCGTTCGTGTCTCCTTAAATCCTTCTATTAACAAAATAAATTCTTTTCTTTCAAACAAAACGTTACCAACATTGAAAAAACAGTTTTTTTGCTTAACAAATTGAATTCTTTTTTTGCTTAACTTACAATCCAACTTTTTTCAAACAAAAAGAATAATCGATATTATTTGCTATTTAATTCAATCAGAAAATAGCGGCCAATAATAACAAAAATAACACCATTTCGGTCTCGATAATCTTTCTCCTTGTTCTTTAATTTACTCAAAATTCTTCAGTCAAATTTTTCTCTTAAAAATAAATTAATAATTGAACGTATCTTTTGCTTCTCTTTTGAATAAAACCTCTGATTGTTGATAATTAGAAACACTTTCATTTAGCTTTTTTAACACAAAAAAGTACTGCAAAATGAATTACAGTACTTTTATTGATTAAATATAGTTTTTCTTCTTAACTTAGTCGACGAATTCAAATTCGAATTTATCAATGCGAACAAGATCTCCATCTTTCGCTCCGCGGGCACGTAAAGCTTCATCAATGCCCATAGCTCGTAGTTGACGTGCAAATCGCATAACTGTTTCATCATGGTCAAAATTTGTCATCTTAAAGAGTTTCTCTAATTTCTCGCCGTTCAACACCCAAGTAGCATCAGGTTCACGAGTGATTGTAAATTCTGGTTCACTTGATTGGAAACCATAGTTTACGGTGTCTTCCTCAACTTCTTCATCATATAATAGGAATTCCGGTGTTACTTCCAACAAGTCTGCCGTCGCATTCAGCAAATTATCCAGACCCTGTTTCGTGATGGCTGAGATTGCAAAAATTGGAATATCATCTACAAACTCATCATCCTTATCTTTTTTCAAAGCCTTTTTAAATTTCTTCAAATTTTCTTCTGCATTGGGCATGTCCATCTTATTGGCAACAATAATTTGTGGACGCTCCAGCAAACGCAGATTATGTGTGCTCAACTCGTTGTTAATTGCTAAATAATCTTCGTAAGGCTCACGGCCTTCCATTCCGCTCATATCAATCACGTGAAGAATCACTCGTGTGCGTTCGATATGACGTAAAAACTGTGTACCTAAGCCAACGCCTTGTGATGCACCTTCGATCAGGCCGGGTAAATCGGCTGCTGCAAAACTACGACCATCACTTGTCGTCACCACTCCTAGGTTAGGAACTAAGGTCGTAAAATGATAGGCACCAATTTTAGGTCGAGCCGATGAAATCACTGAAAGGATCGTTGACTTTCCGACAGATGGAAAGCCAACTAAGCCAACATCCGCTAAAACCTTCAATTCTAATTCGATATTGCGCTCTTGACCAGGCTCGCCGTTTTCGGCTAATTCAGGCGCAGGATTTCTAGGTGAAGCAAAGCGCGTATTTCCGCGACCTCCGCGACCACCATGGGCAACAACTAGTTCTTGGCCATTTTCGATTAAATCACCAATTAAAGCACCAGTCTCTGAATCCCGAACTGTAGTTCCGGGCGGCACGCTGACATAGGTATCCTCAGCTCCACGTCCGTGCATCCCTTTACTCATCCCATTCTCACCTGGAGTGGCTCTAAAATGACGATTATAACGGAAATCCATCAACGTACGTAATCCTTCATCAACAACTAAAATGACATCGCCGCCGCGACCGCCGTCACCTCCGGCCGGTCCACCGTCTGGCACATACTTTTCACGACGAAATGCAACCATCCCGTCGCCGCCTTTACCGGCTTTGACATCGATTGTTACTTGATCTAAAAACATGGACATCTGGGTGTCCTCCTTATCTCTTTATTCTTTTGACTGCTGAATCTCCACACTAAACAAAGTCTCGTATATTGTAGCTAGATTAGCCGAAAAAGTCCATTCTTATTGATAGAAGCTTAAAAAAAATTTGCCGTATTAACTCTTTTTTAGTCATTTACCTCAGATAATCACTCTCAGGTAATATCTTTTGACAAAAAAAATGATGCGTTGCACAATTGGAAATGTAAGGCATCAAGCTTTGCTTGATATAAAAAAGGAGGAACTTTTGGTTATGACAGTAAAAGTAGGTATTAATGGATTTGGACGTATCGGTCGTTTGGCTTTCCGTCGGATCAAAGAAGTATCTGACGACATCGAAGTAGTAGCAATCAACGATTTGACAAGTCCTACAATGTTGGCACAATTATTACAATTTGATTCAACACATGGCACATACCCTGGAACAGTTACTGCGACAGAAGATTCAATCGTTGTTGACGGCGAAAAAACACGTGTATATGCTGAACCAGATGCTAGTAAAATTCCTTGGGCGAAAGAAAACGGTGTTGACATCGTGCTTGAATGTACTGGTTTCTATACATCAGAAGAAAAAGCACAAGCTCACTTAGATGCTGGTGTAAAACGTGTCGTTATCTCAGCTCCTGCTGGACAAATGAAAACTATTGTTTATAACGTAAATGATGATACTTTAGATTCAAATGATAAAATTATCTCTGCCGGTTCATGTACAACAAACTGTTTAGCTCCTATGGCATACTTCTTAAATGAAGAATTCGGTATTGAAGTAGGTACAATGACAACTGTTCATGCCTATACTTCGACCCAAATGTTGTTAGACGGACCCGTTAAAGGCGGCAACTTACGTGCTGCACGTTCTGCTGCTGACAATACTATCCCACATTCAACTGGTGCTGCTAAAGCTATCGGCTTAGTAATCCCAGAATTGAATGGTAAATTGCAAGGTCATGCGCAACGTGTTCCTGTTGTTGATGGCTCATTAACTGAATTGGTTTCAATTCTTAAAAAGAATGTAACTGCTGACCAAGTAAATGAAGCAATCAAGAAACATACCGTTGATAATCCATCATTCGGTTATGACGATCGCGAAATCGTTTCTGGCGACGTAATTGGTACAACTCAAGGATCAATCTTTGACCCAACTCAAACTGAAGTCACTTCAGCTGGCGATTACCAATTAGTTAAAACAGTTGCTTGGTATGACAATGAATACGGCTTTACTTGCCAAATGATTCGTTTGTTAGAAAAATTTGCTAACTTATAAGAATCTATAATTTTTGAAGGAGATCATTTCGATCTCCTTTTTTATTGCATTTTTAATAATTTTTTTGAAACAAAAATCATGGTTTTTTCATAGGAACTCCCCTAAAAGTTTGTTATCATAAGATTGATAATAATTTTAAAAGGAGAATTTTATGCAACTCAAAAAATTGATAGTCGGCGCAAGCTTATTGCTGTCGATCGGATTATTCGCAGCTTGCGGCAGCAATAATTCCACTAAAGATACAAAAGAAAGTTCCGCAAAAACAACAGAATCTAGTGTAGATTTAAATAAACTGAGTTTGCCTCAGCTAAATGACAAGGTCACTGACGACGAATATTTAGTAGAACTAGTCACGACTGAAGGCAATGTCAAAATTAAGCTCTTTCCTAAACAAGCTCCAAAAGCGGTAGAAAATTTTGTCAAACATGCTAAAGACGGCTACTATAAAGACACTCCCTTCCATCGTGTTATCAAAGATTTCATGATTCAAGGCGGCGATCCTAAGGGAGATGGTACCGGCGGCGAAAGTATCTGGAAAAAAGGTTTCAAAACCGAAGACTCTAAGCAGCTTTACAATATCCGTGGCGCCCTTTCAATGGCTCGCTCGGAATCACGCAGCAGTAACGGTAGTCAGTTCTTCATCGTGACGAACAAAGACGATGTAAGCGATGGATTAGCAGTTCAATATTACCCTAAAAAAATGATTGAACAATACAAAAATGGTGGCGCCCCTCAGCTTGATGGCGAGTACACAGTCTTCGGACAAGTTACTGAAGGCATGGATGTCGTTGATAAAATTGCCAGTGGTGAGGTCAAAGACGGCGGCTCTGGTGAGAAATCAACTCCCGTTGAACCAGTTAAAGTTACTGAAGTAAAAGTATTGCAAGAACCAAAAAAATAGCCAGATAAAAAACCAAAATCTCAGTTATTGGGATTTTGGTTTTTTTGTAAATTATTTTTTTTGATCCTTATCTCCTACGATGAAGGTGAATTCACATTCAGTTACTACCTTCTCTTCCACTGTTGCCCATGCTTTTGCTGTTCCAACAGGCCCCTTAACTTTCTGAATATCAAAATTCAAGAACAAGGTATCTCCCGGACGTACAAATTCTAAAAATTTTGCATGGTTTATACCACCAATATAGGCAGTCTTTCCTTCAAACGCAGCTGATTTTAAAATCAATAATGAACCGGCTTGAGCAAGTGCTTCTACGATCAACGTACCGGGCATGATTGGTTCACCTGGAAAATAGCCTTGAAAAAAATCTTCGTTCATCGTTAAATTTTTCATTGCTGTGATATGTTTTTCATCCTCAAACTCTGTGACTGCATCTAAATAATAAATGGGAAAGCGATTCGGAATCGCAGCCATGATTTCTTCGACATTCATAATTTTTTCCATTTTACACCTCTATGAATATTTTATTTGATTATCAAACTATCATATTCTAATGGTTTAATCAAGACGTATTGAAATATTAAAAAAAATAGTTTGACAATCAAAGCTTTTTCCAACATAATGAGAGCATATTATTTTTTATATTATTTAGGAGTGTGTCATTTAATGTCTATTTTATCTGGAAAGAAAATAATCGTGACTGGCGTAGCCAATAAAAAAAGCATCGCTTGGGGATGTGCGAAAGCAATTGTCGAGCAAGGTGCGGAAATCATTTATACTTACCAAAATGAACGTATGAAAAAAAATCTAGTCAAGTTAGTTGGCGAAGAAGCAAATATGTTTGAACTTGATGTTGCGAGTGACGAAAAGATTGCGGCCGCTTTCGATTCAATTAAAGAAGAATACGGCTCAATTGATGGATTGGTTCATTCAATCGCCTTTGCCAACAAAGAGGAATTGTCTGGCAATGTTACCGAAATCACTCGAGATGGCTTCCAACTGGCTCAAGATATCAGTGCCTATTCATTATTAGCAGTTTCAAAATACGCTGCTCCACTAATGACTGACGGAGGAAGTATCGTAACAATGACTTATATGGGGTCTGAACGCTCGATCCCTAACTACAATATGATGGGAATTGCAAAGGCCGCTTTAGAAGCAGAAGTTCGCTACTTAGCGACAGAATTAGCTCCTAAAAACATTCGAGTGAATGCAATTTCTGCCGGTGCAATCAAAACCCTAGCCGTAACAGGGGTAAAGGATTATCAATCCTTGTTAAGCCTATCCGAAGAACGTACACCAGATAAAGTTGCTGTAACAATTGATGAAGTTGGAAACTCTTGTGCTTTCTTACTAAGTCCGTTAGCAACAGGAATTATCGGAGATATTATCTATGTCGATAAAGGGGTACACTTAAGTTAATAGGTTTCGAAACGCGTCATTAAAAGGACGCGTTTTTTTTATAAAATGACTATCATTTATTTGATTCTTCACTATATAAAAAAGCTCAAATACAAATACTACAAAAAAAGCCACTCATTAAGAGTGGCTTTTTAGCTTTTAAAAATTTACATTTCTCAAATGTGTATAAGACTTGGTCATTATTTCAAAACAGCGAATCTTAAGAAACTACTACCTATCTTCAGCCTTTAGAAAATAGTCATTATACTTCGAAGATCCATCCTTCTGGTGCTTCAACATCCCCAATTTGAATGCCGACAAGTTCTTCATACAACTTTTTCGTCATTGGACCGGTTTCTGTTTCGCTATAAAACACGTGAAAATCATCGTTATTTTGTATGCCCGCAATCGGTGCAATAATCGCGGCCGTCCCGCATGCACCTGCTTCTGCAAATTTGTCTAACTCATCTAAACGAACATCTCCTTCGACAGCCTCCATACCAAAACGCTCCTTTGCTAAATAAAGCAGCGAGTACTTCGTGATGCTCGGCAAAATCGACGGTGATTTCGGAGTGATAAATTGGTTATCATGAGTAATTCCAAAGAAGTTCGCTGAACCAACTTCTTCAATTTTCGTGTGTGTTGCTGGGTCAAGGTAAATACAATCAGAGAAATTGCGATCATGGGCAATTTGACCTGGTAATAAGCTCGCCGCGTAATTGCCGCCGACCTTAGCCGCTCCTGTACCAAATGGTGCCGCACGATCATACTCAGAAACGATAAAATTGCTTGGCGTCAATCCACCTTTAAAATAAGGTCCCACCGGCATACAAAATACACCAAATAGATATTCTGGTGCAGGTATGATCCCGATATTAGGGCCTACACCAATAAGATATGGTCGTAAATACAAAGTAGCTCCAGTACCATATGGTGGAACATATTCTTCATTAGCTTGTACTACCTGCTTAACAGCATCAATAAATTTATCTTCAGGAATTGCCGGCATTTGTAATCGCTCAGCACTTTTGTTTAAACGTTTAGAGTTTTCGTCTGGACGAAATAAATTGATTTTTCCGTCTTTTCTACGATATGCCTTTAATCCTTCAAAACATTCTTGACCGTAATGGAGACAAGTTGAGCCTTCATTAATGGTGATCGTATTATCCTCAGTTAATACGCCCTCATCCCATTGACCATTTTTCCAATGAGAAATATAGCGGAAAGGTGTTTTCATATAATCAAAGCCTAACTCTTCCCATTTTATATTCACCATTCTATCATCCCCTTCTTATTTAAATGATAGTCTATCACTTTCTTCCACTGTTGTCATGATTTTTTTCAGTTAAAAGAAAATTAGGTTCCCTTTTCTTCAGTCGACAGAAAAGCGAAAGATTGTTAGACTATTGTTATTAATCTATAGGAGTGGCTTATGTTTTTATTTACTACACAAACTGTTGATTCCAGCGGTACCAATGTGGTAGACCAGGCGACCGAACAACTATCCGCTTGGCAGAAATATTGGCAATCGATTGATTGGGATCGCGTATTTTCTATCCTAGTTCAAAAAGGAATTACGATTTTAGCAGTGCTAATTTTATTTTACTTGATTCGAAAGATCGGGAGTTTTCTGATTGATCAGTCTTTCGAGCGACAAAAGAAAAAAATGACTGATAATGCTACCAGAATCGAAACAATTCACGCGTTATCAAAGAACATTTTTTCGTATACATTGTTTTTCTTTTTCCTCTATTCCATACTAGATACACTCGGAATTCCTGTCGGTTCTCTTTTAGCCGGTGCTGGAATTGCTGGTATCGCGATTGGTTTGGGCGCACAGGGTTTCACTAATGACATTATCACTGGATTCTTCATCATAATGGAGCAGCAAATCGATGTAGGCGACTATATTCGATTGACTAACTTACAGATTGAAGGAACCGTGACTTCTGTCGGTATTCGGATGCTTCAAATGAAATCAGCCGATGGAACCGTTCATTTTATTCCTAACCGAAATATTACAACCATCAGCAACCTTTCTCGGGCTCACATGCAGGTCAAAGTAGACGTTCGAATTCAACCAGATGAAGGATATGAAAAAATTAGTCATTTAGTTGACCAAGCGAATCAAAAACTAGCGGAAGACTTCAAAGATGAAATATTTGATGGACCAACACTTTTCGGGATGGTTGATTTAGGCAATAGCAACTATGCTATTCGGACGATTATGTATGTGACAAATGGAAAACAATACAAACTTCAAGAAGAGTTTTTAACAACTTATGTAAAAGTTCTAAATCAGAACGGTTTTACTATTCCAAACAATCCGATTTCAATTGGAAAATAAAAAGTTCAACCCATGAAAATGTTCATGGATTGAACTTTTTTTATTAAGCAAAAGGATTGCCATATTTTTCGCGATAGCCGTAATATCCTAATCGATACAAATCGACTTCCTTCTTTGCCGTGATAAGACTGTCTCCGATCAATTGCAAAGTAAATTCGGTAAAATCTAATGCAGCAGTCCCATTAGCCGTTACAAGATTTCGATCACTAACTGCTTGTCTCTCATAAAAATTTTCTGGAGTTTGATAGTTTGGAAAATCCTGCCATAGTAATCGAGCGTTGCCCGTATGCCTGTAGCCCTCGAGCAGCCCCTGCTGAGCCATGTAATCTACGGCACCACAAATAGAAGCTACTGGTAGGCTGTTGATTAATTGACTCTCTATTAAAGCATGCAGCTCTTGATTCTGAATATTCCAGGAGTTCCCGCCAATCAATACTAATAAATCAAAATTTCGATCGATTTCAGAAAAATCTACATCGATCATCGTCTGTAGTCCACCAATTGATTCCACCTTCGGTCCATTCGAAGCAGTCTTTATTTGCCAATCATCTCGTTGATTGAGCAAACTTAACAAATAGGCACCTTCCCAATCCGCATATTGATCTAATAATACGAATAATGCTGTTTTCATGCTATCGCTCCCTTCCACGTTGTTGAATACCTTCAGTTTAACAAAGTTGGAAAAGGAAAGCTTTCGGATTCTAACAGTTTATTTCTTTTTTACCAACTGGCTTTTTTTACACCAGGAATTTGACCCTTATGAGCCAATTCACGAAACTTGATTCGAGACATGCCAAACTTCCGCATGTACCCTCTGGGGCGACCATCAATAAGATCTCTATGCTTTAACCGATTGGGATTTGAGTCTCGCGGTAATTTCGCTAATCCTTCATAGTCTCCTGCAGCTTTTAACGCTAATCGTTGTTCTTTATATTGTTCGATCAATGCTTGTTGTTTTTGCATTTTAATGACTTTGGATTTCTTTGCCATTCTGATCCTCCTTTATTAATGAATCGAGCTTAACCGTAACAGTTACTGTTTAAACACTTACAAAAAAATAGCATGGTTCTATTTTAAAATCAATTTATTTGTATTCTTTAGCGAATTATCTCATCCACAATCGCGGTAGTTATCAGATACGATTTATTTAAGCTATTAATTTACAATTCTTGCTAAAAATGGTCAAAAAAAGAGACCCTTTTCAGGATCTCTTGTTATCAACTTGGTGAATTCGCGTGAAAAATAACCTTAGTCTCTGCGTTTTTACGATCAAACACATGAAAGGTGTAATTCACTGCTTTTAAAATCTCTCTACGAGTCACTATTCCGCAGAATATCCCCTCTTCGTCCAAAACAGGCAAGAAAGAAGCATCTACCAATAAATGCAGTACATCTTCCAGTTCAGCATCTGGACGCATTACTGACACATCCGTTTTCATAACATCAGCAACCGTCAATTCTTCTAAATTGGATGTATCAATACCATTGATACCCAACATTTTTTTTACAATATCATTTAAGCTTAATAACCCGACAAAATGATCCTCTTTATCTAATACTGGAATGGTTGAGTAACCAGCTTGCGATAAAAGTAATAATGCATGTTCCAAAGGATGTTCCTTCATCACGTTAGCAACATTTTCCGCTGGAATCACCATGGCTTCTTCATGTTCCTTCATTAATTTTTCAATCGCGGGACTAATCATATGACGCCTCCGTTCTAATAGCTTCATCTTATTTTACCTTACAGGCAAAAAGAAAGCGCTGTTTACCCAAATATTTAATAAAAATTAGGAACTAACGTTCAAAATCGGCCGCTAATTCTTCGATTGATTGGTGTGCTCGATTATAGTATTCTACATGATAATTCTTTGCTTCACTGTCAATAATCGCATAGCTAGGAATTTGAACAGGACCACGAGGTTGGGAAATACTTCCGGGGTTCACGAACAGAATATTTTTATCAAGTTCAGCAACCGCTTGATGAATGTGCCCAAATAATGCAATATTCGCACCGGCTTCCTGCGCCTGTAACGAGAGCATCGTCAATCCAAATCGAACGTTTGATAAATGCCCATGGGTCATATAAATGACATCATTGCCAATCGAAACAACCTGCTCCTTTTTGTAGCCAGGATCATAGTCACAGTTTCCCGTTACGACTGTAAAATGCTCCCATAATTCGTCATTGGCTTTCAATTCTGAGTCCCCACAGTGAAACATATGATCCACCATTCCGACGTAACGGTTAACGATTTCCACTAAAATATTGCGATCACCATGATTATCGCTGACAACTAAATATTTCATTTATTCTCCTCCAACCAGCTCTTCCAGACTTTTTCTAGTTTCTTTACAGCCATCCCGCGATGACTTATTTGATTTTTTTCTTCGCTCGTTAATTCAGCAGAAGTTTTTCGATATTCTGGAACAATGAATAATGGATCATAACCAAAACCGTTATCCCCTTGTGGAATTCGACCGATTCGGCCATCCCAATCGGCTTCTACTACTAGACTTTCTTTTTGGGGAGCAGCAAAAACTAATGTGCAATGGAAATGCGCTGTCCTTTTTTCATCAGGAACATCTGTTAATTCATGTAATAATTTCGCATTATTAGCTGCATCACTTTTTCTTTCTCCAGCAAAACGAGCAGAAAAAATTCCCGGCATGCCATTCAAGGCATCAACAACTAAGCCAGAGTCATCAGCTAAAACTGGTTGTTGTAAGATCTGTGCAATTGTTTCTGCCTTCAAACGTGCATTTTCTTCAAAAGTTGTTCCAGTTTCTTCAACATCAGGCAAGTTAGGATAATCTAATAGCGTTTTGGTTTGATAACCCTCTTTTGCAAATAGTGCTGCGAATTCCTTTGCTTTGCCTGGATTGCGAGTTGCAATCACGATCGTTTTCTCTTCTGTCGCAATTTCAGTAAGAAGAGCTTCTTTTTGATACGCAATCAAATCTTGGATCCCTGCTTTTCCGTGCAAGATCAAAGCATTTAGTTCATCATCATCAAATGTCGCTTCCTCGCCCGTTCCCTGGATCTCGACAAATCGGCCAGACTCAGTCATCACAAGGTTCATGTCGACGGCGGCTGAAGAATCTTCTTGATAGTCTAGATCAGTCACGACAGTACCTTCTGGTAAAACACCAACACTTATTGCTGCTAAATGTTCCTTGATGGGGTCTTTCTTTAGTTCGCCATTTGCTAATAGTTTATTGATCGCTAAACGCAATGCAACAAATCCTCCGGTAATACTAGCAGTTCTAGTTCCTCCATCGGCTTGAATTACGTCACAGTCAACGATGATACTACGCTCACCAAGCTTCTCTAAATCAATCACAGCGCGTAATGAACGCCCAATCAAACGTTGAATTTCCATCGTTCGTCCAGTTAGCTTTCCTTTGGCGCTTTCACGGCGATTACGTGTATTCGTCGCTCTGGGCAACATGCTGTATTCAGCAGTCACCCAACCTGTTCCGCTGTTACGCAAAAATGGTGGCACTGATTCTTCTAAAGTCGCTGAACATATTACCTTCGTATCCCCAAAAGAGATAATGACTGACCCTTCAGGATGCTTAAAAACATTCGTCTCAATTTTAATCGGCCTTAATTGTTGAACCGCTCTTCCATCATGTCGCAAACTATCTTCCTCCTAAATTAATATGCTTAACATTTAAATCTATAATATTCAACCATTCACCAGCGATATCTTTAAACATTTTAGGTGAACCTGTAGTATAGAAAGTTCTTGCTTTAGTTTCGGATTGTTCAAAATTATTTAAATCGAAATAATCCAACAAAGTACTGACATCATTGACTGTTTCTGCTCCCGAGTCAATCAAAGTTACGTTTTGCCCAATCACATTCTGGATAATCGGACGCAATAATGGATAATGGGTACATCCCAAAATTAACGTATCTAATTTTTCCTTTTTTAAGGGTGCCAGAGATTGTGAAACAATCTTTTTGGCTACAGAACTATTAAACTGATTACTTTCAACGATTGGCACAAATTTTGGGCAGGCCAGACTAGCAACATACGTTTCTGGTGCTTTTTCTTGCAGCTCATGTTTATAAGATCCACTTTTAACAGTTCCTAGTGTTCCGATGATACCTACACGACTATTTTTACTTGCTTTTAATGCAGCACGTGATCCTGGTTGGATAACACCAATAACAGGAATATCAACGTTCTTCTTAATCTCTTCTAAAGCCACTGCGGTTGCTGTATTGCAAGCAATCACAAGCATTTTGATATTTTTCTCCAATAAAAAACGAGTCATTTGCCACGTAAACTCAATGACTTGCTCAGCAGGTCGAGGCCCATACGGACAGCGCGCCGTATCTCCAAGATATAAAATTTCTTCATTTGGTAGCTGGCGCATTGCTTCTTTAACCACAGTTAAACCACCTACGCCAGAGTCAATAAATCCAATTGGTCTTTCATTTGACAAAACGCTCACCCTATCTAGTTCCAAGTATCACCCTATTTTCCACTTTTTGAAGAAATATTTCAAGCCCTAGAACCCTGTATAATGAAAAGCGTTTTCTTTTGAATGAATAACAATGAATGCTACACTATTTATGAGAGAGGTGGATAAAATGGATAAAAAAGAGCTAACCGAAAACTTGGGAAAAGTTTCTGCTGGCGATCGTAATCAAGACCCTGCAGTCAAGGCAACTGAAAAGGAAACGGAGAAACAGAAGAAAGAACATAAAGAGGACTCTGAACCTGGTTTGCTGGAAAAGCTTGGTAAAACGCAGGCAGGCGCTATCTACGAAGATCCGGCCATGAAAGAAACTGAGCACAAAACAGAAAAAGAAAAAAACGATTAATAGTTTTTGTATTGAACTTTCTTAGTAATAAATTTGAGTCATTACAGTAAAAATATTAAAAAAGCGAAGTCTGATCATTTTGATCAAGACTTCGCTTTTTTTAATAATTATATTTACTATTCTCTAAAAAGCTTGAAAGAAGCGAAAGTAAATAGCACACCACAAAATACATCGCAGTCATTGCAATAAACATTGGAATGACATAATTAGTATTTTGTCCGTAAATTATTTTGGCGTTATGAGTCAACTCCGGCAAAGAGATGATTACCGCCAAAGATGTATCCTTAATCAAAGAGATTAATTGGCTCAAAATTGCCGGTAACATAGATTTAAACGCTTGAGGCATAACGATCAATATCAATGTCTGGACATAAGTCAGACCTGAAGACATCCCCGCCTCTGTTTGTCCCTTTGGCACAGCATTCAACCCAGCACGAAAAATTTCTGACAACATCGCTGATTCAAATATCGTTAATGCAGCGACCGCTGCCCAAAAGATATTTAACTTGATGCCGATTTGCGGCAAGGCAAAATAGGTGAAAAAAATGATCAATAATAATGGTAGGTTACGGATGATATCCACGATAATGCTAACAATTCGTGAAAGGATCGGAATATTACTATACCGAACAGTCCCCGCAATCCCTCCTAGTATCATACTGAAAACAATCGAGACGATCGAAACTTGAACCGTCACCCATAGCCCGTCTAAAAGGAATCGCAAATTGATCCATGAAAAAGCATCACTCATATTCATTTTACTCCTTTCTTTCTAGGCCTTTGACCAATGTTTATCTAAATAATTCATCAGATAAGACAAAGGCAGCGTTAAAATCAAATAGAACAAGCCGACAATAATATACGTATCAAATGTATTAAATGTATTACTAGCAATCAAATCACCTTGATACATCAGGTCTAAACCCGCAACCATCGCTAAGATCGAAGAATTTTTAATCAAGTTGATAAATTGATTACCCAATGGTGGCACAACAATTTTGAAGGCTTGGGGCAATACAATGAAACGCAGTGTCTCTGCATAAGAAAAACCAGAAGAAAGCCCTGCTTCCATTTGTCCTTTTGGTACTGTTTGAATTCCTGAGCGAACAGTCTCTGCGATAAACGCCGAAGTATAAATTGTTAAGCCTATAGTTCCTGCTTGAAAACCATCAAAGCTGTAAAAATACATTGGTGCGATAACATAAAAGAACATTACTATAATTAGTAACGGAATATTTCGAAAGAAGGCAACGTATGCCTTTGATAGGCTGCGAATAATTCGATTATGAGACAATTGTAAAATTGCCATTAATGTTCCAATGATTAAACTGAAAATTAACGCTAATAAACTTGCATAGATTGTAAACTTAAAGCCGTTAACAAAATCAGCCGAATAGGTTTGAAATAATTGTGCCATTAGAACTGCGCCCCTTTCTTCGCTCGACCATCTGCATCTTTAGGGAACCATTTTTCAAAAATTTTATTATAGGTTCCATTATCATGCATTTTATGTAGCGCAGTATTTACTTCTTTCAAGAAGTCTTCTTGTCCTTTGTTGATAGCAATTCCGTAGGGCTCATTTGTGAAGGTACCGCCAGTTAACTCATACTCATCATTTTCCGAAGCCATTCCCAAGAGGATTGCATTATCGGTCGTCATTGCTTGACCTTGACCAGATTGCAAAGCCGTGAATGCTTCCGCGTAATTCTCCAGTTCAAGAATTTTTGCGTCAGGAGCATGTTTACGAATATTAATGGTCGAGGTCGATCCCTTAACAGCCAGGACTGTATCTTCAGAAGTCAAATCTTTGATATCCTTGATATGACTTCCCTTCTTAACTAATAAAGACTGCCCTGCATCAAAATAGATATCAGAAAAATCGACTTGTTTTTTCCGATCTTCAGTAATCGTCATCGTCGCAATAATTGCATCAATATTCCCGTTTTTTAGCAGCGGAATACGCGTCTTTGAAGTCACTTCGACGAAATCTGCTTTTCCATCTTTACCAAGAATCTCTTTCGTAATTGCTTTTGCAATATCTATATCAAAGCCTTCAACCTTGCGGGTTTTGATATCCATCATGCCAAATAAACGTGTATCGTACTTCACACCCCAAGTAATAGTAGGTTCTTTTTCGATTCGTTTCGCAATATTTTCATTTGCAACACTTTCTCCTTTACATCCTGAAAGGACCACCATGATCATCAGCGGAATGAACAGAAAGGAGACTAATTTTTTTATCTTTGACATAAGCCGCCTCCTAATGATTGATTACTTTGCTGACAAATTGTTGTGCTCGTTCATCTTGCGGCTTTTCAAAGAACCCTTTAATATCTCGTGTATCTTCTAATACCTCACCATCCGCCATAAAGATGATTCGATCTGCAACTTCTTTAGCAAACCCCATCTCGTGTGTTACTACAATCATCGACATTCCATCACGAGCAATTTTTTTCATGACATTTAAAACATCGCCAATCATTTCGGGATCAAGTGCAGACGTGGGCTCATCAAAAAGCAGCAATTCAGGATTCATCGCTAAGCCACGGGCGATGGCAATCCGTTGTTGCTGTCCACCAGATAACATCGAAGGATGAGAATCCTTCTTGTCCAACATGTCCACTCGGTCTAATAATTTCTCTGCTGTCTTTGTCGCTTCTTGCGAAGACTGCTTTAAGACCTTGATTGGAGCTAACGTGATATTTTCTAACGCTGTCTTGTTTGGATAAAGATTAAAATGCTGAAAGACCATTCCAATATTTTTTCGAATATCTTTTAGCTTAACTTCTTTACTATGTAAATTCTTCTCATTTACAAGTAGTTCGCCAGAAGAAATGTCTTCAAGTCCGTTGATACAGCGTAGCATCGTGCTTTTCCCTGACCCAGATGGTCCGATCACCACAACGACTTCGCCTTTTTCAAAGGTCAAGTTAATATTTTTCAAAGCATGAAACTTCCCATAGTATTTTTCCACATGCTTGAATTCAATCATTGACATGTTTAACCACCTCATTTTCCCTTAGAGTTTTCTAATTTTTCCAATGTGAGTCTAATTATAAGCTAAGTTTTTTTACTTTGTAAAGAAAAAAACTCATGGTTAGAAAAAAATATTTCAACAACTTCTATTTGCATGTGATATTTTTTAACATCAAAGTTGTTTGTTCATTCGATAAAAATGGTGATAAGAGTTGTCAGGTTTGAAAAAAAAAGGTAGTATTTGAAGAGACTATTGAAAGAATTTTTACGAAAAGGTGAGTTAATGAAAAATATCATTTTGACTGGTGATCGTCCAACTGGACAGTTACATTTAGGGCACTATGTTGGCTCTTTGAAAAATCGCGTTCTGATGCAGGAAGATCCTGAAAATAAATTGTTTATTATGATTGCCGATATGCAGGCGCTGACTGATAATGCAAAAAATCCGGAAAAGGTTTCATCAAATGTTCTACAAGTTGCTTTGGATTACCTAGCTGTTGGCTTGGATCCAAAACGTTCTACTCTCTTTATCCAATCACAGATTCCTGAACTGGCTGAGTTAACCATGTACTATTTGAATCTAGTTAGTGTGGGGCGCGTTCGTCGCAACCCAACAGTGAAGTCTGAAATTGAACAGAAAAAATTTGGTGAAAGTGTCCCTGCTGGGTTCTTTATCTACCCTGTCTCTCAAGCCTCAGACATTACAGCATTCAAAGCAAATCTTGTCCCTGTGGGAGAAGATCAAAAACCCATGCTGGAGCAAACACAAGAAATCGTGCAAAGTTTTAACCATACTTATGGTGAAGTACTTGTAGAGCCAAAAGGCGTTTTTCCTGAAAAAGGACAAGGCCGTCTGCCTGGAATTGATGGCAACGGAAAAATGAGTAAATCACTAGGTAACGGAATTTATCTAGCCGATTCTGCTGATGTTTTGGCGAAGAAAGTCATGAGCATGTATACTGATCCAAATCACATTCACGTGGAAGATCCAGGTCAAGTTGAAGGAAATATGGTTTTCACTTACCTAGATGTTTTTGGTACAGATAAAGAAAAGATCGCTGAGTTAAAGGAACATTATCGCCATGGCGGACTCGGGGATGTAAAAATTAAGCGTTATTTGATCGAAGTATTGGAAGCAACATTTGGACCGATTCGTGCTCGCCGTGAGGAATATGCAAAGAATCCAGAGGCAATTATGCAAATGTTGAAAGAAGGCAGCGAAAATGCTCAAGCTGCTGCCGCTGAGACTTTGGCGGAAGTAAAACAATCAATGGGAATCAATTATTTTAATTAACAAAAAAGCACTCGAGTAATTTCGAGTGCTTTTCTTTATTGTCAATTTTTGACTGTTTCGACTTAATGGTAGAAGTCAAAGCGACCTTTCGACATCACTTCTTTGACCCCACCCGTTTCGAATAATGAGCGGTCCATAATGGCTTTTTTGATAAATGAAGCTGGATAAGCCGTTACCTCTGTTTTACCTACTAAACCAAACGCGTGAGTATTACCGATTGAGGCAACTGATCCAAGCGACTTGAATGAAAATACCTTGCTTGGTTGTCCCTTGATTTGATCCAAGATATCCTTACCGGCATAAGATCCCATCTTCAATGCAATTTGTGCGGTTGTTGGATAAGGTCGATTGCTAGAAGGGTCCATTACTGCAGAAACATCTCCTAACAAGTAAACATCATCGTGATTTGGGTCAGTCAAGTTAGGTTTCACCATTACGCGTCCGCGACGTTCTTCAAAACCAGAATCGCCGATCACTTGGCTCCCACTAACACCTGTAGTCCAAACAATCGTTTTTGCTTTGAGTGCGACTAAATCATTTTCATCATCTTTTGAATTTTGATAAATGACTGCTCCTGGTTCTACTTTTTTAATTGGCTTGCCCGTTAATAATTTGACATCCCATTTGTTCAAATACTTGATACAATATTGACCGAGTTTATCGCTGAACATCGGTAAAATTTTGTCTACAGCCTCAACACAATAAATTTGGATATCTTCAGGTTTTACGCCGGCGATATTTGCGAATGACTTACTTCCTTCAACAAGCGCGCCTACAAGCTCGATTCCTGTAAAACCAGCGCCGCAGACAACGATACGCAAATATTCCTCATTCTTAGTTTCTTTATATTGCTTCATTTGTTCAATAATGTGTTTGTGCACTTGGTCGGCCGTCTTCACATCTACCATCTCTAATGAGTTTTCTTTTACACCCGGTATACCAAATGACTCTGACTGAAACCCTAATGCTACGATCAAATAATCATACTTAAGTGTTTGATTTTCCAAATAAACTTCCTTTTGGTCGGCATCAATCTTATCTACCGTATCCTTGATAAACGTAGTTTTCTTCGGATTTACGACATCCTTAATGTCATAACAAATTTTTTCATCTGGTTGTGTTCCAGCAGCAACCTCGTGCAAACTAGTAGACTCATAGTGATAATCATTACGATCCACTAAAGTAATATGAATATCTGCCCCTGATTTTTGTAATACATGCAGAGCCCGCAAACCTGCGTAACCTGCGCCTAAAATTACGATTTCTTTCATTTTATATTCCTCCTAGTTTGTAACTATATAATTGATTTTTTTAAATCAAAAATTAAAACTCGTCAATTATATTGCTAAATAAATACTGGTGTTTTACAAAAATACGAAACGGATATCCGTTAAAATAGAAACACCAATGCAAAACTGATCACTTGTGCGGCAGCCCCTACTGCTAAGATTCTTACCGCACAAATAAACGTTTCTCGTTTAACTTGTTTGGTAAGAAACATCTGAATTTGTTTGTAGATATACGGTACCGCAAAAATCGTCCCCAGCATTGACCATGGAGCGATTCCGATGACTACCGAAAGTAAGATTGCCAAGAAAGCGACAAGGTTCATCCCTACAAATAAGCGAATTGCTCGCTGCTTTCCTAAATAATGTACCAATGTAAAGCGATTATTCTTTTCGTCTTCTTCTAAGTCACAAATATTGTTCGCCAGCATCAAGTTTGCGATCCATAACGTATTCGGTAATGAGATCAAAAAAATTTCACTTATATTAGTAAAGCTCCATTGGAAAACTTCATACGTATTCAAATACACACACAAACATGTAATCATAAACCCCATTGTTAATCCTGAAAAAACTTCTCCCAACGGAAGACTAGATAATGGCTTTGGACCAGATGAATAAAAAATTCCCACACCATAGCAAAATAACCCCATCAATAAAAAAGGCCACCCGACTACGAAAGACAAACCGATTCCGATCAATGCCGAAACAATGATCATTCCCATCATCATTTGAAAAACTAGTTTCAAATCCAAGTTCTCTCGTCCAATGATATTGGTTTTCTCTCGATAGTCGTGAATTTCCGTCGCATGGTGGTAGTCGTTGTAATTGTCTAAAATATCTACCGCCATATTGAAAATGAACATCGCGATAAAGTACAACAGGACTAAACCTAAATGAAGTTTGTGAAAATTATACAGGCTAAAACAAATCCCAATAAAAAAAGGCAGGACACTCGCGGTTTTCGCTTTAAATTCCACGAGCTCCAAGAAAACGGTTAAATTCATCTCACCCAACTTTCTCAATTTTCTTTTTCGTATTCATTATGCTATTTTTAATCCTTTTGTTCAAAAGATCTGCTTGCCTTTTCTGTGTAAACTTCTCCATTTCATCATTCGAGCATTCTGGTAGTTTTTCTGATAGTCATAGGATAGAATAAGATTGAAAACATTGTTAGAAGGAGCACCTATGTTAGACTATTGGAATGAATACCCAAAAATTCAAGAAAATCTAATTCAAGTTAAGAAATTGATCTCACAAAGACTTGTTATTAATAATAAATCGATTGAAGAGGCCATCACAAAATTTTCTTCCACAGGAGGAAAAATGATTCGTCCGGCACTCTTTTTTCTTTTTGCTGATTTTGGGAATAAAAAAGATCAAGAACAACTGGTAAAAATCGCAGCTTCTCTTGAATTGCTGCATTCGGCTACATTGGTTCATGATGATATCATTGACGATTCTCCTACCAGACGTGGTATGCCCTCAATCCAATCTCGTTTTGGTAAAGACGTCGCGGTTTACACAGGAGATTTTATGTATACTAGCTATTTTGAACTATTAGCAGAATGCATGAGCCAAACCCCTTTCCTATTAAAAAATGCACAGTCAATGAAAAAAGTCTTACAAGGTGAACTAACTCAAATGGCCGGTACCTTTAATCCTGATCAGACAATCAAGGACTATCTGCGAAACATTAATGGTAAAACAGCGGAATTGATTCGACTCAGTTGTCATGAAGGAGCCTATTTTGGTGGAGCAGATGAGAAATTGCAATCCCGGGCAAAACGAATCGGTTCTGCCATCGGATTAGCTTTTCAAGTATATGATGATATTTTGAATTTCTCTTTAGAACTGGGAAATGAACAAAAGCCAATCCTAACTGATGTACAACAAGGAATTTTCACTCTGCCTTTACTGATTGCACGCGATGAGCAACCAGTAATTATTCGACCTTACCTAGAAAAACCTGAAACTTTATCTCAGCAAGAATTAATTCAATTAGCACTCTATGTTGATAAATTTGGGGGAATTGCTGGTGCACTGAAGTTTGCAGAGAATTTAACGCAGAAGGCTTTGACTGAAATACAAGAATTACCTGAAGGAAAAAGTAAGGAGATTCTCAAAAAAGTGGCTACGCAACTACTAGAACGTTCCTATTAGAATATCAAAAAAGACCCTAAGCATACGAGATGCGACAAAAATTTCGTATACTTAGGTTCTTTTTATTATTATTTTGTTTTTATACTCAATTGTTAGAGACAGTTCTTCATCTTCCATTTTTAACATGTTAGAATGAACATGAAAACGCATAAGGAGTAATGATGAATGAATACTCATGAACTATATAAGAAATTGGAACTCTCTCCGGTAATCGCTGCGTCAAAAAACGAAGCAGAGCTCGATGCCGCCATAAAATCGGAAAGTGAAGTCATCTTTGTGCTCCAATCACATCTGATGGAACTTGCAGAGCTATCTAAAAAAATCAGATCAAGTAACAAAGCAGCAATTTTGCATATCGATTTGGTTAAGGGGTTATCGTCAGATGAAATGGCCGTTGATTTTATTAAACAATCTACTACTTTTGACGGAATCATTTCCACCAAGCCAGCAATTATTCGCCATGCAAAAAAACATGGCTTGCTAGCAATCCAACGTTTCTTTCTTTTGGATTCTTCCGCTTTAGAAAATGTCAACCGCCAACTAAAATATACAGAGGCTGATTTAGTCGAGGTTCTTCCTAGCGTCTCGCCAAAAATTATCAAAGAACTGGTCCATCATTCTAAAAGACCACTGATCGTCGGCGGTCTGATCCGTGACAAAGAAGACATCATGGGCGCTTTAGGTGCTGGGAGTCTTGCTGTGTCAACGACAGAAAGTTCGATTTGGTCAATTTAGAGATTGTTGCACTTTCATAAAGGTGTTATAATACAGGTAATTAAATATCGGCTAGAGATAAAAAGAGTATAGCG
Organism: Enterococcus malodoratus ATCC 43197; assembly: GCF_000407185.1. Lineage (GTDB taxonomy): Bacteria > Bacillota > Bacilli > Lactobacillales > Enterococcaceae > Enterococcus_A > Enterococcus_A malodoratus. Next base: position 305,580 of record NZ_KE136481.1, read on the forward strand.
ACAAACGTCAACAAACATTGGCGTCTGTTAACTGTACTCTTTTTTTGCTGCGTTCAATTGCAAACACTAAGGGAGTCAGCATTTAGAAAAACGGGAGGAATTGTTCATGTATGATGTAATTGTAATCGGTTGCGGAATTGTTGGTTCCGCTACTGCCTATGAACTAAGCAAATATCAACTAAAGACCCTAGTCGTAGAGGCTGAAAATGACGTTAGTCTCGGTGCTACTAGGGCGAACAGTGCCATCTTACACGCAGGGTTTGACCCTGAACCTGGCAGTCTGATGGCCAAACTCAACGTTGAAGGCGCAGAACGTGCAAAAGAACTTTGTCAAAAACTGTCCGTTCACTATGATCAGATTGGTTCCCTTGTCGTTGCTTTTTCATCTGAAGAGCTTGACTTAATTCAAGTTCTTTATGAGCGTGGTGTGAAAAATGGTGTAAAAGATTTAGCGTTATTAGATCAAAATGCGCTTCATCAAATGGAGCCTAATCTTTCGAAGAAAAGTCTAGGTGCCCTGCATGCTCCAACAGCAGCAATCGTAAATCCATGGGAATTTTGCCTTGCTTTAGCAGAAACTGCCGTGAGAAATGATGTGGAAATTGCTCTAAATAATCGGGTGAATAAAATTCAGAAGACAGAAAATGGTTATCTAGTCACGACAAATCAAACCACCCATCAGACAAAATATATCTTCAATGCCGCCGGGGTTCATTCGGACGATATTCACAACCTGATTGCCGAGCCCAATTTTGAAATTACGCCCAAACGCGGCGAATACTACCTTTTAGATAAATCAGAGGGAGACGTTGTGAATCATGTCATCTTCCAGTGTCCTTCGAGTGTTGGAAAAGGCGTTTTAATCAGTCCGACTGTCCACGGAAATTTAGTCGTAGGACCTAATTCAGAAGCAGTTTTACGAGATGAACTAGACAGCGGTAAAGATACCGGAAATACTGCGCTGGGCTTAAAAGCCGTTGCAGATCTGGCGAAAAAGTCTCTCCCAGAGCTCAATTTACGCCAATCAATTCGAAATTTCTCTGGTGTTCGAGCTAATAACAGCACTGGCGATTTCGTCCTGCAGGAGGCAGCTCCTGGATTTATCGATCTAGCGGGGATAAAATCACCTGGGCTCACCTCTGCCCCAGCGATCGCCTTGTATGGCATTGAAATGTTGGAAAAGTCAGTTAACAGAAAATTTTCATTAAAAAATAACTATGTTGATTCCCGGGATAAAATCGTCTTTGATGAGCTTAGTATTGACGAAAAAAATGAAGTGATTTCTAGCGATAAAAACTATGGCAGAGTTATTTGCCGTTGTGAAACGATTACTGAAGGAGAAATTCGAGCGGCGGCTCACTCCCCTGTTCCACCCGTTTCTGTTGATGGGATCAAACGCAGGTGTAACGCCGGAATGGGACGATGTCAGGGAGGTTTTTGTGGGCCAAGAGTCGTCGAAATCTTGGCGGAGGAGCTGCATAAATCTCCATTAGATATTTTGCAAGATCGTGCAGGCAGTAGTATTTTAGTCGGCACGACAAAAGGAGGTCGTTGATATGCATGAATTAATCGTAATTGGTGGCGGTCCGGCTGGCTTAGCAGCGGCTGTAGCGGCGCATGAAAAAGGCATCACAGATATTCTGATCATTGAACGTGATCAAAAACTTGGCGGAATTTTGAATCAATGTATTCACAACGGTTTTGGTCTGCACTATTTTAAAGAAGAATTGACTGGACCTGAATATGCGGCTCGATTTATCAATATGGTACAGGAGGCGAATATTGAGGTTTTACTTGATACGATGGTCTTAGAGGTAACTGAAAATAAAGAAGTACACATTGTTAATAAAGAACAAGGTTACCAGATACTAACAGCCAAGGCATTAGTATTTGCTATGGGGTGTCGTGAAAGGACTCGCGGAGCTATTGGTATTGCTGGCAGCCGCCCAGCCGGGGTCTTTACTGCTGGTACTGCGCAAAGATATGTTAACATGGAAGGTTATATAGTTGGGAAAAAGGTAATAATTCTAGGATCAGGTGATATTGGTTTGATAATGGCCCGCAGAATGACCCTTGAAGGTGCTGATGTTCTGGCGTGCATCGAGGTTATGCCCTATTCCGGCGGACTAACTCGAAATATTGTTCAATGTTTGGATGATTATGCCATCCCTCTTCTTTTATCTCATACAATCACCGAAATTCGCGGAAAAAACCGAGTGGAACAAGTTGTTGTTTCAAAAGTTGATGAGAAACGGCAGCCAATTTCTGGTACAGAGCAAACGTTTGATTGTGATACGATTTTGTTATCCGTTGGATTGATTCCGGAAAACGAATTAAGTCGTGATGCTCATCTTGATTTGGATTCAAAAACTAACGGCCCATTTGTTTATGAAAATATGGAGACATCCGTTCCGGGGATTTTTGCTTGCGGCAACGTTGTCCACGTTCATGATTTAGTAGACTTTGTAACTGCTGAAAGCATAAAAGCCGGTACTTCGGCCGCCACCTATATTTTAGAACAAGAAAAAGAATCTACCCAATATCTCACTATCAAAAATGGTGATCACGTTACGTATGTTGTTCCCCAAAAAATTCGTGCTGATAATATCGATCGCCGAACTGAGCTTTTTTTCCGGGTCAATAAGGTCTTTGATGACAGTCAGATACTGATCAAATCCAAAGGAGAAGTTTTAGCGAAACAAAAAAAAAGCTACATCGTCCCTGGAGAAATGGAAAAAATGAAGCTCTCAAAAAAGGTTTTGGATAAAGTCACGAATGGAGAGTTGGAAATTTGTGTCGAGGAGGTAGCAAAATCATGAAAAAATTTATCTGCATCATGTGCCCAAAAGGTTGTCATTTAACGGTCGATGAGAATAATGATTTTCAAGTGAGCGGTCATAGCTGCAACAAAGGTGTGAAATATGGCAAAGCGGAGGCTACTAACCCTGTACGAGTCGTGACATCTACGGTTATCGTTAATGCCGGCAATGAACATCTCTGTTCCGTTAAAACATCTGATGGTATTCCAAAAGCTGCTGTATTGGAGGCAATGAAGGAAATAAATAACGTTCAATTGAAGGCACCGGTAAAAATCGGTGACATTGCCATCAAAAACCTTCTGGATACTGGTGTCGATGTTATTACAACAAGTGACGTTCAAGCAAGTTAAATAATCCAAGCATTAAAATGCCCCTCAAAAGAAATCTTTTGAGGGGCATTTATAATTTAGCGGATAACCGCTTCTAATTTTTCTTCTAACTTCTTAGTAACTTTATCCATAATACGATTGATCTCTTCATCAGTCAAAGTCGCTTCAGGATTTACAAAAGTTAAAGTGTAGGCCATCGATTTCTTGCCCGTCTCGATGTTTGCGCCTTGGTATACATCAAAAACTTGCAACTTAGTCAAGAATTTTCCAGCAGCTGCGGAAATTATCTCAGTAATATCCGAATTAGTACTAGATTCGTTTACCAACATGGCGATATCGCGACTAACCGCAGGATATTTTGAAACAGCCTCAAATACTAACGGTGCCTTTTCTGATCCAATTAATGCCTCTAAGTTCAATTCAGCAACATAAGCTGATTTCAATTCGTAATTTCCTGCCATTTTCGGATGTACTTGACCAACAAACCCGATTCGTTCCTCTCCAAGATAAATACCAGCCGTTTGTCCTGGATGCATTTCAGGCATTTGCAGCGCTTGATAAGAAATTGACTCCGTCAATCCTAACCCTTCGATCAACTCTTCGACCATTCCTTTGATCGTATAGTAATCGCATGCTTTGGCTTTTCCTGCCCAAGATTTGTCGACAACATTTCCTGTCACAGCGATTGCTAAATGATTCTGTTCAATTGGCAAATCCTTTTTAGGATCATTGTTTTGATAAAAGACGTGGCCAATTTCATAGAACGCTACATCATTATTTTTACGGGCGACGTTATAAGATAAATCTTCTAACAGACCGCTGATTAGATTCAATCGCATCGTTGAGCGATCCTCACTCATCGGCCATGCGACGCGTGTCACCTTGCTTTCATTTAATAGAAATTGTTGTGCTTTCGCTTCTGTTGTTAGTGCGTAACTAATAGCTTCTGATAAACCGGCACCCTCTAAAAGATTCCGTACTTTTCTTGTCGCCTTTTGAGCTTCAGTTAAAAATCCAGCAACTGTTTGCCCCTCCGGTAACGTTGAAGGCAGGTTATTGTAGCCATAAATTCGTGCGATTTCTTCCATCAAATCAGCTTCAATCGTAATGTCCCAACGACGTGGCGGTACACTAGCTGTAGTTACACCGTCCCTGACCTCTGAAGCAAACCCAAGTGCTTTGAAGATATCGTTGATTTGTTCTTGTGATAAGTCCGTTCCTAAGAAACGATTGACATTTTCAAGAGTCGTACTTACTTCAATATTTTTAGGTTGTACTTCGCTACCTTTGACCGCACCTTGTAAAACTTTACCATCAGCTAGTTCCGCGATCATCGCAGCGGCCACTTCACCAGCTAAACTGATATCCCCTTGATTTATACCTTTTTCAAAACGCATAGATGCTTCGCTTCGCAAGTTGTAGCTTTGCGAAGTGCGACGAACCAATGTATGATCAAACATCGCCATTTCCAAAGCAACTGTTGTCGTTTCATCAGAAATTTCTGAATCCAATCCACCCATAATACCAGCTAGTGCAACAGGAATATCGCCATTCGTGATCACGATATTTTCAGGATTTAATGTTCGTTCAACGCTATCTAAAGTTGTGAATGGTTCGTTTTCTTTAGCTCGACGAACCATGATTTCTTTGCTGCCTAATTTGTCATAGTCAAACGCATGCAGTGGTTGTCCAAACAATAGTAAAATGTAGTTCGTTACATCCACTACATTGCTGATTGGACGAATACCTTCGTTCATTAAACGATTTTGCAGCCATTGTGGGCTTGGTCCGATTTTAACGTTTTCGATGATTCGAATTTCATAATGCGGCGCATCATTTTCATCAGTCACAGATACAGTAATTTTGTCACTGGCTTTTTCATCTGCTTCTTTCAATTCAACAGCCGGAAAATTAACCTTTTTATTATAGATCGCTGCTACTTCATGAGCAACACCGCGAATGCTTAATGCATCAGCTCGGTTAGGTGTGATCGATAGATCAATGATCGTATCATCCATTTCCAAATATTGAAAAACAGGTTCGCCTGCAACGGCATCCTCTGGCAAATAGTAAATTCCTTCAGAATATTCTTTTGGAATCACTGAGTCGCTGTATCCAAGCTCTTGCAATGAACAAATCATTCCGTTCGAAACTTGACCACGCATTTTACCTTTTTTAATTTTTACATTGCCGGCTATCCGAGAACCAGGCAATGCAACAATTACCTTAACGCCCGCTTTAATATTCGGTGCTCCGCAAACAATCTGAGACAATTCTTCTTCACCGACGTCTACCTGACAAATCGACAGATGGTCGGAGTCAGGATGTGGAATACATTCTTTTACATCACCGACAACGATTTTTTTTAAACCGTCTTCTGGTGATTCCAACCCTTCAACTTCGATCCCTGTCAATGAAAGACGATCCGCTAAGTCTTTCGGTGCGACATCTTTTACATCGACATATTCATTTAACCATTTATATGAAACTAACATTGCTTCTTACTCCCCCTTGAATTGTTCCAAGAAACGAACATCGTTTAAATAGAAATTCCGAATATCATTAACGCCATATCGTAACATGGCGATCCGATCTGGACCTAAGCCAAAAGCAAAGCCAGAATATTCTTTTGGATCAATCCCTGACATTTCTAGTACATCAGGATGAACCATGCCGGCGCCAAGTATTTCAATCCAGCCAGTGTGTTTGCAGACATTACAGCCTTTGCCGCCACACTTAAAACAACTGACATCAACTTCTACTGATGGTTCAGTAAACGGGAAATAACTTGGGCGTAAACGAATTTTACGATCTGCTCCGAAAAGTTCCTTCAGCAATACCTCTAAGGTTCCTTTCAAATCTCCCATCGTAATTCCCTTATCCACGACTAATCCTTCGATTTGGTGGAATTGATGACTGTGAGTCGCATCGTCTGTATCACGGCGGAATACTTTCCCTGGTGAGATCATTCTTAGTGCACCTTTTGAGAAATCGTGTTTCTCCATAGTACGGGCTTGAACGGGCGATGTATGTGTGCGTAATAATACATCATCAGAAATATAAAAGGTATCTTGCATATCACGAGCAGGATGATCTTTAGGCAAATTCATCCGTTCAAAATTATAATGATCCGATTCAATTTCGGTTCCTTCTACAATTTGATAACCCATACCTACAAAGGTATCTTCGATTTCTTCCATAATTTGGGTCAACACGTGACGTGTACCGTGTGAGACTTTTTTACCGGGTAATGTTACGTCTAAAGACTCCGCTGCTAGTTGTTTTTCCAGAGCTAATTCCGCTAGCGCTGCCTTGCGTTCCTCGACCGCCTTCGTCAAAAGATCGCGAATCTCGTTAGCAAACGCACCTACTTTCGGACGCTCTTCGGCTGAAAGATCGCGCATCCCGCGTAATACTTCTGTGATTGGTCCTTTTTTTCCCAAAGTTTCTACACGTATCGTTTCAACGGTAGACAATTCATCCGCTGCGTCGATTTTTGCTAACGTCTGACTTTTTAATTCTTCTAGTTGCTCTTGTAAACTCATTGTTTTCTTCCTTTCCCTATTGCTTTAAAAAGATAGAAACTTCTAATGGAAGATCTATCGAATTTTTTGTTCTTAGGATGCTTTCAATTTACATAGGATTTCACTAACTCTATGTAAATGTGACTTAAAATTCACAACCAGCTCAAAAGTAGTGAATAATTTTCTCGTACGCTTGTCATTTTTCTACCCTGCTTGAAACAATAAAAAACGACAAAAAGACCTCGTTCCATAAAGGAACGAGGTCTCGCGTTACCATCCTAATTCGCCAATCAAATTGGCGCTCTCGCTTTTTTAACGGCTTTGCCGGTCTTTCGACAAGCTCCAGAAGTGAACTTCATCTTTTCCTATCTTAGTCTGTTTCCAGTCAACGACAGACATTCCCTTTAAGATCTAAAAAGATTACTCTTTTCTATCAACGCTTTTTGAACTATTCAATTGACTATCCCAATACTACAAGAAATCAAAAAAATTATCAACTACATTCTGCATCTGTGATCCAAGTATCGCCCCACTGGTGGATCTCGTTCATCACATTTTTCAAAGCTTCGCCTTTATTCGTCAGACAATAATCCATCCGTTTTTGGCTGCCGCAAGCAATCACACGACCAACAATACCTTCTGCTTCTAATTCTTTTAGCCGCTCCGTTAAAACTCGATCGCTGACATCTGGAATCATCGCAGCAATATCGACAAATCTTTGAGGTCCGCCTTCTAACAATACATCAATAATTAAACCGTTCCATTTTTTGCCTAAAATTTGAAATCCTTTCTCAAATTTTGGACAGAGCGAAAAGTCCATTACTTCTACTTGTTCCATAATTCTCACCTCGATAGAGAGAGTATAGCATATCACTTACCTTTTATAAGTACATCTTGCCTATACCTAAGGAGTTTTTAACAAATCAATCACTTGATTTCCTTGTAAGAATATTAAGTAGGCGGCCTCAACTGGTTTTTGCTTCGCTTTTTCAAGCGCATCTTTGTATAAATTTAATTGACCACGATAACGATTAATCAGTAGTTGCTCTCTTTCAATCGTATAACGATCGGTTTTCAAATCATACAAGAAAATCTTATCATCAAATTCCAGATATCCATCAATGATCCCGTGAATCAAAATCTCATCTTGGTTCTGATACTCACTAAATAATTGATCCGCCGGCAGCAACATCGCAAAAGGCTCTTCACGGTGTAAGTGATCAACATTTTGAATTAGGAAGCGACCAATCTCAGAATCAAGAAACTGCATAATACCTTCGATCGATATTTTTTCTGCAATCTCTGGAGTCAAAGTCTGTCGTGAAACTAAATCAGCAATTAGTGTTTCAACTATTTCTTGCTGAATATTTTCCTGCAGCGGTAATAACTGCATTACTAAGTGAGTCGCAGTCCCAATTTCAGCAGCTGACAATTCTTTTTTCGCAGTTAAAAATTTTGGAGTCCCTAAATCACTTTCTGTGAAGCGGTATTGATTTTGCGTCGAAGTAAGCTCTAGTGTTTCCCGGTTATCTGGATCGTCATACAAACGCTTCAATTCGGATACTGATTGATAACTTGTTGTTTTTGTCGCTTCAGGATAAGGATATTTGAATAGCAACTGATCCTTCAGTGATTGAATATTAATAGTACCCTGCGGAATCTCCAATGTTTTAATCTCTGGAAGATAAGCTTGCACAATTTCGGCAATTTTTTGCGGATCAATAAAGTCTAATTTGAATGTTGCTGGATGCCGCTTCAAAACTGCCGGCTGATTGACAGGATATTCTGTTTGATACTGATCCATCACTGGATGTCTGAACAATGTTCTGCCTACCCAATCAAAGAAACTATCATTTTGACCATTTCGCAAACCCGCATCTAAAACTAGATGCTCATTCAAAGCCCCTTTACTCCAAGTTTTGTATGCCGCCACTTCGTCATCATAGGAACCAACCAAAAATAGTTTTTGTTCTGCGCGAGTCAGAGCAACATATAATTTTCGCATTTCCTCGGAAAGCAGTTTGTTGAGATTTTTCTGTTTAACTGTTTGGAACAATATCGTGTCTTTTCTGATTCGAGTATCCTGAGTCAATAATCTTACACCTAGACCTAATTGCTCATCAAACACATAGTTTCTACGAGTATCCTGCACGTTGAAGCTCTTACTCATGTCCATTAAAAAGACTACCGGAAATTCTAATCCTTTACTTCCATGAATCGTCATCACTCGCACAGCATCATTAACTTCTTCTGTCGGCGGTTCCCCTAGGTCTTTATCTTTTTCTTGCATTTTTTCAATAAAACGAACAAATTGATATAGTCCTCGGAAACTGCTCCGTTCATAATCTTTTGCTCGCTCAATGAGAGCAAGCAAGTTAGCATGCCGTTGCTGACCAGCTGGCATTCCTAAAACATAATCCAAGTAAGCAGTTTCGTTATAAATTCTCACTAATAAATTTGCTAAGGATTCTCGTCGTGCAAACTCTCGCCAATCATTTAATTGTGTCATGAAAGCCGTCAATCTTTCTGCGATTCCATCATCATTGGATCGGCTATAACTTTTTACAGCTTGATAGTACTCCTTTTGCGGCAAAGCTAAACGAATTTGTGCCAATTCTTCTTCTTGCAGTCCGACAATCGGCGAACGTAAAACCGCTGCAAGTGGAATATCTTGGTAAGGATTATCAATAATCTGCATTAAGGAAATCATGACTCTTAACTCAGTTGATTGGAAATAGTTTTGTGTATCATTGATTGCCAGCGGTATCCCTAATTGCTTAAACACTTCTAAGATGGTCAAGTTGTGACTTCTAGTTGGGGTTAGCAAAACAATGTCCTCATATTTTAAAGAACGCATTGCTTTTTCTTTTTTATCGTAAACTTCGAATCCCTGATCAATCAATTGGCGTATTTTCGTTGCGGTTGTAAATATTTCGCCCATTGATTTGTCTTCAATCCATTCAGGAACCTCACCGTTCTTTTGATAAATCAGTAATTCTGGTGCAAATGCTTCTGTCTCAGGAAATGCTGTGAAACCATTGACTAGTTCAGCTTGCCGATCGTATTCGATTTGCCCGACAGTTTGGTCCATTAATTGCGTAAAGACTAAATTAGTAAAATCCAAGACTTCTTTTCGAGATCGGAAATTTTCCGCTAAAATGATCCGTCGTCCACCATCTTCGTCAGCAAAATCATGGTATTTTTTGATAAACAACGTTGGATCTGCCAGACGGAATCCATAAATAGATTGCTTAACATCCCCCACCATGAAAAGATTACCAGGTTCTTCACTACTTAGTTGGCGCAAAATTGTTTCCTGTAATTGATTGATATCTTGGTATTCGTCAACCATTATTTCAGAAAAACGATTGCGATAATAATTTTCAGCGGGCTTAATGCTGTCAACTTCGGTCTGCAAAATCTGTAAAGTAAAATGTTCTAGGTCGTTAAAGTCCAACATTCCTTTTTCTCGTTTTTTTGCAGAGTATTCTTCAATAAACCGTTTTTCGACACGAACTAGCTCTTCAACAATCGGTAATGCTTCTTGTAATCGCTCAACTTGTTCTTCTGGCGAAACATTAAAATACATTTCTCTTATTTTTGTTAACTCTTGCTTTGCCTGATCTCGATAGTTTTTACATTCGATAATCACATCCCCATAAAGTTCTTTGACTTCTTTTTTTCGTGGTGAAGGATATGTTGAAAATTTGATATTCTCGAACATAGTAAAAACATCATCTAGCTTATTTTCCATTATGGTTTGTTTAATTTGTTGTATTAATCCCTGTTCATTTTGAGCCAGCTCAGTAATTTTCTGCAATTCTTCAATTCCTTGGCTGGCTGAGATCATCCATTGATACGTCTGATTTATCTCTTGTAACGTTTTTAGAATTTCAGGACGAATCAAGTCGTGAAATAAATCAGAATCGGCTAGGTTATTCATCCGATAATTCTCAACTAGTCCATCCAACCAGTGAAATGGATTGGGATTAGCACGAGCAAATTCGTACATTGCAAGAATCAAATCCTCCAAACCACTATCACTGCGATCATTCGAAAAATTCTCAGTAAGTCGATAAAAGATTTCTTGATTTTCCTCATAGAATGTCTCTCGCAATTCATCCCATACATCTTCTTTTAATAAAATGGTCTCTGTTTCATCCGTCAGCATGCGATAACTAGGATCTAAATCGATCAAATAGAAAAAGCGTTGAATCACTTTTGAACAAAACGAATGCAGCGTAGAAATATTAGCCATTGGCAACATAGTCAACTGACGCGTAAAGTGATTTTTCATTTCTTGATCTGTTTCTACATTAATGGCTTCTTGTAAAGCCGTTTGAATTCGTTCTTTCATTTCACTCGCTGCCGCTTCGGTAAAAGTCACGACTAATAGTTGCTCAACCGACAATTGCTGGCGTTTGATTTTCTCAATCACTCGTCGAACCAGTACCGCCGTTTTTCCTGAACCAGCAGAGGCAGAAACCAGAAGATTCGTTCCTTGATCATAAATTGCCTGCCACTGAGAGTCAGTGTACATTTCATTCGGCGCCTTTGGAGGGATAGAAAAATTAGTTGTCATGCAGTTCTTCCTCCATTCGTTTCAAGACTTCTTCTTTAGAAAGTTTTTCTAAGCGATGATAGTTATTCTCTTTCAGCATCGCATCAAATTTGCAGACACTTCTAAACGGACAATATTGACAAGCGATTCTTTGATTATCTTTATAGGTCGGATTTAGTTTAATTTCTCCAGAAACTATTTGATTACCCGCTTCTTGTATTTTTTCGCGATTGTATTTACGCAATAAATCAATCTCAGATAAATCATAAAACTTATCTTTGGATTGGGTCACTATTGTCGTCTGACCATTTTTATCTTTTTTAATTGGAAACAATAAAGAATTTTCTTTTTCCTGTAGACTTTGATCTAATTGATCATAAAGCTCTGGTTCTTTTGTGAACAAACCATCATATTGATAGGCCTTTAACATATCTTTTTCAATATCCTTTGGTTGTTTCAGTACGGGATTATGAACATGAAGATAATAGGCCCCTGCTGGTCTAATCTCTTTGTCACTGACTTGATTATAATCCGTTACAGCGACATCTAAATAAGTAATTAATTGTAATGCAATACCATAATAGGCATCTGCCACATTAAACGTATGAGGACTCGATTTATAATCAATCACACTTAACCAATCACTTTCAGCGCTTTGCAATTGATCCAGGCGATCGATTTTCCCTCGGATTGCGACCTCACCACCGTTTGACAAAGGCAAGTTGATTCCGGGAATCCCTTTTTGTCCACCAATCGAACCAAAAATAACTTCTGTTTGCTGTGGCTCGAATTTTGTTCTCATCCCCTGCTGTACCAAACCCCAGCTAACTTTTTGAATTGTTCGCGATAATTGATAGCGAATGTAGTTCATTCGTGCTGAACTAGATAAGATCGCAAATTTCAGTTCACCGAAAATTTCTTTCAATACTTGATCAGCTAGTTGGTTCCGCTCAGTTTCATTCAACTCCGCCAATCTTAATCCTTGCTCATTTAACAGTCTAAAGAAATAATCCAACGCTTCATGATAGAAATCACCGGCTGCAGCTGGAGTCAATCCATAGATAGTCCTTTCTTTTAAGCCAAGTCCAAAATTAGCAAAATATTTATACTGACAATTATAAAAGTTTTCAATTCGCGAAACAGATACGTAAAGATTTTTTCCGTACAAGCGTTCTGCTGTTTCTGGCAACAATTCACGCGGGACATTAAGATCCTGCAGACTCTTGAAAACGCGCTGTGCTAATGGGGCAAGAGAACCATTTTGAACAAACTTTTGCAGTTCTCGCCATGCTGGTAAAATTGCCCGATTTTCATCCTGTGCCAAACGGTTTAAAGCAATCAGGTCTGATAATAGTGTCCGCGTTGTGCCAAGATGGTCCTCGGGATCACTTGAAAGTCTTAAAGGTTCATTATCTCTGATTGGTAGATTTAACCCTTGACTCAATTGTCTTAGAAAAGAAGAAATTTCTAATTTCTTTTCCCCTTCTACGGTGGTCGCAACACTCAGATAAAGTTTTTCTTTGGCAGAAAGAAAGACGGAATAAGCTAGAAATGGTTCGCGATTCACCTTGGAACTATTGCTTTCAGGCAAGAATTTTCCTTCCGGCAAATTTTGATTAAAAAGGGTGCGTTCTTCCGCTGATAATAATCCTTTATCATCAAAACGGGCGGGAAAGTCATTATTATTCAATCCAATTGCAAAGGTAACCTTCATTTGATCTACGCGAGCCAATTCTAAATCGTTCACTCGCACTTGATCGATCGCTGTCGGAATTTTGCCATAGGTTAAATTCATCAATCCGGCTAAAAAGATCTCCTGAAAGGTATCCCAATCAAAAGTTTCTGTTCCATAAATCAAGACATATTCATCTAAGAGATCGAGTAAAGCCTGCCACGTTTGTTCGTGGTTACGGGCTTTGTCTAAATTTCCTTTTGCAACTTCCTGATCCCGCCAAAATAATAATTGACGCTTCACCCCACTGTTCTCCATGAAATGGTAAAAAAGAGAGGCCCCTTCAAGACCATTTTTCGCCTTTTTTATTTGCTTAAAAAATAGTGGTAGGATTTGCTGAACAGAATGACGAACTTCATTTGCCGTTGATTCTAATTGTTTCGCGTCATTAAATACATCTTTTTCAAAATCGTAATCGACAAATTCCCAATCAGTATCCCGCGTCCAAAAACTACCTCGAAAATTATAGGCCAGACAAACGTTTTCCGTTTGATCAATCTTTTCTCGGTATTTCTGCTGCTCTAGGAACCAGGTGTCATTTTCCCATTCAAAGGGCGCAAATAATTCTGTTCGAAGCATTCGAAAGATATCATTAATCCGGTAGTTATATTTATCAACCAAAAATAACGCCTGTAAAAACTCAATCAAGGGGTGTGCCGCCATCTCTTGCGTTTCATCTAAGTAAAAGGGAATTTCCAATTTTTGAAATACATCAGGAAGTGTACTATTGTAAACTAACGGATTGCGCATCAAAATTTGAATATCCTTGTACCGATACCCTTCATCTCTAACTAAGTGCCGAATTTCTTCGCCAACCTTACGGATTTCTTCAGCCACAGTTCCGTATCTCATAAGTTGAATCTGATCAGATTGAGCTAAATTAAAGGCTTTTTGTTTTGACCAAAAATCACCGACCTGATTAAAAATTGATTCATTTGCACGAGAAAATTGATCCGGTCGTACTGCAATCTGTTGACTGTCAGCACTACACTTCAATTGATAGTAAGTTTTTCCTGAGTCTGCAAAAAGATCCAATGGATTGGGTTCTTCACTTGGATAAGGTCGGTCCAACTCCAAAGAAACTAAAAGTTCACCAGAAGTCATTAAAGTATTCAAAACGCTTAATTCTCGCGCGTTGAAGCGGGTAAAACCACTGACAATGAAAAGATCATTGGACAGGTCTTTTCGACTCAAATAATCCTGCAATAGCAACAAAGGATCTTCGTTTGCAACCTGATAGGCTAATAGCGCTTCTTCATACGCCGCAAATACCATTCGCAAGTCTTGCAGTTTTAGCACTTGATCTTGATCATTACCATTCTCTACCAAGTCATCAACCGTCACGTTTCCAATTTGCATCTCCTGATAAAAACCGACCAATTGTTGAATAAAACCTGTTTTATTTACCTCGCCACGGAAAATTGTCAATTCTTCCCGTTTTTCATGCAAAATTTTACGTAAAATCATTGCATTTCCGGCCTCAGATAAAATATTCCCAGGAATTTGCCCATCTTTTTGTAAAAAATACCATGCTAATCGCTGAAAACTAAAAACTTGAGTTCGAATTGTACTAAATTCAGTTGTTTTGCCCGCAGTTTTCATGGCTGACAAGAGATTAATCTCTTGCTCAAATTTATTATAATTGGGGACTAAGAAAAACACGCGCTTCTTCGAATTCTGCTTCAGCCAAGCTTGCGCAGTCTCAATCATTCGTTTTGTCGCGTCATTCTGTCCAGCACCTAACAAAAATTGTAATGGCATCGTTTCCCCTCATTTCTTCAAAATATGTTTCTCGTTTATTATAACAGTTCGATTAAAACGGCGCATGATTGAAGTCGATGATTAAACCATAAAAAAAAGACTAGCTAAACGCTAGTCCACTGTTCCAAACCGATTTATTGGCCAGAAAACAAATTTCACATCTGCCATGATATCTTTCTCTTTGATCATACCGATAATTCGGCTGTCTTTAGATATCCGACGATTATCCCCTAAAACGAAGAGCTCGCCTTCCGGAACCTTTTCCGAACCAAATAGTTCACTCAAGTTGAAATCATAAGTCAATGGTTGATCATCGGTTAATTTCCCTTTAAATTCATCCAAATAGGCCTCTTCATATTTATTTCCATTGATATAAAGCTCATCATTCTTATATTCGACAGTATCTCCTGGTAAGCCAATCACTCGCTTGATATAGTTTTTCCCAGGATCGTCCGGCGCTGGAAAAGTAACGATATCAAAACGCTTGACCTTAGTGTTTTTCAATGCAATCACACGTTCACCATCAATTAATGTGGGATCCATTGAATCCCCTTTAACAACCACTGGCGTAAAAACAAAATGACGCAAGCCGATTAGAATCGCTGCCAAAACTAAAAAATAAAGAATTGATTTTCCTACTTCTTTTATATTCATCAGTGAACCTCCATTATTCGCGTTCATAAACCTAGTTTATCATATTCTTCAGTTGGCTATGAAAGTTAATTATCGTCCTTTTGAAAAAAATTACTTTTACGCGAGCATATTTCTTTTCTTACTTTTTGTAAGATGTTAAAGTGTATTTTGTAAACAAGAACAAAACAAGAAAAGGTGGAATTATTATGTCTCAATTTTTAGAAACACTAAAAGATCGTCGCTCTTTTTACGCTTTAGGACACGACGTAAAATTATCTGAAGAAGAAATCACTGAATTAATCAAAGATGCAGTTAAGAATAGTCCAACTGCTTTTAATGCACAATCTCCACGTGCAGTTATCCTTTTTGGCGAAGCTCATGAAAAATTATGGGATATTGTTGAAGAAGCATTGAAACCAGTCACGCCTGCAGAAGTCTTTCCTAATACACAAGCAAAAGTTGCTGGGTTTAGAAATGCTTTAGGAACTGTAATGTTCTTTAAAGAAACCGATACAGTGAAAAACTTGCAAGAACAATTCACTTTATACGCTGATAACTTCCCAGATTGGGCTGAGCAATCAAACGGGATCGCAACAGCGAATGCTTGGACTGCTTTAACAGCGGCTGGTCTTGGTGCGAACCTGCAGCATTATAATCCAATTATTGACGATGCCGTGGCAAAAGAATGGAACATTCCTGCTAACTGGCAATTACGTTCTCAATTGGTCTTTGGTTCTAAAGAAGGCGAAGCAAACGAAAAAGAATTCTTAGCAGATGACGAACGTTTCCGCGTTTTCCGTTAATAGCTTAAATTATCCGCAAGCAATGCTGATTCAATTCAGCATTGCTTTTTTATGTACAAACAAATTAATGAGTCAAAAATAGGATGACGAAAACGTCATCCTATTTCCCATCTTTGTCTTGATCATCTTTAGTCAGAATTTCTAAAGTACTGCCTTCATTAAGGTGCGTCGAAAGAAAAACGACAAATTCCGTTAGTGAATAGTCGAAGGTTAAAATCGGTCCTCGACGTTCTCGACGAAAATAATTAAGCTTTATTAATCCGCTTTCTTCTTGAAACAATACTACCCGCTCTATTTCCTTCAGTGGAATACCACGGTTATCTAAACTAAAAAGAATTAAACTATCCTCAGTGAAGCCCTTTTTATCTAACAAAAAACTTACCATCACTAAAGCAGCTAAAATTGTCTGTATACGGCCATTCAAATCCTGCCAACTACTAAAGCCAATCCACAAAATCAACAGCGCTAAAAAAAGATAAAACGGATATTGTTTGCGTCGCCTAAAGACTGGAATAACTATGTCTTTACGTGCCATCAGTAAAAAGATGTACAGAATAACCGTAAAAATTCCCAATAACAATGTAAATATATTCAAAAAAACCGCCTTCTAACTTGGAATGAAATTAGAATATTTTACCACGACCATGTTAGATTTGTCATCCCGTTGCTCTTGGTCAATCTCTTCGCATTGGTTGATGCGGACGACTGCACAATTCGTCATCTTTGAGATTACTTCACCTTCCACAGATTCTTCGAAACCAATTGGATGGCAACGATAACTTCTTCCTAGTTCAATTTCTTCTTCATTCATACAGTAAGCCCTCCAGTATCGACATTCATTTGTTCGTCTAGCTTTTGGATCAATGTTATTCGCATTATACCTAAGTATGGAATGGTTTACAATCGAATTTTTCACTTCAGTCGCAAAAAAAAGCCAAATCGGGTAAAATTACTTTAGAGGAGTGATATTTTATGGCAAATTTTTTTGATTCAATCAAACGGTATGGATATTTGAGAAGTGCTTGTTACCTGATCCTTGGAATCGCTATTCTGTTTTCACCAAGAAGTGTCTTTAAAGGAATTGTGTACATCATTTTCTTCTATTTATTAATTTTTGGTATTTTGCAGGTCGTTCGTGGATTAAGAGCAAAGAAATATACGGGAAATGTCGGGTTTGAGACGACTAGCGGCATCATGCGAATTATTTTTGCTTTTGTTGTACTGGGTTTTTCAAAAGGAATCATCAGTATTTTACCGATGTTTTTAGGATTTATTATTCTGATTTTCGCCATTGGACAATTTTTGCAGAGCTGGTCTGCACGAAGAAATGGTTTTCCAGTTACCGGGCAAGTTGTCTACAGTGCTTTAATGATCATTGCCGGCTTTTTCCTATTATTTAATCCTTTTAGCAGTTTAATGATTCTTTTTCAAATATTTGGGTTTTTATTGATCACTATGGCTGTTTCAGAATTTATTAATACACGCCGCTTTAATCAGTAAAGAATTGTTTCTATTATAAGAAACATTTATACTGGATATATTAAAAAGAGTGAGGTTATTATGAACACAGCAAGTGAACTTTATCAATTTACTAAAAAGTACGGTATTAATTATAATACCAATGAAGAAAAAGGGATTCTCTTGTTCAACAGCTTTTTGCAAAGCTTTCCCAAGACTACTTTTACTTTTTCTTTTATAGGTTTTCACAAATACGAAAGCGTAAAAAAGCAAGAAGGTCTTACCGCTTATGGAATTTCTGGGAACATTCTCTATGCGCTAAGCAAGCAAAAGGCATATAAGTATAATCTCTATCAATGTAAAGAAATCAGTGGCAAAAAGAAGCTAAACGGGATTCGATTATCCTTGGTTTTCGACTCTGAAACCATCAATATCAACCTTGGTTTTGCTGATGGCAATTTAGTTCTGTCCGCCTTAAAAAAGGCTGGAAAAAAATAAGCGAGACATTATATTTGAAGAATAGTGAAGCTAGCGTTATACTTTTCTCTGTTCTTAATTGGGATATGGCCAAACTGGTAAGGCGTCTGACTCTGAATCAGAAGAGTGCAGGTTCGAGCCCTGCTATCCCAATAAAAAAGGTTTTTGCTTTCTAGAAAGCAAAAACCTTTTTTGGTTTAAATGAATCATTTTAAGATTTGACCACCATAACATTGCAATGAGCGTGGTTTACTACATATGCTGTTGTCGAACCAACTAACGCTTGTTCCACTGCGCCTCTTCCCGTCGCCCCGAGCATAATGAGATCAACTTGATTCTCTAGTGCGTAATCGATAATTTTGCGTTTAGGATTTCCTGAATCAATTTTTGTCTCATAGTCGAATTGTGTTACATTTGAATTTGCGACTAATTGTTCCAATTCAATTTCAGCATTATTAAGATGGAATTTTAGTGAGTCGTTAATAAATGCCGGATCACCAATCGAAAATTTGTAATCGACTACAGTCAAAATAAAAAGCTTTGCATCATTGCGTTCAGCTACACTTAGAGCTTCATTAAATGCGTCAGTTGAGGCTGGCGAGCCATCCACCGCAACAAGTATTTTTTTATAGCTTTCTTTCATTAGAAACGCCTCCCTTATCTACATTATACATCAACTACTTCTTTCTAGAAAACTAAAGCCTGCTCTCTTCATAACGAATATTTTTTAGTTACTTCCCTAAAAAAAATAACTAACTTAGTCTTTTTGCTAATATTTTTATGGTAAAATAAATTGAGCAGCAATTTCCCCGCCGACTGATAAATCCTTATCGTTGGACTTGTTGCTCCTTTTTATATTCTTTCTCCTCTTGTTTTTTTATTAGTTTTGGTCTAATATAATTAAAACAAAATGAGAGGGTGTATGGATGGATAATCGTATAACACAGACATCTAGTTTTTCAGATGGCGTTAAGGCCTGTCTCCCTACAATTATGGGTTATTTAGGCATCGGTATCGCGATGGGAATCGTGGGGAAATCCGCCCATCTTGCTATTTGGCAAATATTTTTAATGTCGACTCTTGTCTATGCGGGCAGTGCCCAATTCATTTTATGCGGTTTGCTACTATTAAGCGCGCCGATTTTATCAATCGTTTTTACTGTCTTCTTGGTCAACTTACGACATTTACTGATGAGTCTTTCTGTTGCTCATTATTTCAAAGAAGACTCCCTGCTAAACGGTATTGCTATCGGAACACTACTAACAGATGAATCCTATGGTGTGTTGATGGCTACTCTTGCGCAAGAGAAAAAGGTTACTAGCAATTGGGTACATGGATTGAATATAACTGCTTATCTTGTCTGGATCCTTGCAACTGTTATCGGTGCATTACTTGGAAACTTTATTCCCGATCCTACAGTATTCGGATTCGATTTTGCTTTGACGGCAATGTTCCTTGGTTTATTTCTCTTTCAAGTACAATTACCGCTGAAAAGACAAAAGCATAAAACACTGATCATTTTAGCTGTGACGACTGTCAGTCTTTTTCTTTTAATGCGTTTCGTTTCAGCCGAATTTTCTGTCATTTTAGCAACCTTACTTGGATGCTTTACGGGGGGGCTGATGAAAGATGAGTAACTATTACTACTTATTAACACTTTTTGGCTGCGCCTTAGTGACATGGATTCCACGAGTATTACCCTTTGTCCTTACCAAAGCAATCACATTGCCACCTGTTTTAGAAAAATTCTTAAGCTATCTTCCAATGACGATTTTGACTGCCTTGCTGATGCAAAGCTTACTGAATTTTCAAACAGGGCATTTTCCAACACTGCGTATTCCAGAAGTTCTGGCATGTATTCCTGCTCTAATCGTTGGTATTCGCACTAAAGATCTGATGAAAATTGTCTTGACAGGCGTGTTAGGAATCGCACTCTTACGGCTGCTTTAAATCACACCTGTTATAGAGCTTATTTCTGGTTTTACTTGCACCATTGATGTAATATATAACAAAATAATAGAAAAAGGAGTAATTCTTGTCAAGGGCCATAATAAAATGTTGGTTTTGGGCCATTGAAATTGTAGGTAGTTTTCTCTTTATCGTTTCGTTTCTTTTCCTTTCGTTTCACTATAACTTTTCATTCGATAGGAAGGTCCTGTAATTTGAATAATTTTAGAATGATGGACCAATCGGTCCAATAAAGCATTAGTCAATTTCTTATTACCAAAAATTTCGGACCATTGAGACAGAGGAATATTCGTTGTAATAATCGTTGATTTTCTTTCGTATCGCATATTAATTAGTTGAAACAGTAAGTTAGATCCTTCTTTTGAGAAGGGGAGATACCCGACTTCATCAATAATTAATACAGAATAGCTCGCATATTTTTTGAGCATGGTATCACTTGTCCCACGTTTATGTGCCCGGATAAGTCGATTAACCAGTTCTGTACTAGTGATAAATAAACAGCTCTGCCCTCTATCAATACACTCTAAACCAATTGAAACGGCTAAATGAGTTTTTCCAACACCGCTATTTCCAATGAATAAAAGGTTGTCATACGTGTCTAAAAAGCGTAATGTCACTAAATCTTGAATTTCACTTTTTTTGATTTTGGGTTGAAAATCAAAGTTAAAATCATGAAGGCGTTTATGATAGGGAAACATTGCCCGTTTTAAAATTTTTCTTTGGGTCTCCTTTCTACGATAGCTAATTTCTTGATGTGTTAATTCAAATAAAGAATCAACTAGAGATTGTTCATTTTTAGCTACTTCATCTAAATGGGCAGGTAAAATTTCTTTGATACAGGTAAGATTTAAATCTGATAATTGATTTAATAACTGATGGTAATTTGACATATGAGCCTCCTTATAATTCATCGTAAGCATCTAAATTTTCTTCTACAAAGCGCTCCAACTCTTCGTCTTCTAAGTATTTGAAGACATCAGATCGAAGAATCTCAAGAGAGTCATCACGTTGATAATTTAAGGTTTTTTTGCTTAATGGGTGCGAGCGAATACATTGATGGCCATACCAAATGAATAGACTGTCCTTACGGACATCTAAAGTTACCTCTTTACCAATATATTTCACGGGAACAGAATACTTTGAGTTTTGATATTGGACCATGGATTCAATGGAAACTTTTCTAATTACGTGTTGGGTTCTAGAAACATATCTGACTAATTCTAAACGATTGAAAGGACGCAACACCGATTGTTCATCTATAAGAAGCTTAGAGGGATGATTATTCACTGCTTGAGAACGTTCATTATTTAAGTCATTCATAAACTCATAGACGATTCGTTTTAGCTCCTGCTCATTTTCAAACTCGTAGTTAAAGACCATTAAGCGGTTAACAGTACGAGCTAAAGCTTCAACTTTGCCTTTGGTTTGTGGACGAAAAGGGCGACAAGCAATCGGATTGAATCCAGCATCTTTAGCAAATTGACGAAATTTTTCGTTAAAAACGGTTTGACCAAATTGGCTTTTACTTCTATCAACAACTGTTTTCATATTGTCAAACCAAATTTCTTGAGGAACACCATTCCCGCAGTACTCAAACGCATTGACCAAACAATTGAAGACATTCGCTTGGGTTCGATCAAAGGTTACCTCTAAGTATTTCATGCGAGAATAGCCTAGAATATATAGAAAAAGATTGAAGTAAAAGACTTCACCATGTTTACTCACCATCTTAATATTTTCTTTCCAATCGACTTGAGCAGAAAGACCTGGCGTCGTTTCAATTCGAATGGTTGCCTTTTTTACACGCTTTTCTCGATAGTTCCGACAATATCGTTTGACGGTGGTATAGCCACCTTGATATCCTTTTTTCTTAATAAAATAATAAATTGAAGAAGCGGAACAGCTTAACTCCATTTTATCTTTAATAATTTCTTCAAAACCGCTTAATAAAAGAGGAGCAGAAGATTGTCTCTTTTTGATCTGTTCTACTTCCCCTTTAGTTCCAGCTTCATAGTAACGCTTGACTGTTCGGTAATCACAATTATATTGCTTGGCCATGGCTGCATAGTTAGGTTGAATATCGTTCATAATGTGTCGTAAGACTCCTTCTAAGACATCTTTTCGCATGAGTCACTCTCCTTGAATGGTTTCATGAAAAAGAATATCAGATTTTAAATCTAACCTACATTTTCGATGGCCCTTTTCCTACATTTTATCGTGGCCCTTTACATAATTCTCATGAAAAAGATCGCTGGATATTTCTTTGAAAAACCTTTGGTATTAGACAACAAAAAAGCTTTCGAAATCGACCTTCCAACGGACACTTTGTATGATGGGAACGAACTAGTTTTGGAATCAAACCAGCAGATTCTATGCGAGATAGGAAAAAAATATGAATACCCATCAGATAGTCTCCATAGCTTTTTCGTTATTTCTGAAATTTCTGATGTAGACTAAAAAGGACCTCGATGAAAATTTTATTTCATCGAGGTCTTTTTTGTTATTGCCCATACCAGCCAATGCCTTCATTGCGCCAGCCCTTATTGATTAGGTTATTTCTTTCACTTTGAAGTAATGTGTAGTGATGTGCTCCTGCTTTTGCATTTGGATTATACAAGCGATAAAGCGGTTTGCTTCCTCCTGAGTACCAACTAACTCCTTCATAACGCCAACCAACTTTTACTAAATGATTTTTTTCATTCGCATTTTGCGTGTAATGATGATCACCCGCATTTGGGTTATAGAGACGATAAACAGGTGTGCCCGTTTTAGGTGCTTGCCAACCAATTCCTTCATAATGCCAGCCAGCTTTTTTAATTTTATCCCGTTCAGCAGTATTCGCTGTGTAAAAATGTTCCCCACTGTTCGGATTATACAGACGATACATCGCATTTGTTTGGACTGGTGCTGGTGTTGAACTATCATATTGTGTTAGCTTATATGTCTCAATAACGCTATTCAATGTAGCTCCATAGTTTGGTGCTGTCGCATACCTTCCAGTTAGGTACGCTGTTGCGTCTTTGTATGATTTTGTGTTACTTTTCCATGCACCAGAATAATAATAATTACCTGAAGAGAAAGAAGTTTTCTTCAGAACCGTTACATTGTCGCCTAATGATTCTTTGTAAGATGGATATTTTCTGAACTTGGCATTAACTGTTACGTACTTTCCATCAATGAACTCTTGTGTTTTCATCGTAACTGACTGTCCGTTATAATCGCCCTTAATTCCAAATAGGTTATAGTTTGGTGCTTTTGAAAGAGTACTTCCGCCCCAACCGCTTTCAACGATTGCCTGCGCAATCATTACGGAGGCATATAAATCATTGGCACTCGCTAATGTCTTTGCTGATGGAGCGACTTGATTAATGAATGCTTGTTGTGTACTCACCGCCGATCGTGCGGCTCTAAATGCAGGCGGCTCGATTGTAAACTCTTCAAATGGTATTGGATGATGAAATTGCAGATTTCCCTGTGCATCATATTCCACTTCGTCCACGGCTTCAGTTTCATCATTTACATCCGTTTGATCACTAGAAACTGTTGTTTCTGCTTTGCTATCAGCCAAATCAGATGTTTCTTGTGTCATGCTTTCTTGTTTTTTTGCCAAATCATCTGAAGAACTAGATGATTCTCTTACTGCTGAGCTCTCCTGTGTGCTAGTAGAATCCGTTGTCGTTTCTCCATAGACAACCAATGTTGAAGTACTCAAGCTCCCCAACAACATCACACTACACAATAGTTTTTTATAATCCATGTCATCCCCCTCTGCCAACCATTAACTAACGATTACAATTAATAGTTTTTGCACTACCTCTCTCTATATAAAGTAACAAAAATTAATCATAAAGTAAAATTTTTTTATTTTGATTTGAATAGTAAAAACCCTTGAGTAACAAGCGTTTCTCAATTCTTTCTGATTTTATTAAATTAAAGAAAGAAAAAATCAATCATAAAAGCATATTTATTTCTACGTACATCTTGTTAAATTTAAGAAAGACATTTTTTCATTAACAAAATAACTCAATTCTTATGTTGCTGTTATTTATTGAAGTCTTTCAATCTGATATAATAGCATACAGGGGAGGGGTTTTTATGGATATTGGCGATGCAGTTTCAGCAATTATTTATCTGATCTTTTTTTTGATGACCTTTATCTATTTTTCTCTATTTAAAAAAGATCGTATTCTGATTCATTTATACTTCTCTTTGATCCCAACTTTCTTATGCATCTACTTACTTATGAATTATCACCACTATCAACCTGTTGAAGGTGCTTGGACATTGGCATTGTTGATGTTGATTTCGCTCATCACCTTCATGCTCTATTGACTGGTCTATTCCTTTTGGAACCGCAAAGGATAATGCCTTTATCAGCATCCTTCACAAATAATTCGTAATTTTTTTTATTAGTTGTATGCTATAATAAAGCTTGTTTATTCTAACCTATTCAAAGGAGCTTTGTTATGGCGCTTTTACTGACACTACTATTTGATCTTCTAATGATTATTCTGTTTTTATTTAGAATGGTTAGAGGAGATCAAATTACTCTTATCGTTAGCATCATTTTGCAAGGATTACTATTTATTGATTTACTAGCTGTCGTCCTTCTACGCTCTTCAAAAACTGAAAAAATCAGTATTGAACAAACTGAGCAAGTAGAAATGACTCGCAGACAGACACGCCGCGCATCAAAACCTGCACGTGGCGGCTTTTTATCAAAAATTTCTTGCATTGTAGCCTTATTATTATTAGCCTATTATATCTATTCTGTTGTTTATCTATTTATCTAACGTTTCAGGACATCGATACTTTATCGGTGTTTTTATTTTGTCTGGAATTGATTGTAAGAATGAAGCATCTGCTCTAGAAAAAAAGATCGTAATAAAAATTCATTGAACCAAAAAAGCTATATCAAAAAATGATATAACTTCTCAATGAAAGAAAAGACACTCTAGGTATCACTTTGAATTTCTTCAATTAATCGAATTGGATTGATTAAATATTTGATCGTAAAAGGCTTCCCTTCATTTTCGACTACTTGAGAATCTGAGGTTTCAATCGCCTTCTCTATGAAAGTTTCTGGCGTTATTGATTTATTCACTTGATATGCCAAAGCATACAACCCTGCTAAATATGGCACTACCCAACTCAATCCTCCGCTTGTATCGTTCACATAGGACTTTTCTCCAGTAATCCCCGCATAAGTTCGACAATCCATTGGTAAAAACAGGCAATTTTGATAGTCCTCAGCATTCTCCTTCAGCCAAGAACCAACTGAATAAGAGGCCCGATCATCAGGATCTGACATCATCTCCTTGCCTAGACCGGCAATGCCTATTCCATAATCCTGTTCTAAAGTGGCCGTTACTACTAAAATGCCTTGATCATTCGCTTTATCTAAAGCCTTTTTAAATAGATCGTAATCGTTGTCCTTTTTATTGAATCCGCGAGATATTGAAATGGCTCGAATTTTTTCTTTTTCTGGTAACGTCTTGTTGATTTCAAGAAATCGTTCAATAGATTGGGCGTAATATTTATAAGTAATTCCATTAGTGTATGTATCTCCTTTCGAGTCATGTCCTTTCATTTTCAGCATAATTAATAGATTATCCGCAAATGATGAGGCAATGAAGTAAAGATTTGATTCTGGTGCTACGCCAATATTTTCTCCGACCGCTAATGAGGCTACTCCTGCCCCATGCATTTCGGGAACTTTTGATAAAGCATGGATTTCTTCGTAATGTTTTAAGCGTTTCTTGTATTCCGAGTGTTCGGTATATAAGGTTTGATCAATAATTCCGACCGAAACTCCTTTTCCTGTAATCCCTTTTTTGTGCAGCTCTTGTACATGCAAACCCGGATTTTTTCCTAATTCCATCGATTTATCAGGATCAAAACCTTTTGGCAGTCGTCGCGGCCATTTAGTTGATGTATCATAAACAACCCGTTTGATAGCATTGAATTCACTAGTCAAATTCAATTGAGATAAATCTTTCGAACGAAGATTACTTTGAGGGGAACTGGAATAATTGCTGTTAGGCTTGGGCATTTTTTTTACTTTGATAGTTTCTTTGGATTCTGCCTCCGTTTTGCGAGCAATCCCAATTGAATGATCCGCTGTTCTACTATCAATTGGTTGAATCCATATGATATAAGCAAGTATTAACGAGGCCAAAACAATGAAGCTAGATAAAATGATTAGTATGACTTTCCTGATCTTTTTTATCATAATAAACCCTCCTAGTACGATTATTGTTTATCTACATCCAATTCTAGAAAAAACGTATCAGTCAATGATCAAGGGATTGTCAAGAAAGTATCAAGAAGAGCATAAAAAAAGAACCAAAAATAGCTCTTGCAATTGACGATTCAGTTTATTTAGTAGAAGGGACTTCTAGACAAATAGTAAAATACTCTGGGTCAACGACTGCTTTATTTTTTATACCAAGTCTATGGCATAATAACTCAACAATGGCTAACCCCAGACCATTGTTTCTATTTGTTTCATTATTATCTGCCACATAATACCGTTGAAAAATTCTTTGCGTATCAATTTTAGTACCTGCTTTATATTTGTTAGAGATCTTCAAAACAGTCTTTTCCTTTTGTGTTAATTCGACAATTACTTTCTCTTGTCCATGCTGCAAAACGTTCACAATCAAGTTTTGCAAAACGCGCGTCAATAATTTTTTATCTGTGAGAACAAAACAGTCTTCCTGAATTTTTAACTGTGGTTCAATTGTAGAAGAATCAAAATTAACACTTTCTTTCAAAAGTTCATCAATCAACAGATTGCTCAAATTGATTCTGACCAACTCGGTTTCGGTTAGTTGAGAATCAAAATAAGATAGTTCGAAAAAGGCTTGGGTCAGGTTTTTCATCGTCAAAGACTTTTCTAACAAAATTTTAATAGACTCTGCTTGATCTTTTGACAGTTCCTCTCGCTCCAACAGTTGGAGATAGCCGATAATCGCTGTTAACGGCGTTCTTAAATCATGGGAAATATTTGAGATCGTCTCTTTGAGTTCCTGTTCACGATTCATCACAGCGATTCTATAGGCGCGTTGCTCTATAATTTGTTCGTTTAATGTTTCAGTCAGCGTATTGACCGAACGATCAAATAGGTTAACCTCCAACAGCTGATTGCTTTCAAAATCTAGTCGTTTTAAGCGATCATTTATTTTCAAAATTTCTCGCCGCAATAAAAAAATCAGAAAGGCCAGTATTAGGATAATTATAACTAGTGCAGTCACGAGAAGTTTCATAAGCTTTGCCCTTTCTGTGCGTTAGTTAAGGTCTTGTTTCTCAAAAATAATTATTGTTAATCCTATCATTGTCACCCATGTAACGATTGATGAAAAGAGCATTTTAACTAGATCCTTCATAGGTAAATGCACTTGAGAAGCCGCTGATACTTGATTTAATGGAAAGAAATTGTAAAAATCCCAAAAAAATGTACCGTCTTTTACTAGTATTCCACCTAGTTCAATAAATAGAATAGTGAACAATGCTGAAAAGAGAACTGTCTTAAAAATGTCTTTACAGACGAATGAAATTGAAAGATAGACACTGACAGCCGAAATGGACAATAAACTAGTCAAAAAGCAAACTCTTAATATATATGAAACCGTCTCAATGGTAAAATCTGTTCCCCAGCCCTTTATCAAAGTGACTATCCCTGTTGTCACAATTGGAGTGATCATCATAAGTACCAATGAGATAAAACTGAATACAATAACTTTAGCCAAAACGAGTGTTTTTCGAGTATGTCCATTGGCCACTTGCTGCTGCAGCGTTCGTTGAGTAAAATCTGATCCAAGGAAATAACCGGCTAAAATGACTGGTCCAAAAATCGTCGTGTTCGTTGAAAAACTATTGGCAAATGTAGCTTGCCCGCTTGATAAAAATTTTACAGCGTCGATACTGTTACCGAATAATTTATCCAAAATAATGTAAGAGAAATAGACTGCCAATAACAAGAGCACGGGCAAAATACGAAGTTTGACCAAACGATGCCATTCGATTTTTATCAGATTAATCATTTCCCATCCCCCTTATACTTTGGACGAAATAATCTTCTAGGGTTTCTTCAGCAATAGCCACCGCGAGTATCTCAATATCATGCTGTACTAAACACGTGATCACCCGGTTTAAATCATCGAGATAATCATACAGTTTAATGGATTGATCAGGGAGCACTTGATAATTCGTTGTATCTAAATACTTCTCAATTGTAGCCGTCGCCAAAAAAGGAGATTTAACCCTTAAGTAAATGTGCCGCTGACACTTCTCCTGCAACTCTTTCTTGCTGATGCTTTCAATAATTACCCCTTCATGAATAATGATGTAGTCAGTGACTAATTGATATAATTCTTGTAAGGTATGACTGCTGATCAGCATCGTTACATTTTTCTCACGATTCATTTTTAGCAGCAGTTCTCTAACTTCGACAACACCGAACGGATCTAAGCCATTATTAGGTTCATCTAAAATCAACATGTCTGGTTCGCATAGCAAGGCTTGAGCAATTCCCAAACGCTGCTTCATTCCTAAAGAAAAATCTCTGACTTTCTTCTTGCAGTCATTCTCTAATCCAACCATTTTAAGCAGTTCTTCGACTAAACCTTTATTAGGCAATCCATGAGAAAAACGAGCCATATCAAGATTTTCACGAGCATTCATACCTGGATAATAGGCAGGAGTCTCAATCATGCTGCCGATTCGCTTACGTTTTCCACTCAATAATTGTTCCTTTGATTCATTAAATAATGAGATTTGTCCCGAATCGCTCTTCACAAGTCCCATCAAAATTCTCATAAGTGTGGTTTTTCCAGCTCCATTCAAGCCAATAAACCCATAGATTTTTCCGCGTTCCAGTTCGATAGAAATATCCTTAAGAACTTGTACATCTTTAAAGTTTTTTGACAGGTTCACAGTCTTTAAAACAACTTCGCGCATTCTTAACACATCCTTTTTATAGTGATCCGCCACTCGTTTAAGTTTAAAAAGAAGGTATCAAGACCCCCATTGAAAAGATCAAGAATCTATCAAGATTTCGATTTTACTAAACGATATCCGATTCCCCATACGGTTTCGATATAATTTACCTCTGAATTAATTTGCGAAAGTTTTCCGCGTAAAGAACTCACGTGAACGTTGATCGTATGTCCGTCATCATAGTAAGCATCCTTCCATACACTTTCAAATATATTTTGCTTCGAAAAAACCTTATTAGGATGTTTGATCAGTAATTCTAGAATTTTAAACTCGGTACCGGTTAGTTGAACCTCGTTTTCTTCAATAAAAACTCTCTTTTCATCCAAATTTAAACGCAGATTTTTATGCCATAGTTCATTTGAACTATTTTTAGTCAAATGAGCGTTTCTGCGCATTACAGCTTCGCTTCGGGCAATTACTTCGTCAATATCAAATGGTTTTGTGACATAATCATCTGCACCGATTTTTAAAAGATCAATTTTGGTTGTCACCAGTCCTTTTGCAGAAATAACGATTACTGGGATGTCTGAGAATGCTCTCAGCTTGATCAAAACTGAATCTCCGCTTTGATAGGGCAGATTTAAATCTAACAAAACTAAGTCAAACGGTGTTGACTGAAGTTTTTCTATTCCCTCAAGGCCGTTGTAAGCAAGCTCGCACTCCCACTGATTTTCCTCGATCACTTTTTTCAACAAAGAACAAATTTCGACATCATCGTCGATTACAAGCACTCTCATATTACATCCCTCTTCTCCTTACAAGTCCACATGTGTACGTTTTCACTCTCTATTAGTTAATTATATACAACATTTGGCTATCTGCCTATTTCGAATTAAGAAGATAAGAAAAGACCTGCACTGTGTGCTAGGTCTTCGTTGAATTACAATTTTTTTCGATTAAAAACGAGTATGCTCAAAACTATGAAAAGTATAAAAAGAACTGTACTGATAATGATTGCCGGGAAATAGTCTTGAAGCACCGATCCTTTTTGCAGAAAACGCATGTTCTGCGTCACTAATGAAATCGGATTGTAGTACTTCGCCTTGTCATACAAATTTGCCAACACAAATAAAATAATCACTCCGCCAGTTAAGAGTAGTCCCTCATAATTATTTCGGGCAATCGTCGAGGAAAAGATCACTAATCCCAGCAAGAGTATTCCAAAGATCCACATAGGAAGAACCGCCTGAAAAAGGTGCGGACTTTTATGATCTGGAAAATAATAGACTGTGTACACCCAGGTAACTGAAAAAGTCAGAAACAAACACATCGTCCATTGAAGAACTAAGCTGAGCATCTTGCCTGCAATGACCGTCCAACGTCTAAGTCCCTTCGTAACCAAATTGATCAAGGTTCCTTTACTGATCTCATTGCTGACGACTCCACTGAACATCAACGCTAAAACAATCAATCCCATTTGTGTCAGGTTTTTATAAAATTGGGTCCATGAATCTAACGAGGTTGGTTCGGGAATTGTTTTTGCTAAGGCTTCGCCAATCGTCATTTTTACTATTTCTGGTGTTAGCTTTGCCAATAATGGGTTCATCAAACCAAAAATCAAAAATATGATGATTAGGATCATAACCCGTGAGGTTCGCCAAGCTTCAAACAACTCCTTTTTAGTGAAAAAATAAAGATTTTTCATCGGACCACCTCCAAGAAAATCGATTCTAATGTTGGAGTGCTCTTTTTGATCATCCGTGGATAGATCTGATAGGTTTCAAATAATTGAAAAATCAACGGCGCGACTTTTTCATAATTCTCTGTGTACTTTACAATGAATGTATTTTTTTGTGAGTCAAAAGAGTAGCTCTTTATAACTTTGGATGCCACTAATCCTTCTAATGCTTTAGTAAAGGGGGCAAGTCCTGTTGATTCATTAAACTCAATCATCATTTGGTCTTTGGTATATTTTTGTTTCAGTTCATCCAATGAACCGCTAATAACTAATCTGCCCTGATCCAACACACCGACATAATCACAAATTCGTTCTACATCCGTCAAAATATGAGTGGAAAATAAAATCGTAGTTCGCCCCTTTAAGGCTGAGAGCATCTTGAGAAATTCGTTTCGTCCACTAGGATCCAACGCAGATGTCGGTTCGTCGCAAATCAATAGTTCGGGGTCATTTAGCAGCGCTTGTGCAATCCCTAAACGTTGCTTCATTCCCCTTGAGTATCCTTTGATTTTCTTTTTATCCTTACTCAAACCGACAAGTGATAAAATCTCAGGGATCTTGTGCCCCAGTTGTTCTTTTGTCAATCCTGTAATTTCTCCGCAAAATTTTAAATACTCTTGCCCAGACATATAATCATAAAATTCTGGAACATCAGGCAAATAGCCCGTCAGATGATTGGTTTGATTGTCACCAAAAATGACTGGTTTTCCCTTGACCAAAATTTCTCCACCATTTTTCTCTTCTAAACCAAGAATCATCTTCATAGTTGTGGTTTTACCCGCGCCATTTTCCCCGACAAAACCAAATATAGATCCTGTTGGGACAGTCAAATTTAAATTGTCTATAACATTTTTTGAGCCAAATTTTTTTGACACATTTTTTACTTCTAAAATAGTCATCAATCATCCGCCTTCCCAAAAACAAAATAAATGACCGGACCAATGATTTGAATAACAATTACGACTACTAGCCACAGCGCTCTATTTCCGAAGCGATAGTTCTTATGCGTTAAAACATGTCGGACTGCTGTGAGCATTAAAATGAGTTCTAGAATAATCAATGGTAAAAAGATTGGCATATTTTCTTTGAGAAAATCAAAATTATTCATTTTCTGTCGTACCTCTTTCTCTAACAGTTCGCAATTCGATATAGATCATTTGTAGTTGTTCTTGATTCTTGAAATTTACGAACGTTGGGTTATCTACTACGATATCAATGAGACTTTCTTTGACCTTTCTTGAATCTCTCGGTAATTGATTCCCAATTTCTAATTGCTCCAACCACTCTTCTACTTGATCAAAATAGTCATCGCCATGGAGATCAACGGGAAAATCAGTTTGTTTCATGATAGTTAGAAAGGCACTCAACTCTCTCAATGCACCCTCTTCATCGTTCATTTGCGCATAGCCAAAAACAGCAGATAATTGAAAATTCATTAAGGCTACTGGATGCAACTGTTTAAAATTGAAAATAGCAGCAAATTCATTTCCTCGTGAAACAGTTTCTGAGAATTTTTTAGGATCATGAATTAATAGCTGTAAATAGTTGGAGAAAAAACTTAAAAAAACGGTTGTATATTGGTAGATCGCACTCTGAAGTGTACCGATTGCTCTTTGATCATCCCCTTTTTGCTGCTGCGCCGCTGCAATTAAACTCTCTATTGGAAACAATACAGGCACCTGATCTCCCAAAATCGTCAACACTTGATCAAAATCTTGCAATGTCAAGGATGTATAGGCTTCATACTTTAAAGCTTGAGTAATCATCTCCGGATCTTTCGCTTGCGTTCGAACATGAATGAATAACTCCTGAGCCTCTTTATTATACGTTTGTATTTTCTCTTCTCCTGGCAGCATATCCGCATGATTTACTAAAAACATGCCCATCTGTAAAACAAAAGGATAGCAAGAATAATACCTTCTAACAAAACTGCGGATGGTCGCCAAGACATCATCTGCTGATTTAGTTTCCAACGATTCCTTCAGCATAGTATAAATTCGTTGAATTTCATGATTGTCTAACTGTGGCTCATAAGTTAATAATGAATCAATGGTAATATCAAAATAAGCGGCCAATAGAGGCAACAAAGTAATATCTGGATAAGTCTGCCCGGTCTCCCATTTAGATACAGATGCTTTTGATACTCCAACAAAATTTGCCAGTTCTTGTTGCGTTACCTGTTTTTCTTTGCGTTTTTCCATGATAATAGGTCCAATATTCATATCCATAGTTTAATCCCCCTTATAATCATTTTAGATTGATTAATATCAGAAGACAATGGAGTTGTTGTTAACTTTAGCGTCAATAAGTTAACCTGCACGCAACAAAAAAAGACCAGAAGATATTTTCTGATCTTTCAAAACGATTAATCCTTTTTGTATTCGGAATTCAATTGATTGATTTTTTTACTGATCCTTTTGGGAAGATAAGCTAAAAGTGCCAGCAAAATCCCAGCAATAGTCAATTCTATTAACAGCGTCATTGATACTCCCTTAGAAGCAATTTCAGAAGCCATAAAGGCGTAAATAAAACTAGCCGGCATCATAGTCAAAAAGGAGATCAAACTAAATTTTTTCACGCTCATCGGTGTCATCGCATAGGCATAACTTTGAATAGCGAAAGGAAAGACCGGAACTAACCGTGTAAAAACTAAAAAGGAAATGCCGTTTTCCTTCACTCCCCTTTCAATTTTTTGAAAAGTTGGGTCACTGCCAAAGCGCGTAAGAATATATTCTCTGGCTACATATTTTCCAATGATAAAAGAAATACTAGCACCCAGAGACGCGCCGATAATCGTTAATAATCCGCCAAGAAACCCGCCATAAGCAAGACCGCCAACGATTGCTAGGAATTGTCCTGGTAAAAGAAAAACAGCTACAACCACCGAAAGCAATATAAAGATTACATATCCCCACCAGCCAAGACCTTCCAAATAGGCTCTTAGGCCGCTAATATCCGTCAAAAAACCAACCAACCCAAATTGATAAGCCATAAAAATTACCAGCAGTAATAACAAAATAAATATAATTATTTTTTTCACCCGTTCTCCTTTCTATTTTTCAGATCGTGATAATCTTTCTGATCAATTCCGCGACTGCTTTATTGCAGGCCTTTAACCATTCGATCGATGATCAGTTGATTAAACTCAGAGACCGTTAAAAGCTTTTTAGGCATTCTTACCGAATAAATAGATTTTTCGGTCAAGATAATCCGACCTTTATCGATGGTCGGTTGTTGTTCTGCCAAATAAAAACGCTCGTTACTGAAAAGCTCTGGCCGCTCCAAATATACGGCCGTCGTCATATCCCAATTGCAAAATCCACTAAAATTAAAAACCTCTTCATTCCATTCGATCCATTTTTCCAACGTGCTGCGGATCCACTCGGCTCTTTCTTGTGGAATGACTTCTTTTGCTAGAGAAAGAAACTGTTCGAGTTCGGTTATCGAAAAAAATGCTTCTGATGTCATATGCCCATTCATGATGACAACTTTCGCCTGACTCAATAAAACCGTTTCGGCTGCTAACGGATCACAAGAAAAATTCAATTCTGTGACCGGATGATGATTAACCACTAAAGGTTCGGTTGTACCGCCCATCACTATTATTTCTTTAACCTTTTCAAAAAAAAGTGGATCTAGCTTTTTTGCTTCTGCTAAATTTGTCAAGGCACCTGTCGCTAAAATCGTCACTTCATTTGGATAGCAATTCACTTGTTCCGCCAGAAATTCTGCTTGATGGTTCCCGTAATAATTGAAGGATAAATCCAATCGCCGCTGAAGCTCTTTTGTCATTTGAGTAACTTTTTCTAACGTATCATTTCCATAAGTCAGTGTAACACCTAGCAAATCGATTACCGGAGAACCGAGTAAATAGAACAAGGTTAATCCGTCATCTACGTCTCTATTTCCCAAGCCAAATGTATTGTCGCAATCTAAAATAACCTTTCTCATTCTAATAGCCCTCGATTCTTTTCTAACCAATCCGATAAATAGTAGTTTCCCTCCACTAACTCGTTATGAATCCTTTTTAAATCGACAGGGTAATCAATATCCTGCAAAGGGGAAACAAAAGAAACCTCAAAACCAGTTAATCGCTTCAGTGTCGCTGTCAATACATCACTTTTGCCCCATGAAATATTTGTTTCAAATATCGCGGATAAATCGATCCCTCGAGTGCAGCCAATTAAATAATATCCGCCATCCAAGGAGGGGCCAAGTACAATCTCCTGCATTTGTTCAAAGGCTGTTTGGATTATTTCATTAGTTAAATTAGGGATGTCGCTGCCAGTCAGTATGACTTTTTCATAACCAATAGGTAACACATGTTTTATGGCATGATCCATACGTTCTCCAATCGTTTGTCCTTCTTGTGAAAACGAATTAAAGCTTTCAGGCAAAGCAGAGATAAGTGGCGTCGGATCTCCTTCATCTGAGTATGCAAGATAAAGATCAATCCCCTGCTCGCTTAATTGCTCAAATTTTATAAAGCTGTCTCTTAGCATCCGCAGTTGGACTTCGCAGGCCTCTTTTCCACTTAGTGAACTTTGCAGGCGAGTCTTAACCTTATTAGGGATAGGAACTCGTGTGAATAGTATATATGCGTGTTTATTCAAAGACTTCCTCCTTCAGTGTCTGACGTAGAAAATCTTCATTCATATAACTAGAAACTTTTTCAAAAATTTCTTGGTTTTTCAATTCTTTAGTATCTCTTTTGTAACTATCATACGCCATTGCCGACCAAGACAGAGCCCGCAGCATCAAGTAAGGATGGTAGATTCGTAACGCTTCAGAAAAACTCTTCGAATCAAAACCGGTTGTTTGAAGATAACTGGAGAAAAATGCCTGCTTTTTTGTTTGAGTCAAAACTAAGTTACTGCGCCAAAGAGTTGTCGTTGAGGCTAAAAATTGTGATATATCCTGAACGGGATGGCTGATTACTGGTTTTTCCCAATCGATCAAGAAGCCCTTTTTCCCAATGATAAAATTATGCGAATTCACTTCTGTATTGTTGACACGCCATTGGTCAAGCTCAACGAAGAACTGCTGCTGTTTGATATTTTTAGCGCATTGATTAAGCGCAACTGCCAGCAGCCTTTGAGCCGAAATGGGTACGAAATCACTGTGCAACACTGGTTCTAGCAATTGCTGACACTCATTGACACGAGCGGATAAAATGGTCGCCTTTTCTTTAACAAAGAGAGTATCAGCTGCTTCGTCAATCGGTTGCTGATGGATTTCTCCAAAAATTACTGCCGCTTCATTCAAGTCGTTTCGGTAATTCAAAGGCTTACCTGCTAAAAATTCCATGATCAGCAACCCTTGAGAAAATTTCTGACAACTGTCATCCACATATAATACTCTTGGCGTTCGATTCGTGCGTTCTAACCATTTCAACGCTTGGTATTCATAACGAATCTGATTTTCTAGGTTCAACTGGCTTCCATAATTTAAGCGAAAAACATATTTCTTTTGACCAGCAGAAATCAGAAAATTTTGATTATATTCTCCTTGTGCTAAAAATTCAATCGTGAATGGTTCCTTTAGCTGTAATTTTTCTACCAGCTGTTGTTCCTTCAAATACTCTCGAATCTTTTCTAACATGAATGACTCCTTCTCATTTATAATATCGTTGTGCCAATTTTTCAGGCGACATTCCCATTAAATAGAGCAATTTTATTTTGTGCATTTTTAAATGGGTACGAAGTTTGCCTTTCCGAAAACGACGACTTGATGTAACAATCTCTACCGGAAGTTGATAGAAGCGTCCTAGCTTTCGTAATTTCCGGCTTAGACGCCAATCCTCCATTAATGGGATGGATTCAAAACCGCCAACTTCATCATAGGATTTTCGTGTCGTAAATAATCCCTGATCACCAAAAACCAATCCAAGATAACGTGCTCGTAAATTTGAGGTCTCTGCCAAATAGCGGTAAAAACAATCGGATGAATCAAAAGATAGTTTAAAAAAGCCGGCGCTGTAACGTTTGTCAGCTAATACTGTTTGAATATCATCCAAAAGATTCTTTGTAGCTCCTAAACGGCTATCGCTGTGCAAAAACCACAAACAATCGCCTGAACTTTTTTCGACACCATAGTTTAGCTGTGCTCCGCGATTCGCATTCTTCAACTGATAAACAATTGCCCATTTTTCAGCGATCGAAACAGTCTGGTCCTTACTCCCACCATCTACTACAATAATCTCATATGGAATTTCATGACCAAATTGCTTCAACTGTTGCAATAATCGAGCGATCGTCTTTTCTTCATTTAATACCGGTATAATTATCGAAATCATCGAGACATCACCTGAAGTGGTTCCTTGAATTGCAAAAAAAGTTGTTCTTGATTTACTATTTTTTGAGATAAATTGGTCAACTTACAATGTGTCTCGACAATTTTCACATAGGCTCGCTGCCCGTTTGGCGACCATTCAATGCCTTCAATTAATGCCGGTAATCCTGTCTCGCAGATTTCGGCTTCAGCCCCATAAGGAATAAACAGTAAGACTTCCCCTTGAAGTCTTTTTGGATTCTGAATCATCAGTTCAGTATCAGCGATTCGGAAGCAATTGTTCTCGACGATTCCGGGAATAAAATTGCTTTCTCCAACTGCCTCAGCGACCTTTTGATTTGCCGGATAGAAATAAATTTCCTTAGGACCTCCGATTTGTTGGATTTCACCATTCAGCAAAATAATCATTCGATCAGCTAACTGAAAAGCCTCCTCGCGGTCATGCGTAACCAGAATAACACTAAAACTGTACTCTTTTTGAAGTCGGAGTAAATACTCCCGCATTGAATCCTTTAAATGACTATCCAAGTTGGCAAATGGCTCATCCAACAATAATAATTTGGGCTCCAAAATAATTGCGCGAGCCAAAGCCACTCGTTGTTTCTGTCCCCCTGACAGCTGATCTGGGAAGTGCTTTTCCAAACCGACCAAATCAAACACTTCAAGAATCTTACTGACTTTCTGAGTGATGACGGTTTTCGAAAACTTTCGCGCCTTCAGCCCAAAGGTGATATTTTCAACCACAGTCATATGGGGAAAGAGACAGAAATCCTGAAAAACCAAAATTGTTCCCGCTTGAGAAAATCCCTCAGTAAATGTAATCGTACCCTTATCTATCGGTTGAATTCCTCCGATTATTTTAAGCAGACTGGTCTTGCCCACTCCTGACGGGCCAAAAAGCGCAACGATCTCTCTTTCACCAATATCAAATGACAGATCCTTCAATATTTTATTTTTTCCATAATGCAGCTGCAGATTTTTAACGCTTAGTCCCACGCTGAATTCCTCCAATAACTGTTTTCAAAATAAATACGCCTAATATCGTACATCCTAAAAAAAGCAAACTGTAGGAAGATGCCAAACCAAACCGACCATTATTTGCATAAGGAAGCAATAACAGTGGCAAAGTAACGATCTTTCCTCCGCCAATAAAAAAAGTCGGCAGGTATTGACTGAATGATACGATGAATACCATCGTCGCCGAAGCAATGATTCCTGGACGCAACAACGGCCAAGTAATCTGCCAAAAAACGGACCACGGTTTAGCTCCTAAACTTTGAGCAGTCAAACTGTATCCTTCACCTAACTGACGATAGCTCTCCAATAAGATTTGCATGGCATAAGGCAGACAGAAATAAGTATGAATCAAGATGATCCCCAAAAAAGTTCCTGTCAAACGTAATTGTAAAAATAAAACCTGACTCGACGTAATGATTGCTATAGCAGGTAAAATTAATGGCAGATATACCAAAACCTCCACAAACCGTTGTGACATATTTTTCTGAAAGGCAAAATACCTCGCTGCAGGCAACGCCGCTACGATGCTTACCATCGTCGTCGCAAAAGCAATCACAAAGCTATTGATTACTGCCGGCCAAAAATTCGGTTCAGCAAGCATTTGCTTATATATTTTAGCAGCTAAGGCCTTTGGAAAAATAGCCGGATACATCCACTCTGTACTGACCGACCATAAAATCAGTAAAATTAATGGAAGGAGCACCATCAGCGCTGCAATAATTAGTAGA
Source organism: Enterococcus malodoratus ATCC 43197 (assembly GCF_000407185.1). GTDB lineage: Bacteria > Bacillota > Bacilli > Lactobacillales > Enterococcaceae > Enterococcus_A > Enterococcus_A malodoratus. Next base: position 344,359 of record NZ_KE136481.1, read on the forward strand.
ATATAGTTTCTTTTTGACGCAAATTTCATGATATTCTTCTCCCTCCCGGCAAGATCCGACTAATCGTCAGAGCGACGACAGTTATTACTAAGCAAATACCTGACATCACGAGATTCAGAGCAAAAGCTTGGGGCCGCGTAGTCAAATCTGCTTGAGTAAATAGATCATAGGCGGTTAAAGCTACCGTCTGATTACTCGGATTGCCTAATAAATAAGGGACCTCAAATGAGGCAAAAGTAAAGCAAAACAAAATAATAAATAAGGTGATCAGTGTTTTTTGGAGCATCGGCAGAATCACAGTAAAAAAGATTCGAAGCGTTGAAGCTCCCAAATTTTTAGCGACCTCTATGTATCCTAACTGCAGCTGCTGCAAAATCGCAAAGGTTGTTACAGCAACATAGGGTATCTCTTTGTAAAGGAAAACCATGATGATCCCAAATCCACCAGAATCATGGATTAATAAAGGAAATTGACCGATTTCTTTAATTAAGCCCAGCTGAAAACACACTCGTGAAATGATACCAGACTGGCCGATCAATTGCATGATCATTAATGCTACAATAATATGCGGCAAAGAAATCGGCAAACTAATTATTTTATGTAACCAAGAACTTTTTACTTTTAATAGAAGAAAAGCAATTCCGATTCCTAAAAGCAACGACAAAAAAGTCGCGGTCAGTGCTAAGTAGCAGCTGTAACCTAGCGACTTTTGGAAAAATGGATCACTCAATACTTGACGATAATTTGCTAGAGTAAGTTGATTGAGTCCAATCAAAGGATAGTAGCCTAAACTAATTTGCAGCCCTTTAAACAGCGCTGCTAAAATCACAACGCTGTTTATCAATACAAAAGGGACCGCGAACAATTTTTTTTTATTCATGTAAAACATGCTCTTTCCATAATGCTTCGATCATCGGAATCTTTTCTGCCTGAACCTCAGGAATTTGTTTTTCCTGCATTTCTTCAAGTGAAAGGACACCTTGATTTTTGTATAGATCCGTTAATTTTTGATTGGTTTTATCCGATAATTTTTCGGAATCAAATGGTGGAATGCTATACCCGTATTTGGCTTCTGCCTTTTTCAATTGAGCTGATTCACTAGTCATTTCATTGATCAAAACTAATGCGCCAGCTTTGACCTTCGAAGTATTCGCAACAGCTAAATAGCTTTGATTCGCAATCGTTCCTTTATCGAATAAGAAAGACTCCGTGGTTGCTTTTAACTCATTGTCGCTGCGTTTTTCCGCGACATGCATCTGAGAATAGCTATAGCTCATATCGATTTGTCCCGCTGAAAACATTTGATCCAACTCCGCAGTGGTCGTTGGGTATGTTTTTCCTTCTTGCCATAAATAAGGCTTGATTTCATTTAAGTAATCCAAACCTGGTTTGATCACCTTATACAAGTCTTCTTTGTTCGCTTTTGCTTCTTCAACTTTATCGTAACCTACAATGTCACAGATCACATTGCGGACAAAGGCGCTGCCAGTAAATTCAGGTGGAGCAGTGTAGGTGATTTTCCCTGGATTTGCTTTAGCATACTCTAACAAAGCCTGTGTATCCGTCGGAAATCCGTCTTTAAATCTTTCCTTGTCTCCAGCAAACACTAATTGGGCACTTCCATAAGGAACTTCGTAACCATCGATCTTAACACCAAAATCATATGTTGAGTTATGCCCATCGTCGTCCATTAATTTCTCAAAGCTTTCGACCTTTTCAGTAATCGGACCATAAAGCAGCTTCGCCTGCTTTGCAGTATAGAAGTTTTCACCATTGATCCACATAACATCAATGTCTCCTTCTTTCGTTCCCGCTTCCTTTTCAGTCGTCAGCTTATTCAAAATTTGATCAATATCCATTGGGACGCGCTTTACAGTAATGTCATATTTTTCCTTCATTGCTGGTGTCACAACTTCATCGACCCAAGCATTGGCTTTTTCATCTCCGCCAAATCCATAAAAGGTAACTGTCTCCCCTTTGCTCTGCTTTACAGCGTCAGAAAAACTGCTGATCGAGTCTTCTGTCTTCGCTTCTTTCGTATCATCGGTTTTGCAAGCAGATAGGGAAAAAAGCATCCCTACTGACAACAAACTGATTAACCATTTTTTCATTATTTTCTCCTATGCTTTTGTTACGATTTTTTTTGATTGGTACCTATTCTTCCACGCTCGAACTGGATTGTCTAAAGGATGGGCTGTTGTCGTGTCTTCTTTATGTATGACCTCACCAAATATCAAGTCCAATAAATGCCACGCGTCTCCGCCTCCCAAGATCATCGCTGAGGTACAACTGGCACAATAAGTAACAATATGATCTGTTTTAAAATCCTCAACACGTTTTTCCGCAAACGTTTTAGCCAAACTAGGATTGGAAACACCGCACATTCCTCCCATCCCACAGCACAACGTATTTTCTCCTGACAAACGATTGTGTTTTACCTGATAGCCTAATTGATCTAGTAAATAACGAACAGCCTGATGAATCTCGGTAACCTCTTTAGTTGGACAAGAATCCTGGATTGAAAAGACCACGTCACTGTCTTTCCCTTTGCCTATCGCTTCTTTTGGCAACCCCAGTTCGGCCATTTTTACCCACAAAGATGAGGTGGGAAATTGATTTTGAATCGTCATCGTTTTGATACATCCTTGACAGGCCACGATCAATTCATCGATCTCCGCCTGTTGAACTTGCTCTGTCAATTGACCAAAACGCTTTTGAAACAATTGTTCTTGGCCAATCATCCGAGTGGGTTTCCCACAGCAACCCTGGATAACAGCCATATCTGGATAATTACCTTTTAAATAGTCGATCATTTGAGCGACCTGTTTCGGACTGCTAGAGCTCAGTGAACATCCCGCCATAAAACCGTATTTCATTTTGTATCCCCTCGATTCACTGCCGAAAAAAATTTACTCGTTGAAAGCCTTTGGTGCATTTCCACACTTTTCAGTTGCTTTAATGGCAATCCATCCTTAATTAAATCTTGACGCATCGCTAAAAATGCTTCGTCCAGTTTTAACTGGAGAGGACATACTACTGTACAATGACCGCACAACATACAAGAATACGGAACGATTGGATCAAGCCCTTCCTCCAAAAATTGTTGAAATAATTTTTGCGGATCTTCACAATATTGCTGCAAAAAGAGACAATCCTTCATGCATCGTTTGCAGCTTGTACAAGTCTCTGCGATCAATTGTGCCATTTCGATTGTTTTTTTTGAGTAATCCATCAAATCGGCTAACCCCTTTTTAATAGAACAATGACCATTTGTAGTAGAAACCCTAGGCATAGTATACCGCTCACTAAGTAATAAATTGGTGTAGTGGCTAACGAAAAGATCATTTGCCAAATCAAAAATAATAGACCAAGTAAAATCAAAATAAGACTTTCGACAGTTCTTTTTCTCACGACTAAAATAATGGCGAACACTACCAGCAAGAGCGGCAGCAAAAACAACTTGCTGCCGAACTTACTTGCTTCTACTTTATGAGAATAATAAGAAACATTTCGCATAAAGCCCAGATGGTTCTTGTAAAGATCATCCATTAAATAGATCACGTAGACTAGGCCTAATTGAATGAAGTGTAAAAAAATACGAAAAATTTTCATTAGTTCAGGATTTCTACTTTGTCTTTATCTCTTGGATCCCCAATTTGAACAGGATATTTACTTGGGTCCTTCTGATGTGCTTTATCCCAATCAAACCAGCCGCCATCAAATAATTTTACATCTTTCCAGCCTTCTTGTTTAGTGATGAAGAATGCTGTCGCTGCGCGCCAACCAGTTCCACAATAGAAAGCTACTTCCTTATCTGGTGTAATGCCCCACTTTTTCCAAGCTGCAAAAATCTTAGTCGGTTCCTTCACTGTTCCATCATTATTCATCAATTGAGCGACATCCGCGCTAGTTTTACTTGATTTTGCATAAACTGCACCTTCTGGTTCGCCGGCATTTTCAATATAATCATACCCACTGGTTTTACCAGTAAACTCTTTCCAAGAACGGATACTTGCCAGAACTAGCTCTGGATTTTTATCTTTTGCAGCTACTAAGTCTGCTGAAGTTGAGATCAAGCTTTCAGGACGTCCGGGAACATCTGCACCAAAATCAGTCGCAGCTTTAGCCTCTTCATTGCCTTTTTCAACTTTATAGTCAGCCTTTTCCCATGCTTTTAAGCCGCCATCTAGAATTTTAACCTCATCAACACCTAGCCAATAAGCAACAAAAGCAACACGTGCCGCCGCATTGATATCGCTTGAGTAAACAACTACCGGTGTCGTTTTAGTCACTCCGCGTTTTAAGAATACTTCTTTACAGGTTTCAGCACTTAAGATATTCCAGTTGTTTTCTTCAGTTTCAATCTCCATTGTATCAATGTGCAATGCACCCGGGATGTGAGCCTTCTTATAATCTTTTCCTTCGCCGTATGAAGCCTCAATCACAACTGTTTTATCGTCATCCTTCATTTGTTTTTTTAGCCATTTGGCATCTACAAAGAAGTCTTCGTCCTTGATATCCTTACTTTTTACTAAGCGCTGAACCTTACTTGATTTGTCGGCCGCGTGAACCTCTTCAGTTTTTGAATAGACTACTAACGCTGTTAACAACAAACAGCTGATTACTGCAAAAATTTTTTTCATTTTAATACTCCCTTTAAAGTTTATTTGTTCACTTGAAACGTTTTCAGTAGGGACAAAGACCTTTTTTATGCACAACAAAAAAACATACTACTTAAGTATGCTCCCTCTTTTGATCCATTTTTTTACGTACTTAATAGCCCTTTTAACTGGTCGTAAAAAAAGTTGGTCGGAGGAAAGTCGATTGTTCTACTAGCTTAGAAACTCTAAGTAATGATTGGTTTCACAGTCACCGTTGATAGTTTTTAAGCATGAGAACACCTCCTACCTCCCAATTTTCTAACCGGGCTCTTTTCCCTTCCGAGTATATCGAAACGCTATTCGTTTAGCAAGAGTATTTCTGTTAAAAAGAACAAAAACTTTTTTTGTGAAAGTATGATTATTATTTTGAATTTTTCTCCTTAGAAAAGTAGTGGTCAAGTAGCTATTCTACTAATTATCAGCTAAAATAATTTTAATCAATCAAAGAAAGAGGGTTTTTAAATGAGTATTTTTGATGGCTTAATGGGCAATGCCAGTCAACACAATAACAAAGCAGTTGAAGAAAAATTAGAAGACGTCTTAGTTATTGGAGAAACAGTCTCTCTAGCCTTTAAACTGGTTCGTGACTTAATTGTTTTTACTGACTTCCGTTTAATTTTAGTTGACAAGCAAGGAATGACTGGAAAAAAGGTTGAGTACAAATCAATCCCTTATCGTTCAATTTCACGTTTTTCAGTAGAAACTAGCGGACATTTTGACTTAGATGCAGAACTAAAGATTTGGATTTCAAGTGCAGAACTTCCAGCAGAAACAATTCAATTTAGAAAAGACAAAAATATTGTGGCAGTTCAAAAGGCCTTGGCATTAGCATTATCAAAATAATTAAAAGGACGAGAATTGAACTTTTCTGTTCAAATTCTCGTCCTATTTTTCTCTCTAACCATTGCCGTATCATTTTTCCCCTTTTTTTTTTCATTCGCTTTCATAGTCCCCTTTTTAAAAAGTATTCAGCGAGCTCCCTTTCAAAAAAAATTTCAAAGATAAATGAAAGATATTGGAATTATCTTTCTTTTACTTTATCTACGTTTTCAATCCATTTTTCGAGATTTGTATAGCCATCATTCTTGATATAATCATATTCCCCATCAATGATTTCATCAAACCATAGCAACTCGCCATCATCCTTTTTACCAACGATTTTTACTACCGACTGGCTGATAGATGTTTGTTGACTTAAATTTTTTACTTTACCAATTTTCAACGCGATGATCGCGTTGCCTTGTTCATAGCTTTTTTTAATTCCATATTGAACATATGTTGAATCCAATGTTTCATTGCCAATTAATACGACAGTCACTGAAGTTCCAACTAATTGTTTGTCAATCCAGCGCTCAATAGCTTCATCACCGTCTCGCTTCATTCGTTCAAATTCCGCCTTGTTGATAAACCCAGACTCTTCATTCTCCTTTAAAGCCCAATTATTTTTAACAACTAGCGCTCTCGATAGATCATTTTCATAATAAAAACCAAAGAAAACCCTCTTAGCCATTAAAGAACTACCTCCTAACTTTTTCTCATAAATTGAAACTGCAGCAGATTACCACTGTCGATGAAATTCTAAATAAACATCTTGACAATTACTAATAAATCTGCAATTCAATTTCTCTTTTCATTATATAATACCTATCAATATCAATGTCTCCATTTTCTTTATAATAGAAGTTTTTATGGAGAACAAGAGTTTCGCTGATTTCTATAATTACAAAAAACTAGCTGGCTTTTACCATTCCTACATGATACGCTTTTATTGAGAAAAGGACTGGAGGTCTTGTTATGTTGGATAAGTCAGTACCGTTTATTCCCTTCACCATGTTTCGCCCGTCGAATGCACCCTCATTGCCAAAACTCCAATTACCGGAAGGATATCGTATGATCTTTTATCAACCAGGTGATGAAAAAGATTGGTGCCAAATCGAAACGGCTGTTTTAGAATTTGATACAGAACAGGATGCAGCTGATTACTTTCAGCGTTCATTCGCACCTTATAAGAAAGAATTAGAGCGGCGAATGCTTTTTGTTGAGAATCAACAAGGAGAAAAAGTGGCAACCTTTACTGCTTGGTGGACAGAAGATAATTCTCCTCGTCTTCATTGGTTAGGTGTCATCCCCGAAGAACAGAGAAAAGGATTGGCCAAAGCATTAACAATCCGTGTTACTGAATTGCTTCACGAATATTACCCAAATCAAGATCTTTATCTAAATACTCAGACTTGGAGTCACCACGCAGTTAAGCTATATAAAAAATTGAATTACGAAATATATCAAAATCAAAATTATCAAAAGGTTTTAGATATATTAGCAGATGCTGATTAGATATCTCTATTCTGGATAATTAAATCCCCCTAAAGAGTTAGACTTAAGTCCAACTCTTTAGGGGGATTTCTATTCAATTTAACTATTCTGCACTTAACGCAGCCATTGTGATGTAATTATACGGCTGGTTGAAATGTGGTAAGAAGAAGATATCCAGCAATTTCAGTTTATCAATTGTCACTTTTTCTTCAATCGCTAGTGAGAACATATGGATCACACCAGAAATATCCTCCGTTGATGATAACTGTGCTCCTACTACTCGGCGAGAGCTTTCTTCATAAACAATCCGAATCTTAACATTGGCATTTTGTTTCATAAATCCAGGACGCTGTAAGTCTTCAAAATCTGTGTATTTCACTTCGATTCCATTTTTTGCCGCTGCTTCAACAGATAAGCCAGTTGACACCATGTGTAAACCGAAAATTGAAATACCGTTAGAGCCCTGTACTCCAGTAGATTCTAATGCAACACCACCTACATTGTATCCCGCAACTATTCCTGACCGAACAGCGTTAGTCGCTAAAGCAATATATGTCGTATCTTGTAATGCATTTGAGTAAATCGTTGCACAATCTCCAACAGCATAAACATTTGAGTCACTTGTTTGTTGGTGACGATCAACTAAGTAAGCGCCGTTTTTGAATAATTCTAAATGTTCCTTGCCTAACTCATTATTTGGCAAGAAACCAATTGCATTGATAACTAGATCAACTTTATATTCACCTTTATCCGTTACGATCGATTCAACCTTTTTATCACCTTTGTATTCCTTTGCTAATTCACCAAAATGTAGATCAATCCCATGTTCACTTAAAATAGTATCCATATCATCTGTAAACCATTTGTCATAATAACTTGGCAGTGAACGTTCCATAGCGTCAAACAACAACACATTTTTTCCACGTCTTTTAGCTGCTTCAGCGATCTCTACACCAATATAGCCCGCACCAATAACTGCCACATTTTCAATATTCTCGGACCCTAGGATCTGATCAACTGCTTGACCATCCTGAAAACGCTTCAAGAAATGGATGTTTTCTAAATCACGACCAGGAACCTTTGGTGAGATGGGAACTGATCCGGTCGCCAAAATCAATTTGTCATAGTTTTCAATGAAGGCTTCTCCGGTTTTTGATAGGCAATGAACTTCTTTTTTGTCGTAATCAACTCGTTCAACCGTCGTTTCCATTGAAATTCTTGCCCCTTTGGCCTCGAAATCTTCACGATTTGTATAAAATAATCCTTCGTATGAATCGATTTGACGACCTACCCATAAGGCTGTTCCACAACCCAGATAACTTAGGTTGTTGCTACGATCAATCATTACAACCTCCTGATCATCAAAGTTATCCAAAAGTGTGTTTGCTGCTGCGATCCCCGCGTGATTTGTTCCTACTATTACTGTCTTCGTCATACAATCTTCCTCCCTCTATTTGCAATCGTTTACATTACAATTATTATTGTACCATACTGCACAAATGACTTTTATGAAAATGCAAATCATTTAAAATAACTTTCGATATTGCATAAAAGCTGATTTGAAAAATAACATTGGGATAAAAACAACAAGATATACTAATAAAAGCCTCTCATTATTAACTTGCTAAAGTTACAGCATACTTCTATTTCAATAAAAAATGCCGGAAACAACAAATTTTTTATGATTAATCGAACTATTCCATACCAAAAAAAGAACAAATAATAGTAGAATGGGGATAAAAGAATAACTTGAATATTGTGATAAAAGGAATCGAGGCGAAGTTATGAATAAGAAATTTGAAGATTATCATCTTGAACTACTTGATAAGTATGGGTTACTTGATCATCAAGATGTTTGTGAAATTAAAAGTTTTAAATCTGGAGAAACAATTTTCTCTCAAGGTACGGAATATAAATATATTATGATCGTTGTTTCAGGTAAAGCTAAAGTTTGTACCAGCGCTCCAAGTGGTAAAGACTTAGTTTTGGCCTACTATCTTTCCAGTGGTTTGATTGGTGATGTAGAATTGATGTCTAATACTAGCTACGCTACAGCATCAGTCATCACTCTCTCTCCATTTGAATGCATCGTTGTCCCTTTTATAAATGATCATGATTCGATTTTCAAAAACATTACTTTTATGACTACTTTAGCCAAAGGTCTATCAGAAAATCTAATTAATAGCTCTCACAATTATACATCCAATGCCCTTTACTCAGGTGAACAGCGCCTTTGTGCCTATATCCTACAAGGTTCATATAAGGATTATTTTTTCGATAATTTGACCGATGTAGCTGCAACCATTGGTGTCAGTTATCGACATTTATTACGATTATTAAACAAACTCTGCGAGGATAATGTTTTAAAACGAGAAAAGAGAAAATTTCTAATACTTAACAAAGATCAACTTAAAAAGCGTTCCTCTGAAGCCGAATACTTCAAAAAAAATATTTAGCTGTTTACTATTGTTAAACAGAAATGCAAGAAGCCATCCGACTCCTAGTAATTAAGGAATCGAATGGCTATTTGCCTTTTAATAACCGCTGATTTTTAAGAGCTATAGTTAAAATTTCTTTTTTTCGCCGTTCTTCATATTGATTGATTCGCTCCCAATAAGCTAAGTTTGATTGATAGTTCTTCCATTGTTTAAAAACCACTAACCCTGAAATAAAAACAATGAATAAAATAAGGATCATCATCCTTACCACCTCCTACATTCACAGTTTAGCGAAACAATAGAAAAGCAATTAGGACATATGTCACATTTTGATAATTATCAATACAAACACTACTCTTTCTGATTCAATCACGTTATGAAAAATTGGGAATTATCAGAGTCTACTTAGATAATTTGTCAGGTCTCTAATATAAGTTTTCTGCTGTTTGATTAAGTACCCCTTAACAAAGGGCCTCATGTATATCTTTTTTGCAGTAACCTCTTCCTTAAAAATGATCCTAGTCTTATGTTTTCCTAAAGAGAAAAATTCTCCTGTCCATTTTCCGCTTATACTGTCATTGTCCATAGAAAATGCATAAAACATTAATGGTTTAAACTCTGTGATTGTAAAACGTGTTGCGATTCCTTGCTTTGTGTACTCAATAAAATTTTTCTGATCTTTAAGTACTTCAATTCTACTAAGGTCACTGCGCCATTTTACATCATTTAACGAGGTCACAATTTCCCAGATTGGTTCAACTGCTACGTCAAATATCGCTTCAATTTTGGTGGTCATCATTATCGAACATCCCCTTTTCTTCTATTATAAAGGATGCTTATAGATAGACCTCTCAACTCCTGTACAAATTTAAGAGCTTTTGCACAGCAGTTTCTTACCAAAACTCTGTGATAAATTGTTTTCTCTTTTCAGCATTTTTTTGATAATTTTCAGGGTTTCTCTGATAATATTCTTGGTGCTCCGCTTCAGCCGGATAGAAAACTCCAGCGGATTCAATCTGAGTGACGATTGGCCGATCAAAGCGTCCGCTATTTTGCAAAGCTGCTCGACTATCTACGGCAGTTTCTTTTTGTCGTTCATCAAAATAATAGATAACCGGGCGATAACTGCTTCCACGATCTTCGAATTGTCCAAAAGCGTCCGTTGGATCTGTTTGCTGCCAGTAAATCTCTACAAGCTCACTATAAGAGATCAACTCAGGATCAAAAATAATCTCAACTGCTTCGGTATGTCCGGTCGTTCCACTTTTTACTTCTAAATAGGTAGGATTTTCCTTTTCGCCGCCTGTATAACCAGAAATTACTGATTCAATTCCAGGTAGACTATCAAATGGTTTCACCATACACCAAAAACAACCACCTGCAAATATTGCTCGTTCCATTGCTACCACCTTATCTTTTTATTTTTTTAATTAACTGGCACTACTGAACCGCCCCATTTTTCTTTAATCCATTTTTGAACTTTTGATTCGTGTAGTACTTCAACGATTTTCTTAATATCCTTGTTATCCTTATTACTTGTTTTTGTTGCCACGATGTTAACATATGGCGAATCATTTTGTTCGATCATTAAAGAATCTTTTACAGGATTCAAACCTTTTTCGTAGGCGAAATTAGAGTTGATTGCTACAAGATCCCCTTCATTGTTCTCGTATGCCGAAGTTAGCAGCGTTGGATCGACGCTATGATCAAATACTAAATTTTTTGGATTTTCTGTAATATCATCAAAGGTAGCTTTATCGATGGGCACACCTGATTTAATTTTTATTAAATTGTTTTTAACAAAGATATTCAGCACTCGTCCCCATTCAGAAGGTACGTTTGAAACAACGACTTTAGCACCATTGGGTATGTCGCTAACTTTTTTTATTTTATGAGAATAGATACCCATTGGTTCAAGATGGATAGCTCCAACATTTGAAAATTTGTACCCATTTTCTTTCTTTTGCAAATTGAAATATGGAACAGTAGAAAAGTAATTTGCATCAATATCCCCATTTTCTAACGCCTTATTCGGCAAAACATAATCGTCAAATTTAACAATTTCCAAATCGATTCCCTTTTTTTTCAGCTCAGGTTTTATGTGCTCTAAAATTTCTGCATGCGGGGTTGGGGATGCTCCAATTTTTATTTTATCCGTTTTTTCAGCCGATCCCGAACCACACGCAGCCAAAAATGTAATACAACTTATAATTAATATTGCTAATCCGATTTTTTTCATAATAGACACACTCCCAAATTATTTTGACAAATAAAAAAAATATCCATCCCTTTATCCACCAGATCACTGATAAATAAAGGGACGAATATTTTCGCGTTACCACCCTTATTCGTATTATCTTCACAGATAATACCTCAACGGTACAGACATACCCGGCGATATAACGGTCGCTTCCCGTCCAGCTTGCGTGAACAAGCTAAAGGCTCAGAGTTCATCTTCATTGATTTTCTACGATCCCTCTTTTCACCTGCCGAGGGTCTCTTTAATCGTTTCACGATCAATTACTCTTCTCTTCAACGCATATTTATTGATTGATGTAATACTAATACAAATACTAATTATTTGCAACTAAGAATTACAAAAAACTCTTCAAAAATATTGATTGAAGAGTTTTGGATTTATTATTTAGTTAATCTCGGTAATGTTAGCAGCTCGTTCAGATCAGTGATGATAACGTCTGCAGCCTTCTGATCCATAAAGAACTCTTGCTTCAACGCTACAGTGTATATCCCTGCTGCTTTTGCGGCGGCAATTCCTAATGTAGAATCCTCTACAGCCAAGTAATCTTCACATGTCAACGCTGCTCGACTGATCAAATATATTTCTGGATTCGGCTTGCTTTCCCTTACTTCTTCACCGCTGATGGTAAAGGAAAAATGCTTCGCTAAGCGGCAATCCGATAACATCTGATCAATCTCTTTTCTAGGCGACGAGGAGGCCAGCCCCATCATGATATCGGCTTCGTCTAAGGTGCTTAGTACTTGCGGCACAGTGCTCCGCAGCGCTTTAGAAAAATCGATGTCATTTTGTTTTTTGTACTGAAGATATTCTTTATGGAGCAGGTTCCGTTGAATTTCATTATCAGGCACCAGCATTTGCCATGTTTGTTTTTCAGAATTTCCTACGTAATCCTCAAACCTATCAGAGCCTGGCTGGATACCCTTGGCTTTAAAAAAATCCATCCGCCGTTCAAAATAGAATGGTTCACTATCAATCAAGACGCCATCCATATCAAATATTACTGCCTTTTTCATTTTTCACCTATTCCTTTACGATGTCATTCAGCAAGCGAAGTTCCAGTAGCGGGAGCTCGATCGTATATTCCTTCTCGACCTCTAGAAAGGCTTGATGGATCAATTCCATATTGTGCCCCTCTTTTTGTACATATTCCTCAATGTCATCTTGTTCATCGACGCTTTCTTTGCGCAAGATCCGTTCGATCATAGAGCAGCAATGCATGTAAAGCAGGAACAATTGATTATTAGAAAACTCGATCCCCATCAATTTTTCCAGTTCCTTCACCGCTTTTTGAACCAGTCGCAGAACCTTTGTCGCATCAAGGATCGTCAGATTTTCGACTATTTTATTGATCGAGAAATTGAAAATCAGCTGACTCTTGAAGGCTCCATCATCGATCGCTACTTGTTCCTGCAGCAATCCCGCAAATTCAGAAATAGCTTCGCCATTGATCAGTTGATCCAAACCAATATATGGAATCTGATTAATCTTAGGGTTTTCAGTTCCGACGATCATCAGCACATCATATAGCTGAAATGGCGTTTCATACATTTTATTTTCCGCTAGCTTTTTGTAGTCATAAGGAAGAATTGTCAATTCTCGAGCAGAATCTCCTAAACATTTTTGAAGAATCTCCTGGATCTGCGTCGCGCTCCCCATTCCAGTATAGCAGCAGGTAATAATCGCTTTTTTCTTATTGATTTCTGGAATGATTAGCTGCTTTTGGATACGATTTTCTACTGTGATCGCTTCGTAGACTTCCGTCACGCTGTTGCCGTTGACGATATGTTGACCGACCTCTAACACAAGCGGTGTACTGACATTATCGATGATTACTAAGGGACTCTTAATATGATTGGTCAGACGTTCGCCTAGTTGATTGAACGAACCCATGTCTACTAATAGAATTAGTCCAGAATCTGTTCGGTAATCATTGATATAACGAATGATCTGAGCCTCTACCTTGTCCAGAGTAATATTGATTGGCATATCGTAGGCCTGAAAAACATTCTTACCTAGCATTCGATTAACTACATTCGCCAGACTGCTGGCGGTAGAATAGCCGTGTGCCAATACGATACATTTCACATCATTGGGCAGGTCGCTAATCTGCAAACTATAAAAATAGAAGGTCACAAACACAATATCTTCTTCTAATAATTGCTGGTCTAGCTGCTGGGATAAATAGGTCAATAATTTTTTTGCATACCAAAACGGCGTCTCAAGAAAGGAATCTAAAAACTCCATCATGTCGTTTTTTTGTTCTTGCCATTCATAGTGACTGCTTAAAATATCTGTGTTGTCTTTTAAATAAAGATAACTGACTAAAGACACGACGCGGTTACCATCTTGCTCAAACCCATAATTTTCATACATCATATCCAATGTCTGACGGATGTGATAGGTCAGCACCGAATAAAGCGATTCTTCCTTTTCATAGGTTCCCTGGAAGATGAACTCATCCATCATCTGAGTCACACGGTTTACATTGTCCTCAATAAATGCCTGCGCTAAACTCTCTTTTTGCTGCACCTTCTTGAATTCTCCTACTATCTCATCAAAGAAACTACGAAGCAGCTGGGTTTCTTTGCTCTCTAGATGAATTTGTTGGGTTGTATTGGGCAGATAGGTACGATCGGGCATCTTCTTCTTGGGTTTGCTGAACTGTTCTTTGAATTTCAAATTATACTCAAGCGGCAGATCCTTCAACCGAACAACGATTATCTGACTATTTTTTTTGTGGACATACGCATTTCCACAGGCATATTTGATGATATTCTTTATTTTTCCGACATTGCCTTCTAAGTCACTGTTTAATAAGAAATCGATCAGTGGGTAAGAAACTTGCAATTCCTTTTCTAAAATACTACTTTCAGCAATGAAGAATGAATCGATCAAGCGCAGCCGTTCAGACTGTGGACGATTTTGAAATTTAGGCAGTGTTACGATTACTGGCAGACGTCTTAAAAAAGTCGGTAAAAAAGCCGAATAGACATTTTCAGTCGTGGCGAAAATCAAACGGACATTGGCCTTTCGCCGAATGCTCGTATCCCCCATCGGAGAAAATTCTCCAGTATCCATGAAGGTAAATAATTTTTCTTGTCCTTCTTCTGATAGCCGATGGACCTCATCTAAAAACAAGATTCCGCCATCCGCTTTCTCGATCAAGCCGCTATGCTCATGATCTGCACCAGTAAAAGCGCCTTTTGTATGTCCGAACAGGGCCGATGACAATAGCTCTGGATTGTTAAAATATTGCGCGCAATTGTAGGCGATAAAAGGCGCCTTGCTGTTGATCACCTGTTGTTCTTTGGCATAGTCATAAATTTTTTCTGCTAAAAAGGTTTTTCCCGACCCGCTGACACCCATCAACAGGATCGGCAAGCCATTATGTGGGTATAAAACAGCGGTTTTGATTTGATCAATCGCTTCTTTTAAACTGCCATTGGCTCCAATGATTTCTTCAAGTGCATTGCCCATTTCCGGAGCTAGTAATTTTTCAATAGAATCATACTCCGCCCTGTCGATCATAATAGACGCATCTAGCAATGCGTTTTTATGTAAAAATAACACAGGATAGTTCTTGATCTTGATTAGCTCGCCTTCGCGAAATGCCTGATTCAAATAGCTGCTGATGGTACTTCGATTTAATTGCAGTGACTCAGCGATTTGATTTGCTGAAAAACGCTCCTCGGATCCTTCATTTAGATTCATCGTCAACTCATACAAGTATTCATCCAGTTCTTTTTTCATTTTCATCACCTGCTTTTAATCGATTTGTTGTCCCTTCAATACTATTGTATAGCATTTCCTTTATCGGAAGGATCAGATTTTTTAATAATGCGAAAAAACCGAGACATAGAATCTCAGTTTTTTCGCAAAGTATTTTTGCGACTAGTAAGAAAGCTTCCACATATAACGACGTTTGGTCAACGGATGTTCTCTTGCGTAAGAAAGTTCTTCTGCATATACTCTGAATACAGCAGTGATTACAAATGGATTAAAGTAATCCAAAACTTCTTTTTCAATATGAGCGGACAAGCCATAATCCAACGCATCAACAACTTCTGTTTTCGCATCGAAGCGGTCCAAGAAGGCCAAAGCGCGAGAATCGATGGCTCGTGTTTTTCCATCATTCATTAACAGGATAAACGGTACGTCCTTATCAACAATTTCAAAAGGACCATGGAAAAATTCTCCCGCGTGGAAAGTACCAGAGTTGATCCACTGCATTTCCATCATTAGACAAACAGAAGAAGAATAAGCCACTTCATGTGTCGCGCCGCTGCTCATGATATAAATAACTTTCTCATTTTTGAAGCGGTCTGCGAATTGTTTCGCTGCTTTTCGAGCGGATTCCGCGCTTTCTTGTGCCAAATCATAGATTTTTGAAAAGCCATTCAGCATTTTTTCATAGTGTTCATAGCCTTCGACTTGATTTAATAATTCTACGGCCAATAATAAGCAATAACCGGTTTTTTCAAGTTTTGCGGCATAGTTTTCAGCAAAGCGATGATAAATAACATAATCTGCATCTTTTGTTAGCGGTGCATCAATCATTCGTGTTAAACTAATTACTGTAGCACCTTTATCTTTGGCAACGGCATTGGCTTCCACTGTTTCTGGAGTTGCACCTCCAAGTGAAGCCGAGATCACCACGGTGTTCTCATCGACCGAAGTTGGTGTCGCAAAGTTGAATTCGTTGGCTGTGTAGTGGCTGATGCGTAATTGCTTCGCATTTTGGTCTAAAAAGTATTTTGCTGGATACAAATCTGCTTTTGATGCGCCACAGCCGACGAAGACAACATGTTTCACTTCATGCTTTCCTACAATCTCTTTGATAATGTCTTTTGCTTCCATCGTTGAATTCATTTTCTGAATTCCTCCTCAGTTTTCTTTTTTATTTAGAGAAACGATCCTATGATGTCTTGCTTTTCATCACAGCTCTGTTTCAACTACCAAAGTTAAACAAATATTCCTAATGCACTCAAAATCAAGCCGCCGACGATACAGATCAAGAGCATGATGCTTGTATTTACTTTCTTTTGCAGCAGCCAGTACATAAACATTGTTAATGCAAACGGCAGCATCTGCGGCATAATATTGTCTAAAACATCCTGCAGCACAAATGTCTTACCGAATTCGATCGGCGTCGTGATTCCGATCATGCTGGCGATCATTGCACCGATAACCATCAAACCGATAATCGAGCAGACGTACATCACTCGGTCCATCAACCCGCCCTCATATAATCTAGTCAAATATTTATTCCCCATATTGTATCCAAATTTCCCGCCATAATACGTCACAAGAAACGATGGGACGAAGGAAATGATCATCGCTAGGATTGGACCTAAAATACTCCCTTGTTGTGCTAAGTTGATTCCTAAACCAAAGGCTAAAACTCGAACGGTTCCTTGAAAAAAGGAGTCTCCGATACCGGATAAAGGTCCCATCAATGAGGTTTTCACCGAGTTGATCGTATCTGGATTAAAGCCTTCTTGATCCCCGTAATATTGTTCTTCCATTGAAGCAGCTAAGCCCAATACAAACGCGCTCGTTTGCGGTGTGCAGTTGTAATACAGCATATGCCGCTGATAAGCTTCTTTTTTCAACGTTTCATCTTTAGGATCTTTATAGATACGATCTAGAGTTGGAGCGATTCCGTATAAGAAACCCATATTCATCGCACGCTCATAATTCCAAGAATCCTGTATCGCCCATGAGCGCCAGAAAAATTGCCAATACTTCCGACCATTTTGATCTTTTTCTTTTGCCATTTTATTCCCTCCTCTTATAGATCATCCAATGCATCAGGTTCTTCTGCCGATCCGCCGCCGCTTCCACCAGATTTATTTGCTTCGATCTGATACATGACAAAGGCCACGATACCAGCAAATAATGCCACTCCTGTAATTCCTAAGCCTGAATAAGCAGTGATCAAGAAACCTAAAACTAGAAACGGCATCATTTTTTTAGACAGCATTGTTTGCAGCAGCAAAGCAAACCCGTACGCTGGCAGCAGCTTACTTGCTAGACTCAACCCATCAGTAATCCATTCAGGAATTGCGTCAACGATCGATTTAACCAAATCCGTTCCAAAATAAATCGCTAGAAAAATAGGAACAAAATACATCAATGAATACAAGATCGTCCCCCAGACAATGTGAATGTGCTGTACCCGTTTGAACTTCCCTTCCTCAATCAACGAATCGGCTCGGTGTGTTAAACTGGCTAAAACGGTCCGCATCAAAATTCCTAAGAGCTGTCCTAAAATGGCGATCGGTATCGCGATTGTCAAAGCCGTCTCTGCATTTGAACCGGATAAAATTGCAAAAGCTGTTGCGATAACTGCTCCTAATGTCATATCTGCAGGTACGGCGGCTCCAACCTGAACGACCCCCAAAGAGATCAACTCGATCGATGCTCCGACAAGCAGCCCTTTCTCCAAGTCTCCCAATGCCAAACCTACGAGTGTCCCAACGATCAACGGCCGCTCGAAGTTCAGTCGGCCCAGAATTCGGGAGTCCAGCATGACGAATACACCAATCAATCCTAAAACTATTGATTGAACCAACATTTAAAGCCCTCCTTTTAAATTAATTTATTTAAATCCTCTGATTTAGAGGTTGGTATCTGCTGCATGTATTGTTTTATCCCCATTTCCTTCAACTGATTGGCTTCTCCCTGCTCCTCCTCGTTTAGAAAAATGGCGCTGCCGAATTGTTTACCGTCATTCGTTTTAGGTATTCCGCCATAATTAATTTCCTTAATCTTTGGGTACGCCTTGCAAAACGCCAATGTTTCTTTCGTATTCCCAAAGATCAGCATGATATTTTCCTTTAATGTTTCAACCTTCGCCATTTTTGATAACGCTTCGTCTACTGTAAAAATATTCAGCTTCACACCAGTGGGTTTGGCTAAGTTCAGCGACATCTTCTTAAATTCATCTGTGGCTGCCTCTTTATTGATCACGATAATGCGATTGATCCCCTGTGACTTGGTCCAAGAAAAAACCACTTGTCCATGCAATAAACGGTAATCAATGCGGACTAGTTTAATCATAAATCGTCCCCTCCAATATTTATTTTTTCTGCTAATAGCTGTTTACAGTCAATCATTCCTCGACGGCTGTCCTCGAGGATATTTGCCAATTGATCAGAATCAATTCTTCCGGTCTGCGTCGCGATCGAGATCACCAACGGCAAATTCATTCCTGCAAATAAGTGCAGCTCTGGATGCTTTTGCTGAATCGTTAACAAATCGTTATTGACGCTGCCACCAAAAATATCGGTCAAAATGTAGACATCCTCATAGCCGGTCGTTTCTAATAGACGTTCTACTTGATTTTTGATTGGTTCATCCTCATCACGAAATGCCGAGAGAGCAAAAATATTTCCTTCATCGCCAATAATCATTGATACAGTCTGCTTCAATCCCTGCGAAAACTCTCCATGGCTTGCTAAAATAATCTTGTTCATTCCCTATCCTCCTTATAACTGTTCTCACTTTTATATTAAGCAACTACCGTGCCAACTTTAGTTACAGCCGTCAAAACCAGTTCTGACAAGGGTTTATCAAATGCTTCCAACACTCTGGATAGTGGTGAAGGTAATGTGCGGAAAGAGTGTTGACGTATAGATGAAGAAGAGAATGCCGAAAAAAAGACTCCTTTCTTCTATATAATAGCATGCGGATTTGTTGCAAAAAAAATCACCCAGCGGTTTTTTATCCACTGGGTGAAAGCCTGTTCTAATTGTATTGCGCTTTCCACATATAAGTGCGAGTCATGTAGTCTTTTTTGATCTGGTAGGCCAGCTCTCGCATAAAGACATTGTTCAAAATCGGAGAGAAAATCAAATGATTGAAATGCTCACTGACCTTGGAATCGAATTTATTCAGTCCCAGATCCTGAGCGTCTAACAGAAAGACATTTTTACCGCCAAATTCCTGTAAAAAGCGCGCCGCGCGCTCATCGTTCGAACGGCTGCCGCCCTCACCCACAAGCAAGAAAACAGAGGTTTCCTCATTGATTACCTCAAACGGCCCATGGAAGAAATCACAGCAGTTAACTGTTGGTGAATCAATCTGCAGCATCTCCATGATGTTGCAGATTGAGAAGATATAGGCTGCGCCAAATGTCGCCCCGCTCCCCAAGACATGAATGGACTTCGACTCACGATTTTGCAGTGCCCATTTGATCGCCTTGGTTCGAATATCCGTTACAGCCTGTCGATAGGCACTATCAACTCCTTCGAAGCTTTGTAACGCGACAGACACATGTTCATACCCTTCAACAACATCCAAAAGAAGCATCGCGATTTTCAATCCATAAGCGGCATTCGTTTTAGAAAAATCGCTGCTGTCCACCGCGACAGAATCGTAAACAAATTTGAAATCACAAACCTCTGTTAATTCCGATTCATCGACGTATAACGCAATAGTCGCCGCCCCTAGTTTCTTAACGACCTTCGCTGCTTCAATCGTTTCCGGTGTCCCTCGCATAGAACAAACCACAGCGACAGTATTCTCTCCCACAAAAGCAGGCGGTGCCTGAACAAATTCATTGCTGGTAATATTTTTAGACCGAAGCTTCTTCGCTTCCTGATCCAAAAAATAATGTCCGGGATAAAAGCCGCCATAGCTGCCTCCCGCCGCCAACCAAACGACATTCTCGATTCCTCCGACCTTTTGCTTCTCTTCGTTAATTGCTTCAATAATTTCTCTTAGTTCCATCGTGCTTCCTCGCTTTCTTTTAATCGCCTTAAGTAATTACCTTTCAATAATACGAGTTTAATACATGTTCGGTTCAATGTCAATACAAGTTCAATACATATAGCTGAACTTGTACTATAGTTGAACTATCAATTCTTTTTGATTATAATGAAGAAAAGGCGGTGTGAAGATGATTCAAAAGGTTAATGATGAGAACAAGCCTCTTTATTTACAGATAAAAGAAACGATTCTCCAGCAGATCCACCAGAAGGAATTGACTCCCGGTGATAAATTGCTTTCAGAAGCGCAATTTCAAAAGCGGTTCAATGTAAGTCGAATTACGGTTCGCAAAGCGATTGATGAACTGGTAGAGGAAGGCTATTTGACTCGTCTCCAAGGAAAAGGAACCTTTGTAAAAAATCGCCAACAAGCGCAGCAGCAAAGTTTATCCCTGACTCAACTTTGCTTGGAGCAAGGAAAAAAGCTGACCTCGGATGTCCTTTCCTTACAGGAGCTTCCCGTTCCCGCAGAATTTAGTAATCTTTTCAATTCTGAGACGGTTCTATCAGTCCAGCGTCTTCGTAAAATCAACGGTGTACCAATTATGCTGGAGAATAACTTTTTCCCAATGCATTTTACCTTCTTGTTTGAGGAAGACTTAACCGGATCACTGTATCAGGTACTTAATCGTTTTGCCGTTGAACCAAAATATAAGGGAATGAATCAAGTATCCATCAGCGAATTGACCGAGGAACAGGCTAAGCTGTTTAATGTGCAAAGCGGACTATCGGTGATCCACCACAGAGGTACTGTGTATGATTCAAAAAATCAGCTGGTCCTTGCCTCCGAGGAGTTGGTGAGAGTTGATTTACCAGATTTGTTCAACTATTATTTATAAAAAGTGACGAACATAAAAAAAGAGGGCCTATTTCCAATGACTGGAATAGACCCTTTTTTTGTTAAATCATCATACGCCATTGCCAGCGTTGACTATCGAAATAACTGATTCCGATGTAAGCTAGAATACTGGCTAATAAAAACTGTACTCATCAGACAGCTTCAATACCTTGGCTCCATAACTAAGTCAAAATCAGCAAAATGGCAATATTATAAAGCGTCCGCAGCGAGTTCCAAAAAAATGCAACAACCCATAAAAAAGCAGCCATTTACAACACTGCTATAACAAGAAAAGAAAATTTAATTTCCGGAAACTAGCGCATCTTCAACAGCTTTCAGGATCGTTATACTGCTCTGCGTCGCCCCGCTGATAGCGTCCACCTCCAAACTTTGTTTATCGATAATTCTGTTCACGATCTTCTCACCGTTCTTGCCTAAACCAGTCATATGATCTTTGATTTGAATCGCGGATATTTTACCTTTCTCCACACTCACTTGTACCCTGGCCGAGACTGGTTTGATCTGTGCAAAACCTATATACTCGCCATCGGCTACTTTAGAAATGTCGAGCTCGTTGACCCTCACTTTTTTCAACGTCCGCTTTGTTAAAATGCCTGTCCCGAGCTTTATACAGACCACCAGTGCTACTACAACAATCAAAATAATTATCGTTCGTTTCCCCATATTCTTCAATCCCTTCTCTTTTTAAATAATCCTATCTAATTCAGCTAAATCGATAAAATCCACACAACTCACGTCTACAACTTGTTCGATGGCTTTTTCGATATCAAATTTCTCCTGCTCTATTTTCTTTTTACTAGCCATGGAGATCATTTTCACGATCAATTTCTCCGGCAGTTTCATCTGTTCTTTTACTAATCGGCCTCTTAAATGAACAGTCGCTGCTTCAGGAAAATCCTCACTAATCCCCTTTTGTATCTCAGCTAGTTTCTCCTGATCGTTTTTTGACGATAAACCAACAGAAACTATTGTCATTTCTTTCTTATCATCAATTTTTTTCTTCCACTCCTCCAACCCTAGAACTTTTCCAGCGTAAACACTGCCAAAATAATAGATATTTCTCGCCGTTATTAGCTCCTTTGAAGTAACTTGAGCCTGCTCTAATATTGGATAGTGCCGCGAATTTGCGAATTCTCTAGCATAAATTTCCGAACTACCTTTTTTCGTTGCGTAGATCACGATCGTTGTCATTCTATTTCCTCCTTGGTTTATCTAACTTATTTTCCATTGCTTCCAGCTTTTCCGCACCGTCATATAATTTCATAAAAATAGAAAAAAACAGCTCCAATTCTTCATCTGAATAATTTTCAAAAATTGCATGTAATGCTTGGTTATGTAATGGTGCAACTGTTTGAAAATACTCTTCTCCTTTGAATGTTAAGGAAAGATCCGTTTTTCTTCGATCATCACTGTTTCGAGAAATACTGATAAGACCTTTGCTTTCCAATGCCGCTGCCAGCTTCTTCGCATTTTGCCTCGAGCTGCCCAACAATTCGCCACAGGTTGTTAGATCCAATACCTTTTCTGGTGCCTGTTTGATCATGATCATTACCATAAACTGCTTCATCGTGATCAGAGGGTCTACTTTGTCAAACGAGGTCTGTAAACGATTGCCTAAAATAAATAAACTGGCAAAAATCGCTCGTTGTTGCTTATCACGACCCGTTTTAAACGCTTCGGTCAAATCTTCGATAGTCATAAGAATCACTCCTGTCTCATTACAATACGTAACTTGTTACCTATATTGTACAATCATTTGATCTTATCTTCTATAGTCCTTTAGTCTTATTCTTAAATCAGTCGTATGGAAGCCCTTTTTAATGATTTTTTGATTTTTTTAAGATTTTATATATTAAAATATCTAATAAAAATGTATAATAAATCCATATAAAGCGTTTTCCTGATCTTTTCAACTTTTTAAAGGATCAAAACGGAGGGATTTAGTTGAAGAATTCGATCATCAATATCGATAAACGTCATAAAGATATTTTGGATATTTTAGAAAAGAATGAACATATGACTACTCTAGAGCTAGCTGATAATTTGGATGTTTCTATTAGTACGATTCGTCGTGATTTGCATCTACTAGAGGAAAAAAACGATATCATTCGAAAATTTGGCTATTGCATATTTAATTATGATAATAAACCTGAGAATGATCATTCGGGACCTGTTCGAATGAAGCAACTCCTTGCCAAGGAAGCGAGTAAACACATTCATAATAACGATACACTCTTTATTAACTCTAGTTCAACGGCTTTAAAAGTAATTGATTATTTGCACCTCGACCATTTAACGGTCATTACAAACAATCTAAAAATTAATTACTCTCCACAAAACGCCCATCATAATTATATTTTGACGGGTGGAGAAATGCGCTACCCAAAAGAAGCATTAGTTGGTGATGTGGCAGTTCAAACTTTGTCTGGGATTAATGCCGATGTATGTGTTGTCGGCTGCAGTGGGATTGATTTAGAAAATGGAGTTACTACAAAAACAATCAATGAAGCAACGATCAATACATTGATGGTCAAGCGGACCACAAAATGCAAAGTCTTAGTCGCAGACCATCGAAAAGTTGGCGTAACTTCTAAATTTAAAATGTCCGACATTTCAGCATTTGATTATTTGATTACCGATCAATTTAGTTCAGAAGAACTTTTAAATGATATCCAAAATATAGGGGTAAAAGTCGTTCAAGTCACTTAGAGGAGTGTGATTCTTTGGGGAAAACAAAACAAGCATTACTTTCTACAAATATCATTTTTATTTTTTTGATTTCATATGGATTAAGCATTACATTCGCTGCTTTTTTTCTGGCCAGCCCGCACAAACTAATTACGGGTATGCAGCGGATCATCAGTTCACCTAGTAATTTAATTACGGATTATGTCCACATTGCAGGCGTTGGTCCAGCTTTTTTGAACAGCGGACTGCTAACGCTGAGCAGCCTTTTTCTTTTGCGGAAACATAAACATCATTTTTGTTCGTTGACTGTTTCAGTTATCATGATGCTCTCAGGTTTTTCTTTTTTTGGCAAAAATATCGTGAACTCCGCACCAATCATTCTGGGCTGTCTGCTTTATCTTCGAATCCATCATTCAGGAAAACAAGAACTATTGGTAATGGGACTTCTGAGTACCTGTCTCTCCCCCATTGTTAGTACAATTTATTGTGCTCCTGATCATTTTTTTCTTTCAAACAAGCTCGTCGCATTATTTGCTGGTTTAGTCATCGGCTATGCGATTTTACCAATCTTTGAATTTTTAAAAGTACACACTAAAGAATTGAATCTCTACAACATGGGATTTTCTGCTGGTTTTATCGGCATTATAGGAAATTTGACTACAAGAAATATTTTAGTGATAAAAATCGTACCTCATGCCCTCTCCTTTGAGCATCATCACGCTTTGCTGCTTTTCTTAGTAACTTTATTCACTGTCCCGTTACTCGTCTTTCTTTCATTTTATAAAAGAAATCCAACCTATTCGAAGCATCTGCTATTAGATTTAAAGAAAATCGCTCGTTTTTCACTATATGGTTATTTAGCAGTTGTCTTTACGCTCTTTCTGAAGGTTCCCTTAAGCGGTATTTTAGTTGGTGCCATTCTGACCTTTGCAGGTTTTAGTATGTATAATTTTAAATTTCGTTATTTCTTTTTTCCGGCAATAGGAGTTTTTCTGACTGCTCTATTTCTCTATCAAGATGCGGCAACTACTAATAATATCGTTATTATCCTCTTTGCCAGTACCCTTTCTCCTATGACGCGAAAATATGGGCTGGTGACAGGAACTCTTTCGGGAAGTCTATTTTCCTTAATTACTCGAAATACACAATATCTAACAGCTGGTATTAATTTGTACAATTGCGGCTTTGCAGGTGGAATTACCGTTTTATTAATGGACTTCATTCGAATACAATTTTACAAAAACAGTAAAATTAGAAATTCTTTCCAAAGCATCCACATTCGCATTATTCATTTTGAAAAACAACTGATTTTAAAATTCCAAGAAGTTGCTCATTCTTTCATTTTCAAAATTACGACTATCAAAGATGATCAGTCATAAAAAATGAAGCAAAAGACCTATTCACGATAAATATCATGAATAGGTCTTTTGTATTATAGAAGAAAAGGAAAATCATATAGTGCCGCTAAGCACTTAATTTCAAGATCAAACGAATTATTATCTTTCTGAAATGATATTCACTTTCTCAATAAAAAAACGACTATTAAAAAGTCGTCTTTGCTACTAGGTTATTGTTGTATTCTAACGATAAATTCCGTAATTAGAATTCTGTTTGGGGTTCTATTAGGTCGGTGTATCTAATAACCGTTATAAAGTCGATTAAGGTCTCCGTCTCACTCTTCACTATTTTAACAACTACAGAATTACTCAACTTATTTTTTATCATTCCCAAATGCATCTCTTTTTGATATTCAAACATAACTTCTTGACCTATCGAAAAACGCTCACCTAAAATTGATAATTTTGGAGATTTGAAGCCATAAGTACTCGCCATTATAACGGATCCTCCTTTAAACGCAACTGCAGCAAAGTTCAGTATAAAAAAAAGAAGATCGTTTCCGATCTTCTTAATAATCTTTTAATTCAATAGCTTTACGCTTTTTGAATGTTAGTTGCTTGTAAGCCACGTTGGCCTTCTTCAACATCGAAAGTCACAGCTTGACCTTCGTCTAAAGTTTTGAATCCGTCACCTTGGATAGCTGAAAAATGTGCAAAAACATCATTGCCATCTTCTCCAGTGATGAAACCGAAACCTTTATCTGCATTAAACCATTTAACTGTACCATTACTCATGTATAGTACCTCCAATTACACATCATATGTGCTTATTTGTAATAAAAAAATGATGTGTATTGAAAAAGTATATCGAACATAAAGTCAAACAACTAGACACATATCAAAGTATTACTTGAATATCATAACATGTCTGTACAGCGAATGCAAATAAAACATGAACATTTTGTTATTTGCAGAATGAAATATTAAGTTTTCATTCTATCCCACCCTATTGAATTGATACCTATTTAATAAAGCCATCGTTTACCAAAGCTAGCTTCGTTCGCGGGTGCTTAACCTTATTCTATGGTTGAGCTGCTAAACACGAACATTTCGCCTCATTATTACTTCCATAAATAAAACTAGTTTAAAAATTTTAATCTTTATAGCATCTTTTCTTCACAATAAAAAATGAGTATCTATCGACTGCAGACAAAGTTCGACTCGTTGTCATTCTCAAGTTCTTGATTATTTTCTAAGATATGGTCAGTTTAAACCTACTTATTTTAACCTGAATAATTCATAGAATTTCTGAAACTCTATTAAAAGCTTATTAACGCACGGTTCTTCTTTTCTTTTACCGCACCCTTTGGGTGTACAAAAAGAACCCCAATCTGCTATGGTTAAAGTGTCTAAACTAAACCAAGAAAGGGGTTCTCTCAATGGCTACATTACAGGAAAAACACGTAAAATTCAACTCTAAAATGGTGGTGTCAAACACCGGTGGTAATCTTTCGTCAGATGCCGGTCTCATCTTGGTGAAGGAATTCATGAATTCGCTTGGATTTTATTCGTTCGCGAAGCAATTCCTCCACTTCAATGAGGACCGTATTTATTGGACTCATGACAACATCTCCCTGCTCGAACAGCTGCTCTTCCAGTTGATTGCCGGATATTCCGCAGATTCATCCGCCAATCTCTTGAAGGAAGATCCCATTTTTCGGTTGGTTTTGGATAAGGAAGCCATCGCCTCCCAGGCCTCGCTATCCCGCTTCTGGGACCGGATCAGCGAGGAGAACATTGCACAGTTCCAGGAACTGAACCAAGCCATGCTGGACAAGGTCCGCATGGAACGGAACAATACCCAAATGATCATCGATTTAGATTCCACACATTCGGATACGTTCGGGAATCAAGAAAAGACTGAGCACAATGCCCATTACGGCACACAGGGCTATCATCCGTTGGTAGCCTTCGATGGCCTTACGGGAGACTTTCTGAAAGCAGAACTTCGTTCTGGAAATGTGTATACGTCAAAAGGTGTAAAAGATTTTCTGGCACCGATGCTCACACATTACCGTCAAGTCCTTCCCTGCACTGATATTTTGGTCCGGGGAGACAGCGGCTTTGCGACGCCCGAGGTCTATGATACGTGTGAATCCAACGAAAGTTTCTATGTCATCCGCCTGAAATCAAATAAAGTCGTGGAAAAACTAGCGGAAACCTTTGTCCTGGTTGGGGACGACCATCCCTGGGAGGAAAGGGAAGTCCACTACTATTCCGCGTTCTATCAAGCCAATAGCTGGTCCCAAAAACGTCGAATCTGTATCAAATCGACTCGGGAATCGAATCAGCTGGTGTTCAGTCACGAGTACGTGGTCACTAATTTTCACGAGGAACTATCCGCGAAAACCATCTTCCAGATTTACCATAAACGCGGCACCATGGAGAACTTCATCAAGGAAGCAAAAAATGGGTTCTATTTCGACAAGACGGATAGCTCAAGCTTCTTGGAAAATCATGCACGGATGATGGTAAGCCTGTTGGCTTACAACCTGGTCAACTTCATGAAGACCATATGTCTACCTGAAAAGGAAGCGACATTCCAAGTCGACACATTGCGGCTCCGCCTGTTCAAGGTCGCGGGTAAATTAGTCCGCAGTGGCCGTAGATTGCTTTTACGGATGAGCTCCTCCCATGTCTATCAAGACTTGTTTTATCAGTTACTGGACAAAATCCAGCAACTCAGTTGGCAAGTGTAAAATAGCAATCAGCTTTTAAAAAGACATGGAATCACTAAGGGATTCGTGCGCCCAAAAACAGCTCCAGATTCCCTATCTTCGTTAAAAAAACAAAAGGAAATCTGTTTTCGCAAGTACAAACCGGTTGAAAAAAGAAAATTCAACTCAAATCGATGTATAAACGTTATTTTCCCAAAAAAATTAGATCTATGAATTATTCAGGTTTAAATTTCATTTTTAAATCTATTGTTTATTGATAGAATGAGTTAAGCAAATGTAGGAAGGAGCAAAACTATGCGTGGAACAGTTTCAAATGACCAACGCGTTTATCACTATGAATCACCCTTCTTAATGCAAGGAGAGAATGGCTTAACTCTTAGCCAACTGCGTGCATTATTCATAAAGAGTCTTTTAAAAAATGAGCGAGCAAAATACGTTACAGAAAACTTTGCCCTCGAAAAAGAGCATCGGCGAATAAACATTTGGCGGAAAGATGGTAAGATACTCTCAGAAGAAGAATTACTGAAAATAGACGAGATAATACCGCAAATATTCGAAACAAACTAACATAGCTGCTATAAATGGAGCTAGGACTGCTTTATAATTCTCTTTTGTTCAAAACGATAATCATTTTACATAACTCTTTTTTTATTTGTTTAACGGGTGTAAAATAATCACGAGCTAGCTTTATTAAAGTTTTGACCAACAATTTTGACACTACACTAGCTCATGGCCGTTGGAAGTATCCAACGGTTTTTATTATCATTCGTTTAACATAATTGAAAAGCTTACAAAACAAACCAACATTTGGGGTTGTTTTGTAAGCTTTATTTTTAGTTACTCTTTATCTAACCGAACTTGCTGAACAAAATCCCACAGACTCGTACCTCTCAAGTTACGGACCTGTTCATCGATCTCCTCTAATCGATGGACAGGCTGCTTGTTCAAAACTTTCCCAGCCCAATCCGGATCATAAACCATTGCGCGACCAACTGCCGACAGTTCCGCATTTTCCAACACATGTTCAACGTCTGCTTGCGTTTGTACACCACCTACGCCAACAATTGGCACACGTCCGTTAGCTTTTTGGTGGATGTACGCCAATATTGTTTTTTCTTGGTAGTCTTTTTCGACTGACAGCCGATCGTATTCATTTAAAGAAACATGTAAATAATCTAAAGGTTTTTCTGCTAAATGGTCAACAAGATACAAGGTATCTGCCATTCGAATCCCCGGCGTCTCATATTCCTCTGGAGAAAACCGATAGCCGACGATAAATGGGGATTCGGCATACTTTGCGACGGCTTCGGTAATTTCGTCCACCAGTACATCGATGAAGTGATACCTTTTCTCTAAGCTTCCGCCCCATTCATCTTCTCGTCGATTGGAGTGGGGAGAAAAAAATTGCTGGATCAAATACGTATTCGCTCCATGAATTTCAATGCCATCAAAGCCGGCTTTGATCGCCCGAATCGCTGCACGTTTGAAATCTTGAATGACCGTGAGAACTTCTTCTCCTGTTAACGCACGCGGCGTGACTGCATCGGGTCGCTCTGCAGGAACCGCGCTTGCTGACACAGGCGTTTCCCCTTCCGTCGCAGTTAAAGTAGACATTCTCCCACCATGAAAGATCTGTAAAATGGCTTTTGCACCTTCACCTTTGATTGCCTGCGCTAATTTTGTCAAACCGGGAATAAATTTATCGTCATAGACACCTAGTTCTCCGGGCCATCCTTTTCCAATAAATTGAACATTCGCTGCACCTGTAACTAATGCACCTAAATCCTTACTGCGATTTTTATAGTACGTGATTTCATCCTCTGTGATAATTCCATTAAAAAAACTAAGTTGGGTGGTCATTGGTGCCAACATTAATGGATTTTTCAATGTTACACCATTTTTTAATTGAACAGATTCAGTCACTTTTGACATTGCTTCAACACTCCTATCTAGAATAAGTCACTAATTAAAGCTCTAATCTCACTGTGAGTCCTCACACTAGCTTCATTGTACCTATCATGCTTATAAAAAATAAGTATTTTGCTTGAACTAACTGAAAAAGATCGACTCTCTTCAAAATGAAGAAAATCGATCGAGTTTTATTTGTCGTCTTTTTTCAACAATGCTAGGAATTGATCGCCGTAATTATCAAGTTTGCTTTTCCCTACCCCTTTGATTTGTAAAAACTCTAATGAGGTTTGCGGTTGTTTTTCTGCCAGTTCAGTCAAAGTCTTATCTGAAAAAATGACATACGGTGGCAAATTCTTCTCCTGAGCAAGCTGTGATCGAAGGCTTCGCATTTTTTCAAAAAGTTCATCATCAGCCACCAATTGTTTTACCGGTGCCTGTTTACGATAAACTTCCTGCTTGCCTAAAAGCACTGCGACACCTTGTTCAGAAACAGTCAACAAAGGATATTGCCCCTCGGTAGGAACCAAGTAGCGCTCAGCGGTCAAGTAATCAATTAGATTAGAGACATCTTTTTGAGACTGGTCCTTCATTAACCCATAGGTTGGTAATTGTTCAAAGTTCCATTGTTTAAT
This sequence comes from Enterococcus malodoratus ATCC 43197, assembly GCF_000407185.1. Classification (GTDB taxonomy): domain Bacteria; phylum Bacillota; class Bacilli; order Lactobacillales; family Enterococcaceae; genus Enterococcus_A; species Enterococcus_A malodoratus. Next base: position 374,967 of record NZ_KE136481.1, read on the forward strand.
TTTTTGGTCATTTGATCCTGTTAAGACTTTTGCAACCAATGCTTTTCCGAAACGCTCTCCCATCCGTTTGACACAGGATAAGACTTTTTGAGTATCCGTTGTAATATCAACTTGTTCTCGCTCATCTAAACAATTGCTGCATCTCCCGCAATCTGGTTGATCCTCACCAAAATAATTTAAAATATAGCGTTGAAGACACATTTGTGTGTGGGCATACTGATTCATTTCGCGTAACTTGGTGTACTCATTTTGCTGATAGGTTATTTCAGACTGTGATTGCTCAATGAAAAAATGCTGAATCTGAATATCGTGCGGTGCATATAGTAGGACAGCCTCACTTGGCAAGCCGTCCCTTCCTGCACGACCGGCTTCTTGATAATACGACTCCAAATTTCCGGGTATTTGCGCATGGATGACAAAACGCACATTACTCTTGTTGATTCCCATCCCAAAAGCGTTTGTTGCAATCATTACTTCAGTTCGATCAAATAAAAAATCTTCTTGGTTCTTTAAACGCTCTGTATCCTGCAATCCACCATGATACTTTCCGACAGAAAAATCATGATGCTTCAATAGATGATATAGCCGTTCAACTTCCTTACGTGTAGATGCGTAGATGATTCCTGATTGTCCACGATTTAACTTTAAATATTCCAGCAAATACACATCTTTTTGTTCCTTTATTACTTGAAAGGCCAAATTTTCACGTGCAAAACCTGTCTTAATCTCATTATCTTCAGAAATATGCAACAAGGTAGATATATCCTCTGCAACTTGTGGTGTTGCGGTGGCAGTCAAAGCGATGATCGTAGGTTGTTGATTAAAATTCTGGATGGTTTCTGCTAACTTCAAATAACTTGGACGAAAATCATGTCCCCACTGTGAAATACAATGAGCCTCATCAATTGCTAGAAGTTCGATTGGTACATATCGCAATAATTCACGAAAATCGGCCGATTCCAATCGTTCTGGTGCAACATATAGCAGCTTAATCTCACCTCGAGCTGCTCTTCTGACACGTTCATTCATTTCTATAGTAGACAATGTACTGTTAATAAAAGCTGCCGGGATTCCCACCTCGTTCAAACTATCTACTTGATCCTTCATTAAGGAGATCAGAGGAGACACTACCAGTGTCAGCCCGTCTAAGACTAATGCTGGTAATTGATAACATATCGATTTTCCTCCGCCAGTTGGCATAATTCCTAAAACATTTTCTCCTTGCAAAACTTTTTGGATAATCTCCTCTTGCCCGTTTCTAAAATGAGTATAGCCAAATTTTTCTGCTAACAATTCTTTAATTCGTTGCATAGTTGTACCCTTTCTCTATCAAATAGATTCGTATATGAAATCAATAGTCACGTGCATTATACAATTGTTAAATGAAATCACAATTAATCTTCTACTTACTAACATTCATAAACAATGCTCAACCGATTCACTTTTTTCGGTCTTATCATCCTTCATGACTTAAAGGTTAATTTAAAAAAAGGAGGCGAAGGATATTTCCATCCAGCGCCTCAAGAAAGTATGCATCATTTCTTATTTCTTCTTAGGTTCATCCTCGTCCATTTTCAACACTGCCATGAAGGCTTCTTGAGGAACTTCGACTGAACCGATTTGTTTCATTCGTTTTTTACCTTCTTTTTGTTTCTCCAATAATTTACGTTTACGAGAAACATCCCCACCATAACATTTGGCCAATACGTTTTTACGTAAAGCTTTGATGTCCGTACGAGCAACGATTTTTGTGCCGATAGTCGCTTGAATAGGCACTTCAAATTGTTGACGAGGAATCAGGGCTTTTAATTTATCGACGATAGCCCGACCGCGTTCCTGAGCGAATTCACGGTGAACGATAAAGCTTAAAGCATCCACTTTTTCAGCATTTAGTAAAATATCCATTTTGACTAGACGGCTCTCACGATAGTCTGCCATTTCATAATCAAGCGAGGCATACCCTTTCGTGCTTGATTTCAATTTATCAAAGAAGTCAAAAACGATTTCTGACAAAGGAATATGGTATACGACATTTACACGATAATCGTCTAAGTAATCCATCGTGATAAACTCACCACGTTTTCGTTGTGAAAGTTCCATGACAGCTCCTACATAATCGTTTGGAACCATGATGTTCGCTTTAACGTATGGTTCATCGACACTTTGAATTTTTGATGGATCTGGAAAATCAGATGGATTATCCACAATCAATTGAGTACCATCAGTCAAATTTACATGGTAGATAACTGATGGAGCTGTCGTGATCAATTCCAAATTAAATTCACGTTCTAAACGTTCTTGTACCACATCCATGTGCAGCAACCCTAAGAAACCACATCGGAAACCAAAACCTAATGCTTGCGATGTTTCTGGTTCAAATTGAAGTGCGGCATCATTTAATTGTAATTTTTCTAACGCTTCACGTAAATCGTTGTAGCGAGATGTATCAATCGGATACAATCCGCAGAATACCATAGGATTCATCTTTCGATAGCCTGCTAAGGCTTCTTTCGCCGGATTGTTGGCAAGAGTGACGGTATCACCCACTCGCGTATCTTGAACCGTCTTGATGCTAGCAGTAATATAGCCGACATCACCCACCATTAGATAATCACGCTGAACTGCTTTAGGAGAAAATACACCTACTTCGGTAACATCAAACGTTTTACCGTTGCTCATTAATTCAATTTTATCTCCTGGGCGAACAACTCCGTCAGTAATTCGAACATTCAGCACTACCCCTCGGTAACTATCGTATACTGAGTCAAAAATCAAAGCCTTCAATGGTGCCTCTAAATCACCCGTTGGTGCCGGAACATTAGTAACGACTTGTTCCAAAATTTCACTGATACCAATACCTGTTTTCGCACTGGCTAGGACAGCCTCTTCTGCATCAATGCCAATCACATCTTCAATTTCTTTACGAACGCGTTCAGGATCAGCAGCAGGTAAATCGATTTTATTAATAACTGGTAAAATCTCTAAGTCATTGTCCAAAGCTAAATAGACATTGGCCAAGGTCTGGGCTTCAATTCCTTGTGCGGCATCAACAACTAGTACCGCTCCCTCGCAGGCAGCTAGACTGCGTGAAACTTCATAAGTGAAATCGACGTGTCCCGGTGTATCAATCAAGTGAAAAATATACGTCTTGCCATCATTTGCCGTATAATGCAATTCCACAGCATTTAACTTAATTGTAATCCCGCGTTCACGTTCAAGATCCATCGAATCTAGCAATTGCTCTTGCATTTCCCGAGAACTGACCGTATTCGTTTGTTCTAAGATTCGGTCAGCCAAAGTCGACTTTCCATGATCAATATGCGCAATGATCGAAAAATTTCGAATCATCTCCTGGCGTTTCTTCATTTCTTCTATATTCATCAAAGTTCCTCATTTCTTTTAATCAGCACTGCCAATTATACCAACGTTTCTATTAGAAAAAAAGTCTTTTCCCCTATTTCCCAAAGTCGATAAGAGAAATATCATTCTGGTTTTGCTATACTTAGACTGTAAATCAAATTTGACATTCAGTTTGTAAGTTTTACTTCTTGCTTTAGCAGGTTAGTAAAATGGGATGTGCGACGATAATCAAGGGCATTTTCTCAAGAATGATTACCTTCGTACGAATTAGGAGATGAAAGAATGGACAATGACTTTAGGAAGCAACTAGTCTTAAAACAAGTTGGCGAAGAACACTTAGCGCAATATGATGAGTTGTTGAGTTACGTTTTTCAAGTTACTGAAAGTGATATTGAAAATAGCGGATACGAAAATAAGCGAGAAATGGTCCGTTCCAAGAAGCCGATCTTGGAACAATCAAAAGTTTTCGGCTGGTTTCATGAGGATAACTTGATCTCGCAAATTGCTATTTACCCGTGCGAAGTAAATATTCATGGAAAAATTTTCCAAATGGGCGGTGTTACTGGTGTTGGAACGTATCCTGAATATGCAAATCACGGCTTGATGAAAGAATTGATTGAAACAGCGTTGAATGAAATGCGATCGGATCGACAATGGATCTCATATTTATATCCTTATAATATTCCCTACTATCGCCGCAAAGGCTGGGAAATTATGTCTGATAAATTAAGCTTTAAAATCAAAGACACCCAGCTGCCTAAACAAGTCGATTTACCTGGAATTGTTGAACGAAAAGAAGTCGATGATCCAGATGTTTATCAAGTCTACAATGAGTTCGCCTTAAATAACCACGGCGCAATGATTCGGAAAGATTTGAACTGGGAAGAATACTGGCGTTTTGAGAATGAAGAAGAACGGATTGCGGCAATTTATTATGATGCAAACAAGAAGCCAACAGGTGTTCTTTTTTATTGGATCTCTGACGAGGTCTTTCATATAAAAGAGATGTTTTATTTAAATCAAGAAGCTCGAAATGGTCTATGGAACTTTATTAGCGCCCATTTTTCAATGGTTTATTGGGTTAAGGGCGATATATTCAAAAATGAACCACTCTCCTTCTTACTAGATGATAGTGAGATTTCAGAAACTATTGCTCCCTTTTTTATGGCTCGAATCGTTGATGTGAAAGAATTTCTATTGGAGTTCCCTTTTGAAAAGGCTGTGGAACCATTCTATTTTGTAGTAGAGGATCCAATCGCCGAATGGAATAACGGTATTTTTGCATTAAGCTGGAACCAAGCTGGTGAATTGAGTATCTCAGACCAACCAAAGGGCAAACGCATAGCATTAGACATACAAACATTGACTTGTATGCTGATGAATTATCGTCGTGCCGCCTATCTTGCTCGTATTGAACGTCTTGAAGCAGATAAACAAGCAATTGAACTTTTGGAAACAATTATTCCCGATATGGAGGCTTATTTTAGTGACTACTTCTAAACATATTTATTTTGCCGCACCCTTATTTGCACAAAGTGATTTATTTTATAATCAACATTTGGTAGAAAAAATTCGAAAGATTGATACAGAGCTGACCGTTTATTTGCCGCAAGAAAATGCTGGAATCAACGATAAAACGGCTTATGCTGACAGCAAAATGATCGCACTCGCTGATACCGATGAAGTTTTGAAAAGTGATTTGATGATTGCTTTGCTTGATGGATTAACAATTGATGCTGGCGTTGCTTCGGAAATTGGTGTTGCTTATGCAAAAGGAATTCCTGTGATTGCTTTATATACGGATTCACGCCAACAAGGCGCTGATAATCTTAAAAAATTGAAAGCTCTACAAACGCCTGCTGAAAATCAATTTCATTACTTAAATCTTTATACGGTTGGGCTTATCAAATTAAACGGTTCAATCGTTAGCACAGAAGATGCTCTATTGGAGCAAATTAAACTTTTTTTAGAAGGTAGTGATCTCCATGACTTATAAAAAATATCGTTTAGCTTTATTGATTTTTGGAGCCCTTTGCCTCGTTTACAATATTTACGAGTTTGCCGTAGGAAAATATTCAACAAAACAAGGTGTGATTTTCGTAATTGAATGTTTAGCGGGCATCGCACTTATTTTCTTACCTGAAATAATTACAAAGGTGTTCAAAATTGTCTTACCTGAGAAAATCGTTTATTTCTATTGGTTTTTCTTGATCATTTCCGTTTTCTTAGGAACATCACTGCATATGATCTCGATTATTTCCTTCTGGGATAAAATTTTGCATTCCGTCAGTCCAATGGTCTTAACTGCATTAGGTTATGGTTTACTAGGCTTCTTAATGAAAGATGCAGATATTAGTAAAACTTCACCTTGGCTCTTCTTGCTCTTTGGCTTTGCCTTTGCGGGTGTTTGTGGTGTCTTCTGGGAATTCTGGGAATTTCTTTGTGATACATTAGCTGATATGAATTTGCAGCGCTACGCTACTTCAGCCGGAGAATTGTTGGTTGGTCGTGCGGCCTTGATGGATACAATGGGGGATTTATTGACCAATACAATTGGAGCTGTTCTCATGGGGATTTTTGCGATGATTCAGAGCCGCGGAAATGCTGCCTACTTTGAGGAATACCGTTTAAGACGAGTGAAATAGTTATATCGTTTTAAAAATCTTATTAAGAATCGTGACTCAAAAAAAGTTTCAAAACCGAAATAAATCGGTTTTGAAACTTTTTTATTTATCGTCTGGATGAACGTTTTCTTTCATAGTATATGAATCTACGTTGATTTTTATAACGCCAGTTCGTTTTAACATTCCTTCAGGTATTTCATCAAAAGGTGCTCCTTTGGCTGCATGGTCCATCAGAACATGCAACGCATGACGCTTTTCCTCTAAATCTTCTAAAATTTCAGCCTGACCAAACCCAATTAAACTTTGATACGCATATGAATATGAGGAAGCATTCATTGTCCCCTTAATCAATTTGTGAGCACCATCTATTTCTACAGCAACTTTCGGATTATTTTTGATCATTGAAATTTTTTTTCCTTCATCCGCACCGTGAACAAAAAGAGTCAGATTATCCTCATTCCATTCATATCCAAAGTTTACTGGAACAACATATGGATATTCTTCACCGTTCAACGCAATTCGCAATACTTGAGATCGCTCGACTAAATTTTTAATTGCCTCCAAGTCTGTTACTTGTCTTTTTTTTCTACGCATATTTTTCCCTCCACCTATCTTATTCTTTATTCTAATCATAATAGATTAGAATTTAAAAAGAAATCTTTTTTTTAGTCACAGATACTGAAAATTGATAGACTGCGGTTTGTCTTTTTAAGTAGCAAAAACCTTTTCTAATCAACGATTTTTACTTTTTTTGTTAGTTTTTTTATACTAAAATACTTACTGTAATTAATTGAAAATTTGCTGAAAATGAAAGGCGTGTCGATTTTGATTGAAACTGTCGTATTTGATATCGATGATACTATCTACGATCAACAAGAACCATTTCGCAAAGCAGTCCAAAAATTATTTCCTTTAGTGAGCGAGGAAGATATGCTTCCGCTTTATACTCGATTTCGTGTTCACAGTGACGCGAACTTTAACAAAGTCATCACACAAGAGTGGACTTTGGAATACATGCGTTCTCATCGCATCAGTCAGTCGTTGAAAGATTTAGATTATCCTTATATTACAGAGGATGAGGCACTGACATTCCAACATCTTTATGAAGAAGAACTTGATGCCATCACGATGCATCAAGAGGTAGAAAAAACCTTAGATTTTTTAAGAGTAAAAAAAGTACCGGTAAGCATTATCACTAATGGTCCCACAGATCATCAGTATAAAAAAATTCTACAATTGGGCTTATTAAATTGGGTCGATGAAGATAATATCATCATTTCCCAAGCAACAGGCTATGAAAAACCAGATGTCGAAATTTTTGATCTGGGTAAAAAGCAATTTTCATTAAATCCGGAAAATTCATTGTATGTTGGTGATAACTTCACTAACGACGTTATTGGTTCAAAGCGAGCTGGTTGGCAGGCACTTTGGTTAAATCATCGCAACCGCCAATTACCGAAGGGAACATCGCGAGTTCAAGATATTGAATTAACCTCTTTCGACCAACTGCTACCAACATTTCAACATATCTTTGCATAGAAAAAAGGGCATGAGAAATTTTCCGTGCCCTTTTTATATCTCATCATCTATTATATAAAGCGATTGACTACCCATTTTTTGATAAATAATTTCAAAATTATCACGCTCTACTAATCTGTTTTTGTAACCAAAGGGATCATTAACATACACATATTGATTATCAATACCCGTAATAACCACTGCGTGACACAAAGGCGAAACAGTCACTTCCCCATTTGTAGTTTTCCAAGTCATAAAATCTTCAGATGTTGGAAGTTCAAAATCTACGGTAGTAACTACCCAAACCGGTGTCCCCTCTTCTACAATCTCAGCCAAATCTTCAAATGAAGTCTTGCTGCTTGCAACAATTGTTTGACTGCTATCAACGATATGTCTAGCAACTTCAGCAACGGGCTCAACTGCTACTCCCATCGCATCTAGACCAGTATAGATGTTCCCTACAAACCCTTCATGGGGATTCCCACGAATAGCTGCTGCTTCATCTTCATAGACCGGCACATAATTCAACAAGTCAGCCAGTTCATTTTTATCTGTTTCGTAATCATAATAGTTTAATAGCATTGATAATGCCGTGACTTCGCATCCGTTTTCCAGAGGCGTTGTTCCCGCGTTCTGATTTTCTAAAGGAACATCGATTAATTCGGTTCCAGTCGTTTGATCTTCCGCAAGTAAGATCTCCGTTTGTAAATTTCCACTAAATCGACTGCTGCTAACCTGTGATTGCTTATTTTGATAAAAAAAGAGAACACAACCTGCCGCCAGTATCATGATTAAACTCGTCCATTTCAATAATCGTTTGATTTTCCTCACCCCTTTTTACGTTTTCTCTCAAGGTGAGTTTCCCAAAGTTAACTTAAATGAACCTAAACTTCTAAATTAAAAAAAGCCGAAATCAGAAACGATTTCGGCTTTTTTTTATTGATGATCTTCATCATATTCCATTTTACGGTATTTCTCCATTTTTTTACTGAACAATACGCCATTTGATGGTGGTGTATACGTTACAGCGTTCGCACCAGCATCAATTGTTGCTTCAATGGTCTCTTCATCTGGGCCACCAGTTGCAATAATAGGTAGTTCTGGGTACATTTTTCTAAAATGTTTGACCGCTGGTACAGTATCCTTACCAGCACTGATATTAATAATATCAACCCCTGCCGCCAGCTTTTCTTCAATTTTAGAATACTTTGATGTGACTGTGGCAATAACTGGAACATCTACAACATCATTAATCGCTTGAATCGTTTCCACTGGGGTGGGACCATTCACGACAACGCCTAAACTCCCCTGCGATTCGGCAAACATTCCCATGTAAGCTGAACGAGCTCCATGAGTCAGGCCCCCAGCAACTCCAGAAAAAACTGGAATATCAGCAGCTTCAATGATGCTTTTAGTAATTGCTGGATGTGGTGTAAATGGATAAACAGCAATCACTGCATCCGCATCAGTATTTCGTATAATCGCGATATCGGTCGTAAAGATAATTGAACGAATTTTTTTCCCAAAAATGACTATTCCCGAAGCCTTTTTGATCACTTTAGGTACTCGAACAATATCCTGTCGCAACTCAGTCATAATTTCAGGTACGTGATTTTCTGTCACTAATACTCATCTCCTCTATCACTCTATACATTAATACTACTATGAATGATCGTATTGCTCCAAGTTATATGTTTCAATTACACTAATGATTTTGTTCGCATAATCTGGGTCAGTAGCGTATCCTGCCGTCTGCAGTGCTTGCGCAGCTTGTTTGTAGTCCGTTGCTGTTAAAACGCCCGCATAAAGTTGAGGATCCCAGTTTGTACCATTTACAAAAAGCATCGTGTGATCATCCAAGGATTCGTCCCAAGTATTGTAAACTTTAAAGTCGCCTTGAATCGTGATCCATTGTTCATTTACATATTCTTTCGTTTCAAGACTTACTTTAGGTTGATTTCCCGAAGCCTTAATACCAAAAAGATTTTTGTACTGGCTTGCCAACTGTGACTGTCCCCAATTAGATTCCAAAATAGCTTGACCTAAAATAACACTGGGTAACACTCCATAACCTTGCTGCAATTCTTTCGCATGAGGCGCTAATTGATCAATGAATCCCTGATGCGAGAGTGTCTCTTCTTTTTGTTCTTTTTCAACCCCAAAATCGGATAATGTATGTAAAGAAAAAACGAAAGCCAACCCAATAACTAAGATCCCCGCAAAAATAAGCGGGATCGAAGTTTTGGACTTTCGTTTTTGATAGGTTTTTTTTGGCATAGTAACTCCTTACTTAGCTGACAGGTCTTTCAAAAACTCTTCCAATGTCAGATCATGTTTGGTCATATACTCAGCATTTTCTTTACCGACATAACGGATATGCCAGGGTTCGTAGGTAATGCCCGTAGTGTCCTGACGGTCCTTTAGATAGCGAATGATAAAACCATATTTTGGTGCATTCTCGGCAATCCATTTTGCACCAGGCTGATCACCATACGAAGCATCTAATACTTGTGTTGAGTAAGTATTGTACCAGTCTTGATCAACAATATCGACCGCAAGTCCCGTGTGATGCTCACTATATCCGGGCTCCGTAATAGTTTCCTTTGTTTTTGCGGTAGCATCTGCTTCAGACATTCCATTTCCATTGATCAGTCCGTTCACATTTGTATCAAAAACTTCTTTTTGAGATTCAACGGATCGGAAAGCCGAAACAACTACTAGAGGAAATCCCGCCTTCGTTGCAGCTTCAGAAAATGCTTCATAATCTTTGGCGATTCGACTATCAACCTGATGGCTATTATCTGATAGTGTAGTTAACTGACTTTCAGAAACTTCATTTTCAATTTTATTTTTAGGACCGACCAATACTAAATTCCAATCCTTAACATTGGAATCAGGTAAAGCTTTTTGTACGGCGTTTTTCTTCTTGGCACTCGTTTTCTTTTCAAACGAATAAGTCGTAGCAGTTGCTTTTTTGGCATCCGATTCTGCAGGTGCACTATAAAAAAGCGAATAGGCGGTCATTCCAAACATGATAATGACGGAAAGTAGTCCTACTGTTTTTTTCAATTTAAAAATCCTCTCGTTAATCGTCTAGAGACGTATATGTTTCCGTTAATTTCTCATTGACCCAATCAAGCAGTGCAGTTTTTTTGTGTGCGCTGGCTATCTGGTTCTGAATATGAGCAGGCAAACGAAAGCTTAGTATATCACTATAGCCCCAATTATCATAATCAATGGTGACTCGTAGATCGATGAAATCATGGTTTTCTTCTTCGTTTTTATTTTTGAAAGGAATCAATTCGACTTGAGCCAATCCGCTAGCAATCCATTTTTGCGCAACAATCGTCTTCATCTCTCGATATTCAGCCACTGCCGTTTGGCGTTTCTCTGGAAATAAAAAGGTTTGACGAATAACTTTTTGACTCAACATCCATTCATAATCGCTGAATAGGTTCTTGATTTTTTGATTTGCTTCGGGCGATAAATTATTTTGTCCCGTTTTCCACTGTCGCCATTGAACCTCGTTGATTCCTAAATAATCCTGGTAAAAATCCTGTTCTGTATGAAATTGTTCAAAAATTGCACTAATTACTAAATCTAAATAAATTTGATTCACGAAAAATCCCTCCTCTCCTATTCTACTGAATTTTTTAGAAAAAAACACCTCTTTGGCAGATCGATTGAAATATTTTAATATTTACTGCTATACTTTGTAGAAAGCTTTTGTCTTTTCAAAAATGAACTATTTGGAAAAGCAAAACTTAAATTCGATTTCAGGAGGATTAGTATGACAGACTTACAATGGGGGATCGTTGGTCTCGGCGGAATTGCCCACGATTTTGCTGATAATTTCAATCAAACAACAAGCAAACTAACCGCTTGTGCCTCACGAACTTTAGAAAAGGCTGAAAAATTTGCTAAAGCGTACAATTTGCCAAAAGCTTATGGCAGCTATGAAGAATTACTAGCTGATGAAGATATCTCTATTATATATATTGCGGTCCCAAATCGCCAACATCATCAACACATCATGGATGCCTTAGAAGCAGGCAAGCATGTTTTATGCGAAAAAGCTATCACAATGAACGCAGAAGAACTACAATCTGCGATTGAGCTAGCGGAACAAAAACAATTGATTTTAGCTGAAGCTATGACAATTTTCAACATGCCTCTTTACCATGAGTTACATGCCTTAATGGATAGCGGTCGTATGGGGAATTTGAAAATGGTTCAGGCTCCGTTCGGCAGTTACAAAGATCCTGATCCAACCAATCGGTTTTTCAATCCTGAACTAGCTGGAGGTGCCCTATTAGACATCGGAACTTATGCCGTTTCCTTTGCCCGCTGGTTTCTAACCGAACAACCAACTGTTGTAGCATCTACAATGGTGCCATTTTCAACAGGTGTCGATGAACAATCCGTGACGATTTTACAGAACCAAAAAAATGAGCTTGCAACGGTTAATTTGACGTTTCAGGCAAAAATGCCAAAAAAAGGAATCGTGGCTTTTGAAAATGGGTACTTGACGATTGATGAGTACCCTCGTGCTGATAAGGCAGAACTTTTTTTCAACGATGGAACGAAAGAAATTATTGAATCTGGTTTCGCTGGAAATGCCATGAATTACGAGATCGAAAATATGGTACGAATGATCCACGGACAACTTCCGAATAAATCCCTTTTCTTCACTAAAGACGTGATTGATATTTTAGATCAAATGCAAAAAAAATGGCAGCAAAAATAGAATTTTTTCGATAAAAGGCTTTGCTCAGGCAATGCCTTTTGTTTTTTTGTCAGACTTCCGCTAAACTATTATATATAAAGAATAAGAAGGTGGGAGGAAAATTTGCAAATTGGCCGTTTTCGTTTAGGTATGCGAACAATGAAAACCGCGTTAGCTGTCATGCTGTGCATTCTATTATTTCACGCGACCGACCGCGGCTCTCCGTTGATCGCTGCGCTAGCCGCAGTCTTTTCCTTACGGCAAGACTTGACTACTAGCATTTCTTTTGGCCGCTCACGAGTGCTGGGTAATTCTCTCGGCGGATTATTAGCTTTGATTTTCTACTACATTCAATCATTTTTTAATAACGACTTTTTTGTAGAATTATTTGTGTTGCCTCTGTTTGTTGTACTAGTAATTGTCCTTTCTGATGGGCTCAACAATAATTCGGGTATTATTTCAGCAATCGCCACTATGCTTTTGATTGCTTTGAGTATTCCCCAAGGTGAATCCTTCCTCTACGCCCTGAATCGAGTACTAGATACCTTTATTGGAACCATCATTGGAATTTCACTGAATGGGGTCATTTCTCCCCAAACAGACGAAAAGGAGAAACAGATCAAAGAAGATCTAGTTGAACTTCGCAAAAAAGAAGCCGACTTGAATAGAATGCTTTACGATGTCCGTAAACAAATAAAGGATCATTCTCAAAAATGAGAATGATCCTTTCACTTTTTATACAACTAAATTACTTATTCGTTTGCCTTCAATGCCTCAATCATATCAATCTTTTTCAAGCGGAAATACATAATCACTCCGACAATCAGCGTGAAAAACAACGTTATCAAACTTGCATAAAGATAACTAAGCGGTTGAATATCGGGAGAAAACATCGTCATATCCAACTCAACAGTTTTCAAGATATAACCATGCTCGATTTTTCCAAGGAACAATCCGAAGAAAATCCCCATTAGGGTTAGTAAAATATTTTCCCGATAAACGTAACGCACCACTTCTCCATCGTAAAAGCCTAAGACCTTGATCGTTGATAGCTCTCGTATGCGCTCTGAGACATTAATATTGGTCAGATTATACAACACGATAAACGCTAAGAGACCCGCAGAAATGATCAATACCCACATAATAATGTTGAGGCTTTTGACAGTATCTTTTAGTGCATCTCGTGATTTCGACATAAAACTTACATTGGCAATTTCAGAATTCTCCATTAATTGTTTAGCCATCTGATCCTCGGTCTGACGTTTTGGTTCTTTGCTGAAAAGTAAAAGATCCGTATTGAATTCTGGTTTTTCGTCAAACGTCTTTTCGTAATAGCTCGGTGTCATGTAAATGAAATGCCCGACATAGTTTTCGGAGATTGCCGCCACTTTTACTTTGTAATCTTCACCAGCAATAGATTTGATTTTTAATGTATCACCTTTTTGTAAATCAAATAACTTGGCGAGCTTTTCATTGATAATGACACCATCATCGGTCAGCGAATATTGTTTATTCGTTTTGCGGTTTCTGAAAGATAAAAACTCATTCAGTCTGTTGTTCTCCTTGGGAACAGACAAACTAATTTCCTGTTTAGAAACAGTTTCCTTTTGCGCAGTGAAGGTTTCTAAGGAGACTGGCAAATGGTCTTGATAATTCGAAAAAGTTTCAAGCTGCTGAACATATTTTTTTTCTTGATCGGCAGATGGCGTCTCTTTAAAAATAGTTGTACCTTGATAATGCCACAACTTATCAAATTGCAGTGAAACAATATCACCAATTGAGTCCCGCAATCCGAAACCGGTAATGATCATCGACATACAGCCGGCAATTCCGATCACAGTCATCAGCATCCGTTGCTTATAGCGGAACAAATTGCGCAAAGTTACCTTTTGGCTAAATGAAAGGCGCCGCCAAACAAAGGTCATCCGTTCTAAAAAGATTCGCTTGCCCTTTTTAGGTGCCTTAGGCTGCATCAATGTTGCAGGTGCTGCCCTCAAATCATATCGTAAAACTAGCCAGGCTGAACCGACAGAACAGGTTAATGCCACGGCTAAAGCAATTAACGCGTAGGATAAATACCATGGCGTCACCACTTGAGCTAGATTATATAACTGACCATAAGCGTTGAAGATAATTATCGGCAATAGATAAAAGCCCACAACGAGTCCTAACAGAGTACCTGCACCGCCTGCTAAAGTAGCATAAAGCAAGTATTTCTGAGCAATCTCGCCGTTCCGATACCCTAATGCCTTAAATGTTCCCAGTTCATTCCGTTTCTCCTCTACCATTCTGGTCATGGTCGTCATGGTTACAAGCGCCGCTATCAGAAAGAATATCCATGGAAAAACGGAAGCCAATGAGGAAATTCGTTCAGCATTGTCTTCATATTCGCTATACCCAGGATTTTCAGAACGAGCAAAGAGATGATACTCTGGTTCTACTAAAGAATCAATCTGCTGTTGTTTCCGCGCTAAAACCTCTAGTTGCATGGGGAGTTCTGAATTTATCGCAGCTAGTCCTGAAAGTTGCTCTGGAGAAAGATCATTCAAGTCGATTTGCGTTTGCTGTTGAAATTTCTTTTTTTCCTGATCAAGACGCTTTTGCTGCTCTGCCTTTTTTTCTGCCATTATGTTTGGGGCAGTTTCTTTCAAGTGATTTTTCAGGTTCTTTTGATCCTGTTTTAAACGTTTTTCATACTGCGATGAATAGGCATCACTAGTCTTCAGATCTCGATACTGTATCAAAGCCTCAGAATAGACCGGCTGAGTGAAATTATCCGGCAATACAAAAGCCAGACAATCGATTGAACCCTTACCTACTGTCGTATTTCCCCGAGAGATGTTCTCAATGAACTCAGGACTTTTAACAAATCCAACGATTTTGAATGTTTGCCGTTTGAAAGCTTGCTCCGAATCATCCGCCGAAAAATCAAACTGCTGATTTAGCTTATAGCCCTTTTCTCTAGCAAAGTCATCTAAGACAATTTCAGTTGAACTTTTTGGCAGTCGGCCTTTGGTGACTACCACTCGATTAAGTGTTTGCTTTGCATCATAGCTGAAGATACGAAAAACCTGGTTTTCCTGACTCAGATTGATATCGTGAAAATAGCGCCCCTCTGCTTTTACACCCTTTGCTTCTTCGATCAGCTTGATGTTCTCATCTGTCAATCCCCAAGAAGAAACGACTCGAGTATCAGCTAATTGTTGCTTTCGGTAATAATCTGCAGCTGTTTTTAACATATCCGGTCCTGTGGCCCGCAAACCAACATAGAAAGCGACACCTAAAAATATGATGCTTAGAATTGAAAAGAATCGTGTTTTTGATTGCCAGATTTCACGCCAATTGCTTCGTCGCATCGCCCTTTTCATTTTACTCACCTCTTACCATTGAATCTCTTCAATTGATTGAGGGTTATCATTCAATTCTTCACTGCGAACACGCGCATCATTGATTCGGATGACCCGATCGGCCATCGGTGCAATCGCCGAGTTATGCGTGATAATAACGACAGTCGTCCCATTTTCACGTGCAGTGTCCTGCAATATTTTTAAAATTTGTTTCCCCGTTTCAAAATCAAGAGCACCTGTTGGTTCATCACATAATAATAATTTGGGACGTTTTGCCAATGCCCGAGCAATCGTGACCCGCTGTTGTTCTCCGCCTGATAATTGGGCCGGGAAATTATCCATACGTTCGCCTAAACCAACTGAGCCCAATACTGCTTCAGGCTCCAATGCATCCGATACAATTTGAGAAGCCAGCTCTACATTCTCCTTTGCAGTTAGATTAGGAACCAAATTATAAAACTGAAAAACAAAACCAACATCATTACGGCGATAGGTGGTCAATTCTTTGTCACTAAAAATAGCGATATCCGTGCCATCCACCACTACTTTACCTTCATCACAGCTATCCATTCCACCTAAAATATTTAACACGGTGGATTTCCCTGCACCACTTGGTCCAAGTATTACTGCAACCTCTCCCTTTTCAATCGAAAAATTGATTTTTTCATTTGCTTTAATGACCGTTTCGCCCATTTTGTAATGTTTGCTCTCATCGATCACATCAATATAAGCCATTTTGTATCCCCCTATTACTAAACTTTTATATATACAACTGCTTTATTCTTTTTTAGTTTAACATAGCTCAAAAAAAAGCCAACGACAGATGCCGTCAGACTTAAAAAACCTCCATTTCACATTAACTAAAGTCTTGAAAATAGCAGTTTTTGAATAGATAATGTTTAAAAAGGAGGCTTTTAAATGAAAGAATGTATTGAATGTTATGCAAATGACAATCATGCGACACCCATACTGGGCAAACGGGAATGTTTAGAAAACCATGAACAGTATATTTGCGGAACGTGCGGCCGTTGTATCTGTTGTCAAAAGGATGACAAACGACAGCTTCGAAGAATCGATTTTCCCTTTAAAAGTTTAGCGATTGCGAAACTCTATCTACGTGTTGCCGATCATCTTTATCATAAGGCATGCGGCATTTACGAAGTAATCAGTGAATCCAAACGAAAATCATACAAAATTTTCGTTGATGACACAAGCTTCAAAGAGTACCTGGAAAAAAGCAAAAAGAGTGCTGAAAAACATCAAGCACTGTATCGTAACCCAAGCTATCAAGAATTTACGAAAACCCGGATACGAAAATTGTATCCAAATGAAATCGAAGAATATCTGAGAAAAGGCTAAGTCAACTAATCAGGATGTGCTCGCTTCTCATCATACTTATTCTAATTTTCAGAGACTTGCGGATAAGCAGCATTTAGGTTGCTCAAATCCGCATGATCTATCGCTCTCAGATCATACCCGCTATGAAATATCCTCTGTCCTTCAATAGAAACACAGGGAATCATGCGGCCTTCATAGTGGCTTTTTGTAAACCAATCAGATGCCAGCTCAAACCAGCCACCTTCTGGATTTGCTTGCTTCACGCTTCCTGATTCGCTGATCACAAATGGATGGATATCAATATTCCCATAGTTAGGATGGTATAACTCTGCACGTGTCGGACGCTGATCAATCGTAATCTGATAACCTATTTCGCTCAATTTTTTAAGCAATTCTTTTTCGTGTGTAGCATCAAAATCAATATCTACATCCCGATGTTCTCGTGTTTGTTTTCCGATCAGCACATCAATTCCCCATCCTCCTTCGACCCAATAACGAATATTAAGGTCGCTTAGCAAATCAATGATCATGAGAAAACTCTCTTTACTGACTGACTCGGTTTGTTTATCTTTTGATTTCATTTTTCACTCTTCCTCTTTCCGTTTCTTCAGATAATAAAAGTTTAACATGCAGATAAGAACGCTGCCATCAATGCTTTATTTTCTGTTGTTGATGCATCGAAGAACTCCGGATGCCATTGAACACCTAAAACAAATTTTGCTGATTTCAAAGAGACTCCTTCGATTACCCCATCCGTTGAAACAGCTGTTACCTCTAGCCCATTGCCTACCTCTTTGATGGCTTGATGATGATAGCTGTTCACTCCTAGTTTGGTACGATCTAAGATACGATGCAATAGACTATTTTCGATCAGTTGCACTTCATGCTGCACCTTAGCATATGGGGGAATCATCTGATGACACACAGAAGATGACCTTTCACTTGGCAAATCCTGATAGAGTGTACCGCCATACAATGCATTCAATAGTTGTACACCTCGGCAAATAGCCAATAGCGGCTTATCTTTAGCAATCACTTCTCGCATAAGATAACCCTCCATTTCGTCACGTACCCGACAGGGGATCCCACAGACGGATCGCTTTTTTTCTCCATAAAAAGACGGATCAATATCCTGGCCGCCAGTAAAAAGAAAGCCATCGCAAGAAGTCAAAAAGGATTCCAACACTTCCTTATTCGTTGTAAGAGGTAAAATCAACGGAATACCGCCATTTTTTTCGATCAACTCTAAGTAACCCGGCAGCAGCCAAATACTCTTTCGTTCCTCATCATATAACGGTGTCACACCAATTATTGGTTTCATATTGTTCTCCTTTTAGTGATTTTTTATAAGTCTAAAAGTTTAACAAAAATTCTACCATAAAAATTCCATCGAAGACAAAAAAACTCGATCAAAAAATGATCGAGTTTAAAATCAGTCGTTTAATTAAGCGTGATAACGTTCAACACCGTCTAAATAAGTAGCAACCAGATCCATACTAGGTTCTAGGACGATGAAATCAGCCGCCCGTCCTTCTGCGATCATGCCGCATTTGTCATCAATCTTACAGCTCACTGCTGGTACATAAGATGCCATCATGATTGCTTGCTCTGGTGTTGCGATATCCCAATCAACAACGTTCTTAATTGCTTCTTTTAGCTTCAAAATACTTCCAGCTAAGTTGCCGGATTCAAGGCGTGCCGTTCCTTCTTTCACGACTACTGGGAATTCGCCTAGATTGTAATTGCCATCAGGCATTCCGCCCGCCATCATACAGTCAGTGATCAAAGCAACATGATCATGTCCAGCCTTTTCCATCAATACTTCAGCTGCTTGCGGATGTACATGATGTCCGTCACAGATTAATTCAGAGAATACATGCTGCAAGGTTAATAACGCGCCAACCATCCCTGGTTCACGATGATTCAAACCGCGCATTCCGTTATAAGCATGTACAAAGACGCTAGCCCCTGCTTCAACTGCTTCTTGCGCTTCTTCTAATGTACCGCTAGAGTGTCCTAGTGAAACAACAACACCTTCGTCGGTTACTGTTTTAACAAATTCTTTGACACCTTTACGTTCAGGAGCCAGAGCTATTTTTTTGATCAAGCCACCTGAAGCTTCTTGCCATTCATGGAAAGTATCCACATCAGGATCACCAAAATAACTAGGATTTTGCGCACCTTTATGTTCTTCAGTGAAGAATGGACCTTCAAAATAGATCCCTTGAATCTTCGCACCATCAACCTCTTGATACATTTTGCCGATTGTTTCCGCAACATCCTTCAAACGTTCTTTAGTTGAAGTCAAAGTCGTTGGCAAGAAACTTGTCACGCCACATGATAATAATCCTTCAGACATCACTTTGATTCCATCGGCATCATTATCCATTACATCATGATTTTTATACCCATGGATATGAGTATCAACTAAACCAGGTGCAATCCATTTTCCACTTTGATCGATAATCTCAGCATCTGCTGGTTTTTCCTTCGTATATGTTCCAAAAATGCCATCAGTGACATCTAAATAACCTGCGCCTTTAACACCAGAGTTTAAAAAGAATTTGTCAGCATAAATAAATGTTTTCATTTAGAGCTCTCCCTTTTTTTCTTAGTATCTTAAAGTTACTCCTGAATGATTAAGAAGTCAAGAATGGTGTAGACCATTCTATAAATCTTTTATCTTTTCAATAGCACGCAGCATTTTTCGATAATTAATGACTGAATGCAACTCGTCACGCGCTTCCAACATTCGAATTTTTAGTTCTAAAAGCTCTCTCAATTTATAATAGCTGCATTGCTGACGATTCCATTTCAAACCCATATCCACGACTTTCTCAGCAAGATCCAAGCGCTCATGCTTAACTAGGAAAGTACCATAGTTAACAAAAAGATTACTCAACTCGCTGCGCTCTGAATAATCAGCCATCATTGTCTGGAACAAGTCGAAGCTTTGATTGTAATAGTTTTGGGCGTCACTCACTCTGCCCATTACCGAACTCATTTTGCCGGCAAAACTTAAAAGTAAAATTCGACTATCGAAATAACCATCATATTTTTTTGACACACAGATTGAAAGTCCTTGAACAATTTGATCTAAAGCCGCTTCCGGCTCCTCATCAAGAAAATAAGCGCAAACTCCTTTAAAAAAATAAGCCAGTTGCCGATCCTTATCTAAGTGAGTAATCTGCCTTTCATCCAAGTATTCCAACGTTGTTCGAATTTCTAAGTATTTACCAATTCGCAAATACATAAACATCTTGTTGAAATATTTACGCAGAAATAATTCTTCTGGTAAAAAATCAAGCATCAATTGATCGATAGTAATTCCTAAACGATGGCAAAGTTGTTGAATCACAATAATATTGGGGATCTCTTCATCATTTTCGATTCGGCTCAAAACACTTTGAGAACAAATCCCTTGAGAAAGATCTTTTTGTGTCATGCCGTGTTCTTTTCTGAACTCTTTTAAGACTTGACCAATTGCTAACATTGATAATTCCTCCAAATATGCAAATTCGCATTTTAATAACTCAATTTTATCCGATGACTGACAGACAAGCAACTTCTGTGTTCTAAATGCACAAAAGAATTGAATTTAAATGATACGGTTTTCTATATAGTTTTAAACGTTCTTCATTTTTTTACAAAAAAAAGAACATACCAGAAAATGGTACATTCAAAATGCGGCGAATGGGATTCGAACCCACACGAGCCAAGCTCATACGCCCCTCAAGCGTACGTGTCTGCCATTCCACCACCACCGCGCAGAATCTTTTTCATAATAGCGAGCTAAAATGAAAAAGTCAATATCTTAAACTATCGTCGTATCGTAGACATAAGTAATATTTCCCTTTAGTCCAGCGATACCGCGGAAAAACTTTTTATCTTCTTGCTTGGTCCATACATCACGAAATAAAAAGAAGTCATCTCGCGACACTTCGAATTTATCAATCTCACCTGCCCGCAACTGGCGAATTTTTTCTTCAAATGGATTCATACTTCCTTCTCCCCTATCATCCTAAAACAACAGAAGGCTGCCATATGGCACCTTCTGCATTAATCATGAAAGTATTTACTGCTTTCAATCTTTGAATTATCCTCTTGCATAATCCCACGCAATGAACGATCCAATCGCTGACGTGATTTCTTTCTTTCAATCACTGGTGGCGTCTGTTCATTTTCCGAAGCAAATAAAATATACGATTGCTTTGATTTCTCCATTCGACTCATCAATTCTCTTGGAGACACTGCGTCAGCGGGTTCATCAGGGATTATAGAAGAAGGCACATACTTTGGAGCAAAAGGAGTTGCGCTGCGACCATTTCGCGAATTGAAAGTCGTTTTAACAACTTCTTTTGGTTTACGTTCCTCAAATAAATTTACTTTTTTTGATTCTTTATGTTCTCCCTGATACATTGGCAGATTGGCTTTGTGATGATCGAGTTCCCTCCGCGGTTCTTCATCTAGGTTAACACGCCGCGTTCGTTTTGCTTTTGGCATCGGACGTTCAAAAATATCTTTCGCCTCTAAACGATAACTTGTGATTAAGTCATCCTGCCCATCAAACAAGACACGTTGGTTAGTCTGTACTATTTTCACACCTGCTTCATCATCAAAAGCAGGAAAACGGCTCTTCTTTCTGCTGTACGTTTGCATAAAATCATCCTTATTGTTCTGATATAGCATAGTTTAGCATAAATGTTGGAAAAATGCTTTTCAAATTCCTAAACAATGGGGCGTATAAAAAAGAACTTATTCTGTGTCGTACATAAAGAGACTCCCCTTAGGTCCAATTACTTCACCCTCTAAAATACGCTCTAAAACGGCATACTCACCCTTATAGGCCCGTGGACTTGATAGTTCACCTACATTCAAACTCTGCTCTTGATCAGATAAATTGATAGCATAAATTACATAGGAATTTTCTGAATAGCGAATAATTCCAAAAATTTGCTGCGCTTGTGAATAAAATGGGAAAAACTGTCCATATTTCATCACATCATATTTTTTACGGCGTTCGATCCATTTTTGACAATTTTTAAACAAGCGCGGATCAATGGAGTTCCATGGGAAAAACTTGCGATTATCAGGATCTTTCCCGCCTGTCAATCCTGCCTCATCCCCATAATAGACACATGGGATGCCTGGCATCATAAACATTAACCCCCAAGCTTGATCCAACGCTTCAACAGAGCTGTTCAGCATAGTCAAAATACGTTCAGTATCATGAGTTCCAATATTATTCAATTGATTGAAATAAAAGTCAGCTGGATAATTTTCTTGGTAGCGAACCATTTCTTCACATATATTCTGTAATGATCGCGACTGTTTTAAAAGATCCAATATTTGCTCACGCAATGGATAGTTCATTACTCCTTGTAAATGATCCCCAAAAACGTATTTCCGGCGTGTATCATAGGCAATTTTATTTGACGCATCTTCCCAGACTTCACCAATTAAGATTTTTTCTTGGTAAGACAATAGATTTTTTCGAATACCTGCAATAAAATCATCTGTCAATTCGTCCGCAACATCTAAACGCCAACCATCAACGCCCATCGAAGTCCATTTGGACAAGACGCTGTCCAAATCTCCATAAATGAATTCTTGATAAGCCGGATTATCTTTTATTACTTCTGGTAAATCAGCTACACCCCACCATGATTTATAGTCATCAGGGTAATGATTGAAAGTAAACCAATCACGATATTCACTTTGAGGGTCACGTGCTGCACCTGAGTTTTCTCCATAGAGACCGCTAATATTAAAATAGCGGCTGTCTTTACCAACGTGAGAAAAGACACCATCCAGTATTACAGCGATTCCCGCCATATGCAAGGCTCCAATAAGGTTTCGAAAATCTTCTTCAGTCCCTAAAACACTATCCACTTTAAAATAGTCATTAGTATCATAGCGATGATTGGAGCTTGCCTCAAAAATAGGATTTAAATAGAGAGCTGTGATTCCCAACTCTTGTAAATAGGGTATTTTGTCCTGAATTCCTTTAAAATTCCCGCCAAAAAAATCCCAACGAACGATTTCATTCTTCTGGTTCTTAATATAAAATGGTTCATCTTCTTCAGTCGCATAAATGAAAGTATTCTTTTTAGGTTGATTAATTTTTCTTTCAGGATTGCCATTAGCAAAACGATCCGGAAAAATTTGATAAAATACTGCATCACGATACCATTTCGGTGCAACCTCTGATTTTTGATAACAAGTTAGTTGATACGGAACCACATCACGTTCAGAACCATAAATTTGTCCTTCGCCGCCTTGACCATTAAAGCCATAGTACTGAATTGTTTCATAACCTTCTGATTCGTGAATAATCTTGAAATAGTAAAAGTAAAGCCCCCAACCCTGATCCATAATCGTTTGAAAGTGAAATCGATCTTCCGACGTCGGTTCCATTGAAAATATTTTTTGACCACTAGAACTGCCTTCCTTACGAACAATCAAAAGGACTTTCGTATTCCTTTGTTCTGGAACCGATAGCCAAATTTTTACCATCGCTCCCTCTTGAACAGCACCAAACGGCTGTTTATATCGCTCTAACCAGGGATTAAAATAAATACGTGTCATGCTGTGTCACACCTCGATCATCTTCATGAGCAAAAGCCGGTTCAATTTGCCAAATGTCATCCGCATATCGTTGGACCGTTTTATCTGAAGAGAAACGGCCTGCATTCGCGATATTTCTTAAGCTGATTTGACGCCAACGTCGTTTGTCTTGATAAGCCTGATTAATTGACTCCTGCGCCAGACAGTAGTCTCCAAAATCACGCAGTACAAAAAATTCATCATTGTACTTAATTAATGAGTCAAAGATTTCTTGTCCTTCTGAAATAATGTTAGGGATTGTTCCATCAACAAGTGTTTTTACAACTTTATAGACTACAGCATCATTTTTGAAAATATCCGTTGATGAATAACTTCTATTTTCATAGTACTGATAGACCTCTGATTCAGTCAAACCAAAAATCGCAATATTGTCATCCCCTACCGCATCACGAATTTCCACATTCGCTCCGTCCAATGTCGCAATCGTCACGGCTCCATTTAACATAAGTTTCATATTAGAAGTACCTGAAGCCTCTTTTGATGCTAGGGATATTTGTTCACTAACATCTGCCGCCGGAATAATCCGCTCCGCCAAACTAACATTGTAGTTTGCTAAAAAGACAACCTTCAATTTATTATTGATTGAGTCATCTTGATTAATTAAACTTGCCGTTTCATTGATTACTTTAATGATTGACTTTGCATAATGATAACTTGGTGCTGCTTTCGCACCGAAAATGAAAACGCGTGGTTCAATCGGTAAATCAGGATTTTCTTTCAAGTCCAAATACAATTTGATAATATGCAGTAAATTTAATAACTGCCTTTTATAGGCGTGCAGACGTTTGATCTGAACATCAAAAATCGCATTTGAATTCACCTTGATACCGCAATGATCTTCAATATAAGTTGCTAATCTTTTTTTATTCTCCCACTTAGCATCCGCTAAAGCTTCAAGAACTTGATCATCTTCTTCGAAATTTAATAATAAGCGCAAGTCACTTGGATTCTTCCGCCAAGAATCTCCAATTGTATCATCTAATACATTGCTCAAAGCGGGATTAGCTAACTGTGTCCAGCGACGCATTGCAATACCATTTGTCTTATTGTTGAATCGTGCAGGGTAAAGTAAATAAAAATCATGTAAAACAACCGATTTTAAAAGATCAGAATGTAGTTTTGCGACACCATTTGTCGAATGAGAGCCAATGATCGCAAGATGGGCCATATGGACTTGGCCGCACTGAATAACCCTTGTTCGTTGAATCAAGTCAAAATCGTGAACTCCCGTCATCTCCTCAACGAAGCGTCGATCGATTTCTTCGATAATTTGATAGATTCTAGGACAAACACTTTTCATCATATCGATTGACCATTTCTCTAAAGCTTCTGCCATAATCGTATGGTTAGTATAACTCATTACTTCTTGAGTTAGATTCCATGCCCGTTCCCAGCCCATCTTTTCTTGATCGATCAAAAGACGCATGAATTCGGCCACGCACATCGCAGGATGTGTATCATTAATGTGGATGGCAATATATTGATTTATTTCATCCATGGGTTTGTTCAATTGCTTATAATAACGCAAAATACTTTGTACTCCTGCTGAAACAAAGAAGTACTCTTGTGACAAACGTAATTTTCTGCCTGCTTCACTTGAATCATCTGGATATAGCACAGAAGTCAAATCTTCTACCGCACGTCGATCTCCGATGCTGCGATAACGATCCTCTTCTTCAGGAGAAATTTCAACCGACCATAAACGCATGGTATTGACGATATCATTTTGGTATCCGACCATTCCGGTGTCGTAGGGCACCGCGCGTAAAAGCATCCCGCCTTGATAATTTGGGGTAAGATTACCGAAACCATCCTCGCTTAAGTAGACATCTCCGCCTATACGCACATCCACAGCCTTACTTTCTTTTCGAACTTCCCAAAGATTCCCTTTTTGCAGCCATTCATCAGGCAGTTCGACCTGATAATTATCAACGAAACGTTGCTTAAATAAACCATATTCATAACGGATTCCATTACCATTTCCTGGTAATCCAGTTGAAGCGATTGAATCCATAAAACATGAGGCAAGTCTTCCTAATCCGCCGTTTCCTAAAGCCATATCCGGTTCAACTTCTGCTAAATCATCTAGACTAATTCCCAACTCAGTGAGTCCTTCTGAGACCATCTCTAACCAGCCCATATTCAAAAGGTTACTCTTCAGCATTTTTCCAGGTAAAAATTCAATTGAAAAATAATAAGCTTGCTTCTGCCCAGCTTCTCGATAATCCTTCCACGTCTGCTGCCAATTTTGTGAGTATGTTGAAGTCATCAATGAACCCAACGTTTGATAGAGTTCATTTGGTGACGCATCTGAGACCTCCATTGCAAATTTTTCGGCCAATCGGCGACTGAAACACCGTTTAAATTCTGTCTTGTCCATTTCTTCATCTCCAACCTACACTTTTTTTAATAATACCTTACTATCATAAAATTATGCTAGAAAAAAGCCAAAATCCATAGCCTGAGGCCTTAGATTCTGGCTTTTCGAATCCTACATTTGTTTGTATAGCTCTAAATATTGTTGACTAGACTCGTCCCAACTAAAATCGCGCGACATCGCTTCTAGCATCATTTTCTTCCAAATATCTTGATGGTTTTGATATAGTTCAATTGCTTGTTTAAGTGCATTCATTAAATAGAACGGCTCGAAAATACCAAATCCAAAACCAGTCCCCTCGTTTGTAATCGGATTATACGACTGGACAGTATCTTTCAACCCGCCGATTTCATGTACAATCGGCAAAGTGCCGTAGCGCATCGAAATCATTTGCGATAATCCACACGGTTCAAAAGCCGAAGGCATCAAGAACATATCGACACCTGCATAAACTTTTTGTGCCAAGGTTACATCAAACGCAATATGGATACTAGCCTTATGCGGATATTTTCCGCCAAAATAATGAAATTGATTCTCGAAATTCGGATCACCTGTCCCAATCAAAATCAACTGCACATCAAACTGCATCAAATTCTCCATTTCCTGCAATAGTAAATGGAACCCTTTTTGGTACGTCAATCGGCTAACAATCCCAATCACAGGGACATCCGGTCGAACGGGCAATTCTAGAAGTTTTTGTAATTGAACTTTATTTTCTATCTTTTTATCCAAATGTTTCTTGTCGTAATTTGCAAAAATTGCTGGATCTTTTTTAGGATTAAATGAAGCATAGTCAATCCCATTCAGAATCCCATGTAATTTTCCGCTTTCCATCCGCAAGATGACATCTAACCCCGCACCAAACTCAGGTGTTTTAATTTCTTCAGCATAAGATGGACTGACTGTAGTGACACGGTCGGCATAAAGAATTCCTGCCTTCATAAAATTCACGCAATTATTGAATTGAATCGTTCCATCATCATAACGTTCACAACCCATACCAAATAAATCATACAATATTTCACGATCGTACTGTCCTTGAAATTCGATATTATGAATCGTTAACACTGATCGAATGTTATTGTATTTCTGAATCCAACGATATTTCTCCTTCAATAAAAACGGGATGAATGACGTGTGATAATCATTCAAATGCATCACATCGGGAATAAAATCAATTTTTTCCATTAATTCGATAACAGCCTGCTGGAAAAAGGCGAAACGCTCCCCGTCGTCATAATAACCGTATAAATTCGGGCGATTGAAGTAATAAAGATTGTCTAGGAAATAATAATCAATTCCATCCAATCGCAGATATTTCACGCCGCAATACTGCTTACGCCAGCCAACATATACATCGTAAGAGAATAAATCTTGTAATTGTTCTTTATAGCGTTGCGGCATTTTTGTAAACAATGGCAACACGACTTTAATATCCGTTCCTTTTTCTTTCAACGCTTTGGGTAAAGCACCCGCAACATCACCCAATCCTCCTGTTTTAAAAAAGGGTGCACATTCCGCCGCTACAAACAATGTTTTCACGTTTATTCGCCTCCGTAAACGTCGCTTAGTACATGAGTATTTTTCTTAATCACAACTGGTTTTTCCAACGAACCAATGATTTTAACTCCTGGTTCAACCACGACATTCTTATCTAAAATTGCATGCTTAACAAAAGCATCTTCTCGAATTGTACAACTTGCCATGATAATTGACTCTTCTATCTCTGCACCTTTCTCGATGACAACACTTCGAGAGAAAAGTGACCCATGTGCTTTGCCGTCGACTAGACACCCAGTCGCAAACTGACTATTTTTCACTTCCGATGTTGGTGAGTAATAAGTAGCCACTTCGTTTTTCAATTTCGTATAGATCTTGTTCTTAGAATACAATAGAGATGTGAATTTTTTGGGATCTAACATTGCCATATTAGCATCATAATAAGACTTAACATCAAAAATATTACTTAAAAATCCTGTGTATTCATATGCGTAAGTCTTCACCTGATTCATCGCCAAAGTTAAGAAATCGACCAATGCTACCGGACCGCCCAAATTTTGACCTTCTTGCAAGGCATCGATCAACCAATCTGTGCGGCAAATAAAGATCTTCATGCCAAGGTTAAGCATTTCATCTTCCGATTTATCTTCCAAGAAGTTATGATGTCCCTTAATTATGCCATGTTCATCTACTTCTAAGATTTCATCTTGACGATAGATCTGTTCTCTAGACATTTTCTTGTAGACAACTGTCATAACACTGTCGCTTTGTTGATGAATTTTTAGAACTGCTTCTAAATCAATATTGCAAAGCATGCGATTGCCCATGAAAACTGTATACTCAGATTTTGATTTATTCAAATAGTCGATCACTGATTCAAAATAAGGTCGTCCCTCAGCTTTCTTTTTCAAGAAGTCTTGATAAAAATGAATAAAGTAGCGACTATCGACACTATCTAAATGCCATTCACGTCCCCCGCCAATATGGTCAAACACCGACTTGGTTGTTCCTTGATTAAAAACCATATAGACAGATTTGATATTTGCATTGATTGCATTCGACAGATTAAAATCGATCAAGCGATATTTACAATCAAAAGGTAAGGTAGCCAATGGCCTTTTTTCAGTTAATGGTAACAATTCTGGACACTCGTAAACATTGCCTAAAATGGCACACATTTTATTCGCTCTCACTTGTCAACACTCCTATCACTTCTGAATAGCCCACGACGGCGATTTCTTCTGTTCCATCAACTACGGCGTCATCACCGATGATTGCATTTTCACCAATGATCGCATTTTTGATTTGTACATTTTTACCAACTGTTGCCCCTGGCATAATAACGCTGTCGACTACTTTGGCACCTTCTTTGACCTGGACATCTCCTGACAGAATACTGTGTTCTACATGACCAGCTACATAGCAGCCATCAGCAATCAACGAATTTTTCACATCGGCATTTTCAGTTAAGAAATGCGGCGGAGAAATTGTATTTTTCGCTAAAATGCGCCAATTCTTATCCCGAATGTTCAGACTATGTTCAGGATCAATGAACTCCATGCTTGCTTCCCACAAAGAATCAATCGTTCCAACATCTTTCCAATATCCGTCGAACCGATAGGCAAAGACATTCTCGCCGCTTTCTAAGTACGCTGGAATCACATGCTTACCAAAGTCCAACATTTGATCATCCTTTTTGTAACTGTTTAGAAGGACGCTCCGTAGACGACTCCAGTTGAATATATAGATTCCCATTGAGGCCAGATTGCTTTTTGGTTCCTCAGGTTTTTCTTCAAACTCAATGATTCGATCGTTTTCATCGGTATTCATAATACCAAAGCGAGAAGCTTCTTCTATCGGTACTTCAATCACCGCCACAGTCAATGAGGCATTGTTCGCCTTATGGTCCTCCAACATTGCTTCGTAATCCATTTTATATATGTGATCACCAGATAATACCAGAACATATTGAGGGTCCATTTGATCGATGTAATCCATGTTTTGATAGATAGCATGAGCTGTTCCTTCAAACCATTTACTGCC
Source organism: Enterococcus malodoratus ATCC 43197 (assembly GCF_000407185.1). GTDB lineage: Bacteria > Bacillota > Bacilli > Lactobacillales > Enterococcaceae > Enterococcus_A > Enterococcus_A malodoratus. The sequence continues at coordinate 404,427 of NZ_KE136481.1, forward strand.
ATCGTTACTTGAGTATGGCTGTAAAATAGTTACACCAGAATTTAGACCATCAAACCCCCAACTTGAACCATTTCCAATATGATTATTCAACGCCAATGGTTGATACTGCGTTACCACACCAACATTGTTAATTCCGGAATTGATACAATTACTCAGTGTAAAATCAATAATCCGATAGCGACCGCCAAAAGGGACAGCAGGTTTTGCAATTTTTTGTGTTAGTTTGCCGAGACGCGAACCTTTCCCGCCGGCTAAAATCATTGCTAAAATTTCTGTTTTCATTTTATTTGATGAAGGACTTTCCTTCATCGACCTCCCCTCTATTTCTTACGTGTGTTGATTGACTCTGGTTTTAAAACAATAGCACCTAAAGCTGGAACAGTTGTCTTGATCAACTGATCGTACTCCTTAAATTTGATTGGTTCACTTTGACAATCCACATTGTGTTTTGTCCATGTCCCGCCAAATTCCTTCATTTCTGTATTCCAAACCTCCTTATAAGTTCCAGAATAAGGAACACCGATATGGAAATCATTACGTTCAATCGGTGTCATATTTAGAATGACAATCAAGAAATCTTTCTTCCGTTTACCTTTTCGCATAAAGCTTAGAATTGATTCAGAAGTATTGTCAGCATCAATTATTTCAATTGTGTCGTAAGAATCTTCCAATTCCCACAAAGCTGTTTGATTTTTATAAAAATCATTCAGTTCAGAAGTAAATCGCTGCATTGAATGATTTAGTGGATCATTAAGATCGTTCCATTCCAGGCCTTCGTCAAATTTCCACTCCAAAAATTGTCCCCACTCACTACCCATGAATAGTAATTTTTTCCCTGGATGCATCATAAAATAAGTGTATAAATTTCTCAGCTGTGCAAATTGCTTATAGCGATCTCCCCACATTTTATGCATCAGACTCTTCTTGCCATGAACAACTTCATCATGAGACAAAGGTAAAATAAAATTCTCCTGCATCATGTACATAAAAGAAAAAGTAATTAAATTGAAATTGTCTTTTCGATGAACGGGATCCATTTCGTAAAAACGCAGGACATCATTCATCCAACCCATATTCCATTTAAAATCAAAACCCAAAGAGCCGCTTTCGATCATCCCCGTTACAGGAGTCTCAGAAGAACTCTCTTCTGCAATCATTAAAACATTGGGATGAGCCAGTTTTATTACTGCATTTAATTTCTGCAAGAAATAGTAACCTTCAAAATTACGATTTCCACCTTCGTGATTCGGTGTCCAAGGGCCATCATCGTAGTCTCGATAAATCATACTGGATACAGCATCTACACGAATGCCATCAATGTGGAACATTTCGATCCAGAACATTGCACTAGAAATCAGGAAACTTTGAACCTGCGGCTTTCCTAAGTCAAAATTGATCGATCCCCAGCGATTATTTTTTGCCCGATCAGGATCAGCGTATTCAAATTGTGGTGTCCCGTCATAATAGGGGAGCGTATCATCATTGATACAATAGTGTCCAGGTACCCAATCAACGAATACTCCGATGTTATTTAAGTGACAAGCTTCGACGAAATCTTGGAATTCTTCAGGCGTCCCATAATAAGAACTCATTGCAAAGTACCCAATCAATTGATATCCCCACGAACGGCCTAATGGATGTTCCATCAACGGCATAAACTCAACGTGGGTATAGTTCATTTCGACTAAATAAGGTACTAGCTCATTTTTCAAGTCAGCAAAACTAAAGGGTGTGCCATCTTCATGGTGTTTCCATGAACTTGCATGCATTTCGTAAATGTTCAGCGGTCGTTTAAAAGCATTTGAACGCTTGCTACGTCCGCGCCACAGACCATCTCTCCATTTTTTTTCAGGGAAGTTGTATAGCTCGGCTGCATCATCAGGTCTTTTTTCAAAGCGAACGGCAAAAGGATCAATTTTTAAAATTTCACGACCGTTTGCTTGTCGCACTTTAAACTTGTAAAGGTCCCCCTCGTTAACGATATCCGTATAGACTTGCCAAATTCCACTCGCATCATCTTTTTCCATTGGCAGTCCCTGCCAATCGTTGAAGTCGCCAACCAAAAAAACAGCGCGTGCATTCGGTGCCCATACCCGGAAAACATAGCCATTCCCTGTTCGATGAGCACCCAGTAAATGTTGAGCATAAAAATTTTCTCCAGACAAAAATGTTCTCTTAGCATCATCAAATTGTTGCATTTCTTCTTGCTCTTTTTTTCTCATGAGAACCACCCTTTTGACGAACGGCAAAGCGTCCTTAAATTACATTTCAATGTGTAAAGTTTAATAATAAAAACATAGCTTGTTCTATTATAATAACACAAACCTTTATTAAATAACGTATCAAGCGTTTCACATTTTTCTCTTCACATTATTAAATGCCCCTACCTAACATTATATTATAATAAGATTTAAAATAGAAGATAAAAATTTCATTTCTTTTAAATAATTCGATTTTTCTTCTATAAATAACATTTATTATTTTCGTTCTCTGTTTTTTTGACAAATAATAAAGAATTTCTTTTATAGTTCTTTCCTTCTGTTTGCCTTTTGACAAAATAATCGTTAGGCTAGTGATTAATGAATAAATTAGCAAAAAAAGACATCATGAAATACAGACCCATAGAGCCAAGGAGGTTTCTTCTATGATAGATATAAAAATGCTGGCAATGATCTTTTTTATCAATTTTGCCTACGTCACTTTGAATACACTTCGTTTTATGCTTACAATGAAGGGCTACAGAATTTTAGCTCCCTTGATGAGTATGGTTGAAATTACCATCTATATTCTTGGACTATCAATGGTTTTGAACCGTTTGGATAATCCCCTAAATCTACTTACTTATGCATTGGGGTATGCAATTGGAATCAGCGTCGGAATAAGAATTGAGGATAAGTTAGCACTGGGCTATATCATGGTTAGCGTAATTTTACCGTCCAACACTGAAAAGGAAGCCAGTCTGCCTCGTATTTTACGTGAAAACGGCTATGGTGTTACACAATCATATGGTGAAGGATTGTCGGGTGACCGTATGGTTCTGGAAATTCTCTCACCACGTAAAACTGAACGTACACTCTATGCTTTAATCAAAGAGGTTGAAGAGCGAGCATTCATCATTTCCTACGAGCCGAAATACATTTCCGGCGGTTTTTGGACTAAAAAAGTGCGCAAACGCCAAAAAAGCAGCTCGAAGCCTTAGCTTCAAGCTGCTTTTTTCCAAATAAATCGAACTAATTCATTTTGTAATTTTTCACTTTTGGTTATTGCGGAGTGACCTCCGCTTTTTCCTGTAACTAATAATTCCTGGTAACTTTTCGCATGTTTTTGAAACATCAGGCGTAAAGCAAATGCACTATGAATTGAAACAGATCCATCACTTTCCGTTCCATCTTTCAAATCACCAGCCACATCAAGTATTCTCAAATTTGACGGCAATCGGTTCATTGCTTGATCAAAGTATTGATAGATAGGTGTTTCACCACTCGGCCCATTTTCCGTTAACTCATATGCGAAAATGTCCTCTGTATCCTCAGCGATCTCCAGATCATTGAAAGGAGCAGCTATTGCAACAAATCTTTCTGTTACCGGTGTTTTCTCTCCAGCATATTCTAATAAGTAACGTAACGCTGAGACACCGCCCATAGAGTGGCTAACCAGATTGACCCGCGTGATTCTTTGTTTATAGAGATAACGCATCACTTTATCTATCCATTTACTTTGAGTGATCTCATCTGTTACATCTTTTGCGAAAAGTACCATGATCGTTGGATTATCGTTATTATTTTTTAATTTTCCTTCTATAGTTAATTTACCATCCGCTTGAACGACAATCGTCATTTCACGCTTAGCAATATTTTCCCGTTCCAATCTTCTTAAAAGCGGACCAAAAGAAAAAGAGTTTCCTTCATATCCATGAATAAATACGGTTGGAACGTTTGAATAACGAATATTTTTTTCCTTTGTCAGCGTTCCTGGATTAAAGTATCGTACTTTTGCATAATAAATACCTCCAAATACCAATAGAAAACTAACAATCAATACAATTCCTTTAATTACTCTTTGCATTCAGTCATGCCTTCTTTTTTATCAAATACGTAAAACTCTCACGATCACCTAATAACTGTTCTGCTAATTGCCTTGCGAAAAGGAACTGCGTTCTAGCGTCTAGCTCTTGTACTAGATCTAGCAGACCATCTTCATTATAAACTGAAATAAGCACTCGCCAATCCGGTTGTTTTTCAATTACTCCGCTATTTAACAAACTTTCTAAAAAAATTGAGTCTCTTCGCGGTGATTTATCAGCCATTATCCGCTCAATAATAAGCCCGATTTGATTGTTAAAAAAATCAGGGTTAACATCTCCGATAAGCTCGGATAATTGGGGAAATAATTTAGGACGAGAAATATTCTCAAAATAATTAGGCAGTGTTTCTGTCAACTTGCCTGCACAATTGATGGTAACTAGATGAAAGCTCTTATTTACTAAACGATTACACGTGGGAAAGGGAATGTCTGCTATCAGTGTTTCACCTGAGTTATCGCTCCAAAGCTTTTCTCCTAGCCAAACCAATAATTGTTCCGTTGAATAGGTTTCTGTATTTCTTTGAATAAAATGCTTGACCATATCAGTTGTTGGATAATCCTCAACAACCTCCGAGCAAAATTGATAACGCCGGCTCTGTCGCAAGATAATCCCATTATCAATTAGCATATCTAAATTTTTATCTAGATGAGTTTGTTGCGGAAAGTTTTTTCGGATTTCTCGCAAAATAACAGGCTCTGGTAAAACGTGGAAGTAGCTTAATAATTCTTGAATTTCTTTTTGCTTAAGGGCTGATTCTATTTTTTTATTATTTGTATAGATTTGCATGATAGCCTCCTTTCTTCAAATGAACATAATATAGTAATTCTCATGCACGTTCTTTCATTTGCGCAGTCACGAAAATCCCAATAATACTCCTTCGCATTATAATCCTGTTTAAAAGATTCCACAAAAAAGTGGACTTTCAAAAGTCCACTTAGCTAAACTCGCTTTACTTTTCAAATGCCTCAGTCAATTGAGGAACGATTTGCTTCTTACGTGATACAACTCCTGGTAAGAATGCACGATCATTTTTAAGTTCAATTTTAAATGCCTCAGTCACCTTTTCTCTAGGTTCACCGGCAACTAGCAGTTCAGAATCAGAGTTTAAAACATTCGTTACAAGAAGTAAGAATAGATCATAACCATTCTTGACGTTTTCAGCTAGCATCGCATCCCGCAAAGCCGCTTGTCGAGCAAATACTTCATCTAAATCAACCGTGTTGATCTGTGCGATTCGAACAGTTTTATCTGCCATCGGGAATGATTTTGCATCTAAATCTAATAATTCTGCTTCAGATTTATCTCCTAAATTCGTGCCAGCTTTTAATAAATCAAGCCCGTAGCTGTTTAAGTCAACACCAGCGATTCCAGCTAGTTCATTTGCTGCATCGACATCCTCTTGAGTACATGTTGGTGATTTGAATAATAATGTATCAGAGACGATTGCTGATAGCATCATACCTGCTATTTTCGCTGGAACAGCAATACTGTTCTCTTTATATAATTTCAACACAATCGTTGACGTACAACCGACTGGCTCCGCACGATAATACAACGGATTTGCGGTTTGGAAGTTCGCGATACGATGATGATCGACTACTGAAAGAATGTTTAAATCCTCGATATCTGCTACACTTTGTTGGAATTCATTGTGATCAACCAACATCACATCATTGGTTTCAGCGGCAATTTTTTCTACCACTCTTGGAGCTTTCAAACCGAAATGATCTAATGCAAATTGTGTTTCTTCGTTTGGTGTTCCAAGCGCAACTGCTTCTGCGTCCACACCCAGATCTTTTTGCAAGTTAGCAAAGGCCATTGCTGCTCCGATCGCATCTGTATCAGGATTTTTGTGTCCAAAAACTAAAACTTTTCCCATGGTTGATTCGCTCCTTTAAATAAGTTCTTCTTTATCATATCAAAAAAAAGGAAAAGAGCAACAACATGTCGCTCTTTTCCTGAAATTTTAACGTTTCAAATACCCCTTATACTCTTCTGTATGCAGTATTTTTTTTGCATTTGCTATTCTGTCATCCGTAGGTGGTTCAATTCCCTCTAATGGATATTTCAAGCCCATTTCCTCCCATTTGTATTTCCCCATTGTATGGTATGGAAGAATCTCAACCTTGTCAACATTCTTTAAAGTCTTAATAAATTTATCTAATCGAATTAAGTATTCGTCATAGTCGCTTCTAAAAGGTACTAATACATGGCGGATCCAAACAGGCTTATTGATATCCGAAAGATATTTCGCCAATTCTAAGATGTTATCGTTACTTTGACCAGTTAATTCTTTATGTTTTTGGTCATCAATTTGTTTAATATCAAACAGGACCAAATCAGTGTATTGCATTAATTCTTCAAATTTTGAAAAGAATGGTTCTTCGAAAGTAAAGGGTTTTCCGCAACTATCTAAAGTCGTGTTAACGCCTATTTCTTTAGCTTTTTTAAAAAGATCAATCAGAAAATCAATTTGTAGCAAAGGTTCACCACCACTAACTGTGATTCCACCCTTTTTCCCCCAATAACTTTTATAGTTCAATGCTTCTTTTAATACATCATCAGCAGTTCTTTTTTTAGCTTTTGGATCATTAATTTTCCAAGTATCTGGATTATGACAAAATTGGCAACGCATCCGACAACCTTGCATGAAGACAATAAAACGCACTCCAGGTCCGTCAACGGATCCGAAACTTTCGATTGAATGGACATTTCCGACAATAGGTTGTTCAGTCACAGTAGACATAAACAGTCCCCCTCTTTTATATGTAAAAAATCCTCTTTGAATTTTTTTATCATGACTCATATAACAATTATATTTTAAAAATTAAGGCGAACAGACCTCTGTCCATCCGCCCTAATTTGTTATTTCTTCGATAGAATCAGTAAATTACATTTTTGCGTGGAATGTACGGCTGATTACATCTTCCTGTTGTTCACGTGATAAGTCGATGAATTTAACAGCATATCCAGAAACACGGATAGTGAAGTTCGCATATTCTTCTTTTTCTGGGTGTTCCATTGCATCGATTAATTTTTCTTTACCGAAAACGTTCACGTTTAAATGATGTGCTCCTTGATTGAAGTAACCATCTAATACGTTCGTTAAGTTTTCAATACGTTCATCTTCATCATGACCCAATGCATCTGGATTAATACTTTGAGTATTTGAAATACCGTCTAATGCATATTCGTAAGGTAGTTTAGTCAATGAATTAAGTGAAGCTAATAATCCGTTTTGTTCAGCACCATATGATGGGTTAGCACCTGGTGATAATGGTGCTCCAGCAGGACGTCCATCTGGCAACGTCCCAGTTGCTTTACCATAAACAACGTTAGATGTAATTGTCAAGATTGAAGTTGTCGGTTCTGAATTACGGTAAGTATGATAGTGTTCTAGTTTTTCCATGAATGTCTTCAATAACCATACAGCAATATCATCTGCACGAGCATCATCGTTTCCATATTTAGGGAACTCACCATCAATCTTGAAGTCCGTTACAATACCAGCTTCATCGCGAATTGGGAATACTTTTGCATATTTGATTGCAGCCAATGAATCAACAACATGTGAGAATCCTGCAATACCAGTGGCAAAAGTACGTTTCAAATCTGTATCCATCAACGCTAGTTCAGCCGCTTCATAATAATATTTGTCATGCATAAAATGAATGGCGTTCAATGTATTCACATACATGCCAGCCAACCATTCCAGCATATCGTCATATTTAGCCATAACTACATCAAAGTCCAAAGCATCATCAGAATCGATTGGACGGAAATCAGGCCCAACTTGAACTTTAGATTTTTCATCAACCCCGCCGTTGATTGCATACAACAACGCTTTCGCCAAGTTGGCACGAGCACCGAAGAATTGCATTTCTTTCCCTGTTTGAGTAGCAGACACACAGCAACAAATCGCATAATCATCTAACCATACTGGACGCATTACATCGTCATTTTCGTATTGAATAGAAGAAGTATCAATCGAAATCTTCGCTGCATAGTCTTTGAACCCTTCTGGTAAACGAGAAGAATACAAAACAGTTAAGTTTGGTTCTGGAGATGGTCCCATATTTTCTAATGTGTGTAGGAAACGAAAATCATTTTTAGTAACTAGAGTACGTCCATCCATACCCATACCAGCGATTGATAATGTTGCCCAAACCGGATCGCCTGAGAATAATTCGTTGTATGAAGGAATACGCGCAAATTTAACCATACGTAATTTCATTACTAGATGGTCAATCAATTCTTGTGCTTGATCTTCTGTCAATGTACCATTTTCGATGTCACGTTGAATATAGATATCCAAGAAAGTAGAAACACGACCAATTGACATTGCCGCACCATTTTGTTCTTTGATAGCTGCTAAATAGCCGAAGTACGTCCATTGAACGGCTTCCTTCGCATTTTCGGCCGGACGAGAAATATCAAACCCGTAAGCCTCAGCCATTTCTTTGATGCGTTTCAACGCCTTATATTGATCGCTGATTTCTTCACGTAGACGAATGTCTTCCTCAGTGAATTGACCATGACCGCAATTTGCGTGATCTTTTAATTTTTGTTCCATCAAGTAATCGATACCATATAAAGCTACACGACGATAGTCACCAACGATACGTCCACGTCCATAAGTATCAGGAAGTCCAGTGATGATCTTGTTCCGACGAGCCGCACGGATTTCCGGTGTGTATACATCAAATACCGCTTGGTTATGTGTTTTATGATAATCGTTAAAAATTTCAGTGAATTTAGGGTTCGGTGTGTAGCCGTAGCTTTCAAGTGATTCTTCAGCCATACGAATACCACCATAAGGCATGAACGCACGCTTTAAAGGCTTGTCTGTTTGAATACCAACAATAGATTCTTTGTCTTTCATATTCTCATCGATATAGCCAGCACCGTATGCATTAGCAGCAGATACAACATCTGCTTCCATGTCTAATACGCCGCCGTTTTCACGTTCTTGTTTTTGAAGTTCTTGCAATTTGCCCCAAAGTTCGTTCGTTGCTTTAGTTGGTTCTGCTAAAAATTCAGCAGCACCTTCATAAGGCGTATAGTTCGCTTGGATGAAATCACGTGTATTGATTTCATTTTTCCATAGATGACCCTTAAAGCCTTCCCATGCAGACTTTTCTGTGTTTTTCATTTTGTCTAGTTCATTTGTTGCAGTTCCCATTTCGAAAGGACCTCCTTAGAATATAAAAAACTTTATTGCTACAGCTTTACGAACACAGTATAACACATAAAATCTTTTATGCAAGCCTTTCCTTGTGAAAGATTAATTAGAAAATAAGAATTCTCTGAAATCGTTAGCAAACCACTGATATCATCGGTTTTATCATGGTTAAGCAATTAGTATTTTTTTCTTATTAATAGCCAATTTCAATGATTTTGTGATATAAAAAACGGCATCTGTATTAATACAGATGCCGTTTATCTATGCATTTTTATAATACACAAGAGCTAATCTTCAACCAACTCCTGTGGTCGTAGAACAGAGAAAAGTTCTCCATCTTTTTTCTCATCAATTGCAAAAGTACCATTGGAAATTCGATCACTGATAGCGACATCCGAAATTTCAATTTCTTTTTCAACGCCCTTGCTAGTCGTTAAAACAAGTTTCCCTTCAGTTTCAGTCGTCATATAGGCTAACCGATGCGGATTCTTCTTCAATTCTCGGAAAATCAATAAACCACGTTTGGCTCGACCTAATTGTGGTAATTCTTGCGCCAGCATTCTTTTTGCTGCCCCGCGTTGGCTCAGTAATAAAACAGGCGAATCCCCTTCTGAAGGGATTAATGCTCCCGCTACCACGTAATCTCCTTCTTTTAAATTAATAGCTTTAACACCGGCCGCTTTAGATCCTACTACAGGAACTTCTTCTAAAGGATAACGTAACCCGAAAGCGCGATGCGACGCGATAAATACATCAACATTACGTGTTTCATTCGTTAAGAAAACGGAAACGATTTGATCAGTGTCACTTTTCATTTTCATCGCTGTTGTAGGTCGGCTGCGATACGTACGCCAAGGTGAAAATTCTGTCATACGCGTTTGCTTGATCATACCCTCTTTACTCATAAAGATGAAGAGCTTGTTGGCATCAATTTCTTTATATGGGAAAGCCGCGATGATTTCTTCAGTCATCGATAAATTCGTAATCGTTTGAGAAATATGCTCGCCGACATCTTTCCATTTCAATTCTGTGATTTCATGAACTGGACGATAGATCATATTCCCATGATTCGTTAAAATCAGTAAATGATCAAGTGTGTTTAACTTATTGATGAAAATAATCGAATCGCCATCCTTCATACCATGTTCATCAGGGCGTGAAGCATTATACGAGCGCAAACTGCTGCGTTTCAAATATCCTTCTTTTGTCAAAGTTACGATGACATCTTCTTGGGCGATCAACACTTCTGTTTCAATCTTGATTTCACTGATTTCATCTTCAATTTGTGTTAAACGATCGTTTCCGTAGCTTTTCTTGATTTGTCTTAATTCTTGTTTCATGACTTTGTGTAATTCTTTTTCACTGTTCAAGATTAGACGTAATTCTTTTATTTCAGCAGCTAATTCATCTGCTTCTTTCTCTAACTGTGTGATATCCGTATTAGTCAAACGGTACAATTGCAATGTTACAATTGCTTCTGCTTGCTCTTCACTAAAGTCAAAACGTTCGACCAAATTGTTTTTGGCATCCTTTTTATCCTTGCTGCCCCGAATCGTCGTAATAACTTCATCAAGAATCGATAGAGCTTTTACCAATCCTTCAACAATATGTTCGCGTTTTTGTGCTTTTGCAAGCTCATATTGACTCCGTTTGGTTATTACGGATTTACGATGGCCAACATAGCTCTCTAAAATATGCTTCAATCCAACTTGTTGCGGCGTCATGTTATCAATCGCAACCATATTGAAGTTGTAGTTGATTTGCAAATCGGTATTCTTAAATAAATAATTTAAAATACCTTGCGCATTAGCATCTTTCTTCAGTTCAACAACCACTTGTAACCCAGTACGATCTGATTCATCACGTACTTCAGCAATCCCATCAATCTTTTTATTTAAGCGTATCTCATCCATTTTTTTAACTAGAACAGCTTTATTCACTTCATAGGGAATTTCATGAATGACAATCTGTTGTTTGCCGCCCTTAAGAGCCTCAATCGAAGTTTTCGAACGAAGAATAACCTTCCCTTTGCCAGTTTCATAGGCTTTTTTGATTTCTGCTTTTCCTTGTAAGATGCCGCCTGTTGGAAAATCTGGACCAGGGATATATTCCATGATTTTTTCTAAAGAAGCATTCGGATGATCAATCAAGTAAATCGCGCCATCAATAACTTCAGATAGATTATGTGTTGGGATTTCTGTCGCATACCCTGCCGAAATACCTGTAGAACCATTGACCAATAGATTTGGATAGGCCGCAGGTAAAACAGTTGGCTCTTTTTCCGTATCATCGAAGTTCCAAACAAAATCAACGGTTTCTTTTTCGATGTCTTTCATCATCTCGCCGCTTAATTGTGATAACCGTGCTTCGGTATATCGCATTGCTGCTGGTGGATCCCCATCCATCGAACCATTATTCCCATGCATCTCAATTAATACTTGACGTAGTTTCCAGTCTTGACTCATTCGAACCATCGCTTCATAGATTGAACTATCGCCGTGAGGATGATAATTACCCATGATGTTTCCGACTGATTTAGCAGATTTTCGAAATCCTTTATCATACGTATTACCGTCTTTATTCATGGCATATAAAATTCGACGTTGAACAGGTTTCAAGCCATCGCGAATGTCAGGCAACGCTCGTTCTTGAATAATATATTTTGAATAGCGGCCAAACCGGTCACCCATTACCTCTTCCAATGTTAACTCTTGAATTGAATGTTTCGTATCCATTCTTTGACCACCTCCTATTCATCGAACAAACTGATTGTTTTTACTTCATCAGCTGTTTCCTCTAATTTATTTTTTTCAGCTACCGAAATAGCTGAATCTTCTTCCTTATTGTCTAACAAGCTTCCATCTTCTTCTAACGTAAATTGAACATGATTTTCAATCCATTTACGACGTGGTTCAACTTTATCACCCATTAAGGTCGTAACGCGACGCTCAGCTTTAGCAGCATCGTCAATTCGTACACGGACAAGTGTACGATATTCTGGATCCATCGTAGTTTCCCATAATTGATCCGCATTCATTTCCCCAAGACCTTTGTAGCGTTGCAACATATAACCTTTGCCCACTTTATCCGTCACTTCTTGCAATTCATCATCAGTCCATGCATATTCAAGAACTTGTTTACGTCCTGAACCTTTTGAAACTTTGTATAATGGCGGTAAGGCAATATAGACCTTCCCTGCTTCAATCAACGGTTTCATATAGCGATAGAAAAATGTTAATAACAAAACCTGAATATGGGCACCATCAGTATCCGCATCGGTCATAATAATAACCTTGTCGTAATTGCAATCTTCAATTGAAAATTCTGGCCCTACTCCTGCACCAATAGTATAAATCATGGTGTTAATTTCTTCGTTTTTCAAAATATCCTGCATTTTGGCTTTTTCAGTATTAATAACTTTTCCACGTAATGGCAGAATTGCTTGGAATTTCCGATCACGTCCCTGTTTTGCCGAACCGCCGGCGGAATCTCCTTCGACTAAAAACAATTCGTTTCTAGCAGCATTACGTGATTGTGCCGGTGTTAACTTCCCTGAGAGTAGAGACTCGCCCTTTTTACGTTTCTTACCATTACGACTTTCTTCACGAGCCTTACGTGCTGCTTCGCGAGCTTCGCGGGCTTTAATCGCTTTGCGAACTAACATTTGACTATTCTCGCTATTTTCTTGCAGATAGAACCCCATTTGCTCTCCGATAACATTGTCAACGGCACCGCGAGCTGCCGGTGTACCCAACTTTTCTTTCGTCTGTCCTTCAAATTGCAAAAGGTTCTCTGGGATTCGTACAGATAAGACCGCAGATAACCCTTCACGGAAATCTGAACCTTCCAAATTCTTATCCTTCTCTTTTAGCAACCCTGACTTACGAGCATATTCATTAAATGCTTTGGTCATGGAGGTCTTCATACCAGACTCGTGTGTACCGCCATCTTTTGTTCTTACATTATTAACAAACGAAAGAAGGTTTTCTGAGTAGCCATCGTTGTATTGATATGAAAATTCCACTTCGATTCCATCACGTTCACCAGAAAAATAAACGACAGGTGTCAATGTATCTTTATCTTCATTTAGATATTCGACAAATTCTTTGATACCTTCTTCAAAGTGAAAAATTTCTTGGACCTGCTCATCTCCACGTAAATCCGTTAAGGTAATTTTTACACCACGTAACAAGAAAGCAGATTCTCGTAAACGCTCTGATAATGTTTCATATGAAAAGTGTAAAGTTGAAAAGATTTGAGCATCAGGTAAAAAATGCACTGTAGTTCCGTTGGGTTTACGAGTCTTACCAATTTTCTTCAACGTGCCCTGTGGTTTACCACCATCTTTAAATTCTTCGCGATATTCTACCCCGTCTCGAACGATCGTCACATTCAACCACTCGGATAACGCGTTCACTACACTAGCACCGACACCATGCAAGCCGCCGGAAGTTTTATAGCCGCCTTGTCCAAATTTTCCTCCAGCATGAAGAATCGTGAAGATTACCTCGACAGTCGGGATTCCAGATGCATGCATTCCAACTGGCATTCCGCGCCCTTTATCACTTACTTCGACGCTGTTGTCTGGATGAAGTGTGACTTCAATTTCACTTCCGAAACCAGATAATGCTTCATCGACCGCATTATCGACGATTTCATAAACCAAATGATGTAGGCCTCGACCATCTGTCGAACCTATATACATCCCTGGACGTTTTCTAACCGCTTCTAATCCCTCTAATACCTGGATTGAAGCGTCATTGTATTCATTGTTCATTTTAGCCAATCCTACAACTCCTTACTCCTGCTTAACGTAATTATTTTTTGAGAAAATAAATTTATTGTTCGTACTATATGCCATTTAACAAAGATAATGAAAATTCAATTTTTTCATTAATTGCATTCTCTATTGAATGCGCCCCTTTTTATTAGCTTGATGCAACGAGGATCATAAGGGTAAAGTTAAACAAGCAACTTTATCAAAAGTACATCATTTGTATGATACGCTAAAAAAACTCAAAAAAAAAGCCTCTCCTGTTGCTGAAAAGGCATTTTAATCTTTTTTTTTAATAAAATCAACTCAACGATTATGCTTTTTGTTCAATTCAATCTTCACGCAACGATCCATCACAATGTCGTTCCGTCCGTGATCTTGTAATATTTTGGCTGCTTTATCACTACTTAAACCGAGCTGTGCCCAAAAAACTTTAGCATCTGTTTTCAGAAATTCCTCTGCCACTGCTGGTAAAAATTCACTACGCCTAAAAATATCCACAATTTCAATCGTTTCTGGTACTAACGATAAATTTTCTACAACAGGAATCTCATTGATCGTTTGACCAGCCAATTTTGGATTTACACCATATAATTTATAGCCGTACGTTTTTAATAAGTCAGCTATTTGGTAACTAGTTTTTTCAGGATTATCACTTAGACCGACAACCGCAATCACTTTTGCTTCATCTAAATATTGAAAAATTTTTTCTTGACTAGGATTTTGAAAACTCATTTGCTCGCCCTCGCTCAATTCAAATTTTTTATTGATAGCAATTAGTATATCACGAGATTAGAATTTGTTCACTCTTTTGAAATCTGCTAAAATAGCCTTATTAATAGAGAAATGAGGATTCGTATGAAAACCGCTATACTTTTAGTCCTAGCTTACCTTCTAGGCTCCATTCCTTCTGGAATTTGGATTGGGAAACTTTTTTTTAAGAAAGACATACGTGAGTTTGGTAGCGGCAATTCAGGGACTACTAATACCTTTCGCGTGTTAGGAAAAACAGCAGGTCTTGTTGTTTTCGCAATGGATTTATTGAAGGGTACTTTAGCAACTTGTCTGCCTCTTATTTTTCATTTAGATATTAATCCATTATGGTTTGGTCTGATTGCTGTCATCGGCCATACATTGCCGATTTTTGCCGGTTTTAAAGGGGGAAAAGCGGTAGCTACTAGTGCAGGGATGTTATTAGGCTTTGCTCCTTTGTTTTTTTTCTATTCACTGGCGTTTTTCCTGATCGTTCTTTATATAACTAGTATGGTTAGCGCAGCCAGCATCGCTTCTGCAATCTTTGTTACTTTATCATCAATTATATTGCCTTATATTTGGCCAACAATTTTGCCTACACAAAACTGGTTATTGACAATCGTCTGTCTGGCCTTGACTTGTTATATCATTTATCGTCATAAGGAAAACATTCAACGAATCAAAGATGGAACGGAAAACCGCGTTTCTTTTGGGCTAAATAAAAAGGAGAAATAAATGGATGATCAATTTCTAGATTGGGCAATCGAATTACAAGCATTAGCTCAAGCCGGTTTGGCTTACACAAAAGATCCTTTTGATCAAGAGCGCTTCGAACGTATCCGTACCATCGCTGTAGAAATGCTTGCGATCGAATCACCAATTCCGATACCAAAATTGCGTAATTTATTTGCTGAAGAAAGCGGCTATCCTACGCCTAAGTTGGATACACGAGCAGCTGTTTTTAAGAATAATAAAATTTTGTTAGTTCAAGAAAAAGATGGCCTTTGGTCTCTGCCTGGCGGGTGGGTCGATTTCGATCAATCAATCAAAGAAAATACAGTCAAAGAAACCTTAGAGGAAACTGGATTAAACGTTGAACCTGTGAAAGTTATTGCTATTCAAGATCGAAATAAACATAATCTACCACGTTACGCTTATAGTGTCTGCAAAGTTTTTATCGAATGTCGTTTTCTTGATGGCGGATTTATAGAGAATATTGAAACTCTTCAAATCGATTGGTTTGAACTAAGCGCATTACCGCTATTAGCTGAGGAGAAAAACACCGCAGAACAAATTGAACTATGTTTTGCTGCACATGCCGATGGGAGTTGGCACGTACCATTTGACTAAAAAATCTGTCACCTTAAAAAGTGACAGATTTTTTTCTTATCAACACTTCTAAGAAATGAGTGACTCTTTTTTTGGTAAATAATTGCGTATATATATATCATTTCAGTTAATTAAGTCAGGATTGAAATAACTCTATTGTAGAATATTCGTATTTTACAAAACAAAAAAAGGCTGGGGCCGAGCCCCAACCTTTCTAACTAACTGTAATTGAAAATTCGGTTTTAAAATTTTCTTTTGCAGCCAAACGATTCATTCCTTCTTTATCCTCTAGACGTCCATTGCTATCCACAGTATCCGCGAATCCCCACCAAGGTTCAATACAAACAAACGGTGCCTCAACTGGATATGGCGACCACAGGCCTACGTATGGGATATTGTTATAGGCTAATGTGACACTGTGAGAAGATTCCTCGCTACCTAAAGTATATGCGTTTAGTCCACGCGTTTCATAAATCAAGGCATCTTCTTTAAATAATTCATGGCTTAATTGAATATTTGTATTCGTTTGTCCAATTGTTTTTTGATCAAGATTGGCAAATGGACCTTCTAATGGAATCTTCACCCGTGATTTTTGTGGAGAAAAAGCGATGAAATAATCATCAAAAGACAAATCATCCGTCAATGGAATATTGAAAGCCGGATGCCCGCCTAATGCAAAAATCATTTCTTCATTTCCTGTATTCTCCACATTGAATCGAATGCGAACTCCTTCACCCCAAATTTCATAGCTGATTGTCAATATAAAATCAAACGGGTAAATACGTTTTGTTTCTTCATCGCTAGCAAGCAAAAAAGTTACTTTATCTTTCTTTTGTTCAACAACTGTAAATTCTTTATCGCGAGCAAAACCATGCTGACCCATTGAGTATACTTTATCTTTATACGTATATTGATTATCCTTTAATCGACCAACAAATGGAAATAGAAATGGTGCATGTCGCCCCCAGTACTTAGGATCTGCTTGCCAAATATATTCAATCTCATTAGCTCGTAAACTCGTAAGTTCTGCACCTTTCTCGTTAATTGTCGCTTGTAAGAAATCATTGCTGATTATCACTGACATAAGTAATCCACTCCCTATTTATGACGTACTAGTTCATCTTTAAACAACGGATTCAATACTTTCAAATAAGTCCCCTTCATACCAAGAGAACGGGATTCAATAATCCCTGCCGATTCTAATTTTCGCAAAGCATTCACGATCACCGAGCGAGTGATACCGATCTTGTCTGCGATATTTGATGCTGTCAATCTACCTTCATCGCCTTCTAAAGCATCAAAAATTGCTTTGACTGCTTTTAATTCGCTGTATGAAAGTGTGCTGATCGCCATTTGAACAGCTGTCTGACTGCGAATCTTTTCCTCGACATTTAAGAATTGCTGATATAAAACTTCCATTCCGATAACAGTTGCACCGTATTCAGCCAACACAAGATCATCATCATCAAACGCTCCTTCAGTTCGAGCTAGTACAATTGTACCTAGACGTTCTCCTGATCCAAAAATCGGAATAACCGTTGTTAATCCATTAGGATAAAGTTCAGCACGTTCGGTCGGAAATGCTGTCAAATCATTAGCCACAGGAATATTTGCCTTTGTTTTAAAGACTTCCTTCATTTCAGATACATAACTATCTGGAAACTGACGATCGACAAGAAAAGATCGGACTCGATCAGTATTAATGTCAATTTTTTCATTTAGTCCCAACAATTCCCCTTCGGCTCCAATAATATAAGTCAACGAGCCTAAGATATCCCCTAATATTCGCGCCATATTATTATAAGGTAGCTCTGCAGCTGGTTCAAAGGCATTTTTTTGCTGCATTAACTTATTTATTTGACGAGTTTTTTCTAATAATGTTTCCACTTTTTCCCCTCCATTTTTAAAGAATAAAACGACTTAAATCTTTATTTTGAGCAATCGATGCTAATTTTTCATCCACATACGCTTCTGTAATCTTAATCTCACCCATTTGCATATCTGGTGCTTCAAATAAAAGATCCTCTAACAATTTTTCCAATATTGTGTGAAGACGACGAGCGCCAATATTGTCAGTCTCACGATTGACATCAAAAGCGATTTGAGCAATTCGTGTGATTGCTTCTTGCGTAAAAACAATTTTGACATTCTCTGTACCAACTAAGGCAACATACTGCTTAATCAAGGCATTATTTGGTTCAGTCAAAATTTTAACAAAGTCTTCAGCTGAAAGATCACTTAACTCTACACGAATAGGAAAACGCCCTTGTAATTCTGGAATTAAATCACTCGGTTTAGAGAAGCTAAATGCACCACTAGCTATAAATAGAATGTGATCTGTTTGAATCGCGCCATATTTAGTATTAACCTGCGAACCTTCAACGATAGGCAAGATATCTCTTTGAACTCCTTCACGAGAAACTTCCCCTGAATTTTGTTGTGACTTAGAGGCAATCTTATCGATCTCATCAATAAAAATAATACCTGAACTTTCGGCTAGTTTAATTGCGGCAGTATAAATATCGCCATCATTGACTAATTGTGCCTGTTCTTCTTTTACTAAGAGTTCTTGAGCTTCCTTAACGGTTACTGTACGATGAACTTTTTTATCCGGTGTCAGTGCACCTAACGTGTCAGTCAAATCAATTCCCATCTGTTCCAACCCGTTATTCATCGGCATAGCTTTTTTAGGTTCAGTTATTTCGATTGTTACTTCTCGTTGATCAAGCATTCCCTTTTCTAACTGATCAAGAACGGTTTGACGATTAACCTTAATATCCTCTGTGACTTCTTCTTTTGGTTCAGTTTGTGCTTGGTTAAAGATGTTCATCATTTGTTCGTACGGGTTATTACTTTGTTTCTGTTCCTTTTTAATTCCTGGAACTAGAATTTTCACCAAGCGCTTATTGGCCCGTTTTAAAGCTTGTAAATAAACTTTTGAGTATTGCTCCTTCTCAACAATCGTAATTGCATTTTCAACTAAATCACGAACCATTGATTCCACATCACGACCAACATAACCTACCTCTGTAAATTTCGTTGCCTCAACTTTGACAAAAGGTGCCTTGACGATTCTTGCCAAACGCCGAGCAATTTCAGTTTTACCTACACCTGTTGGTCCGATCATTAAAATATTCTTTGGGGTAACCTCTTGCTGCATCGACTCTTCTAACTGCATCCGTCTATAACGATTCCGTAGAGCAATTGCTACAGAACGCTTTGCTTCATCTTGACCAATAATAAATTGATCCAATTCACTAACGATTTCTTTTGGTGTTTTATTAACTTCAGTCATCTTGACTCTCCTTACTCGTATTAATAGATTTCTTTCTTATGACATATATTAGGTCGACAAAAATTTGCTTTGATCTATACTTTTAAAAACTACATTTCTTCAACAATAATATTGTGGTTTGTAAAAACACAAATATCTGCAGCAATATTTAATGCACTTTCGGCTATTTCTTTTGCATCCATATCAGAATTATACTTTTTCATTGCCCGTGCTGCGGCTAGGGCATAATTACCACCTGAACCAATGGCTAAGATACCGTCATCTGGTGCAATCACCTCGCCATTGCCAGAAACCAGCAACATCTCTTCATCATTCATAACAATTAGCAGGGCCTCCAAATTTTTCATTGCTTGTTGAGTGCGCCATTCTTGCGCCAGCTCAACAGCCGCCCGTTGCAAATTGCCATTGTATTCATTCAATTTGCCTTCAAATTTTTCTTCTAAAGTAAACGCATCCGCAACACTCCCAGCAAATCCAACAACGACCTTGCCATTATAAATTCGACGCACTTTTCGCGCAGTTCCTTTCATAATGACTTGTTCTCCCATTGTAACTTGACCATCACCAGCCATTGCTAACTTTCCATCTTTTTCAATTGCACAAATTGTAGTTGAGTGAAATTGTGATTCAGACATCTTACTCTCTCCTCATATATTAGTATTATTTTTATTTTACTTAGAAATTTTTATGATAAAAATTATTTACACGCTTTGTTTATAACGATCATTTTTGAATCAAAGCAGTCAGATCCTTTTCATTTCTAAAGCTGAGAAAAATGGTAGGTTGTTATCCATTTCAATTTAAGCTCTTGGATGAAACGAACGATAACTCTTTTGGAGACTCTCCTTTGTAACATGGGTATAGATTTGCGTCGTCGATAAATTAGCGTGTCCCAACAATTCTTGAACTGTTCGTAAATCAGCACCGTTATTCAACAAATGTGTCGCAAACGTATGCCGTAGCATATGAGGATGAATATCACTAGTCAAACTGCTTTTCTTTATAATCTGATTGAGTACATATTCGATCCCGGTCGCTGTAATCTGTTCTCCACGATGATTAATAAAAAGATAATCATGATCTTTACCGAAATGATCCATCAAACCTTTACGTCCATCACTGATAAACTCTTGAATTGCATCCGCTGCGTAAGAACCTAGCGGGACATAGCGATCCTTGTTTCCCTTCCCATGAATCAGCATCACACTATTATCAAAATCAATGACTGATAATCTTAGATTGGCGCACTCGCTGACCCGTAATCCGGATCCGTAAAGAACTTCTAATAATGCGCGATTACGTTGATCCAGGGGTGTCGTGCCATCGACACTCGTAAAAAGAACTTCAATCTCTTTTTCATAAAAAAAACGCGGTAGTCGTGCTTGCTTTTTCTTGAGGTGAACATAAGAAAAAGGATTCTCTTTAATTTTTTCGTGTTTCAAGAAATAATGATAAAAAGATCGTAGGCTAGCGATTTTTCGACTAATCGTGTTACGACTATATTTTTTATCGTTTAGGTAAGCTAAATAGACCCGTACATCCAGATGATCAACAGTTAATAATGCTGCTTCACCTGAATCTTCTAAAAATTGGCAAAAGTCATTTAGGTCTCGCTGATAGGCTTCTTTTGTTTTTTCTGAGTAGCCGCGTTCAGTCATTAAATAACTCATAAACTCTTGCATTGCCAGTTCATTTTCCAAACTTTTACTCACCTCACAAACATATCACAAATGTAGCATAAGCGCTTTTTAAATACAATTGAATTGTCAGAATTTATTGATTTTTCACGAATATACTAACAATTCTTTACAGATATTTCACAATTGCTGACAAAACGGACATGAATGCGGTTTATTTTGTCGAAAATAAAAAAATCCGTTGCCGAGGCAACAGAATTCTTTTAAATATTCATTTCAGTTAGAGCATTCAAAGCACGATCAGCCAATGCCTCATAACGCATCTTTTTATCGCGAATCCGTTCTGGCAAACTAGGAAATAACCCGAAGTTCGCATTCATCGGTTGAAAATGCTTGCCTTCTGCATGTGTAATATAGTGAGACATCGATCCGATTGCCGTCTCACGCGGGAATACTAATAACTCTTCATCCTTTGCAAGTCTAGCTGCATTCAAACCGGCAACCAATCCACTACCCGCACTTTCAACATAACCTTCAACACCCGTCATTTGACCAGCAAAGAATAGATCATCGCGCTTTTTACTTTGATAAGTAGGTCTTAAAAGTTCTGGCGAATTCATGAAACTATTTCGATGCATTACTCCATAACGTAAAAATTCAGCATTCTCTAAGCCAGGGATCATTTGAAAGACACGCTTTTGTTCGCCCCATTTTAAATGTGTTTGAAAACCAACCATATTATACATCGAAGCCGCAGCATTATCTTGACGCAACTGAATCACTGCATACGGTCTTTTACCTGTCTTTGGATCTTCTAATCCGACCGGTTTCATTGGCCCAAACAGCATTGTTTTAATGCCGCGTTTCGCCATGACTTCAATTGGCATACAACCTTCGAAAAATTTTTCCTTCTCAAAATCTTTTTGCGGCGCAACTTCTGCTTCAATCAACGCTTCATAGAAACGTATGAACTCCTCTTCGGTCATTGGACAATTCAAATAGGCGGCCTCACCTTTGTCATAACGAGATTTCAAATATACTTTTTCACGATCAATAGTGGTACTATCGATGATTGGTGCTGCAGCGTCATAAAAGTAAAAACCGTGGGAACCATTGTAAGCAGAGATTTCTTCTGCTAAAGCTTCTGAAGTCAAAGGACCTGTACAAATAATTGTGATCCCTTTAGGAATTTTTGTCATTTCCTCAGAAATGACAGTTATCATCGGATGCTCCTTGACTCTTTTCGTAATCAGAGCCGAAAAATTATTACGATCCACCGCCAGAGCTCCTCCTGCTGGAACTGCTGTTTCATCTGCGGATGCTATTACAATTGAATTCAAACGACGCATTTCTTCTTTCAAAACACCAACTGCGTTGGTCAGACCATTGCCGCGTAACGAATTACTGCAGACAAGTTCTGCAAAATCTCCAGTATGGTGTGCCGGGGTAGTTTTTACCGGTCGCATCTCGTATAAATTAACTGGAACACCTGCCTCTGCTAACTGCCACGCAGCTTCACTTCCGGCAAGGCCTGCCCCAACAACATTGACTGTTTTTACCATTGATTCCCTCACTTATGGAAATTATTTTTGTACTGTTTCTTCGTAATCACCATTGATACAAACAACTTGCTTGCCACCTTTGACTTTTTTCTCTACCAGATAACCATCACATTTTGGACAATTTCGGCCGACAGGCTTATCCCAAGATGTAAAATCACAATCCGGATATCTCGAACATCCATAGAACAAGCGATTCTTCTTCGACTTACGCTCAACAACTTGTCCTTTGTGACAAACTGGACATTCCACACCAATTTCTTTAATAATCGGTTTCGTATTGCGACAATCTGGAAAGTTGCTACATGCGTAGAATTTCCCATAACGTCCCAATTTAATAACCATCGGATGACCACAAACATCACAATCAAAACCAGCAGGTTCATCTTTGATTTGAATCTTTTCTATTCCCTCTTCGGCCTTTTCTAATTCTACCGCGAACGGTTTATAGAATCGATCGACCACTTTAGTCCATTCTTCTTTACCATCTTCAACTTTATCTAGATCATTTTCCATCTCAGCAGTAAAA
This sequence comes from Enterococcus malodoratus ATCC 43197, assembly GCF_000407185.1. Lineage (GTDB taxonomy): Bacteria > Bacillota > Bacilli > Lactobacillales > Enterococcaceae > Enterococcus_A > Enterococcus_A malodoratus. The sequence goes on from NZ_KE136481.1 coordinate 427,569, forward strand.
TTGACGTCAACGATTTGTGGGAAGAAGTCGACAATTAAATTATTGACGATTTCTCCAAGTTCAGTTGGTTCGAAACGTCGTTGCGTTAATTTCACATAATAACGACGTTGGATCGTATCTAACGTCGGCGCGTAAGTAGACGGCCGGCCAACACCATTTTCTTCCAATGTCTTAATCAGTGTAGCTTCACTAAATCGTGCAGGAGGTTGAGTGAAATGTTGTTTTGGTTCGATATCAACAGACTGAACAATGTCACCCTTTTCAATATCGGGTAAAACATTTTCTTTGTCTTCTTTTCCATCATCGCGACCTTCAATATAAACTTGCATAAACCCTTTAAATTTGATCTTTGAGCCATTAGCAATAAAGATTACACCATTTTGCTCCAAAGTCACTTTCATTGTATCGAGGATAGCTGCAGTCATTTGACTTGCAACGAATCTTGACCAGATCAACGTATAAAGTTTCAGTTGATCTTTATCCAAATACTGTTTCATTTCATCTGGTGTGCGCTGAACACTCGTTGGTCGAATTGCTTCATGGGCATCTTGTGACCCTTGCGGATTTTTCACCTTGCGTGCATGATGCTGGGAGAATTCTTTTCCGTATGTTTTTTCAATGAACTCTGCCGCTTCGGTCTTTGCTGTATCGGAAATTCTCGTTGAATCTGTACGCATATAAGTAATCAGACCGACAGTCCCTTGTTTTCCAAGGGCAATTCCTTCATACAATTGTTGTGCTACCATCATTGTTTTTCTAGTTCGAAAATTCAATTTCCGAGCGGATTCCTGTTGCATGTTACTTGTAGTAAATGGCAAGGCAGGGTTTCGTTTGCGTTCTTTTTTCTCAACTTTTGTTACTTCATAGTCTTTACCGTCAATTCTTGAAGTGATTTCCTTCACTGTTTCTGCGTTAGGTAATTTTTTCTTCTTGCCGTCTACTCCCCAGAAATTAGCCTTAAATTTCTTAGCCTTTTTCTTGAAGTTTCCATCAATGCTCCAGTATTCTTCTGGTACAAAATCACGTATTTCCTGTTCACGATCAATGATGATTTTCAGAGCAATTGATTGAACACGTCCAGCACTTAATCCCTTCTTAATTTTTTTCCAAAGGATTGGCGAGATCGAATAACCAACCAAACGATCCAATGCTCTGCGCGCTTGTTGAGCGTCAACCAAAGAGACATCAATAGAACGAGGTTCTTTGAAGGCCGCCTTTACCGCATCTTTGGTAATTTCATTAAAGACCACGCGATTTTTATCTTCTAAGTCTAACCCTAATAAATAAGCAAGGTGCCAAGCGATTGCTTCCCCTTCTCTATCCGGGTCACTTGCGAGATAGACTTTTTGCGCTTTTTTCGCTGCTTGTTTCAAACTTTTGATAACGTCGCCTTTACCGCGAATTGAAATATAATGGGGTTCATAGTTGTTTTCAACATCGATTCCCATCTTACTTTTTGGTAGATCACGAACATGCCCAACACTTGCAACCACCTTATAATTTCTTCCCAAATATTTTTCAATGGTCTTTGCTTTAGCGGGAGATTCTACGATAACTAGGTATTTATAGGCCAAATGTTTTTGCCTCCTCAATTTTTTCTACTATTATATATCGGTAACTACTGACAAATCGTAGCCTATAATACGCTATTCAAATTTTGTTTGTCAAGTCAGGTCTAATGAATTTTCTTCCATAAATCGTATGAATCAAAAATATCTTGTGTTTTTTCTACACAAATTGCACCGTCTTGAATCAACTGATGACAACCGCTAGAACGTCCATCCAAAATTGATCCTGGAACCACAAAAACGTCCTTACCATAGTCCAAGGCTTGCTGCGCAGTAATCAACGATCCGCTTCTCTTTTTCGCTTCTACTACTAACACACCTGTACTCAAACCGGCAATAATTCTATTGCGCATCGGAAAATGGAATTTTGCTGGTCGCGTACCATTGGGATATTCGCTCAAGACTAATTGGTGCTGACTCATCTCGATTTGTAAGTTCCCACTTGTTTTAGGATAACAAATATCTAAACCGGTTCCAACCACTCCGATCGTTTTTCCTTGATTACTAATAGCAAACTGATGAGCAAAACTATCAATTCCTTTTGCTAACCCACTAACAATAACAAATCCTCGTTTGGTTAGATCCGGCATCAGTTCCTGCAAAACATGATAACCATAATTCGTTGCGCCTCGAGCACCGACGATCGCCAACATCTCTCGTTTTAGTAACTGTAAATTACCTTTATAAAATAATACTATTGGCGGTGTTGGTACATGTCGTAGTACTTCAGGATAATCTTCATCTTCGATGGTAATGTATTGATGGGTAGAATCAATCTCCTGCAATCGATCGCTCGTCCATTCATTCCAATCATTTGGTTTTGTTGTTTGTGCCAATAACCGCACTTCCAAACTATCAAATTGCCACCATTGATGTCTTTTGGCAAATTGATAAAGACGTTGCTTTCCAAAAGCGCCCAGACCTTTAGTTAATGATAAGTGTAAAAGAAATTTGTTTTTCAAAAATATCCCTCTTTCTAGTCCTTTATCAAAAAGATACATAAAAAAGAAGGATATTATTTTTTATTTATATTTAATTGGAGCAAAAGTTTTTCTATGAATAGGTAAGACCCCTTGATCTTCTATGGCTTGTAAATGTTCTTTGGTTCCATAACCTGCATTTTTGGAAAAGCCATATGCCGGATATTTATCACCATAGTTGGTCATCCACTCATCTCGATATACTTTCGCTACGATACTTGCAGCCGCGATCGATACGGATTTAGCATCGCCTTTAATTATTTTTTCTTGCGGCAAGCCATTATCTAAAGCCATCGCATCAATTAACAAACAATCTGGTGCAATCTCTAGCTGATCAATGGCACGTTGCATAGCAACCTTCGTAGCCTGATAAATATTCAATTGATCGATTTCTTCCGCGGTGGCTTCGCCGATACCGATTGCGCGTGCATTTTTTTTAATCTCAGCAACAAGTTCTTCCCGCTTTTGCACCGAAAGCTGCTTTGAATCATTCAATCCCAAGATAGTATGTTCATCATTTAAGATAACCGCAGCAGCTACTACCGGTCCAGCTAATGGGCCACGCCCCACCTCGTCAATGCCACAAATTGCACGAAAACCCTCTTCCTTTTTTTCTTTTTCGAAAAGAGACATCTCCTCGTATTTCTCTGCCAAAGCAGCCTGTCTATCTTGTTTTTTTTGCCATTGAGCTATTGCTAGTTGTACACCTTTGCGCTCATCTTGTCTAAATTCTTTCAAACGAGGATCATTCGAAGAAATAATCTTTTTTAGTTCCATTTTAACAGCACTAATCGATAATTTTTCCATCATTCACTTAGCTCCTCAAAACGATCCAAGGTATAGCGTCCCAATTTTCCTTGTCGTAACTCAAGAATCAACATTTCACTTGCACGCTCATAATCATCCCTAAAACCGCGTTTCTCAGAAATTAGCATTAATAATTCTGGAAAGTCCAAAAATAAGTCCTCATTAGTTAATTTGTAACGATCCTTTAATTGCTCTGGATAATAGCGGCAAAAAATTTCTAACTGATAAAGAGCCAAATCATCTAAATGTAAAAGATCATCTTTAATGGCACCAGTTAATGCTAATTTTTTACCGACAGCAGGGTCCTCGAATTTAGGCCATAAGATTCCTGGCGTATCCAATAGCTCTAGTTGGGTCCCAAAACGAAGCCATTGTTGTCCTTTTGTGACCCCTGGTCGATTGCCAGTACTTGCAATTTTTTTTCCGGCTAAGTGATTAAGTAAAGTAGATTTGCCTACATTAGGAATCCCTAAAACCATTGCACGAATAGCTCTTGGTTTTACTCCCCTGTCTTTATCTCTGGCAATTTTCTCTGCCAATACTTTTTTACTAGCTGGAACAATCTGTTTTACACTCTTATCATCCTTGGCCGTCAGTGCAAGGACTTGATGACCCTGATCACGAAAATAATTGAGCCACTGATTGGTTTGATTTATATCAGCCAAATCCGATTTATTCAAAAGTATTAAACGTGGCTTTTGTTGTACAATTTGATCTAGCATTGGATTGCGTGACGATAAGGGTAAGCGAGCATCAATTAATTCAAAAACAATGTCAACAAATTTTAGTTTTTCAGAAACTTCTCGTCTTGCTTTAGCCATATGGCCTGGAAACCATTGAATCGTCATATTATTAAGTCCACTCCTTTCATATCAAGGTTTTAAAGGCCTTGACTCATAAAATTTTAGGTAAAATACTTCGCATGGGACAAACATGGGACAATTTAAAGATTGCCCTTCAACACCAGATTGTTTCCATACGTTATCTTGTAACCTAGTATCTTTCGCATTTTACCATAAATTGTTTCAATATCAAATGCTTGCCATTCTTCACTCAAATCACTAATCATCTTCTGAATAATGTTATTCTTTAAGTGTCTAGTTTGGTATTCGGGGGGAATTCCTAAAGCTCTTTTAAAATCTTCGAGAGTAAACTCGATTACATCTTTATCTATATTTTCTCTCAAAATCTTATTGAGCCTAGTTGAATACTCGCTACAGAAAACCTCCGGATAAAAATCAAGTGGATTGTCTTTATCTAGCCAGTGATCAAGAGCATTTACAATTCGTGTTGTACCTTTATTTGAAGTTTGAGCATAAACGTTCATTGTAGTTCTCAAATCTGTATGTCCCACATGAGATTGGATTGATTTTGGATCAACCCCCTCACTATCCTTTAAGTAAGTAATATTAATAAACCTAAAAGAGTGAGGAGTTATATTTTTAACCCACTTAAACCCATACTTACTTTCGCAGTTTTCTCTTAAATCATCTTGAATCCTATGAATAAACGTTCGGTAGGATTTGGAAGTAACTGGCGCACCGTTTAACGTTCTAAATATTGAGTCTGTTTGGACATATGATTTCCAAGGCTTTATTTGATATCTCTTATCTAGCTGTTTGCTTTTTTCCATAGATGCAATTAAACTTTTCAAAGCTACCTGGGACAATCCGACTATCCGTTCAGATTCTTCTGTTTTTGGCGGGCCATACTCAAATTTTCCTTTGCCAGTTTGAACTAGATTTTTTGTGACTGTTATTCTCCGATTTTCAAAATCGACATCATCTACTGTTAAAGCTCCTGCCTCTCCAATTCGAAGTCCAGTATTCACTAAGAACAAAGTAAGATGGTAATAAACTGGATTCACCGATTTCTTAACCTCTGTTAGGAAAGCATTTAGCTCATGTGGTTCGAGATATTTTAACTTTCTTCTTATTTTGGGTTCCATTTTCTTTTCTCGAGGTAAATTCAACTCGACAACAGACATGGGAGAATAAACTAAAATACGCTGTTTTACTGCATATCGAAAAATTTTATTTAAGGTACTCTTAATATGAATCATTGTAGAATATGAACTATCGTATTTTTTTTGATAATCAGTTAACAATTTTTCGAGTAATAATGGCGTGATACTTTCAACTAAAACGTCACCATCAATTAATTCATTCACTCTTCGAATCACTAAAATTTCTCGTTCTACTGTTCTTTCATTAACTCCGACTCGCCAATGCTCAAGCCATTTTTCTACAAGTTGAGAGAAACGTAATATTCTATCTGGTTGGGCATATTCATATTCTTCTAAAATTCGATCAATCTTGTCTTCTAATTCACGTTCAGCATTTCTTTGAGCCTTCCGAGTGCTGCCAGAATAAGTCAGAGTAATTTTCGTTCTCTTTCCAGTTAAAGGATTAGTATATCGGCTAATACATTGATAATTTCCACTTGGTAATTTTACATGTGATGCCATCTCAAATCACTCCTATAAGTTGGTGTGATATTGATTGTAAAAACATGTAATAGTTCTCCTCCAGTCACTATTTTATCACACCAACTTTCTTTTAACAGCGACTTAACGGTAATTGGTTCTTTGCTTATATTTCAAAAATTCATGAAATCCATTAATATTTATCCAAACCAATTTTGGAGTCGGGTTGATGACGTATTTTCTAAAATCCCTACTTCTTCTCATCTCCATCAACCAATGACTCAGCGTATTGACATTCAGATGTTCATATCTTTTCATTAACCCTTTTTTGTTAGTCCATTCGGTCTCTAACTCTTCATCTTTAGTAAGTTTCATCAGAAAGTTCAATTCCTTCCTATTTAAATAGTACATACTATACACAAATAAATTGCCTTCCTGTTTCTTTTTTAGGCAATCAGAATCAATTCGAAAGTATTCTAATCTATCAGCTGCTCTGCCAAAGCACATAGGAATTTCACCTCCCCCCAGTAATGGCGGGCCAATTTGATTACGGAAGTCTCATTATTGTAGTCATGATTTTCATATTAAACTTGTCGCTCAAAGGATAACCTTGTCATGGCGTAACTAGAAAATCGTAATCTACTTGTACTGATAGATTTACTATTCACTTGTCAAAGAGCGTTAGGCTATTTTCAGCCTATGGAAATCCTTTATTTTAAACTGATAAAAAACTTCCATAGAATGAAAAGGAAAGGGAAAAAATACTTTAACGAGTTGTGTCAAATTCAAGTATCTTCTCAATCAATTTCGTTTCCAGTTGTCTACGCATATATTCATCTACGTACATAACCATTCCTTTTTCTTCTTCATAGACAGGTTTCATAGCTAATCGTGAAATATAATTTTGATATTTTGACAGAACGATGGACATGGCGATTGAATCACCAGAGACTGCGGCTTCAATAGTAGCTACTGGTATAAACGGTATATATCGTTTATTTTGCTTCATAAATTCCACCCAAATACTTTCCTAACTCTTCCAATGCCACTTGTCTTTGGTACCAAACACTACCAAGACTTTTTCCAATAATAATGCCAATTTCCCGATCATTGAGACCGATGAAGAAGGACATCAAAATGATTTCTTGTCTTAGACTAGGTAATGCTACAATCGCATTTGCCAGCTCCTCATTAGAAATAAAGATTTTCATACCTAGGACAGTAAAACTTCCATTACTATTTAAATTTGGTTCCGAATAATAAAACTCTGTTCCTAAGCCTTCACGCTCTAATATTTCCATTGAGATTTGGCGTTGGCGAAATCTAGCGTACTTCTTTTGAATATTTAATGCCTCATTGCGGACTACTTTCTTACAAAAACTGTCAAATGCATGTCGAATGTGGGTTTCTTCTGAGTCGCCCATAAAATTCTCCTCCTCAAAAAATTCATTCAACTCGTTTTACTTCTATCCCTTTCCATTATTACTACAATCTGGGAGTGAGCATTTTTCGAAAAAAGACAAATTTTTTTAAAATAAAAAAGGCATACAGACAAAAACTGTCTATACACCTCGCAAGCGTTCTGAACGGATATAATGATTGAAGCTTAGCTTATTAGCCAGGTTGACCTTTAACAAGATAAAGAATTAATCTTCTTTACTACCTAGTAGCTTTACAATAGATTTTTCTGCCAAAGGTAACTTATTTGCCAATAGTTGAGCCTCCAACCACGACAAACGAGAGATGTTTCCATATACACCTTATGAATCAATCGTTATATATATTTATAGATAGATTTTTGTAGTGTACTGTAATAAATGTTTTCTACAATTACCATTAGAAAGCAGAAATTCTCATATCTATTCTCCACAGAACACCCAATACTTGCTCTGATTTAGAGAGTTATAAGTACTAAAATTTCGATTTTTAAGTAATTCTTAGTACTATTTTCCTGCTAAAAATAGTGAATTGAAGAAAATGCTATTTCTTATTATTGACAAAAACAGCTACTATTAACATCGAAATTACTGTGAATGCTATCATCATCCAGACTTGGATTTGAAAATTAGTTGTCGTTGCAACGATTAACGACAATCCAATGGGACCTCCAATTTGATGCATTGTATTTGTTACACCACTAGCAATACCGGCCAATTCATCAGGTGCTTCATAAACGCCTGCTGAGGTCACAGGGGCCAAGATTAACCCTTACCTAACCCTAGAATGACCATTGGAACAAAGATGGTTTGCCAATAGCCATTGGCCGGATTTGAGATGGCAAGTAGAAATAACCCTATAGCTAATATTATTTCACCGGATAGCAACACCTTATTGTTCCCAAATTTTCCAGTTAGCTTCGGCGGTTCTGTTGCAAAGTTTTCTGATAAACTGATTTTAAGGTAAAATGAATGGAAAAGATAGCTTGGAGGAATCAAGATAGATCATTTTAAAGGCAAGCAATTTCAGAAAGATGTGATTATTGTCGCCGTAGGCTACTACCTTCGGTATAATCTTAGCTATCGTGACGTCCAAGAAATCCTATATGACCGTGGCATTAACGTTTCTCACACCACCATCTACCGCTGGGTACAGGAATATGGAAAACTACTTTACACTATTTGGAAAAAGAAAAATAAACAATCCTTCTATTCGTGGAAGATGGATGAGACCTATATTAAAATCAAAGGGAAATGGCACTATCTTTATCGAGCAATCGATGCAGATGGTTTAACCTTGGATATTTGGTTACGTAAAAAACGGGACACACAAGCAGCCTATGCTTTTCTTAAGCTGTTAGTGAAGCAGTTTGATGAACCGAAGGTTGTAGTCACAGATAAAGCCCCCTCTATTACAAGTGCCTTTAAGAAACTAAAAGAATACGGCTTTTATCAAGGGACAGAACATCGTACCATTAAATACCTGAATAATTTGATTGAACAAGACCATCGTCCAGTAAAGAGACGCAATAAATTCTATCGAAGTTTACGCACTGCCTCTACCACGATTAAAGGCATGGAAGCCATCCGAGGATTATATAAGAAAACCCGAAAAGAAGGCACTCTCTTCGGGTTTTCGGTCTGTACTGAAATCAAGGTATTATTGGGAATCCCAGCTTAAATCATAGATACCGTAAGGGATTTTATTCTTTATTTAAAACTTTGCAACAGAACCAAAAATAAGTCCGTTGCCATCCAAATCGAGACCATCGATAACGAAGGAAATTATTACGATTAATATGCCACTGATGACGGTGATTTGATTTTTCTTTCCTAAAATACACCTTTGCATGATTTTTTCCTCCTGTTTGTTGTTTGTAATGTAAGTCTACTGGATTGAATCAGATTAAGAATTGATCCTCATCAAGAAGTGGTTTTCCTTCGAAAATAGTTTTTCACTGCGCGGTCTTTTTTGTTTTACTCTTTCGTATAACTCTATGATAGCTCCTTTATTGTTTTTAATAATTGATGACAATCAAGTTTGAATAAACGATTTTTAGCATGTATTTAAAATAGATAAAGCTGATAATTTCTGTTCAGAAATTATCAGCTTTTTTGACGATTTAGGCTTTCGCCAAGGGTAAGCTTCATTCCCTACAGATACAAATTTAAAAAGCTGTAGATATTCGCTCACCCTTTCAGCTAATATCATGATGCAGTCTAATAAGCACCACTTAATTCCGCTTTTGTTTTTTCGGACCCTAACAACCGCAAGCCGTTTAAGATGACGAGGATTGTGGAGCCCTCATGGAATAGTACTGCTAAAGGAAGTCCCAGAACGCCGAACATATTTAAAGTAATCAAGCTGACAATAACAGCGATGGAGAAAATGACATTTTGAATAATGATTTTATTTAATTTCTTGCTTAGCTGATAGCTATAAAACAATTTAGACAAATCATTCTTCACTACAACGACATCAGAGGATTCCATTGCGACTGACGAGCCACTTCCCATCGCAATTCCGATATCTGCATTCGCTAGCGCGGGCGCATCATTGATCCCATCGCCAATCATCCCAACAACTTCTTCTTTTCCTTGGCTTTTTAAGACAAAATCTATTTTATCTTCCGGTAACATGGAAGAAATATAGTCATCTACCTTTACTTCCTTTGCAACCTGTGCCGCAACCTTTTCGTTATCTCCCGTTAAAAGATAAACCTTGATGCCCTCTTTTTGGAAATCCGCAACCGTACTCGCTGTCTGCGGACGAATTCGATCCCGGAGTGAGAAGTAACCGACGACTTCATTTCCCTTCGCTACAAATATGGTCGTATCGCCTTTTTCCAGTAGCTTTTCAAACTGATCAAATTTATCATATTGCTTAAATGCATCCGGTTTTCCAACTAGGATTGCCCCTTTTTTAATTCCCGAACCAGCAATTTCTTCAATCGATTCCGCTTGATTCACTTGTGCTAAGTTAATCTCTTTAAAGGCAGAAACAATTGCTCTTCCGATTGGGTGACTGGATTGTTGCTCCATATAAATGACTTCTTTTAACAGCTCTTGGTCCAAATGATAATCGACCACTTGGAAGTCGCCATACGTCAATGTTCCGGTCTTATCTGTATACAAAATATTCATTGTACTTAACGCTTCCATTGCGGCTCCACCTTTAAATAAGATACCGTTTTTGGCTCCATTACTTATCGCGCTTAACGTAGCCGGTGTAGCTGATGCCACCAATGCACATGGACTAGCCACTGTTAAAAGTACCATTCCACGATAAAATGCTTCTTCTAATGGTAGGCTTAGGAAATAATATAGAAAGAAGATGAAAATAGGTACGATAATTAAAACGCCAATCACGTACTTACTTTCAATACGGTCTATAAACTTTGCGATTCGAGAAGGTTTGTTTTGTGCTTCTTCAACCATCCGGATAATATTGGAAAACATGGTTTGATTCAGTGTCTTGTTTACTTCTATATGAAAAACATTTCCTTCATTAATCGTTCCGGCAAAAACTTCCTCCTTTAACTCTTTTTCTACTGGGACAGACTCACCCGTTAAAGCCGCTTCATTCACGATTGCATTTCGGTCGATCAAGCCATCAATAGGGATTTGACCACCTTTCGATACCACGACAATGTCCCCAATAACTAACTCTTTCGTAGGGGTAACCACTACATCCCCATTTTCTTTTAGCACTTGGGCTGTGTCGGGTACTTGCGCCATTAATTCTGAAATCGCGCTGGTGGATTTGTTCGTTGCATAATCTTCCAAAACTTCTGCAGCAGCAAAAATCAATAGCAACGCCGCTCCTTCAGACTCAAAATCAATGATTACTGCACCAACTGCTGCCAAAACCATTAATAGGTCGACATTTGGTGAGCGATCTTTAATCGTTTCAACAACAGCATGTTTTGCCGCATAGAAGCCTAAAAAGAAAATTGAAATATAAAATAGTATGGAACTGTATGCATCATTTAGTGGGATAAAGATAAACCCTAAGATTGTAAATAAAACACCGACAACTAAAAATTGTCCTTGCCTACTTTTTGTTAGATACTCAACCATTTCTAAAACCTCTTTCTTATTTTTTGTTTTTTTGCTTACCAATTATTACAAATCCATTTCATCTCATCTTTTCACTCCCCTTTATTTAGAAATATATATATAAAAAAGGGCACACCTATAGAACAGAATTAACTGTCCCACAGGTATGCCCTTATTATTTACATACTCTGCTGCCGCAAAAATTGCAGCCCGGCTGCATGGACCTTTTATATGTCCACCGCCTGTTCGGATCACAATGAATATAACCAACAAACAAAATCTGTTATATTCCAAAGCTTTCATTATTTAGTTTTAATATGCTTCATTGATTCTCATGTGACTATTATAACAAATTTTTTTTGAATTTCAAATCGCTTTTCCATTATTTGAACAGGGTAGAATAGCAATCGCAGCCATAAGCTTTGTGGCGGATCGAAGTCTAGGAAATGTATGCTTCCTTAGTTAGTTCATAAAGTTTTATTTCCACTTTTTTAAATAATTTTTGATATTCTTCTCCCATTTTTTGGTAAATTTCTAATAATTGCATCAATTCTTTTTTTTTAATAAATCACCCATGTGTTCACTCCTGTTCTCCCTCTGTTGTTTTGAATATTCATAATACTTTAAAGTTAATATTCTTATTTTACCCTATTCCGTTATACGATTGTTTGAAAGTATTCATATAATTATTTACTCTTTATACTATTTTCCTACCTCATCAAATCATTAGAATCGTGATAAGACATTGTATTAAATCTAATCCTTTATCCATTTTTTATCAATCTTACTTCGCACCATCTCCAATACTTATTAGTTGCCAGGTTAACTGTTATCAGATCATCTTGCCCGTCTCATTCTCTTTCTCACATTATATTCTCTTCATTTATCGGTAGCTGCTAAGGAATTTACTGATAGTTCTTTCAATATTAAAGTGGTAAATCTTTCTTTGTAAAGATAACATTTGACGCTGCATATAGAACGAAAGCAATGGTTCCTAAAGCAACTAATCCCCAACCAAACTCGCCACTAGCTAATATCGCATCTGTATCAAATAGAGTTGTTATCGTTAGATACTCGAGTATAACTGGAGCATCGTCCATCAGTTGCTGAACCATAGTAAGTAGGAAGAAAGCAAATGGTATCCCCCCACCGATAGCTAAAGCTAATCCTGAGCGGTTAAATAGAGTTGATGCGAAGAATGAAACAGAGCTTATGGCTAGGATTAAGATGAGTAGACCAAGACTTAACCAAAAATAAGTTTCTGTATCAAATTCCAGAGCAGCATCGACAGATCTTGCAGATGATACCATGGCATGGTTTGCCATCGTAATGATTTGTTTTTTATTTAAATCAGTTGCTTTCATAGACGCCTCTAAAGCGGTAGGATCTTTAATTAAAGTCAAATTATCTTTCACTTGGGCACTATTCATATTTAAGGCCTTTGCAGAAGAGTCAATAACAGCCTGTAATAAGAGTTCGCGATTGGCTTTCGTAATCATGACAGTTGGCTGAGATTTTCCTTTATTTTCTTCATTCTTTTCAGCTTTAAGTGCAGTTATTTCATCTGCTAGAAATTGACGGTACTCATTAACAGAAATTCCTTGTACACTTGCACCAGCCTTCAATGCGTCATTACTTGCTAATATCATCGCCGGGTTTTTGATCAATTCCTCAGTTGTGATTTCAATATCATCATCTTCCATGTCATCATCATCTTCATAGATATCCCGACGTTCATCGGTGATAATTTTTGCAGCCTCTTCATAGGAGTGATCCTTGATGACCTCTCCTAAGTATATTGAATAGGCGTCCAGATCCATATCGCGAGCTTCAGCAGCATCTCGCATAGCTTGTTCATTATCTTTAATTAAATATAAATGTTCAGATAGATAACCTTCACTTTTATCTAATATTTCTGATGCTTTTTCTATATCCTCTGTGATCGGATAGCCCGTCACGTTGTTGTACTTTAATTGAGAGGCACCTAAACCGGCTAATGAAACAATGACATACATTAAAATAACCGATAAGATGAGGTAAAGCGATTTGGTAAAAATGACACTTGAACGTTTTATGGGTGTTGATAAAGTATAAGCCATAGATCCAGAGTCTACCTCGCTCACTACAAGAGTATTTGCTGTAAATACAACATAAACAATTCCAAGAATAAGACCAATCAGTTTATAGAAATTTTCTAAGTTTCCTAAGAGACTGTCCATTGATGAGAGAAGACTGGAAAAAGCGGTTCCTTTCGCTGCAGCGGCAATCGATGCATATCCTTCCGCATCATAACCTATGATGAAACCAGATAAAATGACTGAAGCGACGATTGTGATAATTGCCCATAGTTTCCAATTGGTTTTGATACTTTGCTTAAATATTGGTTTTGAAAACATTTATACTTCCTCCTTAAATATCTCAGTAATATAATCTTCAAATGAGAACTTAATTTCTTTAAAATAGACCAAGTCAAAATCTTTTAAATCTTGAATGAGATAATTAATATTTTTATCATGAATTTGAACGACAACTTGTAAATCTTCCGCTTTTACCATAGTCAATTGGTATCCTAAATTTAAGAAACGTTCGAAATCGGCAAGTGATTTAAATTCCATTCGATAACTTTTATTCTCGTTATAACGAATGTCTGCCATGTCTGTGGTATCAATAATTTTGCCCTCTCGGATGACTGCGACTCGGTCACTGACATCTTCCACTTCTTGGAAGATATTGCTAGACATAAGAATCGTTTTTCCTTGTTTCTTTTCTTGTTTTAAAAGATCAAGGAAGATGTCACGCATTAGAGGATCTAAACCTGTAGTTGGTTCATCCATAATTAAGATATCTGCATTAGATGCAAATGCTGAAACAATAGCTGTTTTTTGTTTCATCCCTTTACTCATGGAACGCACATTGGCCGTCACATCTAATTGAAGAAGATTACTTAACTCTTTAGCACGTTCCCAACTTCCGCGTCCAGATAAATAGATTTGATCTTTTAAAAACTCTTCACCGGTTTTGTTTCCTGGAAAATTGATCTCACCAGGAATATAAGATACATAACGTTTGACTTCTGCACTACTTTTGGTGGCATCAAGTCCATTAATAGTGACGCTTCCTTCATCAGGTTTCAGGAAACCCATCAAGTGCCGGATAGTAGTCGTTTTCCCTGCACCATTGATACCTACTAAGCCATAGTTTTCTCCTTTTTCAATTTCTAAAGATACATCGAATATTCCGCGTCCATTTCCATAATCCTTAGTCAAATGTTTAATATCAATGTAAGCCATATCGCAAATTCTCCTCTCCAGCAGCCACTGTTTTCTTACGATCATAAAAGTCCATAAAGTAATCTTCCAAAGTAAATTTAATTTCTGAAATAAAATTTACCTTTACCTTACTTAATTCTGTAAAAAATTCTTGCATCTTCTGATCCGTTAAGCTTAGTTTAACTTGATTTTGTTCAGGTCTTTTAGTTGGAATAGTAAATTCGGTATTTTCTATAAACTTCTGATAATCCTCAAAACTAGCAAACTCAATTTTGAATGATTTATTCGTACTCTGCTTCAATTCATTGGATTCAACTGTTGAAACCACTACCCCATTCTTAATGATGGCAATGCGATCACATGTTGCATCCACTTCAGTAAAGATGTGACTAGATAGGAGAATTGTTTTCCCTTCTGATTTTTCTTTTAAGATAAATTGAATGAAGCGTTCTTGCATAACAGGATCTAATCCTGAAGTAGGTTCATCTAATATCAATATTTTTGGATTATGCATAAAAGCAGTAACGACCGCTAGCTTTCTTTTGGTCCCAAGACTCATTTCTTTAATCTCTTTAGAAGTATCTACTTTAAAGAGCTCTTTAAGCTGCTCTGTCCTTGTCATATCAGTAATTTTTCTTGCATTTGCCATGAACTCAATAAATTGGTCTCCTGTCATTCCTTTTGGAAAAGCCAACTCTCCAGGTAAATAACCAACATCTTGTTTAATATTGGCTGCTGATTTCCAACTATCTTTTCCATTAATAGAAAGTTCTCCCTCATCAGCTTTAGAAAAGCCCATTAAGTGGCGAATAGTTGTCGACTTTCCAGCACCATT
Organism: Enterococcus malodoratus ATCC 43197; assembly: GCF_000407185.1. GTDB lineage: Bacteria > Bacillota > Bacilli > Lactobacillales > Enterococcaceae > Enterococcus_A > Enterococcus_A malodoratus. The sequence continues at coordinate 442,948 of NZ_KE136481.1, forward strand.
CGGTCCCAAGAATCCAAAAGCTTCTCCCTCATTTATCTCAAAAGAAACATCAAATATTCCACGTCCATGTCCATAGTCCTTGGTCACATGTTTCACTTCAATAACTGACATCATATTCCTACCTTTCTTTTAAATATCGATTATAAGATAATTAACAATCGTCTCTTTATTTACAAATGTTATACTATTTATTATACTAGTCTCACAAAGGGGGACAAGAGACATATTTTCAGGATCTGATAAATAATTTACATTTTTTCGATAATTGATACTTTCTCTAAAAAGGAGGCCCTATATGCAACAATTAGATTTAAGGGTTCAAAAAACTCATAAGGCACTTATAGAAGCATTTGAAAACTTATTACATGAAAAAGAATTTGAAAATATTTCAGTAACAGAAATATGTGATGCTGCTATGGTTCGACGACCAACTTTCTACAAACATTTCTTGGATAAATATGATTTTATAACCTTTTTTATTAAACATAAAATGAATGAAATATTTGATTTTGCTATCAAAAACTCAAATGAAGAAAAAGACAACTTTTTTATTATTGTTTTTGAACAACTATTGGATCAATTTGATAATCTCTTATATCTCATTTTCAGTATTCAAATGAATGCTAATATCATTTTTGAACTTGAAAGTGTGCGCGAGTACGGGAAGAGCATGCTAGGTAACCGCATAAAAAAAGGAGCTAGTGACGAAGAATTACCCATAGAGCTTAGTTATAAAGGACAGATCATTATGGGGATCACGATTCAATCCGTCTTTTGGTATAAGGAGAAAAGAAATCAAATTAGTCGTGAAGAAATTATTGAACTATATACACAGACTTTAGAAAAATTTAGCTAATCGAAGAATTGAAATGGATTCTATGTCAAGAACATTTTAAAAAAAGGGTTCTGTTGCAAAGTTTTAAATAAAGAATAAAATCCCTTACGGTATCTATGATTTAAGCTGGGATTCCCAATAATACCTTGATTTCAGTACAGACCGAAAACCCGAAGAGAGTGCCTTCTTTTCGGGTTTTCTTATATAATCCTCGAATGGCTTCCATGCCTTTAATCGTGGTAGAGGCAGTGCGTAAACTTCGATAGAATTTATTGCGTCTCTTTACTGGACGATGGTCTTGTTCAATCAAATTATTCAGGTATTTAATGGTACGATGTTCTGTCCCTTGATAAAAGCCGTATTCTTTTAGTTTCTTAAAGGCACTTGTAATAGAGGGGGCTTTATCTGTGACTACAACCTTCGGTTCATCAAACTGCTTCACTAACCGCTTAAGAAAAGCATAGGCTGCTTGTGTGTCCCGTTTTTTACGTAACCAAATATCCAAGGTTAAACCATCTGCATCGATGGCTCGATACAAATAATGCCATTTTCCTTTAATTTTGATGTACGTTTCATCCATTTTCCATGAATAAAAGGATTTTTTATTTTTCTTTTTCCAAATTTGATAGAGTAGTTTGCCATATTCTTGCACCCAATGATAAATCGTCGTATGAGAAACGTTAATGCCACGATCATATAAGATTTCTTGAACTTCACGATAGCTAAGGTTATAACGAAGATAGTAGCCCACGGCTACAATAATCACATCCTGCTGAAATTGCTTTCCTTTAAAATGATTCATCGTCATTCCTCCTGCTATCTTTTTCTATTATTCTACCTTATTTGATAGTAGATTTAAAACTTTGCAACAGAACCGCTATGATCATGCGTATGTTCGTGTGTATGCTCACCAACATTGCTATGTGTATGACTATGTTGTTCGAAATTATTCATTTTAGAATTATCCATCCTAACTTCATCTCCTCAACCATTAAATTCATTCATATGAACCAAGAATCATATGTTAAGACAACCATATATGAACGACCATTCATTTGTCAACCGCTTATGAAACAAATTTTTGTTTATGAATGGTGGACATTTTCGAATAATAGTTAGCAAATTTTACACACTTTGCAAATTCGGTTTTTAGAAAAAAATATCCCCTACTACTTACCGAAAAATTACCGGCAAATAGTAGGGGTTGCTTATTATCTAGTCATTTATTAATTTCTAATCTTCATTCGGATCGTTTCTAGCATCTTCATGAGTAGGGTGAACGGTTCCTTTTACATGATCTGGCCCCGCATAAATAGTATACAGTTTCAAAGGAACGTCTCCCGTATTTTCCACATTATGCCAAGTATCAGCAGGAACAAAAATTGCATCATCATCTTTTACTGGCTTTTCAAATGAAAGATCATCTTCTTTTGGTCCCATCTTGCAAACTCCACTACCTGATTCTATACGCAAAAATTGGTCAATTCCTTCATGAATCTCTAAGCCAATATCATCACCAGGTTCAATTGACATAACCGTCACTTGTAACTTTTCACCAGTCCAAATAGTTGTTCGAAAATTTTCATTTTCGACAGTCATCGCCTCAATATTTTCTACAACAGGTTGTTTCCCTCGATCTGAATAATCTAAACTCATTTCAAAACCCTCCTTTTTTATTGTAGGGTGAAAATTTTTTCTCTTCATCCTATCAATACTATAACATGACACATATTAAATCAATTACCAAACAGGCTTATATGACAATGATAATCAATTCCAAATTCCAATAGCTTATTTAACTTAAATCATATCCCTAATAGCCTCATAGTGATTATTGGCGTTAACAAAAGACGTGAATTTATCATGATCTTGTAGAATCTTATTAATGAACCTATAGAAAAAAGCCAAGAGCATTTTGCTCTTGGCTTCTGAGATAAGCTTGTTACTCCTATTCACTACTCTAACTTACTTCATCTAGTTAGTAATTATGCAAATTCATTTAATGTTTTCACTAAGGTATCTTTATCGTGTACTCCTATTAACTTGTCCATAACACGACCATCTTTTTTAATTAATAGCGTTGGAATACTCATTATGCCCAACTCACCAGCTGTAACTGGATTCTCGTCCACATTCAACTTGAAAATTGATACTTTGTCTCCCATTTCAGCCTCTAATGATTCTAAGATAGGTGCTTGCATTCTGCAGGGACCACACCATGGAGCCCAAAAGTCGATTAAAACTAATCCTTGATTCGTTTCTTCTTTAAATTGTTTATCGTTAGTTGTTTTCATTTTTTTTCACCTATTCTATGCATTTATTTTCGAATTTTTTTCAATATATTTATATACTTCTTGACCTGCAATACTCCCATCGCCTACAGCTGTTGTAATCTGACGTAATTCCTTTTCCCGAACATCTCCAATGGCAAAAATTCCAGGTATGGTAGTTTGCATTCTCTCGTCTGTTTCTATCCATCCTTTATCATTTACAATTCCTAAACTTACAAATGGTTGCGTAATTGGATCCAAACCAACATAGATGGTTCTGTTGCAAAGTTTTCTGATAAACTGATTTTAAGGTAAAATGAATGGAAAAGATAGCTTGGAGGAATCAAGATGGATCATTTTAAAGGCAAGCAATTTCAGAAAGATGTGATTATTGTCGCCGTAGGCTACTACCTTCGGTATAATCTTAGCTATCGTGACGTCCAAGAAATCCTATATGACCGTGGCATTAACGTTTCTCACACCACCATCTACCGCTGGGTACAGGAATATGGAAAACTACTTTACACTATTTGGAAAAAGAAAAATAAACAATCCTTCTATTCGTGGAAGATGGATGAGACCTATATTAAAATCAAAGGGAAATGGCACTATCTTTATCGAGCAATCGATGCAGATGGTTTAACCTTGGATATTTGGTTACGTAAAAAACGGGACACACAAGCAGCCTATGCTTTTCTTAAGCTGTTAGTGAAGCAGTTTGATGAACCGAAGGTTGTAGTCACAGATAAAGCCCCCTCTATTACAAGTGCCTTTAAGAAACTAAAAGAATACGGCTTTTATCAAGGGACAGAACATCGTACCATTAAATACCTGAATAATTTGATTGAACAAGACCATCGTCCAGTAAAGAGACGCAATAAATTCTATCGAAGTTTACGCACTGCCTCTACCACGATTAAAGGCATGGAAGCCATCCGAGGATTATATAAGAAAACCCGAAAAGAAGGCACTCTCTTCGGGTTTTCGGTCTGTACTGAAATCAAGGTATTATTGGGAATCCCAGCTTAAATCATAGATACCGTAAGGGATTTTATTCTTTATTTAAAACTTTGCAACAGAACCAATTGTTCCATTCATCATCTGATAAACCAACTTGTGAAGCATTAATCTGACTAATGTCCATTTTTCCGCCAGAAATTTGCGTGCTACTAGTATCTGAAGTATTTGATTGTTGATTCCCTTGATGGCATGCTAATATGGTTAAAGCTGACAATAGCAACATTCCCGTAAATAATATTTTTTCCATCTCACCTCCTCCTTGTCTACTTCATCTGTGACGCCCAAAACGCAACCGCATCATCAAACCACCCCTCCGCCACCGTGCCGGTCCCCAGACCAAAGCCGTGGAGTAGTCCATCGTACACATGAAACTCCGTAGTAATCCCTAGACTCTCCAGGCGCTGAAGTCTACTTTCCATGGTTTGCCAAGATGCAATACCGTCATTTGTTCCCACATTTGCATAAGTGGGCGCATCGGCAGGAGAATAAACACTGTATCCCGTGTATTGCATCACCACAGCAGCTGCCTGGGGAATATCCTTGCGCCCAGTCAGTTGGAACAAGGAAGCTGCATTGCCCAAGGTAGCCGCCATGCGCGCTCCAGCCGAGCCCCCCCACAAGGAATAGTTTTCGCCACTCAGATTGAGTTCTTCGGCATGGTCATAAAGGTATTCAATGGCCTTAGCAAGGTCCGCATAGGCATCATTTGGACGATAGATTAAGGCAAAGCCGTTATAACCATGGTCGGTAACCGCTAGCGCATGGGGAAAGCTATCATGCATCGCTCCCACATAGGAAAAACCGCCCCCGGCATTCATGATTGCAAAGGGTTTACCCGCCTCTCCGCCAAAGTGAAACAATCCCGTATTCGCTTTGGCGGAGTCAGCCGCTATTTCCTTCTCCTCATAAATAGGATAGAAAATCCGCTGGCCCTCCAGCGCCCGACTTTTTAAGTGATTGATAATTTCTACCGTTTTTTCTGGTTGGAGATTGTTGTACCAAACAAATACCCGGCTAGTGCTAACATCGGCCAAACTCATATTTTCCGTCACACTTCTGTCTACAGGAAATAGCAGATGACCAAAATTTTCAAAAGCAGGATCTGCCAGCACCTCTCCTACTGTAGAATTTAACGTAAATTTCTGCATCGTTGCTTGTTCGCTTCCTTTTTCTTCAGTGATAATTGACCTCTTACTTTCGGTTGTGAAACTGTCCGTTCCACCCGGATTTCTGCTACAAGCTGAGGCCAGAAAAAGTAGTAGACCAAGCAACACCAATGCTCTTTTTATAGATCTGTTCATTTTACTCACCCTTTCGAGAAATTATTAAACTACTTTTTCGTCACTGAATAAAATCAAATTTCGATAACCTATTATATTTATTTTAATCCCTAAAGTTAACTCCAGAGCAAGGAGAATGAACCTTTTTAATGGAGCATAGTCATCACACTTAGCACCAAAACGAATCATAGCTGTTCATGTTTTGCAATCTGTATTTTCAACGCTTCTCTTATTAGCTTGAAGTTAACTGTTGAACAACATTATTATAATGCTCCAAAAATAACTGAACCTCAATAAATGTCAAGGGCAGCTTAAAATTGTAGGTTTTCGGCAGGATAAAAATGTAGGTTTTCGGCAGTAATAATTGTCGGCAATCGACACTTTAGATCTTGTCTCTCATACGATAAGACTTGCCTGTAATCTTGAACACTTTGACGTGATGTACTAAACGGTCAAGGATGGCAGCTGCGATCTCAGGACTTTGGAACAACTCGCCCCAACGAGATAAGACAATGTTCGTCGTAATGATCGTAGAGCGGTGTTCATAGCGCATGGCAAGAAGCTGAAAGAATAAATCAGCTTCTTGTTTATGAATCGGAAGATAGCCAATTTCATCAATAATCAAGACGTCATAGCGAGCGTATCGGTTGAGGACACGTTCTAGGGTACCTTTTTCATAGGCTGTTCGCAGACGCAAAAGTAGCTCATGACAGGTGATGAATAGTGTCCGATAGCCTTGACGGCATGCTTCAATTCCCAATGCAATCGTCAGATGCGTCTTGCCCACACCAGGACTGCCGATAAAGACTAAGTTCTCATGTTTTTCCACAAAACCCATGTGCTTTAAGTCTAGTACTTCACGCTTATTGATACTTGGCTGGAAGGCAAAATCAAACTCTTCCAGGCTGGTTCTCTTAGGAAAGCGGGCGCGTGCCACCACACGATTCATTTTTTGCTTATTTTGATGATCCACTTCTCTGCGTGTCAGCTCAAGAAGGGCTTCCGTTAAAGAAAGCTCCTCTCGATTGGCCACTTCGATGTAGTTAGGAACATATTCCCGCATATGATTCAAACCAAGAGTCTCTAAGTTGGTCATCAGTTCTTGGTAATGGCTATTCTTCATCAGCAACCTCCACCAGATCATATTGCTTGAGACTTTCACGAGTATACGCTCTGATTTCATCGTCTTCTTTGTGACTCATGACATCGGATTTCAAGATTTGGAAATAGTCTTCCTCGTGGTAGTTCAGTTGTTTTGTCGTTAATGGATGCGACCGAATCAGTTCTCCGTTATAATAAATCTGTACTTGGTCTTCTTTATCGGAGAGTTCGATCTCGACTTCTTTACCGATATAGCGAGGCGCCACAGAGTACCTGCATTTACGGAAAATGACCATTGCTTCCTTGGTGACTTTACGGCGAATAAAGTCTTCAAAATAGGGATTCAAAAGGTTTTTTGGGTATGGATGCAGGTGCTCTTTTTCGTTTGTCTGCCAACGATCATCTGGTGTTTGGTCAGTTGATTGAGAAACCTCGTTATTTAGCTCAACACAAAGGTCATTCACTAAATGGCACAGCTCAACGGCATCATAAAATTCATGATTATAGACCCGTAGGCGGTCAACAGTCCTGGCTAAAGCTTCGACACAGCCCTTTGTTTGCGGGCGAAATGCCCGACAGGCAATGGGCGTGAAGCCGGCATCCTTACTGAAGGCATAAAAACGTTCATTGAAATGCGGTTTGGAAAACTGACTACGAGAATGGTCAACGACTGTCTTCATATTATCGAACCAGATTTCTTTGGGAACGCCACCGGTTTGATAAAACGCGTCATCTAAGCACTCAAAGAGTGTGTCTTGTTTCCGGTCGAAAGTTAGTGTGACATATTTTTTCTTGGAATATGGCAAGACGTACAAAAAGATATTGAATTCAAAAATTTCGCCATGATTACTGATTAGTCGCATATCTTCCTTCCAGTCAACCTGAGCAGAAAGCCCGGGACTATGTTCGACTCGGACGGTTGCCTTGTGTACTTTCGCCTGCTTAAGCTGACGACAATAGGTCTTTACTAAACTGTAGCTTCCTCCAAATCCTTTGCGCTCAATAAACTTAAAAATACTGTAAGCACTGCATTGGTCTTTAATTTTATCTTGGATGATTTCTCTGTAGGGACCTAACTTACTCGGGCGCTTCTTACGTTCTGGAGGTTTTGATTCTTTATCTTGAGCTTCTTCGTAAGCACGCTTAACTGTTCGGTAGTCGCAGTCGTATTGTTTTGCCAGTGCAGCATAATTGGGTTTGATTTCATTGATCATGTAGATCATCACTCCTTCGCGTATGTCTTTTCTCATCCCTGAGCCTCCATTTCATTTGGGATAAGAAGAGCATACAAAAATGTAGGAAAACCAACAATTTTAAATTGCCGTTTTCCTACATTTTAAAGGTGCCGTTGACAATAAACACTACTTCTTTGATAACTGGCACTAAATAGTGCTGATTTCTCTTTTAAACATAGTTATTTCTCCAATATAAAATAGATCCGCAATCCCAAATAAATATAGGATTACGGATCATAATAATAGTATATATTTTATTTTTTCGGAAAGATGTAACAAATAATAGGGAATGAAAAAAGTACTCGACGGATTCACTCTATCAAAAATAAATAATTCATCTGTTGTTTTAATTTGTTTTTATTCAGAGTCAATAATTTTCCAGTTTCCATCTTTCTGTAATTCCAATTCATACTGAAAGTAATTAGTTGTTTTTGATAAATCACCAAGATACTTTACATCAACTTTCACTTGAATATTTTTTCCATTTTGTGTATAAATTGGATCCACTAATTCCACAAGTTTTAAGTTCGTATTGATTGGACTCATTGTGTCATCTTCAACATAATACTCAAGCTCCTTTTCAGAAGCAGTTGGGTAAATTCTGAAAAACATTTCTAAAAACTCTGTAATTTCTTCCGTTATTTTACCATCAATTTCTGAACTATTTTCTACTTTCTTTGCTTCATATTGAGCCTTTTCCGGTTTTCCAATCAGGGTAGGTAAACTCGTTACTATATGATTCCTGTTTTCATCTTCAAAGATTGTCACTCGATAAGCAGAAGAAACCTGTTGTGACTTCTTTCCTTCTGTAATCTTTTGATCCACTAGAAATGAAACGACAAAATTATCTGACCTTTTTTCAACATCTAGAATTTTTACAGACTGAACTTCGGAACTAGTGGGAATATCTGCCCGAACCATATCTTGGCTCAAGGTGAGACCTTCTTCTGTAAGATATTGTCCAAGAGTACTCATTCTCTTTTCAATTGCTTCTTTGTTATTTTTCCATGAAAAATATTCTTTCACAAAATCCTCTGTAAAACTTTCAACGCCAGAAGTATTCACTACCTTCTCTTTTATAACCACTTTTTCATGAGTTGTATATTGATCAATGGCGGTGAAATTTTTATAAACGCCAAAAGCAAGACTACAAGACAATAAAAGCCAAAGGGCAAGCACCATTTTTCGATGCTTACCCACGGATACAACTCGTTCTTTTTTCTTTTTTGGGCTCTTTTCCTTTTGATTCCGTTCAATTTTTATCTTCATTATTTTTCCTCTTTTCTCTTATTTGTACCGTCCAGCACCGATAAGATGCTGCTGCCAATAGCTTTCCGTTAGATTTGTCCAGCCCACTGGATCTCCTGCATGAAACATGCGATTCTCCCCTGCGTAAATGCCCACATGAGTCACATAAGTACCGGCATTATAAGTCGAATGAAAGAAAACCAAATCACCTGGTTTGGCATCTTTTAGGTCAATATGGGTCATGGCATCATACTGATCTTGAGCCACCCGAGGAAGTTTCAGACCAACTTTGGCATAACACCATTGGGTCAAACCACTACAATCAAAACCCGTTTCTGGACTTGAGCCACCAAATACATAGGCCGTTCCTTCATACTTAAAGGCCTCGTCAAAAATTCCTTGGACTGTTTTATCATCAAACTGTGTTGTAGTTAGGTATTGTTTCACCAATAAGCAATAAAACATATTGCCATAGCTATAGCGCCATCCACCATTTTCCTTAATCGCGATGGGATTAGGGTAATCGACTTTTTGACCGCCCGATTTTTCCTTTGAAAAAGATTCAGCTAAAGCAAAACTATGCTTCTTCCCGTTTTTCGCGACATAATCTAGATACCCGCCACCATAGTTATAAGCTTGAATAATACTATCCTGATCGCATCCCAGTTCGTTGGAACGCTTAACCAAAGACGCAAAATAGAGACATCCTTGTTTGATGGATGCCTCGGTACTTAACGAATTTGGTGGTAAGCCTGCCGATTCAGAACTCTGCATGACATCTTCCATTGTGCCACCAGATTCCACTTGAATAATCGCTAAAAGAATCAGGACATATTCTGAGATGCTTGATTCCTTGGCATATTTTTCTACCATTGCACGATGTTTCAAAACTTCTTCTGAGACATTACTTCCCCCAAGAGAAGCACCTGAACTATTACTTCCTTCACTGTCTTCACCAAACAACAAGCCCACACACATCAAGATACCCATAAAGGAGATTGTCAGGAGGGTTAACGAAATGATACTTAATTTCTTTAAGTTCATTTTTTCTCACCCGACCTTGATTTTGGACGAGAGTTCATTCTTTTTTGTACTTTTTGATTGGTTTGCTTGGGCAGTGTAGACCTCTGTTTCACTTGTTGGAAAGAATTTTTCTTACTTGATGGTTGACTTATTCTTTTTGAAACATTTTCCTGACTAGTTAGTTTTCGTTTGATTTCGGGATTCGGATTTGCTCTCACAATCCGCTTTGGTGCTTCTCTTTTCGGCGCTCTATCTTTTTGAGGTTGGAGCTCTGTTTTTATCGGAACATTTCCCCGTCTTTTTCCATGACGATTCCCTGTTTCGTTCAATACTTTGCGCTTTTCAGCCATTTTTTCATCTCTACATTGTCGTTGTTTTTCTAGCAACTCCGCTCGATTTGCTTTTTCTTGGACCAGTCCGCGCTTAAATTCTTCTGGTGCTTTTTTCGTTTTTTCAATTCCTTTATGGAGGTTGTATTTCAAGTTGGTCGGTGTGCTTCGTACTTGATCCTTTACTTGTTTGGACTTATCTTTCACCAAAGCTTGGGTATCCAAAACTTTGCCGATTTTTCTCCCAGCTAAATTCATTCTAGACTGTTTCTTATTTTTTGAGATTGGATTTTCCTTAGTCGGGTCAGGTGATGCCTCGTTATTGTTAGGTAGCGACGGATTCTTTCGTGGAGAAAAACCAGAAGAATACAATCTGGACTTTTGTTGATCCTTTGACAACTTATTTCCAACTACTGCACCTCCACCAAAGGCCAGAGTTCGGCCCACATTTCGATTGAGTTGCCGTAATTTACGATTCATTAACATTTGCGGTCTTCGCATCACCCGTCTGCCCATTGACTGACTGTCATTACTCTGGAGGTTGAACATACTCATAATGTCACCCAATTTGAAATAGATACCGGCAAAGGTCACAATTTGTAGAAAAGCTACCATAAAGAAGGGATAGGTCGCCGAAATATTGTAAAACATCGTGGAGATACTAAAAGCAGTTGTAATCACCAAGGTCACTCCCGCTCGCATCATAATCGTATTGAATAAACGAATAATCGCCTTCTTTCCCAAACTCTCATAAGTCGGCAACATGGACAATAAAAAACTAATCGGCAAAAACATCGCAAAGATAATGAAGAGAATTTGGGAGAATAACATAATCCCGGTTAGGAGGAAAACAAAGAAGGAAATCCCAATATTGAACAACACCAAAAAGACCACGGTCCCTAAGCGGTTCATGGTCTTGGTAATACTTAAATTCGCATTGTCATTGTCTTCAATCTCGGCCTTGACCGCTTCTTCCCGATCTTTGCCTTTATTTTCATCTGGACTCACGGATAAGATTTTATCGACTCGGTCTTCGCCAATTTCTTCTATATTGGAATCATCAAATTGCAAGAGTAACCAAGGTTGTTGGACTTGAATGGAAAATAAGCTATCCCGAATCAAATCGACACTATCTTTCCCTTGGCTTTCAGAATTCGGTACAACGATCTCGGTCCCAAGGCTAAGAGCCGCTTCACTAACATCTGAGCTAAAGTCATTGATTTTTGTGATATAGGTAGGCGCATAAGCAATGAACGAACCCGAAAGTAGAAAGATCATCACAAAATTAATGACAGCCCGGACTGCTTTGGTAGTTTCTCGTTTTAATAATCCGGTATACGCCACATAAACTCCTAGAGCCAAAATCATTAATAATAAGAAACCGAAGTAGAAACCCGAGGTCTGGAGTCCATTTTCGGTAATGCCGGCTAAGGTTTGGATATTCTTCCCAATACTTTCAGCTGTATCCGAAATGAAATCCAATTTATAAGCTTCTTGAACTACATAGCCTGTGGCGTTCGATAAATACAGACTTACGGTCCAAATAAAATTAGTGATGGCATAAAGGCCATACATCACGCTCTTCCCTAGGCCATCCCCCCAATTCCAAGGCAGCCAGTCCCAAGAGCTATCCACAAAGAAATCTAGTTGATAATTGTTCAGAGAATATTTGGAATAAAGGTTTCCGGCTTTCACCGTATCATCAACTAATCCAGTTGCCTCGGCCACCGTTCCAATCAGACTGAGAAGAAGTAAAATGATGCAGAGACTGATTGCGAGAATTCCCATAATCCGAAAAAGTTTCTTTTTCATCTCCTCACTCCATTCTCTCTTGAACCGGTGGACGGGTATCAAAGGCATGGAAGAGTTCTTCAAAGACTGGATGAACTTGGACGACGCCTACTCGACCATACAAATCTTGCATTAAACACTGACCGTTTTCCAAATCTCGCAGACGTTTTTGATTGCTTTCATCCTCCTGATCCAACCCAAAGAATTCCAAGGTTTTCTTGATTTCATGAATATCGGTACTGCGAAACGCAAATTTCAACCCGATATTATTCTTCAAGCGTTCATCCAGTAAATCGTCACTGTTTTGCGTGACGAAATAAACCCCGGCATTCATGGCCCGACCTGCACGAACGAGCTTATTGGATAAGGTCTTTCCTTGAGCCACTTGAAGAAAACTCCACGCCTCATCCAAATCCACAATCTTGAAAATTTCTCGATTACTATGGATAAAGTCCAAGGCAAAAGTCGAAATGACGATTAGCATGGAAACACTTAGTAATTCCATGGTGGTGTATTCTTCAAAAGTCGTTTCCGCATCCGGTAAAACCAAATCCGCCACTTGAATGATATTCAACTGCTTGTCTAAGCTAATCGACTGGGTAATTGAACCGTCTGAGAAAAGCAAATGGGCAAAATCATAATCGGTAAACGATTCAATATGATCGGCAATATTTTCCGCAACTGGCGAGCCCTCTTTTCGAAGCTCATTAATGACTTGTAGCAATCCTCGTTGCTCACTTTGGGTAACGGTTCGAATAGCCTTGCGTAAAACGGGAAACTTCTCCCCATCTCGACTTGAAATTCCTGTTAAAAAGGTCAGAATATCAATCGCTAGACTTTCTGAGTCTTTCTTTTTCTTCATAATCACATAAGGATCAAGTAAGCCTTGATTTTCTGGCTTACTGGTTAAGTTGAGAATATTGATTTCATCCGTAATTTCTGGCAAGGTTTCTTTCCAGCCACCTCGTTCACCTTTTGGATCGACAATTACAGCTTGCCCACCAAACAGCACTGCATAATAGACTAAGAGATTGTTGCTAAAGGATTTTCCACCACCAAGTGAACCAAGGAAAGCAGCTGCCAAAGCATTGGTAACTGAACCCTTTACCCCTTGTGAAGCCAATGCCGGTTTCAGATAAACGTTACGCCCTGTATCCACATTGTAGCCAAAGTAAATGCCTTCCAACTCTCCTAACATCTGTGTAGCTCCAAAACCAAGCCCCGCCAGAAAGTCAGACGTAACATACTGAATATAGTCGTTCATATATCGTTTACTTGAGGGTAAGAATTCTTCATGTAGCCCCATCATGTCGCCAAAAGGACGGACTAATTTTACATTGGTATCATCATAAAAATCGAACACTTCATCACAGCGGCGCTTTAGTTCATCTACTGATTCGGCACTCACTCGAACCACATAGCTCAGTTTGTACATAGATTCTTTGGACTGATCCAAGGTGGTTTCCAATTCATCTACGGAATCCAACGCATCTAAAACATTGGAATTCGTTTCATTATCAGATTGATAGGCATGGTTGTCTAAATCTTTCAGTTCTTTTTTCTTATTGCGAACGGTAGCAAGTGCCTTTTTATTGGTGACAATCTCTACATTCATTGAAGTATCAATCGGAAAAGTGAATTGTTGTTGCTGGTAATAGAAAAGTTCTGAGGAGGGAAACTCCATTTCCCCCACAATTGTATTAATTGTTAAGTACGCTACATATGATTCATGATTCTCATGTTCCATACGTAAGTAACGGGGCTTTTCTTCAATCAAACAACGACTGGGACGTAATAAGTCGTAACGTTTCACCAAAGTTTCCGACTTCAGCTTTTTCTTTGGTAGCTGAAATTCATATTCTTCAAATGGTGTACCCTTTTTGCCATAGATATGTTCAATCAAATACGTCAGATCACTCGGTGTGACTCGTCTGACTTTAAATCTTCGAGCCAATTTACTTTCCATTAGTTTTTCAATCTTGGTATATCGGCGAATTTCTTCATTGGATAAGGAAACAAAATCGCCCATCAAATGATGATTCACTCCATAGACAAATTCTTGAAAGCCGGAGAAGAAAGATTTCTTGAGATTCTTTAGATTGACCTCTTCATCTGTCGCAATCAGTTTGAAGCCAATAAAAAAACGATAATCAATCTGACTATCGCCAATCATGGATACTAATGCCTCTGTCTGTAAATCAATTCGTTGTTTCGCGACTTCTTTGAGTCTACCGGTAATTTCCTTTTTCGATCGTTCTTGTGTAGCGCGTATACTACTTTCTGTGGCAATTTGTAAGGCATGAATCTTACCTTCACGGTTTTGCGCAATCAATTGGCGAAAGTTATCATGTACTTGATATTTTTGTTCCGGTGACAAAAAGGAGTAGTTGTAAGGCACTAATTCATAGTAGGCAAAACACTCGCCTTCTTGGTTAAACACAAGATTGTTTTCGATATACTTAATCGGGTACATAGTTCACACTCCTTACAAGAGTAATGGATTCGTCCCATCGTTTCTTCTGTTCTTTGACTTTCTTTCCTGCAAAAGTGACCTTAAATCGCAAGTGATAACTGATAAAGGATCGTAAAAATCCCAATGGTTTCTTGCCGTCAAACGTCTTTTGCGACATAAACCAAGTAACCGCCACCGGTATGCCCAAGTATTTTAGAAATGCCCCCTCTATCATGGATAGTGGAGGCACATGAGCAAATACAATGACAAACAGCAAGGATAAAACAAACCAAGCCATCTGATTAAAGGTCACAGGAAAAGGCAGTTGAAAGTCATTAATTGCATAAATGACCTTTTCAACTGCCCAGATACTGGTATAGCTTTTTATTTTCTTCACGGTTTCTCCTTTCAAAAAAGGCTGTTCCAAATAGGAACAACCTTCAATATTAAACTATTAAATATCATCAATTAATCCAGAGTTACCATCTGATGAGAATTCTTTTATTATATTTTTAGCTGGTAATGTATCTGGATATCCGTTATTGATAACAATTAACTGAATTTCATCGGACATCTTGCTATCCAATTCTACAAAATAAGCTATCATTGACTTGAAAATTTCTTCATCTTGAAATTCAGCTGTTTTTGAAGAAACACCTAAATTCTTACTAGGTGTATCAATCATCAACAGATTTAAATGATTTGAATTTATTTCTCTGCTTGATGCTTTTTCCAAAATTGATAGATAATATGCAACCGTTAATAAAGTTACAGCTCCTAAACTACCTAAATCATTGTACCTTCTTCCCCTAATATATGGAAGATAGTTTTTTGGATCAATGTAAGCATTTGAAAGTTTTGGAAAATGAAATGCTTCTAGAATCTCATTAAACTTGATATTTAATTTCGAAATTATATCACTTTTGTCATTCATTTCTTTTTGCTCTTCAATTTGAGTCTTCAAATCCTCAAGCTCATCTTGCTTTTGCTTTAAAACCAACAGAAGTCTGTTAAGTTCTTTAATAAATCGGAGGCTATTATCTAGTTCATCATTTTCACTATATAATTTACCAAGCGATAAATTTATAAGGCTTATTTCTTGAAGATAAGGATTAACATAGGCGTCTGTCAAATCTGAAAGAACTCGCTCGTCTTGATTTATTTGCTTAGTAAGTAACTCGTTTTTCTTTACTAATTCTTCTCTTACAGACATAGAATGATTTATATGCTTTTCAAGTTCATTCTTTTTTTTATTTATATTTCTTTTTTCATTTTTGAGTTCAATAACTTGCTCTGCCAGATTTTCCATTGAATTATCACAAAGCATACAATTCAAAGAATTTTTATGCATAGATAACGGTTGCAGGCAATTAGGGCAAAGCTTAAAATCGTACTTGTTGATTTCACGTACTCCCATAATTGCAGCATCAATTTTTTCAAGATCATTCGAATATTGATTAGATAATGTGATTAATTTTTGAATATACTGTTTTTGATCAGCAATTTCTGCAAGTATTAAATTTCTATCCTTTTTTTTCTTTATAACATTTTCTTCAAGCTCATCTGTCATAGAGTTTGAAGAATCCAGCTTTATTTTTTCTTTATTTTCGTTTAGCAATTTTGTGAGCTCTTTAATTTGTAAATCAAGCTCTTTTTTCCTTTTTTCAACTGTATCGTAATTTTCAATATCAGATTGTTTCAAAAATTCTTGAATCCCGTTTACTTTAATCGTCTCATTCTTATATTCATCTTGTTTGATACTCAATTGACTCTTTAATTCCCCAATTAGCTTATCATAGAAATTAAAGATAATTTCAAAAGCTGCCTTCTGCTTATTATTCACCGCCCAATTTTTTTCAGATAAAATATCTTCGTTATCTATCTCTGTCTGTTTCAGATACGAGAACTTAAACAAATCTCGAAAACTAAAATTTTGATTAGCAACTTTAATACCATCTAAACCCAATTTAGATAATAAAAATGCCGATAAAGTTTTATTATAATCTTTACTACGTTCGAAATACGTTCCAAGGATATCAAACTTACCTTCACCCTCATTAAATACCTCTACTAATATTGGTAAATCAAATTTAAATAAAGTTCTCTTAATTCTGTATAGTTTCCCTTTTATTTCAAATTCTAGCTCAACATCAGTACACTTTGATCCTACTTCTATATATGATTTATGTGACTTAGATCCAAAAGCATAGTCAATAAGCTCAAAAATTGTTGTTTTACCAGTTGATGTAGGACCCGAAATCACGTTAAGGCCCTTGATAAATTTTATTTCATAATTCTTATCAATTCCAATTAACCTAAATGTTTTCAAAAAAAGATTCACAACTCTACCCCCCTACTAGTCGTAAGAAGAACACTTATCTTCTCATTGATAGCTTTATTAGATAATTTACATATATTTTTTTCAATATACTTAGATGACTCAGTTAAATTTTCAATATAGCTGTTCGACATTCCGCTTATAAATTCAGTACCTAGTTCTGTAGAAATATAATTAGATGATTCAGGTTTTAGTTTAATTAAGCAACGCGCTTGAGCATCTGCAAGAACGGAATCATATAACTTATAGTTAGGCTTCCAATGAAAATAAGAGAATTTAGTATCAAAATCTTCACTTTTCTTACTATCAAGAAATTCGGGGTATTTTAAAAAAAAGTCATAACAAACAATTCTTTCCATTGTAGTATTTTTTTTATGATTTTCCCCTAGGCAATCTAAAAATGTAATAATTCTTATTAGAGTAAGAAGATACTCCTTATAAGTCACACCCTCAACTATTTCATTCATATTTCCTCACCTACATATTCAGATAATTTTTCAAGATAATTAGTTACCCATCCTATTTTTTTCTCATTGGCAAGCTGATGTAATATACCCTTTTTAGCTAGTAAGTTATATTCAGGATTTGAGAGGAGAGTTGTTGAATCTAAATCTTCTATCCTTAAATAAGTTTGAAGCAATAAGTTTTGACCATTATCAGGTGATTTAAATATATTAAATTGTGTTCTCCACAGAGATAAGATTTTTATCTTCAAATTACTATATATTCTCAATCCTTCAACTTCATCTTTGCTTATACTTTCTTGCCTTGATATTTCTGCATTAAAAAAATCTATTTTATATTCGTTAGTATCAAAAATACCTGCACTTTCTAACATCTTCACAAAAATGAAATCATTATATTCATCTTCAATTCCATCTAAATCATCATATATTATTTCATCAATGACTCGCTGTTTTTGAAGGGCTAATTCACTCGAAATTATTTTCAACTGATTCCTAATATCCTCATCAAATTCACGTTCATAGATATCATATGATTTTAGTTGGTGAATAAGATAGGATCCATCACATAGTTCAATTTGTATACCAGTTAACTCACTTTGCTCGTGTTTCCATTTTGACCACCACAGCAAATCTTGTTGAGTTAGTATGCATGGCAAACAAAGTCTCCAATCTGTGATTTCATAATTTGTTGTGACAGTCTTAAATGATTCTTTTATCTGTTGGCGTTGAGAAGATCCTAATCCGTTTAAGAAAAATTTACATTGATACACTTTCTGAGGCTTTGGTAAATCTCCTACTAAAACATCTATACCCCCATCACCTCTTGAAACTTCTACTGATTTTGTAGTCGGACCATACATCGATTGAAATAAATTAGTACAAATTCTCTCAAAGATATCTCTTGCTCCAGGTTCTCCATGAACATCAACTAAGTATTCAAATCCACGTTCCATATTTATCCCTCGTTATCTGATTATAGAAATCATTACATACATTATGATAACAAAGATAACACGTACTTAACAGATGTTTTTCTTCTTAATTAGGATACTCAAAAACACCTCGACTCGTAACCAAATAGTTGCCTCCAATCTCCAAGTCTCGACCACACGCATCAAAATCAATATACGTCTTCAAGTGTTCTGGTACTTCTCCAAAATCACCATTTTCTACAATCAAGAAATATGCTACATCACTCATATCATCGCAATCTGGATAATAGACAATATCATCCACATGCTCTACCATTTCTTCAAAAGAATTGAAGAAAGCATGTTGAATCTCAGAAGCAACTTCACCAATCGGCGTTCCTTCAAGCTCCTCCGCTAAGCCACACAAACGATTAATTTCCTCAATTGGTGTATACTCATCAATCTCAAAGGGCAACTCATAATCATGAATTGCATATTCCTCATATTCGTCATTTATTCCAATTCGTTCTTTCACTTCATCAAAATTGACAGGTGGGGTAAACCACGCACCCACCAACTCACCTTCGTTATATTTCCCGAGATTCGCAATATAAACACGCATCTGTTCCATATAGATCCTCCTTAAGCCCCGACAATTCGGTTAAACAAATTGAGTAAGACATCCTTCACTCCAGAAGCATTAAAGACCAACCCTACCGCAATCAAAGCGATCACCAAGAAGCCAATCAGTTTGGAAAACTCTCGCTTAAATCCTAAAAACAAACCAATGACCACAATTGCCAGTAAGACTAAGGATTGGGCATTGGTTAAAAACCATTGATATAAATTTTGTCCGAAATTCATCTTGTCACTTTCCTTTCTTTTCCATTGCTCGGTCCACCGCTGCACTTGCATTCATCAAGCACATCACAGTAACACCAAGCATACTGCCACCAAATACCAGTAAAATATCTTTTACAACTCCCATCAAAATTCCTCATTTCATATAATCAAATTTTCAATTACCATACTTTGTTGCTCCAAAATCTTTTTGTGCCGGTCTGATAAGCGGGCATTCTGTACCATATCCTGTATATAGGTTGTCTGATTCAAACGATCCAACTCCTTAGCCATTTTCCACGTAGGGGCAACTTGTCTACCTAGCCAATTCAAGGTTCGTTCAATGGTATACGGTTTCGGTTCAGAAGTTAATTGAATCTCTTTCCGGTTCCGTCCAATAAAACGACCCCATTGTTCATTTAAGGGCCAATTGGTTCTCCGTTTTCCATCTACTTTATCCGCAAATCGCAAATAACGATTGATAATGGAAAATGTGGTACTTTCAATACTACGACCTTTTAACAAATCTTGAATCGCATGATAGGCTCGGTCATTTTTCAGTCGAATCTCGAAACGATTTTTCGTTTTGGTCTGATCTAATGGAATTCCTAACTTGATATATTGTTCATAATCTTTTTCGTACAAACAGAAATAAACCTCACTCTTGAGGCTACCGATATATAAAGTATTGCCCATGCCATCCTTTTCATCAGCTTTCAACAGTTCCCCGGAACGGTAACTTTTAAAGGTACGAAACAAGGAGATACATTCTTCCTTCTGACATTTTTTCGTTAAATCAGGAATATCTAACAAACCAACTCGATCATTGATTGCCAAGTCTAAGCGTTTCATCACGCCACCAGCTTTTAGACAATCTTCGAAAAAGTCGTACCAGCTACGCTTTTGTGCGAGTAAAAAAGTTTCAAACTGCCGACAACCTCGCCCTTTTAATTCCAAAAGAACGCCCTTATCTTCTTCATGAGACAACATCACCACAATATCGCCCATGACGTATTGTTCTTGATAGGAGTAAAAGGCGTAATCTTCATGAAGCATATACTCAAATTTCAAATGGAGAATTTCTTGAATAATTTTCCGTACATCCGTTGTGGGGAAACGAATCCTTACATAGTCAAACAGTAACGTCAAAGGCAAATCGGGATTGAAACTTTCCAGTTGGTCAAAAATTTTTCTCATGGTCTTTTCTGATGGTGTAAGTAGACCTGATTCAATCTTGTTGATATACTCTCGAGTCAAATTACATGCGACAGCTAATTTGTTCTGCGAAACCTTATAATCCTTACGCTTTTCTTTTAGCAGTTCCTTGCTTAAATTTCTTTTCGCCAAATAATCACCTCCTAAAGCAAAAGTGTGAAGTAATTGACGAATACTTCACACTGAATCAAATCGTTAATTTCCCTTGCTACACCAGTAATTATTAATAGCTACTTGCTTATTTTTTGTGTTTTTGTACCCCCCTGTTAGATACGGGGGGTGAGACATCATGGCCGGCTGGCGCCGTCCATGAACAGGCACAGCACCACGGAGGATTTCTGCTTCGCAAATCCTCCGCGGTCAGCGCCTATCAGTTGGTTTATTTGGCGGTTACTCCTCGGCAATGCCCCCAATTTCCAACTCTGCCTTAATCTCAAACAAGTCTTGACGGATATTCGATTCTTTTGCATGATCCGCAATCCGTTCCAATTCACTGATGACTTGATTCAGCTCAATTCGAGCATCGGTTTCCTCGTCCATTACATATGAATCACCAGGGACTTTCACCCCATTTTTGCAAATATCAAAATTGAGCCGGCGTAATTCTTCTTCTAGTTCTGAATCTGACTGAATCTTACCAATCACCCAGTAGATTTCTCCAATCAACTCATCATAAATCATGCCTATCCACCTCCTTTAATCTTCTGCCAATATCAAAAATGACCGGAACTGTCACAGAGTTTCCGGCCTGTTTGTACAATTGACTATCTGAATTGACTTGAGCTGCCCGATCAAAAGCACAGTCTGGAAAGCCCTGAAGCCGCCAGCACTCTCTAGGTGTTAGCTTCCGAATCTGATACTGATTTGTGACGACTGCTTGTTGGTCTCCTGTTAATAAGGTATGCACACTTTGTTTTCCCAGACGTCCTCGGCGACTTGTGGAATTAGGAAAAGCCAGGTTCACACTGTCCCCTGGCTTCACCTCTTGATATTCTGTTTTATTTTTTCGAATCATGATCTTCGTTCCACCTTGTTTCGTTGACAAAGTGGGAGCTGTTCCGGTCACCTCGTAAACCCGATTACCTTGTTCAAAATTTCCCGGCAACATACCGGCTACTGAAATCCCCTCATTTACC
Organism: Enterococcus malodoratus ATCC 43197; assembly: GCF_000407185.1. GTDB lineage: Bacteria > Bacillota > Bacilli > Lactobacillales > Enterococcaceae > Enterococcus_A > Enterococcus_A malodoratus. The sequence goes on from NZ_KE136481.1 coordinate 464,439, forward strand.
GGCAATGCGATTTTGATTCCTTCATCGCCTGTTAAGGTTGGTGCTACACCATCTGAACCATAGACTTGGCCCCCCATTCCACGATTGGAAGGATTGATATTTACTAAGTTTCTGATGTTTTGATCAGATGTTGGAGACGATCCAATGATAGGAAATACCTGTTCGGTACATGCGTCTCGAGAATGTCCGATAAGGAAGACCCGCTCGCGACTTTGGGGAACGTAGGCCTTTGAGTTAAACACCTGCCATTCCACATCATACCCCAATCCATCCAGCGTTCGGAGGATCGTCTCGAACGTAGCCCCTCCTTCGTGATTGAGCAACCCTCGGACGTTCTCAAGGAATAGAAACTTAGGTTGGAGAAGAGCGGCGAACCGAGCGATTTCAAAGAATAAAGTACCTCGAGTATCGGAAAATCCTTGCCGCTTTCCCGCAATTGAAAAAGCTTGGCACGGAAATCCGCCGCAAAGGATGTCCACTGGTCCGAGGGATTGAATAAACTCATCTGATATACTTGTGATGTCATGCATTTCCACCTCCTCTCTAGTATCATGAATTGCCTTATAACTACGCCTAGCAAATTCATCAATTTCACAAAAGCCGATACAGTGATGGCCCGCTTGTTCCATACCTAAGCGAAAACCACCAATCCCGGCAAATAAATCTAAAAATGTCATAAATCACCTCATTCATTGCAAAGAAAAAAGCCAAGAACATTTTTTGCTCTTGGCTACTAGGCTATTCACTTTGTCACATTTTCTATCCAAATATAATTAATTTTTTTGCTAATTAAGCAAACTCATTCAATATTTTTGCTAAAGTTTCTTTGTCATGTACGCCAACAAGCTTGTCAACAACCCGACCGTCTTTTTTTATCATTAATGTTGGAATACTCATCACACCAAATTCACTAGCCGTAACTGGATTATCATCCACATTCAATTTAAAAATTGATACCTTATCACCCATCTCAGCTTCTAATTCATCCAAAATAGGAGCCTGCATTTTACATGGACCACACCATGGAGCCCAAAAATCGATTAATGCTAATCCCTGACTTGTTTCTTCTTTAAATTGTTGATCATTAATTTTTTTCATTTCTTCACCTATTCTATACATTTATTTTTGAGTTTTCTTCAATATATTTATATGCCTCTTGACCTGCAATACTTCCATCACCTACAGCTGTTGTAACTTGACGTAATACTTTTTCCCTCACATCTCCAATAGCATAAATACCAGGAATGGTAGTCCGCATTCTCTCATCCGTTCTGATCCATCCATTATCATTTACAATTCCTAAGCTTGTAAATGGTTGGGTAATAGGATCTAAACCGACATAAATAAATACTCCGTCAGCAGTAATTTCTTTCGACTGATCGTTTTTTGGATTTTTTAACTGAACTGAGGTCACTTTCATTTGGTTTCCCTTAATTTCCTCAATTACAGCATTCCATTCAAAAGAAATTTTTTCGTTATTAAAAGCACGTTCTTGAAGTATTTTTTGTGCCCTTAAGGTATCTCTTCGATGGACAATTGTTACCTTAGAGGCAAATTGTGTTAGGTAAATAGCTTCCTCCACCGCAGAGTCTCCACCACCAACTACTAATAGTTCTTTATTTCTAAAGAACGCGCCGTCACATACCGCACAATACGATACACCCATTCCTGAATAAGAATCTTCACCTTTTACTCCAAGCATTTTATGAACTGCGCCTGTGGCAATGATTATCGTTCTGGCTTGATACATTTCATTTAAGCCATTAATAATTTTTATACTGCCACCATTCTCAATTTTCTCAACAGTATCATGCTTTAACTCGACACCAAATTTTTCTGTACCAGCAAGCATCTTCATGGATAAATCTGGTCCTAGAATAGATTCAAATCCTGGATAGTTCTCAATCTCTGCAGTATTGTTCATTTGTCCTCCAGGAAGCCCCTTTTCTAACATCAACACTGAAAGATTTGAACGTGCTGCATATAAAGCAGCGGTCATACCTCCGGGTCCTGCCCCAATTATTACTACATCATAGATCATAGGTAACCTCCTTTAAAAATTTATCACTTTAGATTCTAATTTAATCATGATTTTTTGTTCCTACGTTATCACGATTACATCTAATTCCATTTACATTCCTCCACAATTTCTAATTCAAAACCTATTCAACTAACGAGTTGAATACTAACATAAATATATTTCTCTGGCAAAATATTTGTATCAAGAAAAAAACCGCCTAATTAATAGGCAGTTTCAATTTCTTTCTATCAATGAGAGATATGATGTAAATTCCAATCATTTACACTTTCGCTAAGTCGAACAGCCTGTCGACCATGTTTTTCTAAAATCGCAATTGCCTCTTTTGCCATCAAGCAATGCGGCCCACGGCAGTAAGCAACGATTTCTTTATCTTTCGGTAAGTGATTAATCATACTTTCCAACTCTTGCACAGGCATCGAAATAGCACCAGGAATATGGGCAGTTAAGTATTCCTCTGAAGGTCTTACATCAATCAGTACAACCTCTTTTGCCTGAATCTTTTCTTCTAAATCTTCAATCGTCAAAATGTAATCGTCTTCTTTAGGATTTTCAAAATTTTGCTTAATCACATTTCGCTTAACAAGCTGATCTTGGGCGGTTTCAAAAAAGAGCGTCAACATATTCTCAATGTTCACATCAAAAACTTGATAATAAATATAATTTTTATATTTTTGATTTTTAACTAAGTGAGCTTTCAAAAGGGTCTGTAAATGTTTGGAGACATTCGCAACAGATAAATCAGTATCTTTTGCAATATTCTCAACTGTTTTTGGAGATTGCATAAGAAGGCTCATGATTTCCAAACGATTTGAATTAGCTAAAGCTTTCCCCATCAAAGAATATTGTTCAAATAACTCTTTATTAGTGTGATTCATCTCAATTTTTCTCCTTTAAGATTTTCAATCTCTTCTACTAAAATAGTTCAATTAATAAGTTGAATAGTATCCATTTAATCACGTATTGTCAATTGCTTTGAGTTTTTTACTTTCAATACTGTTCTCCTGTTTGACATAAATTTATATCTTGTTTTCTAGAAATTCATGATATTTACCTTATCTCTAAAAATAGATTAAGAAAATAAAACAGATTAAATGTCGGTTTGTATTTTAGCGTTATTCTTTAGATTTAAGATTTACTTGTATTATGTCCTGAATGGCATCTAAAAAGTTATAACTCTTTGGAACTAAAGGAGTATAAAACTCACTAATCACACTCCCGCCTGTATCCACATAACCTCGTCCTTTGATGCGTTTCATAAAGAAGTTTTTTTCAACCTCACCAAACATCATGGAATACCCGAGTTCACTCATCCTTCCCAAGGCCACACGGAAGTTAAATTGATCCCGAATCCCATCTCCTAAATATTTCGCATCCGGTCTTTGACAAGCTAAAATCAGAAAGAAACCAGATTGACGACCTAACATCACGATTTGCTTGAGCTTATTCAAAATCACCGCACTTTCCTTCGTTGTTAACATCTCCATATAAGCCACGTATTCATCAAAGATTAAAAAGTTGGGCGGAAGTCCAAGATACGCATAGTTCTCTCCTGTTTTGTAGTTAGGCATTTCTTTCATTGTCCTACTACGAGCCATCATGCGTTCATAGAAATCCTCCACACAAGTAGAAATTTCATCTTTTTGGGAGTATACGTGAGTCATTACCGTGCTTAAATCGGCTAAGTCCGCATTTTTTGGGTCAAGAACAAATATTTCTGCATCAGATTTCAGCAAAGCCTCGATAATGGTGAGTAAGAAATAGGTCTTCCCTCCACCTGTGCCACCAGCGATTAACATATGGGGTAAAGAATCATATGCCCATACTTGATTTTTCATCAATCGCAAAACCCCGTTTTCTGCCACTACTTCTTCAATTCCAATTCGATTGGCAATCATATTGTATAACAAGGTGTATTCCACATAGGAGTCTTTGAGTTCCTTTTCTACTAACTCACAATACAGCCCACTTTCGAGCTTCTTTTCCAACTTCAATAACTGATCTTGATATTTTCCTAGTGAAATTTGAACGCGAATAGAAAGTAAGCCATCCTTCATTCGATAATAAATTTTGGGAAAGTAACTGATACTCTCTTTGGTCCGACTACTATTCAAATCTTTGAAAAAGCCTTCACTTTGAGTTTGTTTCACTTCATACCAATGGTTTTCTAGAATCATCCGAGCCAACTTTTGTCGATGCCACAAACTTCGCCAATGGTCCTGAAAAAAGTGAATATAAAGCAACATCATAACTCCTGAAAGAGCGAGACTTCCAACCAGACACGCTAAATCTTTTATAGACCAAACGATTTCAATAGTAGAAAGTGATGGCTTAGAAAGATCAAATTGTCTAAGCTCATGAAAATAAAAGACGCTCATCCAACCGATGAACAAAGCAATGATCCAGCCAAGAACAAAGTGATACACCAAGTGCCGATCTCCTGTGCGTATGCGATGCCCTTTGTACATTTTGATGGTTTTCACCTCCATTCAAAAATTTCCCAATAGGATTTTATTGGGAAATTTCAAGAAGTTATGCTAGTCATTTCCTGCGATGGGAAGTTGTTTCGCTTCAACCAATTGTTTTAAAAAGCTTTCAATGGCATCCGTCATCTCCACACCGATTTCTTCCAAAACAGATTCCGCCTGCCGACATAAGTTTTCATTTACTTCGACAACCATAAAGAAGGACTCTTCCTCCCCTAACCAATCCAGTACATCAAAGTCTTCTTTGGCATCGTTACCTACATCCAGTAACCCTTGATGCATAATCAGAAACATTTTTTCATCATAGGTTAATGCTTTCGTGAGTTGTTCCTCCGTTAGCTCGCCTTTTCCATATTGATCGAGACAATCTAAAATATGTTCGACATTAATTTCCATACGCTTCACCTATTTCTTACCTTCATTTTGGTTCGTGGGATTTCCTTGAGTCGGTTGTCGTTTCAAGACTAAATCATCGGCCTTAATGAACCAATTAACGGTGGTTCCTTCCCGAAAAACATAATTGGCGACCGTATCCACGATTGGATTGACCAGCTCTACCTCTGCATCATAGGCAAACTCGCGTAAGGGCACATTTGCTGGGATACTAACTTGAATCATTCGACCTTGCGCAGAAGATTTCAAATTATAGGTCCGTTCTTTCACCTCATTACTAACCGTCCCATCCTCATTTTGTTTCCGTACTTCTCGGCGTAATGCGGAAAACCGCAACTTGCCAAAGGTTAATCCTGAATCTACGACAATGCCTTCTGTTAATCTCATCTTCTTTTCCTCCTATGCTTTCACTAAATCATCGACATACAACACATAATCGGTAAAACCGCGGTTTTCAATCTCATAGCCTTTGGCAACCAAGTGAGGATTCACGACTTTTAGCGGTTGGTCTTGGTCAAAATCCTTTTCTCCAGCTTCCGCAGCTACCACCACTTCAATATCATCAGCCCGTTGTTTACTGGAATATAAATGATAACTGCGACCAATCACTGTGGTATTCCGACCATATCCTTCTGTTAAAACTTCACCTTCACCGGCATAACTTATCTTTCCAAATGTTTCGGCCATATCTGGCACAACAAATTTCAATTCCATATTTTTTTCCTCTTTTCATTGTTAGTTTTGGATACAAAAATAGCGCGACCACTTTTTTAGGAGGCGGTCGCGCACGTTGTTTCTTATAATTTACTTGTATCATCTCATCACCTTAGTTCCGGCGATTCCAGAAATAATAGCCAGCTGTCGCAAAGATCAAAGTAAAGCCAACAAACAGTAACACATTAGAAGTTTTCTCCCCAGTTTGTGGGAACGTCTTCACTGTAGGACTAGATTCTTGAGAGTCACTTGGTATTTCCGGTTGTTCTGGTGTGCTTGGTGTGGTCGGAACTTTTTTTGGAGTTAAGGTTTGGGATTTTTCTTTCAAATCTTCATTGTGTTTTCCATTGATATTTCCATCTTTATCATAGTTAATTTCTTTAAAGGTAAAACTTGTACCTTCTGGATATTTACTTGTATCCACTTTTTCCGCAAGCACGGTTTTGGTAAATTCTTTATCATTCACTTCGTAATCAATTTTGCCAGATTTCCAAATTTCTTTAGTCGTACCATCTGGTAGTAACGCATATAGAACTGTTTCAAAAGCCTCTTTTGAGCCATCCAGTACACCATGGGTAATGGATATATCATCAAACATATCTACCACGTCACCATGAGTGAAAGCTTGCGAACCGTCTTCTAAGTGCGCTTTCGTTTGAATGGAAACATGGCGTTCCACCGTACAATTAACAGTTTGGGCTTGGTTATTCAAACTAGCATCCTTTGCTACTGGCTCATCGCCCACTTCAAAGGCTTCCTTGTTTTCATAAACATAATTAAACAAGACAATGGTTTTATCCAAAACTTGTTCAGCCGTTAGTTTATGCAGAATTTCCCAAGTTCCTGTTTTCTCTTTGTTCGCCAAAGTTGCAGTCGTTTCAGCAATTACCACTGGTTTGGCCTTTTCATCTTTTTCTTGAACAGCTTTTGTCGCTTCCACATCAATGGCTTGCGCTACCACATACCAGTCTTCTTTGATTTCATGGAGATTGTAACTCAATTTATCAACTAGCTCGGTAGAATCCAGAGAAGTTAATTCTTTGTTTCCGTCCTTCCAAGTCGCAAGGGAAGTTAAACTATCTTCTTCCTCAGGTAAATCATAGAGCATCAAACGATTCAAACTAACGGAAAATGCGTTGTTCGTCAGTTTCTCGTAAGGAACGGTCACCGTTTTAATCGGTTGTTTTTGTCCTTTTTCAGTAATGGTAAAGACATATTCACTCTTCACAAAGTCTTCCTTGTTTTCCTTAAAAGTAGAACGGATTTCTAAAGGCGTAATCTTTTGAAATCCTTCTGGCGCTTCTATTTCTTCAAGTAAATAATCCCCATAAGGAAGATTTTCAAACTTGCCATAGCCATCAAAACCTAATTGCTCGTTATAAGCTGTGGTCGCTTCATCTTCAGCACCTGTGATTTCATTGGTTCCTTCCAATGGCGATACTTTAAAGGTCAGATCGTTGAAGCCAGTTTCAGTAGTCCCCGCAGCTGATCCAGCAAATTTAAAGAAATCAAATCCAAAGCGAATGACTTGTTCCTTTGCCGTAACATCTCGGATAATCACGGCATTTTTTTCGTTATCATCCACCTTTTTGATGGATACAGGATACTTCGTTTCATCCAAAGTATATCCTTCAGGTGCTTTGGTTTCTTGCCAGTAATACTCGTTAATCGCCAGGTGTTTAACGGCAACTTGATTTTTTTCATCTAAAGTCAAAGTCACCGTTTCATCAGAAGCTTTCGTTCCCTTAACTAATTCTGGTTTAAAAGCTTCATTCCATTTAACAGCTTGACCATCTTTTGCAGTAAAGAGAGTATATTCAGCTCCTTTAAACTCAGCTTTCCCTTGAGTTTCATTACCGGTATCTTTGTCTTCTTTTGTCAAAGTGGTTTCACCAGTGATTTCTTGGTTCTGCCCTTTTACGTTACTGGTCACAAGGGCTACAGTTTGATTGGCATACTTCAATTCGACTTTTACGGGTTTAAAGGTATTTACAAATCCATTACTAGCTTTGGTTTCTATCACGTAGTAAGTTCCCAACTCCAACGCATCGGCACTCTCTTTTGGTGTTTCTGCATGGCCTTTTTCATCCGTGGTTATTTCTTGAACGATTTCACCAGTTGGGCTATCTTTGCGAATCGCAAACGTGTTTCCAGCTAAAGAATAGTTGTCATTCCAAAGATCACTTCCTGTTTCAACTCCGGTTTTATCCAGAATGATTTGACCTTTTTCTCGCGTATTTTTTGAAGTCACAGAAATGGTTTCACCTGCTTTAATTGTGGCAGTCAGGGTTGTGGTATCAATCGTATAAGGCGCCGGCACTGATTTTTCAGTAATGGTTACCTTCGTACCATGAGGAATCCCATCCAATATCGCAATGCCTTCTTTATCAGTAGTTACATCTTTTGCGGGTAACACTTTTCCAAAATCTAAATGGAAAACCGTCCCTGGTACAACTTCACCAGTTTCTTTATCGACTTTTTTGATTTTTAAAGCACCCTCAGTTTCCACATCAATTTTGATCGTGTAAGTGTTCGGTTTATCAATCGCCCCGGCCATCAAGGTCTGTTGTCCAGCCATCTTATAAGCGACCGGTGTTCCGGTACCAGCAGATTTTTTAAGCGTCAACACCCCACTTTCTTTTGAATTGGCATTCGGTGTGATGACCAATTGATTGCCATTCACGCGATAATCAATGTTTGCGGTATTTTCCACAACTTCATCGAACTCTGACAAATTCAAATTATTCGTATCCGTTACGGTTGTCGATTGTCCTAAAACTGTTTTGACTGTGGAATTATGGAAGCTTGGTTTCTTCTGATAGTTTGCGATTGCTTGATTAATTTTCGCTTCAATGACTGCGATATTTACGGAACTACCATCTGGATGCTTCATAGAGTGAAGAGTATAACCATTAACTTCTTGCCAAATCATCTTTTGAGCAACCATTTGTGTATCAATATCTGTACCGGCGTTTTTCCATAACACTGAAACTAATTTGGCTTTCTCCGACATATCAGGCAATGGATTTTTCTCATAACCTGGCGTGAACTCATTGTAAATTGGCACTCCCGGTTCGATACAGAAAATATCTTGTTTCTCCCCATTATAGATAGCATAGTGAGGAACAGTTACCTCAGATAATGTTCGACCATCGCTGAACGTACCTTCAACTGCGTATAAATGTGATAAATCGCAGTGCACAGTCACTGTTTGTGGATGAGTAATCTCATCGGCCAGAGCAATCGTAGGACCAATCGCTCCGCCAATTGTTTGACCCAACAGAGCTAAAGTCGCAAATAATCGCCAATTTTTGAACTTTGATGTTTTCATAGTGTATTTTCCTTTCATAAAGATATTTTTTTGTTGTTGCTTTTTTCTGCATATCTTTCTAAATTGATTCTGTACTCGACCTGGATAGCAAAATAAAGCGCAACAAACCTCCACAAACTTATATTGATGCTCGTTATTTAATATGATACGATGTGCCTGCATACGGTAGGTAATACGATTTGATTATGAACACAGATATGATAGCCTTGTATCGGCTGAGCTGACTTGTCTTAAGTTAGCTCCTAGTTGGAAGCGGATCTCATATCTGTGAAGGTTCATTGTCAAATCATTCGTTGCCGTAGTAATTAATAGAGCAAGGGAGCTAGTTTGATACATGGTATATAAGCATTTAACCGCTGAAGAGCGCGGGAAAATTGAAGCCTATCTTGACGAAGGATTACGACCAGCTGAAATAGCACGTAGATTAGATCGCCATCGTTCAACAATCACTCGGGAGATTCAACGGGGGACTGAAGCTAGAAAAGCCAACAGTATCGCACGGTTGCCTTATCAAGCTTCAAGTGCACAAAATATTGCTAAATTGCGGAAAAAGAACTGTGGAGTTACTAAAAAAGCCACGATTCACAATATAAAAACTATTTTAAAATATCTGAATCTAAAATATTCTCCAGAACAAATTGCACATTCCGTTAAAAGCGTAAAGGTATGTACATCCACGATCTATAACTGGATTTACTCAAAAACCATTGATTTCAACATCAAAAAGCTTAGGAGACATGGAAAAAGATATAAAGTAAAGTCATCTGGATCGAAGATTCGCATTGATCGAGCTTTCTTTGAAAATAGAACCATTGATTTGCGCCCAGAAGCTGTTCAGCTTCGTACAGAATTTGGTCATTGGGAAGCTGATACAGTAGTTTCAAAACGTGGCATATCAACCTGTCTAGCAACTTTTATCGAAAGAAAGACACGACAATACGTAGCGATTAAACTCCCTAATAAAACAGGTCACGCTATGATGGCAGCAATTAAAAAACTAATAGAAATGTATCCTCAAGGGGTAAAATCTATTACTTGTGATCGAGGAACTGAATTTGTAAATCAATTTCAAGTCGGGCTTATTGAAGACACCTTCGGGTGCAACATTTACTATGCAAATCCGTATGCACCTCATGAACGTGGTTCTAACGAAAATCATAATGGATTACTTAGAGAATATTTCCCTAAACCGTTTAATTTTAAGACTGTCTCGCAGCGCATCGTCGATGACGCTGTAGAAAGCTTAAATACTCGACCAAGAAAAATTCTAAAGTGGAAAACACCAGCTCAAAAGTTTAAACTAGAATACGCGAGAATTACATGATATTTTCAAGAGGATATTTCATTTGTTATAAAAATGTTTTTACGAACGATTACAATTTTTTGAATTTTATATAATTATAAAGCTAAGCGAAAGACGAACGATGTTTATCTAATAACAGTGAATAGTTGCACTTAATCTTAACATTCGCCGATTCTGTACTCGAGAGTGTAAAATATTTTGTGTAAATAGAAAAAAGGAAGTCCCTTCTGTAGAATAGAGTTACCACAACACATTCACAGAAAAGAGGGCTTCCATATGAACGATTTTACTACAGAAATTCTAAAGACTCTAGCGAACAAAGGCGATTTGAATGAATTATTCCGTGTCCATTTGGAAAAAGCTGTCAATACGCTTCTCAAAACGGAGTTAACGGCTTTCCTCGATTACGAAAAGTACGATCGCATTGGTTTTAACACGGGTAATTCTCGTAACGGCTCCTATGACCGTACGGTCAAGACCGAGTACGGGGAACTTCATCTCCAGATTCCGCGCGACCGCAACGGCGAGTTCAAGCAACAGACTGTTCCTGCTTATAGACGGACGAATGATACCTTAGAGGAGACCGTCATTCACCTCTTCCGAAAAGGTATTACCATGTCGGAAATCGCAGACTTGATTGAGAAAATGTATGGGCATCACTACACGCCCCAAACCATGTCCAATATGACTAAATCATTTACGGAAGAAGTCACTTCATTTAAGGAACGTGAGCTTCATGACCGTTATGCCGCTATTTATATGGACGCAACCTATATCCCTTTAAAGCGGAAAACCGTCGCCAAGGAAGCCATTCATATCGCAGTTGGCATTCGCCCGGACGGTTCAAAGGAAGTGTTGAGCTATGCGATTGCACCAACTGAATCTATCACGATTTGGGAAGAGATTTTAATAGACCTCCAGGAACGTGGCGTGAAAAACGTCCTCCTTTTCATCACGGATGGCTTAAAGGGGATGGCAGGGGCCGTGCAGCGGTTCTACCCCAAAGCCCGTTTTCAACATTGCTGTGTGCACGTTTCCCGTAATATCAGTCACAAAGTGCGTGTCGATGATCGTAAGGAAGTCTGTGATGATTTTAAAATGGTGTATCAAGCGTCATCTAAAAAGGCGGCATTGGAAGCACGTGGTGCTTTTGCGGAAAAATGGAAAACCAGCTATCCAAAAATGGTGGAATCGATCCTTTCGAACGATTACCTGCTCACTTTCTATGATTTCCCATTAGCCATACGCAAGACTATTTACTCTACGAACTTGATTGAATCCTTTAATAAGCAAATCAAGAAATACAGCCACCGCAAGGAACAGTTCCAAAATGAAGAGTCGATGGAACGTTTCTTAGTCTCGTCTTTTGATACTCACAACCAAAAATTCCTAGGTCGCAGTCATAAAGGTTTCCAACAGGCCGAAGGCGAGCTCGAACAAATGCTGAGTCAACCGATGGAGAATTAGAAACAATCTACAGTAGGGAAGAACCATTTACACAAAATTATTGACGCTCCCCTGTACTCACCTTGTATGCTTAAAAAGCAAATAAAAAAGACATCAACTTGTGATGTCTTAGAAATTACTTATTCGTTATTAAATGAAATTCGAACTACGTTACATTCTTATAAAGAAACTTACTTAATATATACTCAAACAGGATTTAGCGTGTCCATCCATGCTGTTAATAGTAAACGCTAATTGCATGGGACAAAATATGGGACAGTTTGGGACATTCATATAAAACTATGAACAATATGATTTCCAACTTTAAAAAAATATTAATTTTATCATTCATTATAAATAACACAAAAAATATACGTTTTCACTGTTATCACAATGATGGGAGAAAGAAATATTACATATATTTTATAAATCAATATCTAAAATTTAGTAAACTACTTTTTGTCAGAAGGAAACCATTGAATAGTCATATATGTATTTCCTCCTTAAAGAAAAAAGTGCTTTTATGGGTTAACTAGTAAAAGTTCGTTTTACAAAATGGACATCATCAGTCAATGACCTTGTAAAATAACGAAATTTAATCAACACTTATTTGGTATTCTAAACTATCTTTTACTTCTAGTACCTTATTATTCCTTTTCCACACGTTATTGTATCATAATTAACTTTTGTGTGTACCACTCTGCGAAACGTTTTTTTATAAACTTGACTCAGTTTTCTTTAACATATAAAAAAAGCAATCACAAATTTTTTCCCTGAATTCTGTGATTGCTTCCGTATTCATTTTTACTATTGATTAAAGATAAATCTAGTATCTTTCTTATACTTCTTTCGTGAGGGATTTCCTTCACAACGATAGGCTTGATCATTTTTCAAATCATAAATTGCGGACCAAACAGTGTCTTTTCCCGTCTTACGGTCATATTGACATATAAAACCAAACTCGCCACCCAATAATTGTTTCGCCTCTGACACGCCCATAGACTGAGAATGAGCATTCAAATAACTGTCCAGTGTTTCATAACGTTCTTCCGCAAACCAATCATCCTCCAATGATATCTTATGAGAATTCACTTTCGGTAAATGAAAGCTGTTTGTGGCACATAGATAGCCATCTCCATTTAAAGAAGAATACACCAATTTTTCATTCGTGAATTCAACCAAATAAGCTGCCCCCGAAGAATCAGCCATTACTAATGTACCGGCCGAACAACGTGGAATTTTTCCAAGTAAATCGATCGCTTCTGCTACAGTTCGGCATTTTTCTAGCAACATTCTCAGTATTAGACCAACATTCATTCCGGGTTTTATCGAATCAGGGAAAACGGAGGTAAGAGCAATAGCAAACCCCCATTGGTTAATCCCATCTTCCATTTCCACAAATGCCGTCGTATTTCCTGAAAAAGCGTAAGATTCAGTTGCTTTGAATGAATATAGACAATTCATATATAATTTTTCGATAGCCGTCAAAAAGTCACTATTTCGTCCGAGTAAAAAGGCTCGTTCATTTTTTACAATGAAACTTGAACAATTTGTGACTCTGACAAGTGCATACATTGGAAAAAGAATGGTATATAGAGATTCTGAGTCAACTTTTTGACCATCCGCAATACCATTTATCTCATCGATAACTTCCGGAAAAAAATCTTCATAGTAAGGTAAACAGGCTTTGGAAAAATCCCTCATCTCCTGGGTTATTTCAAAAGGGATATTGTCAAGCAGACATTTACCATTCTTTTTTATTAGTTCTCCCCATCTCTTGCCTATTTCGTAGTGAGTGCCATTAAATCGCGCATGATACATATCTTTTTCTCCTTCATAATTGATTAGGAGTCGACTTCCTACCTCAAGAGTACCGTAATAAAAATTTAACTGCAATTGAATAAAATGAGAACTTTTCTCAATTTTTTTTCTTTTATTTTGAACAAAGAAAAAGGATGGGAATCCCATCCTTTTATGAAATAATTTTTATATGTGTTAACGGATAGTAAACCGCTTGTGCTTTACCTAAGATGTCCTTACTCTGAACAGTACCGAAAGAACGGCTATCCTTTGATATTCGTCGATTATCCCCTAAAACAAAATACTCATTTTTAGGTAACCGTCCTTCGCCGATCAATTCGTTTAATTGAAAATCAGTTGTGTATGGAGAAACTTGATGATCATGACTTCGATTATTCGTGAGAAAGGACTCTGTAAGCTTATCACCATTAATATACAATTGATCCTTTTCATAACGGATTTCATCACCCGGTAGTCCTATTACGCGTTTGATATAGATCGTGCCATCAGGTTGTTGGAAAACGATAACATCAAAACGTTTGACCTTGCTAAATTTTTCCATCAAGATCATATCCCCTTGCGTTAGGGTTTGGTCCATTGAATTTCCAGTTACGGGTACAGGGATCAATAAAAAGCCCCGGATGACCACACCAACAAAGAGGGAAATCAACAAATATTTAACACCTAACCATAAATGACCCTTTGTCAGCAAGTTTTTCAATGACTTCCCTCCTCGCTATCAAGAAAACGGAGCTCAACTCTACTACTTATTTTTCAATGTCTCAATAGCTTTAGCATATGCGACATCATTTGTTTTGACCAGTTTAAACACTTTTTCTTGTAAAACATCTACTGTTTTAACGTCTAACGCACCTGTTGCTGATAAATTATTCTCTGTCTGAATCTCAGTTACGGCATCTCTAGTCGCTTCATTGAATAAACTTCCTTCGGTTGGATATCCCAGTGCCTTTAGCATCGTATTAATATTCTTGATTGCATCTCCAGAATCACCAATACGCCAGTTAGACTGTTTTGAGATAGGAGGCAATTTAGCATACTCAGGATAATCAGCTTCAATCGTCGGCGTAACGCCCTTGCCCTCGACTGATGAGCCATCTGGAGCAAACCATTTCATAATCGTTAACTGGATATAATTATCTTTTCCAATCGGACTAATACTCTGAACGCTGCCTTTACCAAAGGTATTAACACCAATGATTGGGTAGTTCTTATTTTTGACTGCTGCTGCCAAAAGTTCTGCCCCATAAGAGCTCTCTTGATCCACTAAAAATACTGTGGGTTCCTTAACCTTAAAGCCTTGGTCAATTTTTTTCCCGGCTTTATCAATTGAGATGACTTTTTTGTTATTTGAAAATTGCGCAATCGTATCTCCATTTTCTAGAAAATAACTAGCAACTCGTTCCGCCTCAGCCATCAAACCACCCGAATTTTGACGTAAATCAATTACAAATGATTTAGCGCCCTCTTTACGTAATTGCTCGATAATCGTTCGAAACTCTAGTGCTGTCGTCTCACGGAAATTGTCAATTTGGATTGAACCAATTGACTTATCTTTCGAATCAAGAGCTCCCTTAACGGTGTCCTCCGGAACGACATCTCGCTCAATTGAAACTTCAAATTGCTCGTTGTCCCTTTGAATCAATAATTTGACTTGTGTCCCTTTTTTTCCGCGTATCATATTTGCCACTTGATCAATCGACTTATCTTGTGTTTTTTGACCATCCACTTCTAAGATAATATCCTTGGCCTTCAATTTAGCTTTTTCGGCCGGAGAATTTTTGACAGGAACACGATCAATCACTGGTAAGCGATTTTCGAGTTGAAGATTTGCTCCAATCCCCTCAAAACTTCCAGCCACTTTTGCATTTAGATCTTTGGTTTCTTTTGCTGTTAGAAATTCAGATTCAGGATCTTGAAGAGATTCAGTCATTCCCTTTAAAGCACCTTGAATCAACTGTTCCTTATCAACTTTATCCACGTAATTTGTGCTGATTAAATCATACAAATCTTGGACATCATCTAGATCGTTCCTTGTAATTTTAACAACCGAATCATTATCCATCGCTTGCTTTTGTTCAATAAAATGAGTTACTACCGCGGTAATCACGACAGTACATACGATCGATATTAAAAAAATCGATACTGGTAACGTTTTTTTTTGCAAGGCGCATTTTCCTTTCACCCTTTTTTTCATGATAGCACGCTAGAAAAAAAAGGAAAAGCTTTCCACGACTTTTCCTTTTTAATTATTTATTGTTTTCTAAATATTTATCCCAAACTTGATCAAAAAGATCCATCGAGTCTAAATAGTCGACACTCAATTCTAAGTAATCCGTAATCTCATGATAATCCTCCGATTGTTTAGGAAACATGATGTCTTTTGCGACTGATCCAGCAAATGCTTCAACAGGATCATGGGGATTATGACCACGCTGTGTCAAAATATAATGATAAAAACTTCTTCTCATTTTTTCACCTCGATGATTACCATTGTTTCTTTTGATCAATCATCCGCCTTCTTTTCTTTTGGTAGATATAAACTAAATTGGATATCATCACCGACAAGATCGATGTGATTTGCTTTGATAAACATTCCGTTATTCAATTTGAACTCATTCAACTTCAAAACAATTGTTTGTTCTTCTGGATCAATGGCTACCCATTTAGGAAACTTATAACCACGTTTAACGGTCGCCATGACTTGACTTACAGGCAAGTTTAACGAACCAATTGACAAATCACGAGCTTTTAATTGAACATTGCCATTATCCATAACATACGGATCAAAGTAAAGATAAAAATCGACCTTGGCACCTAAAATTTTGAACTCACCTTTAAGCATCGCTTGGTTTTCTAAATAGAATTCATATTTAACATCCGATCCTTTTTGTAAGTCATTCAAAAAGTATGCCATCACAGTGTTCAATTTTTTCTTATTTGTATTCATTGAGAGCACAGGAGAACCTTTTGGTACCGTTGTTTCACTACTTGGCGGAAGATTCGTTTCACGAGCCGTAAAAATTCGTACCGTTGAAAAGATGACTCCACCTAAAATTATGCCTATCAAAACCAGAAAAGCAATTTTCCAACCATTGACTTTCTTCTTCACTTTGTTCGTTCTGCTAGATTCTTCTTTTTTTGTTTCTTTGTTTTCTTCCTTTTCTGCCATTAATTGTTCTCCTTTGTTAACCATAAATCCTTTGTATCCACAATTTTTTCTTGAATCGCCGTAGCCATCAATTGATAACCTAAGTTATTCGGATGAAAATTATCTTCGTCATATAACGCGTTGTTCTTCACTTCAGCGCTTGAGCTTTCGCCTGTTTTTTGACTATCCTTCGTTGCGATGCCTTTATATAATAAATCATTTACTGGAACAAAAAAGCAATTTTTCGTTTCTTTGGCTAAACCTTTTGTCTCATCATTCCAATTATCAACAACAGTCTGCATCGCTTTGATGTCTGGAAAATTCAAATAATACGGATTATAGATACCGACAATATAAATCGGTGCTTTCGAGTTCAATTCCCGCATCTCAGATAAAATATCCTGAACTTGCTTTCCATATTTTTTAATCGAACGATCAAATTGTTTCGCAGTCTTCGCAGTCAGATTTTTTTGAAACGCTTGAAAAAGATCGTTGCCTCCAACCGTCATAGTAATAATATCAGCACTGGCTAAACTATTTCTCAGGTCGGAATCCTTTTTCACCCGTTTTAAAATTTGATCACTGCGTTCACCAGAAACACCGTAATTATCTTTCTCAACAGAAGTCAGCTCGTATTTTTGTTGTAAAGCGTCAGCGACTAATGGCACATATCCGCCACGTTTCGTCTCATCACCGACCCCTTCAGTCAATGAATCTCCCACTGCTACAAAGTGAACGGATTTCTTGTAATTCTGACTATCATCTCTAACAACGTGAATACGTGAATCAGCTTTAGGGATTGTCAGAAAAAGGATTAGTAATGTTGCTACAGCCGCAGCTAGTGGAATCAATATCGTTGAAAATCGTTTCATTCATTTACTCCTTTGTAAAAAAAGGCCTCTATTGCTAGAGGCAGGTTCAACTAATCTGTGTAATACATAATCGCAAAAGCTCCAGGTCCCGTATGTGTGGCAACGATTGGGTTAGTATGCAAAACCGGAATGTGCATATCGGGAAACATTTCCTGCAACGCTTGTTTCGCTTCATCAATAAAATCCAGCTTACCAGCGTAAGAAATTCCTATTTGCTTCACATTAACCTTTGATACCTCATCTATGAATGAAGAAAACCATTTACTGAAAGTTTTCTTTCCACGACCTTTAGTGATTGGCAAAAGCTCTCCATTTTCGAGTTCCATTACTACACGCATATTAAGTACACTGGAAATTACTCCTGCTACTCTACTAATGCGTCCACCTTTAGCCAAATTATCAAGTGAAGAGATCCCGATAAACAATTTGCTGTGATCTTTTACTCGCTCTACACCTAATAATACTTCATCAAGAGTAGCTCCTGATTGAGCCAATTTTGCAGCTTCAATGACTTGAAAGGCTTGCGATTGATCAATAAATCCGCAGTCAATTACTGTTACATCACTGCTGCTTAAAAACGTAGCTTGCCGAGCGGCTTCTGCTGTACCACTTAATGTATGAGACATGTGGATCGAAACAATTGGACTTCCATCTTTTCCTAGCTCATCATAAAGCTCTGCAAAATATCCTATTGGCGGTTGGCTCGTTTTTGGTAGATTTTTGGCCTGTGCCATCATCTCCATAAATCTCTCTCCGGTCAACTCATCATCATCAGGATAAACAACATCATCGATCATCACAGATAATGGGATAACCGTAATATTTAATTCATCTCGCACTGATTTTTCAATCGTACAGGAAGAGTCGGTTACAATTTTAACATTTGGCATTCTGATCCTTCTTTCCATACCTAGTTTCAAATTAATTTCAGTATATCAAAACTGATGAAATAAATCATTCTTGAAACTATTTCTTTATAAATCTTGAAAAAACCGTGTCACTAGGACCCGGCTCTTTCATATGTTTCAAAATAATAACGATAAGGATTTTTTTCATCTCTCTGACCCTGTTTTCGCTCAGTTAACTGCCACTTATTCCAAAGCATCAAAGGAAAATAGGCATCCCCTTCAAAACTGGCCTCAATAAACGTTCGATATATTTTTTCACAGTATGGCAAAAACTCCGTATAAATTGCGGCCCCTCCAGCAATGAAAGTCTCTCCGCCATTATTCTTATCGTAATCAATCACTTCTTCTAAAGAATGCATAACTAAGACATTCGACGCTTGATATCCTGAGTCTCGGGTTAATACAATCGTTTGACGGTTCGGTAATGGACGCCCGCCCATTCCTTCAAATGTTTTTCTTCCCATCACTAAAGTATGATTGGTCGTTGCCTCTTTAAAAAAGCGTAAATCATTTGGTAAATGCCAAGGCAGTCGATTGTTTTTACCAATTAAACCATTTTTGTCTTGCGCCCAAATCGCTATAAGCATGCCATTCCTCCTCGTTCATATTCATTCACTTGTTTTCAATCAACAAAAGAATAATGTTTTCTATACTTGTCAAATAATAGTCTAAATTAATTATCCTCAATAAGCTCGCTTAAATATTCCCAACGAGACATTTTTTCTTCTAATGATTGTTCAGTTTGATCAATTTCTTTTTGCAAATCTTGCAGTTTCGTAAAATCGTCTCCTTGATGGTTCATCGCTTCTGTCAGCTCATCGATGTTCTTCTCTAACAAGGCAATATCATCCTCAATAGTTTCCCACTCTTTTTGTTCTTTATATGAAAGTTTTTTCTTTCGTTCCTTTGGCTGCGGCTTCACTTTACTAACTTTTTCTTCTTTTACTGGAGCCTGTTGTTCCAAGAAATCCACGATAGAACCAAAATAGGAAGTAATCATGCCATTTCCTTCAAAAATCAATAATTTTTCCGCTACTTTATCTAAGAAATAACGATCATGAGAAACGGTAATCACAGCTCCAGAAAACTCTTGTAAATAATCCTCTAAGACTGTCAACGTAGCAATGTCTAAATCGTTTGTCGGCTCATCCAATAGAAGAACATTAGGCTGTTGAATCAGTAATTTTAATAAATAAAGGCGTCTCTTCTCTCCACCAGATAATTTCCCGATCAAACTACCATGCATAAAGCGTGGAAACAAGAAACGTTCTAGTATTTCAGCGACACTTATTTGTGAACCGTCTCGTTGCTTCACTTCCTCGGCAGCTTCTTGCAAATATGCAATCATCCGTTTGTTAGGATCTAAGGTTTCGTTTTGTTGAGTATAATAAGCTAAGCGAACTGTTTCGCCCATTTCGATCACTCCATTATCTAATGGAAGTCGACCGGCTAAAATGTTCAATAAAGTTGATTTTCCTGCACCGTTTTTTCCAGTGATTCCTAAACGTTCTTTTGACTGAACTAGAAGATCAAAATTTTCTAAAATAGTTTTTCCTGCAATCGCGTAGCTGGCTTGCTTAAGCTCCAAAACCTTTTTCCCTAGACGAGTTGTAGCAATGTTCATCTCCAACTGACCATCCGTTTTGACTTGGTGAAGATTATCTTTTAAATCCTCAAAACGATTGATTCGTGCTTGTTGTTTAGTCGTTCGAGCCTTAGCTCCAGCTCGCATCCAGGCCAACTCTTGTTTATAGAGTTGTTTTCTTTTCCCCTCTTGCTCGCCAGCAATACGATCTCGCTCAGCTTTTTCAACTAAATAGGCTTCATAATTTCCTTGATATTCATATAATTTTCCAAAAGAAAGTTCAAAAATACGATTGGTTACTCGATCCAAAAAATAGCGATCATGAGTGACCATTAATAGTGAGCCTGTATAACTTTTCAAATAGCTTTCTAACCATTGAATTGCATCGTAATCCAAATGGTTCGTTGGTTCATCCAATAATAATAAATCTGGTGCATCAATCAATACTTGTGCTAATGCCACACGCTTAATTTGTCCACCGGAAAGCTCATCGATTCTTTTATCCAGCGTATCGATTCCTAATTTATTTAAAATTGCCTTAGCCTCGCTATCAGCCGTCCAGGCGTCTTGTTTATTCATCGCTTCCTCAGCTACCGTAAACCGCCGTTGTGATTCTGCATTATTATCATTCGACAACTCTAATAAGGCCTTCTCGTAGTTACGTACTGTCTGCATTAATGGATTATCTCCTTGAAATACTGCGTCCAAAACCAATAAATCTGCAGAGAAAATCTGTTCTTGTGCCAAATAGCCAATTCGATAATCACTAGCTTTCTCAATTGCAGAAACATCTCCATCACCGCTATCTTGACCAGCTAAAATAGTAAGCAAGCTAGATTTCCCAGTACCATTGACCCCAATCAAGCCAATCCGATCCTTTTCATGAATTAAAAAGGAAATACGATCAAATAATGTTTTATCACCAAATGTTTTATAAAGTTCTGTAACTTTCAATTCTTTCATCTTGAACCATCCTCAAATTTCTCTACGTCATTGTATCAAAAAAAAGCCGTAAAGGAAATTTTTCCTTTACGGCTTTTAAATTACCAGTTAAATCTATTGAATTCTCCATAGTGGTGTGAGTACCCAGGCTCCATTCCATGATGTCCTTTGAAACCATGACCTTTATGATCATGAGGAGGTCGAGGTCCACCAAAGCCTCTACCGCCACCGAAAAATTCTTCAGAGTCATCTTCTCCTAATTGATTTTTCAGCGTTTCACTAATTTTTTCAACTAGACGTGACCATTCAGCCTTTTCATCATCTGTGAAATCAGCAAATAATTCTTCGCCAAAATCTGGTGTGTCAGATATTTTTTCTGCTTCCTTTTCACCAAGTTCCGTTAAGCGAATAATCATAATCCGACGATCTGCTTCTGAAGCTTCACGGGTAATCATTTCCTTATCTTCAAGTTTTTGTAATAATTCTCCAACAGATTGTGGCCGCATTCCCAAGACAAAGGTTAAATCTTTTTGGCTTATCTCAGGATTCATTTTTAGCAATGCCAGAACACGCCCTTGCCCACGATGTGGACCAAACCCTTGATTTTTTGCCATTTGACGATGATAGTAACGACGTAAGTCATGTTGAAGCTTCATAAATTGTTCATTCATTTGATTTTCCATAGATCATTTCTCCTTTTTATTCAGGTACCTTACACACTTATAATACAGGTACCTGAAGAATTAATCAAGAGGAGCAGTCGTTTTAATCAGGTACCTTAAGATTTTCTTTAAATAATTGCCTCCTTCAAAATATTTATTACAAAAAAACAGGCATCCTATTGGATACCTGTTAAATCGTTGACTAAAATTGATCACCGTACACATCATCGACATTTTTCGTTGGATCAATCACGATATATAAACTTTTTGTCTTTTCAGAAACCTTCGTTGATTGATAAATATTGTCCAAGCCTTCGTTGTCTTTATCTTTATAAGGGAAATAAACAGAATCTGGATGTCCTGCACGGAAAATAATTTCCATCCGTTCAATATCTTCAAATTTGCGTGCCCGTTCAAACATTCCTAACTCTAAACCGCCTAAATTAATATCTGTCGTTTGAACATGATCGCCCTCTTGATAAATCTCGATTTTAAATCCGGCACAAGGGTGAATCTCTACAAACTCGCTGCCATGAATTCTTCCAAAACTTGTTGTAATTTGCTTAATCCACAAATCGCCAATGTAACGACGATCGATTGTCCAGGTTTCGCCATTACGAAAATAGAATTTTAGTGCTGTCATTTCTCTTGCCATTCTACATTCTCCTCACTACTGATCTAAAATTAAGTGTAGCACACCTTGAGTAAACGGTCACATGTTGTGCTTCTACTTCAATTTTTTCAGAAAAGCTGCTGTTTCAACAATTACTCGTTGATGAACTGCTTCGCCGATCACTTGATCATCATCAAAGGCTTTTATGGAATAAGAAATTTTTTTACCATCAACCTCGAGTATCTCTGCATCAACCTTTACTGTCGAACCAACAGCCGTCGGAACTAGATGCTTTAGATCCATTTTGTAGCCAACGCTGGTTTGAACAGAGCTAAGTTCAGGTGCTAATAGAATTTTGGCACAATTTTCCATCATTGCCACCAAAGCTGGTGTTGCCAAAACATCCAAATCACCAGAACCCATCGCTAAAGCTGTTTGATCCTCACTGACTTTATACTGCTTCGTAATTTTTTTCATGACATCTCCTTTTTTAAAAATTCTTCAGCAAAAACTAAAAGTTCTTCTTTATTATTATCCAATTTACCTTCTACTACTTCTTGCTCTAAAACGTTTAGCGTCATACTAATCCATGGACCACGTGGGTAATCAAAGTGTTCCATCACCTCATTACCTTTCAAAGCAAGGTCCTTTAGTGAATAGATTGGTAAGTACTGATACAACAAACGAATTTTAGCCAAATTTGGTTCACGATCAAAATAATACAATAAGTATTCAACAGACAGCGCCAACTCACGACCTAGCTGATACAGGGTCCAGTTATCCCATTCATATTTTAAACGAAATTGCAGCGCCGGTACCATTTGAGTGACTTCTCGAATTAATTGATTTGAGCATTTCCACTCTTTCATGAAATGACGAATATTCGTAATATTCATATCAAGCATAACCATCAATAATGTCCAAGCTTGACGTTCAGTCGGAATGGCAGGCCCACGAAGTTCCGAGAAATTTAATAATGCTTCTCCATAGTTTCGTAAACCAGGGCAATAAATATAACACTCTGATTCCACAAAAGAACGCAATCCAGCCTCACGAAAAGACCCCATCATCAGTTTTACAAATTCCACATTAATTCGCTCCACCGAAATTTTGGCCAATAGAGAATGGTATTCTTGAATTGCTTCAAAAGTATTCGGTTCCAAAGTAAACCCTAGGTGACTAACAAATCGCAATGCACGCATCATACGCAATGCATCTTCATGGAATCTTTCATGCGGATTTCCTACAGCACGTAAAACTTTATTTCGCAAATCTTCTAATCCATCAAAAAGGTCTATCACGGTACCGTCGATTCCAACAGCTAATGCATTAATTGTAAAATCCCGACGTTTTAGATCTTCCTTCAACGAGCGCACAAATTCTACATGATCAGGGCGACGATAATCTTGATATGTTGATTCTGTCCGAAAAGTAGTTACTTCATAAGTAGCCTCTTTAGTGATCACCATCACCGTGCCATGATCAATGCCAACATCTATTGTGCGATGAAATAATTCTTTCACTTCCGCTGGAAAAGCACTCGTTGCGATATCCACATCATGAATTGGCTTGTTCAGTAAAATATCACGGACACTCCCGCCAACATAATACGCCTCATATCCAGCTGTTTGCAATTTCCGCAAAATAGGCATGGCCCCTTGAAATTCTAAAGGAAACGCTTCTAATCTCATTGAATATCACCTTCTGTCATACCGTCTTTACGTTCAAATCGAAAACGATCTCGTTGATTGAATTTTTCCATATTACGATTAAATGCTTCTGTTAAATCAATATCGAGAGAATTTGCCATGATAATTGTAACAAATAGGACATCGCCTAACTCTTCTTGTACCGTTTTCGGTTGTTCCGAATCTTTTTTTGCTTTTTCACCATAATGATGGTTGACCTCTCGTGCCAACTCCCCAACTTCTTCTGTTAATCGAGCCATTTGTCCTAATGGTGAAAAATAACCCGTTTTGAATTGCTGGATATAATCATCAACTTCTTGTTGCATGATTTTCATTGTCTTTTCATTCATCAAACCACCTCAAACCTATCTTATCAAAAAACAGATTTGTTTCCTATCATGTTGTTGTAACAATCTGATTTTCATGCTATGTTGATTGAGGACGAATTTTGAGATACTATTTCAACTTTTTATTTTTACAGTTCGGCATAAAAGAAAATGAATGGCTTGTTTGAATGACATTCAGCATTCAAATCAGTCAATTTTTTCATGGAAATACATTCAATCAAATTAGGAGGTGTCGTATGGAAACGACTATGACTACACGGATCAAAGAAATTATTTTTATTGTGGTGGGAACTGCTATTTATGCATTTGGTCTAGTCTACTTGAATATTGCAAATCATTTGGCAGAAGGCGGCGTCACTGGTATCACTTTGATTATTCGAGCACTTGTTGGGATTGATCCTGCATATACCACTTTGATTATTAATATTCCATTGATTTTAATCGGTGGAAAAATTCTAGGAAAACGTTCCTTCTACTATACAATTTTAGGGACTGTTTGTTTGTCAGTCTTTTTATGGATTTGGCAAAGAATTCCCTTACAGATCAATTTAGATCACGACTTGTTTATCGTCTCTATTTTAGCGGGACTATTCGCTGGATTTGGTAGCGGATTAGTTTATCGGAATGGTGGAACGACTGGTGGGGCAGACGTTATTGCGCGGATTCTGGAGCAAAGATTTGGCTTCACGATGGGAAAATCACTATTGGTTTTTGATATTATTGTTTTGATTTGTTCACTGACTTATCTTGATTTAAAGCGGATGATGTACACCCTGATCGTATCCTTTGTTTTCAGCAAAGTGGTCGATGTCCTTTCATCTGGTGGTTATGCCGCCAAAGGCGTGATGATTATTTCCAATGAAAGCAATGTGATCGCCGAGTTATTAATGGCCCATTTGGAACGCGGTGTCACATATCTCCACGGCGAAGGTGGTTTCTCTTCAGAATTAAAACGGATCGTTTATATCGTAGTTTCACAACAAGAAATTAATGAAGTGAAAAAGATCATTCATTCTGTTGATGAAAAAGCATTCATATTAATCAGCAATGTTCACGACGTAGAAGGCGAAGGCTTTACCTATTTAAAACCGCAACGACGTAGATTCACCTTAAAACGAGGTGAATAAAAAAACTAGCACAGACCGTGTAATCCACGTCTGTGCTAGTTTTTTATTCGTGTAAAGTCAATTTTAGCCGATTCAATTCATCAGACAAAATCAGAAAAGCTTCTTTGTCGCCATCCTCCAAAGCCATATCAATTTGTTTTTTTAATAAATCAACTTGTGCTTCTTGTTCTTGGTGTTTTAAGAAGTTTTCAACTTCAGAAACGATCTCTTCACTGACATTATCATTCCAAGAAAGCGCAGGGTTGTCTTCTAAAACCGATAGATACTGTGCATTCTGCCAAGAATTAGGAAAGACGCATTCTAAATATAAAGGCTGCTGCCAATGTAGACGAATCTCATGAAAAATCTGATCACTATTGGAAAACTGATGCCCCTCTACCGAAAACATCATCGGATCTTCACGTTGCGAGATATCCCGAAAGACCAAACCTCGATTCGTTGCCATGGCCTGTTCCACAATATGAACATTCCGTAAAATTGCTTCATGATTAATTAGATAGTTTAAGATCCAAATCACTTCTCGTCGTTGAAAGCTCACATTATTGATCAACCAAACGAGAAACTCACGTTTTTCACCAACATCGATCATTTTTCTCACCTCTCTAATCTTCTAGTAATGACTGTACTTCTAGATCTCCTGGTTCAAGCTGCAAATAGTTTGTTAAAACCTCTCTTGCGGTTTCCAATTGACCGTCTTCGCGTAAAAAGAGTCCATATGCTTTTAAGAAATCTGGCTCATGAGATAGATTTTCAAATGCTTGCTTGTAATACGTCCGTGCCGCACCAAAATCTTCCAATTCATTATACGCCAGTGCCAAGTTCCATGCAGCATATGGATTATCTTCCTCATCCATCTGGCTGATCATTTCAATCGTTTTATCTGGCTGTTCCTCATTAAGATAAAGATTACTCAATGTTAAAAGCGTTTCGTCGGCTTTTTCACCTGTTTCCAACGCCTGCAGCAACAATTCTTCCGCCTTCTTACTATCACGTAAGCGATAAGCAATTTCGGAGGCTAAATGCAACAACTCTACTTGGTATGGATTTTCTTTGATACCCTCTTCAGCGGCAAGTAACGCTTCTTCTAATAGTTCTTCCTCTTTCAGACTGTCAGCAAGGTAATAATAACCGCTTTGATATTGTGGATCTAGAGCAATTAACTCTTGCAAATAATTGATTGCCTTTTGATGATCATGTAACTGATAATAAGTAAAACCTATTTGAAATAATCGATCTGAAGTACGATCATTTTCCAACGCTCTTTCTAAAAACGGAATCGCTTCTTCAAAGCCGCCCATCATACTATAAGCCGATCCAATCCTTTCATCAATCGAAATATTAGCAATTTCATCAACGCCCTGCTTCTGCAGTTGCCCATAATCGTTGATTGCTTCTCCTAATTGATTAGCAGAAAAATGTAACTCGGCTAAAGCAAATGTAATCAATGGCTCTTCTGGTGCAATCGTCTTGGCTTGCAATAATTTAGCTTCACTAACCTCGGGAATCCCTAGAACCTGATATAAATCAGCAGTCACTAATAAACTCTCTAAATAATTATCGCTATCCGGTTTGATTTTTTCCAAGTACTCGAAAGCACCATCAATATCATCGTTCTCTATGGCAATTTCTGCAAGTGAAAGATTAAAAACATCTTCTTCAGGAAAATCTGCTAATAATTTTTGTAAGACCCGCTTTGTTTCTTCCAAAAAGCCTAATCCTTGCAGTTCTTCTGCTAAACTTGCTAACATTTCCGGATCATCTTTTTTCAGTGCCTCTTCAAACATTAGGTTCGCTTGTGTTAACTCTTCATTTTTTAATGCTGTTAGCATTTTTTCACTATAACTTGGCATCTATTCTCCCCTGATCTCTGTTACGATTTTTTGATACACTTCAAATGTTTGAAGTAATTCCTTTTGAGTTGGAACTTTTTTCATTCCGACCTCACCGATTTGAATCAACTCGGCCAACGGTTTTTCCTGTGCTAAAGCAATAACTTGCTGTCCATAATCAGCCATGGAAATTCCCTCTGGCATAACAATTGGAAATCCTAATCGCACCAACCATATCACAAAATTTTTAAAATTGAAATGAAGGTTGTTTGCAGATACATTCCAAGCTAATTCAAACAATAATCCGAACATCGTCTTCATGCTGTTTGATAGCAAAGAACCATTCTCTGTTTGAAAAAAAGCTTTCTCAAATGGTTTCCCAAAATCACGAAGTTCCTCACTGTACAACTGATAATAGTTGATCAGAGTTTCGCTAAAGGCTGAAAATGATTGCTGCAAAAGTGCCTCGCGGGTTGGAAAGTTTCCGTATAAACTTTGTAGAAATGGATAATCGCAAATGATTCCACAACGAATCAAGGTTAGCAGATCCACCATTTTACCAGTCGTTTGCTGATCAGCTAATGTATGATCGAAAAGAATACTCTGTGGAGCTTCCTCGATCTCCATAACTGTCATTAGTGTTTTATCAGAAACGATTTGATCTGCAAAAGATAGACTTTGAGCAAATGAGCGTAATGAAACGGGCAGAAAGCACAACTCCGCCTGAAAATTTGTGACATGATGAGTGAAGCCTAAAAGTTCAATAACTCCTTCATTGCCGATCCCAATAAAAATCGTCTCCTTTTGTCGGCCGAAACGATCCAAAAATCGGATCAGCTCTTGGAACGTCTCCATCGTATTGCAATAACGATTATTCGGAGTAATGAACCACTCATGTGAACTCGTTTTTGGGATGAACTGGCGTAGCTTTTCTGCATATAAATCATAATAACGTTGATTTCCGCAAAAAAGGATCTGTTTATCCGCCAAATCTTTTTTGCGCATCATGGAGCTAACGGTTTCACCATACGTAATTAGTGTCTCCTTTTGTTTATTTCGATATGTTACTTCCATTTCACTCACCCCATTTTCTTTATTTTATACTACAAAAAAACCTCTCGCAACAAAACAGCGAAAGGTAAATAGACTATTTTATTAGGTAAAAAGAAAAAAATCAAAATATATTCAAATTTCCAAATTTTTGATTCAACGAAGCCTCACGATTAATAATTTTGTCCTTGGCTTTGGGGTGTATTTCCCTCATTTTGAGTTGATCCACCTTGTTGATCATTCTGCCCTTGTTGCGGTGTTTGCTGTTGTTGATTGTTCTGCTCTTGTTGCGGCGTCTGCTGTTGCTGTTGATTATTTTGTCCTTGTTGCGGCGTTTGCTGTTGCTGTTGGTTGTTCTGTCCCTGCTGTGGTGTCTGTTGTTGCTGATATTGCTGTTGATTTGCTCGATTCATTTCCTCTTCTACCTGTGATAGCTCTTCAAAAGTCAGAACACCATCATTATTCAAATCCGATTGTGAGGGACCCTCTTTGATTACACGCTCCCCATTTGGCAGCACACGTAGAACAGTTACCTGTTCACCCCAAGGCGTAGTTAATACTTGACCAACACTGGAAGTATCAACGGTCTGAGATACCTCGGTCTCTTCTGTGGAACTAGACAAAGAGTCATTCAAACTCACATCTCGTTTTGGTACTGTTTCCTCTCCAGAAGAACCATAAAAATATAGCCCCACTAAAACTGCAATCAAAAGAACCGGGACTGATATTATTAATATTAAAAAATTACGACGTTTTCTTTTCTTGTCTTCTTGCTCTTGCAATGCCTCAGCTTCCAAAAATGCCTGTCTCCAATTAGGATCATTTTGTCTTTGAGCAAGAAATTCATATGAATGCCAAGAATCATTTCTTTTTACATAAAATAATTTTTCCTTTGACATCGTTCCACTCTCTTTCTATTCTTCATGAAGTTCTCTACTTTATTCTATCGTATGTAAAGCCTTTCGTAAAATAAAAAATAAGTTATAAATTGAATGAAATAACAGTCAAGGAATACTAGACAATGAACAGGCAATTTTTACACTCATTTTTCAACAAAAAACCGTTGCGACTTTAAAGTCACAACGGTTTTAGCAGCAAAAATTATTTAACTGCATCTTTTAGCGCTTTACCTGGTTTAAACGCAGGTACTTTGCTTGCTGGAATTTCGATTTCTTCACCAGTTTGTGGGTTACGTCCTTTGCGGGCCGCACGTTCACGTACTTCAAAGTTACCGAAGCCGATCAACTGAACTTTTTCACCGTCAGCTAATGCGCCTTGGATGGTTGAAAATACAGCATCGACAGCAGCTGTAGCGTCTTTCTTAGTTAAGTCAGTAGCTGCTGCAACCTTTTCGATCAATTCTGCTTTGTTTGCCATGAATGAATTCACCTCCTGAGAAATGAGTAGTGATGTGTAAACATCGACTGATAACTGAGTGGTCCAGTCATCAGCTAAGAAATATTGATTTGGTCAATATTCTGTTATAACGATAGCATAAGAACCTTATGTTAGCAAGGTTTTTAGCGATTAATGGCATAAAATTCATGGTTGTTTTATCAATCAGTGAAATCTGTTGTCACCAAAATAAAAGTATGATAAAATACCTTATTTTCTTCTTCGAGCGATTATTTTTATCGGAGTTCCCTCAAACTCGAATGCTTTTCTAATTTGATTTTCTAAGAATCGTGCATATGAAAAATGCATTAATTCTTCTTCGTTAACAAATACAACAAACGTTGGCGGCTTCACCGCAACTTGAGTCGCATAGAAAATCTTCAAACGTTTGCCCTTATCAGTTGGCGTTGGATTGATTGCTACCGCATCCATGATGATATCATTTAAGACAGATGACGGAATACGCAGATTCTGATTCATGCTGACTTCTTCAATAATCAATGGAACTTTATTTAACCGTTGTTTAGTCATTGCTGAAACAAAAATGATTGGAGCATAATCTAAATAAGCAAACTCCTCACGAATCTCCTGTTCAAATTCTTTCATGGTATTGGTATCTTTTTTTACTAGATCCCATTTATTAACCACAATGATTACACCACGACCTGCTTCATGAGCATATCCAGCAATGCGTTTATCTTGCTCGCGAATGCCTTCCTCACCATTTAAGACAACTAAAACAACATCTGAACGATCAATCGCCCGCATAGCGCGCATTACGGAATACTTCTCAGTGTTCTCATAAACTTTTCCCCGTTTACGCATACCAGCTGTATCGATCATAGTAAACTCTTGCCCATTTTGACCAACAAATTTTGTATCAATTGCATCACGAGTCGTCCCTTCAATATCAGAAACAATTACTCGATCTTCACCTAAAATAGCATTGATTAAAGAAGACTTTCCAACATTTGGACGTCCGATCAAACTAAATTTGATTGACGGATCTTCCTCCTCTTCACTATCTTCTGGAAAATGTTTGACAGCCTCATCTAGCACATCTCCCAAGCCAAGTCCATGGCTGCCTGAAACAGGGTAAGGTTCTCCTAATCCTAATGAATAGAATTCATAAATATCGTTACGCATCTCAGGATTATCTACTTTGTTGACCATCAGAATAATTGGCTTTTTACTTCTGTATAATATTTTTGCAACGGCTTCATCGGCATCAGTGACACCTTCTTTTCCACTTGCCACTAATAGAATGACATCAGCCTCATCAATAGCTATTTGTGCTTGTTGTTTAATCTGTTCCATAAATGGCTCATCACCAATATCGATTCCGCCGGTATCAATTATTGAAAATTCATGATCTAACCATTCACCTTTCGCATAGATCCGATCACGAGTGACACCGGGGGTATCTTCAACGATCGAAATACGTTCTCCAGCGATTCGATTAAACAGTGTTGATTTACCAACATTTGGACGTCCGACAATTGCAATTGTAGGATTTGACATATCTTAATTCCTCGTTCCTTTTAATATATTTACTTTATCCCAAAAGAAAAAATAAATTTGTGCTCACAGCGTATAACATCCAACTAAATATTACGAATCAACTGACTTTGAAATAATGTTGAGTAAATACAGTTGGACACTCTCAAATTAATGTAATAAATTTCTATAAAACTTATTTTCAGATTCGATTATATACTATTCCATTCATCCTATTAAAGTGAAAAATGGAACTAACAGCTAGCTTTTTTTCAAATTCTCCTTAGTTTAACGAAGAAAGCTCCTTCTTGCAAGAGAAGGAGCCATTTTCATCTATTAAATTAAGAAAAGGCGTGCAAATAGCACGCCTTTAAGATTCCCTACTATTCTTTATCTTCTGAATCATCACTCAAAGCATCACCTAAGATATCGCCCATAGTGAATCCAGTGTTTTCTTCTGGTAATTCATAGGATTCTTCTTCAACAGGCTCTGCTTTAGCTTCCTCAGGTTTCTCTTCCAACGCTTTGATTGAAAGAGCAACACGATGATCTTCAGGGTGTACTTCTAAAACTTTCACTTGAACTTGATCACCTTCATGTAAAACTTCATGAGGCGTTGCGATATGTTTGTGAGAGATTTGAGAAATATGCACTAAGCCTTCTACACCCGGGAAGATTTCAACAAATGCACCAAAACTGGTCAAACGTTTCACCGTTCCCTCAAGTACTGAACCCGGCGCTGCTTTTTCTTCAATATCTGTCCATGGTCCAGGCAAGTTTGCTTTGATCGATAACGAAATACGTTCTTTTTCTGGATCAACCGAAAGAACTTGAACTTCTACTTCATCGCCAACGTTTAATACGTCAGACGGTTTTGCTACGTGACTATGAGAAATCTCTGACACATGGACCAAACCATCAATGCCGCCTAGATCAATAAAAGCTCCAAAATCAGTCAAGCGAGCCACTTGGCCTTTGATTACTTGGCCTTCATATAGGTCCGCCAAAATTTCTTTCTTCTTCTCGGCTTTTTCAGCCTCGACAACTGCCTTATGAGATAAAATTAAACGATTCTCAGAAGGTTCAATTTCAATAATCTTGAATTTTAATGTTTTTCCAGTATAAGTTGAAAAATCATCAACGAAACGATCATCAATCATTGAAGCTGGTACAAAGCCACGTACACCGACATCAACAACTAAACCACCTTTGACGCTGCTAGTTACAGGTGCTTCGATAATTTTTCCGTCATGGAATTCTTTTTCGATATCTTCCCAAACTTTTTTCGCATCTAAGCGACGTTTAGAAAGGAGATAACTACCATTTTCTTTGTCTTTTCCGATAGAAGAGATAACGACTAAATCAAGAATATCGCCAACCTTGACTTCTTCATTGATATCTTCAACAGGTAATGTTGAAAGTTCTTTCGCAGGCACTACACCTTCTACTCCCGCACCTTCAATACCAACGATAACTTGTTTATCTTCTAAGGCGAGCACCTCACCTTTAACAATATCGCCAACTTGAACTTCATGCACACTTTCCATTGCTGCTTCCATGGAAACATTTTCGTTGTCCATCGAATTTTGTTCTAAATCTGTCATGTCGTTTGTCCTCCTTACCAACAATTCTGCGTAAAATACACTACATGTTCTATTTTAGAATAATCCACATGAAAAATAAAGCGATTTCTTCTTTTTTTCTAAAAATTCGGAAGAAATTCGCTTTATTTATCGTTTTTGTCTAAAAATCAGAAACCTTTTGAGCTGATGACCTCTTTAATCTTCGTTACTACCTGTTCAATCGTCATTCCAGTCGTGTCGACCAATTCGGCATCTGCTGCTTGAACAAGCGGCGAAACTTCTCGATGTGAATCCAAGTAATCACGTTTCGCAATGGCTTCCTTGATCATTTCATAATCCATTTCAATCCCTTTTTCTTGGTTCTCTTTGTAGCGTCGCTGCGCTCGCTCCTCTACGCTTGCAACCAAAAAGATCTTAACCTCCGCTTGTGGTAAAACAGTCGTTCCAATATCACGACCATCCATTACGATTCCACCAAGTTGCGCTAACTGACGTTGGGCTTCTACCAGCTCTTCACGAACCTTTCGATGAGCGGAAACTTCAGAAACTGCTGCTGTCACATCGGGTTGACGAATCGCTTGGGTGATATCTTCACCATCCGCAAATACTAGTTGTCCATGTACAGACTGCTGGAAATTGATGGGATATCTTTTTGTTAATTCAGCTAATGCCTCCTCATCTGAGAAAGCTACTTGATGCTTAATTGCTAAAAAAGTAATGGCACGATACATCGCACCTGTATCGACGTAGACAAAGTTGAAACTGTTTGCCAAAATTTTAGCCACTGTGCTCTTCCCAGATGATGCGGGGCCATCGATTGCAATTGAAATTTTATCCATATCCTGCCTCTTTTCAATAAATAAGCCGTAATCGCTAAACGATTACGGCAGAGTATTCAATTTATTTAACACGTACTTGTTGACCTGGATCAAAATAGAAATTACTTCTATCCATACCATTTAGTTTTAAAAATTCATCTACACTCAAACCGTAGCGTCCAGCTATTTGCTGTGGACCCTCACCTGATTGAACTGTACCATACTGAGCATTTGCATCACTTTGTGTATTATTTTGATTTTGCTGCTGTTCTTGTTGTGCCTGCTGCTGTTGCTGTTGTTGCGCTGCTGCCTGCTGATCAGCTTGCTGTTGTTGTTCTTGCGCAGCCTGCTGAGCTTGTTGTTGCGATTGCTGATTGGCTTCTGATTCTGTAGAAGTCGTACTTTCTTCAGTACTGCTTTCTTTGGTACTTGTTTTTTCTGTTGAGGATACCTTTGATACCTGCGTTGTACTCTCAGGAGAGGCTGCTGGCTTATCATTTCCACGAGTGATCCAGAAAAAAGCACCAGCCGGAATCAAAATAAGGGCTAACAATAACGCGACTAGAATCGTCAAGAATTTCGTATTTCCGCCGCCTTTATTTCCACCACCACTACGGCGAGACTGGCTGCGTGAATAAGACTCTTCTTCACCATCAGATTCGTAAATATGTTGATCCCACGGTTCATTGTTCGTATCGTTATAGCGATCTTTTCTACTCAATTTCTCTAACCTCCTAAATGCTATCGCCATGTATTATACCATAGCTCTTGAAAATGTGGTGTCGATTTTCAATCTTTCTCTACATTTTTAAAAATTTTTTGAATTATTTTTTCCCACGGTAAAACATCTGTGACAATTTCTCGCTCACCTTTTTTTTCTGGCAAAATAGCCCCGTCATTATCACAACAGTTTGGATTCTTTTCAGGTAAGGTTTCACCAAAATAGGCGACCAGAAATTTACGTCGACATTGTGATGTAGTTATATAGTCAAGCATTTTTTGCAACTGAACCTTTTTTGTCGTTCCTCGCTGACTTAACAAGTCTAACAAGTGTGATTCATCATTAGGAAAAAACTGTTCCCATTTTTTGATTAATGGATCTTCAAAAACGAGACCGTCAATTTTTTGCTTAATTTCAAATAATTTCTTCGATTGATTGGTTTGTTCTTGCAAAAAATGATGAATATGTTCGTCGCCCTCTTCGTAGAGTAAAATTGCCTGGCTTGGATTTCCGTCTCTTCCAGCACGTCCAACTTCTTGCAAATAGTTTTCTGGTGAGTCTGGTAGATCGTAGTGGATGACGAAACGAATATTTTCTTTATTTATCCCCATTCCAAAAGCATTCGTTGCAATTAGCAACTGTAAATCTCCTGATAAAAACTGTTGCTGCAACATTCGTCTTTCTTGCCCGCTAAGTCCGCCATGATAATACGCGATTGCATAATTTTGCTTAAGTGCCTCATAGAGCTCTTCGACTTTTTTTCTGGTGGCACAATAAATAATTCCCGAGCCGTCCAAGGAGCCGAGTAATTTCTGTAATCTCTTGTATTTATCTTCTTGATAAACAAAAAAACTTATATTCGGTCGGTCAACAGAATAGATCACCTCCGGTACTGCATGATCAAAGAGCAATCGCTGAATATCTTCCCGAACCGTTTTAGTAGCCGTTGCTGTCAATGCCAACACCAATGAATCTCCTATGGATTTTATTCCATCAGCAAGTTTCAGGTATTCTGGTCTAAAATCAATTCCCCATTGTGAAATACAATGGGCCTCATCAACCACAACCAAAGAAACCCTCATCGCCTGTAGCGTTTTTTGAACGTGAGGTGCTAAGAACATTTCTGGACTCATAAAAATAAATTTGTATTTATGTGCTTCACTCAAAATCCATTGTTTTTCCCAAGATGAAAGTAAGCTATTTAAGGCGACAGCACGTTTTTCTCCGAGACGCTGCAATTGCGTTACTTGGTCTTCCATCAATGAAATCAGAGGGGAAATCACGATTACCGTTCCCTCAAGCAGATATCCTGGTAATTGATAACACAAAGACTTGCCAGTTCCTGTCGGAAGCATTCCAAGTACAGATTTACCAGATAAAAGAGTCTCAATAATCTCTTGTTGTCCGGGACGGAAGCGATCATAATTAAATTTTGTTTTTAACAACTCTGTTAATTCCATTGCTTTTTCCTCAAATAATAGATTTGTGACAGCCGAAAATTTAAATAAGGGGTCTCGTAATCCTGATAGTGTGCATTGACTACTTGATTTTCATCAAGATCATCAAAATCGATTGGGTCAAATCTTGTAAATGGAAAAGTTTTATCCATTAGTGCCCACTCGATAAAATGATCATTGATTGTCCCTTGTTTTAAATGACGTAAGTTCATAATTTCGCTCACAGTTTTACCAGCTAAAAAGAATTCTTTTGTCTTTAGCATACTTTGATTGATATTTTGTTGATCTAAGGCAAACAATAACTCTGACAATTGCTCACCTTCAACTTGCGCTAAAAACAGATCAATCGCGTTTTGTCGATAAAGTATGTTCCACGGCTCTGTCTGCCATTTTTCTGGCAATAATTGAAAAGTGATTTTTCCTTGAAAACCAAGACCGGAAAATTGATTAGCTAAAAAATCAGCCGTTTCATCCGGTAATCGCTGAAGAATAGTCGTTAATTCGTGTTGAAATCGCACTACTAAATCTGACTCTGCCTGTGCAAGCCACTTTTTAACTTGTTGTAAAGAGTAGGGACGATTCTCAATAGGAAGATAGTTTTTCTCACCAAATGAAAGATAACTAACGACTTGTACAGCAAAAAGAATCATTTGCCAAGAGTCTTCTCGCGTTCGACCGAAGCGCAAATTATTTAAACCACTCAAGTCGAAAGAATCTTCTTCCAGTAATTCTTTACCTCTTGTGGTTAATTCACCAAAACCGTCTTCAACCGCAATTAGTTGATTGTTAACTAATCGTTGCAGCTCCTTTTGGAAGGTATCTTCTTTCAGATTAGGTAGCGAACCCAAATAAGCCAAATTTTTAAAAAAGAAACCATGAAGTAAGACCGAACTGGTTCTTTTTCCTACTAATAAATGATATAAAGTTGAGGTTCTTAACTTGTAGCCAGTCTGAAATAACGTTAAAATAAAAAAAGTCATAGTAAAATCTCCTGTGGTAGGTGAAAAAATGAAATGCGAAATCATTCCTGAACGTTGTATCGCTTGTGGTTTATGCCAAACGATTGCGCCAGAAATTTTTGATTATACAGATGATGGGCTTGTTCTTTTCGTGGGAGAACCAGATGCAATTCATGAATTTATTCCCATAGAACAGCAGCCGGAAGTTATCCAGGCGGCAAAACGGTGCCCCTCTCATGCTATATTGTTTCAAAACTCATAATAACATACATGAACAAAAAAAATCTCAGACGTTTTGTCTGAGATTTTTTGATTATTAAATTGAATGATGCTGAGAGGTCATTGTCTTTTTCGATAACCACGGTAGCAACTTAGCATGTAAAACTAAGAAAACAACACTAACTATTATTCCTTTAAGAATATTAAAAGGTACAATTCCAACCAAAATGTAACGTCCTAATCCCATACCTAACATTTGTCCGGCCGAAAGACCAAAAGCCTTCAAATAAAGAGGTGTGATAACAAAGTAATTCGCCACACTCATAAATAGTGTCATTGCCAAAATGCCTAACCCAAGGCCCAAGACTCGTTTTGAAGCCGTCCTTTTTCTAAATAGTAGAAAAATTGGCAGGGTATATAAAGTTGAGGCAAAAAAGCTGGCAAAATCTCCGATCATATTATCTAGAGAAAAGCCGCTCATAGTTAGATGTAACAATGAACGTATAAAAGCAGTTGCTACTCCTGTCAACGGTCCAAAGATAAACATGTTGATCAGAACTGGAATATCGCTAAAATCCAATTTTAAAAAGGGAAACATTGGGACAATCGGAAAAGCGATAAATTGTAAAATCAATCCCATTGCCGCGGCCACTGCTACTGCTGTCATTTTTTGTAATCGTAAGTTCTTCATCTGAAATCCTCCGTTTCGGAATCATCTTCATCGAACTATTTGAATTAAACTTTTCCACAAAAAAACTCTATGCTTCAGAAAAAGCATAGAGTTACTTGAATATAGTCTCACTCAAATAAGCTCTATCTTCTTTATCCAGACTGTACTGTCGGTATCGGAATTACACCGATTCGGCTGCTTACGCAGTTCGCGGACTATCACCGCCGGTCGGGATTCTCACCCTGCCCCTGAAGACGAACCTTAAATTATTTTTTATTGTAAAACTACTATAACAATTTTACTATCAAAAAACAAGTAAATGATTTTGCTACCTAGATTGATTTAGCAAACCGTTGATCTCTTTTGAGTTCAGACGTCGGTATTCACCTGGACGCAGACCTTGTAAAGTCAAATCCCCGTAACGTTCTCGCTTCAATTTTTGAACAGGCAGTCCAACCGCCGCCAACATGTTTTTCACTTGATGATTGCGGCCTTCGTGAATAGTTAACTCAACAATACTTGTCTCAGCCTTCTTGTCCGTCGAAAGAATTTCAAACCGCGCGGGCGCAGTCTTTTTACCCTCAATTCTAATTCCTCTTGTTAAGGGTAAAAGATTTCTTTTTTCCGCATAACCTTTAACTTTTGCAACATAAACCTTGTCGATTTGATGTTTCGGATGGGCTAATCGTTGTGAAAAATCACCATCATTTGTCAAAATCAGAATACCGGACGTATCATAATCCAATCTCCCTACTGGATAAATTCGTTCAGAAACCGCCGTAAAATAATCTGTCACAACTTTACGATTTTTGTCATCAGAAACTGCTGAGATCACACCGCGTGGTTTATAAAAGAGATAGTGCACAGGTTCTTCTTGATAGATGGGGACACCATCAACTTCTACGATATCTTTCTTGCCAACTTTTGTCCCTAACTCTTTTACGAGTTCACCATTCACTTTTACTCTTCCACCAGTGATATACTCTTCGGATTTGCGTCGCGACGCGATTCCCGCTTGCGCGATAACTTTTTGTAATCTCTCCATTTATTGACCATCCTCTTCTTTAAATCGATCGTAAAACAAATCTAATGATTCGTCTTCATCCGCTAAATCTTCTTCCATTTTTTGAACATCTGGCAACTCTTCTAAATCCTTCAGTCCAAAGTAATCCATAAAATAATTACTAGTTCCATACAAAATTGCACGGCCCGGACCATCAACGCGCCCCTTTTCCTCAATTAATTGTCGAGCCACTAATGTCTGAACAGCTCCACTTGATTGAACTCCTCGTAATTCATCAATCTCAGATCGCGTCACAGGCTGTTTGTAAGCTATGATAGAGAGCGTTTCAAGTGCTGCCTGACTTAAACGGTTAGCCATAGGAGAACGAGCAAATTCCTTTAGTAAGGGGGCAAACTCCTTTTTAGTACTCAAAACAAAATGGTTTCCTACTTCTAAAAGAGTCAATGCTGAATTTTCATCCTTCTCATAAGATTCCTTTAAATTATTAATACTCTGATAAATCTCCGGCATTGGGCGTCTCAGCGTAAAGGATAATTCTTCCAAACTAATCCCTTCTTCACCTACCACAAAAAGCATAGCCTCGATTTGACTCAATTGATTCATATAATGACTCCTTTAAAAATCAAGATTGGTGCACAGGTCTCTTTCTGAATTGCCAAAGCTTGACCTTTTTTCATTAATTCTAACAATGCCATGAAGGTTGTAATCATTTCGTCCTTCGTATAATCCACAAAAAAAGACTCCAATGACAAGCCTTCATTCTCAGATAATCTTACTAATCGTTGACTAATTTCATTTACCTTTTGATCGACAGTAATCGTTTCAGCAGAAACCGTCGTCTCAATCGTCTGGTTTCGTTTCTTACGTTGTAAAACATCATGTAACGCCAAAAAAAGGTCAATCGTATTCAATTGATTTTTGGGCAGCGGCAGAATTTCTTCTTCATAATCAGTCAGATCCATTGGCGCTTTCGTATAAAACAAACTACGCTCTTGTTCCTTTTCTGACAAAACAGTCGCCGCATACTTATATTTTCGATATTCTAAAAGTTGCTGAACCAAAGCTTCACGCGGATCTTCGCCTTCTTCATCATCATAATCAAACTCCAGCTCCGGTTTCGGCAAAAGCATTTGACTTTTAATCGACATCAGTGTTGCCGCCATTACCAAATACTCTCCCGCCACTTCCAGCTCCAGTGTCTTCATAGTATGAATAAAATTCATGTACTGTTCCGTAACTTCCGCAATAGGAATATCATAAATATCGATCTCTAACTGTTGGATAAGGTGAAGTAACAAATCCAGCGGCCCTTCAAAAACATCTAATTTCAAACTGATTGCTTCCATATTACCCTCGCTTATGTTCCTGCCATTTTGCCAAAAAAGCAGAAGTCGCAGGTGTACCAATAATTTTTTGATCTGGATACAGCGCCTGTAATTCATCCATCATTACAATACTAATACCCTCGCCGCGATACGAAGGATTTAAACTGATGTCATGAAGTACGATTTCTTGATCTTCTAATTTGCTGATGCCAATTACACCTTGCACATTATCAGAATTTTCATTGTAATAACAAAAAAGCTGGTAATGATCATCACTTTCATATGTATCTATTTCTTTCAGTAAATGTTGTTGATCTCTCAAGGTTTCATGAAAACCTAAAAGGCCCATCGCGATTTTTCGTTGATTCTTTCGATATTGAGTAAGCATTTTTTCTCCTCCTAATTAAGCGCGCGGGAAAAATTCTTTGTATACTTCGGTCATTCTTCGTTTAGTTATATGAGTATAAATTTGTGTAGTAGATATATCCGCATGACCTAAAAGCTCTTGTACAGTCCGTAAGTCTGCTCCATTTTCCAACAGATGGGTTGCAAAACTGTGCCGTAGCGTGTGGGGCGTAACATCTTTAGTGATTTCTGCCTTAATTACATGCTGCTTCAGGTTCTTCCAAATTCCTTGGCGGCTCAAGCCATGTCCATGGTTGTTAACAAATAAATGAGTTTCATTAGGTGTTTTTTTCGTTAATAAGGGACGAACTTCCCCAAGATAACGTTCTACCCAATGAATCGCATAATCCCCAAGTGGAACTATTCGCTCTTTATCACCTTTCCCGACAGTTTGCAATAATCCCATCTCTAGATGAATATCACCCAGCCTTAACCCGATCAGTTCGCTAACTCGTAAGCCAGTTGCATACATCACCTCCAAAATCGCACGATCCCGAATCCCTAAATCTGTTGTCGTATCTGGCGCAGCAATTAAACGTTCCACCTCTGCAAGTGAAAGTGTTTGAGGTAATTTTTGAGCCTTTTTAGGGCTATCGATATGCTGCATTGGATCATGATCTGTATAACGCTCTTGACGTAAAAACTGATGAAAGCGACGTAAGCTAGAAATCATTCGCGTAATCGTAGTAGATGCTTTACCAGCTTCGGTCAGACTCGCCAAAAAAGCCACAACCATATAGCGATCAACTGCCTGCCATTCATTGACATTCTGGCCAGCCAAAAATGACAAATATTGTTGTAAGTCTCTTTGGTAACTAATTCGTGTATTTTCGGAAAGACCGCGCTCGATCGATAAATAATGCAAATATTCCGTTATTTGTTCTTCCATGTTTTCACCACTTTCGCTTTATCATAACAAAAAGTCCCTTGAAATGATAGCACGTATCTTTACAAGGGACTATATAATTTAATTATAACTTAATCCAATTTGCCAAGGAAAGTTAAGCATCTTTTTTTTCTTGGCAGCTTTGGCAAATACCGTGGAAAGTCAAGCGATGATCCTTCACTAGAAAATGATATCTCGATTCAACAACGTGCTCAACCTCACCCAATAGATCTTCCTCGATTTCCTCAATATTTCCACATTCAAGACAAAGTAAATGATGATGAAAATGCTCTGCCCCTTCCTTGCGCAAATCGTAACGTGCTAGGCCATCATCAAAACTTATTTTATTGACGATATGCAGCTCAGTTAAAATCTCCAATGTACGATAAACTGTTGCTAAGCCGATCTCAGGGCTTTTCTTTTTGACTAAAAAATATATTTCTTCTGCCGATAAATGGTCTTTCTCATTTTCCAATAAAACGAGAACGGTGGCTTCACGCTGAGGTGTCAACTTGAATCCAGAATCATGAAGTTGCTTTTTGGTTTTTTGTAGGGCTAAGATAGCGTTCAAGAGAACCCTCCTCCATCTATTTTATAATAATTCTAAATAAGAATTCAAATCACTGCAAGTTTTCTTAGAATTATTATAGTTTATCGGCTTTATTTATGCAAGGACATTCTCAATTAGCTTTTTAGGCGGATTTCTCCGTCTTTTTGCTCGATTAATTTTTCTTTCAATAAATGACCGATTGCACGTTTGAATTGTCCTTTGCTAATTCCAAAGGCTTCTTTTATCTCTTCTGGAGCTGATTTGTCCCAATAAGGCAATACATGATTGGCATTTCTTTGCAGTAACGTCAAAATCATCGCTGCATCATCGTTGATCATCTCATAACTACGAGGTTTCAAAGACATATTTAGAACGCCGTCTGGTCGAACCCCGATTACACGCGCCTCGACTATTTCACCTAAACGCGGTTCTTGATAGCGTTCTGAAGGATGAACGAAACCAAGATAGAAATCTTCCGTAATCAAATAAGAGCCGATAACTTTTAAGCGATAGATCGTGCCTTTTTTATTTTCGTTTTGCATTTCACCAGAGCCAGCACGACTCAATGAGTGAAAGATTGCCTCATCTGCTAATGTACCCCACATCCGGTCTTTTTCATCAACCCGCATGCTGATCATTAATTGATCGCCTTTTTTGGGCCATAGCTCTTTCATACTAGGCATTTCGTCCAAAGAAACGACCATGTCTTTATCAGGCAGTCCAATATTCACAAAAACGCCAAGATCTCTACGAACATCTGTTACTTCTCCAAAAGCATAATGACCAATTCGAACTTGCGGAATCTTTGTCGTAAAAACGGCTTCTTTCTTTTGATTGACGTAGCCGAAACCTTCAACTGATTCACCAATTTTATGCGAGACATCCTCCTCCTTCAACAGACGGAATGTCACACCATTTTTTTGTACTAAATACATGCTTTCATTTTCATCGATGATTAACCCGGTAAATACTTGACCTAATAATTCATTCATAATCATTACTCCCCATTTATATTAATATCTGTTCATCTTCATAGTACAGATCATTCTGTCAAAATTCACAGATTATGTCTTATTGTTTCATCTAAAGATGAGCCGTCATTTTCAATAAATATTATAGCTCATTATTAAAGCTGGGAAGAACGTTCTCCCCAGCCTTAATGTTCATATTAATTAATTGGGACCATCGCCCTTAAACCAACCTGTTTTACAGTTGATTGTGACTAAATACATAGGCAGATCGGAATTTGAATAACCTTTCGTTAATGATGCCTGGTTGGAAGTGGCATAAAGATTATAAAAACCTTCCCCATTTTCAACTTTTACCGGCTCAAGACTATACCCGCCTTCCACTATGTAGCCTCGCGAGATACAAGTTTGTATAACCTTTTCTTTAACTCCAGGCGCCCAGGCATAGGCATCGCTGCTAGTATCTCCAACTTGGTTAGTGCTATTAGTTGTTTTCCTGTTTTGTGCTTCTTGATCAGCTTTTTCTTGTTCGGCCTTTTCCTGTGCTGCCTTTTCTGCCGCCGCTTTTTCATCAGCCGCCTTTTTCTCTTTATCTTTTAAGGTCTGTTCGACCTTCGCTAATTCTTCTTTTTGAGGTTGGATCAATTCTTGATTAGTGACTGCCTTAACAGCGTCATTTGCAACATTATATTGGTCTCTATTGACTGAATCGATAACATTTCCGTCTTTCAATAGACCGTCAGCGGCTTTTTTTGCAGCCTCAATTTTAGTATATTGATCTTTTGCGTTATTAATTGCTTGATTCATTAAGTTATCAAAATCTTTATCCCCTGTATTAATAGATAGATCAACAGGAGAAGCAGCTTTCAATAATGGTTTATCCGCCAGTTTATTTCCGCTGATTGCAGCAGCTGTAAACAATTGATTAACGGACTGTTCGGCCTTTTGTTTATCCGTTAACTCATCGTACCCCTTCTTTAATTCTGCATAGCGCTTACTATCTTTGTAGCGGGATAGTTCTTCATCAATTTTACCAGCATTAAGATTAACCTTATCTGCAGCAAGAAACACTTGCTTATCATCAGTATAATAACTCGCTAAACTTTCTTCGATTGAATCAAGCGCCTTATTTTCCTTTTTAACAGTTGCAATGCGTTGGGCTTCAACTTCTTTTTCGTGGTGATAATAATATCCTCCACTTGCACCCAAAACTGCGATAGCAGCTAAAGTAATATAGAGTCTCTTTCGGCTTTTTTTAGATTTTTCTTCAGAAGAGCCAGGTTGCTCTGGAGGTAAATTCCCATCATCAAATTCCTCTTTTACCTTCTCCGCATTTGCTTCTTGTTTTTCAGTCTCTGTTACTGCAGGACCCTCATCTTCAAGAAGATCAACTTCTTTGTCCGTAGACACCTCTGGTAACTTCGAATTTTTTTCATCAGTTGTCTCTATTTCATCATTGTCCTCATTTTTACTTTCAATGATGTCAGAAAGTGGTTCTTTGATTTCCGTATC
The DNA here is from genome assembly GCF_000407185.1 of Enterococcus malodoratus ATCC 43197. Lineage (GTDB taxonomy): Bacteria > Bacillota > Bacilli > Lactobacillales > Enterococcaceae > Enterococcus_A > Enterococcus_A malodoratus. The sequence goes on from NZ_KE136481.1 coordinate 508,731, forward strand.
TGGGGTTTCTTCTGATAATGCAGATTCATCTAGCTGAGTTGACTCTGCTTCAAGCGTTTTCTCGGCATCTTCCTTTTCCGGTTTTCCTTGCTCATCTTTGTGCTCACGAATGTATTCTGCCAAAATAGGATTCATTTCGGGAGTCTCTTCTTTTAATTCTTTTGAATTTTCTTCTTTCATCTTATCCTCGTTATCCTTAAACATTTTTTGCACAGATTCAATTGGCATATCGGCAAGTTCGGACCATTCTATCGTATCATTTTTATCATTAATGTCATTGGAATTTTCTGAATCATTTAACTGTAATGAAAAGCCACACTTCGGACAAGTCGTGCATCCTTCGACTGGTTCAAAACCACAGTTAGGGCATTTTTGCAATGAAATCGGCTCCTTTTTTTAATCATATGTTTTAATCTATCATATGTTTAGGGATGTTCCAAGCAATTTTCGAATGAATTAATCAAAAATAATAAATTCCATTCGCATTTTGAAGAATGCGTATTAGCGCGATTTTACTCCAATAATCCTACAAAAAAACTCCTCGAGAAGTTCCCGAGGAGTTCGAAATATTTATTCCAAAAAGTCTTTCAATTGTTTTGAACGAGATGGGTGACGTAATTTCCGTAGTGCTTTCGCCTCAATTTGACGAATACGTTCACGAGTAACCCCGAACACACGTCCAACCTCTTCTAACGTTCGAGTTCTGCCATCGTCCAAACCAAAGCGCAGACGTAAAACATTTTCCTCACGATCAGTCAATGTATCTAAAACATCTTCCAATTGCTCTTTCAACATTTCAGAAGCCGCATGTTCAGCAGGACTTGTTGCTTCTTGATCCTCAATAAAATCGCCTAAATGTGAATCATCTTCTTCGCCGATTGGCGTTTCCAAAGATACCGGTTCTTGAGCAATTTTCAGAATCTCACGAACTTTTTCAGTTGGCAAGTCCATTTCAGCACCGATTTCCTCTGGTGTTGGTTCCCGACCTAAATCTTGTAATAATTGACGTTGCACACGAATTAACTTATTAATGGTCTCGACCATATGCACAGGGATACGAATTGTTCTCGCTTGGTCAGCAATCGCTCTCGTGATTGCCTGACGAATCCACCAAGTTGCATAAGTTGAGAATTTGAATCCTTTACGGTAATCAAACTTCTCAACAGCTTTCATCAAGCCCATATTTCCTTCTTGAATTAAATCAAGAAATTGCATACCACGACCAACGTAACGTTTGGCAATACTTACAACTAAACGTAGGTTTGCTTCCGCTAGACGTTGCTTTGCCTCTTGATCTCCTTGTTCGATCAACAATGCCAATTCAACTTCTTCTTCAGCGGTCAACAGCGAAACGCGTCCGATTTCCTTCAAATACATACGAACTGGGTCGTTGATTTTGACACCAGTTGGGGCCGATAAATCTTCTTTTTGCGCGGCTTTCGCAGTTTTTTCATTTTGTTTTAAACTAGCCTTAGAAGGTTCACCATTTTCATCAACGACACTGACACCAGCATCTTCGACTTTTTGGATCAATTGATCCATTGCTTCTGCGCCTAATTCGAATGGCGTGGCTAATCGATTTGTTAACTCATCGTAAACCACCTGTCCCATAGGTTTCTTTTCCTTAATCAAGGCCGCTAAAGCTTTTTCGTACTCTTTTTTGTTTTTTACATCTGCCATAAAATAAATGCCCCTTTCACTTCTAGGCTTGTTTCAAGCGTTTCGTCAATTCGATAATTTGAACAGTCAACTCTAATTCACGTTGCTGGTTCCCGTTTTTTCTGGCCTCAAGCTGCTCTTTTTGTCGTTGTTTGATTTCTTCAGCAATGCCAGATTGGGAAATAACCCGCATCAAATCATAGATTTCTCGTTCGTTACTATCTTCTGACATGGATATCATCGAGATATTGATGACTAGTTGCCTCATCTCATCTTCTTTTAGATAGTTCAAAAAATCTGCTAAAATAAAATTTCCATGAACCATCATATAACTATCTAAGTAAAGAAGCAATTCTTGATACTGATCGTGGATAAATTGAAAATCCGTTTGAACCAATTGTTCACGAATCGAACTTTCATTCATGCAACGATACAATAACATTTGCTCAGCCTTTTCTTCTTTTGTTAACACTTTTCTTACTGGCTGAACCGGTGCAGGAGAAGCGACTGTCTGTTGTTGACGACGTTCCGTACGTAACGTTTGGCGAACCATTTGCAGCTGTTGCTTTAAACTTTCTCGTGTCAAATGAAATTCGACTGCCAACTGTCCCAAATACAAATCTTGTTCAACCGGAGACTGGACCTTCGCCAAATCTTGCATTACGAACTCAAGATATTTTAATCGATCAGACTCATTATCAAGATTTAACCCCTTCTTGTGATACTGCATCTTAAATGCAAAGGGTGTCTGTCGACCATGTTTCAATAAATTTTGTAACTCAGCTACACCATATTTTCGCAAATACTCATCTGGATCAAGCTTTTCTGGTACAGTAACCGTTGCGAGAGTTAATCGACTATGCGCATCTAGAATAGCCAGTGCACGATCTGTAGCCGCTTGCCCCGGGTCATCACCATCGTAAGCTATTACTACTTGACCAGTAATTCGCTCTATCGCAGCTATTTGCTGCTCAGTCAAGCTGGTACCCATTGAGGCTAAGCCGATTTTGATGTCCGCCTGCCAGGCAGCTAATACATCCATAAAGCCTTCAAATAAAACCGCTTCGCCTTGCTTGCGTATTTCGTTTCGCGCTTTGTCGAAGTTGAACAATACTTGTCGTTTGTTAAACAATTCAGTTTCAGGCGAGTTTAAATATTTTGGTTGATCATTCCCAGGAAATTCTTCTGTTTTTAGCATCCTCCCGGAAAAACCAATCGGCTTTCCCCGAAAATCATTCAAAGGGAACATCACTCGCTGATAAAAACGATCACTAAAGCTTCCATCATCGCGCCGAATAAACAATCCACTTCGTTCCATCAAATCAGCATTTACTTTATCCTGTTGGGCGACTTGAACTAAAAAATCACGTTGACTTGGCGCAAAACCGATCTTAAATTCGCTGATCAGTTCGTCGCTTAATCCACGTTCGTGAAGATAAGTCAAAGCATCCTCCCCGGCTTTCGTATTCATCAATAAGTGATGATACAAATCCCGAGTCCGTTCATGTAAAGCGATCAATTGCTGCTGTCCTGTTGATGTTTGATTGATCGGTTCGCTAGAAATCTCAATATCTAAAGGAATTTGTTCCATGTCGGCAACCTTTTTTACTGCTTCGGGAAAACTAATCCCTTCTAATTCTTGTAAAAAAGTATAAACATTGCCGCCTTTGCCACATCCAAAACAATGAAATATCTGCTTGTCCTCAGCAACTGAAAATGACGGAGTCTTTTCTTCGTGAAATGGACAAAGCCCCAAATAATTCTTGCCGGATTTCTTAAGTTGAACATACTGACCAATAACTTCGACAATATTTGTTTTTTCACGAACCTCATCAATAACCTGTTGGGGAATTCTTTGCACCAAAAACCTCACCCCAATTCCCAAAAATATGATAACAGCCGTAAAAAATCGCCCCAATTCATCTTTCGAACAGCGCGATTTTTTTAGACAAACTTATACGACTATCATTTTAGCATATTTCTTTATTATTACAAGCTTTCCGCTCATTATTTTAACTATTTTGAAACCTTTGAAATAAGTCAATGAATCGCTTGTTCATTTGGACGATTTCGGCATAAAACATGTTACCACCGTTTTGATACAAATAACCGCCATTGTATAACACTGACTGCATCTGCATATACCGATATGTGTGTTGCTGATCGTTTCCATACCCTGGTGATAAAACATCCCTTGAGTACTCTTCCGCTAACTCAACACTATTTTTACCCCCGCGTTCTTGTACGTACTGAATATATTTAGTCCCAAAATTATACGCCTGAATCGCGGTATTAAGATCGCAACCAGCAGCTTTTGCCTGCTTGTAACTTTCCGCAAAATGTTTAACGCCATTCTCGATACTTTCCTGTTGGCTGGCAATTTTCCCGCGACTGCCGTAAACACTTTCGGAACTTTGCATTAGGTCCGTTCCCTTCCCTTTTGATTCCGTGTACATAATCCCTAAAATAACATCAGTATAGTTGCCAATTCCTGCCTGATCTGCCAAGGTTTGCACATCACTGCGGTAACTGTTTACCGTGTTTGTATTCTTGTAGGTTCGAACTGTAAAAATTCCGCCGATTATCAGGACGGAAATAATTGCAAAAGCAATAATTATTTTCAAAAAATTTCCAATTAATTTCAACATAAAAATCTGCCCAACTATCTTCTTTTTTCTTTATTCATACTACAAGAATCGGTTGAACTTTTAAAAGCAAAAAATGATAGCTTTATATTTAATTAATCATTCTAAAGTTTTCATTTTGTCTGGGAATTAAATTAATGTGCAAGATTTAAAAAAATCGGTATACTTATGACTGGTAGGTGATGTTGTGAAAAATGAAAAAAAAATTGCTCAAATGAGCGATGGCTCAGAAATCTATTATGAAAAATACGGTCAAGGACCAGCGCTCTTTTTGCTTCATGGTAACGGCGGCAGCGGTCGATATTTTTCAAAACAATTAAATAGTTTCAGCAAACATTTCAACGTTTATGTCGTTGACAGCCGTGGTCATGGCCGTTCAACCAATACGCAAAAAGAGACGAGCTTCCAATTAATGGCCAACGATCTCGCTACGATTATGGATCAAGAAAAACTTGATCATGCGGATCTTTTAGGTTTCAGTGACGGGGCCAACTTAGCGATGGTTTTTGCACGTCTTTATCCCAAGAAAGTAGATCACTTAATTTTGAATGCCGGCAATACTGTACCCAGCGGTGTTCGCACAATTCCGCATTTGTTAAGCTATGTACAATACGCGATTGTCCGGGTGGGAGCTTTCGTCGATACAGGAATGAGGAACTTTCTTCCAATTTTACGCTTGCTTTTCCGAGATATCGGTTTGACCGCAGAAGATTTGAGTCAGATTCAAGCACCAACGTTGGTCATCGTAGGGAAACATGATTCGATTAAAACTCAACATTCCATGTATATCGCACGATCAATTCCTAATGCAAGTTTTGCGATTGTTTCAGGGCAAGGTCACATGTTCGCACGAAGAAACCCAAAGCGCTTCAATCAGGAAGTCTTACAATTTCTAATCGAGGAGGAGTAATTTGGTGGAAAAGTTAATTGAATGGTTCAAAGCACATCTAAGCAAGCTTAAAATGATTTTTTTGATTTCAGTTATCATCATTGTATTATTTGAATTATCTAATATCGCGAAAAAGATTTCTTTCAGCCAACTTTCAACTATTTTTAGCGAGATCAGTATTTGGAATATTTTATTAATGGGGCTGATTGGGCTGATTTCTGTGATACCTATGATCGGTTACGATTTCACATTAAACAGCATTTTGGAACAAAAGCCCAAGAAATTATATATCTTTGAAACCAGCTGGTTAGTCAATACTTTAAATAACATTGCTGGATTTGGCGGATTCGTAAGTGCGGGATTGCGTTCAGAGTTTTACGGAAAGCAAACTTCTGGGAAAAAAGTTGTACAGGCTTTATCAAAAATCCTTGTTTTCACTATGTCAGGATTGTCTATTTACGCTTTGCTTTCTTTTTTTCTGGTAATGTTTGACGATCATAATGCCTATTTACGTCAATACTGGATTTGGCTGATTGGCGGCGGACTCTATTTTCCAATCATCTTCTGTCTGAGCCTTTTCGGTAAAGGTGAATATCTTGGCGATTTGAAGAGCTCTCACAGACTTGAATTGATCGCTACCTCTTTTCTTGAATGGACAGGTGTGTTGATCAGTTTCATTTCTACTGGACTTTTAATGGGTGTCAACGTCAGCATTCGTGATGTTGTACCGTTATTTATCGCAGCAACAGTCATCGGAATCGTGTCAATGATCCCAGGCGAACTTGGAAGTTTCGACCTGATGATGATTTTTGGATTATCTGCCCTTGGGACTCCTCGCGAGACCGTAGTAGCATGGCTTTTATTATTCCGACTTTTTTACTATTTTATTCCTTTTGCCATCGGTTTAATTCTTTTTTTCAAAAACCTTGGTACGACAATCAATACACGCTACAAAGGAATTCCAGTCAGTTTGTCTAAAGAATTAGCGCACAAACTCGAAAGCTTTCTACTCTATTTTACAGGGATAATGCTCGTTTTATCTGCAACTATACCTGAGGCATTTATTCGCTTGCCATTCTTACAGCGTCTAAATCCGATTCATTCTAGGGTAATCGTTGTCTTTCCAGCCATCCTGCTGGGTTTCTTATTGATTGTTTCTGGTCGTGCAATTTCTGCGCGTGTCAAACGAACTTATATCCCAACGATTATTATTGTGACGTTTACTTTCCTGTATTCCTTACTTGCAGGTTTTCGTATTTCAACCGGGATCTTCCTCGCACTCTTGTTACTATTTGTTATTTTTTCGAAGAATGAGTTATTTAGGGAGCAACTTGTCTACTCTGCCGAATGGGTAACGATTGATGGAATTATTATGGGCGGTTTGACTATTCTGTATATTATTATTGGTGTGTACAACAGTCCGAAAACTCATCATCGTCATCATTTACCGGAATTTTTCCTATTCCCAAGTGAACAAATTTGGATTGTTGGCTTTGTCGCAATCTTGATTGTCTCTTTCATAATCTTGCTATTAATTCGCTTTTTGAAGAACAAACGCATTCAGGTAGGCGAGACACTCGATGAAGAGCGAGTTCAACATATTTTAGAAACTTATGGCGGTAATCCGGACAGCCAGCTAGTATTTTTAAAGGATAAAAAAGTTTTCTATTATAATGACGGTGAAGAAGATACGGTGTTTTTCCAATTGGCTACCTTTAATAATAAAATTTTAGTAATGGGTGACCCTTCTGGGAAATCAAGCGACTTTGAAGCGGCAACAGAGGCTCTAATCAATGAGGTGGATCGCTATAATTACTTACCTGTCTTTTACGAAAATAGTGAAGAAATGGTCATGATCCTCCACGAGTTTGGCTATGACTTTATCAAGTTCGGTGAACGGGCCCATGTACACCTTCGTGATTTTACCTTGAGCGGAAAGAAAATGAAGGGTCAGCGCGCCAGCTTCAATAAGGTACTTAAAGAAGGCTATCAATTTGAAGTTCTCAAACCACCTTTCTCGGTTGAAACTATGAAGTCATTGAAAACAATTTCTGATGAGTGGCTAGGCAGCCGCAAAGAGAAGGGCTTCTCGCTCGGTTTCTTTTCGGAGGATTACTTACAACGAGCACCTATCGCTGTGATAAAAGACAGCGATGGTGAAATTGTTGCCTTCGCGAATTTTATGCCAACCTATACAAACGAAATTGGCACAATCGATTTAATGCGTCACAGTCCTGAAAAAGCACCTAATGGAACCATGGATTTTCTTTTTATCAATCTTTTCCAATATATGCGCGATGAAATGGGCATCGAATATTTTGATTTGGGAATGGCCCCTTTAGCCAATGTTGGAACATCTCGAAAAAGTTTTACTCAAGAACGAGTCGCTTATTTGGTTTACAACTTTGGTTCTCGTTTCTACTCGTTTGGCGGGTTGAAAGAGTATAAGGATAAATATGCGAATGAGTGGCTTCCAGAATATGTTTTGTATTCTCGTGATAGTTGGATCGGCTACGTTATGATTGCACTATTGATTACCGATAATGCGCCGATTCAAGGTGATAAAAAATACCGTGGCTTTAAACGTTTTATCTTTAGAGATTAGCAGCTTCGTTTTCGAAGTTGCTTTTTTGTCTTGACAAGCCCAAGGTATCCGTCTAGTATTAACAACAATATAAATGAAATCAGTTTGGAGCGCTTATTATGACTCAATTAATCTCTTTACAACTGAATAATTTTTACTTTAGCTATTTTAGATAGGTTTGTATTCATGCTTCGTGGATACAGACGTTCAAGTTTGTATCTATGATGGCTAAGGCTTTTCACGCTGACTTTTCGCCACGTAGATGAAAATCTATTGTGGCTTTATGTTTGTATTATTAAAGCTCATTGTAGATTTTCGAATCTATGATGAGCTTTTTTCTTTGGCGATTATGCGGCAATAAAAAAAATTGGAGGAATATCTATGAACACTGTACCTAAAATTATGATTAAACCAGATGGTCTTGCCGCAATCGGTAGTTACGCAACTTCTTTATGGACAAAACGAAAAGTAGTCTTAATTAGTGATCAGAATAATTTCAACACGTACGGAACAAAGATACTTCAATACTTGACTATTTTTGGATTTGACGTACAAACTTTACTATTAAATGAATCACTATATACCACTAACACTGCGAGTTTTGTCTATGAATTTCTGACAAGGCAAAAGTTCTCCTCATCTGATGGTGTCATTGGTCTAGGGGATGACGCACTCTGCCAGTTAAGTGGCTATATTTCAGCAACTTATCTTGGTGGCCTTTCATTGATTCAAATACCGACTACTTTGAGCGCTCAACTAACTGTTTGTACCCAAAGAAAAGCATGTTTAATCAATCTTGAGGCTAAATCTTTACAATCAGTAATTACAAAAACAGATGGAATCATGATTGATACATCTTTGATCGAAAACTTATCTGATGATGAATTATCCGAATGCCAGGCTCTATTGCTCAGATTAGGAATCTCACAAGATCACGAGTGCCGACATGAACTACGTAGAATGGCTCGTATTGTTGGTCATCAATTAAACCAAGAAAATTTATTTAATTCACTAGCCATATCCAATCAATCTGCTAGTTGGATAAAACTTGGTGATTCCTCGAATACGACTAAAAAAAATCATAGAACGGCACTTTCACTAAAGGTCAAGAAAAATTACTAAAACATAAAAAGTCTAGGACAAGGTGTCCTAGACTTTAATAAACAAAGAATACTGTTTTGAATTAACTTGAAATTACTCTCGTTCTAATTTTTTATTTATTGTTGCCAAATCAAATGGCTTCCAAAGCTCATTACCACGTGAATCTTCCATTGGTGTATCTCCCTTTGCCTTGACGCAAATCGCATGGTCATCGTGCATTTCCTCATTAATGATAATTTTTTCGACTAAGATCCGATGATCCCAGTCACACCCGAAATCATAAATATATTCGATTTTGACGCCTTCACGAAAGTCCTCGTCAATCACCTGTTCTTCTTCAGAAAATCGTGACATCTCTAATTCGCTCGGCCCGATCATTTTTGTACGATCGACAAAGAAACTATGCAGATGACTATCCTCCCAATCAAAAGCAACCTGTAAAATGCGATGCAAACGTCCATACGTAATGTCAGCTGGGATTTGGAGCCTACGCCAAATTGGCGGTTTATATCCTTTTAGATCAACACGTATTAAATAGCTCTTCTCCTGATTCTCCGTATGTTTTTTCTTAGGAAACTTCAAAATATTATTAAGGTTGCTTTTTTGGGGAACTTCCTCAAGTTCATAATCATGATGACCGTCCGTATAGGAGTCTTCAACTTCAAAATTCCCTTCACGCCATTCGTCCATAATTCCTAATTTTGTTTTTGACCAAAAATTTGGACTGCTCATACGTGTCAGAAAGGTCGTTTTGTTAAGATAGATAAAATATTGCATATTTTTGCAATCTTTTTCTGTAATGATTCCCTCATGATAAAGCGCACTATAGAGGTCTAATAAAATTTGATAGGCATAAAAACTTTCGTCAATAAACAGCGGCATATGCTTCGGCATGTGATGAATCAATGCATCTCTTACAATTTTTTCATCCAATAATTTATTACTAAGCTTTCCTTTATCGACAAAACTTAAAAAAAATTCAACTGTGCGAATAAGTCCATCCGGTTCGGCGAGTCCTCCAGCAATAAAATAATGCATCATGTCTCTAGTCATTCGGTCAAACAACTTATCTAGTTTATCCATACGAACCTCCTTCAACACTTATTCTCTTCTTAATAATAGTAAAAGAAAAAAGAGGCTCAATCAATAGAGAATTGATTGAACCTCAAATTTTATTTTTTGCCGCCAAAAGCATCTTTCATTTTTCCAAAGAAGCCTTCTTCTTTTTGTTCAGTAACAGTTTGCCCGCCAGCCTCAGCGAAAGCATACAAAGCTTCACGCTGCTTTTCGTTTAAGTTCTTTGGCGTAATAATCTTCACGGTTACTTGTTGATCACCATTGGTATTTCCACGTAGTCTTGGTGCCCCTTTACCGCGAAGTCTAAATTTAGCACCTGTTTGCGTTCCAGCTGGCACTTTTAATTTTACATCACCATGAACAGTCGGTACGTTTATTTCATCACCTAATGCGGCTTGCACAAAGCTTAACGGCAAGGTGTAATAAATCTCTGCACCATCACGATCAAATATATCGCTTTGCTTTACTTTAAAGACAACATATAAATCGCCGTAAGGTCCGCTATTAACCCCAGCTTCTCCTTGATCAGCCAAACGCATTTGTTGACCATCCTCAACCCCAGCAGGTACTTTAACCTTCACTGTGTGTGGACGTTTTTCGTGACCTGAACCGTGACAAGTTGGACATGGATCTTTAATTTCTTTACCGGTACCATGACAAACATCACAAGTTTGACGACTCATAACACGGCCAAGTGGTGTTTGGTGTTCCACATTGATTGATCCGGAGCCGTGACATTTATGACATACTTCTGGTTGTGTTCCAGGTTTTGCACCATTTCCGTTACACGTGTGGCAAGTTTCTTCACGATTGTATTTAATGTCTTTTTCCACACCAAAAATAGCTTCTTCAAACTCCAAATTGATTGAGTATTGTAGATCTGCACCCTGTCTTGGAGCTTTCGGATCCGCTTGACGCGAACCACCACCGCCGAAGAAGGACTCGAATATATCTTCAAATCCAAAACCGCCTGCTCCGCCGCCAAATCCACCAGCACCTCCGAAGCCGCCTGCTCCGCCAGCACCAAAGTTCGGATCAGTTCCTGCATGACCATATTGGTCATAAGCAGCACGTTTTTGCGGATCACTTAAGATTTCATAAGCCTCAGAAATTTCTTTGAATTTTTCCTCAGCGTCAGCTTCTTTATTAATATCTGGATGGTATTGTTTGGAAAGCTTGCGGTATGCCTTTTTTATTTCATCATCCGAAGCACCTTTTTGCACCCCAAGGACTTCGTAATAATCCCGTTTTGTAGCCATTGGCTTCCCTCCATAATTTCATAGAATCGTTAGTATTGTATCACAATCAAAATCGATACGATACTTTTCTTAGTATTTTTCTAAAGGTTTGACCAATCTTGAAAGAAAAAAGGCCAAAGTGATGACTTTGGCCTTTACCAACGAATCAATTATTTATCGTCATCGTTAACTTCTTCAAAATCAGCATCTACGACATCATCCGCGCCGCCTTGAGCCGCATTTGGATCAGCCTCTGATTGTTGTTGTGCTGCTTGTTCGTAAAGTTTAACTGTTAAGTTTTGAACGATTTCGTTCAGTGCATCACGTTTTTCTTTCATTTGTTCAACGTCGTTTGCTTCAACAGCAGCCTTCAATTCATCGCGAGCATCTTCAGCTTTTTTAACTTCGTCAGCATCTACCTTGCCTTCTAACTCTTTCAATGTTTTGTCAACAGAGAATAGCAAAGCATCAACGTCGTTACGAAGATCAACTTCTTCTTTACGAGCTTTATCTGCATCCGCATTTGCTTCAGCATCTTTTACCATACGTTCGATTTCGTCGTCTGATAAACCTGATGAAGATTTGATCGTAATTTTTTGTTCTTTTTGTGTTCCCAAATCTTTCGCAGAAACATTTACGATACCATTTTTATCAATATCGAATGATACTTCGATTTGAGGAATTCCACGCGGTGCAGCTGGAATATCTGTTAATTGGAAACGGCCTAATGTTTTGTTATCAGCAGCCATTGGACGTTCACCTTGCAAGACATGGATGTCTACAGCAGGTTGATTGTCAGCAGCAGTTGAGAATACTTGTGATTTACTTGTTGGGATCGTAGTGTTGCGATCGATTAATTTGGTGAACACGCCACCCATTGTTTCGATACCCAATGATAATGGAGTAACGTCTAATAATACGACATCCTTCACATCACCAGTGATAACGCCACCTTGGATTGCAGCACCCATAGCTACTACTTCATCCGGGTTAACTGATTTGTTTGGTTCTTTCCCAGTTTCTTTACGTACAGCTTCAACAACTGCTGGAATACGTGTAGAACCACCAACTAGGATTACTTCGTCAACTTCTGATTGAGACAAGCCAGCGTCTTTTAGCGCTTGGCGAACAGGTGCTTTTGTACGCTCTACTAAGTCAGAAGTGATTTCGTCGAATTTCGCACGAGATAATGTTGTTTCTAAATGCAATGGACCAGCATCACCAGCAGTAATAAATGGTAAGCTGATTTGAGTTGAACTAACACCAGATAAGTCTTTTTTCGCTTTTTCAGCAGCATCTTTCAAACGTTGCATAGCCATTTTATCTTTAGACAAGTCAATACCGTTTGCTTGTTTGAAATCGGCAACTAAGTAATCGATGATTTTGTTATCAAAGTCATCTCCACCTAGACTGTTATCACCCGCAGTAGATAATACGTCGAATACTCCATCACCTAATTCAAGGATAGATACGTCAAAAGTACCACCACCAAGGTCAAATACTAAGATTTTTTCGTCTTTGTCTGTTTTATCTAAACCGTAAGCTAATGCTGCAGCAGTTGGTTCGTTAACGATACGTTCTACTTCTAGTCCAGCAATTTTACCAGCATCTTTAGTTGCTTGACGTTGTGAATCATTGAAATAAGCAGGAACTGTAATAACAGCTTTTTCAACTTTTTCACCTAAGTAGTCTTCTGCAAAACCTTTGATGTATTGTAATACCATTGCAGAAATTTCTTGTGGTGTATACGTTTTTCCATCTGCTTCAACTTTAAATCCAGCTTCACCCATGTGACGTTTGATTGATGAAATTGTATTAGGGTTAGTTACCGCTTGACGTTTTGCTACTTCACCAACTTGAATCTCGCCATTTTTAAATGAAACAACAGATGGCGTTGTACGATTTCCTTCTGGATTCGTGATGATTTTAGCTTCTCCGCCTTCTAAAACAGCGACTGCTGAATTTGTTGTACCTAAGTCAATACCAATAATTTTACTCATAGTTGAAAATCTCCTTTTCCATGTATAGTTAGTTTAATAGTTTACTTATTATTGAGCCACGATCACCATTGCTGGGCGTAGTACACGATCATGTAGTTGATAACCTTTTTGCAACACATTAACGACCGTTTCAGGTTTTACATCGTCCTCTGCGGCTACAGTTTGCACTGCTTGATGCAGATTTGGGTCAAAGGCTTCACCTTCGGCTTTGATCTCTGTAATACCTTCTTCTTTTAAAGCAACAGTCAGACTTTCAAGTACCATCTCTACACCTTTTTTCAGGCTGGTTCCTTGATCATCATTAACTTCAGTTGCTAAGGCTCTCTCTAAGTTATCGATCGCTGGTAATAATTTCTTACCAAGATCTTGCGAACGATAGCGAACCAACTGTTCACGTTCATTTTTATTACGGTTGGACATATTTGCAATCTCAGCGCGAGCTCGCAAAAACTTGTCTTCCATTTCATTGAACTTGCTTGTCAGTTCCTCAACTTCAGAAACTTCCGGAATATCAATTTCTTCTGTTGCATTGTCCGTCGTTTCTTCTAATTCTTCTTCGACTTCGTTTTTCTTTTCTTCTGCCACTACGCGTACTTCCTTTCTTTTTAGGAATCGTTTCTAGTGATATAAGTCCAATGAACGATAATAATCATCCAATGCACTGGTTAACTCATATCGAAAGACTTCCAATAACCCAAAGATTTTCGAATATGGCATTGAGGTCGGACCCAACAATGCGATTGTTCCTCGACCATGCCCACGAATTTCGTAATTTGCCTGAATCATACTCAAGTGATCAAATAGGTCATTACCCATCTCTGTTCCAATTCGAACGTGGATATTATTATCAGCTGGCAGCAATAATTGCGTCAGCTCATCGGAATTTTGCATCAATGAGTACATTGACTTCACATGATTAAAGTCTTGATCCGGGTTGAAATTCAAAATGTTCATCCGTCCGCTTACAAACACTTTATCCTCAAAGGCATCATTCAAAATAACATCAAACAAATGACTGATTCCTTCGGTCGTCTGAAAATAGCGATGTAAGATCATCGGAATCTCGGTTCTTAATTTTTGATAAACACTCACCAAGGGCTGCCCTACTAAGCGATCATTGATGATTCGAACCATTTTCTCCAAGTCTTGACTGTCAACATTTTCGGGTATGCGAAAAACTTGGCTCTCAACATTTCCCTTATCAGTGACAATAATGGCCAAAATCTGCCGATCATTCAATGGAACAATTCGAAATCCTGTCAGCGTCCGATCTTTCATTTCAGGACCAAGCGAAAACGCCGTATAGCTAGTAACTTGTGAAAGCATTTTTGCCGACTGCTGGATGATATCATCAATTTCATGAATATCATTTTTCAACGATCTGCGAATCTGTGCTACTTCTTGATTACTCACCTTTGATGGCGTTAGTAGATAATCCACGTAATAGCGATAGCCTAAAGCCGAAGGAATTCGACCAGATGAAGAATGAGTCTTCTCTAATAAGCCTAATTCTTCTAAAGCTTTCATATCATTACGGATAGTTGCGGAACTTGCTTTTACGCCTTCTTCCATTAAACTTTTTGACCCAACCGGTTGCCCCGTGTTAGTAAAGTCTTGGATGATCAAGCTGAGAATCAGTTTTTGTCGTTCTGTTAACATTCTTCTCATCCTTTAGTTAGCACTCTTTCTTTTTAAGTGCTAACTCGATTATTAATATACCACATCTCCTATAGATGTCAAGGGATAAATGCAAAAAATTAGCACTCTCCGTTAGAGAGTGCTAATTTTCCTTATCAAGTAAAAATTTTTCAAAAACATCATTTCCTCGAAACAAACCTGTCTTAGTCAAACGAACCCTCGAATCCGTTTCAGCTATCAACTTCTGTTGCTTTAATTTCTCAATCACATCACCATAAACATCGGTTAACTTTTGATCGAAACGAGATTCGAAAACAGTTTTATCAACACCTGAAATTTTTCTTAAGCCAAGAAACATTTCCTCTTCGATCTGCTCTTTTTGAGATAAACGTTCTTCTTCAAGTATCGGTAACTGATTGTCGGTTAATGCCCTCATATAATGTTGAATTGGCCCGCGATTTTTGTAACGTCGATTTTCGAGATAGCCACTGGCTCCTGCTCCGAGTCCAAAATAATTCTGATTGTTCCAGTAAACAAGATTGTGCTGACTTTCAAATCCAGGTTTGGCAAAATTACTGATCTCATATTGCATCCGCCCTGCTTTTTCCATTGCTTCTATCGTTTCAGCGTACATTTGTGCTTCCAATTCTTGCTCTGGCAGTTGCATTTTTCCGCGACGAACCCAGTTCATGAACATTGTTTGATTTTCCAAAATCAGCGAATACAATGCATAATGAGGTAAATCTAAGGCCAGTGCACGTTCAACTGTATCACGAAAACTTTCTAAACTTTGACCAGGTAATGCATAAATCAAGTCAATAGTTACATTACTAAAATCTTTTTCTTCCAGTAGACGAACCGTATCATACACATCTTTTGCTGTGTGCTTACGCCCGATTTTCTTCAACAAACGATCATCGAAGGTTTGAACCCCCATCGATAGACGGTTAACACCATAGTTTTTCATGACATCTAATTTTTCACCTGAAAGATCTCCAGGATTAGCTTCGACTGTAAATTCTCCCTCATTATATGGAAGTATTTCTCGCAGTCCGCTCAACAAACGATCCAGCTGTGACGCATTTAACGATGTCGGAGTTCCGCCCCCGACATAAAGAGTCTCCATGTTTTTGACAGGATTCTTAATTAAAGACAAACGCGCTTCCTTCAAAAGCGCTTCTATGTATTCATCCACAGGTTGTCCTTCAAGGAAAACCTTATTAAAATCACAGTAATAGCAAATGTGTTCACAGAAAGGAATATGAACATAAGCTGAAGTTGATTGTTTCATTTTACTCCTCTTTCTTCTACCTAGTAGTAACAAAAGGTATTCTAACACAGTTTTCAACAATCACAGAACTAGGCTAACTGACTAAACAAAAAAATAAGAGTGGTTCATCACTCTTATTAACTTCGGACTATTCACTTTCACTAACCAAAAAAAGAGCCTTCACACTAAATGGCCCCACTTACTTATTCCATGCGATAATTTTAAAAACGTCTTTTTCAGCCTCCATCATCGTATAGTTTCCTTGTTCTACAATTATGTTCCAAAAGTCAAACTCAGGAAAACAGCTTTTCAGAATGACTCGCAGCACACCTAGGTGTCCTACAATTACAAAATCCTGATTTTTTCTGAGTAATTTTTTAAAACAACTCCAAATACGATTTTGAAAATCTGTATATTTTTCAGCATTCGTTGGCGTGATCTCAAAAGGGGATTCTAACCACCATTCCCATTCTTCCGGAAATTTTTCATTAATTTGATCTGCACTCAATCCTTCCCACAAACCAAAGTTCTTTTCATTTAATTCTTCTAATGAAATGCTTGTTTGAGTTGGAAAAATATATTCAGCAGTTTCAATCGCTCTTTTTAGCTCGCTAGTATAGACAGGTGCCTGAAGTGCTAATTTTTTAAATTTTTCTCTCAGTAAATAAGCTTGTTGGATCCCTGTCTCATTTAATGACACATCAGTTGTGCCATAAAATAAATGGCGCCGATTAAATTCAGTTTCCCCGTGTCGAATCAAATATATTTTCATAGAGAACCTCGCATAATAACTAGAGTTAATAGAAACACGACTTGGGAAATAGGAGAACACGCACCTAAAGTATCTCCATTAAATCCCTCTACTTTGCTAATGACTAATTTTCGATAAAGAAAGACGATCACTACGTTAACAATAAAGCAAACGATTCCGACATCTCTCAAAAAAAGTAGCAGAACAAAGAAAGAAACAAGCTGACAAAAACCTATATCTTGACTCTTCACATTTAGAAAGGCTGTTCCTAACCCTTTAGTGTTGCTGCCAGCATATTGCATTTGATAAAACAATAAACTGATTCCGTTTTTTCCAACAAGATTCAATAGCAAAACAATAATTGCTTGAGACGTATTATTAATATGTGAAAGCAATGCAGAAAAACTGAAAATTAGAAATACATAATAGAAGACAATTGCTAATACCCCATTACTGCCTACTCTGCTATCTTTCATGATCTCTAACATTCGTTCCTTTTTGCGTGACGAAAAAAGCCCATCCGCCATATCGGATAGCGCATCCAGATGAAACCCGCCTGTTAACATCACATCAAACAGCAAAATAAAGATCCATGCAATACTAGGCCCAAACAAATGCTGTAGCGGCCAATATACAACGGCCTCGATAAACCCAATCATTAATCCAAACAACGAAAAAAAGCGAACGCCAGAACGCATCTTTTTTTCTGGTTCGTCAATTTCTACAGGTATCGGTATTCGAGTAAAAAATTGAAAATAAAGAATTATACTATCGATCATTTTATCTTCATTGGGATACCTGCTACCACTAGAAATGCAGCATCCGCTTCCTTTCCTATCATTTGGTTGACACGTCCTAAAACATCCCTAAACCAGCGAGAGAAATCATTTTCAGGAACAATCCCCAAACCAACCTCATTGGTTACAATAACTAGCTGACGAGAATTATTTTTTACCGCAGTGAGGATTGATTGCCATTCGTTCAATATTTCTGCTTCAATTACTTGTTTTTCATTTTCAGAAAGTCCTGCAATTTTCTCGTCGATCACTTTAAAATCTTCACCAAACTTTTTTTTCATCAAATGAAAAAAATAATTTGTGGTCAGCATTGTAGCACAATCCAGTAAATGTATTGATAGTTGTGATTGTTCAATCAAATCAGCTACACCTAAGAATATTTCCTTCGTTTGCCAATTTTTAGAACGTCTTTCTTGATGCAGCGACACACGTTTTTTCATTTCATCGTCTTGAGCACTGCAATTTGTTGCGATATAACTAATTTTTTCTTCCGTATTAAGTAAACTTTCCGCAAAAGATGATTTGCCACTGCGCGCCCCGCCAGTTATTAAAATTATTTCTCCCAAAACCTATCACCTCTTTTTGAATTCTCCTATTTTTTTCAACTCCGAATACTGAGTCAAAATTCTTGATTCCTCCTTTAAGTTCACTGCCACCAAAATAACCGTTGCCGGTCCTCCCGAACAATCAAGTTCCTCCTCTGAAAAAAAATCTGCATAGAAATTCGACCCTTCCGTCATTAATTGTGTCTCATAACGAATTCCTTTCGAGCCAACAGGCAGCATATCTAAAACTCCTGACTCTTTTCTTAAAGATCTCACGAGTGGATAAGAAAAAATTTTTTGTTGGTTTTTTATAACTTTTTCGCCAACATATGGCGTTCCCAACTTCAGCAAGCTGCACGCTTCTTGCATTTTGAAGCATTCTTTTACTTTGGTCTCAGCAATAACCGTGATTCCGATACTGCTCGTCTTGGTGGGCATATTCTCTTCTGTACTACCATTGAGAGAAAGATGAGACAGTTCGGCTTTGATTAATTCTTCTCTTATCCCTTTCAACATGTTTTTTCCAGTTGGATCATGTTCATTGCCGATTAGATCAACAACAGCAATCGGTTCTGCTCCATAACAAAGTAATTCCATTAATGGGACACGCAAACAGAAAGCCGCTGTCACTGCTGGATTGACTTGAACAGCGTCTAACTCCTTTTCACCGATGCCCGCACTAGAGTCACAAGCAATCACCAAATCTTTATCACTGAAACCAGATAAAATTGAGAGATCACGATATCTTTTTGTTAAATTCACAGCGTACTATTCCTCCCGTTTGATTTCTTGTAATAAACATTCATAGAGATGGGGCATGTCATAGACTTCCGGCTGAATTACTACACTTTGGGTCTTTTGGATTGCCCTTGCAGTAACTGGCCCAATAGCCGCGATTTTCAACCGTGACCAAAAGTCAGCAGGAAGTTGTTGGAACTTCTCAACTGTTTGAAAAAAAGATTCCCAAGATGAGGGACTAGCAAAAAGCACATAATCTATGGGAGCATTGAGTATTAGTTTTCTCAATTTTTCTTGATCTTCTTGATAGAATTCATTTCTATAAATCACTTGCTCCAACACAGTGTGTCCTTGACGAGTCAAAGCGTTGTATATCACACGACGAGCTTGATGTGAATGCGGCCAGAAAACACGCTGCTTATGATTTACAAAACTTGACCATTCCCTTACTAATCCTTCAGAAAAGCCTTCTTTTGGTTGAAAATCTACATTTAATCCCAAATCTCGTAGAGTCAACGCTGTTTGATTGCCTATAGCCAATATACTTGCCTGATTGTTTAACTGGGCAAAATCAAAGTACTTCACAGCATTAACACTAGTAAAAAAAATCCAGTCATATTCCTGTTCTAAGCTTTGATAGGGTTGAAAGACTGTCCGATTTAATGGAATAGTAATAATTTCAACATCATTTTCTATGAAACTTTGATAAATATCATTCGGCATCGTTGCCTCTCTAGTATATAAAAGTTTCTTTTTGATCGTTCTTGCACTCCTCAATCAGCGTAATTGCACCTTGTTTAACCATTTTTGCAGCGACAGTTTTTCCTAAAACTATAGGGTCATTTCCTTTCATCGTTTCTTTCAAAATAATTTGCCCGTTTTCACTACCGATCATCCCTGTAAGCTCAAATGTGTTTCCCTTCGACTGACAATATGCTCCCACCGGAAAAGTACAACTACCATCCAAACTACCTAGAAAAGCACGTTCAGCAGTTACTGCAATTTCCGTTGGTGCATGTTCCATTTTTTTAATCATGCTAAGCACTTCGGTATTATCTTTTCGACACTCCAAGGCCAAAGCACCTTGCCCTATCGCGGGTAACATAACTTGCGGTGGGAGTTCTTGATGGTAAACCGTTTGATCCAACCCTAAACGTTCCAAACCAGCCAAGGCCAAAACGATCGCGTCATATTGACCTTCATTCATCTTACGAATTCTGGTATCAATATTTCCTCTGATCGGCTGAATATCGAAATCCGGTCGAACATGTAAAAGTTGCGCCTTTCTTCGAAGACTGCTAGTACCAACGACAGCATTTTTTGGCAATGTTTCTAATCTGACACCAGCCTCTTTAATCAACAATGCATCTGTTGGTGAATGCCGCTTCATCACACAAGCGAGTGTCAACTCATCATGAATATCAGTTGGAATATCCTTCAAGCTGTGTATCGCAAAATCAATGTTCCCCGCACGAAGCTGATACTCTAATTCTCTTACAAAACAGCCTTGTCCCCCAATTGATTGCAGATTGTGCGTAGCTAAATGATCTCCCTTGGTTTTAATTTTTACGAGTTCAACCTCTACGTCAGGAAAATAACTTTGAAAGACATCTAAAGCTTGTCTTGTTTGTGTCGTAGCGAGTTTACTGCCGCGTGTTCCAACTTTCAGCTTTTTCATTTTCTTCCTTCTTTCACTTGAACAGCTCTTTTTCTAGATCATTTCTTCCTATTAAAAACGGAGACACTGTTTTCATATAATATTTCTGGTTGTTCAGCTTGCCCGTTGACCCAGCGAGCCAAAGCAAAAAAGTAGTCTGATAAACGATTCAAAAATTTCAGTGCCTCTTCATTAACAGCTTCTTGCTGTTCTACTAAATCTATTGCATTTCGTTCTGCCTCACGAGTAAAACAGCGGCAAAGATGTAAACTTGCTGCAATAATTGTTCCTCCAGGTAAAACAAAACGATCAATTTTTGGTGATTCCTCCCAATAGAAATCAATTTTTTCTTCTAACCATTCAATCATTTGCGGTTCAACCTTATAGGGCCGTTTCTCTTCTGGTGTGGCAAAATCACTGCCACAGTCAAAGATCCATTGTTGAACTTGAACTAGTTCAGTATATAAGGCGGATTCTTGACCTAATGAAGCGACGGTGAATCCTACCTGAGCATTGAGCGTATCAATCGATCCATACGCTTGTACACGGGGAACATTCTTTTTAACTCTTTCACCGCCAACTAATCTGGTGAAACCTTGGTCTCCATAGCGCGTGTAGACATTCATAGATTTGTCCCCTTTTTAATTCATAATTTGATAAATCTTTTCTAAATCAATATTTTCTCGAATCAAATCTGCCAGCTTATCGTATTCTTGATTTTTATATTCCGAATAGGGCATAGTAACGTTTTCAATCGGCGAAAGTCCTTTGGATTCTCGAACTTGATTCAACAACTTTCGCCTCCACGTACTGTTATCAAAAACACCATGAAGATAAGTTCCAAGAACTCTCTTATCCAAGCTGACAGCCCCATCATTTCTTGATACAGCTTTTCCATTGGCAGAGATAATCTGAGCAAAATAATGCTGCTCATGATTTTCTGACCTGCCCATATGAATCTCATATCCGCTAATCGTTTCTTCTCCAACTTTTGCTTCTACTCTTGTAGTGGTTTTTTCTCTTTCAAAATAAGTCTCAATATTTAGCAGCCTCAACCCCTGAAGGCTACCATGATTGGACTCTATTTGATTAGGATCATGCAACATTTTTCCAAGCAATTGAAACCCGCCGCAAATACCAATAATCATCTTCCCCTCATTTCGAACGCGAAGAATTTCTTTTGCTAACCCTGAGTTTTTCAGATATAGGCAATCCTCTAAGGTATTTTTACTGCCGGGCAAAATAAGAATGTCTGGACTGCCTAGCTGATCGCCAGGAAAAACATAGCGGATAGAAACATCAGGTTCACTTTCCAAGCTCTTGAAATCGGTGAAATTCGACATTTTAGATAGTCCGATTACTGCAACATCTAATTCTTTTTGCGTATTGTACAAACGGCTTACCTTCGATAAGGCGACACTATCTTCATCTTCAATATTCAGCTGTGCATAAGGAATAACACCCACGACGGGTACATTGGTCAAATCCTCAATCATTTTCAACCCCGGATCTAATAATGCGATATCCCCGCGAAATTTATTGATAATGATTCCTTTGATTCGTTCTCTCTCCGCTGGTTTCAGCAAATGAATTGTCCCGTAGATAGAGGCGAATACTCCACCTTTGTCAATATCTGCTACTAAAAGGACGGGTGCATCGGCAATTTTCGCCATTCCCATGTTGGCAATGTCCCGACTATTCAAATTGATTTCCGCAGGACTCCCTGCTCCTTCAAGAACTATCACATCATTTTCCTTCAACAACTCTTGGTACAAATCTGAAATTCTCTCGATCAATTGTGGTTTGAATTCATGGTATTCCACTGCATCCATATCACAAAGAACCTTGCCGTTAAAAATAACTTGTGACTTGCGATCAGAAGTCGGCTTTAATAAAACAGGATTCATGCGTGCATCTGGTTCAATTCCGGCAGCCTCAGCTTGAAAAACCTGAGCTCGTCCCATTTCTTTTCCTTGCATAGTAATATAGGAGTTCAATGCCATGTTTTGTGATTTAAAAGGCATTACTTTCAGCCCGTCTTGATGAAATATACGACATAGACCAGCAACCAAGATACTCTTTCCCGAGTCCGATGCTGTTCCTTGGATCATTAAACTTTTTCCCATTCCGCTCACTTCACTCTCAACTTTGTGTCCATAAATTCTTGTTCATTTTTGACTAACGGAAATCCCAGCTTCTGATGAACCTTGACTAACCAAGGCTGTTCTAATCCTGCAGTTTTCAATACCTCTTCATCCAAAAACACCTGCTCTGGGTCACCTTCTTTAATCATCCTTCCCTTATCGATGACATACAAGTAGTCGCAAATCTCATACATCAAGTCCATATCATGACTGGATAGAATAATTTTTGTTCCTTGTTGGATTAATCGAGTAATGATTTCAATCATCTGCTGTTTACCGGCGGGGTCTAATCCTGAAGTTGGTTCATCTAACAGCAGCCATTTTGTTTTTAGCATTAGTACACTAGCGATCGCTACTTTTTTCTTTTGCCCATAACTTAAATATTGAACGGGTTTATTTTTTAACTGCTCTATCTTCAATAAAGTAAAAACTTCATCCATTCTTTCTTTTATCTGAGAAGGATCTATACCCAAATTTTTTAAAGCAAATGCAACATCATCTTCCACGATCGAATAAAAAATCTGATGTTCTGGTTCCTGAAAAACGATTCCCACTTCTTGTCGGTATTGATAGAGGACGCTCTTCTTATAGTCTAAAGGTATATTTTCATAGATAATTTCTCCTTGAGTAGGTCGTAATAAACCAACAATCGCAGCAAACAATGTCGATTTACCTGAACCATTGGCGCCTAATACTCCTACGGCTTTATGATCACTAAAATCTAAGGAAAGATGATGAAGTACATCTGCTTGATTTTCATAACTGACACATAAATCTGTTACCCTAAACATTTTAGCTCCCTCTTTCGTTCGATTTTTAAAGCGGAAAATCTCCTTCAAAGAACTTCATTTCAAGCGAAAGGATCATTTTATTAAAACGATCAAACGTTTGAAAAAACAGAATTTTGATCAAAACGCCTAGAGACTGATAGCTATTTCTAATTCCTTTGAAGCCAAAACGCATATCCTGTGCTCGTTTGATAATTAAGAATTCTTCGGCAAAAATGAAAATGAAACGATACATCAACATCGTTAATTCAATCAACAATGCTGGTAAATGGGCCTTTTTCATTACCAATAGCAATTGATGAAAGGGAACAGTCAGGATAAAGAAATACGTACAAATCACACAACTGGCTGACCGAAAGAAAAGACGCACTCCTAAATGCAGTGAAGATTCTGTTATACCTATGAAATGATGAAAGACTGAAATATCAAAAATGAACCCATTGGAATTTGAACTAATTGAAAACAAAATCGTTAGAATACTTATTACCAAAAATGGTGCTGGAACCAAAAGCCATTTGAGATATCTTTTGACTTTTACCTTCGCGACATACACCGTTACAGCACCAACGATTACACTAATCACGACCTGAATTATTGGTGCCGCTAAAAAACAAAGAGCTAATAGGCATAGATAAAAAATACTTTTGACTCCCGGAGAAAGTTCGATCAATCGATTTTCATAGGCGATCTTATCAATTAATAGCATTTTTCTTCTTTCCTTTGTAATACCCCAAGATATAAGTGATAATTCCAACACCTAGACTTCCTTGAAGTGTAAACAACAAACTTTCAATTTCGCCGCTTTTAGGTTCCAACAATGAATCAAACCAAGGTGTATAATTTGGATTAATTTCCGTAATAACCGTTTCTGCCTCACCATCCGATCCGCCAAATTCGCCCTTCTGATTGATTAACAAAGCACCAATCATCAAGACTACTACGGCCAGTAAAAGAATGATGTTCAAACTAGTTTTTGATTTATTTTTTTCCATTATTCAAAACGCCTCCTTCTTGAAAAGGAAAATTAGCCGAAATCAAGTTATATGCAACAACGGTCAGAAGACCTTCCGCAATAGCGATCGGAATTTGAGTTAACATGAACACACCTGCGAATTTAGCGATTGCTCCAAAAACACCGGATGACGGATCTGGGAAAACAAGTCCTAGCTGCAGAGAAGTGGTAAAGTAAGTCGCAAGGTCAGCAATAAAGGCGCACAAGAATAAACAAATTGAACTGGAAACATTTATTTTTTTTAAAAGAAGATATACGCCATATCCGACAAACGGACCAATTACCGCCATAGAAAATGCATTTGCCCCCAAAGTCGTTATCCCACCATGAGCAAGAAGCAAAGCCTGAAACAATAAACAAATGGTACCTAAAACACTAATTACTCCTGGACCAAAAAGAGCCGTTCCAATTCCTACACCAGTCGGGTGAGAAGTAGAACCAGTTACTGATGGAATTTTCAACGCGGATAGAATAAAGATAAACGCGCCGCTAAAGGCCAATAGAACTTTGTTTTGCGGATTATCAGCAACTGCTTTTCTGATACTGTACAAACCATAAATAAAAAAGGGAATAAATGCCGCATACCAAAACAAACACCACCCAAGAGGTAAAAATCCTTCCATAATATGCATCGCGTGCGCTTTTTGCGGTGTTACTAGAATCAAAAGAAGCAGTGCAAAGAAGATTTTTTGTACCGTTTTCACTTTGGTTTTCATCTTTTAACTTCCTTTCAATGTTCTATTCTTATAAACAATCATGGTACTGAAATACGATAGATGATCTTGCTCGCTTAACTCGTTGAGTCCAATCATTATTTTCTCTGAAGCCATTGATGAATCACTTACTAAGATCGTTTGCTCTAATAGGTTTAATTCTGTTAGAAGCTTTAATACTTTAGGCAACGCGATGGAAACTTTCATTAAAATCACTGTAGATAGTTGCTCCAATGCTGTGCGAATAATCTCTTCATTCGCCGTTGCTGGCAGCACCGCATAACTCTCCTCATCTATGACTAATGGGATTTGCAAATTATTTGAGATTTGACAGAAAGAAGATATTCCTGGAACTGTTTCCGTTTCAATCTGGTCGATCATTCGCTCCAATAAATAGCTGTATGTGCTATAAACCATTGGATCCCCTAATGTCACAAAAGCAACATTCAGACCTTTCTTCACATCACTAATTATTTCTTCTGCGATTTCATTCCAAGCATTTCGTTTCTCGTCCCAATCATTTACCATTGGAAAATGACGCTGCTTGATAGTTAGTCCCTCCTTTAAATACGGGCTGACAATTTGTAATGCAAGGCTTTTTCCACCCTTTTTCGGTTCTGGTGTATAAAGACAGTCAACTGTTTCAATAATCTTTTTTCCACGGATCGTCAATAAGTCTGAAGCCCCTGGTCCAGTTCCTACTCCATAAAATTTAGCCATTTCTCGTTCCTTCCATCATCACCGCTGCATGTTCTATAAATTGCTGCTGAATTTCCGGGGCTTCTCCCATCCCCTTAAGAACCGCCTCAACAATAAATCCTGCTCTTTCTAATTGTGATTTCCAAGAATTTTCTTCATTTGATGCCATATCATTTGTGGCGTGATCACCGGCTACTAGCATTAATGGATACAATTTGATTTTTTTATACCTGCTTTTTTTAAGCCGTTCAATTAGCAATGAAATCTCCGGATAACTTTCAACCGCACAAACAAAGATTGGTTTCTTCATAAGCATATGATCTAAGCAGGCATATACGGTAAACGCAGAATGCTGACTGCCATGACCCATCAATACGAGAGCTTCATCTTCGGCTAGTTGACCTGCCAAAGTGTCTAACCAAGCGATAACATTTTGATAATCCTCGATACTGCTAAGTAGAGGTTTGCCAACTTTGATCGTCTTTAATTGATTTTTATACCTCATCGCTTGGTGCAATGCCTTAGAGTATTCACTTCCACTAATAATGTGCAGCGGTTGAACGTAAATTTCTTCATAACCTTCAGCAATCAATTTTTGCATTTGCTGATCCACTGTTAAAATTGTCAGGTTTTCCTGCTCTTCGATTTTTTTGATTACTTTATTCGAAGTAAATGCTCGAAAAACATCAAAATCTGAAAAAGTTTCTGATAGTCTCTTCTCAACTGCCTCAATCGTCTTTTGTCTAGTTTCTGGGTAACTCGTACCAAAGCTGACAGCTACTAACGCAGGTTTCATCGCTTCATCTCCTCTTTCAATTTTTCTACGACACTCTCATAACTAGGTTCTGCTGTCTGGATCACTGGAATCTGATACTGGTCAAAAACCTCTTTTGTTTTCTGCCCCATAACAATAATCTTTTTCTGCTCGGCAATCGTTACCTCTTCTTCGTTCAAAGCGGTTAAGAAGAGCCGAGCAGCTTTTGAATTGGGAAAATACATAAAATCAGCCGTTTGCCATAAGCCAGGTATTTCGATGATTATTTTCTCATCGTGGCTAAGCAACATCTCACCTGCAATATTTTGGGATTCCAATGTGTCCTTCATTAATGAATCGCCCAAAAATAAGGTATCTGAGGTGATGGGCATCTCTTGTAAGTAATCCGCTAGATCAGTAAAGTCCGCGTCCATTTGAATTCCAGCTTCTTCCAACCCGGTTCTAGTGTGATGTCCAACTGTGATAAATTGCCAATTAGCTAATTTTCTCCAATCAGTTTTGTGCATTTTCATTGTTCTGATAAACATCTCAACGCTCAGTCGATCCGTGAAGATTACTTGACGCGGGTTGGTAAAATTAATTTTCCCATCAAAAATCTGTTGACTGCTCGGTGGCAGCTCTATGATTTCTGCACCTAAATCGGTTAAGCGACTAGCAATTTTTTTCTTTTTTGTAAAAGGAATAGCGATACTAATTGAAAATAGCGGCCGTTCTTCAAAGAAATTTAGATCTGATCTGCGGGTGACCGTTTCTCCAATAACAATTAAACAAGGGGGTTGTAACCCTGCTGCATGAGCTTTTTCGAAAATTGTTTCCAGTGTTCCTTCTACTGTTTTTTGCTGCTTGCGGCTAGCCCATTGAATGATCGCTGCTGGTGTATTTTTGTCTTTGCCATGCTTGATCAACTGTTCCGTAATCTCTTTTAAACTCGACATTCCCATCAAAAAGACTAAAGTTCCCTCGACTTTGGCAGCTGTTAACCAATCGATTTCCTGTTCTGAACTGTTTAAGTGTCCTGTGTAGACATGGAAGCTTGCTTCCAAATTTCTGTGAGTGATTGGAATTCCCGCATAAGCTAATCCGCCAATCGAAGAAGTGATCCCTGGAATAACTTCAAAAGAGATTCCAGCTTCTCTTAGTGAAGCCCCTTCCTCACCGCCTCGACCGAAAACATAGGGATCTCCGCTTTTTAAACGAACCACGTTTAATCCTTGCTGGGCTTTTTGAATCATGATTTCTTGAATCTTTTCTTGTGGGACAGGATGATAGTTGGGCCGTTTGCCTACATAAATTTGCTCACATCCAGCCTTGCAAGCATTAAGAATCGCAGGATTGATTAATCGATCATACACAATCACGTCTGCTTGCTCGATTTTTCTTAACCCCTTGACGGTTAGTAGTTCTGGATCGCCCAGACCGGCACCGACTAAAGAAATTTGTCCAATCATTTTATCGCTCCTTTATTCGATCAATGAGATTTTGAATAGAAGAAAACTTTTCGGGATAATCTACTTGTTCACGTGTAAGCACCACGCACGGAATATCTAGTTCTTTACAGGCGTTAATTTTTTCTAGGAAACCACCCGCTTGACCACTTTCTTTTGTGATCATCACTCCAGCGTGATTATGAATCAGTAACTCTCGGTTCAGTGCCTTTGAAAATGGACCTTTTACAGCTTCAATTTGATCAGTTGTTAGTCCCAATTTATCAATTGCGGTCAACACTTCAACCGTAGGCAATACTCTAACTATGACACGCTCTTTGGGGAGATATTTTAGAAATTCTTCTAGGGTTTTACTCCCCGTTGTTAAATAGATGTTGCCTTCGTATTCCCGCGCCTTAATGCTGGCCGCTTTTACTGAGTCAGCAATCAGCATTTCTTCAGCAATGAGTGATGGTCTTTCAAAACGAAAATAGTCAATTTCAGTCTGTTTGCATGCAGCCATGGCATTCTTCGAAACTTCTACAGCATATGGGTGTGTCGCATCAATCAAAAGCGTAATTTCCTGATTTTCGATAAAATCGATCATTTTTGCAACAGTCAGGCGTCCTTTAATGACTTGTTTTGCCAGTTTTGCCGCTAATTTTTCTCCGTAATCTGAAACAACGGACAAATAAAAATATAAATCGTTTTCATTTAATGCCTCAGCAATTTTCAAACTATCAGAAGTTCCTCCAAGCAGCAAAATCATAGTCGATAACCTCTGGGTGTAATCATCTGATTATCCTCTGTATATGTTTCTTTATTGCCAATTAATACGACCGTCGTCATGTCTACCACTGTTTCATCCAAATCTGCTATCGTCGTGATAATTGCTTGTTCCTTTTCTCGTCCAACATCCTTGGCTAATCCAATAATCGTATCTTCTGATTTATATTGTTGAATGATTGCTAGTGCCTTTTCTAGATGTTTGGGTCTGCCTTTACTGCGCGGATTGTATAAGCAAATGACAAAGTCAGCACTTGCTGCTGCGTGAAGTCGTTTTTCGATTATTTCCCACGGTGTCATCAAATCACTCAAGCTGATATGACAAAAATCATTCATTAGAGGAGCCCCTAATAGTGCAGCTCCAGCGATACTAGCAGTAATTCCTGGAATAACTTTAACTGCAAGTTCTTCGTTCATTTGACTGATAAGTTCTAAAATCAGTCCCGCCATGCCATAAACTCCCGCATCTCCGCTAGAAATTACTGCAACAGTCTTTCCTTTTTGAGCGAGCTCAATAGCTTTTCTACAGCGATCAATTTCTTGCTTCATTCCGGTACTGACTATTTCCTTCTCGCCAACTAATTCCTTAATTAGGCGAACATAAGTCGTATAACCCACGATTACTTCCACTTTTTTGATAGTCTCAATGGCCTCAAGCGACATTTTTTCCTTCTCGCCTGGCCCCAATCCTACAACGTACAACATGTGTCGCCTTCATCCTTTCCCAATGCAAAGGTGACTCCTTGATTAGCATAACGCTCTGTCACCACTTGACCATTACTCGCTAGATCAGCTGCAGCCAGACTTACACTTCCTACGCCCGTTATCTGCTTTACAAACTCTGATTGCGGATATTTCGCTGATACTTTTGATAATTCCTTTGATGTATATGTTTCGAATGGAACCTCAAGCCATTCTGCCAGTTGACAAATTCCAGATTCCTTTTTTTTTAAATCAATGCTGACAATTCTTTTTATACTTTGGAAATGAATATCCACCGATCGGCAAAAATTCAAGTATTCTTCTTTAATAATCGAGTAATCAGTGTTCTTTTTTGCCCCAATACCTAAGACATAGCGCTTCGGAACAACTTGAATAATCTTGTCAGATCGTTGCTCTAAATTCTTGTCAGAAATGAATAAAATTGCTTCGAAGGAATCATAAGAATCACTTTCTTCAAGCAACGTTAGACCTCGCAAATCCTTTACCCATTCTTTTTGCTGAATTAACCCTACTTTTTGATGATTTGCCAAAAGTCGATTGACTCTCTTGGTTGTTTCTTTAAAATCGGCATACCAGCCATTAATGTCTTTACTTAATAAATCAAGAGCAGTAACATTTTGTACATCCGTTGCGGTAGTAATTACTGGACTGCTGTTCAATAATCTGGCGATTTCCAATGTCAACTGATTTCCGCCGCCGATGTGACCGGACAAGAGACTGATCGTATGCTGCCCTTTTTCATCAATCACTATAACCGCCGGATCATTTCGCTTATCTGCCAATACTTCAGCAATACTACGAACTACTATTCCGGTCGCCATAATACAAACCAAAGCATCGTATTGCTTGAAAAGTGCTTGAATTCCCGTGTTGAATCTACCTGTCGGAAAAACGAATAAGTCTTCCTCTACCTTATCTTCAGAAACAAAGATAGGTATGTCATCATCCCAAGTCATTCGCAGCTTTTTGGCCAACTCAATCCCAGTTGGAGTCAGTGCTAAAATCGCAATTTTAGTCATCGCTTTTCACATCTCGGTACTCATGCTTAAATGATGCATCATATAATTTAGAATAATGGAACTCGTCACCTAGAAATTCTCCAACCATGATTAAGGCCGTTTTGGTAATATCTGCCGCCTCAATTTGATCAGCAATCTTTTCTAATGTACTAACCACCTTCTTTTCTTCTGGCCAGGTAGCTTTATAAATGACTGCCACTGGTGTTGATGGCGGGTAACCACCTGTCAGCAATTCTTCAACTATTCGTTTGATTTCTTGTACAGAAAGAAAGATCACCATCGAGGTTTGATGTTGAGCAAAGGAACGCAAGCTTTCTTTTTCAGGTACTGGCGTTCTCCCAGCCATCCGAGTGATAATCACACTTTGAGATACTTCCGGAACGGTGTATTCCACTCCTAAACTAGACGCTGCACCTAAAAATGAACTAACACCCGGTGTACAGGTAAATTCTATTTCACGTTTTTTTAATTCTTCAATTTGTTCGCGAATGGATCCATAGATAGAAAAATCTCCGGTTTGTAATCGAATAACCTCTTTATTTGCCCGGACCCCGCGCTCCATTTCGTCTATAATTTCAATCAGATCCATGGAAGCACTGTTGAAAATCTTACAGTCTTTCGAACAGTAGTTTAGAAGCTCTGGATTCACTAATGAACCCGCGTAAATGACCACATCGGCTGATTTCAACAGCTGATAGCCCTTAAAAGTAATCAATTCGGGATCGCCCGGACCCGCTCCAACAAAATGTACCTTCGCCATACACTTATTCCTCTTTTCTCGTCTCAATAATAATCACTGGGTTTTGCGGTTTGAAATAATGACCTTGGCCTAACTTAGTGTATTGACCTGCCTGTAGTTGAATCGCTTGAAATTTATAGTGATTACTCTCCAACCACTCAATAGCTTCAAAGGCATTTTCCAATAAAATAAAATTTATTACTAAACGACCGCCGACGTTTAATCGCTGAAAACTCCAGCTAAGTATTTCGTTCATATTTCCTCCCGTTCCGCCAACAAAGATCGCATCAAAGTAATCGTTCAGCTCTACGGGAGCCTTTCCTAATAGACTATGAATATTTTTCAGTTGAAACTTTTTCTGATTCTGCTTCAATACATCCAAAGCGGTTTGGTTCGAATCAATTGTGGTCACCTGTAACGTTGGATAAAGATAGGCCGCTTCAATTGCAATGCTTCCCGTTCCTGTTCCAATGTCTAAAAACTTCTTTGCTTCTCTTAAGTCAAGCTTTGCCAAGCTAACGTTGCGAACCTCTTCTTTCGTCATAGGAACATTGCCGCGAATAAAACAATCATCTCTCATTGATTATCACCACCGCATTCATTTGATAGTCTTCATCGGGAACTTCTGGAGCTGAATAACAGCGAATATTTTCGTTTGGATAGCTGAGATTTTCCCCTATATAAAAAGTCGGATTCTCACCTTGCATAATTGCTGCTTGTGCCAACTGATAAGGTCCTATCACTTTATCCGTAACGATTCCGACCTTTGGTAATTTGAAAATTAAGGTAAAATCAGGCTTTTTACCATGGGAGCTGGTAATAAAACAGTCTTCCATCGGTAGATTTAGGCGATTAAACAAATAATGTAGAGAGCTGATTCCTGGTAAAATCAATAATTCATTCGATGAAAATCGCTTAATCAACCAATTCCCAATTCCATAAGTTAATGGATCGCCAGAAGCTAAAAGAACTATTTCATCTTCTATATGGTCGTTTAAATACACAGCCAGGTCATCTAATTTGCGTGGAGGTCGTTTGCAGCTATGCTGCTTATTTGCAGGAATGATTTCCAATTGCCGTTCACTTCCGATAATCAAGTCGGCGGCGGCGATTGCTGCTTGAGCTTTATCAAATAAATAATCTTCCGTGCCTCCTGGCCCTATCCCCACAACGGTAATCATCGCCACTCCTCCTTCAAAACATCCAACGGTATGGTAGATGCTAAATAGCCTCTTTGAGAGGAAAACAGAACGGCCTCGATGCTGGGTTCATGTTTTCGATATTTTAATAAATCTTCAGAACGCCTTTTGACTTTTTCTGCGATAACCTGATAAACCTCTTCATACCCTGTTCTAGCAATAATTTCTCCTGCCGCCTCAGTCGTCAAACATTTTTGGATTCCTTTTAACTGATCCGCAGGCATCCCCAGCAATGCTAAATTTGCAATCAAAATTTCCGTCCGTGCATCAGCATCTTTGCTATGAGTCGAAAAAATGCCCGCGGAAACTTTGATCAACTTGCCTAAATGCCCGACCATCAGCACCTTTTCAAACTCTAAACGCTGAACCTCTTTTAGAACATAGCCCACAAAATTACTCATAGAGACGATCATTTCTCCATCAAGTTCCAGTGTATTTTGGGCAAAATCTTCTCCATAGTTGCCTGGACAAAGAATCACAGCGGAATGCCCTTGACTCTTCTTCATTTCGAGTTCTAAAGAAATGGACCTTTTCCACCCTTCCTCAGACATTGGAGTAACAATCCCCGTCGTCCCAAGAATTGAAATCCCGCCTAAAACGCCCAAGCGTCGATTCATCGTTTGTTTGGCTATAGTTGTTCCTTCTGGAGCAGAAATCGTTATTTTTGCTCCTCGGTTTGGACCAATCACTCTTCTAACTGATTCTTCAATCATTTTTCTTGGAACAGGATTAATAGCTGCTTGTCCAACGGGGATCTGTAATCCCACTTCGGTCACTCGTCCAATCCCAGTTCCCCCATCAATAACAATCTGTTTCTCAGTATTCTGAGTGACCTCTGCGCCGATCAGCATCCCATCAGTCGCATCAACATCATCTCCGCCGTCTTTAATAACAAAAGCTTTACAACTATCATTTATTCTTTCAATCGAGTCGATAGGAATCAGCAATTTTTCTTTATTTGGCAACTGGATTTGGACTGTTTCATGAGTTTCCCCTTCAAAGAGAAGAGCAGCAGCCGCAATTGCAGCCGCGGTCGCACAAGAACCTGTTGTGTAACCCTTACGTAATTTTTTACCATTATAGAAAACGAACTCCTCCATCAGCTTTCCCTTTCTACCAGTTGATAGAGCATCGCATTGATGATTGCAGCCGCCACGTTACTCCCGCCTTTGCGTCCTCTAGCCACAATTGCCGGAACATCGCCTTCAAATAGAGCTTCTTTCGATTCCGCGGCACCGACAAAACCAACGGGAACCCCAATAACTGCTGCCGCATCCAAGTCTCCTTTTCCAACCATTTCTAGCAATTTGAAAATTGCTGTTGGAGCATTTCCGATAACAAAAAGCTTTGGTCCAGCAATCTTAGCCGCGCGTTCGATCCCAGCCATTGAACGAGTCATCCCTTTTCTTTTTGCTTGTTCTGCAACTTCTGGATCAGCGATATAGCATTCGTATTGAATACCTAATTGATCTAAAATACCTTTATTAATGCCACTAAGAGCCATGGTCGTATCTGTAAAAATTGTGCCTTGACCTGCCGCAAAAAATTCTTCCAGCCGTAAAATGACATCATTCGTAAAGACAAGATTTTTCAAATAGTCAAAATCGGCACTCGTATGGATGACACGCTTAACGATTTTTTCCTCATTGGGACATGAAAAAACATAATTAGGAAATTCTTGATCAATAATTTCTTGAATAATTGTGAAGCTTTCCGTTTCAATCAATTGAGGATTTCTTATATAATCCACACGTTCCCCTCTTCTCAAAAAAAGTAATAGTTGCTGATAAAGGCAATGATACTGAATACAATCAAACTTAAAATGGCCGTGGTATATAATAAAGCATTGGCGGTTAAGATATCCTCCGGTTCTGCTGAACGCAGAGGTACGCCAATAGTCGGTTTATATATTTCGACTCCATGGTAAAGATGCGTTCCGCCTAATTGAATTCCTAATGCTCCTGCTACAACCGCTTCTGGATAGCCGCTATTTGGACTTTTGTGGTTACGGCAATCCGTTTTCCCTACTTGCCAAGCATTCGTGGTGTTTAGCTGCAACAGTTTGGTAGCTGCTAATAAATATAGCCAAGTGAGACGAGCAGGAATGAAATTCCATAAGTCGTCCATTTTTGCAGAGAACCAGCCGATTGCTTTATATTTTGGTGTCACATACCCAACCATTGAATCTAGCGTATTGACAGATTTGTACATCATCGCCAAAGTAGGCCCTCCTAAAAACAGGCACATTAAGGGAGCAATCACCCCATCGCTTGTATTTTCTGCAACAGTTTCAATCGTCGCTTTTGTTATTTCTTCTTTCGTTAATTCATCGGTATCCCTTCCAACGATCATTGCAACCTGCTTTCGAGCATCGGTTAAGCTGTCATATTTCAGCTTTTGATAAACCTTTTTCCCTTCCAATGACAAACTTTTGGCAGCCAACGTGGTGTACGCTAAATAGATGTAACAAAGTGTTCCCACAAAAGGATGCATTAGAAAACTCACCCTTAAAAGGCAGTAGGTTGCTAATCCTGATCCCAACACTGTGATCAGCCACAAAACAATACCCAATCGATATTTCTCCTGCTCGCTTTTCATTTTAGTAAACTTCTGCTGGAACCAAGCGATAAAGTTGCCGATAATTTTTATCGGATGCGGCCAACTATAGGGATCCCCGATTAATAAATCCAGTAAGAACGCAGCAATAATCAAATGAATCATAGTCCGTTCCTCACTTGTTCTAGTAGATTCTGTAAAAAGTTCTCACTTTGATAAAAATGAAAATGTAGATAGCTACCAAACGTATTTTTTTTCTGATAGCCGCCCGTCCATTTTTTTACCACCTCACCATCGCGCTTTTTTGTCATTTTCAACATTGTCGGCTCTAAACTATCAAATCTCGAATGATGAAATTCATGTCCAACCACAGTTGTGCCTTTTTTACCGATTAACAGATCTTGTTCAAGCTCGCCATAACAGTATCCAAATCGTTGAAGTCTCGAAGTCATCTCACTGACACCTTCGAAAATCCCTACCATTGGATACAACTGTTCAGCATCTTTAAATCCATCGCCTAAATACATCAGACCTCCGCACTCAGCCAGGATAAACGCTCCTTGTTCATGCTTTTCCTTGATGCTTTTTCGCATCTCGTGATTCTCAGCAAGGTGTTGAGCGAATTCTTCAGGATAGCCGCCTCCAAAATAATAGAGATCAGCTTCCGGTAGTTGATGGTCTCTCAGCGGACTGAAAGGGATCAGCTCCACACCATATGCTGTTAATAACTCAAGGTTGTCCTGATAATAAAAATGAAATGCTTCATCTAATGCGTAGGCCACTTTGAGACCAGTGAACTGTGGAAATTTTGGTGACTGATAGAATACTTTTTCGTCTGGCAATTTTTCTAATAAACTATTTAAATCAACTGTTTCCTCTAAGGATTCTGCTACTTGTTGAATCTTTTCTGTTACATCGTTGATCTCTCTGTCTGGTACCAACCCTAGCTGTCTTGAGGGCAATTCCACACCCTCTGCTCGCTTCAAGTAACCGAAAACTGGAACATCTGTATAAGTTTCTATAGCTTTTTTGATCAATTGATAATGCGTTTCTGAGGCAACCTTATTGATGATCACCCCGCTAATCATTACTGCTCGATCAAACTCAGCGAACCCCTTTACAACGGCTGCCACCGATGTCGATGCTGATTGACCATTGACCACTAGTAAGACTGGACAATTCAACTGCTTGGCAATTCCGGCACTAGAACAAAAATCTTTGTCTACACCCAATCCATCAAAAAGACCCATCACCCCTTCAATCACACAAATATCAGCATGTTGTGCCTCTTTTGCAAATAGTGATTGCAAGCGAGTGCTATCCTGAATCAAAAACATATCCAAATTTCGTGAGGGCGTTCCAGTAATCCGAGTATGGTATTCGGTATCAACATAATCGGGCCCAACTTTATAAGGCTGAATTTGATACCCTTGATTTTGCAGAAGCTTCATCAAACCAAGTGTTATCGTTGTTTTTCCTGAGCCGCTGGAGACTGCGGCAATCATCAGCTTTTTCATTGATTTCCCTCGCTTCTATCAGCTGTACGCCTTGGTAGCAGCTTTGATGAACACTTACTTTCGAATACCAGCTGCTGAGGCTGGACTGTTTAATCGTCTTTAAAACGGCGGGAATTTCTTCTAAAGTTTCAATCATTATCCCGACAACGGAACCGCTGTGAGCGACGTTTATCCCTAACCATTGATAATGCTGCTGGAGTTTTATCAGCTCTGAAAAATACGGTTTAGGTAAAATTTTCTGATTCAATAAAGCACTTTGCATGGCCGCCTCACCTAATCTTTGCAGTGATCTCTCTTTTACTGCTAACAAATAGTGTTGATAGACTTCTGCAAAACAGGCTCGCTGCTGGTAAAATAATCGATCATTCTCCATTGAATGAAATGTTTCTGTGGCGAGTGTTTCTTCCGGCTCTAAAACTACTACATAAAAATGCGGTGCCCATCCGCTGGCCTCTCTTACAGTGCCATCCTTCTGCTCAAATAGTGTGAGTGTTGGAAAAAGGATACTGTCGGTTCGTTCAATCGCTAAACAAATAGCTATAATTTCATCTCTCGAGAGTTGTTTTCCAAAATGGGCCGCCGTTGCTTGGCAAGTTGCAGCGATATCTGCCGTACTACTGGCCATTCCTTTAGCAGTTGGCAAGTCCGAGTCAATCGTAAGCGAAACTCTTTCGATTGGAAGATCCAATTGCAGCATAGTTCGCTGTACTGCTTCTTGAGCCTTAGATTTGACTGACTCAAAAGGTTCTTTATTATCAATCGTTACTCGCGAAAAGCAGTCAATCCCATAACTAACTAGTTTTTGAGAATCACCGAGCCAACCTTGAATGATCTCTCCGCATGATCCTGGGCAGGAAGCTGTCACTCGCATAAAATCGCCTCCAGTGCATCAAGTAAAATTTGGTTCTCCGTTCGTGATTTAACGGCTATTCGGTAATACTTATGGTCTAATCCATTGAAGCTATTGCAATTTCTGATCAAAATATTTTTTTTAATCATTTCTGCTTGCAGGCAATCCGCACCATGGTAAAGAAAGAACAGAAAATTCGTCTGGCTGGGAAATACTTCCAGCTCTTTAAAATTGGATAGACCGTTTACTAAAAATTGCCGTTCTTGTGTGATGTACTGTTGGCTATCCTTAATAAACTGATCTTCTTGCAACGCTTGCTGTCCTGCCAAATCGGCAAATGTATTGATATGCCATGGAACGGTTTTCTCCTCGATCGCTGCTAAAACCGATAAATCACTAGTCAGTAAGTAACCTAGCCGCAATCCTGGAATCGCAAACATTTTTGTCAATGAACGAAAAATAAATAAGTTCGGATAGTCTTTGATTTTCGAAACAAGAGAATGTTCTTCCTTCGTGAAATCAACAAATGCCTCATCAATGATCAGAACCAGTTCATTTTCTTGGCAAAATATTAGTAGTTCGTCTAGTTCAGACTGTTTTATCAACTGCCCCGTTGGATTATTAGGATTGCAAAGACAAATTCCATTTACCTTTTGCTGCTGTGCAGATTGGTGCAACGCTGAAAGCGACAATCGAAAATCATGTTGTTCCAAATTGAAATAGCAGAATTCTGTCTTTTGCTGTCCAAAAGCTGCTTCGTACTCCATAAAGGTCGGTGCAAGCAAAAGTAATCTATCCAGCTTCAATGTTTTTCCCAACATAAATATCGCTTCAGCCGCACCATTCGCTGGGTAAACAAAATCTTCCGAAACCTCGTGAAAGCTTGCGATCGCTTGAGTTAACGCACGATAACGAATATCAGGATAATGGATCAGCTCCTCTATTCCTTTGCTCAAAACCTTTTTAACCCCCTTGGGAATACCTAAAGGATTAATATTTGCACTAAAATCAATCAAGCTATTTTTATCCTTTTGATAAGTTTCACTGATTTCTTGAATATTTCCTCCATGCTTGACTACCATAACAACGACTCCGATTCTTGATTATTTTAAGAAAATCGCTTCCTTATATTTTTGGGGAATTCCAAATATTACAACCTCAGATAAGCCCAAATTTACGACTGTCGCGACAGTTAATGGGACAAAAAGCATAAATACAACTGGTCCCATTAATGGATAAAGCAGCAGTAAATCTAACGGGACATTAATCATATAACCGACAAGCATAGAAACTACCGATGCGACAATTTTGTTTTTAGCCAATTTCCTGCGTGTCCAACTGTAGAAGAACATGCATGCTCCCATCAAAACAGCAATGATCAAATGAATAGGCAAAGTATTTGGGAAGCCGGACAGTAAAGCAGAGATCATGTGTCCGAAGAAACCTAAAAATGCCCCGGCAAATGGTCCGAGAATAATGGCTCCAATAAATGCCGGAAATGAATCTAGTGCAATTGACCCTAAAATTTTGATGTTCGCGCCAATCACACAGAGGGCTAGCAGTATCGCCAAGGTCGCCAATTTCTTTGTTGAATGCTTCATCATCATTCCTCCTTAAAAAAATAAACGCAGCGAGTCCAAAAGATGGGCTCGCTGCGTTTTTTTATTTGTTCAAAGATACAAATAAAGCGTCAGCAAAATAATCTTCCCAATCCAATTATTTTTAATCCCTGAACAAGGTATCCTGACTTTGCATCAACTTACTTTCTCGCCTTCCCTAAAAAGTGGCTTTCTGAGAGTTCATCCGCATATACAGTAGAAAGGGGCTGTTGAGGATTCTCACCTCAATTCCCTTGAACAGTTATTAGTTATTCGCTTTTCATCATTATAGCAAACGTTTACAGTGAGACTTGACCTTCGGCGGCAACACAGCCACATTGTGCTATTTTTGAAAGTGAGAGGACAAAATTTTACTATTTTTTAAAGAGAACAGGCTTAAAATCACCTTTTTGACTTGATCTGAAATAGCTCATAAACAAGTAGTCAATCAAAATTGAACAGGTAAAGAAAAATTGTTGGAAGTGTTGATGAAGGATAGCCAAATTTTGTTATTTTGGGAGAAAACAAAGCAAGATATTGTTATCAATTTCTTTTACGATCTTAAAATCATTGATATATCAATCTTCTTCGTTCACTTAACTGATCTCCTCTTTATAGAAATCAACACATTTTGTTCACAAACACTCTTGTCTTTTTTTTTGAAAGAAAATAAGATGGAGAAAACGACTACGAGGAGCGGACAATGACTAAAAAGGGCCCTTCGCAAAATTTGATCTTGATCATAACAAACACCGTATATTCATTTTCCAGTATGATATCAGCCTTTTTTATGCTGGGAAGCCAATCACTGATTTGGTTTTTTATTAGTGCGCTTTTTTACTTTATTCCTTATGCTCTGATCGTCGCCCAGTACACAAAAAAATACGCGCATCGTTCAGGAGCAATCTATGATTGGCTGAAAGAATCGCTTTCTCCAAAAGCGGCTTTTACAACTGTTTTTTTGTGGTATAGTAGTTATTTTATTTGGATGATCAGCTTATTCATGAAGATTCTGATTCCCCTCTCCATTCTTATTTTCGGAAAAGATAGAACGGCAACAATTGACTGGTTGGGATTTTCTCCGCAATTTTGGTTGGCGCTGCTTTCAGTTCTGGCAGTGCTTTTTATCACTTGGATGAACAAACGCGGGTTTCAAGTAATTTTTAGATTTTTGCATATCAGCGGCTATGCGATGGTTGGTTTGCTGGTGCTTTCATTAGCAGGAAATCTGATCTTGATCGTAAGAGATCCCGCTCAAGTATGGATAAATATCCATCACAGTGTCTCCATTCCAAGCTTTTTCCAAGAGTCTTCCAACCGATTATTGTCTCAACTGCCCTTTTTCATTTTTTCAATTACTGCCTTTGGTGGTTTGGATACTATCGCAAGTCTTGCTGACAAAACAAAAAAAAGCCGAACCAGATTTCCGCGAGCGGTAATCATCAGTTCGTTTGTCGTGTTATTATTATATGTTAGCGGTATCATCATTTGGAGCTGTGCGAATAATATTGAAGGCTTGCGAAATACTACTTCTCTTCACCTCGGAAATTTAATGTACGGTGTCATGGACCAGTTGGCAAAAACGTTAGCCGTTAGTTTCAATCTATCTGCTAAACATACCTATCTGTTATCGCAAATTTTTATTCGCTATACTGCCTTGACGATGGGACTGGCCTATATCAGCCTACTTAGTTCTATTAGTTATGGTCCATTAAAGAGTTTGATCAAAAGTACGCCTAAAGTATTTTGGCCAAAATTCTCGGCACTAAATAGCAATCAAATGCCCGAAAATGCTCTTTGGATTCAAGCAATTCTCATCTCAGTATTTATTGGTCTGCTTTCTTTCAGCAATACCTTTTTGTCTGAATTGTTTAATCAATTAACTTATATGACCAATGTTTCAAGAGCAATCCCATACTTTATTGTTGCTGCCAGTTTTCCTTTTTCTATCAAAAAAAGAGTTATCCAACCATCCTCGTTAATTATCAAAAATAACTATTTGAACTACAGCCTGTCTATCAGTGTATGTGTTTGTATCTTTGTCGCAATTGCCTTTCAAATTTACGAGCCTTTGAAATTAGGAAATTACCTGAATTTTTCTACATTGCTTTTAGGACCAGTATTCTTTGGTATCCTTTCACATTTTATCTATTTTCGATTTGAACAAAAGAAAGCGTTGATGCTACTTTCAAAACAGAATGGAGACAATCGGTGATTGGATCTTGATTGGTAAAGGAGGGAAAACATGTACCCCATTTTGATCGATATCAAGCAGTTTTCGGTCCTAGTGATTGGCGGCGGAAAAATTGCCACCCGAAAAGCTTGCGGATTGATTGAGGCAGGTGCAAAACCAACTGTAATAGCGCCGAAATTTTCGGAGACATTGTTGAATGCTAAAAGGAACGGTTCTGTCATTTTACGAGAACGGTCCTTTCAATATGGCGATACAGCTGGTTTTCAAGTTATTTTTATTTGTACAGATAATCAAGCGGTGAATCGAGTTATTTTAAATGAAACTACTCCTCGGCAGCTGGTGAATGATACAACGAAGCAACAAAACAGCAATTTTTTTAATATGGCATTTATAAAAGAAAAAGACTTCGGAATCGCTCTAACGACAGCAGGCGAAAATCCAACCAGGACGAAACTGTTGAAACAAAAAATTCGTGCTCTTTTAAAAAATATTTCTTTGGATTAACTTATTATAGCAAAAAAACGTTTGAATATACGCTTTTCCATTGATCGGAGAAGTGATACTCAAACGTTTTGTTCATTTAAGCCTTCAACAAATTGGGAAACAGCCTGAGAAATAAAGTGCTCTGCTTCTATTTGGTACTGTTTCTTATTGGAGTAAGCATGTAAAAAGGCAAAACCGATCATACTGGAGAAAATAACCTCAGCAGACGCTTTAGCATCACTGATCTGAAGTTTTTCTCTTTCTTCCATCGCACGTAAATAATCTTCTAACAGTTGAACAAAGGCCGTTGGAATTTTGTCCACATAAGGCATTGTTTCCTGATAAATATCCTGTGCGCGAAGCCCTAATGAGAATCGAACAATTTCTGGTGTTACCTGTTCAAAATAGTCCGCCATAATTACACGCAAATCCTTCGCTAAATCCCATTGAAACTGGTCAGAAATATCACTGCTTACTGAAGGAATCCAATCTGCTTCTCGTAATGTCGCCAGCAATAATTCTTTTTTACTGCCAAATTGGCGAAACAGCGTGGCTTCATTGACATTAGCTTCTTTTGCGATATCCTTCGTCGTCATATCGCTGTAGCCTTTTTCCACGATCAGTTTCTTTGTCGCGGCCATAATATTGGTCCGAGTATTTTTCATACAACTATTTTTACTCCTTTGTAAGACTAGAAATTGCCACACTCCCGCCGCGAATTACTTCAAATTCCTTTGAGACAAAATCGTGAATACAGTCGATCAACTCATTATTTTCTTTCTCACTAACGATACTCTCAATCAGGAGTTCCTCGTCAGATTGATCAATCATCGAAAAGTTGCGATCTTTTTGTATTAAAGCCAGTTTCTTTTTTATTTTCTCGGAATAATTAAGCTTTAGATACATGACTTCTTTGGCATGAATCGGGATAGCTGTATAATCGATCACCTGAATCACTTCGATCATATTACGAAGCTGGTGTTTAACCTGTTTAAAGGTTCGATCATCGCTGTAGAGGCTAATCGTCATGCGAGAGGTATCCGCAGATTCGGTTTCTCCGACAGTTAAGCTATTTAAATTATACAATTTTCCCGAAAATAATCCAGAAACCCTTGCCAATACCCCTATTTCATTTTCAACATACACACTCAACCATCTCTGTTCAGTTTTACTCATAAATAATCATTTCCTTTAAACTTTGACCCGGTGCAACAATCGGCAGAACTTTTTGCTCTGTCTCCAGCATGAATTCCAAAACCACTGTTTTCTCCTTGACCGCTTTCGCTTGATTGAAGGCTTCATCAATTGCTTCTATTCTGGTTATTTTATGACCTTCAGCGCCATAACTGTGGGCTAACGCAACGAAATCAGGAACATACTGTGACGTCTCCTCTTTTAGCATGGTATAAGAATAGCGTTTATCATAGAACATCTCCTGCCATTGTCTGACATTGCCCAAGCAACCATTGTTGAAAATACAAACAA
Source organism: Enterococcus malodoratus ATCC 43197 (assembly GCF_000407185.1). Lineage (GTDB taxonomy): Bacteria > Bacillota > Bacilli > Lactobacillales > Enterococcaceae > Enterococcus_A > Enterococcus_A malodoratus. The sequence continues at coordinate 552,024 of NZ_KE136481.1, forward strand.
TGATTGGGATTTTTTCCAGCATTGTCGTGGCAAGTTCTTGCAGATTCATTTGAAATCCGCCATCGCCAGTGATCGTTAGAACATCCATTCCTGGATTTCCTAATTTTGCTCCGATGGAAGCGGGAAAACCGAATCCCATTGTCCCTAACCCGCCTGAAGTCAATAATTGTCTATCTTTAGTCACTTCAAGAAATTGCGTCGTCCAAAGTTGATTCTGCCCTACATCGGTTACAACGATGGCGTTTGTAAAATGTTGATTGATTTTCTTGATAATGATTTCTGGTGTCAATCCTTTTTCTTTCATGTGAACTGGAACGGATCCGTCCATTTTTTTTACTTCTTGCAGCCAGCAATTGTGATCCTTAACATTCAGCGATTCGGTGATCTTTGGTAAAACAGTTTTTATATTGCCGACCATTCTGATTGAAGCATCCACGTTTTTGTCTATGATCGCAGGATCAATATCCAGATGAATCAGCTTAGTTGAACGACAGAAGTTCGCTGGATTTCCTGTCACACGGTCGTTCAAACGCGTGCCAAGAGCAAAGAGGACATCACTATTTATGATTGCTTGATTTGCGGCATAGCTTCCATGAATTCCTACGTTGCCAATGTAACTTGGATGGTTACTAGGCAGCGCACCTTTTCCCATGATCGTAGTAACAACGGGGATTCCGCTTTTTTCAACAAAATCCATTAATTCTTTGTGGGCCTTTCCACGATGCACACCGCCTCCAACGAGCAGGACTGGCTTTTTTGCATTGTTTAATAGTCCGACAACAGATTTGATTTCACTGGTCGGGATTTCCTGTATTTTCTGGCCGCCGCGAATCGTGACCGTTTCTGGATATTCTTCTGAACCAAGCTCTTGTTGAACGTTTTTAGGGATATCTACCACAACGACTCCTGGTTTTCCTGATTGTGCGATCACAAAGGCCTTTTTCAGAATTGTGCCAAGTTCCTCTCTTTTTTTGACAGTAACCGCATATTTGGCTATTGACCGGCTGATTCCAACCATATCGACCTCTTGAAAAGCGTCCTTCCCAATCAGATGTGTCGAAACCTGTCCGGTAATACAAACCAAAGGTGAAGAATCATACCCGGCTGTCGCAATTCCTGTGATTAAGTTAGTCGCCCCCGGTCCACTTGTGACCATACAAACGCCGACTTTTCCTGTTGAACGGGCATAACCATCAGCGGCATGGATCAGTCCCAGCTCATGCCTTGGCAATACTACTCGAAATTCTTCCCGCTGATAAAGTGCATCAAACAAATCAATCGCCTGTCCACCTGGATAAGCAAAACAAACTTCAACCTTCTCATTTACTAATGCCTTAACAACCAATTCAGCTCCCGAAATCATTTTACACGCCTCCTAATAAATGCAAGTGATTACTTGCATTCTATCATAGGACTATCATTCTCTGTCAATTACTTTTTATAAAACGCCGATTGTAAAATTAAGCTAGACAACTAAAAAAGCCATTTGTGCTACACTCAAAATAGTTCTGACCAAAGAATTATAAGGAGTGAGTACAAATGACCTATACCCATCTTACAACGGATGAACTTGTAATGATAGAGTCTTATTTCAAAATAAATCAATCTGTTGCGAAAACTGCGCATTGCTTGAATCGTTCAAGACAAACGATCCATAAAGTATACCTATTCTTCAAGCAAGGAAAATCAGCCTTAGAATACTATCAACAGTATAAGAAAAACAAATCAAACTGTGGTAGACGCCCGCTTGTTTTACCCGAGGAACAATCAGAATATATTCAAAGAAAGGTTGTTCAAGGATGGACACCCGATGTGATTGTTGGTCGTGCAGCGTTTCCTATTCGTTGTTCTGCTCGTACCATTTATCGTATGTTCAAAAAGGGGCTATTTAATCCTTCTGACTTACCGATGAAAGGCAAGCGTAAACCGAATGGACATCAAGAAAGGCGTGGAAAACAAGCTTTCCGCCGCTCTATTCATGAACGTGAAAAAGATTATAGCCAATTCTCAAATGAGTTTGGTCACCTTGAAGGTGACACTATCGTAGGTCTGAAACATAAAAGTGCTGTAATTACCTTAGTTGAACGATTATCAAAAGTTATCATCACATTGAAACCGTGTGGTAGACAAGCGATTGATATTGAAAAAAAATTAAATCATTGGTTTGAATCTGTACCGAAAAATCTATTCAAATCCATCACTTTTGATTGTGGAAAGGAATTTTCAAATTGGAAACAAATCAGTAATGCCAATGATATTGCCATTTATTTCGCTGATCCAGGAACGCCGTCTCAAAGAGGCCTAAACGAGAATTCTAACGGATTGTTACGTAGAGATGGTTTATTGAAATCTATGGATTTCAATTCAGTAGATGAATCTTTTATTCAATCTGTCACATCTAAACGAAATAATATTCCTAGAAAATCACTGGATTATCGAACACCTTTGGAAGTATTTTTGAGTTACGTAAGTATTGATGATTTGTCTAACTTAATTTGACAATTAAGAAAAAGAAAAAAGACCGTTCTTATTCGAACGATCTTCTTCGATCTACCATTTTTCTAACTTCGCAGCCATTTCCCAAAATGCGTATTCCATTTTACTGCTGATCACAAAGGCGTCGATCATTTTTTGCTGCTCCTCTTTTGGACTTTCCTCGTATAAACGATCTAAGAGAGCACGTTCCTTTTTGATCCCTTCGGCAGCGTCTTCACCAGCATAGGTTTCGATCCATCGCTGATACAGAGGGTGCGGTGAACCTGACTCAATCAGGCGAACACCAATCTCTTGATAAAGCCACGCACACGGCAGCATTCCCGCAAAAGCCGTATTTGCCGTGCCGTCGATCAGTTGCCGATACATATGAGAAACATAGTGATAAGCCGTTGGCGCAATTGGTGTTTCCTGAATTTCTTTTTCGTCAATCGCTAATTCTGAAAAGAATTCTTCCCGGATGGCCATCTCGCCTAACTTAAGATGTTCCGCATTTTCTCGCAATTGTGCCTGAACCTCTTCGTCCTTCGTCTGTTCTGCGATATAGCTATAAAGCTTGCTAAAATGTTCAAGGTAATAACGATCTTGCAGCAAATAATAGCGGAAAATCTCCGGTGCTAAATCTCCCGTCGCTAGTGATTGAACAAAGGGATGCTCAAAACTCGCCTCCCAATAATATGCCGCTTCTTTTCTTGCCAATTCTGTAAATGTCATGCCTATTCTCCCTTCTTAAAACCTATCAAAAACAAACAACTACTTTTTAATGCAACATAAAAAACCTCCTTGATTCTTAGTAGAATGAGCAGGAGGCTCTATGCCTAAAATAGACAGACAATAAGAAAACCCGGCCACAAATAAGCGGTCGGGTACAAATTTCTTAACATTACACATTCCCTGCGCCAGTCCTAACTGTTTCAGGTTCAATGGGTATAATCTCAGCTTCAAAAGCACCCCTAGTGTCATTCAATTGATAAAAGTATAGCATACCTATTTATAAAAAACGACTGCTATTTAACCGGTCGCCGATCATTCATCAAATATTCTTGATTCTTTTACGATTGTTTTACTAGGAGTCACAGTTGCTTCTGCGATTGTTTTGCCAGTATTTTTAAGATACGCTTTTACCACATGATAGCCGATCGTATAGCCGGCATTTCTTGAAAGACCGACTGGTGAATATCCCTGCTCTTTCGCGACTTCATCGCCATACATATAAGCCGATACCTGATCAAATCCTCTGGCCTCACGTCCATCTTTCATTACTTCGATCGTATATGCCAGTTCCTCCGCATCGTATTCCTGCACCCACGGACCGCGCTGATCAACTCCATATAAATCTTCCGCAAAAACTTCGGCTAACCCTTCAATAACTAAATAATCCTCCACGCTGACATCTCCATGATTGAAAGGTTCATAGGTAAAACGAACATTATGATTGAACTCATGAGCCAAGGCTGATTTCAATCTTGTTTGATTAAAGTCATTCGGGACGACCAGCAGCATAATATATCCCGGTATCCCGCCAAATCCGCTATACCCTTCACTTGCCATCAATACACCGTTTTCCGGATCACCTAATAAAATGTTCGCGATAAACTCATCGACTGGAATCTGATAGCCGATCTCACTAAAACGTTGCGCACTTTCTTTGAACACTTGCTGATACTCAGAAAATATATTGGTTCTTCTTAATGGTTCAATTTTTGACTCAATCAAATCAATACTTTTGCGCGGTGTCCAAATTCCCATCATTTCTGACGCCATCACCACATCGTATCCCCCTGGTGTTTTCGGAAAAAGCGGTGCATTTAAATACTGCCACATTCCTTCCAGCGGCTGCATCATTTCATAACGAAACACATTCTCGTCGACAGATTCGCGAAGACATTTTTGATAAAACGCCAACGAATCAACGAGCGTTACCTTAAATTCGTTCATAGTCATCTCCTCCTTGTCCTTCATCATAAGGGTTGACGCCGCGTGAAGGTCAAGGAAAAGAAAAACAAAATCAATTAAACTAAAAATGGATTATGCAACCTAATTTGCTAACGATAACGTAATATGTTAGTATAGAATTAACGGAGGGAATATTATGGAAAATGAATTGATGATTGAAGAGATTAAAAAGGGCTATTCAAAAAAAGGCGATTTTCTTTTTCAATGTTTGTATTGCGATCAAACGTTTGATGACCGTTTCGTGTATCCAATTAATGGCTCAAACAGTCAGATGGCGCGAGCTGAAGGCGCGATGATCTATCATTTAAAACATGAGCATGACGGTTCATTTAACGCGCTGCTGAACCTCGATAAAAATCAAACGGGTTTAAGCGATACGCAAAAGAACTTTTTGAACTTATTTTCTAAAGGGATCGATGATCAAGAAATCGCGGAGCAGTTGAACATCACAACTTCCGCTGTAAGAAATCACCGCTTTAAATTTAAGGAGAAGAAGCGTCAGGCAAAAATTTTATTGGCCCTGCTAGAGTCGATCGATGAAAAGGAACAGAGTAATTTTGCCGCGAACTCCTTAATTGATTCCGATGAACGATTTGTATCCACTAAAAAGGAAAGAGAAAAAGTCTTCAATGTTTTTCTTGACGATCAAGGAAGAGCCACACAAATTCCAAAAAAGGAAAAGAAGCGGATTATTCTGATTCAAAAATTGGCCGAAAATTTTGTTCCTGAAAGGCACTATACAGAAAAGGAAATCAATGCAATCATTTCTGAAATGTTCACAGATTATGTGACGATCAGACGTTATCTCATCGAATATGGAATCTTGGGTCGAACCGTTGATGGAACGACCTATTGGAAAATATAATAGGATTTTTTTAGAAAGGCGGATTAGGAATGGTATTACCGATGAAGATCGATCATATGCAAGTTACAGTGAAGGATATTAATGAAGTTGAGTCATTTTACGATGGACTGATGGAAGCTTTAGGTTTTGATTTGAAGAAAAAAATCAAAGTTTATTTAGCAGAATTGGATATGAATGTTATCGAATACCTCGACGGCTCCTATGATTTCGGCATCTGTTCCGCGCTGAAACCTTTTGAAAACGACACTGTACATCGAAGAAAACCTGGAGCGATCCATCATATCGCCTTTAGAGCCTCCTCTAGAACCGAAGTTGATCGTATCTATCAAAAAGTTCTTGAGCTCGGCGCTGAAATTTTGGATGAACCACAGATTTTCCCTCAGCATGGTCCAAACTACTATGCCGTTTTTTTCAATGATCCAGACGGAATTAAATATGAGATTGTGAATAATGATGATCATTATTGAAACCCAATATCAATAAAAGTACCTAGCCCTATTTTCTAATTGAGAAAATGGTTTAGGTACTTTTATGTTTGAATAAGAAAACTTCATTTCCTGTCCTATAGTTAAAAAATGGTCTTTGTTCATTTTTGGACAACAGCTAATTCCGTTTAAAAAGAGAGCTCGAACGATTATCTATGATAAAAGTTCTTCTGCTGCCTTGAGTGCTCTCCGCCCAAAAACAGTAGAAGGACCTCCGCCCATTAAAATGGCCACTTCCACTGTTTCGGCAATCTCATTCATCGAAGCGCCTAACAGAACAGCCGACTCAACATGAGAAAACATACATCCGTCGCAGCGGACACATATAGCGATCCCCAAAGCCATTAAAGACTTATTCTTTCTTGAGAGAACACCGTCCTTCATCACTGCTCCATGAACTTTCCCAAAAGCGTCCATCACTTCTAGACAAGTGTTATCTAGTAATTGATTTTCTTCGTCCCGCATCACAAAACTTTCTTTAAGTTTACTCATCAGTTTCCTTCCCTTTAATAGAAATTATTTGTTTTATTTTTCTTGAAATAACTTTCTAAATCATAGGGTGAATAAAAGCCCTGATCCGTCACGATGGCTCCGATTAATTCCGGCGGCGTAACATCAAATGAAGGATAGATGGCATCCACACCTTCTAAGGTATGCTTAATCCCATTCAGCTCCATGACTTGTTCTGGGTCTCGCATTTCAATTTTTATGCTGGCTTTATCTTTCTTATCCGCGTCAGGAATACCTGTGACAAAATAAGGTACGCCAAAATGATTAGCCAATAAAGCGATTTGATAGGTTCCGACTTTGTTGGCGATGTGTCCGTCTTGAGCAATAGTGTCAGCTGCTGAAGTAAACAAATCAATTTGTTGTGAACTTAGCAGATAAGCAACCATATTGTCAGAAATCACCGTCGTTTCAAATCCCATTTCCGCACAGCAACTAGCTGTTAATCTCGCGCCTTGTAAATATGGCCGTGTTTCTGCGCAGAAGAATTTAATTGTTTTCTTTTGTTCGATCGCCTCTCTCAATAGCATGCCAATGATAGTCTCACCAAAACATTGTGTTAAGACTGTGCCATTGTCTGGGATTTTATCAATTAAAAATTTCGCAACCACATTCATTTTAAAATATCGACGATTTAGCGAATCGATTGCATTTTGTTTGATTGCTTCAGTCGGATCGTTTCCTTCTGCTAAGGCCTTTTTTCCAATAACGACACATTTTTCTGTAATCAAGCGCATGCGATTTGCGGTAGTTGGTCGAGCCGTCGCTATTTTTTCACTTGCCTTTTCTAAATAGGCTATTCGATCTTTGAAAGTCAATTTCCTACTCTGAAAACTAGCTAAAGCCATCCCCATTCCCGCCGCGGTATAAGGGCCTGCACTCTGTGTGACCATATCGGTAATCGCTTGAGCTACCTCTTGATACGTATGACATTCAACAAAGCTTGTTTCTCTTGGATAAATTCTGCGGTCTAAGATTCGAACGCTACCGTCTTCATACCAGGCGACATTTTCATATTTTAACAATGTGGGCATCGTATAATCTTGTCGTTCCATCTAAATTCCTTCTTTACATTTGATAAAAGCGTCAATCAAAGATTGTCCATCTGTCATTGCTTCGCGTTCTTTGATCAATTGAATGCCAGAAGTGATTAAAATTCGTTCGGCCTCAATTTTCTTTTCTTCAGGAATCAACGCGAGCTCTTTTACCTTAGAATCTCCTACTACGCGGCGAATAATTTCAGTCCCGGTGTATCCCACAGTATCGGCCATTACATCCGCAAGGTATTTTTGTTTGAACAGTTTATTTTGATACAAACCAACACTTACAGTCTCATCATAAACGTTAGATAGTTTCTCTAGAACCTTGTCATACGTCTCTTTGATACTTGTCAGAAGCCATTCTGTAAATTTTTCATCTGCCGATTCAGCTGTAAGATTTAATACTAGCGGGAAGTATAAATGTGCTAAAACATTTCCGATGTCGTACCCCATCGGACCATAATAGGCAAATTCTGGATCAATAATTTTGACGCCTGACTGATTAATAAAAATAGATCCTGTATGCAGATCTCCATGTATCAGTGCCTGAGCATTATTCATGTAGTTATTTCTAAGGTCCGCCACTTCTGCATGAAGCTTTTTATCGTTATACAAATTTGTTTCGACAAATTTTTCATTGCCCGGAGTAACAATATTTTGTTTTCGGTAGTCATCATAAGGCTCTGTCAGTACAAGATTTTCACTAATATCGCACATATCATTATTAGTGAAAGCTTTTACCCGATTTTTCTTTTCGGCACTGCCCAAAACCAGATCCGTGGTAGGAATTAGAACCTTTGCGAGAAAATCAGAAATCTCTTCGCTGAAATTTGGAAAAATTTGTTTATCAATCAGCTCATAGCGCATATTTTTGTAATCAGAGATATTTTCCATTGTCAGGGCAGCCATCGTTTCATCATAATCATAGACTTCTGGAATATATTCCGGTGCCAGATCCCTTTGAATCTTTAAAATTTCAGCTTCAATTCGATTACGAGAAAGGTCAAGTAAACGCCCGGATGAACGTAAATACTTATCTGCTTGCTTTACAATGACTGTTTTGCCCGTCATCGAGTCTAGCACTTGGTGAACGTAGTTGATATTGCCATCGCCAATTTCAGAAACGACTAATCGGTCTTTATGATCAAACGAATCTAAATGATCAGCAACATAATCTTTGATCTCTTTCTCCTCCATTAAAAAATGTTCATCATAGCGAACTGTCTTATTCATCATTTTTTCTACCTCAATCATTTATTTATAATGCTAGTTGCAAAATTTTGACAATATCGGTACTGTTCAACGGTTTAAGATGGCCTATTGTTTGTGTATTATTTTTGGTTGCTCGATCAGCCATCTCTTCAAAGTGAGTTGCGTCAATCGTCAGTTCATTCAATGTCGTCTTCATTCCTAGATTGACAAAAAAGTCTTTTGTCTTATCAATCGCTAGTTCAATAATTTCTGAATCGGAATAAATGAGAGGATCGATACCAAAAATACGAATACCGTACTTCACAAATTGTTTAGGGCAAAAGCGACTGACATACTTCATCCATGCCAAAGTTATGACGACCATTCCCTCTCCATGAACAACACCATATTGTCCGCTCAATTCATGCTCAATCCGATGGGAGCCCCAATCTGGTTCTCTGCCTAGCTCCAAGCTATTGTTATGGGCAATGATGGCAGTTAACGACATCTCTGCTCGCAGATCATAATTTTCTAAGTCATTGATCAATTTGCCTCCATTGATGAGCGTTGATTTAATCGCTCCTTCTAAGAGAAAATCGGTAATATCTGTATGCTCAATTTTACTGAAATAACGTTCTAGTAAATGTGACAAAATATCTGCTGTACCGACACCTGTATAATATTTAGGCAATTTTACTGTGAATTCTGGATTCACAATAGAAAATTTTGGAATAATAATTTCACTTTCTACACCTAACTTATACTCGTTGTTAGACACGATTGTTGCAGGAGACATTTCTGAGCCTGAAGAAGCAACAGTTGAGATTGCACCGATCGGCAAAGCTTCACTTACTTCTTTTTTCCCGGTAAAGAAATCCCATGTATTTCCTTCATATAGACTTCCCAAGGCGGTAGCTTTAGCAGTATCAATAACGCTGCCTCCACCAACTGCTAGAATAAAATCGATTTGCTTTTCTTTTACAAAATCACTTAGTTCATTGATTAATGACAACGCAGGATTCGGAACGACCTGACCATTCTCAAAATATTGAATCTCAAATTTTGCTAGTGCTTCTCGAATCGTCTTAGCAATCTCCAATTTTTCATAATAATCGCCACTAAAAAGAATTAGGACTCTTTTCGTTTTACTCCATTTATTGATTAATTCGCCAACTCGCTGTTCTTCGTTTTTGCCAAAATAGATATTAGCGGGATTATGATAATTAAAATTCAGCATGTCTTTTCCTCCTAAAATTGGATAATACAAAACCGATGAGTTCTTTTATCACTGATCGGCTTTGTATTTTTCGAGTCTGTTTAACTGAATAACTGTTCTAGCTGCTTAGACTTTTTCAGCTACTTGACCGTACGTTCCAAATTTCTCAACGACCACGTCCATTTGTTCTTGATTCAATAATACTGGCTTGCCGATCGCTTCTGCTCGTATTTTTAATTTCGCTAAAAATTCAATATCCTTTGCAACCGAAAAAGCGTCCGCACAGTTTGAACCAACGGCCAGTACGCCATGATTTCCTAGTAAGATTCCATTATTTTCACCCATTACGCGGTACGCTTCATCCGCTAATTCTTGCGTTCCAAATGTTTTATAATCACAGCAACGAACCTTATCACCGACAGAGCCGATAATATAATGCAGCGGTTCAATCTCTTGTAATAAACAAGCTACCGCGGTTGCATAGTCAGAATGAGTGTGCACGACCGAATTTACATGATCTGTTTTTTGATAGAAGATACAATGCATATGGTATTCGCTGGAAGGTTTCCGTGTTCCCTCCACCACATTCCCATCTAAATCTAAAACAACGATATCCTCCGGCTCTGTTTCATTGTAGGGAATCCCACTTGGACTAATCAGCATCACATTGTCTTCACGAATAAAGATCGAGATATTCCCACCGGTACCAGTCGTTAATTTTTCAGTAATTAATTTTTTCCCAAACTCTACAATCTGTTGTCTTTGCGCCATATACTTCATCTTTAAAATGCTCCAATCTCTTTTTTACTATTTATTTTTTCCCGATACAACAACCAATTTTCCAATTTTTCTCGTAAATACTTGCTCTCCTTGGGTTCAAATTCCATTACGATCGGAATATCACTCAATTGAATTTCTTTTGAAAAACAAATTCTTGCCGCACCAATAAGCGATGCTTCATCAAAATTTTCTTTTAAAACGAGCTTTTTCCCAGTCAAATCAGCAATCATCTGACATAAACTTTCCATCCGCAAGCCACCGCCGGCACCAACAATATAAGGCGATGTTGTTTGACTCAAAACTTCATTTTGACGGATTTTAAAAACGATTGAAAAGGCAATATCCGCCACTACTGCATGAAGCAAATCTATCTTTTCCAATTCCTGATTAAACGGAACCGTCATCATGAAGCCGCCATTAGGAAACGAAATATTTTTATATGGGGACTGGCTGGTGAAACTAGCCACACATTTCAAGGCCTCATAGTGATCATTAATATGCTGATTGATGGACTCATATGTGACCTCTGGCAATAATTTTTCTTTTGCCAGCTGCAGGTTTAGTCCTGTCACGCCAGGATTTGTTTCTATCTGGTATCCTTCACCCGCTAAATTGCAGCTGCTCCAAAAATTGAATTCTTTATTCTCTTCATAATTTGGAATCGCCTCTTTGTACTTAACAACGGGAGAGGATGTTCCTGAAATTAATCCGATGTCATCCGAACTAAGGGCCATTCCTTTCGCGGCCAGTTGTGTATCCGCGCCGCCCACCACATAGAGGCACTCTGAGTCGAGATCAAAATTCGTTTTCATTTTAGATAAAATTTCATGAGCCGTACCTGTTTTAGTAATGGTTGGAAGAATTGAACGATCGATTTCAAAGGCCTCACAAACTTTCTGATCCCAGTCTTTGGTATAAATATTGAAAAGCTGTGTCTCACTGGCTTGCGAGTATTCCATTTCAATTCTCCCAGTAAACAAGTAGCCCACCCAATCACTCAAACTTATGATTTGAGTGATTGATTCGAAGAACGAGTTCTTTTTTTGTTTTAATCCGTATAATTTCATCGCTCCAAAATCTTCAGTCAGAGGACGTCCCGTGACCTTTTCAATATATTCTCGTTGTGTTATCTCTCTCAACCATTCTTTTCCACGATTATCGATATTAGGCAATCCATAAAAGTCATGCCCGGCTTTGTCGAGTAAAATAAAGGATTCTCTTGCAGAGGACGAACTCAAATATTTTATTTTATAGTCCTTAAGCTCGCTTAGTAAATCTTCTATTCGCGAGAAAATATTTTGCTTCAATTCGTTTGGAAGAAAGTATTTCGCATCGCTATACTCACTGTCTACATAGTAGGTATTTTTGAAACCTTTGATCCCGACTATTTTTCCCTCACTTGAAATGACTGCGACTCTGGTGCTTCCTGTTCCTATATCAATAATTAAGGCCGCATCCTGTTTCATGGTAGCTTACCTATTGCCGGTTCGATCAAATGCTCTCGATCCAAAAAGCTGAGAATATTTTGTGTCATAATCTCTGATTGATGATCCACCACTTGATAAGAAGCGCCATAGATATGAGGCGTCAATAAAACATTTGAACAAGCAATTACCGGATCATCTTCAGCTGTTGGCGGTTCAGTATCTAGGACATCCAGAATGGCTCCTCGAATTTTTTTATTTTCCACTAGTTCATACAAAACCCTATTATCAACCACCGCACTGCGCGATGAATTAATGAAGATACTGTCTTTCTTCATTAGAGTCAATAAATCTTGATTGATCATCTGCTTCGTTGCATCATTTACTGGTAAATGAATCGTAATGTAATCGGACTCTAGAAAAATTTCTTCTAATTCGACTTTCTTATACTCTTCTAGCTGGTTAACAAAAGGATCATAAAAAGCAATCTCCACATCAAATCCTTTAAGTAATTTGGCAATATTTCGAGCCACAGCACCAAAACCGACAAATCCAATCTTTGATTTATAGATTTCATTGCCTTTCCAAAGATGGTACGGTGTCGTTCCAATCTGCCATTGCTTTTCCTTTGTCCAATTGACAGCATCAACTAAATTTCGTTCAAAAGCAATCAGAGTACTGATCCACATTTCTGCAACCGCATTGGCGTTTCGGGCTGGTGTACACAAAATCGGTATATCGTATTTTTCACAAGCCTTTACATCAATGTTTTCCGGAGAAGCACGACAATCCCCAATAAATACCAAATCCGAGTATTCCTTTAAAACGGTTTCATTAATAACATCTAACTCAGTAATTAAGGCATCTGGCCGTTCCCTTAACAAACAATCAATCATTTCTTCCTCATAGAAGCGTTCGCCAGTATCCGTCCAAGGCATATAAATCACTTCATCAAAGAGTTTTTCCAATTTAATCAGGTTTTCTTCATTAATCGGTGCTCTTACCAATAATTTCTTCATTCATTTTCCTCCACGAATGCATGAACTAAACAACGTCTACCTCTTTCACTTCTTCTGTTTCAACATCAGAAGGATTCGACTGCTTAACATCCAAAACGTCTTTTACTTTAGGAACTTGCAAAATGATCGATAAGCATCCTGCGGCGATCATCAACATTGAATACCAGTTGTACGGCATAATACTCACCGGGGATACACCAGCCAAACCGCCAACTACTAATAACTGTCCGGCATATGGCAACAACCCATTGAAAGCAGAAGAAAATAGATCGAGGATGCTTGCCGTTCGTGAACGAGAAATATCAAAGCGATCAGCGATATCTCTTGCTAGAGGTCCTGCTGCAATAATTGAGATCGTATTATTCGTAGTGGCAATATCGATCAAACTGACTAATGCCGCAATCGAAAATTCTGCTCCTCGGCGTGTCTTCACTCCCTTAGTCAGGTTATGCAGCAGCCAATCAATTCCGCCAAGGTGCTTCATCACGGCCACTAAACCACCTACTAATATGGCAATGATCGCCATATCCTGCATACTCATCATGCCTTCATGGATGGTTTTCATAAAACCTGTTAGCCCGAAATCACCATGTATCAGTCCAATTACTAGACCAGATAACACACCCAAAGCCATTACGTTGATTACATTCATACCTACTAATGACAAAATAATTACTAACACATAGGGAAGAATATTAACCAAATTATAACTATAGGTTCCTCCAGTAATTCCACTGGTATCAATTGGCTGAATGGCCAGCAGAATTGCATTGATTAGAACGGCTGGTAAAACGATCAAAATATTGGCCTTGAATTTTGATTTCATTGATACTTCCTGCGTTCTAGTTGCCGCGATTGTTGTATCAGAAATGAATGAAAGGTTATCACCAAACATCGCGCCCCCAACAACAATCCCACAAAGAAGAGCGACGTTTGAACCTGTTTTCGTTGCGATATCAATGGCTATTGGAGCTAGTGCCGCAACCGTACCCATTGAAGTACCCATCGCAAAACTTAACAAACAAGCAATCAGAAAAATTCCCGGTAAAATCATATTAGCTGGTAAAATACTCAGCCCAAGATTTGAAACAGAATCAACCGCGTGCATCGCATTGGCAACGCCATAAAAGGCTCCAGCCAACATAAAGATGATAACCATTAGAATCAACGTGTGATCGCCTGCGCCCTTACAAAAAATTGTCACTTTTTCATCGAAACTAATTTTCTCATCCTTTTTGTTCATCATGAGAGCAATTGCACAAGCAATTGTAATCCCAACCATTAACGGCATGTTTTCAAAGCTACCTGTTGATAATCCAGTAAACATGTAAAGTGCTAAAAAAATGACTAAGGGGAGCATTCCTTTAAAATTGCCTTTTTCCATCTTGTTTCTCCTTTATTTGGTTTATTTTTGGTAAGCGCTTTCCTTATACTTAATATACAAATTTCCCCAAATAAAGTCAAGATATTTTAAAAATAAACCAAAATAAGACGAATTTTCCAAAACTAAACGAAAAAAGGCGAAAAGACTCTTATTGATTTTCAATTTCAAGCTTGCTATTATTAAATAGATAAATAGTGAAGTGAGGTTCTTAAAGTGCTAAAATTCGAGCGTTTACGTATTATTGAAAATCTCCTAAATGAAAATGGAAGTGTTTCCACTTCTGAATTAAGTAAGATGTTTGATGTAACAGAAGAAACGGTAAGAAATGATTTGGTCGAATTACAAAATGCAAATAAGATCAAACGGGTTCGCGGTGGTGCCTTTTTAATCGAAACAGTGGATAATGAAGTCCCGATCACTATTCGAACTGAAATGCTCCTAGACGAAAAAAATAAAATTGCCCAAATTTGTTTGGAATACATCAATCCTGGTGACACAATCGCCATTGACTCTTCAACCACAGCCATCAGTCTTGCCAAATTAATCAAAGAGGCTGAGTTATCGGTTACGGTCATTACCAATTCAATTACCATAGGATCCGTTTTGATGAATGTTAAAAATGTGAATTTAATCATTTTAGGTGGGACCTTACGAGGAAAATCGAATTCTTTAGTTGGGAATATTACTAATGAGTCGATTAAAAAGTATGTCATTAACAAGGCATTTGTCAGCTGTTCAGGACTTTCTATGCCAGCCGGACCCTCTGATACAAATGAACAAGAAGCAAAAATTAGAGAAAATCTTTTTCTCGCCTCCGAAAAGAACTTTCTTTTGGCTGATAACACAAAGTTTGATTTCAGAACGGTCTATTTAATCTCTGATTTTGATTCAATTGATTACATCATTACCGATCAAAAAGCTTCACAAGAATGGCAAGAGTTTCTGGCAGAAAGAAACATTGAGTTATTGTGCTAAATAAATTCGAATCATTTCGTAACAAAAAAAGTCAGCACTCGCTGACTTTTTTCTATTCACTAAATATTTCTACGCTCTCTAACGTTCTCCGCAGATTTATCGCATCCCACGGTAAATGTTCGCCAATGCTGAAACCGACAATCTCAGTTTTTTCGGAAACATCCTGAATGATTCGTCCGATTTGATCCAGTGTCATCGTTCCGATCGGCGCTGGGAATTTTTCTAGGTCTAAGTAAGGCTTGCCCGGATTGATCGAGCGGAAATCCTGCGGCGATAAAACATCCAAATCAAAATGAATCGCCAACTGTTTGAACTGATTCTGATTGATCCACTCGATAAGTAATTGACTATCTTCAGCAAGTTCGGCCGGTGTTAGATATTTCATTTTCAAATCATCGACCTGATGATCACATGGGCGGAGCTCCTCGTATTTGAGTCCCGCCAGCATAATCTGCTCGACTTTGAATGGATGTTGAACTTTTTCCGAAAACTGCGGTGCTCCATGTCCTAACAAATTACCTAACACCATCATATGGCCTCGCGTACTATCCTTGATCGTTGACATATCCGAGTGGGCATCTAGCCAAAGGATACCCAATGATTCAGGATACCTTCCGTGTAAATAATCAAAAGGCGCCTGGGATATGGAGCAATCCCCTCCTAAAGTAATCACTTTCTCTGGTGCCTTTTCTGCTAAAATCCGCTCAGCTTCTGCCAATTGTTCTAACAGTCCGCTTTCACCGATCACGCCATTTTCCAGCGGCAATTCTTGCGAAAAATCTTTCTCAACTGTAACTCGAATTGTTTCGGCCTTATTGCTTTGCGGCACGATATGACTCAATAGCTCGGAGCCAAAAACATAGTTTGGATTGTTTCCTCCTTGCCATTGGGGAAATACCAATCTGAGTGTTTTGCTCATAGAACGTTCCTCCTTCATGCTAACTCCATTGGGACATTGAAAAAATTTCAAACCGATACACCACTAATTAGCTTAAGTATACTAATTTTCAATCGGCCGAGGCAATCGTTCTTGAGGAGATATTTGATCTCATACGTATAGATCCGTAAACGGCAAAAAAAGGACTAGCAATCTAGTCCTAATTCTTCATGTACATATAAAAACATCTCTTCGTTTTCGTCTATCAAGTTATAAAAGTAGTTAAGCTGCTCTTCTTTTCTAGCTGCAACGAAGGCCTCCTGCAAGTCCATGCATTTTTGGATGGCGAAAATCCAGATATCTGCGATGAACTCATCACACATCTTTTGATGAATGATGTTGAGATTAAAAGTATTCACTGGCATATTCTTCCACCTCCTGTCTTTCCTGCTCAGACCGAAAGATGATGACTAGCCCTTTGGTGTCCGCTGATAATACCATATCAGCGCCTTTGATTTCATTACCGTATCTCAAGGCATGATAATATAACTGGTCCACACTCCAGCCTTTCGCCGCAAGCGTAACCATTTCTAAACACAATTTATCTACTTCTGCTTCAACGTCTGGTGTTGCATACACCATCATGGGTGCGTAGCAACAGATGTTTTTCAATCGATCCATCACGATCATCCCCTTTTAAGTATAACAAAAAACAACACCCATTTATTGCCATTATTGCTTCAACAACTTTTAAAAAATAAAAGAAAACACATGGAGCTTACTCTCCGTTGAGCTTTCAGCTTTTAAATAATAATAAATCTAAACTATTCTTTTTATTAATATTTTGTGCTGAATTCAAATCTGAACTGACTACGCCAAAAAAATCTCCTGCTGAATCAGCAGGAGATGGAATGTTCGATTAATTCACTACTTTTTTTCAAATATTCACCAGTAATCGTTCCACTCTTCAACAAATCCTCGGGAACGCCGCTAAATACAACTTCGCCGCCCTTCACACCGCCATCTGGTCCAATATCAATGACCCAATCAGCTTGCTTGATGATTTCGCTGTGGTGTTCGATGATAATCAAGGTATTCCCTTTTTCTACCATTCGTTGGAACAACGCGTTCAGCTTCTTGATATCTGACAGATGCAGTCCGGTGGTTGGCTCGTCCAAAACAAACACGGATTCATTCTGTGTGATCGCTTTAGTCAGCTTCAAGCGCTGACGTTCACCGCCCGAAAGAGTCGTCAATGTGCGGCCGATCGGTAAATAAGTTAGACCCGTATCGATCATCGCCTGCAGTTTCTCAATCATTTTTTTACTGCCGATCCCATGATAGAATTCCTGCAGCTCTTTAGGAGTTTTCGCCAATACCTCTAAAATTGTACATCCTTTCAGCTTGTAGCTGAGCGCTTCATCAGAGAAGCGTGTGCCGCCGCATGCCTCACACTCATTCACGATCGGGTCCATGAAGACCAGCTCGACAACGGTCTCCCCTTTTCCATGACAAACTGGACAGGCTCCTGTTGAGTTGAAACTGAACATGCCGACCGGAACTTGATTTGCTTTGCCGAAGGTACGTCGAATTTCGTCATAGATCCCCAGATAAGTCGCTGGAGTTGCTCGATTCGTTGCCTTGATTGGTGCTTGATTGATGATGGAAATCTCGTTGGGGTACTGTTCTGGCAGGATTTTTGTGATTAAAGTCGATTTTCCTGAACCGGCCACGCCGGTAACTACTGTTAAGACATGTTTGGGAATGTCCACCGTCACATTTTTCAAATTGTGCAAGTTCGCTTCATTGATCGTCATTTTTTCTTGCCAACTACGGGGATGAGTATTGATTGGCAATGTCTGACAAATTTCTTTTCCTGTTAAGCTGTCTGACCGCAGCAAGGAAGGATAATCTCCGCGAAAGATGATCTCTCCGCCTTGTTTGCCCGCTAACGGACCAATGTCGATCACTTCATCCGCCACCGCAATCACATCTGGATCATGTTCCACAACAAAAACAGTATTTTCTTTGTCTCGTAAATCTTGCAGCAGTCGATTGATTCGAGAAACATCGCGCGCATGCATCCCGGTACTAGGTTCATCAAAAATATAAAACATTCCATTCAAGGCACTGCCCATATATTTCACTAATTTTACTCGCTGGGCCTCACCACCTGACAAGGTGGGAGTCTGCCGATCTAGCTGCAGGTAATCGAGCCCAATATCGATCAAGCGCTGAACTTGTCGCTTGATTTCACTGATCACCTCGTTCACTTCCGGATAATCTAAATCATTTAGAAACTGAAGCAGTTCGTTCATATCCATTTCCACACAATCCGCAATCGAACGACCGTCGATTTTTACCGACAGCGCTTCTTTGTTCAAACGGCGCCCTTCACAATCTGGACACGGTGCTTCAAACAATAATTCTTTTAATTTTTCTTCATACATTTTACTGTGACCAGACAAGTCGCGCTTCAAAATAATCCGTTCGTAGTTCCGACAAATCCCTTCAAGCTTCGGGTTGACTGGTGTAAGTGCTTGTTCTGGATGTCCATATACTAATTGATTCCATTGGGAAGTGGTCAATTCTTTAAGCGGTTGATCATTATCAAAGAAGTCCGCCGCTGCGTACTGTTTCCAATACCAATTTCCAACGGCATAGCGCGTGTCTAACACAGCTCCTTGATTCCAAGATTTTTCGCGGTCGATCAATTTGTCTACATTAATTTGATTGACCCGACCTAAACCAGAACACTTTTGACACATTCCTTGAGGATTGTTGAAAGAAAATTGACCGGCTGACCCAATCTGAGGCTGACCTACGCGTGAGTATAATAACCGTAATAAAGAATAGGTTTCGGTGATCGTTCCGACAGTTGAACGTTGATTTCCGCCTAGCGGAGTTTGATCGATCACAATTGCCGGATTCAAATTTTCAATCCGTTCCGCTTTCGGTTTGAGGAACTTAGGCATCCGATTCCTTACGAATGCGGAGTAGTTCGCATTCATTTGCCGCTGCGCTTCCGCCGCGATCGTGTCAAAGACCAAACTGGACTTTCCTGAACCTGACACGCCTGTAAACACAATCAGCTGGTTCTTTTCGATCTCTAATGAGAGATGCTGCAGATTGTTTTGTGTGAGACCGATTAATCTTAGTGGTTTCATCTAAATTCCCCCTTACCTATCCAGTCTAAAGTCTTCCGCAACTGGAGAGTCAAGGAGAATTCTGCCTCTTTTTAATTCTTTTTTTATAGAATGGTCCCTAAGTTGGATGGCTTTTTTGCTTTTTCCTACTATAATTAATTAAAACCTGTTACATATAGAAAGGTCGTCTATGAAAAATTATCGCATCGGATTTTCTCCCATCGGGTTATTGACCGTCTGCTTAGTCATGCTTCCAAATCTTTTGTTTCTTTTTATTACGCCTCCAAACAATGTTTTGAGTCAAAATGAATCGAGTTTCTGGCTCTGGAACCTATTGGAAAACGTTGGTCGTTTCGGAATGATGGGCTCACTTTGCTTTATTTTGAATCGAACACCTGCACGGAAGAATAGCGTTTTGACTATGAGTGCATTGGGTTCATTAATCCTTTATTTTGTGCTTTGGGGCTTTTATTTTGCCGGAATTTCTAATGGTCTGATGCTGGTTGGTTTGGCGGTTTTCCCCTCGATCTTTTTCCTGCTGACTGCTTGGAAACTGCGAAATCCCTTTGCACTTTCTTTCGTGGCACTTTTTGCATTGACTCATATCACAATAACCGCCAGCAATTTTTTATTTTAATTTTTCGCACAAAGAAACCGGCCCATTGGATAAGCCGGTTTCTTTTTATAAATATTTGGCTGTTTTCAATTCTGCTTGTGCAGCTGCTAAATTCTTCTCATTGACTAATACAATCGGTCCTGTACAGCCCATTCCGCTTTCAGCATAAATATCTGCTTCCCACAAAACTTTGACCGCATCCTCCAGCTCCATGATCTCGATTCCAGCAATCTCGCTAGTGACAATTTCCTTTGGTGGCGGCTCGATCTCTTTGACTTCTGTCGTTGGCACTGCGCTCAACTCCAGACAAATTGGCTTCAAACCCGCTTGATCTGCTTTTTGATATTCAGTCTGACTGATTTTTCCAAGTTTCCCCTTCGCGAGTTCATACGCATATTCCAACGCATTAGTAATCACTGGTGCACCACTAGCACGAGAAATAATGCAGATGTTGCGTTCATAATTCCGACCGAGCCCTGGCCCATAGCCCGCACCGACAGTCTCATAATTTCCGCCGCTCGAATAGGCTGAGAAAAGCTTCATCAAAAGATTGCCTGTTAGACTATCACAGACCACGACATCGACGCTGCCTAAAGGTAAATCGTTGCCGCGTAGAACTTTGCCGCCGTCCTCCCGTTGACTTTCACCAAAAACAAGCTCATACCCGTTTTCTTGCAAAGTAGTCAACGAACGTTCAACCGTTTTTGCACCTTCAATATTCAAAATACCGATTGTCGGTTGCTGGATACCGCAGGCCTTCGCAGCAGCGATACCATTAATAGCATTCAGCACCATCGCTTCATTTCGAATACCGCTAGTTGTCCCAGTTGTAGTTGCAATAAAAAGCTCACGTCCCAATGCAGGTGTCACTACCTTGCCAACCGTGGAAACGCCGATCGGGAAGTTATAATGCAGCGTCACACAGCCTTGCAGTTCGCCGCTGTCCAACAGCTCTTCCATCAGCTCAGCAGAATCCTTCTGACAATCAGTCGTTGAATAATGATCAAAATCGGTTACCCAGTCGACGTCCTTTCCAATTAAAACCAAATCAAATAGGTTCTTTTGTTTAATTGCATAGGCTGCTTGTTTCATGACTTCTGTGCCTAATTCACTGCCGTCAATGGTCAAACCGATCTTGATTCTTGATTCCATTCGTCCCGTTTCTAAACTAGTCGCCAAATCTTCAAAAACCTTTTTTACCGTTTGTTTTACTTGATCAGACATAGCTCCACCTCTATTCTGCTGAAAGATTGGCAGCGAAACTTCTCAATGCCTGCGCAACTTCTCGCTTCACCAGCTCTTCTAAATCTTGCTGATTCTCATCTGCAACCTTGCCGTTGTTGCGCTCCATCAAAATCGACACACCATCAAACAAGTTGGTCATCCGCCCTAAGAAAAGTGAACCTTTCCCAACGATCATCGCGCGATTTTTGTCGCCGCTGACTAAGTCTTCTGCCGCAAAACCTAAATACGGAATGCCGCTCGGAATATGACCCTGGGTTGGTGCCCAACCGACAAGCGCCTTTTCATTAACAAAAGCCATCAGATCTTTTTTCTCGATATCCTTACGTAATACTCCGATCGCCCCGATCATTTTCAGATTGGCCAACGGTACATCGCCGGCACCAGCTGGTTTAGTGATATCGGGATTTTGCATTTCGACAGAATAGACATCCACATCTTTGATCGTTAATTGGGCTTTTTCTAAAATACTTCCGATCAACGCAGTGGTGACTGCTTGCGGGCTCGATCCGCTGCCAACTTCATGTTTACCAGTCAAATCATGGCGTAAAATTGGACTTACTCCATCATTTTCACTGATCAAGGCCGCAAAACCGCCCAAAACATCTTCTAAAATCGGCAACCCCTTACCGACATGGGATTTACCGTTCATACCTAATTTAGCGGTTGCCCCGCCTGCTACAAGTACGACATTTTTGTGAGTACCTGCTGCTACTAATGAAGCCGCAGTGATCAACGCATGAGTCGGTCCGGCACAGAAACTGCGAATGTCTGAACCAGTCGCGTGTTCGCATCCGCATAATTCAGCGATGGACTTGGCAAAATTTCCGCCGCCCCGCTGATTCATATCTCCGCAAGCTTCCTCACTGCATTCAATTACGTAATCAATCTCTTTTGGGTCAAGCTGGTGTTTAGCGATTAATTGCCGTAACGCTAAGACTCCGCTAGCCTTCACCACTAGATTTTCCAGCATCACATGCGCATTCAAATTCACGTCGATTTGATGTGCTGGGCTCACACCGCCAACTAGCTGGCGGTCATAATACAGACCTTCTGCATGATTTTCGGCCAGATCCTTTTCGATCCAGGCTAACGGTTTGCCCGCTTTGATTTTTTCCACGTCATCCTTGAACAAAGGATGGTTGCTTAACGCCTCGCGAACTTTTGCCGCAAAACTTTCTTCCAGATGAACCAGTTCAAACACATCAACAATCTGCAACAAACCGTAAAATTCCAATTCCGGCATGATCTCGCCGAATTTGCCTTCACGTTTACCTTCGATTGATTGATTGACCCACGGTTGTGGAATTTCTTTTAATTCATGATAGTCCATGTTTCCAATAAAAGTCTGATTAGGCGCATAATTGACTACTTCCTCAAAGCTGCGCAGGTTATCGTACAGATTCGCCAAATATGGACTATCTGGTGTCGTGATCTTTTCAGTTGTTTGGGTCGTGCCATTATGTTCGATCATATCTGGTGTATGAACTAAAACATAGCTCGCCCCGCGTAAAGTCGAATAGTTCATGGGCATTCTCCCTAAATGTATTTCTGAATCATTTCTTCAATGGATTCTTTGGTACAGTCATCTTTCGCTACTTCGTCAACTTTTTCACCATTTTGGTAAATTGAGATAACCGGTAATCCTAGTATTTTATGCTGAATACAGAAGCGGCGTACTTTTTTCTGTGATGTGTTGAACTTCGTAAAACGGATTTTATCGCCATATTGTGCATATAGTTCTTCCACATCAGGCATCAAAGCCAAACAATTTTCACAGGTTTCTCCCCACCAGTCTACTAAGACTGGTTTGGCTTGCTCTGTAACTTCGGCAGCAAAATTATCAACAGTTAATTCAATCATGTTGTTGGTACCTCCCTTTTGATTTTCTCCACATATTTTTGTGCTGAGAACGCGGCAATTGCCCCGTCACCAGTAGCTGTAACGACCTGACGCAGCACTTTTGGCCGCATATCTCCTGCCGCAAAAACACCGGGAATTTGCGTGCACATCGCTTCATCAGTAATTATATAGCCGTAATCATTCAATGGAATTTTTCCTTGGTAAAGTTGCGTACTCGGTACATTGCCGATAAAGACAAAGATCCCAAATAGCCCATCGTCTTCATCCGCTTCAAAACGGGTTAATTCATCTGTCTCTGTATTACGGATAGTCATCGCCTCTACCATGCCGTCGCCTTCGATACTTTCCACGACTGAATCAAAAATATACTCGATCTTGTCATTGGCTTTCGCTTGCTCAACCGCAATCGCATCAGCGGTCAGATCGCTCAAGTTTTGAATGATCGTTACTTTACGTGCAAAGGTCGTAATGAACATCGCTTCCTCGACCGCTGAATTTCCGCCGCCGATTACAAATACTTCCATATCTTCAAAAAAGGCACCGTCGCATGTCGCACAATAAGAAACACCTTTTCCTGCCAGCTCACGTTCCCCAGTACAACCGATCTCTCTTGGAAATGCACCATTGGCACAAATCACCGCATGGGATTCGAAAACGCTACCATCTTTACACGTTATTTTTTTGACCGTTCCTTCTAATTCCAAATCGGTAACTTCTTTACGTAATTGAATCTCCGCACCAAACTGCTGGGCCTGATCCGCCATTCGTTTGATCAATTCCGGACCAGAGGTTTCTTCTTCGCTCATCTTGATCGATCCTGGAAAATTAGCGATTTCATGTGTGGAAACAATTTGTCCGCCTAATTTTGTTTTTTCTAAGAGCAACACCTTCAACCGTGCTCTTGCATTGTATAGAGCTGCCGTTAAGCCGGCTGGCCCGCCGCCGATAATAATCACATCGTACATATCCTTAAGCTCCTCCCATAAATAAGAAAATACTTTTTTCCGTTCTAAGTTGCCTGAATGAACACTCACTCAGGCAACCATCAATTATTCAAATACGGTTTGTTCGTCCACTGGAGTCGTCATTGCCTTCAACGCATTTTCAACAATCCCGCGACGAAGTTTTTTCTCTTCCTTCAAGCTTAGGTTTGGATTTCCTAGTGGATGAGGAATCGCAATAGCTGGGACGATTCGATTGGCTCCAACTGTTTGCGAAATTGGAACTACTGTACAGATATGAACTACAGGTAGACCGGTTTTCTCAATTTCTTTTACCATCGTTGCACCGCAACGAGTACAGGTTCCTCAGGTGGATGTCAAAATGACAGCATCGACACCATCTGCTAGTAATTTTTGAGCGATTTCGGCCGCGTATTTCTTGGCATTCGCAACAGCCGTTCCATTTCCGACTGTTGTGTAGAAATAATTGTGCAGGCTGCCGATCAGCCCTTCTTGTTCCATCTCTCTCACTATATCTAATGGCAATACTCGGTTTGGATCTTGGTTTGCATAAACAGGGTCATACCCACCGTGAGCCGTTTCATAAGAATCCGCAGACAAAGTATCAATATTCTCGATTGAATACGTTCCATACTTTGAAGCACTGCTGGATTCGATACGATCTGGATTGCCTTTAGGAACAATTCCACCAGAAGTCACAAGCGCAATTCTCGCTTTAGATAGATCACTTATCGCTGTGGCTGGCGCGACGTTATCAAATTCAGGCATAGGAAATTCGGTCGTAAATTCTTGGTCATTCACTTTCTTAACCAGCATCTCCACGGCTCGTGCTGAACCGCGTTTTTCATCCTGAAAATTTTTCCGATAACGAACAAAGTAGTTATCTGCTTCTGGTGAAACCTGTTCCTTTCTCAACAATTTCAACGCGAGATTTGCAATCACAGGCACTGCTTTTCTCATACCTGCCGCGCTATTTCTAGTCGGCACGATATAGGCACCCTTTTTGTACATTTCTACTCCAGGGTTTTCTTCGTACATCCCGGTCACAGCCGGAATGCCAAGCTCAGTCATGACCGCTTGAGCTACTTCGCCACAAGCGATTCCATAACGGCCGGCATTAAACGCGGGGCCTGCAACAACAATATCTGGTTCAAATTGTTTGATACGATCTAATACATCCTTTTTGGCACTATCCAAGTTCTCATTAAAGAAACTATCGCCGCACACAACGGTGCCGATGATTTCTGCTTCATCGCCAAATGAATTCATGTAAGCAAGACCTGGTCCTACTACTTTGGCTTCTGAAAATGGTTGGATATCCGCCTTTTCTTCACCACCGATTCCAGCATAAAACTGGTTGATGTAGTGAACAACTTTAAACTTAGTCATAAGACGCTCCTTTACTAATTAATATTTGGAGTATTGATTCCTCATTTCCGACACCTCTTCAATGATGTCATCAACATCTAAAACCATTTCCATCATGCCGATTTGCTCTTCAAAAACATCTGGGTCGACAACTTCTTTAAATTCTGGCTCTACAGCGTGATATACAGCTAAACCTAGCTGTTCATTGGTTAATGGACCGGCATACGTAGGGTCTCCGTTCGTTACAGTTTCAGCAGCTAAACCAGCTGCTTCTCCTTCGGCAGCACCGATCAGAACAATAACATTCTCTGCTCCGAAGTTTTCTGCTGCTTCTTTTACTCTACGTTGATTTTCTAAGTCCATTGCCCCAGCGGCCGTTCAGACGAAACATTCTGTGGATGAGAATATTACTTCTGAACCAGTACCCTCGATACAAGCTTCAATTGCTTGTCCTGGAATACCGTCACGGTCGCCGATCACTAAGACTTTTTTATTTTTAAAATCTAAAGTCATTAGTATTTCCTCCCTATTTAATTTTAAACGCCTTTTGCAGACATTTTGTTAAAACCTAGTTCATTGGTTGCACCGGTAATTGCCTGGATTTCAACTTCAATCGTGCCATCGTCTTTCAAGCTGCCATCAAAGCCGCCTGCGATCACATCGAAATAATCTAATTGTCCGATCAAGCGATCCATTTTTGGTAATCGGATCGTTTCATTGGCATTTCCGCCAGTTACTACAGCAGTTGCTAATTTATCCGCATCCGCCAACGACTGACTAGCCCCGTCTCTTCCAGCATATTCATCTGTTACAATCACTGTTTTGATGCCTTTTTCTTCGACCTTCTTACAGTTCATGATCAAGTCCGTATCCGGATTTCCGAATCCTTCTTGAGAAATGATCACTCCATCTAAGCCTAAATACTCAGTTAATTTCGCAACAAAGTCACTTGAACGATGTTTGTCTTTCAAATAAACCGTTTCGTTCGTAACAATCACACCTAAGAAATTGATTTCTTTGCCATGTTGCTTGTACAAGTCTGCGATTACCGGATTATTCAAATGGTGATAAGTCGTATTCTTATCACAGGCAGACACACAGTTTCCGCTGATGATTGCCCCATCCATCACCTCTGTTGGGTACAATATCGTTGGCACAATGTGCTTTGCATCTGTTCCATACACATACGTGTCATGAAGCAGCCCTTGTGTTTGGAGCATGTAGACATACCCTATTTTAGGCAGATCCGGATATTGCTGAATCTGTTGTAAAAGCGGCAGTGTCTCAAATGTTTCAATCTGATCCGGCACAACCGCTTCCCCAAATTTGCCGATATAATCAGCCGTTTTTAAGCCCGCAAAGCGAGCCGCTTCTTCGTAAAGATGCGGATCAAGTCCTTCTTGCGGTTTTAAAACTAAACAGATTTCCAGCAATTGTGAAAATGGGGTCAGTTCAGAACCCGGACCCTGCATATCCACAATACCTTCTTGAAATCCGACAATTTTTCCAACCGTCATGACGGCACAGCCCTTCAATACATGCGTCCGGCCGCTGCCAACAATATCCACTTTATTGATTACCCCGGGAAAAATACCTGTTGTTGAATCAACTTTACACCTTGGTTCGATTACATCTTTGACTGGTGTAATGCGAACGCTATCCCCCGGTTTGGCGATTTCGATCACGCAATCTGCCAGACGATCATCGGTTAAAACTAATTCTTTGATTTTCGCTGGATCAAGATAAAGCGTGCCCCCCTCAATCTTTTCTTCTTCGCCTAAGACAACTTCCTTGATTTCGATGTTTCCAATTTCGAGTTTCATTTATTCACCTCAGTTCTGATTGGTTGCAAATCGTTGAACGCTACCTCAGCACCTCCATTCTGTCCAACGTGCTTTGCGCGATATAAAAATCTACGAAGGCAAAATCCTTCAACACCGCTAAGGACCAATTAGGGCGTTGTTTATTTTTGATAAATTTTTCGTAGACCGCTATCGCTGATTCAATATATTCTAAACTCTCAATATCGATGTATTGAGAAGTGGTCTCTGTGACAAAAATTGTTTTGTAATAGGTTTCATTTGGTTTGATGCTGCCGCTTAAAGGATGAGAGAGCAAAACAACATGCTTTTCGATAATTTGCTGCTTTACCTCAACCAGCACTTCACCGTAAGAGCCGTCAATAAAGCTGAGAAGACTGGCTTGATTGATCTTTTCTTTAACCATTGGATTGTTTGTTATAATAATCATCTGCTCACCGCCTGTATTGTGTTTTATTTCACATGGCGTTTATCAATTAAACCTCTGATTCACAAAAAAGAGGACAACAGCACACTGTGCCGCTGTCCTCTGTCACTAGCCTGAAAGATTCGCTCTATTTCTAGAGTTTGCTTCTTCGGCGCATTTCTGCTCTTCAGAGTTCAATCCAATTACGGTCCATTTACCTGAGATGTTCACTGTAAAATCAGCATGTCTCACAGCTTATACCTTCGGTGGCAGATTCATCTGCACTCTCCCGCAATCTTCACTTTATTTGAAAACGCTTTCTACAAATTGATAGTAACAAGTTCGCTTGAAAAATACAACCCGATTTTCTTCTTATTTTCGATAAAATGGGGTAAAGCTTTTTGGTTCGACAACAGAAACAATTAAATTCGAACTGTTATTTTTAAATTATTGATAGATTTCGGGTAAACAACTCATGGCAAAGTAAATAGACCGGACAATTCCTCCGCTTCTGTTCTCCTCAAAATTTACCTAACTCGTTATTTTCCTCAATAGATTCCTAGTAATAATTATTGATCAGTGTTAACTTTCACTACCATTACTATCTTTGCAGGATCGACGGCTTCATCAAAATAAATATCTTCAAGCGTTCCACCTTCTGGCATAACCGCCAATACTAGTGATAGTGTCTGTTCCTCATTTATCTCATTAGGATCTATCCCCGCAGGTAATTCAAATCTTTGTTCTATAATACCTGACTGGATGATTCTCTCTTCTACCGTTATTTCACGAAGAAGTTCTGCCGAATTCGCTTCGGAGTCCGTTATTTGCGAGGTTGATCGCTCTGATTCTGTTCCGGTATCGGGCAATGACGGCTCTTTTGATTTATCAAATATTGGTGTTACCGTTCTTTCGACAAATTTTGCGCTGACAACATCTTGAAATAAGCCAACACCGTCCTTTTCGAATAGGTTGATCGCCGAGAGCTTTTCTAACGAGGTTTTGATTTCCTCAGGCGATCTATTCGGGTCAGCATTCTTCATGCGCCAACGATGCTTCTTATCAGCACTATTTTTAAAAGTTGCGGCGAGACTCAACATAGTATTCCCTCCTTCCATTTCAAATTTGCTTTTCTATCTGTCATGAACCTGCCAGACTAGCTAGTGGTTCCTTAATAAACTGCGTAAATAACTTTTCTAGTTTTTCTACTACGAAAGAGAGCGTTGTAAATAGACGCGCTGTTAACAGCCGCCATTCTTTTTCAGCAAAGTACTCTTTAAAATATATATAGTAACGGCGTAAAGCACGCGTTGATTTTGTTTTTAAAAATAGATGTCTTACTAAATCCTTGCGGAAGAATGAGAAATCATCTTCACTTAATTCATCACGCACTTGAAGCGCTATCAAAATTTTAATTGTTGAATTTTCATCACGGGTTTCTTCATAATAGTTCATCATTCTTTTTTCCAACGTAGCTCTTTTTAGCGAGAATAGCTGTTGCGGTGTAAAGGGTTGATTGCTCATTTCATTCTTCCTTTCTTGAATTTACTTGTGAATATGCTTTGACTATAATCCTCGAAAATAACCATTGTCAAACGAGTTTAATCATTAAAAGTAACATTCACAAATGAGCAAGCCTTGGTAATACAATACTTACAGACATAAATTAACTATACTTTTTCTTTTTTTGCTTTTATCTTTAAAAATAAAAAAATTCCGGCACTATATCTCGTACCAGAACTTCACACTTTATTGAATTTTCTTGAGTAATTGCTTCAGCTGCTGCTGTTCTTCTTCTTCAAGAGAACTCGTGATTTGATTTTCCAAGTCACGGAAAATTTGTTGAATTTCCTTAATCAAATCCTGTCCCTTTTCCGTCAAATATAGCTTTTTCTGCCGCTCATTATCCGCAGGAATTTCGCGATAAATGTATGCCTGTTTTTCCAGTGTCTTCAAAATATTTGTGACTGTCGCATCTTGCTTACCTAAATATACAGCCAATTTTTTTTGAATCGTTCCTGATGAATTCGCAATAAAATTAAGGGTCCTTGCCTGATGCGTAGTTAGCCCAATCTCCTTCAACCTTGTTTCGATATACTTTTGCTGCATAAGCCCTGCTTGATAAAGATTCTCCGATAAATTATCTGCGTTTGTCTTCACTGCCAACACCCCTTCTTGCCTATCATAACATAAATCGAGCATCATTACTTTTATATACAACAGTTTTATTGACAAATATCACTTCAAGGCGTATGATGCAGATAAAGTTGTAACTACAAGTTTTAATTTGCTATAGAAAGTTGGAAAACAAATGAAAGAACGAATCGTTTTAGTTACAGGCGGAAGTACCGGATTAGGCCATACTGCAGCAAATCGGCTAAAAAAATTGGGTTATCACGTCTATATTTCTTCTCGCAATGAAGAAAAGGCGGCAAAAGCAGCCGCTGAGATTGGTGTTTCTTATATCGCATTAGATGTTACTGATGAGGCCTCAGTAATTGCGGCCGCTGAAGCTATCAATGCCAAAGAAGGTCGTCTCGATATACTGATTAACAATGCTGGAATTCCCGGCGGTTATGCAGCTCCTGCAGATATCGACGCAGAAACAATGCGGCATGTGTTTGAAACAAATGTTTTTGGTTTAGTTTCTGTTACCCATTACTTCATAGACCTATTGAGTCAATCAGATTTTCCCGTTATTGTGAATGTCAGCAGCGGTCTAGGTTCCTTCGGTCAAGTTCAAAATCCTGATAAAATCGAATCTAAAGTTAATTCTTTAGCCTACAGTTCTTCGAAAGCTGCCGTTTCTATGTTAACTGTTCAATATGCAAAAGGACTACCCAATATAAAAATTAACGCCGTTGACCCTGGTCCTACCAAAACCGGCGACAACTTCAGCAATGGTATGCAGACTTTGGAAGAAGGTTCTGATGCGATCGTAAAATTAGCAACCATCGATGAAAATGGCCCCACAGGCGGCTTCTTCAATCGCGAAGGCGTCATTCCTTGGTAATAATTCAATAAAAATGATCTCAATTGAGACCATCTTTTTTGTTTTGAATTTACAAGCATCTAAATCATCAATGCTTCAAACACATGCTATGATTAATAAAAAAAGCAGGTGATTCCTTTGACAGAAGATCGCTCAGAAAAACTTTGTAAGATTTCGCAGCTTGATAAGGCGCTTCAAACCTTTATCTTGAAATCAGATGGGCAATTAAGTCAACAGTCGCTGATCTCTTACACAAGTCTTTTGAATTTTCGGATTCAATACCTCAGCCAACAGTTAAAAAAAGAAGATACCGCTTCAAAACAATTTGATCATGAACTGAAACATAAGATTCGAACCGAACATGCCCATACCCAAAATGTGAACGACGCTCTGAAATCAAAAGAAACAGTTGGTCAAAGAGTCGCCGACGGCATCGCAAAATTTGGCGGAAGCTGGACTTTTATTATTTTGTTTATTTTAGTGCTAATTGCCTGGATCATTCTAAATACCCTACCGTTATTTTTCGAGCCTTTCGACAAATTCCCTTATATCTTATTGAACTTAGCACTCTCTTGTTTGGCTGCGATTCAAGCACCCATTATCTTGATGAGTCAAAATCGTCAGGCTGATCGTGACCGTGTTGAGGCAGATAATGACTACGAAATAAATTTGAAATCCGAAGTCGAGATTCACCTGCTCCATGAAAAAATCAACTATCTGATGGATACAAAATGGCAGCACTTGATCGAGCTGCAACAGCTCCAAATTGAACTTTTGCAAGAACTGACAGCAGAACAACAACATGCTAAACAGACACAAGAAGAGTAGAAAAACTGCTAAACACCCATTAAAGAGAGTGTTTAGCAGTTTTTTAACTATCAAATGGATCAATAATTTTCCAAAACCTTTTCGATTTCCTTACGCATTCTCACCTTCATATATTCTGGTTCAAGAATTTCAACATGCTTGCCAAAAGACAGTAAATGCCTGACTAGCCAATCATTATCCGCGTATTCGTAAGTCACGTGAAAATAGCCTTCTTGGTCCACAGTCATGCACGACTCATCATATTCATCAAATAAGCGATAAGAAATTTCCGGAGAAAATTTCAGCACAAAGGGAATCATCTGATAGTGATCTTCATAATTGGTCTTTATTGTTGTATCTTTGGGCGCCGCGCGTACAAATTTTTCGTCCAGCAATGTTAAATTCTTTATGCGGGATGCACGGAATAAACGAAAATCCAGTATATACTGACAGTAAGCTTGAACGTACCAAGCGTTATTTTTAAAGATCAGGCGAACAGGTTCAACGGTTCGTTTATTCTGCTTAAGTTCTGAAGTAAAATAGTCGAAGGTCGCAACATTTTTATTGATAATTGCGTATTGCAGCTGAGAAAATTTCTCTTTTTCTTTCTCTTGACTGCCAAAAGAAGAAAAATCAATCTCCAACCAATCAAAACGTTCATTGGAACTAAAAAGAACATCCACTTTATCCAGCAGCATCTCTGTATTGGGGATTTTGGTCGCTTTTAGCAGTTGTAATCCGTGAAGAATTTTTTCCTGCTCTTCCTGCGAGAAGACTGTTTTGTTGATCGTGTACTGCTCCATGATCCCCACTCCGCCTTTTCTGCCCTTCAATGTAAAAATCGGAATATTCGCCATTGAAAGTGTATCGATGTCTCTAATAATCGTTCGTTTTGACACCGCGAAATAATCCGCCAACTCCTGCGTCGTTATTTTTTCTCTACGGATCAATAAAAAAATCATTTTCAATAAACGTTCTACCTGCACCTAAAGACCTCCTTCAAATAAATACTTATTAGTGACAGCTAGCTGTCACCATTTCTTTTCTATAGTTAAGTATACATTATTCAAGGAGGCTGTTATGAAGCATCAGACAAACAATTTTTATTCAAAAGATTTTTTGATTTTAATTTTAGGACAGATCATCTCACTTTTTGGAAATGCTATTCTGCGATTTTCGATTCCTTTGTATTTATTGTCTAGCAGCGGTTCAACCATTGCTTTCAGTCTAAATCTTGCTATTTCCGTTTTACCGATTGTTTTTCTTAGTCCGATTAATGGTTTAATTGCTGATTTATTTCCTAAACGAAACACGATGATTCTATTAGATTTAACGACTTCGTTGATTGCATTATCTGGACTTTTCGTTTTAAAAAGCGCTCAGCCTTTTTTTCTTTTTACAATAATTACTCTATTGCTCTCAATTATTCAAGCAATCTATCAGCCAACCGTTTTATCTAGTATTCCGCTTTTGATTCCTAAAAGGGCAGTCGGTAAAGCCAACGCGCTAGTCAATCAAGTACAGTCTCTAGCGAATATCATTGGACCAACCTTAGGCGGCATTCTATTTCATTCTTTTGGAATTCAATCCATTATTGTGCTGGCAATTATCAGTTTTGCTGTTTCAGCACTGGTTGAATGCTTTATGCAAATTCCCAAGTTGGGAATAAAAAAAGGCAATTCATTGTTTCGTACAATCAAAGAAGATATGCTCGCCTGTTTTGACTTTTTTAAACATAAAAGAATTCTTTTAGAGATTTCTTTGCTGGTAACAACCTTCAATTTATTTTTTGAATCAATGTTACTCATTGGCATCCCTCAGATTATTTTAAATCTGCTGCATTTAGATAGTACCTTTTACGGTCTGACACAAGCCGCCCAATCACTTGGCGCGCTTGCAGGCGGCCTGATCCTAACGATTTTTATTGATCGATTTCAAATAGCTCGCAGTTATTGGTTTTTCGCAAGTACCTTGCTATTTCTCTTGCCGATTCCGATCGTGATGCTTTTGAAGCTTCCAGCTATTTCCATAGCCGCTGTCATCTGTCTTTGCTGCTTTCTTTTTATGATATCCAGCACGATTTTTAGTATTATGATGATCAGTTTTATTCAGTCGATCACACCACATCACTTAATGGGTAAAATTATCTCCTACGTTTATGCATTAACGACTTGTGCGCGGCCGGTTGGCCAACTAATCTATGGTTATCTTTTTGAGGCTTATTCCAATTACGCGGCGTTTATCTTCTTCGCGACTATCTTGATGAATGTCTTCGTTTCATTTTACGCGAAAAAAATTCTATCAAAAATAAGAACTTAAAATCATAAAGAGTATTCCCTTTAATTTCTTACGATTCATTTTTGCTAGATAATAAAAAGACTAACGAACGTCTCCTGTTACGAAAACGTACGTTAGTCTTTTAAAGGTAATCAATCGTTTTGTCTTCCAACAGAATATTCTCTTCATAGCCCTTCAACCCTTGTTGAATCTCGGCGACACTATCTTCGAACAGTTCCGTCATACCAAACTCTTGGCCTAAATAAATATTTTCAAGCTGATTATAAAAATCAACAAATCCCAATTTCTTTTGTATTTCGCTTGGATCAATCTCACAAGCGATCATAAGCTTTTGGACAAATTCTTGATCGAACCCTTCCTCGTAATCAAACATGAGACAGACGAATTCCATATCACGATCATAAATCGCCACATCGCCAAAATCGATCAGTCCGCAAATTTGATTGGTTGCTTGATCGTAATACACATTACTCGCACCAAAATCATTGTGAATCAAACATTTTTGGTAGTGAAAATCCTGTTGTAATATTCTCCGATATACCTCATCAATTTCTAGTTGGACAGATTTAGGAAGTAGCGGATAAGCCGCTTGCTTAATCACTTTGTACTCATATGCTGCCTTAGTTTTTTTATCTACTTCGAGACCTTCGATTGATTCCGGCAATTTTATCCCATGTAGCGTCTTGAAAAAAGCAGCCAGTTCTTTGTTCAAGTTCTCTTTTTCTTCAGTTGTTAGTGATTGTAAAATATCAGCGGTTAACGGGACACCGTTGATTTTTTCATGACCAACAAATTCTAATTGATGCTTTCTATTGGACTCACCCACAAAGCAAATTTCAGGAACCTTCAATGGGACTTGGTCTTTTATTTCTCGTAAAACCACCGCTTCTTTATACAAGTTTCTAGCCGCTCGGGTATGTCGGGGAAATTTGAAAACATAGGACTGATTGAGTAAAAATGCGTCACTATCGAACCCCGAGCCTAGAAATTCAAAATTTTCGATCACTAAATCAGGATAAACTTTTTCGATTGCTGCTTGAGCTTCTAACTTATTCATTGGTCACCTCGTCTTTTAAGTCTAATTGCAAATACAATACTTCGAAAGGTAAATGGTCAAACTGTTTGGAGCAGACAATCTCATAGCCATTTTTCTGATACCATTTTTTTAATCGTCGATTCTCTTTAATGATTCCGATATCAATCTGTTCTATTCGATCTTCAGCTGCGATCTTCCGTGCCTTGTCCAAAATGAATTCTCCGTATTGGTTACCTCGCTCACTTGGAACCACAGCTACTTTTTCCAAGGTTGCCTGATACCCATCATGATAAACCAGCTCAAAAAATCCGATCATCTTCTTACCAAGGTACACACCGAAAAGCTGCTGTCCCTTGTCCAAATCGATTTTTAAATGTTTTGCTTGTGTAAAAGCACCGTTCGTCGGACAATTATCCAGCGTCAGGTCAAAGTCATTCGCCACCGTGGCAAAGCTTTCTCGAATAACCTGCGCAGCCGTTGCTAACTCAGCATTTCCGATCCGTTTTATCCGTACTTTTTTGGAAAACAGCTGATCACTATTGAATAGGATCAGTCCTGCTAAAATAATTATTCCGCCGACGATCGTTGATACTTCGGGAAACTCCTTGGCAATCACCAAGCCTAAAACCGTCGTAAGTAATGGCGTCACATACATATAGTTGCTGACGGATGCCACATTCTCCGCTACCTCAAAAGCTTTCGTCCAAGAAACGTAAGCAATCGCACTGGAAAAAATCCCCATAATTAAAACAAGAATAATTATCTGCATCGAGATCCCCTGCACCTCATTGATGGTTCGCGGTAGAAAAATCGCCAGCATGATCGTGCCCGCAAAAATACTCATCATCGTACTTTGAATCGCAGAATATTTTTGAACCAGTTTTTTTTGTAGTAAATTGTAGGCAGCTAACAAAATCGCAGCCAAGAAAAGCCAATTTAATCCATTACTGATCGTAAATCCTTTATTCACTATTGTGATGATCATAACCCCTAGAAAAGAAACGCCTGTGGCAATCCATTGTTTTGTCGTTATTTTTTCTTTATAGACAAAACGTGAAAGCAAAGCGGTAATCATCGGAACTGTTGCGACGATTACACTGCTGGTCGCCGCATTCACCTCTTTGACACCCTTATTAAACGCGATCATGTAAAGAAAAAAACCGGTCGCTCCCGTCAAAACGATCAGACCCAGATCTTTGCTCTCAACCTTGCGCAGCTTTAGTAATGGTATGAGGCAAATCAAAACGAGGGAGGCGATCAAATAGCGTAGAAAACCTAGGGCTTCTGAAGATAATTCCTGCATCACTAATCGCGATAAAACAAATGCTAAGGACCAACAGATAATTGTAATGATGGCATAGACATGGAAGCTTCTCTCTTTTTTCATTTTTGGCCCGCCTTTCTTATCAACTTCTCATGAATCAACCATACAGGAAAACACAACTCACGACTACTGCAAAAATAGAAAATGCAGAAACAATTTAAAAAAACTCACGAGAAATTCTCGCGAGTTATTGTTTGTAATCAGTTAATTGCTCCTGAAACCATTCGAGATTGACCTCATGATGCCGCTTTGAATTTTCCATCATTTTGACAAAATTCGGCCGCAGTTGATCAGGAGACGTTAATGCCAGTTCGATTAGATGAATTTTTTCTTGCGTTTGCTGGATTTGTTTCTTCAGCAATTGTTCCATTTCTTCAGTGCTCACTTGATCAACAAAAAGCATTGGAGTATAAAAGGGAAAAGTGATTGGTTCGTTCTTACTGCCATATTGCACGAATCGCCGTTCAAACTCCTTTTCTCCTAGCTCGGTAAGTGTATAGCGATTTTTTTCCTTTTCGACGAGTCCCTGTTCGATCAATATTTTCTGAATCATTCCCTTTTCTTCTAGCTGCTGCAGATTGTAATAGAATGACCCTTTGGTAAATTTCACAAAATATTGAAAATAATTAGCTTCCATATCAGAAAGCAACTCATAGCCATAGGAAGCGGGCTTCTCTTTCAGCAAACCTAAAATTAAGAGTGGGATCATTTTTTCACCTCAATCATTTACTTAGCGATCTCTGCAAATTTTTCCATGAACGTCTGATAATCAATCTTTCCAAGGGCGAAATCACGACTCAATAAATAAATTCTTTCATTTTTGGTCGTTTCTCTGCCATAAATTTTGCTTAATCTTTCGTCTTCATCGCCTAATGCATGAGAGATATTTGCTTTCTTTGTAAAAGCCTCGTAATAACGGATACCAAACTGGCGTTGTGATTCAGCATTGATATGGATGCCATCCGGGTTCGAGGATAGGTTTTCTGCGCTGACTAGATAACAATTTTCTTCTTCCGCGACTACTTTAGCCATTTCACGATTGATTTCTTTAAATTCTGTCGCGCTCAAGCCAAAACCGCTTTTACCTAAAAAGTCCGGCAATTCTCCAACAATGATCGGCACATCCGGCAAGCCTAATTCGTTCCGAAAAAAATCAAATACAGCTTTCAATTTTTCAGCATACACCGAATGCTTTCCATTTAAACTGTCATTTTCTCCTTGATGCCATAAAATGCCGATTAGTTCACTTGTCTCCATCGCAAATTTAGCCTCGGCGATCGCGTGGCGCGCCAGCATTTGATCTGCGCCCCATTCGTCAATCGAGCTGCCGCCTTCCGCACAGGGAATCAATCCAAGTTTTTCTTCTGGATGATCTTGTGCCCAAGCCGCCGCAAATGATGCCGCTGGTCCAACACCCGCAACTTCACGGTCAAAATGGATCGGTTCGGCCATCATTTGCCAGCGTCCGTTTCGCAGCATTTCAATATTTTCGTTATAAATTGCTGGAACGTCGCTTAAATAACCGCGTCCAGCCATATTAGATTGTCCAATTAATAGTAGTGATTTCATTTTCTGCACCTCAATTTCTTTGCTTGCTAAACTATAGTCCAATTAGACTATAGTGTCAATTTTTTTAAATTAAAAAAAGCCTTTCTAGATTGAAAGACTTGTTAAAAAAGATTTTTATGTCGTATTTTGATTAAATTAATTTCGGTACATGCTATTAGTTTAGTAAAAAAAGAACCAATACCATGCTATTTCCTAAAGCCGTCAATAGCGGTCCGATCATTTTAAAGGTGCTTATTTTTATTCCGATAATTCCGTCAAAAAGTTGGACACCAATCATAATGATTGAGACAGCTATCAAATATGGATTTGAATGAATAATTAAAAGTCCGATCGCCGTCAAAAACAAAGATAAACTTCTTGATACTGCATATTTAGCAGTGATAATCGCTTCACTAAGTTGTTGTTTAGCCTTTAGAAATGCTTCAATCGAAAAACCTAAACTTACACCGGCACTAATTAGTGTAAAAATTGCACAAAGATAATAGAACATAGTGTCATTTTTTCCTCCTTACTAGAAATTGATTTCTTAAATCTTAACACAAATACAACTAGTGAAGCAGGCGTGACTCTTATTATTTCCACTCCTTAAAAGGATAGTATGCTCAAAAAAACTTCCATAAATTTGGAAGTTCTCAAAATTGATGATTTTACTTTAAAACCGCCGCGATTTCTCCAATCTGTTTTTCCCCAGGATTGATGACCACTTCTTTGTTCTGCATTTCAGGAAAAACTACGATTACGATACTATCCTTTTTATTTTCTGCCAAAAAAGCTAAATCAACTTGGACTAATGGATCCCCTGCTTTTACTTTTTGTCCCTCATGGATCGTTGAACTAAAACCATCACCGTTCAATTCTACCGTGTCCAATCCAATATGGATCAAGATATCCAATCCGTCCTCCGCTTCCAGTGTCAATGCGTGTAATGACGGAAAGATGGATTTGATCGTCCCTTTAATTGGGGCGCAGATCTTGCCATCCGATGGTTTAACCGCAAAGCCTTCCCCCATCATCTTGTCTCTAAAAACTGGATCATTTACCTCTTTTAAATCTACTACTACTCCATTTACTGGTGTATGGATCTCGCTGCTTTTGTTCTTAAATAAACCAAACATTTGTTAGACTCCCTTCTAGATTGTTTAAAATGACTACTCAATATACCGCTGACTTTTTTTCATTACTGTTAGTGTATAATACAAAAGTAAGGGTTTTATTATTTTGCTTAGGGGTGTAGAAATGGATCTAGAATTAGTGACTAAAGGGAAACAATTATCAGATAACGACCGCACAATCTTAACGTATCTAGCCGCTCACGTAAATGAGTTAGACGGAGTTTCGCTGAGAAAGATTGCGGCAACATTGTATACTTCGCCTGCGACGATTGTTCGATTGGCACAAAAACTAGATTTTTCTGGTTACTTAGAGCTGTTCTACTTTTTGAAAAACCAATACCAGCCCCACAACCAACTCGTGGAAGCAACCGTAGATATTTCTATTCCGACTGAAAAGATTGCCCCTTCGATTCTAAATATGAAAAAGATTTATCAAGAAAATCAAGGCAAATTCATTACTATCTACGCTACCGGCTTTTCAAGTATTGTCGCTGAATATTTGTACAAAAAACTGCTAGTCAATGGGATCAAAACGCTTTTCGTTAACGCCGCTGATTCTTCAGGCATCATTAATAACAATGCCGATAATATCAGTATGCTGATCGTCATTTCTAAATCCGGCGAGACGCAAAAGGTTATTGAAAAAATGCACTTTTCCCAAGAACGACAGATTCCAACGATTTTATTTACTGGTAACAGCCAGTCAAGGGCCACTGAAGCTGCGACGATCATCTTCGAAGTGGCTGATGAACGTCCCTTAGATAGTCAAAATATCAAATACAACAGCTTCTTCGGAAAATTGATGCTGTTGATGGAATATATCGTGCAAGAATTTACCCAGAGCTGATTACTCAAAATAATGATTAGCGATCTGCTTATACGCCTCTTGTTGATTTAAATTTGGGAGATACGCCTGCTGAATTTCTTCCGCCATCATTTCAGGTTGTTCTAATAGATAGTACAAACCAAAAATCGGTTCATTTTGCGGTGCATAGTAGCAAGCATTCCCAAAGACATCGGCGGCTAGCTGCCCTAATGCTGGTGTTTGAAAGAAACCGCCGCTGACCGACAACTCCTGATCGCTTGCGACAAGTTTTACCAGTTGACGAACATTTAACAAAACGCCCTCGATCACACTGCGGATCATATCCATTCGCGTATGCTCCAAGGTCAGATCATAGAAACCGCCTTTGATCTCATTGCTCCA
The DNA here is from genome assembly GCF_000407185.1 of Enterococcus malodoratus ATCC 43197. GTDB lineage: Bacteria > Bacillota > Bacilli > Lactobacillales > Enterococcaceae > Enterococcus_A > Enterococcus_A malodoratus. The sequence continues at coordinate 592,004 of NZ_KE136481.1, forward strand.
GTAAGGCGCGCGTTCTCCATTTAAGTACGGCCAAAACCGCAGCCCCTTCGCTCCCGCCTCTGTTTGTGCCAATAAATCAGGCAGCATCGAGTAGAATTCCGCTGGATGTTCAGCCAAATGATTGGCCGCCCAGGCTAAAATGACTCCGCCATTATTCGAAGGAGCTCCGCTCACCAGCAAATCCTCTTTTAAATAGTAACAAAAGTTTTGTTTTTCCTGATCCAGCTGAGCAGTTTTCGTGATTTGACGAACCGCCGCACTCGTCCCGATTGTCAGACTGGCGGTTCTGCCCGTAGAATAGTAGCTGGCATAAGCAGCCAAAGTCCCATCACTCGCTCCAATAGTCACTTGAATATCCGAAGAAAAACCAAATAATCTGCGGATAGCCGGCAGCATCTCAAAAGATTGGTCGGTATCAACTGCCGTAGCTAACTGTTCTACGCTAATCCCAAGATAGTCTAGGATTTCATTACTCCATTGTTTTTTCCGTAAATCAAACAATCCCGTAGCCGATGCCGTGGCGTAATCAATCGTTGATGTCCCTGTAAAAAAGCTCATCACCAATTCTTTAAGTCCGTACCATTTTGTTTCCTCTGGATAGCGTTTTATCTCTTGGAAATAGAGCAGCTTCGCAAATGGAGACATGGCATGAATCGGTGTTCCAGAGACTTCATAAAAGTGAGCAGCTAAGCTGGTTTGCTTAAATGGTTCAATGACCTCTGCCGCTTGCAGATCCGACCACAGGAAAATTTGCTTCGTTTCATTATCCGGCATCAAACTATGCATCGCCGTACTAAAACTAAGCCTCATGATTTTTTTTCGCAGACCTGCCGGAATAGCCAAAATACCCGCCTGTAAAATGGTCAAAAGTTCATTTCCGTCTTGATACTTAATCCGCTCATCGCCATAAGTTTGAAGCGGCAGCTCACTTGTATAAAGCAGCTCATTTTCTTCAATTACCCCCAGCTTAATCGCGGTTGTTCCAATATCGATTCCTAAAAAAACTGACAAAATCATTCATCCTTTACAAAGGCGTGTCCGCCAAACTGATTGCGCAATAATGCGACAAGTTTCTCACTTATCTTATCACAATCCTCTGAAGCAAAGCGCGTCATAAGTGACTGAGTGATCACCGGCAGATTAACTTTCAGCCGCAACGCTTCCTCTACCGTCCATTTTCCTTCCCCAGATGACGGAATCACTCCAGCGATTTCTGTCATATCCAGACGTTCTTGATATACTTTTTCAGTCAGTTCCATCAACCACGAACGAATCACTGATCCATGATTAAAAACCTGAGCGACTTCCTCCAGCTGATAATCATATGGACTATGATGCAGTAAATTGAAGCCTTCACCGATTGCCTGCATCATGCCGTATTCGATTCCATTATGAACCATCTTAAGATAATGTCCGCTTCCTGCCGATCCGCTGTAAATACATCCTTTATCAACGCATAAATCAGTAAACAACGGCTTTAATTTTTCAAAAATAATTTGTTCACCCCCGACCATCATACACGCGCCATTTTTCGCTCCTGCAACACCACCAGATGTCCCGACATCGATAAAATGAATGCCCCGCTTCAATCACTATATCCCCCGCACTCAAATGATTGGCGACCTCAACTACCATCTTATTCGTCAAAATCCCTGCCGGCAACATTAGCCAAACGATCTGCTGCGTATTGTTGTTCGTTAAGAGACTCTTGATATCGGTATAAAAAGTCCCACCCATTTTTGAGAAAGTTTTCCCAGTCTCGGGATTAATATCAAATCCTTTTACCTGATGCTGATGCCTCAATAGATTTTCAGCGATCCCCATTCCCATTTTTCCTAAGCCGATCATTGCGATCTCCATCATTATTCCTCCTGATTTTTTAGAAAAAGGGATTGTAACGACAATGATTCTAATGAATCACTGCGGTTACATCCCTTAAAATTTAATGTAATTCTGGCCAAGTATCACCATTTTCAGCAATTAGATCATCTAAGAGCTCCTTGGCGACCTGCGCACTTGGAACTGTTTTAGATAAGGTCAATGCTTGCCACATCTTTTGATAACTGTTTTCTACATACGCTTCAACAACTAATTTCTCGACAGTGACCTGCTGGAACATCAAGGCTTGTTGGAAGGCGGGTATTTGACCTTGAGTCAAAGCTTCTGGCCCATCCGTTCCGACGATACATGGAACTTCAACCATCGCATCATCAGGAAAATTAGCGATCGCACCATTATTTTCAACGATCATTACCATGCGTTCATGGGTATTGAAAGCAATAGCGCGTGCTAAATCTACAATAAAGGTCGCGTGGGCATCAATGTCAAAAGCGATCCCCTCCGCTGAGCCATTCGCGATAATTTGACGGGCATGATCAAAGACGTTTTTCTCCCGCCCCTGCATCACTTCATTTGCTCGTGTAAATTCAGGATGATCCTTCATGTGTTCGAAGACATAATCAGGATATAAGTAATACTTCAAGTAAGTGTTAGGCAAGTATTCGGGGGTTACCGCTAGAATATCTTTCGCCTTCTTATGTGTCTCCTGCCAGCTTGGATCTGTATGCTGAGTATCTACTTCGATTTGAGTCAAGTAGCCATGTTCAGAAACATAGTCGCGAATTTGATTGATATATTCATGACCTTCTTTGTCTTTGACGCTGGTCCACCAGCCGAAATGATTCAAGCCGAAGTAACGCACCTCTAATTCTTCTGGTTTTTTCCCTACGATCTGTGACATCCGACGCAATGTACCAACAGGCATATCGCAAATATTTAACACTTTAGAATCTGGACGCAAGACACGGCAAGCCTCAGCCACGATCGCTGCTGGATTCGAATAATTCAACATCCAACATTCAGGTGAATATTTTTCCATGTAATCGATGATCTCCAGCATACCTGTAATACTGCGCATGCCATAGGCGATTCCGCCCGGTCCGCAGGTTTCTTGACCGAAGACCCCGTGACGTAACGGAACTTTTTCATCCTTTTCACGCATCGCATACTTTCCGACACGAATATGGGCCATACAAAAATCAACATCCGTAAATGCAGCCGCTGGATCAGTCGTATATGAAAAGTCGATCTCCGGTGCCTGTTCCTTTAATAGAATCTCTAAGGCTTCCCCTAAAATTCCTTGACGATCACCATCGTTATCGTATAATTTCAATGTTTTTAATGGAAAACGTTCCAAATTATCCAACATCATCATGACGATCCCTGGAGTAAACGTACTCCCGCCGCCGGCAATTACTACTGAAAATTTCTTCATACTATTCGTCTCCTCCACTATCTCTACCTAAATATTTTTCAAGTTTCTCCCGCACTTGCGGTACGGTCAATCCATAGACCACATGCACATTTTCTCCATTGCTGATAACACCTTTTGCTTGAGTCTGGTTTTTCAGCAGCCCTTCATCCACTAAAGCTGGATCTGCCAGCTTCAAACGTAAACGCGTATAGCAATTATCGATCGTTTTGATATTTTCGGCGCCACCTAGACCCTCGACGATTCTGCCTGATACTTCATCCTCTGACGTTGAGGCAGTCAGTATACCACCATCTGGTACAGAATCTTTTTTCTCGTTATACTCTTTTTTCGAATACAGCTTCGTTTCTTGATCACTATCTTCTCGTCCAACTGTCTTGAAGTTAAATTTGACGATCAAGAACCGGAAAATAAAGTAATAGATAAAGAAGAAGGCAATTCCGACTAAAAGGTAAATCGGCCAACGTGTTTTCTCTGTCCCTAATGGAATGTTATAGAGCAGAAAGTCGATAAAGCCATTAGGACCGATCGCTCGCGAACCAAGAATGTTCAATGCCACCATACTCAATCCGCTTAAGGCAGAATGAATGACAAATAATGCCGGTGCCACAAACATAAATGAAAATTCGATCGGTTCAGTCACGCCAGCCACAAAGGAAGTCACTACCGCTGGGATCAAGATCGCTTTTACTTTGAATTTGTTTTCTGGTTTAGCGGTTTGATACATCGCTAAACAGGCACCGATTAAACCAAACATTTTTGAGATTCCTCGTGCGTCCCAGATCACACTTTGTGATAGGACCTTTACAGCAGGATCGGCGATTTCCGCGAAGTAAATATTTCGTGCACCTTCAAATACTTGTCCGCCAACTTCCGCCACTCCACCAAGTGAGGTATATAGAAACGGTGTATAGATCAAATGATGTAATCCAGTTGGAATCAGCAACCGTTCCAATGAACCATAAAGGAAGATTCCAAAATTTCCGGTCTTCTGTATAACACCGCCTAAACCGTCTATCCCTTGTTGAATAACCGGCCAGATAAATGAAAGCGCGATGGCTGCCAGCACTAGTACAGGGATCAAAACGATAAAGACAAAGCGCGCACCGCCGTAGACTTGAAAAGCATTGTTGAATGTCGTATCAATGAACCGATTATGAATCAGTGCCACAACAACACCAAGAATAATTCCTAGAAAAACACCCATGTCCAATACTTGAACACCCAAGACCAATGCTTGACCCGAACCTTGTAACTGATCCGGAGCCACCAGCATGTCTCTTAGCTCCATAAATTTATTCATCGCATATAAGAAAACTAAATATCCTAGTAAAGCGGTAAACGCCGCTTCAGCCTTTTTCTTATTTGCCAAACCTAAAGCAATTCCGACACAGAAAATGACGCCTAGATTTGTTAAGACCGGCAGCAGTGCCGCAGACAAAATACTACCAAAACCCATCGTGATCGGATTATCTAAAAAGCCGAACGTCTCGATCAGCCGCGGATTGGTAAAAACGTTTCCAATCGCGATCAAAATACCGGCTATTGGCAAGATCAGCACAGGAACAAACATTGCCTTCGAAAATTTTTGCATGCTATCCATGATTTTCGCTTTCATCATTTTATCTCCTTCTTTTTATGATGTGTTCAGTATACGGGGCGCATTTCCAAAAATATATAGATACCGCTTACAACTCAACTCGTTTCACGATCTGAAACACGTTTCATCAATAAGACAAAAAAACGAGCTTCCTATAGTCAGTAGAAAACCCGTTATAGTATATTCCTTTTATTTTGATTGATCCTTATCTGAAAGTAAGTCATCAATACTTAGTTGAATGACATGGTCCACTAATACTGGATTTCTTGATCGATAAGGCCATGCGCCGCCCTCAAAAACGGCAAATAGCTGGTTGTTATCCACCGAAATTTGTTCGATATACGGCGGAGTATCAATCTCAAATGCGGCATCCTTTATCGAGAAAAAATGATCGACTTTATCAAGATCGAAAAAGTAAATTTTGCCGGGACGATCCGGCCCCCATGATTGCGACATCAGTAAATAATCCTTGTAAAAGGTTACTCCTTGAATCATATCCAAGGTTTTCCATGACCCCAGTGAACGGGCAAATTGCGAAGATGGAACCGGCGTTAATCCAGCTTTTTTCTGCTTGCCTTGGTCAAAGCTAGAAACTTTTTCCTGTGAAGCGATCGATAGTTCCCCTTGATCATTTAGGCGATAGGTCGCCATCCGTCCGTATTCATTCAGCGTAAAATACCCGACGACCAAGACACCAGATGTATAGGTCAATGCGGATGCATGAGAAACCTCTTTTAAAGAAATCTGCTGATGATAAGAAATGATCCGCTGATTTCCCATCTGATAGGCTTCCATTTCCTTCAAATCAATCGATGAAAGACCCGCAACAAGCTCTCCTGTTGTTACCCACACACGCTTATGGTCCGGATCATACGTGATTCCACCAAGATGCGGATGTCCTGGCAACACGACTGTCTTTATAAACTGATGTGTTTGACGATCCAGCATGTAGATTACCGAATGATGCGCGTGATCGTGACTGTATGCCGAAATCAAAATATATTTCTCCGTCAACGCAATTCCCTGCGGCGTCATCGTTCGACTATCTGAAACATCATTCGTTTTCAAACTAAGTGTCTGCGCTTCGTACAGGCCCGGAATTTTGTACATTCCAAGATCATCCTCTTCAGACTTATCCGAAAAAGCCGCTCGATAAAAATGACCATACGGCTCCAGTTTCTTCTGCTGCTGATCGACCGTCAGCCCCTGATTATCCGCCTTTGCCTGTAACGGAAAAATGAAAAAAAAAGTCAGTAAAAAGACTAGTCCATATCTTTTCTTGTACATTGCCAGAACTCCCAGCTATCAGATTTTTTTATTTCTTCCACTTTATTTTACTAACAAAACCATAGCAGAAATCTCTAAGAACGACAATTAAAGCGACCTTATAATGGCTAACAAAAAACGAGCCTCCCATAATAGGAAACTCGTTAAAGTCTGTTTGAACAGAATTTTGATTATTCCGCAGCGTTTGTGTCTTTGATACCGTATTTTTTGTTGAAACGGTCCACACGTCCATCTGCTTGCGTGAATTTTTGACGTCCAGTGTAGAATGGATGAGAGTCTGAAGTAACTTCGACACGGATTACTGGGTAAGTATTTCCGTCTTCCCATTCAACAGTTTCTTGTGAAGATTTTGTAGAACCTGACAAGAATTTGAAACCTGTTGTTGAGTCCATAAATACTACTGGATGATATTCTGGATGAATTCCTTGTTTCATAGTTTTTTTCGCTCCTTTGCCCTGAATCATTTGCTGGTTCAGAGTTATTTTTGCAATTTGCAACATGAATATACTATCATGAATGATTCGACAATGCAATTATCTTTTTTGATTTCTGCGCGGTGTTTTTCCGCCGAAGGAAACATCCTTGAAAGCTTTGAAAACATCATCGTTATTCTTTGTCTTTTTCAGGAAATTCACAAATTGTGAAGTATACTCCAACGAGTCTCCTGTCATATTATTCCGGAGTTTGAAGATTTCTTCAAGACGTGTTGGGGACATCAGTAATTCTTCTTTACGAGTCCCAGATTTCTTGATGTCGATTGCTGGGAATACCCGACGTTCTGATAATTCACGAGACAATTGTAATTCTAAGTTCCCTGTTCCCTTGAATTCTTCATAGATTACATCATCCATCCGACTACCAGTGTCAACTAGAGCCGTCGCCAAAATCGTCAGACTGCCACCTTCTTCAATATTACGAGCCGCACCGAAGAATTTCTTAGGTTTATAAAGTGCTGCAGGATCGATCCCGCCGCTTAATGTTCGACCACTTGGCGGTACAACCAGATTGTAGGCCCGAGCCAACCGTGTGATACTGTCCATTAAAATGACCACATCGCGTTTGTCCTCGACTAAACGCATTGCACGCTCTAGTACCAGCTCTGATACACGTGTGTGATTTTGCGGTTGCTGATCAAATGTCGAATAAACAACGTCACCTTTAACACTGCGCTCTAAGTCAGTGACTTCTTCAGGGCGTTCATCGATTAATAATACGATCAGTTCGACATCGGGATAATTGTCAGTGATACCATTGGCGATTTCCTTAAGGATGGTGGTTTTACCAGCCTTAGGAGGAGCAACGATCAAGCCACGTTGACCAAATCCGACTGGTGAGAAGATATCGATCATTCGCGTAGACAAACGACCAGATGTTGTTTCCAGAACGAGCTGTTTATCTGGATATAGAGCTGTTAATGCTGGAAAATGCGGGCGTTCTTTGGCCTCTTCCGGATCTTTACCATTGACACTTTCCACATGCATCAAGCCATAGTAACGTTCTGATTCTTTTGGCGGACGGGCCTTCCCAGCCACCTTGTCCCCATTTCGCAAACCGAAACGGCGGATCTGTGAAGAAGAGATATAGATATCTTCCGCACTTGATCCATAATTAATTGGGCGCAAGAAGCCGTAGCCGTCTTGTCCCACAATATCCAAGACTCCTTCCATGTAAAAGAAGCCTTGTTTTTCTGCCTGTGCTCGAATGACAGCTAAAGATAATTCTTTTTTGTTCATTTGACTATAATAAGGGATCTTGAAATCCTTCGCATATGCATAAATCTCTTTCAGCGTCTTATTTTCGAGTTCCGCCATTGTTAAATAATCGCTCATTATTCCGCCTCTTCCTCGTCGATCATTTCGATAGTAGCACCAAGAGCCGTTAGTTTCTCAATAATATGATCGTAACCGCGTAAAATGTATTCCACATTAAAAATCGTTGTTTTGCCTTCTGCCATTAATCCAGCAATAACTAAACAAGCCCCTGCACGCAAATCAGAAGCGACTACTTCGGCACCGTGTAAATGATTTGACCCGTTTAATACGATCAAATTCCCTTCCACGCGAGCTGCTGCCCCCATTCGCACTAATTCTGGGATATGATTCACTCGTTTTGAATAAATCGTATCGATGATTTCAGCTGTGCCTTCCGCTTTCAGCAATAAAGGCGTTAACGGCTGCTGCAAATCAGTCGCAAAGCCTGGATAAGGTGATGTTGTCACATCCACCGCTTTCAGATTTTTAGAGGGTAATACTTCGATGCTGTCTTCTGAAATGTTCATTTCTACACCGATTTCTTCCAGCTTCGCGATAAAGCTCTCAATGTGTTCGTAAATAACATTATGAACTGTCACACCTTCGCCCATCGCCGCAGCCAATGCTAAATAAGTACCAGCTTCGATCCGGTCTGGAATGATTGAATGGACACAGCCATGTAATTCTTCTACACCTTCGATACGAATTTCATCTGTACCAGCACCACGGATTTTTGCGCCCATATTGTTTAATAGCGTAGCAACATCAATGATCTCAGGCTCTCTTGCTGCGTTTTCAATGATTGTCTTGCCTTTAGCTTTAACGGCCGCCAGCATAACATTAATGGTCGCACCAATAGAAACCACATCCATAAAGATGCGATCGCCTTTCAGACCTTCTTCCTCTGTACGTAAATAAATGACTCCATGTTCGTTTGAAACCTCTGCGCCTAGGCTCTCGAAACCTTTGATATGAAGATCAATCGGACGAGGGCCTAAGAAACATCCTCCTGGCAAACCAACGACTGCTTCACCGAATTTTCCAACTAATGCGCCCATAAAATAGTACGAAGCGCGTAATGAATTGATTTTTCCACTTGGCATTGGGATCGACACAATGTTGCTTGGATCAATGACCATCCGATTATCCGCAAAAGAAACTTCCGCACCCATGATTTCTAAAATCTCGATCAATGAATGAACATCTTGAATATCTGGAACGCCTTCTAATGTTACCGGCGAGTCTGCCATGATTGCTGCTGGGATCAATGCGACCGCGCTGTTTTTCGCGCCGCTAATTGTAATATTACCTGATAATGGTTTTCCACCATGAATTTCGATTTTTTTCATTTATTTTCACCTAATTAATTATTTTTAAGTTTATAGACCAATATCCATTCTAGCATATTATTGCTTGCATAAAAAGGAAGCATTCCTAAAACTCAATAGAAAATAAATAGGTCTTTCAAGATCAAGTAAGTTTTGTTTATAGCGCAGCGGTTATTCGGTTCCTTTTTCTTCGTTTCAGCGTCATTTTCGGCATTTCAAAGAGTCCTCTACCTGTAAAAGTGATCGGCCAAATTTTCAAAAGGATTTTGTAAAATCTCCCTTTTTAAAGAAAAAAAAGCCTCGAAGCAAATGCTCCGAGACTAGAAAAACAAATTAAGCTTTGTTTGCTGAACCGAACCAGTCAATATGTTCTTCAGCATCTTTAACGATTGCAGCAACACCTGGTGCTAACAATTTACGAGGGTCAAAGCCTTTTCCTTCTTTATCTTTGCCAGCTTCGATATATTCACGAGTTGCTTTAGCAAATGATAATTGGAATTCAGTGTTAACGTTAACTTTAGAAACACCCATTGTGATAGCTTTTTGGATTTGTTCTTGAGGAATACCTGATCCACCGTGTAATACTAAAGGAACATCAGAACCTACAGCATCAGCGATAGCTTGTAAGTGGTCGAATGCTAGACCTTTCCAGTTTTCAGGGTATACGCCGTGAATGTTACCGATTCCGCATGCTAGGTAATCAATACCTGTAGCAACCATTTGGACACATTCGTCAATGTCAGCTAATTCGCCAGCACCGATGATTCCGTCTTCTTCGCCGCCGATTGAACCAACTTCACATTCTACAGAGATACCTTTAGCGTGAGCTTTTTCAACAACGTCTTTAGCCAATTTCAAGTTTTCTTCAAATGGAAGATGAGAACCATCAAACATGATTGAAGTGTAGCCAACTTCGATACATTCTAAAGCAGCTTCATAATCACCATGGTCTAAGTGGATAGCAACTGGTACAGTGATACCCATTGAGTCAACTAAATCAGTGATGATGTCTTTAGCAACTTTGTATCCGCCCATGTATTTTGCAGCGCCCATTGAAGTTTGGATAAGAACTGGTGCTTTTTTAGCTTCTGCAGCTTTTAAAATCGCTTGCGTCCATTCTAAGTTGTTTGTGTTGAATCCACCAACTGCATATCCGCCTTTACGTGCTGCTGATAAGAATTCTGCTCCTGATACTACTGGCATAAAAAATTCCTCCTAAGGTTTTTTACTATTTGGTTAAGCTGTGCTTAACTAACGAGTTAATTCTATCAAAGTTTTTACATCTTTGCTACTCCCAACCTTTCAATAAAACCTTTACATTTCAACTTTTTTGCTTTTTTTGTAAAAAAAACTGAAAGGCGCGAACACCTTTCAGTCAAATTTACTATTTTGCTTCTTTACTTTCCAATGACGCACCAACAAAAGCCTTGATCAACGGTTGCGGACGATTTGGACGAGAAATTAATTCTGGATGGAATTGGCAGCCAACAAAGAATTTATTTTCTGGAATCTCCACGATTTCAACTAGACGGTTATCAGGCGAAATTCCTGAGAAAACTAGTCCTTGATCTTCAAATAATTGACGGTATTGGTTATTGAATTCATAACGATGACGGTGACGTTCTTGGATCACCTCTTCATTGCCATAAGCCGCAGCCGTTTTGCTGCCTTTTTTCAATTTACATGGATATAAACCAAGACGCAATGTTCCGCCTAAGTTTTCAACATTTTCTTGATCAGCCATCAAGTCGATAATGTTGTTTGCTGTATCTGGCACTGTTTCTGCTGAATTCGCATCTTCAAGGCCAGCCACATTACGGGCAAACTCCACGCAGGCCATTTGCATACCTAAGCAGATTCCTAAAAATGGTACATCGTTTTCACGCGCATAGCGGATTGCTTCGATTTTCCCTTCGATCCCACGATCACCGAAACCGCCAGGAACAAGGATACCGTCTGCATCGCTTAATACTTCTGCTACATTTTCACGAGTCACATCTTGTGATTGAATCCACTCTATTTCAATATCTGAATCAAATGCGAAACCAGAATGTTTCAATGCTTCCACAACAGAGATGTATGCATCTGGCAACTCTACATATTTCCCAACTAAAGCGATTTTTACTTTCTTCTTAAGGTTCAAGACTTTTTCTTCAAGCGCACGCCATTCAGTCATGTCGGCAACCGGTACATCCAATTTCAAATGATCACAAACAATTTGATCCATCCCTTGTGCTTGTAACGCTAACGGAATGGAATAAAGGGTTTCAACGTCGCGAGATTCAATTACTGCTTCTGGTGCAACGTCACAGAATTGCGCCAATTTATTTTTCGTTCCTTGTGATACGGGTTGTTCCGTACGAACGACTAAAATATTTGGTTGGATCCCTAAACCGCGTAGTTCTTTTACACTGTGTTGTGTTGGTTTAGTTTTCATTTCGCCGGCAGCTTTCAAGAATGGAATCAATGTGGTATGAATGTACATCACATTATCCGCGCCAACTTCCGCTTTCATTTGACGCAAAGCTTCTAGGAATGGCAATGATTCAATATCCCCAACTGTTCCGCCAACTTCAGTGATGATAACATCTGAATCCGTCATCTTCGCAGCACGCATGATTTTTGATTTGATCTCATTTGTGATGTGCGGGATAACTTGGACTGTCGCACCTAAGTATTCGCCTTTACGTTCTTTGCGAATAACTTCTGAATAGATTTTTCCTGTCGTTACGTTGGAGTATTGATTCAAGTTGATGTCGATAAAACGTTCATAGTGACCCAAGTCCAAGTCCGTTTCAGCACCATCATCCGTTACAAAAACTTCTCCGTGTTGGTAAGGACTCATCGTACCTGGATCGACATTGATGTAAGGATCAAATTTTTGAATAGTTACTTTTAATCCTCTATTTTTAAGCAAACGACCTAATGATGCTGCCACGATCCCCTTGCCGATTGATGAAACTACGCCGCCAGTTACAAAAATATACTTTGTCATAAATGAAAAAACTCCTTCATACTAATTTGCAGGAAACGTCTAGAAAAAACAAAGAAAGCTCCCTATCCAATTTGAATAGGGAGCTATGAATTCACTAAACACTTGACCCTTACTAAAAGGGTGCCCAAGCAGTATAATACCGACACTTGAGAAAAATGTCAACTGTAATTATTAGTTACTTAATTTTCTTTTAATCAAATAATCTGCCAAACAGGCTTTTCTTTTTCTTCGAGCCTTCTTCATCCTTCGAAGCTGTCGGCGGATATTTCTCTTCTATATCAATGATCTCTTCATTCACCGCATGGTCCGTCACCAATAATACGCCAATACTATCTTCTGAATCGACCGTCGCGTCATTCACGATGGTAAAATCGGCGGAATTTTTAGAAGCTAGTGCAATAAAGTCTTTCTGCACCTTTTCATCGACAGCACCATTGATCAATAATTTGCCTTCTGGATATTTTTGAATCTCCGTAATCAAATGGTCGCGATCCTGTTGATTCTTCATTTCTCTTACCGTCATACTCACAAAACAACGTTCGCGAAACGTGCCTAAATATTTACGCTGTTCATCGGGATTAATCCGTGCCGCGCCAAAACGTCCCTTATCTAAATGTTGCTGCAATTCATCTTTTACCATCTCTCTCACTTCCCCATAAATAAATTTCCTTTGGCTCCAGTATATCAAAATCGTCAGAAAAATGCTGAATCTCTGCTAAAAGTAATCAAAAACTAAATGTTGACTAGAAAACATAAGAAAACCATTGTACTTTTATCGTTACTCTTTTATAGTTAAAGATGGTTTTAAAATGTTTGGCAAAAGCCCGTTTACTTACGGGCTTTTGTCGTATTTTCAAAAAGGAGTGTTTTGTGATCAAGCGTTATATGAATTTGTTACAACAGGAGTTTCGCCATTACTCTAAGGGAAAACTCCAAAAGGATTTATTGTCAGGTCTGACTGTTGCTGCGGTAGCACTGCCCTTAGCTTTGGCTTTTGGTGTTTCCAGCGGAGCCGACGCTGCGGCCGGAATGATTACGGCTATTATTGCAGGTCTCGTTATTGGCACTCTTTCAGGCGGATTTTATCAGATTTCTGGTCCGACTGGTGCAATGGCTGCCATCTTAACTGGGATTATCGCCTCGCAAGGGTTAGCAGGTGTTTTAGTCGCCACCTTCATCGCAGGTATCATTTTACTGATAGCCGGATTATTTAAGCTTGGAAGTCTCACTTCCTTCATCCCGTCACCGGTTATTACCGGGTTTACTTCCGGTATCGCCATCATCATTGCTTTAGGACAGATCGACAACTTTTTCGGTACATCATCAAGCGGTGATAGTGCTTTAGCAAAACTGATCAGCTACCGATCCGGTTTTTCACCAGATCTGCCTACCTTGATTTTAGGTATAATCGTTTTACTATTGCTGATCTTTTATCCAAAAAAATGGAATCAGATCTTACCTGCTTCACTGGTCGCTATTATTCTAGCAACTTTTGCTTCTATTATATTTAATCTGCCAGTCGCAAAAGTTGGCAAAATTCCAACATCACTACTAACTAGCGAACGTCTTCATCTAGCAACCCTTAATCTCTCGTTAGTAAAGCAATTATTCTTACCTGCGGTTAGCATCGCAATGCTGGGTATGATAGAAAGCTTACTCTGCGGAGCTTCTGCCGGACGCATGACCGGAAAAGATCTCGACAGCAATCAAGAATTGATCGCTCAAGGAATCGGAAATATGATTCTGCCCTTCTTTGGCGGTATCCCGGCAACAGCCGCGATCGCAAGAACCAGTGTGGCAATAAAATCGGGTGCGCAAACACGGTTGGCCGGAATTTTCCATGCACTCTTCCTATTTCTATCGATGATTATTTTTGCACCAATCATGTCACAGATCCCAATGGCCGCTCTTGCCAGCGTTCTGCTTATTACAAGCTGGCGAATGCACGAATGGACGACTATTAAAACGATGATTAAGCAGAAAAATCGTACAGCGATTCTTCTATTCGTTGTAACCATGCTGAGCACGATCATTTTCGATTTGAGCATCGCAATCGTGATCGGTGTCATCTGCGGCTGTATTTTCTTTATCGCAAAAAGCGCCCGTATTTCTATTATCACCGAAGAGATTGATTGGACAAGAATGGATCTGCCGCATTCTGAGGCTGGCTCTGATTGGGCAGTCATCTACATCACCGGTCCGTTGTTCTTCATGTCGGCGAATCAGTTGAAAAGGGAACTTGATCTGGCCATCGACAAAGAAGGCATCATCTTTTCACTGCGCGGTGTTCCAAGTATCGATTTAACTGCGCGAGACACCTTTGCCGATTATTTCTCAGTTGCTGCGTTAAACAATCAAAAATTGATTTTCACTTCGATGCAGCCTGAGGTTGAAAAACAATTCCAGCAATTATGGGATAAGCAAGCTCATTGTCCCATCCAGCACCCCACTGTTGCACATGCACTTCATGCATTGCATCAAGCATACTAAAACGTTCAAAAGAGCTGCAAGAAATTTTCTCGCAGCTCTTTATTTCTGAATAATTTAATCCGTCACTATTCCATTTCTTCTAGCTGTTTACGTCTCATTTCTTCTGTTTGCTTATTTAAATCATTTTCAGCCTGAGACAACTCTTCAAAAGTCAAGATTCCATCGTTATTCAGATCCGCTTGAGAAGTTTCTTCGCTGATCACTCGTTCACCGTTTGGCAAGACGCGAAGAACCGTGACAGCTGCTCCACTAGGACTTACCAACACCTTACCAACCTGATCATCCTTTTGAGGCTGTTCAGCTGATGCCTCCGGAGTTGCCGGCGCTGCCGACTGATTCGTTTCACTATACGGTTGTGGTACCGCCACTTCACTGGATGTTGAGGATTCTTCGGTACGCAAATAACTCTTAGACGGTTCTATCTTAATCTTCTTTTCCGCCTCTTCGCCGTTCACTTTCGAAGTCAATGTCAGTTCTTTGGTTTTTGGTTCGGTCAATTGGTACTCGATGCGAAACAGACCATGCTCATCCGCGGTTTCTTTTTTATCATCCACAGAAACTGTCGCATTTGGATCAGTCGTACCAGTGATAATTGCTTTGCCTAGTTCATCGGTTTCAAACGTTTTGAAACTAATAATTTCAAGTTTCTTTTTTTCTTCAGAAGAGGACTCTGAAATACTAGACTCTCTCTTTTGCTCTTTATCTGTATTACACCCCGCCAACAAAAAAATACTCGCTGTAACAACCGCTAATCCAACAATCTTTTTCATAAATCCCTCCAAAATTTAGTATAAAAATAGATACCCTATCTCTTTTCACATCAGCTAATAGATTATTTGTATTATCCAAATTATTCTTAATAATTCAATTATAACAAAAGAAATCTCGTTAAGAAATATATTCTTAACGAGATTGATCAGTAGAGAAAAACTAAGAAAGAGAATAAACCAAAGGAGTTTGTCCCTTTATGCGTATTTCCTCGCTTAATTTTTTTATCATAAATATATATAAAAAAGCTGTGGTGCAAAAGCACCACAGCCTTAATCGTTTATCCGTTGTTCAAAGCTAATTATTTAGCGATGAATGGGTTGTTTTTTAAGTTGTAGAAAGATTTGATTCCTTTGTATTCTGCAACATCACCCAATTGGTCTTCGATACGTAATAATTGATTGTATTTAGCAATACGGTCAGTACGTGAAAGAGAACCAGTTTTGATTTGACCAGCATTTGTTGCAACAGCGATATCAGAGATTGTTGAATCTTCTGTTTCACCTGAACGGTGAGATACAACTGCAGTGTAGCCAGCTTCTTTAGCCATTTCGATAGCATTGAATGTTTCAGTTAAAGTACCGATTTGGTTAACTTTGATAAGGATTGAGTTAGCAACGCCCATATCAATTGCTTTAGCTAATTTTTCAGTGTTTGTAACGAATAAATCGTCACCAACTAATTGAACTTTATCGCCTAAAGCTTCAGTTAATTTCTTAGTACCTTCCCAGTCGTTTTCGTCTAGGCCGTCTTCGATTGAGATGATTGGGTATTTAGCAACTAATGATTCGTAGAATGCGATCATTTCTTCAGTTGTTTTTTCGCCTTCGCCTGAGTCAGCTAAAACGTAAACACCTTTTTCTTTATCGTAGAATTCTGAAGAAGCAGCATCCATAGCAAGAACGATGTCTTTACCAGGTACATAGCCTGCTTTTTCGATAGCTTCGATGATTACTTCGAAACCTTCTTCGTTAGAACCAAGGTTAGGAGCGAATCCGCCTTCGTCACCAACTGAAGTTGCTAAACCTTTAGCTTTTAAGATTGAAGCTAAAGCGTGGAATACTTCTGCTCCATAACGTAAAGCTTCTTTGAATGTAGGAGCGCCAACAGGCATGATCATAAATTCTTGGAAGTCGATAGAGTTATCAGCATGTGATCCACCGTTGATGATATTCATCATAGGAGTAGGCAAAACTTTTGTATTGAATCCGCCAAGGTAGTTGTACAATGGGATTTCTAAGAAGTCAGCAGCTGCACGAGCAACGGCAATAGAAACACCAAGAATAGCGTTCGCACCTAATTTACCTTTGTTAGGAGTGCCATCTAATTCGATCATAGCAGCATCGATTGCAGCTTGGTCACGTACATCGTAGCCAATGATAGCTTCAGCGATGATGTTGTTTACATTATCAACTGCTTTAGTAACACCTTTACCGCCGTAACGAGCTTTGTCGCCATCACGTAATTCAACGGCTTCGTATTCACCAGTTGAAGCACCTGAAGGAACCATACCGCGGCCGAATGCGCCGTCTTCTGTATAAACTTCTACTTCGATTGTTGGGTTACCACGTGAGTCTAGGACTTCGCGTGCGTAAACGTCTGAGATAATTGACATGTTTTGTCTCTCCTTTAAGTTTTGTTTTTGTAAATAGGGGTTAAAAACCCTTATAACCAATATTAGTGAAAATCACGAGCAGTTGCAAACAAAAGCTGCAATTTTCTTAAAAAAATTATTTTGCGCCTTCTAATAAAGCTAAGAATGAATCAGCTTCTAGACTAGCTCCGCCGACTAAAGCACCGTCAACGTTTTCTTTAGCCATGTATTCAGTGATGTTTTCTGGTTTAACAGAACCACCGTATTGGATACGAACAGCTTCAGAAACTTCTTTGCCATAGATACCTTCAACTGTTGAACGAACAACGCCGCAAATTTCATCAGCGATTTGTGCATCAGCAGATTTACCAGTACCGATTGCCCAGATTGGTTCATAAGCAATAACCATGCTTGAAACTTGTTCAGCAGAAAGATCAGCTAAACCAGCTTTGATTTGTCCTTCGATCCATTCAGATGTTTTACCAGCTTCATAGGTTTCTAAAGATTCACCACAGCAAAGAATTGGCAACATGCCGTTAGCAAAGATTGCTTTAGCTTTTTTGTTGATTTCTTCGTCTGTTTCGTGGAAGTATTCACGGCGTTCTGAATGGCCGATGATTACATAGTCCACACCAAGATCAGCTAAAGCAGCAGGTGAAGTTTCACCAGTGAATGCTCCAGCATTTTCCCAATAACAGTTTTGAGCAGAGATTTTTAAGTCAGTGCCTTTTGCTGCTTCAACTAATTCTTGTAAGAATAAAGCAGGTGATCCGATTACTGAATCTACTTTATCGTTTGCAGGAATGTTGTTTTTTACTGCTTCTGCAAAGTCTTTAGCTTCTGAAGCAGTTAAATTCATTTTCCAGTTACCAGCAATAATTGGTTTACGCATTTAAAAAAACTCCTTTTCATTATCTGTCTAGTGTCACAAGTGCGACACTTTTCGAATTATTTATCGTTGATTGCTGCAAGACCAGGTAATTCTTTGCCTTCAAGTAATTCAAGACTTGCGCCGCCGCCTGTTGAAATGTGAGTGAACTTGTCAGCGAAGCCAAGTTGTTCAGCTGCTGCTGCAGAATCACCGCCACCGATGATTGTTGTAGCATCTTTCAAGTTTGCGATTGCTTCACAAACACCAATTGTTCCACGAGCAAAGTTACTCATTTCGAACACACCCATAGGTCCGTTCCATACAACTGTTTTTGCGCCTTCTAATGTTTGAGCAAACAAAGCGATTGATTCTGGTCCAATATCAAGACCCATTTGTCCTGTAGGAACATCACCAGTATGTTCTTCCGTTGGAACGTCATTTGAAAATTCAGCCGCTGTGATTGAATCAACTGGTAAGACTAATTTGTCGCCTGCTGCTTCGATTAATTCTTTCGCTAATTCCACTTTATCAGCTTCTACTAATGAATTGCCGATTTCCATGCCTTTAGCTTTGTAGAATGTATAAGTCATTCCGCCGCCGATCAAGATTTTGTCCGCTTTAGGAATTAAGTTTTTAATTACGCCGATTTTGTCAGAAACTTTCGCGCCGCCTAAGATCGCGATCATAGGACGTTTAGGTTCTTCAACAGCTTCGCCGATGAATTTGATTTCTTTTTCCATCAAGAATCCAGCTACAGTTGGAATTCCAGTAGAAGCAATACCTACGTTAGAAGCGTGAGCACGGTGAGCAGTACCAAAAGCGTCATTGACGAATACATCGCCTAATGAAGCCCAGTATTTACCAAGTTCAGCGTCATTGCCGCTTTCTTTTTTACCGTCGATATCTTCATAACGAGTGTTTTCAAATACAACTACGTCGCCGTCTTTCATGTCTGCGATTGCTGCTTCTAATTCAGAACCACGAGTTTCAGGTACAAACGTTACGTTCTTACCTAATAATTCGCTTAAACGTTCAGCAACAGGTTTTAATGATTTGCCTGCTTTGTCTTCTTCTGTTTTCACACGTCCTAGGTGAGAGAACAAAATTGCTTTGCCGCCTTGTTCTAAAATGTAGTTGATTGTTGGTAACGCCGCTTTAATACGAGTGTCATCAGTAATCACGCCATCTTTAACAGGAACGTTGAAGTCCACACGAACTAAAACTTTCTTGTCTTTCAAGTCAAGATCCTTAACTGTCATTTTTGCCATGAAAGAAAACCTCCAAATAATTTTTTTGTATTCCTTTATTATACAACTCTTTTCGCAAAAAGAGCGAATGATAAACTTACGAAAAAAACGGAGAAGCGCGTTGCTTCCCCGCCTTGTTCAGACAATGTCATTTTCGTTTAAACTAAATCTTAAAGTTTAGCGAAGTATTCTAAAGTACGAACTAATTGAGCTGTGTATGACATTTCGTTATCATACCAAGCAACAGTTTTAACTAATTGTTGTTCGCCAACTGTCATTACTTTAGTTTGAGTTTCGTCAAATAATGAACCGTAAGTCATGCCTACGATATCTGAAGAAACGATTTCGTCAGTGTTGTAACCGAATGATTCAGTTTCTGCTGCTTTCATAGCTGCATTTACTTCATCAACAGTAACTTTTTTGTTAAGAACAGTAACTAATTCAGTTAATGAACCAGTTGCAACAGGAACACGTTGAGCAGCTCCGTCTAATTTACCGTTCAAATCAGGGATAACTAAACCGATAGCTTTAGCAGCACCAGTTGAGTTAGGCACGATGTTTGCTGCAGCAGCACGCGCACGACGGAAGTCACCTTTAGGATGAGGTCCATCAAGAGTCATTTGGTCACCTGTGTAAGCATGGATAGTTGTCATTAATCCTTCAACAACACCAAATTCGTCATTTAAAGTTTTAGCCATAGGAGCTAAACAGTTAGTAGTACAAGAAGCACCAGAGATAACTGTTTCGTCACCAGTTAAAGTTTCGTGGTTAGTGTTGTAAACGATTGTTGGAACATCGTTACCACCAGGAGCTGAGATAACAACACGTTTAGCACCAGCTGTTAAATGTTTTTCAGCAGCAGATTTTGAAGTGAAGAATCCAGTACATTCTAATACGATATCTACTCCTAGTTCTCCCCATGGTAATTCTTCAGGGTTGCGGTTAGCAAGAACTTTAACTTCTTTGCCGTTTACGTTGAATGAACCTTCATGAACTTCAACAGTTCCGTTAAAGCGACCTTGAGTTGTATCATATTTTAACAAGTGAGCCAACATTTTAGCGTCTGTTAAGTCGTTGATTGCCACAACTTCCAATCCTGCTACATCCTGGATACGGCGGAATGCTAAGCGTCCGATACGTCCAAATCCGTTAATTCCAACTTTTACTGTCATTTAAGATTTCCTCCTTATGGAATCAAAAAAATATATTTATTTTAAAGGGGATTTCCCTTTTAAAATCTCATTTGCGGCGGCTTCATCAGTGATGAGCCACGTTTGTTTTGGAGCATTTTTCATATACGCGGTAATGGCTTTGACTTTGCTCTTGCCACCCGCGACTGCTAGAACCGTTGGCATCTTTTGGATATCTTCTAAAGATAATCCGATGCGTGGCACTTTATGAACGATTGCTCCATGTTCGTCGAAAAAGTAACCAAAGGATTCTGCAACTGCATTTTTTTGTTTCAAACGAACAATCTCATCTTCCGACATTTTTCGTCTGGCTGCCATATGGACAGCTCGACCAATACTGTGAACAACACAATTGGCCTCTTTGATCATCGCCAACACAGTTCTGATTGAAGGTTCTTTCAGTAACGTGTGGTAGGCTTCTTCACTTAATTGTTCCGGAACATATAATGCTCGGTGTTCTCCATGAGCATTGGCGGCCATCAAAGCACTTACCGAATTCGCTTGAATGGATACTGCTTCACCAATTCCGCCTCTTGCAGGAACAAAAAGGTTATGACGTTTTGTTGTTTCCAACGGGCTGACGTGTCTTGCGACTTCCGCCATCGTCGTACCGCCCATGACTGCAATAATATTTCGACCCTCTGGTAGTTGCCGTTGTAAAGCCTCATCAACTAACTCGCCAAACTCACCGATTACTTTTTCCTGCTCGTCACTGTTACCAGAAACGATCAAACAACGTTCGATTTCAAAAAGTGAAGCAAGTTGTTTCTCCAACTGATCCATGCCAGTGAACTGCTCCATCAAAAGTTCCAGATGTTGCAAGAGCCCTTCGCCTTTTTCAGTTAATAACATCCCACTCTTTGTTGCGTCAATCAAACGCTGATCTCTAAGATAATCCGTCTCACCACGTAAAACACGTTCTGTAAGACCCAATGAATCAGCTAAGTTTCTTCGACCAATCGGCTGCATCCAGAAGATATTTTGCATTATGCGATATCTCTTTTTGACAACCTCTAACACATCAGGGGCGATTGCTTCAAGTACTCTTAGTTCACTTAACAAAGGAATTCCTCCGTTGGACTTAAGTAGTCCCTCATAGACTTTTAGCGACCCATGAATTTTAAAAAAAATGCAAGAAAGCCAAATCAATCATTTGAAATTTGCAGATTTCTTACATGACAAAGTGTAACAGTTTTAAGCCTGCTACGCAAGGAAAAAGCCAAGAATTTTTACTTGGCTTAATCGAAACGTTTTCTTTTCGATGAACTGGGAATATTTAGTGCATCGCGATACTTCGCAACAGTCCGTCGAGATATTTTTTGTTCTTTTTCTGCAAGCAGTTCAACAATTTTTTGATCCGATAACGGTTTGCGTTTATCTTCTTCTTCAACTAATGAAGCAATCAATTGTTTGACTTCATCGGCAGAGGTGTCTTCATCATTGACCTTATTAACGAAAAAGCCGCGTAGTTCGAAAACACCAAAGTCAGTTTCAATATATTTCCCATTGACTGCCCGACTAATGGTTGATTCGTGGACTTCTAATTGTTTCGCGATATCTTTTAACATCAGTGGTTTTAGAGCACCCTTTTTTTCTTCAAAGAATGCCGCTTGCTCTTGAACAATGATTTTTCCAACTTCTAAAATGGTATCTTTTCGTTGACCAAGTGTTTTGCTCAACCATTCAAATTGCTGCAGTTTTTCCTTTAGATAAACTTTTGTTTCTTCATCCGCCTGCTTTTTCAGTCGATTGAAGTAGTTCTCTTGGAAATTCAGCCGTAGTTGTCCGCGCTTATTCGACAGCACAACTAACTCCCCTTCTCGTCTCACTAGTGTGAGATCTGGGATGATGAAATTCGAATCCTGTCCACCAAAGCTCGCGCCTGGAAATGGATTCAATGTACGAATATAATCTAGAATCTGCTGAACTTGCGCCAGACTAATTTGATAATTTTTTGCGATCTGTTCAAATTTTCTTTTCGCGATTGCCTCAAATGATTCTTCTAATAGAAGATAAGCCAGTTCTGGAGCGTAATCATCCTGTTCGGTCTGCAACATCAAACATTCTTGCAGATCTCTTGCCGCAACACCTGGAGGGTCTAATTGTTGTAAAAGCGTTAATGCATCCAAGTATTGAATATCCGTTGCCTTTAGTTCTTCTTTGATTTTTTCTTCGTCGACCTTTAGATAGCCATTTACATCGACATACTCCACTAAAACCAGCATGATTTCTCGAATGAAGGTATCTCGATAATTCAAATGAATCTGATTGATTAAATGCTCAAATAAAGAGACCGGATGATCTGCGATTTGGATAAACGATTCCTCTTTGACCGTTCCGCTATGCATCTGCATCAAATCACTTTGAATTTTTGGCGCTATCACTTCAAACAGCGGATTCTCTAAAGAGACCGTTTCAACGTAGTCCTGCAGCTCTTCAGTATTAAATTGTAAGATTTGAATAGCCTGCTGCAATTCTTGCGTCATCGCCAGTTTTTGGGTTTGCTGCTGCTTTTGCGAATAACCTTGTTGAAACTTCATATACTTTCCCCTTGTTTTTTTAAAATTATATGCTAAACTAATAAACGTGCTCGCGCCCTTAGTGTAGTGGATATCACGTAAGATTCCGGTTCTTGAGACGGGGGTTCGATTCCCTCAGGGCGCATATTTTTTTACGACACTTCTCTTTTTTTGAGAAGTGTTTTTTTGTTAACTTGAAAAAGTATCAAATAAATTTGATCCCTATGAGGTTCATTATACTTTTTTAAAGGACACTTATCAATTTTGATTCAATCGTGAAGAACGATATAACTCAATAATAATAACTATTAACCTCTCTAAATTGGACTTATGTCCCGCTTAGAGAGGTTAATTGATTTGATAAAGTTACTATTAATTATTTTTTGTAGAGTACAGCCTTGTCCTTTGGAAATGTTGGAAATTGATTCATTGGAATCGCCCAATCTTGTTCAGGAATTGAAAACTCATACTTATTAACTAATTGATCAGAAAAAACACGTAAGGTGTGCAACGTGATCCATTCACCAGCACAGCGATGCATTGCTTTAAACTTTCCACCGCCTTGGGCGATCATTTCATATTCTTCATCATAAGAAATATGTTTTTCCTTACCTATAAAACGAGTGATTCGGAAAATTTCTGGTGATTCGATCGTTCGTTCATCGTGATTGGTTCCATATAGATCTAAAACTACCCAGCTATCTTTAGGGATCATATAACCATCAATTTCCACATCTTGTTTTGCAAAGGCCGGCAACATTGGGAAGAATGGATAATAACGGCGCATTTCTTGGATAAATGAATCCTGCAGCTTATCAAACTCTGCGCGCAGCCGTTGATAAATATCGGGACGGCTGAATAAAGCATGTCCCATTAAAGCAATCCAAACAGTCAATGCAACAGTCGGACGAATCACATTCAGTAATTCAACTGCGGCAACATCAATTGGAAGCAGTTCGCCTTGATCGTCTGTTGCATTGGCAAAAGCGTAAAGAGCAACATCCTCTTTGCCGGCAACCGGATTTGTTCGAGCATCTTCGATCAGCTTTTGGGCCCATTTTTCTGATTTCTTGCGATTTTCGATTCCTTTAATGTGTGTCGCAGGATTTGTTACGGCTGAACTGATCATAGAGATTTGGTATTCGGCTACGCGGTCGATCTCCGCTCGGGTCATTTTGGATAGATCAATGCCTGCCCATTCACAAATCGAACGGAACAAAACATCTTTAGCCAAATCGAATAATTCGAACTCGCCTTGTTGCTGATTCAGTTTATGCGACAAGTTATTATCCAAAATACGATGATACTCTTCCATCCTTTTTGGAGTCATCAGATCCATAAAAATAGTTTTTCTATATTCATGTGCTTTGCCATCCAAGGTTTGAACACCATCTTCTCCAAACAATGTTTTCAAAACGATTTTCGGCATGGCACCCTCTCGTTTAAAATTTCTCGGATCATAAAATTTCTTGGCCGCCTCTTCTCCATAAACGGCAATTACCTCTTTGTTTAACAAACGTGCTTTTACTACTGGCGCATCCGCCTCTTTGCGTAATTCGGAAAGCAATAGATAACCTTCATCCAAGCGTTCCGTAACATCGGTTAATTTAATTTTTATTTCTGGTACCTTTTTCATAGTAATCCCCTTTCTATTTATCTGTTAAATTTATACTATCGTGTTTTTTGAAAAAGAACAAAATGAAGCGCTTGTGAAAAAAGGCAAAAAAAAATAGATCCAATTGATCTATTTTTCTTCTTCTTCGTCATCATCATCAAATTCATCGTCGTCATCATCGATCACGCTTAGATCATCTTCGATTCCGCCTGGGACATCTTCCTCATCGTCCTCATTGGCATCAGCGCCGATCTCTTGTAAGTCAGAGTTGTATGCTGCGATTTCGTCATCATCATCGTCGTCATCGTCATCGATTTCATCTTCTTCATCGTCAGCTAACAAGTCTGTATCTTCAGGATCATCGTCGTTATAGTCGATTGCATCGTCATCACCATTAATGAAGGCATTAACTTTCTTGCGTTTCTTACGACGCGGTTTGTCTTCTTCATCATCTTCTAAGCCATGGTTCACTTCTTCATCGATTGAATCAATCGCGTACCATGAACGTAATCCCCAGCGATTATCGCCTAGAGAAATAAAACTTCCATCAATATTCAAATCGGTATAAAATTGTGCTAATGCATCACGAATCTCACTGTCTGATTTGCCAAGATAGTTTTGGATTTGATTGACTAAATCCGAAAAATCCATTACCTCTGCGCGTTCTTCCAGAATTGCGTGTGCCACTTCAATCATTGACAATTCATCTTTGTTAAAACCATCAAAAATACTAAGTTCCAAGTATGACACGTCCTTTCAAAGTCTACTCCTTATCATACAAAATCAAAAGCCAAAAAGCAAACCTTTCTTGTCCTTAGGTAGTAAATTCTAAGACCATCTGATATTCGCCGACTTTTTCGTCTTTCATATGCAAGGAATAATCGATCGTAATGATACCTGAAAATGGGCGGTCTTTTAAACTAATATGCATATTTTTCGCATAGGTGGTAATAATGAACATGCCAAACGGTGTCTTATAGCTCGTTTCCATCTTCTCACGATAAGCAAAACGCATTCGCATACGCGCCTCACCTGAACGAATCAATTGAACTTGAGAATCAGATGTAACCTTTACGGTAACCGGTACCTCTTGACCATCAGGTTGAATTTCTTTGTAGCGAATGTACAGCGTATCTCCCATCTTGATTACCTGACCTGGGAGATCAAATACGAAGTCTTCTGTCTCATTATTTTGAGTGACTTTCGTTTGAACGTTAATTTTTGCGGGAATGCCTTCTTTTATATCCACAGAACTTCCACTCCTTCCATTATTTATTTTTATCGGTTTTATTTTTTTTGTCAACTACTTCTGCTTTTTGAGCGACTTAATTACTTACTTTCCGTTTTTTTGTTTATAATAGGAAAGAAAACAAGGAACGAGAGGAAGATTCGATGAAAAAATCAATGCTTTTTGATCAAGGCCAGCTACCGGATAATGATTTGTACAATCCCTTTGCTTTGACGGATGTATTGACAGAATTCAGCGGCGAACAAGATCAGCCAATCATTCATTTTTGGCAGTTGCCGAAGACATTGATTTTGGGAATGAAAGATAGCCGTGTCACCTATTTTGGTGATGCGCTAAAAACAGTTCAAAAAGAAGATTATCGTCTGCTTTTACGTAACGCTGGTGGTTTAGGTGTAATCAGCGATGCTGGCGTTTTAAATATTTCTCTGATTCTCCCTAAACAAACGATTTCTGCGTTGTCGATTGATGACGGCTATCAAGCCATGGTGGATTGGCTGGAGCAAACTCGTTTTGGTAAAATGGGGCTCGAAGTCGGAGAAGTTGCCGATTCCTATTGTCCAGGAAAATATGACCTTTCGATCAATGGGAAAAAAATTGCCGGTATTGCTCAACGACGTGTTAAAGACGGCGTGGCAATTATGATGTATCTTAGCGTCAATGGTGATCAAAATTTACGTGGAAAGATCGTTCGTGCTTATTATCAAAGCGGGCTGCGAGATCAATTTGGCGTCGATTATCCGCCTGTCAATCCGGCTAGTATGACAACGTTGGATGCTGTCACTTCATTTGATGTATCAATCGATTCCGTCAAAAAAGAGTTATTACAAGTAATGCCGCATAATGATCAGACAGCCTTTCTATCAAACTTCTACCAACTAGAAGAATATCAACAACGTATCAAAAACATGCAGCAACGCAACTCGATTATTCAGGAGGTACTCAATGACCTATAAATATCAAATGCTACCGCTGGAAAAAGTTTTTCGCGATCCAGTTCATAATTATATCCATGTTCAACATCAGGTGATTTTGGATCTGATTAATTCAAAAGAAGTTCAACGTTTGCGCCGAATCAAACAACTCGGTACTACTTCATATACCTTTCACGGAGCAGAACATAGCCGTTTTTCTCATTCACTGGGTGTTTATGATATTACTCGCCGAATCTGTGATATTTTTCAACGGAATTACTCACAAGAAAAATACGGAAAAGACGGTTGGGATGACTCACATCGCTTAGTCGCTTTATGTGCTGCTTTATTGCATGATGTTGGTCACGGTCCTTATTCACATACATTTGAGCATATTTTCCACACGGATCACGAAGCTTTGACTGTGGCAATCATCACTTCACCGGAAACTGAGGTCTTTCAAATTCTCAACAATGTTGAAGAAGGATTTCCTGAAAAAGTCGCTAGTGTCATCACAAAAACTTATGAAAATCCGCAGGTTGTCCAAATGATCTCCAGCCAAATCGATGCTGACCGAATGGATTACTTGTTACGCGACGCCTATTATACTGGTACTGAATACGGCACTTTTGATTTAACACGTATCCTGCGGGTCATTCGTCCTTACGAAGGTGGAATTGCTTTTTCCATGAACGGAATGCACGCCGTAGAAGATTACATCGTTAGCCGCTATCAAATGTATGTCCAAGTTTATTTCCACCAGGTTTCTCGTGCAATGGAAGTACTATTGGAGCATTTATTGGATCGTGCCCATGAATTGTATCAAGAGAATGCAGACATTTTTACCCTGCATTCACAATTTTTGATTCCTTTTTTAAATGAGGACTTTTCATTAGAGGATTATTTAAAATTGGATGACGGTGTACTAAACACCTATTTCGCTCAGTGGATTGAGGAAAAAGATTTGATCCTAAGTGATTTAGCTTACCGCTTTTTAAATCGAAAACCTTTAAAATCCATCACAGTCGATTCTAGTGAGAATCCGCTGTTGATTGAATTGAAATCATTAGTTGAAAAAGCAGGTTTTAATCCACGTTACTATACAGCAATCAATTCTAGCTACGATTTGCCGTATGATCTTTATCATCCAGAGAAAGGCAGTCACCGAACACAAATCGAGCTGATGCAAAAAGATGGTTCATTGATTGAACTATCGAAAGCCAGCCAATTAGTCTCTGCCCTGACTGGTCAAGGACAAGGTGATGTTCGCTTTTACTATCCTAAGGAAATGACGCAACAGGATAGCAAAAATTCGGATCTTTTCGATGATTATTATCAGGCTTTCGCTAAACATATTCACAACGGCGCTCTCGTTGAATAAATAAAAAAACTTTCTGATCGCTCAGAAAGTTTTTTTATTTAGCCATTCTTCTACTGCCCATTTATGACTGCCGCGTTTCAATAATTCAATTGCCTTGGTTGGTGATTCCCAGCTGCTGCTGTTTCCCTCTTCCAACGGTGCAGATATTTTTTTCCAGCTTTTCGTAGAATAAAAATAGCCTGGATTGTAAAAGAAAGTTGCTCGATGACGTGAATAGAAGTATTCATCTGCTTGTCCTAAATAATCTGACAAGACTACTTCAAAGCCTAATTCTTCAAGCATTTCGCGCTCTATCGCCTCTTCTTTCGTTTCATTCCCTTCGATTTCTCCACCAGGTAAAAAGAAAGCGCCATTAGGAGCTTGTACAAGTGCAATTTTTCCTTCTTCATTCATTAAAATTGCGTAAGCTGCATAACGTGCTTGATAATTATTTTCGGCCTCTTTTACGCCAAACACTGGGATCATTGGTGCCCTCCTGCAAAATGTATTTACTGGTTAGTTTACATTAAAAAAAACTCATAAACAACCGTTGAGCATAATTGCTGGCAAATTCATGATTTATGTTATGATATTTTTATCAGTTAATAGGAGGATACTAATTTATGAAAATGGCACACACTTGCGTTCGCGTAAAAGATCTAGCGGCATCAGTAAAATTTTATCAGGAAGCATTCGGTTTTGAAGAATCACGTCGTCGTGATTTTCCAGATTCAAAATTTACTTTAGTCTACTTAACTTTACCCGGTGATGATTATGAGTTGGAATTAACTTACAACTATGATCATGCTGCTTATGATTTAGGTGATGGCTACGGGCATATCGCGATTCGTTCAGAAGATATTGAAAAACTTCATGAGGATCAAAAAGCAAAAGGGTTCAATGTTACAGATATGAAGGGCCTGCCAGGCACTGATCCTTCGTACTATTTCATCACTGATCCAGATGGTTATAAAATCGAAGTGATTCGCTAAAAAAGAGTCAGCCCAATCGTGGGCTGACTCCTTTTTATTTCTTTAATGGGCAGGAGATTCGCTGTATGCTCTCGCCGCATAAGCTGCTTCGATACTCTTTCATATAGATTGATGGCGTTCGACCGAATTTTATTTTAAATTTCCGGCAGAAATATGACGTATCGCAAAATGCCCATTTTAACGCTATTTCTGTAACTGTTAAATGACTATTTACTAAATCTTGAGCCGCATGGCGTAATCGTTCATTGGTAAGATACTTGCTGAAGGTCAATCCTTGCTCCTCAAACAATTTTTGAATGCTTCGTTGAGAAAGATTAAATTCAGTGGCGACTAAGGATAAATTCAGTGTTTCGTTGGACAGATGGTGGCTGATATAATCTTGAATTTGAGCAAATACCTTTGTATTATGCCGATTAGGAAACTTGTCTTCACTTTGAATTAACCATTGACAAAGCACCTCTAAATAATTGTCAATAATCAGTACACGATCGTCTTCTGAAAGTCCGCTCAATTGTTCTTCAATCGAAAACGTGTAATCAAACATAATCTTGCCTAATCCCTGGCGGCAATTTAATTTCATACAGAAATCTTCCATGTTGGGAAGTTTCGCTGCCAACATTTTATATGGAAATAATAAATTGATCCCTTCAACACGAGATAAGCGCTGATACCCACCCTTGCCTGATAAATCAAAAAACAAACATTCGTCCTTATCCAGGAAAATACTTTGGTAGTTAAAAGAATGACATTCTTGCCCGGAACGAATAAATCTTAACCCAAAATATTTTTGATCACGACGTTCATTTGTAAAGAAACCGGTGGACTCCTCATGATCGCTAAACGTCATGACTAAATCATTTACAACATGAATTCTAGAATAGTGCATAGCAACTTCTTCTTCAGAAAAAAGCGAATAA
The DNA here is from genome assembly GCF_000407185.1 of Enterococcus malodoratus ATCC 43197. Classification (GTDB taxonomy): domain Bacteria; phylum Bacillota; class Bacilli; order Lactobacillales; family Enterococcaceae; genus Enterococcus_A; species Enterococcus_A malodoratus. The sequence continues at coordinate 621,959 of NZ_KE136481.1, forward strand.
CTAAAATTGACGTGATCTAAGTTCTCAATATACTCTTGCGGATCGGTGAATTCTAACGATAATGACTTTCTCATCTAGAAACCTCCAAATCATTCGTAAAAACAACAAAGAGTCTGCGTAATTATTCAATTCAGCAACCAAGAAAATACTTAGAATAAGAATATAGGCATTAGTCAATATCCTTTTGTGATTAGTGTAACAAATAGACGCAGGCTTATCAATCAATGAAGGGAGAAACATGATGAAGCAAAAGTATAAACCATTATTTGAACCATTCAACATTGGTCATGTCGAGATTAAGAACAAATTCTGTATGGCACCTATGGGAACTTTAGCACAGACGGATGAAACCAATAGCTACACACCCGACGCAGTTGATTACTTTGAAGAGCGGGCTCGCGGCGGTGTAGGCTTAATTATAACTGGTGCCAATTGGGTAGAAAGTGCGATCGAAAAACACAATGATGCCTTTTTCCCAAGTCCCGTGACAAATGAAAGTGTTTATGAAAAAATCGGTAAAGAAATCACAGATAAAGTTCATCCCTATGGTACTAAAATTTTTATGCAACTAACGGCTGGTCTAGGAAGGAGCGCCCTGCCGACAGCATTAAAAGATACGGATTTTGTCGCTCCTTCAAAAGTCATGAACCGCTGGATTGATGAAGAATGCCGAGCATTAACAACGGAAGAAGTCGAGGCAATCGTTCGTGGATTTGCAGAATCGGCCCACATCGCTCAAAAAGTCGGCTTCGATGGTGTTGAAATCCATGCCATGCACGAAGGATACTTATTGGATTGCTTCACCATGACTTTATTCAATCAGCGGGAAGATAAATACGGCGGTGATCTGCGCGGCCGTTTGACCTTTCCAATCGAAATCTTAAAGGCTATTAAACAGCGTTGCGGCAAGGATTTTCCGGTCATTTTACGTTTCAGCATCAAGAGTTACATTAAACAGTTAAGACAAGGGGCCGTTCCCGGTGAAGAATTTACAGAATTAGGTCGCGATGTCGAAGAATCATTGGAGGCCGCAAAAATCTTACAAGAAGCTGGCTATGATGGTTTCGATGCTGACGCAGGAACCTACGATGCCTGGTATTGGGCACATCCGCCTATGTATTTTGAAAAGGGCATGTACTTGCCGCTTTCAGAGCGATTAAAAAAGGTAACAAATGTGCCCGTCGTTGTTGCAGGTCGGATGGAAAATCCTGACATGGCAGTTGAAGCTTTGCAGAATGGAAAAATCGATGCTGTAGGAATTGGTCGGCAATTGTTGACTGACCCTGAGTACGTCAACAAAGTAATGATTGACGATTTGGCAGACATTCGTCCCTGCTTAGGTTGTCATGACGGCTGCTTTGGTCGATTACTTGAGGGAGGCCGCGGTTCCTGTGCAGTAAATCCGCAATGTGGTCGAGAAAACTTTGTCAGAATCGAACCAGCGGTCAAACAGAAAAATATTCTGGTCGTTGGTGGCGGCCCGGCAGGCCTGGAGGCGGCCAGAGTAAGTGCTCTTCGCGGGCATCAAGTCACTCTATTTGAAGCAAGAGAGAGTGTTGGCGGATCTTTGTTGGTAGGAGGAATCCCTGCCTTTAAGCATGATGATTTAGATTTAGTCGAATGGTACAAACATCAAATGCAGAAACTGAATGTTGACGTACATTTAAATGAGGAAGCAACAAAAGAAAAAATTCGTGATTTGAAACCTGACGCGATTTTTGTAGCCGAAGGTTCGACACCGATTCAACTAAAACTTTCTGGCAGTGAAAATAAACCCGTTCATTTGGCAGATGAGGTTTTGAAGAATCAAGTTTCTCTAGGTCAGCAATGCACCATCATTGGCGGCGGCTTGGTTGGTTGTGAATTAGCTCTGCATTTAGCATTACAAGGCAAAAAAGTATCTATCGTTGAGGCCTTACCTGACATTCTTAAATCAGGCAGCCCACTACCTCCTATGAACGAATGGATGTTACGAGATCTATTAGCTTTCCATAATGTAGAGATTCTTACAAATACACAGGCGAAAGAAATTACTTCAGATGGTCTGAAAATCACTGTAGGCGAAAATGAACAAACGATCGCCGCTGATAATATCATTATTGCTGTCGGTTATCGTGCAAAAGGTACGCTTTTTGAAGAGCTTCGTTATGAGTCCCCTTACGTCTATCGGCTAGGTGATAGCGCCAAAGTGCGAAATATTCGAGCGGCTATTTGGGATGGCTTTGAGGTTGCGCGAACAATTTAAATAAAAATGGCGCTCATTGGAATTTTTCCAACGAGCGCCTATTTAGTTTATCCGATCATGACACTTTCTTCAGGAAGTTTATAGTGACCACTATTTCCTTTGGTCAAACGCATTGTTAGCGAGAATCCAACAGTCAGGATACCAACTCTGCCAATATACATTAAGCCAATGATCAATAGTTTTCCCATAATACTCAAACTTGGAGTCAATCCCATCGTCAGCCCGACAGTACCAAAGGCTGAGAATGTCTCAAATAAAAGGTATTCTATTCCACGAAAACGCGGCAAGATCTCAGTTACAGACATTAACATCGTCACACCAATACATAAACTCAAAGTAATAAAGAACAAAGTGAGCGCCCGAGATACTACCGATGGACGAATCGTCCTCCGAAAAGCCTCAGCATGTTCTCTTCCCTTCAACATAGAAATTGTTTGGACTAGTAAAACACCAAATGTGGTCGTTTTTAGTCCACCAGCAGTCGAGCCCGGCGTTCCGCCAATAAACATTAGCACAATCGTAAAAAGAATCCCGGCTTGACTAACATTTCCGTAATCAACAGAAAAATATCCAGCCGTTCGCGCCGTTACCGACATAAAAAGCATATTTGCAAAACGATCTATTGGCGACGAGCCCGCTACAATATAGCGCCCGCCAGATTCGGATACATAAAAAACAAGCGTCCCGACAACCAATAAGCTAAGAGAGACGGTCAAAGCCAGCTTACTATGCAAACTCAGTTTTCTCGTCTTCTTATAATTCATCAGATCCTGCCAAACAATAAAACCTAACCCTCCGGCAATAATCAGACTTGAAATTACCAACAGTACATAGGCATTGTCTTGAAAGCCAACCAGGCTATCACCAAACAAATCAAAACCAGCATTGCAAAAAGCCGAGATCGAATGGAAAATCGAATACCAAAGACCTTTTACAACACCGTAAGTCGGAATAAAATCAAAAGCAAGCAGAACTGCTCCCAATAATTGAAACCCTAATGCAAAACGAAAAATATAATACATGAGCCGCATAACACCTGACAAACTATCAAGATTTAAAGACTCCTGCAAAATAATGCGTGTCAGCAGTCCCACCTTTTTCTTCATAATTGCAAAAAATATGAACGGCATCATCATAAATCCCAGCCCGCCGACTTCAATCAAAACTAAAATAATCAACTGACCACCTATGTTCCAGTGCTCACTTGTCGTCAATGTCGTTAAGCCTGTTACACAGGTCGCCGACGTTGCCGTAAATAATGCATCGATAAATGGAGTTCCCTCGCCAGTTCGTGTAAACACAGGCAAAGTAAGCAGCAAACCTCCCAGCAAAATAATTCCGCCAAAACCTAACGCGATAAATTGAATTGGATAAATTCTAAACGGCCAGCGTTTCTTTTTAGTCATCTTTTCCTACCTTCAAAAAAAGGTACTACTTTCTCAAGTAGTACCCATATTTTTAACTTTAATCATGCGTGTTACTTCCGCACGTTCATTTTCTTCCAGCTTCATTTGGATGAAGTAAATTGTCTCTTCCAGCTGTGGAATCGTCATATATTCCAACGCGTTAACCCGACGCCGTGTCTTTTCGATTTCTTTTGCCATCAGCTGACAGGTCTTTTCGATCTCAGTTAGTTCCAAAAGTTTTGGCAAAACTTTGGTAAACTTTTGAATACTTTGATCTAGTTCGTCATTAGAATTTAGAAAACCATATTCCAACGGTCCATCAGCTAAATCTTTTCCATGTTGAAAATTCATGACAGGTACTTTTACACTCATGACGTCCTTTTCAATCACATCAAGTGTTACTCGTTCTTTAGGAACAGCTAATAATTCCTCAATATACTTATCATTTAAGAGCGCATCCGCCACCGAGAAATTCTTCATCGCCTGCTGCAATTCTTCCTCTACCTCGGCGCGCATCACATTATTCTTTTTTACTAACAAAATGAAACGACGCATTAACTCATCTTGCTTATCTTTTAATAGCTTGTGTCCCCTACTTGCTGTTGTTAATTGTTTTTTTAGACGAGTTAGTTCCATCCGCGTAGGGTTCACATTTAATTTCACCATAGGATCAAACTCCCTCTGTTAAATATTCATCCAACATATCATCTTTGATCCGTTTTAACTCAGTCCGCGGCAGCATCGCTAAGAGCTCCCAACCGAGATCTAAGGTTTCTTCGATAGAACGATTTTCATAAAATCCTTGATTGACATATTCTTCTTCAAATCGCTCCGCGAATTGTGCATAAATTTTATCAACATCGGATAACGCAGAATCGCCTAACACCACTGCTAATTCTTTGGCCTGTTTTCCTTGTGCATAAGCCGCAAACAATTGATTCATCGTTGGCGCATGGTCTTTTCGAGTCTTCCCTTCACCAGTCCCTTTATCTTTTAAACGGGATAACGAAGGCAAAACATCGATTGGCGGCTGAATGCCGTTTTTATCTAATTCTCGAGATAAAATAATCTGCCCTTCCGTAATATAACCTGTCAAATCGGGAATTGGATGAGTCTTATCATCCTCGGGCATCGTAAGAATCGGAATCTGTGTTACCGAACCTTTCAAGCCGCGGATCCGACCTGCACGCTCATATAAAGTTGCCAAATTGGTGTATAGATAGCCGGGATATCCTCGACGTCCAGGCACTTCACGACGAGCTGCCGATATTTCACGTAAAGCTTCACAATAGTTCGTCATGTCCGTCATAATGACCAGCACGTGCATACCTTTTTCATAAGCCAAATATTCAGCCGCTGTCAAAGCCATTCGAGGTGTTGCAATCCGTTCAATCGCTGGATCATTCGCCAAGTTCATAAAGACAACAGAGCGATCGATCGCACCTGTCTGGCGGAAGTCTTCCATGAAGAACTCTGCTTCTTCAAAGGTAATCCCGATTCCAGCAAAAACTACTGCGAAATCATCATCCTTGTTTAGCACTGTCGCTTGACGAGCAATCTGTGCCGCCAACTCTTTATGTGGCAAGCCAAAACCTGAGAACACTGGTAATTTTTGTCCCCGAACCAAAGTATTTAAATGATCAATCGCGGAAATACCCGTTTGAATAAACTCATCCGGATAATCTCGAGAAACAGGATTGATTACTTCCCCGTTAATATCAACATTTTTTTCTGCCAAGATTTCTGGACCACCATCTTTAGGACGACCAAGCCCATCAAATACACGACCAACCATATCTTCAGAAACGCCAAGTTCTAAAGGATGTCCGAGAAAACGAGCAGTCGATTCTTTTAAATTGATCCCGCTGGTTCCTTCAAAAATCTGAACCAGCGCTTTGTCTTCATGCACTTCTAATACTTGACCACGACGAAGTTCGCCGTTGTTCAAACGAATCTCAAGCAGTTCCTCATATTTGATTCCTTCAACTTTATCGATCGCCATCAAAGGGCCGACCACTTCATTGATCGTACGATATTCCTTAATCATCGGTCATCCCTCCTTCAGCAATAATCAATTGGATCTGTGCAACAATATCTGCATTGATTTGATCTAATTTTTCTAATTGTGTTTCCGGTATATACTTGCTGCGAGCGATTTGGTCACGTAAGGCAACCGTTCCATCCATGATTTCTTTCAAGTACGTACCTAACTCTAATGCTCTTTGACCTTCAGTATTGAAAGTCAAAATATTTTGCATCATCTTAAATTGTTTTTCTCTTGAGCTGAACGTATCAACATCATCAAATGCATTTTGTTGTAGATAGTCCTCTCGCATTGATTTAGAAACCTCTAGCGTAAGACGATCCTTTTCTGATAAAGAATCAATCCCTACTAAACGCACAATTTCATTAAGCTCAGATTCCTTTTGCAGCATACGCATACCTTCTGCGACCATTTTTGACCAGTCCGCCTGCAAGTCATTATCTAAATACTTGCCGACCTCCGAAGAATACAACGAATAGCTTTGTAACCAGTCAATCGAAGGGAAATGGCGTTGTTGTGCCAAAGTGGCACTCAATCCCCAGAATACTTTTACTACACGCAGTGTATTTTGTGTAACGGGTTCGGAATTGTCTCCTCCAGAAGGTGAAACCGCACTGATAGCCGTGATTGATCCTTCTCTGCGATCACTTCCTAAGGCAATGACCCGACCAGCACGTTCATAGTACTCTGCCAAACGGCTTCCAAGATATGCTGGATAACCTTCATCTCCAGGCATTTCTTCCAAACGTCCGCTCATTTCCCGTAGTGCTTCCGCCCAACGCGAAGTTGAGTCAGCCATGATAGCGATGTTATATCCCATATCGCGGAAATATTCTGCAATCGTGATCCCCGTATAAATCGACGCTTCACGAGCTGCTACCGGCATATTTGATGTATTGGCAATTAAAATTGTCCGATTCATTAATGATTCGCCTGTTTTCGGATCAATTAGTTCTGGAAATTCATTCAGAACATCCGTCATTTCGTTGCCGCGTTCTCCACAACCAACGTAGACAACTAAGTCAACATCGGCCCATTTAGCAATTTGATGCTGAACAACGGTTTTTCCAGCCCCGAACGGCCCCGGTACTGCGGCGGCTCCACCCTTTACTACTGGGAAAAAGGTATCAATTACCCGCTGTCCAGTAATCATTGGAGCTTCTGGATTCAGTTTTTCTGACACTGGACGTCCTCGACGAACAGGCCATTTTTGTAACATCGAAAATTCTTGAGGACCGCTTGATGTCTCAATCACATATACGGGCTCATCGATCGTAAATTCACCTGATGAGATTTTTCTTAATGTGCCCCTAATCCCATTTGGTACCATGATTTTATGTGTAATGATCTTTGTTTCTTGAACAGTACCAACTACATCGCCTGCTGATACAGCAGTGCCTTCTTCGATAGCCGCTTCGAACCACCATTTCTTTTCATGATCTAAAGCAGGTATTTGTACCCCGCGACTCAAAAAATTGCTATTGGTTTGTTCTTTGAATGTATTTAACGGACGTTGGATACCATCAAACATTTGAGAGACGATTCCCGGTCCTAATTCTACGGAAAGTGCTTCTCCGGTTGTTTTTACTGGTTCGCCTGGTCCAATTCCCGCAGTTTCTTCATATACTTGAATGGATGCTACGTCACCACGCATTTCAATGATTTCGCCGATAACCCCAAGGTCACCTACATAACAAATATCTTGAATGGCTGCTTGCTCCATTTTTTCTGCCAGCACTAGTGGACCAGAAACTTTTATTATTCTACCTTCTTGCAAGTCATTAGCTCCTTTATAAAATATTCTGTCCGACCGCTCGTTCGACTTGTCCTTGGATCATGGACTTGCCGATCCCTAATGTTCCCTCATGATTAGGAATCAGCACAATCGCCGGAATCATCTTTTCTTCATAGCGTTTGATAGTGTCGGGAACAAGCTGAGCAAACTCTTCAGTAATATAAATGATGCCGTACTCATTCTTCGCCATCTCATCAATTTGTTGCCGAATGATTTGTTTATCCTTTGTTATTCGAGTATCGAAGTCAAAAAGTTTAAATGGTAAGACTGAGTCTTTATCACCAATCGCACCGATTTTATGTGCCATAAGTCTCACGCATCCTCTCTTTTATTTGTTCCTCCGACAAGCCGACTCTCTTACCTGTGATAATTAACCGTAGATTCTTTATTTCAATGGCCTTCGCATTTAACAAAGCCAATACTGGTAACGGTCCGAACGCCTGTGTTTGAGCCGTTTCGTAAAAGCTAGTCAAATAATCATCACAAAGACGTTCTAACTGGCTCAAATTAATTACATTATTTTGAATAATTGTTTCCATCATTTCACCGTACGAGGTCATTTTCAAGTAATTCGTAAATTGCTCAAGGTCGCCCTCTACACAATCCAGCAGCTCTTCTTTAAGAATGCTGCCATGACTAGACAACGCCGTCGACATGAAATTTCGACTTCTCTTTTGCTTGATTCCTCGTGCTACCATTAAAATATTTGTAAAATCGATAAAGCTGACGACTTCTTTGGTCAACTCTGATTCATCAATCGAATCCGCAATTTTCCGTTGGCTGTACAAGTACTTCCGATCCAAGATAATATCAATTCCTTGTAAACTGTTGGATTCTTCAAAATGTTCACGAACTTCTTGGATACTTTCAAGTAAAAAACTTGGTAATCCACTTGCCTGGCCCGTTCGAATGGCCGTTTTGATTTGTTCTAATGAATAAAAACCATCGTAAATGAAGAGCTCATCAAAATTTTGGTCTAATAACTCAGCTTTAATCAGGGCTTTAAGATTATGGAAAGTAAAACGCATTGTGTAGATCCAGACCACCTTCGGATCAGGAACGATCTCTACTAACTCCTTCAGTAAATCCTCTTGCGCATGACCTAAAGCCTCTTCAAAACTCTCAGAAAACTCCTCTGTCAAATACTCGCCATAAATTGTGCCTCTAAACAAAGTTTCAACATCTGCCAAATCTTCAGCCTTCAGCATTCGTTCCAGTAGATCGGGCGTTAACAGTTCCAATTCTTTCAAACGAACCAGCGGATTCAATTCATGATAACTAGATTGTTTCATTCAATGCCTCCTAATTCGTAGTTAATAGGCTAATTTTTCAATAAAATAGTTTGATTCTTACTGTGTTTATCGTTTCGTTAGATATCTCTTGGCTAAAAGACTTTTCTGTCCTTAAATGACAAGAAAAGCAGGATTGACATTCCAATCCGCATTATTCTATTAGCAACAGACTATTTCCAATTAAAATTTACTCAAAAAGTGTTTGAGCGACTTGGAAACTATCTCTTTGCTGAATTTCTCTCACCAAGCTTTGATAAAGAAAGTTATACTGTACGCCATCTTTGTCCAAAACGAAGCCAGCTTGATCAGCAACAGAATTTTTTCCCATAACTAGTCGATAAGCAAGCCGTTGATTCTGCTCAATCAGCCATTCATCAGTAAATATCGACTTTGACTTTTCTCCAGAAATAAAAACTAACTCACCTTGCAGGTCCATTTTCGCCAATGCATTATGAGCAAACTTTTGTTGCTCTTTCACAGACCAACTTTCCATCTGAGCTACCGCTTCAACAAAAACACGCTCTAGAATAGCTTGCTTTTGATTTAAGATCATCTGTTTTTGGGCAACATGTTGTCGATTAGTCGCCTGCTTATAGTTATTCTCTAAATTCTGTAAATTTTTCTCCAAACGCTTTTGGTGTTCAGCATCTATTTCCACTATTTCTGCTTGGAATTCTTGGTCAATTCGTGCCGTTTCTTTTTCTTTTAGCTGATGCTGCTCCAGATCGGCTTGCTGGTTTAACTGCTCGACTATCTTTTCGATTGCTTCCATCAAAAAACTCCTTACACTTGTCCTACTAACAAGAATGAGATAACGAAACCTAAGATTGCATAAGTTTCAACCATGGCAGCATAAATGATTCCCTTTGTTGAATGCTCTGGTTTTTTCGCCAAAATTTGAATACCGGCCGCTGCTACTTTACCTTGGGCAATCCCTGAAAACAATCCTGTAAAGGCAATTGGTAATGAAGCTCCCAAGTAACCCAATCCTTGAACTACAGTCAAATCATTAGTCAGATTAGTGAAGATCAAGAATGCAATAACGAAACCATACAACCCTTGTGTACCTGGTAATAACTGCAAAATCAAAGCCTGACCAAATTTTTCAGGTTGACTTGTCGTCAGTGCGGCCGCTGCCTCACCAGTCATACCTACACCTTTTGAGGAACCAATCCCAGAAAAAATAGTTGCTGTTGCCATTCCCAAAATCGCAAAAATAATACCACCGCTATTGTTAATCAAATACTCCATCATTGTCTAAAATCCCTCCAATTATTTTTCTTGTTTAATATTTACATATTTTTCTTCTGTCTTTAAAGGACGAAACGCACGTCCGCCACCTTCATAAAATTTACCGAAAAACTCTACATACTGTAACCGAGCGCCATGAACATAGGCCGATAATAGTGATAAAAAGATGTTTAATCCATGTAAAGCTACCATCAATAATATTCCGACACTAAAACGTGCAATTGGAGGCATGTAGCCCACTAACATATTGAACGCTGCCGCAATACTACCTCCAGAGATTCCTAATGCCATCAGACGTGTGTAACTAACTAAATCGCCAATATAGCTAGTGATTCCGTATAGATTGTAAGCACCCGTGGCTAATCCTTTGATTTTTGATTTTGCTTGAAGCATTGGTGTGAAGACGATCATTAGCGCACTTACTACTGCCAAAGTTACACCAATTAGAAATAACGGCTGACTATTTAGAATCATTTTTCCTAATCCGCCTACAATCGCTCCAACCATAATTCCTTGCCAAGCAAATCCATCTGAGATAGCCCCTAAATAATTTTTGGCTTTGATGTTTTCTTTGGCTGCTAATCCCAACCCGATAAAAATCTGAATTACCCCAAAGATGATTGATAATATCAGAATACTGATCACATCTTCGCTAGTTGAAAGAATTGGTTTGTACCCCAGCGAAAAGCCAAAGAACGAATTGTAAATCAATCCCCACAAAATGGTAGGTACCGCTAAAATTTGGAAAAAATGCATAAACCGTTCCATTCCTCGCGGCAATATTGAACGTAAAGCAATTGTAGTCGCTATCAGCATCAATGCACCATAACCCGCATCTGCCACCATCATCCCGAAAAAGACAAAGTAAAAAGGCATAAACCAAGGTGTCGGATCAACCTCATGATACTTCGGCAAACTATACATTTCCGTCAACATCTCAAAAGGCTTGACTATCGCATTATTCTTTAATTTTGTTGGAATTTCTTCATTAATTTCAATATCTGTGGGTTCTTCAATTTCCAAATAAAGATTCTCTTTACCAATCAAATTACCCATAAATGATTCAAAGTCATTGTAGGTTTCAGTTTCTAGCCAACCTTGGATCAAAAAGACTTTATCATCTTTAATAAAATGATTGTGAATCAGCCAACGATTTTTGCGTGCTAGCAATACCTCTTCGGCCGTTTCCAACTCCTCAATCACAATTTTTTTCTGACCAATCAGTTGAGCTAATCTTTTTTGTTCCTCAACTAGTTCAAGATTCTCTCGTTGAATCCTTGTCAATTCTGCTTTAGGTAGTTGAACTCGGTTATAAATAAATGCGACTATACTAAATTGTCGAACTAGTTCTTGAACAGTTCCCTGTACAGCACGTAAATATAACAGAACAAAATTGACAATATGATCATCGCTATAAATAATTTCATAATGAATCTGTTCATTCTTTAGTTGCTGCTCAAATGAGTCCCAAATACTTGCATCCGCCGTTCCTAGAAAACATTTCGTTGAATGTAATGAATACTCTTTTGGTAAAAAATCTAACGCTTGCCATTTTTGTAGAAGGCTTTCTTGAGTCTGCAGTTCTTGTTGTTTCGCATTTGCTTCTGAAAAAAGTCGCTCCAATTCTTGAATGCTTTCTAGTTCTGACAGTAAAGCTGCTTCGTCAAAATTTCCCTCTAATGATCTAAGGGTTGCATGTTGTCGTTTGAGATGAAGCCCCTTCTCTCGACTACTTCCATGATGCTCGACAAATCGAATAGCATGAGTTATTTGCTCTAACTGTTGATCAATTTTTGCAAGTGTATCTTGACTGGGTAAAGGATCGACTTCATTAAAATATTTCTCCACCCATTCATTGCTGACTGTTTGTTGGAAAAGATCTCGAATTTCGACTCCTTGAAATCCTTGGATCGCAGATAGAATTTGTTCGCTATGTCCTTGCTGGGCGATCAGCGTCAGCTTGCTCATTTTACTAACTGCCATATTCTGAGATCACCCTTTCAATAATTTGTTCAATCGTCTGTTCTTTTTTTCCTTGGTAATTTTCTTCCATTTTTCTAATCGCATCTTCTGCACTTGTAGTTAAATCACGTTCATCATCTTCTAACTCACGAGCCAAAACTCGCTCTCTTTCAGATAACTTATTAGAGAAATCTATTTTCAATTTCTCTCTTTTTGCTTGCAGCAATTGTTTTTTTTCTGCCTCATATGCAGCCAATTCGGCCACGAGTCGTTCTTTGACTCTTTCAATTTGTTCCTCAGCAGATTTTATTTTCTCTAAAGCTTCTAGCACACAAACCCTCCTTTACAATACAAAAAGAGCGCAAAACTCCTAAGGTCGTTCTTCTCACCCCTTGAAGAACACGATCCTTGAAGCTTACGCCCAACCTTTTTTGTATTTATTCAACAACTACAGTATATCAAAAAAAGGAATACCCGTAACTATTTTTCAATAAAAAGCACAAAAAATTCCTATCCTTATAGATTAAAATGATCCCTTATTATAGTAGGTTCTCACAAAAAATAATATAAGAAAATTTAAAGAACGAATTACTTGCTTTTTAAGTTTTGACTATGGTATCAAAAGATATAAGGAGTGGTCGAACATGAAAAAAAATATTATTGGCATTGCAGCAAACCAACACTATCAGAATAATCAAGATTTTTTTGATCAACAATTTACTTACAGTCCTCAAGGATTTATTGATGGCGTTCACCAAGCGGGAGGAGTTCCTATTTTATTACCCATTAGTGATCCTGAACTTGCTAGTGATTACATTGCATCAATCGATAAATTATTGTTAGCCGGCGGTCAGGATGTTACACCTTTTCTTTATGGAGAAGAACCTCATCCAAAATTGGGTCCGACAAGCATTGCTCGCGACTCTTTTGAGATGGCATTAATTAAAGAGGCTATCAAGCAAGGCAAGCCGATCTTTACAATTTGCCGTGGCACACAGCTGTTGAATGTTACTTTAGGTGGTACTTTGTATCAAGATTTATCCCAATATCCCGATTGGGAAGTAAAACATGACATGTTCCCTACCGTTCCGGACTTTGGTTTGCATTCGATTACTGTCAAAGCAGATTCTTCATTAGCTCCGCTGTTTGGTGAACGTGAACAAGTGAATTCCTATCACCATCAAGCCATCAAAGAGTTAGCTGAGAGTCTCGTACCTATCGCATGGGCGCATGATGGCATCATTGAAGCTATCGAAAGCCGCGAAACAAATACAAAAATTCTCGGTGTGCAATGGCATCCTGAATTAACCCGTAAAAATGATCCAAAAGAACAAAGTCTATTTGATTATTTCGTGAATGAATTCGAGTAGTTTTAACCAAAATAGAAAACAGTGTAAAGACCAAACTCAAAAATCGAGATGGTCTTTTTCTAGTTCTGAATATTTTTAGGTCAAAATACACAAAACAAAATATGTTTTTTAACTATAAATCCTACTTTAGTACCATTTCATTATTTTCTAGTTATGGGAAAATCAATCCATAGCTTTTCGCTAAAAGGAGGAAAATAATGAATGCAATTGAAGTAAAAGATGTGAAAAAGGTTTATGGCTCCGGCCAAGCGACCTTTGAAGCATTAAAAGGGGTTAGTTTTACGATTAAGAAAGGTGAATCTATCGCGATCATTGGAAAAAGTGGATCTGGCAAATCAACTTTGATGCATATTTTGGCGCTATTAGACCGACCAAGTTCTGGAAAAATAGCCTTACTGAATCAAGATACACGACAAATTAAAAATAGTGCGTTAAACAAAATGCGGAATGAAACATTTGGATTTGTATTCCAGCAATTCTTCATCAATCCGAAAGATACTGTTTTATCAAATGTCTTATTACCTTTAAAAATTGCTGGTATTACTAACAGACAAAGAAAGCAAATGGCCTTAGAAGCTTTGGAGGCCGTCGAACTGAGCGATAAAGCGAACAATAAAGCAAATGATTTATCTGGTGGACAAAAACAAAGAGTTTGTATTGCACGAGCAATCGTTAATCAACCAGAAATTATCTTCGCAGATGAACCGACAGGAAATTTAGACTCTGCAACTGGGGAGAAAATCGAAAAATTATTGTTCAACTTGAATCATAAAAAAGGCATTACTTTGATTATCGTAACGCATGACCCGGAATTGGCAGCTCGATGCGATCGGCAGATTCATATAAAAGATGGTCTTCTATTGGAGGGCATTTAATATGAAATTATTTGATATCATAAAATCTGCAAGTTCGAATCTGTGGCGCAACAAAGGGCGGACAGTTCTGACCGTAATTGCTATTTTTATCGGAGCCTTTACAATTTCTTTGACAACTGGAGTCAATAATGGCGTTAATGACTATATCGATCGGCAAATTAATGGTGTCGGTGGTGAAGATCAATTGATGGTTTTTCCTGAATCTCAAATGAGGTCTGGTAGTGATGAACCGCAGAAGTATGATCCTGATAAAGCATCTGGGGCAGATGCAGACTATTTAACTGCAAAAGACCTTGATAAAATCAAGGATACGAAAGGAATAACCAAAGTTGAACCTTTCCATTTCTTAGCAACAGATTATGTCCAACGAAATGATGGAGAAAAATATTTGTTGTCTGCAGTTAGTGTTAGCGATATTTCGATTGATTTAGAAGCAGGACGGGAAGTTAGCAACTCTGGCGAGAACTATGAAATCAACATAGCACCGGAATATATGAAAGCTTTAGGTTTTAAAAACGCTAAGTCTGCTCTTAACAAAAAAATAAACGTTTCTATAAGCAGCCAAGCGACCGGCGAACAAGAAATCGTGGAGGCAACAATCGTAGGTGTTCGTAATGTCAGTCTCATTCAACAAGGACAGTCCATTATGAGTAAGGCTTTATCTGATAAAATTGTCAGCGTGAATGAAAAAGGAATGCCTGAAAATATGAAAAATAAATATGGAACCCTTTTTGCTACGATGGATAAAAACTTATCAGATAAACAAATTGATCAACTGAAAGAACGTTTGACTAAGAACGGATTCAGCGCTATGACGGTCGAAGATGAAATAGGTATGATTCGCCAAGTAATCAATGCCATCACAGGAGTCCTAACTCTATTCGGTGCAATTGCATTATTGGCTGCGAGTTTTGGAATTATCAACACCTTATACATGTCCGTTCAAGATCGTACTCGAGAAATCGGCCTAATGAAGGCGATGGGAATGGGACGGTTCAAGG
This sequence comes from Enterococcus malodoratus ATCC 43197, assembly GCF_000407185.1. Classification (GTDB taxonomy): domain Bacteria; phylum Bacillota; class Bacilli; order Lactobacillales; family Enterococcaceae; genus Enterococcus_A; species Enterococcus_A malodoratus. Next base: position 637,200 of record NZ_KE136481.1, read on the forward strand.
TCTTTCTAACCTTTAGTGTCGAGGCCCTATTGATTGGTTTCTGGGGCGGTGTGACAGGGATAGCTGGAGCAATCGTTGCTGGTCATTTTCTAAATGATTTTGCTATGACTTCATTTCTAGATGGCTTAACTGGGCTAACCTTATTGCAGTTCTCTTGGCCATCAATGCTGATCATTTTAGTTGTTATCATGCTAATCGCATTTCTGGCGGGGACTTTCCCAGCAAATCGTGCTGCTCGATTGGATCCAATTGACGCATTACGTTATGAATAGAAAAAGAGCCGCTGCAAAGTTTATCCTTTTGCAGCGGCTCTTTTCAATTTAGATGTTCATTTTATTCATCATCAAAAGATGTATCTGCCAGTGGAACTGAGGACAAATCATCTGTTTCACTCGCTGATAATCGAGCGAAATAAGATTTTGTTTCTTTGATAACAACCGGACTCAATAAGATTAAAGCAATAATATTAGGAAATGCCATCAGACCATTAAAAATGTCAGCAATCGTCCAAACAGCCGAAACAGTTAGGTAAGGCCCGATAAAAACGGCAAAAATATAAACGAAACGGAAGGCAGATGAAAATTTTGTATTTCCACCAGTCAAATAACTTAAGCAGCGCTCTGAATAATAGTTCCATCCTAAAATTGTTGTAAAAGCAAAGAACGCTAAACAAATCATTAGTAGAAGCGAAGCGACTGTTTGAGAAAGAGGTAAAGCTTCCGAAAATGCATAGATCGTAACGGCAGAACCTTCCAGTCCTGTTTTCCAAGCCCTAGTTAAAATAATTGCCATTCCTGTCATATTACAAACGACTAAAGTATCAATAAAAGTACCTGTCATAGATACTAAACCCTGACGCACTGGTTCTTTCGATTGCGCAGCAGCGGCTGCAATCGGAGCACTACCCAATCCGGATTCATTTGAGAAAATCCCTCGAGCCACTCCTTTTTGCATGGCAATCATCATCGCCCCCATTGCTCCGCCTGAAACAGCACGCAAACCAAAAGCACTTTGCACGATTTCTACAATTACACTTGGCAATTTTGAAATATTAATTATGATCATGAACAAGCATAAGCCTACATAGATAACGATCATTAACGGCACGATAATTTCAGATACGCGAGCTATTCGCTGTACCCCGCCAATTAGAACAATTGCTACAAGAATCGTGACCACAACTCCCGTAATAATGACTGCCCAAGAATATTCGTTTCCAAAGAGAGTAATTGTGTTTACTTTTTCCGGATCAAAAAAGGTTTCTGCTGCCGATGTAATCCCATTGATCTGCGCGATTGTACCAATTCCAATTAGACCAGCAATGGCTCCAAAGAAAGCAAACATTTTCGCCAACCATTTCCATTTATGTCCTAACCCGTTTTCAATGTAATAGAATGGTCCGCCTAGAGCTTTGCCATGGTCATCAAATGTACGATATTTGACTGCCAATAACCCTTCAGCATATTTTGTTGCCATCCCCAATAATCCTGCAAGTTCCAACCAAAATAATGCACCTGGTCCCCCAGCAACAATTGCTGTTGCAACCCCGACAATATTTCCAGTACCAATGGTCGCTGATAAGGCCGTACACAACGCTTGAAAGCTTGTGACATCCCCTTGTCCGCCCTCTTCATTTTTCACCATATACTTAAGTGCTAGAGGTAAGCGACGAATTTGAATCATCCGACAGCCAACAGTTAAAATAATGCCAATTCCTAGAATTAAGACAATCATTGGGGCGCCCCAAATCATAGAATTAATTTTCGTTAAATAATCACCCATCAAAACCCTCCCATTTTCTTGCTATTTTACCATAAAACGTTTTCACAAACTTCCTTTCAAATAAAAAAAAATCTACATATTGTTTTTGCCTACTGGAAAAGTGATCATTTCAACATTGTGAAATACAAAAAAACACATGAAAAACCAACAAAAGATGGGTCTCATGTGTTTTAGTTATAATGTTTAAATAGCTAACAATTAGTTAAAAATCAAAATTATCCGGATCAGCACCTAATCGTTCATTGATATTTAAACGATTAATTTTTTCCATTTCTTCAACACTTAATTCAAAATCAAATACATTAATATTTTCTTTGATCCGTTCTTCATGAACAGATTTCGGAATCACGATGATATCACTTTGTAAATGCCAGCGAATGATTACTTGCGCTGCGGATTTTTTGTGACTCTTGCCTATTTCAACGAGTGTCGGATTTTGTAGGATTTTTCCTTGCCCCAGAGGTGACCATGCTTCAACTGCAATGCCCTCACTAGCCAAGTAGGTACGTAAATCAACTTGAGTCAACGTAGGATGCAATTCAATCTGATTAACCATTGGTTTAATCTTGGCTGCGTTCATTAATTCTTCAATATGATGCTGTTGGAAATTCGAAACGCCGATCGCTTTTGCGCGGCCGCTCTCATAAATTTCCTCCATCGCTCGCCAAGAGTCACTGAACTTGCCTGCAACTGGCCAATGAATCAAGTAAAGATCGACATAATCCAAACCTAAGCGTTTAAGACTTTCATTAAAAGCTTGATGAGTAGAATCATAACCTTGATCCGCATTCCAAAGTTTTGTCGTTACGAATAATTCTTCTCGTTCGACACCAGATTGACGGATCCCTTCACCTACACCCTTTTCATTCTTGTAGACCGACGCGGTATCAATCAAATGATAATCGTTTTCGATGGCCCAACGAACAGAATTGGTCGCATCTACTTCTTCTACACGCCAAACACCCAATCCTAATCGAGGCATCTCAATACCATTTGCAAGTCGCTTATTCTTCTCCATCAACGTTCCTCCTCGTATAATAGTGATCCTAGTTCTTCAACTATATACTAATTCTACTAAATCATCGAATATCTTGACAGTATATCCGACAATTTCGTTATAGGAGATCTTGATTTCGAGAACAACTGATTTATTTATTTCTTTTTACGATCATTTTGCATAATAGAAATCGATTGTTTTAAGGCACTGAAGGTTCCGCCTTCGCTATATACCAAAACATTGGATTTATATAGTTGAGCTGAGAAAACTGTTAATAAAATCGTAAACAGTACTAGAATTCCTAATGATACGAATGCACTAGAAAGTGCTGCCGTATTTGACGCTAGACGCAATGGCATACTATATGACGATAAGAAAGGGATGTACGAAGTGACTTTGATAATCACATTTGTCGGATCAGAAGTTCCTAAAATTAAGCCCAACATGTATCCAATCATAGACAAGTACATTACTGGCTGAATCGCTTTAGCTGTATCTTCCGGTTTGCTGACCAAAGAGCCGCACAATGCTGAAAGTACTGCATATAAAAATAATCCCACTAACATGAAAGCGATAATAACCAGTGCACTACTACCTAATAAAGTCTTAATCGATACATTATTAATGAGGTCTTTTACCATCGGCATATCTTTGAATTGTCGATAACCGAAGACCAATGCAACTCCATAAATCAATAATTGAGTCAGTGCCACTAGCAAGACACCCAATAATTTCCCATAATAATGAGTCTTAGCTTTCATACTTGAAAGCAATACTTCCATGATTCGCGTTCCTTTTTCCGACGCAATCTCTTGTGCGATGATTGAAGAGTAGCTGATAATAAATACAAACATGATTATTGTTGTCAAAAAGCTTAGAATAAACTGAGTGCCCGAATCTCCGTCGTCACTCTCCATTTTTCCCTTCTCAAAGGTTACTTTAGTTGATTCAAATTTTGCCGGCTCCATGACTTTTTGAACTTGTGCTGGAGTTAGATTCAACTGATTAGCACGAATAGTTGCTTGCATTGAACTCAGAATTTGCTGTAATTGAGTTTCCGTTGAAGTTCCTAAAGAGGCTTTACTATATAATTTACCTGAAACTTGTTCTTCACCCATTTTTAAATCCAAATAGGCATCAATCTTTTTATCTTCTAACTGCTTTTGGGCCTTCTTATCACTAGCGACCACTTTAAAGCTATAGTCCTTATTTTTAGTTTTAGCTAACTGTTCTGCTACTGCTGGTTGATCACTTACAATACCAATTTTATTGATATCATTTGCATCACCGAAGAAATGTTGTGACAAGTAGAAAATCCCCATAAGTAAAAATGGTGCTAAAATCATGATCAAAAATGCTGTAGATTTTACATTCTTTTTATATACATCCTTAATAATAATACCCATTTTACTCATTTACAGCACCTGCTTTCCATTTGAAGATTTCTTCTAGTGTTGGCGGTTGTTGATTGAACATCGGAATGTAGCCATCTTTGGTAGCTTGAACAAATATTTCTTGTCCTGCAGCTGGATCTTCCAAGGTGATATCGAAGCTGCCGTCCTCTTTTTGAGTCACTGTATGGACACCAGCAAAGGCTTCTAATTCTTGTTTCGTCAAATGCGAATCTAAATACAATTTACTGCGGCCAAATGATTCACGAATTTCGTGGACCTTGCCATTCAAAACCGTTTCGCCATTTCGCAACATTATTAAATGATCGCAGATCTTCTCAACATTATCCATGTTGTGGCTAGAAAAAATGACACACGACCCTTTCTCCTTTAACTCAATAATTCCGTTTTTTAACAACTCCGCATTGACCGGATCTAACCCACTGAATGGTTCATCCAAAATAACCAGCTTCGGTTCGTGAATCAATGTAGATATTAATTGAACCTTTTGTTGATTCCCTTTAGAAAGTGATTTCACTTTATCTGTTTTCTTTCCTTTGACTTGGAATTTCTCCATCCACTCATCGATTTTCGGTGCGATTTCTTGTTTACTCTTTCCTCGTAAAGAAGCAAAGAAAAGCAATTGATTCTCGATTGTTACCTTCGGATACAACCCTCTTTCTTCCGGTAGATAGCCAATCGTATTATAGTCCTTACCTGAGAGTGTATGTCCATCCCATAAGACACTGCCTGAATCTTTCGATAAGAAGTCTAAGATTAATCGAAACGTTGTCGTTTTACCTGCACCATTTTGACCAATCAACCCTAAAATTTTCCCATCTTCAATCGTAAAAGTCATATCATCCAAGGCTTTGTACGAACCGAAACTCTTACTTAATTTTTCAACCTGTAACATCTTCTCACTCCTTATAATTTCCTTTTGTAATATAAATAACTAATTAAAAAACTAATTAGAAATACATAAAGCAAACCAGTTGCGGTTAGCATCAGAATTCTTGAAATAAAACTACCGACGGTACTTAAAATCACCAATACAATAACCATCATATAAGCGGAAAATTGTATCGTCTTACTTGCAATTTCCAGATTGCGTTCATCCATTCGAGCGATTCGTTGAGCCTTTAATAATTTTGGATTATTCATAATACGATGATTCCTAAAAACGACAACAATAAATGCTAAACAAATTGAGCTGAAGAATCCTGTCAAGAAACCTAACGCATGGTCATCTATTTTTAAATCATACCAATTTGTACCAACGAAAAGAATTCCTGCACATATGAGCAAAAATACTATTGATACTAAACAGTTTCTATTCTTTTTTTTCAACTTCTCACGATAATCGCGATCCGCTTTCGAAAGTTTCTCCATCACTCTTCCTCCTCATCATCAAAAATAAAAATATCCTCAATCGTCAAATCAAAAAGACGAGCAATTTTGTGAGCGAGGATCAACGAAGCATTGTAGCGTCCACTCTCCAATGAAATAATTGTTTGACGTGTCACTTCCAAGTCATTTGCCAATTCGCTTTGGGTCAGCTTACGTTCTTTACGTAATTTTTGAATTCGATTTTGCAAACGATCACCTCTTTTATGTATAGTGCCCTTTACATTTACAAAAAAAGTATAGCACCCTTTACAATTTATGTAAAGGGTGCTATACATTATTTTTTCTTCAACTGATTATGTGTGCTTTCTGCCACCGTTTTTGGCAATCCAACTTTTTGCAATTCTTCAATCGATGCTGCTTGAATATTCTTCAATGACTTAAATTCCTTCAGCAACATTTTTTTACGTTTTGGTCCTAAGCCCTCAATATTATCCAACTTCGAAGCAAAACTATTTTTACTCCGTAACTGACGATGAAATGTAATCGCAAAACGATGGACCTCATCTTGAATCCGCTGCAACAAGAAAAATTCTTGTGAATTGCGTTCTAACGGAACAACATTTAACTCAGGTCCATAAAGTAACTCGCTCGTTTTATGTTTATCATCCTTCGCCAAACCGGCTATCGGAATATCGATTCCAAGTTGATTCGCTAATACGTCCCTTGCAACATCGACTTGACCTTTCCCACCATCGATCACAATCAAATCTGGGAAGGGCAATCCTTCCTTTAATACCCGAGAATATCGGCGATAAATAACTTCACGCATTGAAGCATAGTCGTCCGGACCTTTGACAGTCTTTATTTTATATTTACGGTATTCCTTCTTCGCCGGCTTTCCATCAATGAATACAACCATCGCAGATACTGGGTCAGTTCCCATAATATTAGAATTATCAAATGCTTCGATCCGAATCGGTGCAGGGATATTCATAGCATCCCCTAACTTTTCTACCGCACCAATCGTTCGCGCTTCACTACGACCTATTAAATCAAATTTCTCATTTAAAGCAACATGGGCATTTTTTCCAGCTAATTTAACAAGCTTTTTCTTTTCACCACGTTGCGGCTGTAGAACTTTTGTTTCTAACATCGCTTCGACACTAGGCTTATCAATATTATCAGGAATCAAAACTTCTTTAGGGATAAAATGTTCATTTTCTTGGTAAAACTGTCCAATATAGGTCAAAAAATCTTCTTGCGCATCATTATAGAATGGAAACATCGACACATCTCGTTCAATCAACTTTCCTTGACGTACAAAAAAGACTTGGACACACATCCAACCTTTATCTGTCGCATAACCAAAAATATCGCGATCGATCAAATCAGTGTTAGTCATCTTCTGTTTTGTCATGACTGTTTCAATCGCCTTGATTTGATCACGATACTCCGCCGCCTTTTCAAATTCCATATCTGCGGCGGCCTGATTCATTTTTTCTTTCAGCTGTCTTTGAATCTCGGTATGCCCACCATTTAAAAATCGCTTGATCTCTTCCACCATGTCTTTATAGACCTGTGGATCAACATGAAAAGCATAAGGACATAGACATTGTCCTAAATGATAATAAAGACACGGCGTTTTTTGTGATGGTTTGCACTTCCGCAACGGAAACAATCGATCCAGCAGTTTTTTGGTTTCATTAGCAGCGTTCACATCAGGATATGGCCCAAAGTAATGAGCTTTATCTTTTAAAACTTTTCTTGTAATCATTAAGCGTGGATACTTTTCATTCGTAATCTTAAGAAATGGATAGGTCTTGTCATCCTTCAACATGATATTATACTTAGGATCATTTTTTTTGATCAAGTTTATCTCAAGCAGCAATGCTTCAATGTTGGATTCCGTCACGATATATTCAAAATCCACGATTTCACTGACTAATCGCTCTGTCTTCGTATTATGACTCCCAGTAAAGTAAGATCGTACCCTATTTTTTAAAATTTTGGCTTTACCAACATAAATAATCGTGCCATTTTTATCCTTCATTAGGTAACAGCCCGGTTGATCTGGTAAAAGTGCTAATTTGTTTTTGATTCGCTCGTTCATAAGTTGTTTCCCTTCAAACTTGAAATCACAGCTAACTTTAAAATCAATAATTATCTTCCTAGCTAGAACAAATAAAGTTAAACTGACAAAAAAGCTGGACATAAAGTCCAGCTCAAGATCTTACATGTGAGCTTGGATAAGCTCGTTTAATTGGTCTTTAGTATGAACACCAATAACTTTATCAACAACTTGTCCGTCTTTTTTCAAAACGAGTGTTGGAATGCTCATGATACCGAAAGATGCTGGCGTTTCTGGATTTTCATCCACATCCATTTTTACGACTCTGAATTCATCTTCGTCATACTCCTCGGATAGTTGTTCTAAGATCGGAGCTTGCATCCGACAAGGACCACACCAAGTTGCCCAAAAGTCGATCAAAACAAGACCGTTATCTGTTTCATCATTAAAAGTTTTATCAGTAACTACTTGTGACATTTGAATTCCTCCTATATAACTCGGATGCTTTGAATTAAACATCCTTTTTTCTTACTAAAAGTAGTATATCACGGTCGCTTTCTCTACGCCACTCTTCTGCTTACACTTGTAAACTATTTAAAAGTTACCACTGTTGCACCGCTACCGCCTTGATTTGCAGGAGCAAATTCAAAACTTTTGACATTGCGATTATTTTTCAAATAATCAGTGATACCTTTGCGCAATGCGCCTGTCCCTTTACCATGAATAATTCGAACTTGTGCAAAGTTTGCGAGTAACGCTGCATCGATATATTGGTCAACTTCAGCAAGCGCCTCTTCATAACGTTTGCCACGTAAGTCTAGTTCTGGTTTCACACGAGCGCTAGCTCCTCGCTGTACACCAGTGATCACTCGTTGTTTTGGCTCTTCAATTGGTGTAGTCAGTGTCATATCCTCTTCCGAAACGGTCATCTTCAATATACCTAATTGAACTTGCCATTCGTTGTCGCCAACTTTTTGAATTAAAGTCCCACGTTGACCATACGTTTCTACGATGACTTCATCATTTTGCTTAAATACCTTTTTAGCCTTTGCTTTTTGCAATACCTTGTTTTTCTTCAGATGTTCGTCTTGTTTTAAATCAGCTAATTGTGTTTTCGCATCAATTAATTGATGTTCCTTCACATTTCCCTGTCCATCTAGTTGCATTTGACGGATTTCTTTGATGATTTTTTCGGCATTTTCTTCCGCCTCGCCAACAATTTTGTTGGCTTCTTTACGAGCTTTTTCAATTTCATTTTCCCGTTCATCGAAAAAGTAACTATAGGCATTTTTTAAATCGCGATACAGTTTTTCTGATTCAGCCACATAATGGCGTATCTCTAAATACTCTGTCTCTGTTGCCTTTCGTTGATTTTCCAGATCGGAAATCATTTCATTCAAATCTTGACTTTCTTCATCGATGATCTGCTTAGCATTTTCTATCACCATTGAATCCAGACCGAGTCGTCGAGAGATTTCAAAAGCATTACTGCGTCCTGGAACCCCGATTAATAAACGATAGGTTGGACTTAACGTATCTACATCAAATTCCATGCTGGCATTAATCGTATTAGACCGATTATAACCGTATATCTTTAATTCAGGATAATGGGTTGTTGCCATGACATATGAAGACTTCGCCCCAACTGCATCCAAAATCGCAATCGCTAGTGCCGCACCCTCTTGCGGATCGGTCCCAGCACCAAGTTCATCAAATAGAACTAGACTGTGCTCATCGATTTTATCTAAGATTGAGACAATATTAGTCATATGAGAAGAGAATGTTGATAAGCTTTGTTCGATAGACTGCTCATCCCCGATATCTGCGAAAACCTCATCAAAGATTCCCATTTCGCTCTCTTCAGCGACAGGCAGCGGTAGGCCTGCTTGTCCCATCAATTGTAAAAGCCCTAGTGTTTTCAAGGAAATAGTTTTACCACCAGTATTCGGTCCGGTAATAACAACCGCCTGAAAATCTTGACCAATCATAAGATCATTTGCTACCGCTTTTTCTTGATCCAATAATGGATGGCGAGCCTGCTTGAAGTACACATGATTTTCCTGATTGATCACTGGCACAATTGCTTTCAAGGCTTTTGAAAAGCGTGCTTTTGCATTCATTAAATCAAAACGCCCCAATACATAAGCGTTGTGTAAAATATCTTTGCGAGGAGCCACCAGTTCAGCTGATAATTCTGCTAAAATCCGCTCAATCTCCGTTCGTTCAGCAATCTGCTGTTGACGCAGCCGATTATTTAGTTCAACGATTTGTTTCGGCTCCATAAATAAGGTTTGTCCAGAAGCGCTTTGATCATGCACTACTCCGCCAAAGACACCGCGATATTCTTGTTTCACAGGAATTACGTAGCGATCATTTCGCATCGTAATTAATGTATCACTTAGATATTTTGCATTCTTGCCTCGTATCAAACCATCCAATTGTTCACGAATCGTTTGCTCGCTTCGTCGAATTTGACTACGAATTGTGCGTAATTCTAAAGAAGCTTCATCGCGTATACGACCATCTTCCTCCACCGATCTACGTAATTTTCCGCTTAACTCGGGCAGTGTTGTTAACTGGTCTTCCCAAAAATAGATTCGCAGAAAATCCAACTCACTATCTTTTAAATCATCAATAAAGCGGACTAACTCACTAGTCGTCGAAAGCACTCTAGAAACTTCTGCAAGTTCTAAACCATTCAAATTTGCGCCAATTTCAATTCGTTTCATATGCGCCTTAATATTATTTAATTTGGGGATTGGCAAGCCGCCGCGCAGACGCTGAACCTTCATCCCATCCTCGGTTTCCTCAAGCCATGACTGAACGGTTTTCCGATCGCTAGAAGGAACCAATTGGCGAAGCTCTTCTTCCCCCTGTTCGGTTGTTAAATATTGATAAATCATTTTTTTTACTTCTTCAAACTCTAAAGTTTTTAGAATGCGTTCATTCATTTTTTCACCTTCTATACATAAATAAACCGAAACCTGTCAAACAGCGTCCCGGTTTTTTTACTTTATCCAATAATTTTTGTAACCCATAAATTGTTAAACTGAGAACTTAAAAATAGAGAATGCTCAATCACAAAACGTGCAGGCCAACTATTGCTCAACTGATTTTGAACCACTGCCATGGGTACAAAGCTAACCAGTTTTAAAAGCAAAAAGATGACAACATAACATATGATTAATTGTAAAATACCAGCGACAATCCCATCATATTGCGGAATTATTACTTTAAATAGTAAATCTTTGAAAAATATTGCGATGATGTGTGTTGCCAGCCAGCCAACTACTAAGATCATAACAAAAGCTACGCCTGCATAAAAAGCCTTGTCCAGATTAAAAGCTTGCTCAACAGAGTAGTAGACCATTTTAGACTCGCTTGTAACGGATGGGTATGGTACAAATAAATCTAATTGCGAGCCCAATCTTTGATAAAACATTCTCGCAACGATAAATGATACTAGATACCCGATCGAAAATACTATCTGATAGGCCGCACCACGTCGATAACCCACATAAAAAGATAGCAATAGTGCAAATAAAATTACCAATGTCAACATAGTATCCCTCACTTATTTATTTGCCGCTCTTTTTTGAATCTCACGTTTACGGTTTTCGTTGACGATTTGTTGCGCTTCTACATGATTCCGAATCGGAACATTTTCTTTTCCGTTTTTTCGCATGATTTCTTTTGCTTCGGCTTCAATTGCTTCAATTTTCTTTATGCGATTCTCTAATTCTAAATTGTGAGCAGCCTGCCCATCAAGTGTGAATTGCTTTTTTTCTAACTGCATTAGCGCCTCTTGTCTTTTTAATTGATCTGAGACTGCATTAATTGCCAACAACATCGCAGCCTTTTCTTGTGTGATTCCAGGCGATAAAGACATAATTTCATTTAACTGTTCATTGACTAAAGCAGTAACCATATCCATATGTTGCTTGGATTCTTGTCCAATGATAGTATAAGTCTGACCGGCAACGATTGCCTTATAGCGATTTTGCGCCATACTGATCAACCTTCCTAAATCGATTTTTTTAATGTTCTGGTAACAAAAATACTAATATATTATATGCTAAAACCCATCATATGTACAACTTTCATCAATTATCGCGAATTAACTTAAAGAAAAGAGAAAAAATTATGAGTTCAGCTGTATTAAAACTATCCAAAAGCGAGATTCAAAAACTGAAAACCTACTATACAGATTATTTATTAAACAAAAAGGTTCCTTACAGTGATTTTTCCGCCAAAAAAAATGGCATAAGCATAACGGCCTATACTTCAGGCAAGGTTTTGTTTCAGGGAAACAATGCGGAACAAGAAGCCGCTCGCTGGGGAAATGCAACTGGTTCGCCCGCAAAAAAAAGCAGCAATTTACCCAAAAACTTTGCCTCGCTTTCCGTTCTCGGTAGCGATGAAGTTGGTAATGGCAGCTACTTTGGTCCGCTATGTGTCTGCGCGGCCTATGCGGACAAAGAACAGCTTGCCGTGTTAAAACAGCTTGGTGTAAAGGATTCGAAGATGCTGACAGACGATCAAATCCGTAAAATGTCAATCACGATCAAAGAACTAATTCCTTATCGGTTGCTGGTTGTTAACCCAGAGAAGTACAATGAGATTCAGCCGAAGTATAATGCTGTTCGCATGAAAGTCGCTCTGCATAACCAAGCGATCCGTTTATTGTTAGAACAAATTGCTCCAACGAAACCAGATGCGATTTTGATCGATCAATTCACTTCAGAAGCTAATTACATGAAGTATGTTAAACAAGAACCGCAATGGGTTGAAGAGAAAATTTATTTCGTTACCAAAGGAGAACAATACCATCTTTCTGTTGCAGCAGCTTCAATTATCAGTCGAGCAAGTTTTCTTGAAGAACTGGATAAAGCTTCTCTGGAACTAGGGAGGAAAGTTCCTTCTGGTGCAGGCAAACCCTCTGATGAGCTTGCAGCAAAATTACTCCGTCAAGGTGGAATCGACTTATTAAAGAAATATGTCAAACTACACTTTGCTAATACTGAGAAAGCACAAAAAATGGTTTAACCAATAACTCCCCACCAAAATGGTCATCATGGTGGGGAGTTTGTCTATATTTCCACGCCGGCTAAGAAAACCTGCTTAACATCACGCAATGCTTCAATATTTTTAGTCGCGTCACCCTCGACAATCAAAATATCCGCTTGCAATCCCGCTTTTAACTCCCCAGTAACTTCCGATAACTCAAAGACCTTAGCAGGATTTTGTGTCGCAGTTTGGATTGCTTCAACTGGTGTTAGTCCATAACGCACCATCAATTCTAATTCTTCCACTATTGGTACACTTGGTGCTTCTAGCATAACCATGTCTGTTCCCGCCAAAATAGTTACACCTTTATCATAAATTGCTTTGAAGTTTTGCGAATAAGCTTCAACAGAACTTTCAAAGAAATCTAAATGATGGGAATAGGTTTCGGTAGATTGATTGGAATGATCTATTCCAACTTCTTGAACTTTTTGATTGTATTCAGCTAGGAAATGATACGCAAACATCGTCGGCGTCCAAGATTGATGATTTTTCGCCATTTGTTCTCCTTGTTCTACTGTTAAGAAGTTACCATGCTCAATTGTATCAAAACCAGCATCGATGCACATTTGAATCCCTGGTTGAGTTCCCGAATGTACAACACACTTCATTCCGAGACGATGAGTCTCCTCTACGCCTGCGTTCAACTCCTCTTGAGTGAACTCACAAATATCATCGCGATTAGTCGTTAATAGTTTGATCCAATCAGCACCGTCTTTCTTTTGTCGACGAACTGTGTGACGTATATTTTCTACACCATCAACTTCTTCAATTCCATCCTCATGACCATGCCCCCCAGTAATACAGATGCCGCGATCCGTATGCAGAATTCTCGGTGCCCTAACAAACCCTTTTTCTGCAGCTAGCCGCAGCGTTTCCAAAAGAAATCGAGGTCCGCAGCAATCACGAATCGTTGTCACTCCTTTTGCAAGACATGTTTCCGCCTGTTTTTGTGCGTAATATGCAATCATAAAATCGTTGTACCGATGTAAATCGGGTTGTGTCCAATAATAGCCCAGATGGATATGGGCATCCATTAACCCCGGCAAAATTGTTCCATCACCATAATCACGAATCTCTGCCTGTGGGAACTCCTTAAATAGTTCCTCCGCATTTCCTACAGCTAAAATCGTGTCCTTAGCGTATACGACCCCACCATTCTCAATGATGGTTTTTCCGTCACCAAGGATTACTCTCTGTGCCCTCAATAAAATCATTTTCCTACTCTCCCTCTTATCGAAACGTTTTCATTTACTCCTTCAAGTGTACCAAAAGAACCATAAAAATTGATAGTCAATTTTTATGGTTCTTTTAGTAAAGATTATTCATATTTTATTGATAATACTCTGGCAGTTTGAACCCATAACTTTTTTCAAATAATTTTCCTATTTGCAGGAGCAAGTCTTCTCTTCCACGTGCCGCTGTAAACTGAATTCCTAGCGGCAGACCTGTCTTTGCAAGATATGTTGGTAAGCTAATGGCTGGCTGGCCCGTCAAATTAGCCAACTGCGTGTATGGCGTAATCTGCAAACTTCGTTCAAACATTTGATCAATCAAATGAAGCAGTTCGTTTTCTGATAATAATGCGGAAGCTTCCAAAGCATCACGGATTTCATCACTTTGTAAATCATCATTTATCTTAGGAGCAGTTGCTGCTGCGGTTGGCGTCAGCAACAAATCATACTCTGTAAGCAAGGTTTCCATTTTAAAAGCTGCTTGATCCCAGAGATTTAATGCGTTGACAAAATGGCTGGCTGGAACTTTTTTACCATATTGATAGATTCCCCATGTCATTAACTCCATATCGTTCTTTTCTACAGGTCTGTTTAGTCCCTGTTCTATTCCCGCAAACATCGCAGCAGTTTCCGCACCATTCATTAAATAGTAACTAGCTATCAGTGCTTTTCCATCAACTGGATAAGAAATCAATTCTACTTGATGTCCCTGCTCTGATAAAAAGTCGCACGCCTTCTCCACTGCCTTGATTGCTTCCGGAGTAACTTTTGAATTAATTGGAGAATCAATGATTACTGCTATTTTCAATTTCTCTTGTTGAGCGGCCTTAGTATGCTGCCATTCTGTTTTTGGGGCCTGATACGGTGCCGCACTATCAATGCCTCGCATCCCATAAAAGAGTCTCTCCGTATCACGCATTGAGACGGTCAAGGCAAAATCAATCGCCGCTCCTTGCCAGCCCCGCCAACCGCTCGGCCCTACAGGCATTGCTCCCCGAGTCGGTTTCAAACCGATTAGTCCGCAAAACGATGCTGGAATTCGAATTGAGCCGCCGCCATCGCTTGCTCCCGCTATTGGAACAATTCCTGAAGCTACAGCGCTGGCAGCACCACCACTAGATCCGCCGGAAAAATAATCAAGGTTCCAAGGATTTTTTGCCGGACCATATATTTGTGCATCCGTAACATTTTTAAATCCAAATTCTGGTGCATTGGTTTGAGCGAATGGAATCAAACCGTTTGTTATTAGTCGATTAGTAAAGTTACTGTTACGACTGGCACGGTGCTCCAAAAATAATTTAGACCCCGAAGTACTCAACCAATTCTTTTTTTCTTGTCCTAACATTTTTAACGGGATCGGCAGACCCGCGAAAGGACGGTTCAATAAATCTTCTTGTTTTTGATATTCTGCGAGTGCATCTTGATCCATCATAGTAACGAAAGCATTTAACATTGGATTTTGTTTTCGTGCCTTTTCTTCAAAAGCTTCCAGTAATTCTTGAAAACTTATTTCTTTATTTCGTAATTTCTCAGCCCAATAAACCCCGTCTTTCAACATCAACACCTCTTCCATATTTTTATTCATTATCACAAATTCCCTTTGAGAATACTAGCAACTGACTCCAATTATAAAAAAGAACTCTAACACAATGATAATTATCGTCAATAAATTATTCTGTTTTATACAGATTAAGAGGTTATATTAGATACATCTAAAAAGAATAAAAAACCCGATGAATCAGATCTCAACGATCCCTTCATCAGGCTCTACTACTCTTATATTAATTTTTTTCCAAAACGTCATACTCTGGGACATGAGCAAAAGAACAACCGCGCTCCTCAACAAAAATACTGTAAGAATGGTACGCTCTTCTAGGAGAATGAGCAAAATCTGCAAACTCAATTACGCCAGTCAAAATATCATTCGCAATTCTAAATTGTACACTATCGTTCAAAGAAAATTTTAAAGGTGGCAAATGTCCCATAGATTACACATCCAATCTTTTATTCTTACTTATAGTTTAACAACTCAGCTGAGTTAATTTCATATTTTACCTAAAACTAACTGGAAATCAAGAAAAAAGAATTATTCTTTGATTCGCTCAGCTAAACTGTGTTTACTAGATGATCTCATTACCAGATAAGGTGTTAAAAGACAGATTGCGAGCATTAATATTAAGGATATTCCGATTTCTACTATGGGAAAATTAAAACTAGCATAAGTTGCTGACTTTTTAACGATTGAAAATAGAATGTACGTGACACCTAATCCAAAAGTCATTACTAACCCGCTAACAATCAGTGCATAATACCCACCCTCAAACATCAACACCTTATTCGTTTGCTTGCGAGTCATACCGATGCTTTCTAAGGTCGCCAATTCTTGTTTTCTGGCTAAAATACTCGTGGTGATAATATTGACGAAATTTAATAACCCGATCAATGCCAAAATTAGAGCCAAAGTATTCCCTAGCATTCTCATGGTACTGATTTCTTCAACCGCTCGTTTTTTCATTTCTAATTTTGTCATTATTTTATAGACCGATTGTTCATCAATAAATTGTTGGAACTGTTCAGAGACTCGATCAGCATTCTTATCTTTCAAATTGAAATAAGCATTCCAAATTCCTGCATCCGGTGCAATTTTGTCTAGATACTGCTTTGATACAAACATCGGTGGTGCTCCGCGAGTCTGAAATTCCAAATAGTCATTGGGGATAAAACCACCGATTTTGATTTGATGCTTCTGCTTGTCGCTAGTAGTAAATTGTAAATCCGAAACATTTGCAAAATCTTTTGGTTGATCAGATTGCACAAAAGCAATCTTTCCGTTCTCAAATGCTGGTTTATCAAACGATTTTTGGTCTTTTTTTGTGAGCAACTTTTCTAATTCATCTTAATCAATGCTGATTACTTCACCGTTAAAATTATTCGGATCAATCTGCTTCTCGTTAATCTTGGAATACTTGAAAAATTGATTATAGGACCGAATATAATTCGAAAATTTTTGCTTGTCATAAGTGACCGAAACAGGCGCTGAAAAATATAATTTTGCTGAGGTAATATTATCGTTTTCCTTTGCCAGCTGGGCTAAACGTTGACTTACATGCTGCTTTTCCAACATTTTTGATTCAGATGAGTCTTTCTCGAATTGAGTGTAGCTTGGGCTGATCACAATATCATAATCCATTTCGCTTAGTACGAATTTCTCAAAATCCATACTCTTAACAATTGAATTGACCGCTACAAAAGAAGTAATCCCTAATGTCATGGAAATGATAACTACTAATGCACGTTTTCTATCACGAAAGATGTTTCTCCAAGCCATTAAATATAATTTACCGCCATTGCGTGAGCGAACATCACCTTTTCTCACTTTTGACTCTGTAAAATTGATGGCTGATACTGGTGAGACCCTGGCTGCGTAATTTGCTGGTTTAATCGAGCTTAAGAGCATCACTAACAATGCGAATAATCCCGCACCCAGATAAATCAGTGGTCGTGTCGAAACCACTACGGCTTCTGAAAAATTCGTTGCCTTCATGACTACAGGAATCAAAACGTGCGAAATAGCAAATCCAATAATTAATCCAGAAGGAATACCAACAGCAGATAAAAGCAATGATTGATTAAAGATAATTTTCCTGAGCTGTTTCTTTGTGGTACCCAAGGCCTTTAATAATCCATAAAAACGAATATCATTGGCAATTGAAATGTACAGAACATTATAGATCAGCAAACCTCCAGAGATTAGAATGATCGCCAAAAACATCCCTACTCCGATAATAACTGACGTTGCACTTTGCGAGGATTCTCTCAACGTCGTTTTTATTTCTTGCATTTCGGTCAGCTTTAATTTTTTTGCGAGAGCCTTGTTTTGTTTTCCAAGATTGTTGCTGTCTTTATATTTAATCGAATAGGTTTTGCTGTTGACTGCTGTCCCATACTTGTCGGCAAACGACTTTGAAACTAAAACATAACTAAAATCAACTACACGCGCAATCACATATTCTTTATAATATCCTGATAAAACAAATTCCTTTTGATACATTTTGCCATCTATCTGACACGGCAAAGAAATTTTTTGACCAATTTTCGGTTGCGTTATTCCCAGCTCTTTTAACGCAGCCAGCGGTGCCATCAGCTCGTTATCCTTCTCTGGGAACTTGCCAGTAAAATTATTGATGGCTTCTTTTCTAAGTCCGTTCCATTCGTCCTTGCTATACCAATGTAATGCCATTTGAACTTTTTTATTCTTTAATCGCTGACTATCAACCGCACCAACCGTCTGCTGTGTTCCGATTATTTCGATAGAAGGATCTTTTTTTAAAAGTTGAACCTGCCTTTTTGTCAGATCATTGAGATTTGCATCAGCTACTGTTCCCACTCTTTGGACGGTTTGCTTATTACTAGCTTCAATAAAACTCATCCCTAATCCAATGACCGATGTAATCAACAAGGTGGTCAATGCAAGTGCTAAGATAACAAAAAGATTTCGTCTCCGATTATTCCTAAAACTGTTTATCCATAAATTGTGAATCGCCTGCCGTTGTTCTTTCATGACCAATCACCGCCTGTTACACGTATATCAAATAATTTTCCATCTTCAATACGAATAACTCGATCGGCCAATTGTGCAATCTGATCATTATGAGTAATCATTATGACTGTTTGATTAAACTTTTTTGCCGATTGCTTTAACAAACCCAGAACATCTTGGCTGCTTTTACTATCTAAATTTCCTGTGGGTTCATCTGCAAGTATGATTGCCGGTTTTGCAGCCAATGCTCTGGCAATCGCAACCCGCTGCTGTTGTCCGCCTGAGAGCATTGCGGGCAAGCTGTTTTCTCTTCCTTTTAACCCTAACGTTCCAATGACTTCTTCGACAAACTCTTCATCGACTGTATTCCCATCTAATTGAATCGGCAAAACGATGTTCTCGTACACACTTAAAATCGGTACTAGATTATACTGTTGGAAAACAAATCCGACATTTCTTCTTCTAAAAATCGTCAGTTCCTCTTCGCTTAAATTTTCTAATTGCTTTCCTGAAACTTCAATTTTCCCTGTCGTTGGTCGATCCAAGCCTCCCAATAGATTCAACAATGTACTCTTTCCTGATCCCGAGGTACCAACAATCGTTACAAACTCTTTGTCCTCGATCACCAAATTGACATTATCAACTGCATGAACTTGGTTTTCCCCTTCACCATAAGTTTTTGTTAGATGACTCGTTTTTACTACGTTCATACCAACAACCTCCCTTCTTCATACTCTCAATATAGCAAGGGACTCTTACAGCAGAATGTCAGTCTTCGACAATAAATCTGTCAATTCTGTAAGAATAGCGAGATCGTAGTCACTTCGGACTGTGAATCAGCCAATACATATCCTCCCTGCGCTTCACAAATCAATTTTGTCAGATACAGTCCAATACCAAATCCTTCTATTGTATTCCGATACTGCGATCCGCGATAATATTTTGAAAAAAGATTGGGCAACTCTTCTCTAGAGATCGTTTTGCCTCGATTTTTGATGGATATTCTAGTATATGAAATCAAACGATCAATCGATAGCTCAATTTTTGAATCTTCATAAGCGTATTTCAATGCATTTTCTAGTACATTGCTGATTGCCTCACGAGTCCATTTGACATCGTGAGGAAGCTCATAATCATTTTCGTTAACGATGAAACGTTTTTTTTGATACTCTTTTTCACTGTTTTGATGAATTGCCTGTTGAATCGTCTCATTGATTTTTTGATTTACTATAGTTAATTGCATCGATTCCGTTTCAAACTTTGACATATGCAAAAATTCTTCTACCAGCCAGTTTAAACGATTGGAGTCGAAGGACAAGCGAGCTAGAAACTCTTGCGATTCACTTGCAGTTAGCTGATCACTTTGTAATAGTTCCGCAAACATGACCATACTGGTAATCGGTGTTCGCATTTGATGTGCAGCATCAACCATCAATTCCTGCACTCGATTCTTTTCACGTTTCGCTGTTTCTTGGTACTGTTGATTTATTTCTGCGATCCTTAGCGTTTTAAAGATCAATTTACTTTCTTGCCCCTCTTGATAAATTGTTGCATTTTCTGGATGATCGCCTTTCAAAACAGCGTCCAAAACTTCTTCGATATTGGATAATTCTTCCTCGTGCTGCTTTCGCATTTGAAATAAAAATAAAATCAGTATCACTAAAAAGAATAGAATGGTGAGAGCATATAAAAACATTCTACATTCACTCCTTTTTCCAGGTATATCCTACACCTCGAACAGTCTCGATGTATTGCGGATTTTTTGGATCATCTTCGATCTTCAAGCGGATTCTGCGAATATTTACCGATAACGCGTTTTCATCAACAAACTTCCCTTGATCATCCCATAACGTTTCCAGCAGCAGCTCTTTTTCTAATACAACTCCTGCATTCTTCATTAAATAATTAATCAAACGAAATTCTGTCGAACTCATTGGGATTTCCTGATCATTTTTAAACAATCGATGCGTATCCAAATTTAAAACAAAAGGAAGCAGTTCAATTGTTTTCGCGCGATCAATTTGCTTTTTAACTATTAATGCGACCTTTGCTTTCAAAATTGCCAAAGAAAATGGCTTGGTCAAATAATCATCTCCACCAATCGACAATCCAGTCAGAATATCAGACTCTAAATCATGCGCCGTCAAGAAAAAGATTGGAGCAGTAGAAAATGTCCGAATTTTTTTACAAAGTTCAAAACCGTTACCGTCAGGAAGAGTCACATCTAAAATAATCAAATCTGGTGATGTATCTTTGATCAACTCAATTGCTCCTGATACACGACTGTTTATCAAAACTTGATAGCCTTCCTGTTCCAAGTAAAAGGAAATTCCTCTGCGAAGATTTTCGTCATCTTCGATCAAAATGATTTTCTTTTTCATCCTATAGTCCTCGCCTTTTTTGTTTATAGCTTTTATTATCCTGTTTCTTAAGCCATTTATCAATGTTCGATCGGTTTCATGATGAACAAAAAGGCAAGACCCATTTAGGATCTTGCCTTCGAACAGTTGTTATTAGTCAACAATCATCGATGACCGATGATTCTCTTGAGTATTTTCAATCGCTTGTGCGTATTGTTGAACAAAATCTGCAAGCTTTACTGTGCCAACAGTTGTGTTGTCTTCATTGAGGGCAGCATAAATGTCCGCAGAACTTTTTTGATATTTACTAGTTTTTACAAACGCCTCAACGATGGCTTCGGGTACATGGTTGGCTAACATTCCCTGTTTCATCTGTTCATCTGTAATTTCGATAAAATGCAAATCTGAAATCTTCGTGACTCTAGCTAGTTCATCGATGAAATCTTTCAGCGAAAATGTATCACTGACAGCAAATCGAACGCTGACTCCTTTTGGCGTATCCAAGATTAAAGGCAAAACAACTGTTGCAATATCACTTGGAGCGACATACTTTTGCTTAACATCTGCTGGTATATTGGAATAAATCGCATGTTCATTCTTAATACTATTTAGGTTGCTGTATAGATTGTTGTAAAATCCAACCGGTCTGACAAATGCAATGTCAACGTTAGTCATTTTTTTGAGTTCGTCTTCCAAATAATGGTAGGCATGTAACGAACCCGCCTCGGGACCGGCGTCAGCCCCTACACTGCTTAATTGAACAATCTTATGAACATTTGCATCGGTAATTGCTTCTCTGAATATTATTGCTTGTCTCTGCATCTCTCGATTTAAATCAACCCCAGCACCCGCGCCAGAAATCATTAAATAAACGACGTCCATTCCAGTGAATATCTCAGTTAAAAATGTGATATCCGTCATTGTTCCGACTGCTGGTATTGCCCCCAATGCTTCAATTTGGGAGACTCGTTTATCTGTCGAGGTGACCACAGTAACCTCATGGCCTAATTTGATCAATTCAGGAATGACATAACTGTTAATATTTCCAAGTGAACCTAGCATTGCGATTTTCATAAATCGTTCCTTCTTTCTGTTTTAAAAAAGATAGACATATCTTTAAAAGAATTATAAAAGATAGAATTATCTTTGTCAATCTTGAAATACTGTAAAATTCGTTTTATACTATTGTTATGAAAAAGAAAGATAATACAAAAATCGTAAAAATATTAGATGCTACTGTCAAAATTATCCTGAATGAAGGTGCGGCTGCCGTTTCCACAGTGAAGGTAGCGAAAATCGTAGGCATCGCGCAATCCAATGTCTATCTATATTTCAAAAATAAAAATGACTTACTTTTGAGCGCCTATCAGCGAGAACTTGATCAGATAAAATCAATGGGAGATATAGAATCCTTAAATGACCAGAGTATTCCAATCAAAACAAGGATCGACAATTATGTTCATTCAGTCTTTGACTACTCGATTCAACATCCAGATGGTTTGACCCTAATTGAACAAATCAAGATGTTGAATATTTCGGGAGATCATCTTTATGATAATAATACGATCGTTACTGACCTATTGAACGAAGCGATTGAGGTCGGATATTTAAAAAAATTACCAGTCAATTTACTAATGGCTACAGTTTTTAATGTGATGCACCGCCATGGATTGAATATCAAAGAAGGTCTCTACGATGAAAAGGAATATCCTTACGAATTGATTGCGCAGTTAGTTCTAGATGCGATTAAAAACTAAAAAAAGCCAAGGATTCACGACAATAATCGTAACCCCTTGGCTTTTTTACACGTATTTTTTTTGAAAGGATTTTTCTAGACGATGTTGAATATGCCCAATGCCGATACAAAGCAGCCAGTAAATTAATGCGACTAAGATGTACATCGATAAATAATCAAAGGTTCGTCCACCAATGATTTTCGCTTTTTGAAAAATATCTGGCACCGTGATCATTGCCGCTAAGGAAGTTCCCTTGAGAAGATCCATCGCTACATTGCTCAGCGCTGGGATTGAGATACGGATTGCTTGCGGCAAAATGATTGTTCGCATCGTTGGAAAGAACCGGTTGCCTAAAGCGTACGCCGCATCCCATTGTCCCGCATCAACCCCTGCAATTGACCCGCGGTATATCTCTCCAATAAAAGCGCTACTAGTCAAACTAAAACAAATGATCGCCGCTACTACCGCATTCAGTTGAATAGGTAATCCAAAATATAGCAGAAACAATAGTACTAGCGCTGGGGTTCCACGCAAAAAAGATAAATAGAAACGAACGAAAATTTTAACGGGCAGCCATGGAATAAATCCCAGCACTGTCATGACTATTCCGAGCAAATTGCCAAAGAAAAATGCAGCCAGACTGATTCCTAATGTATAGCCCAATCCGCTCAAGAGAAAAGGAATCGACTCCACCATTAATGGCAAATCAATCGTTGGAATAAACATTACTCCGCTGAAACTTTCTCAGTTACTTCTTGTTTTGGTTTTACCGAAACATCCGTACCAAAGTATTGATTTGAGATTTTCTTGAGCGTCCCATCTTTTTTTAACGTAGTCAAAGCATCATCGATTTTAGCTTTTAAGGCTTGATTCTTTTTAGCGAACAGGAAGCCAGTAGAGTTCGCATTGAAATAAACATCTTCCAAAATTTTAACAGGAATATCTGGTAAAGCACCTATGGACATCTTTTGTAAATAATAATCATTAAGAATTACATCTGTACGTCCATTTGCTACATCGGTCAAGTATTGATCGTTTGTAGCATTATCATAAGTCACAGCTTTTGCTCCGTACTTTTCGGCTAATTTCATATAGCTGGTATTCGGCTCACCTGCTGCCTTCTTACCTTTCAAATCTTTCAAGGAATGAATTCCTGAGTCATCGCTTTTTCTTACGATCATACTGTCAAAAGAGTGTTTGATTGGTGAGGACAATGAAAATTTCTTACCGCGCTCTTTAGTCATTCCAAAATCATTTGCCGCAAAATCCGCCTCGCCACGATTGACCGCAGTTACTTGTCCATCGACATTATATTCTTTAAAATTGATCTTCAAATCTAATTTTTTAGCGACTGCTTTTGCAACATCCACATCATAACCAACCAACTTATTCTCATCATTATAATAAGATGAAGGAAAAAGTGTTCCTGACGTTGCCACCGTTAACTCTTTTTGATCTTTTACTTTTGTCCAGCTATCATCCTCACTGGATTGACCGCTTCCACAAGCTGTCAAAATAACTCCTGCTGTAACAAGTGCTAAACCTACCAACCATTTTTTCAACACTATCGTCTCCATTCAATATGATTTATAAACATCGATTTATTTATACCATAAAAGAACATCAACGCGTAAAAACTTGCCTATGAAAAACAGTTATTATTACAGATTTCATCAAAGATAAATGTGTGTTAGAACAACAGTAAAATAACGATAGATATTTTGTGGGAAAGTTTCTATAAAAGAATTATAAATATCTGTTTTCTCGTAAAGTAATTTTCTTAATATCATTTACTGTCTGTGCCCCCGCCAACTGCATCACCATTTCCAATTCTTTTTTGAAAAAATCAAAGACTTGTTGAACACCTGTAGCGCCGCCTAATGCCAATCCATAAATTGCTGGACGCCCAATCGCGACAAGATCTGCACCAGAAGCGAGAGCTTTGAAAATATGCTGGCCACGGCGCACACCGCTATCAAAAACAATCGGAGCTCTTCCTGCCGCAGCTTCCGCAACATATTCCAGCGAATCAAAAGAAGCTGGGCCTCCATCTAATTGACGACCTCCATGATTTGAAACCCATAATCCTGAAGCGCCAGACCCCAAAGCTCTCTCTACATCCTCTTCCGACTGGACCCCTTTTACATAAACAGGTAAATCTGAATAACTGGCAATGAATTCAACATCCTTTGGACTCAATTTTTGTTTCGATGAGCCATAAACAGTATCCATTGTTTGTCCGATACCAGATTGATATGCTTGAACGATCGGCATTGCCAGCGGAAAAGTAAAATTATTCCGACGATCCGTCTCACGATTACCCCCAACCGTTGCATCAGCTGTTAGGACAATTGCCTCTGCGCCGTTTCGTTTGGCCATATCTAAAATATCACGATTAATTCCATTATCCTTACTCATATAGAATTGAAACCATTGTGGAGTGTTCGCTCCTCCGGCCTCGCGAATTTCCTCTAGTGTGCATGAGGCATACGAACTGGCCGTGTAAATTGTTCCGAAACGTGCAACTCCTTTTGCTGATGCTCTCTCGGCAGCTACGTTCGCTAACCCATGAGCGGCCACCGGTGCCATAATGATCGGCGCACTCAACTGTTCTCCTGCAAATTTTGTTGTTGTGTCTGGCAATTCTACATCTCGCAAAACATGAGGAATGATCAGTTTATGATTAAAAGCCTTTTCATTTTCTCGATACGTAAAGATATCTCCCGCACCGCTGCTGATATAACCATACCCGCCTTTTGGGATGACCTCCTTTGCAGCTTCCTCTAAATCGTACATATTAATAAAATCGATGGCACCTTCCGCTGTACTCGCCTGATAAATCATTTCCATCTAAATCCCACCTTTAATTTGATAACGTTTACAAAAATAATGTTACGCTTACTGTCGACAGGTGACAAACGATTTGTTTGCACGGTATTTTTAATGATAAATCATAAATATTTAGCATAATTCCGAAAAAAAACGGAACCTTAATTACAAGGCCCCGCTTTTAAAAATTTCTATTCTTCTTCAGTCATAAAGGTGTTGAAGACTTCTTCAATCATATCCCATTCAGCATCTGTTTCGATTTGTTGCAATTCGCCTTCGCTGCCGTCTTCATTTTCAACGTATGCATAGGCCTGTAATTCAACGTCCTCATCTTCAGGTGCACCTGCTGGATAAAGCAGTACATAGTTGCGTTTAAATTCTTCTTGACCATCAATTGTCAAAAGAATTTCGTATAGCGTTTCATTTCCTTCGTCATCTACTAAAGTAATCACTTCGTGTTCCTCATGATCATGCTCGTGATCGTGGTCATGTGTGTGTTCATGTGCCATAATTTATTCCTCTTTTCTAAAGTTTGTTGCTGGTGCGGTCAAGATAATTTTGTAAGATCATGACTGCTGCAAGTTTATCGATAACTTTTTTTCTTTTCGAACGTGATACGTCCGCTTGCTCTACTAACATTCGTTCAGCCTGTACGGTGGTTAACCGTTCATCTTGAAAATCGACTGGCAAATCAAAAAGTGCTTTGATTTTTTCGCCATAAGCCATAGATGCTTCCGCCCGTGGTCCGATCGAATTATTCATATTTTTAGGAAGTCCCACTACAAACTTAGTAACTTGGTACTCTTTGACAAGCTCTCCTAAGCGTTCAAAGCCAAACTCCCCTTGTTCTTCGTCGATTCGGATAATCTCGACGCCTTGCGCTGTCCAACCAAATGGATCACTTACAGCGATCCCAACAGTTTTTGAGCCGACATCTAGTCCCATTACTCTCATCGAATATCAATACCATGATCTTTCAAATAGTATTTTACCAAAACTTCCATGACTTCATCGCGTTCGTGACGACGAATCAAGTTTCGGGCATCTTGATAACGAGGAATATACGCAGGATCGCCTGATAATAAATAGCCGACGATTTGGTTAATCGGGTTATAGCCTTTTTCAGCTAAAGCATTATAGACAATCGTCAGTGTTTCGCTAATCTCTTTCTTACGATTGTCATCAAAATCAAAACGGACTGTTTCATCTGTGTATCCCATTTTCTCACACCTCTCCTTGAAATTATCAACAATTACATTTTACTAAAAGAAGACAAAACTTACAAATTTTGCAAGTTGCCAATCTCTTGGCTTTAGAAAATCTTCCGAATTATTATAACATGCTTTCACTAAGAATATGTTGCTTTTCTCAAGCATCTTTTTTTCTTTTAAGGATAATGCTCGTTATACTTAATAAGTAACAGGTACTTCAGAATGAAATTCTAACCTATAAAAAACAAAGGAGGTCGTAATATGTTAAATAAATTTTTGAAGTTACTCGCGTGTATTATTGGTGTAGAACTAATCGGTTCCATCTCCGGATTTTTTGCTGGCGATATTCCCACTATCTACGCTCAGTTAAATAAGCCCTTCTTAGCACCCCCAGGGAATATTGTAGGTCCTATCTGGATAGTGCTATATGCGTTGATTGGTCTAGCACTATTTTTAGTTCTCGACAGCAAGGAAGCTCGAAATAAAACGCGGGCCTATCTTCTCTTTGCTATCCAACTGATCCTTAACTTTATTTGGAGTATTATTTTCTTTGGTGGGTCTCACTTTTGGATTGCTTCATTTATCAGCTTGTTACTATTGATTAGTATCATTTTCAGCGTTCGAGAATTCCGCAACATATCGATGGGAGCAGTAATTTGTTTTGTCCCATATCTAATTTGGATTATTTATGCCACTTATCTTTCATTTGGTTTGGCCTTTTTAAATTAGAAAATTTAAAGACATCAGACATGCGCTGATGTCTTTTTAGTTTATCGAAAGAACTTACCAACCTAAGTGTCCCACACACCATACCTCGTTTCCGTATAACACTGCAAAATCATATTTCTCATTCTTACCACCTCTTGACTCGATTTGACCTTTGCTGATAAGACTTGCTATACTTTTTAAGAATAGAAACCACTTATAGAAAGGGTGCCGAATTGAAGACATCTGTTGAAATCATTGAAACATCTAAAGAAGAGCGTGTTGACTTTAAAGTTCATGAAGTAACAGATACGCTGCAAAATGTTTTGGCTATTCTTAAAGAGGAAAAACTTTTTTTAGTCGGTGAAGAAAATGGAGATCACTACAAGATTCCTTTCTCAAAAATTCTGTATATAGAAGTAGTAGATAAAAAGAGCTTTATTTATACTAAAAACAGAGTGTGTCAAAGCACTGAAAAACTGTATCAGCTTGAAGAAAAGCTGCTTCCCCATAAGTTTATTCGAGTCGGCAAGTCAATGCTGCTTAATATCGATGCTATAAAAGCCGTTTCCCCTACATTAAGCGGACGCTTTGAAGCCACTTTGATTAACGATGAACGAGTCGCCGTTTCAAGAAAATATGTTCCGGATTTGAAAAAGGGCTTAGGAATGAGGAAACGAATATGAGAATAGTCGAGTATTTAAAAAATGTGTTTCGATTGTCATCTATGATCTTTACTCTATTAGCCGCGATAAATTTACTTATTGATAAACAAACATTATTCGAAATCATTGAATATATGCTGGTTGTTTCCGTAATATCTGGTTTGCTGCATTTTATTATTGAAGACAATGAGAATTATACAAATCGGCGAATTGTTTTAAATCAACTTCTCTACATCGGACTGATTTTCTTGCAAATCATTATCGGTGATATTTGGTATAGGTGGGATTTAGGCGTTGTGGGTCTCATAAAAAATTTTGGAATTACTTTGTTCATTTATGCTTTTATCAAATTTTTCATCTACAGCAACGATAAAAAAGAAGCCGCTGAAATAAATCAACAAATTCAACTAAAAAAAAGAACAAATGAAAGAGAATCGGAGTAATCTGATTCTCTTTCATTTGTTTTAACGAGCTACGACAACCAGTCGTTTACTTTTCTGATCATAGGGACTTCTATCATAATCCCCATAAATTTGAATTTGGTTGAATCCCGCGTTAGTCAGCAATGAACGGTATTCCTCATCGAGAATAATTTTATAAACGATATCGTATTGATTACTTTCCATTCGCTTTGTTGAGTGATACAAATCCAATACATGAATTGTTTGAAACTGATCATCCTGTTCCTTTACGAACACGCGCGAAAAATCCTCCCGATTCACCACCACCTCAATCGCCGGCAACGACAAATTGTAGTGGGTCGTCCCCTGTGTCAAAATCAGCATGCCCTTATCACTTAATCTTGCCTTCATAGATTTAAGAGCAGTTATCAAATCTGTCTCCGAATGCAAATGCGGCAGGGCAGTTGTTAGACAAACGACAGCATCGAATTTCTCCGTGTAGACTTTTTCTAAATACCGGAAATCACACTGTTGCAGCGGAAGTTCTTTCCCCCTTGCAGCTAAATTCTTTTCTGCCATCTCCAGCATCGCTTCAGAATAATCCGAACCTGCAACATCTAACCCCATTTCAGATAACATATAGAGATGTTGCCCGGTCCCACAAGCACAATCTAAAACATTTTGGATTCCAAACTCACTGAACAGGTTTTCAAAAAAGACCTTTTCTGCACCAAGATATTCATTAATTTCCCCAAACTCATCATAGTCATAAGCAAATGTACGATACTTATCCTCCATCCTTCTCACCCCACACCAATTTTTCTCATTATATCAAATAAGTCTCGTCAATTTTGCTCTCTCACCTATTTTGTTCATCTTAGAAAGAGTTAACGACCACTTGGAGAAATCTCGTTGTTTCAGTTAGAGAACTTGATTATAGTGGGTTTATCAAGAAGAACACAGGCTTTGAGCCAGACATCACTGACATTTTGCGGTGAAAATAGTTCAACTAAAAAAATAGAATAGGAGTAATCATTATGACAGAACTCGTAAAAATCACAGATCTAGGAAAGCAATACAATCAGCAAGAAGTACTAAAAGCCATTTCATTTTCTATTATGGATGGAGAATTATTTTCCATTCTTGGACCTAATGGTGCAGGAAAATCAACGTTAATTTCATTGATCCTCGGCCTAACAAAACCGGATACTGGTGACATTCTATTTGAAGGAGTTAAACTCGATTCCGATTCTATCCAACATAAATCCATGATCTCCGTAGTCTTTCAAAATAGTATTTTGGATTCAGATTTATCGGTCAGAGAGAATCTATTCTTACGTGCCTATTTTTATACCAATAATTGGAAGGAAGCCAAAAAATTAGCGAAAGAAAAATTGGCCGATGTACAAGCTAGCCACCTCTTAGATAAACGTTACGGTGTGTTATCTGGCGGTGAAAGAAGAAAAGTCGATATTGCACGAGCGTTGTTGAACACACCTAAATTATTATTCTTGGACGAACCAACAACTGGACTTGATATCAGTTCGAGAGCTGAAATGTGGCGATTAATCCATCAATTAAAAGAAAAATATTCCATGACCATTGTTTTGACCACGCATTATATGGAGGAAGCAAGAGATTCCGACAATATATTGATGCTGGATGGTGGAAAAGTGATGGCTTATGATGCGCCAGAGATGCTGAAACAAACGTATCAATGCTTAACACTAGAAGATGTCTTTTTAGCAATTATCGAAAAAGGGAGAGAAAATTATGAATGCATTAGTCTATAGAGGTCTATTATTATTTTTCAAAAACAAACAAGCCGTGATCGGTTCATTTATCGGAGCACTGATTATGATTATTTTATATGTCTTTTTACTGGATGACTCTTTAGTAAACTCATTATCAGTACTTTCTCATCCTAAATTGGTTGTGGACACATGGATGCTGGCAGGTGTTATTGGTATCTCGTCGGCAAGCTCTACTCTTGGCTCAGTCAGTTTGATGATCCGTGACAAAGAACGGAGTGTTTATACTGATTTTATGATTTCACCGATTTCAAAAAGCAAAATTATGCTTGGTTACTTCTTTAGTACTTTCCTAATCTCATTATTAGTTACTTCCGTCGTAATCATCGTTGCTGAAATTTATATTGTTACTCTCTCAAAAGGAACATTATTATCCTTGCCCCAATTTGGGTTGCTATTTCTTGTAAGTCTTTTGACAGTTTTTTGTTCATCGGCTTTCATGTTCTTTATCGCCAGCTTTTTCCGTCGCATTGACACCTTTTCAACTATGACTTCTATCATTGGTCCATTGATCGGTTTTCTAACGGGCTGTTATGTTCCTATCGGCAGTCTGCCTGAAACAGCTCAAACGGTTGTCCAGTACTTCCCTTTAACTAGTGGTGTCGTTCTGATTCGCCGTATTCTAACCGAAAATGTTTTTACCGCCGCAGATAAACCAGCGATGGACACAATAAAAGAAGAATTAGGTATTGTGATGAATGGACAAAATGACGTTCTGCTGCCTATCGCAATTTTAATTCTCTCAAGCCTTCTATTCTTAGTACTCGCTCTTTGGAATGTTAAACGAGTAGAAGTAAAACGTTAATTTTTTAATGACGCCGATTGTAAAATTAAGCTAGACAACTAAAAAAGCCATTTGTGCTACACTCAAAATAGTTCTGACCAAAGAATTATAAGGAGTGAGTACAAATGACCTATACCCATCTTACAACGGATGAACTTGTAATGATAGAGTCTTATTTCAAAATAAATCAATCTGTTGCGAAAACTGCGCATTGCTTGAATCGTTCAAGACAAACGATCCATAAAGTATACCTATTCTTCAAGCAAGGAAAATCAGCCTTAGAATACTATCAACAGTATAAGAAAAACAAATCAAACTGTGGTAGACGCCCGCTTGTTTTACCCGAGGAACAATCAGAATATATTCAAAGAAAGGTTGTTCAAGGATGGACACCCGATGTGATTGTTGGTCGTGCAGCGTTTCCTATTCGTTGTTCTGCTCGTACCATTTATCGTATGTTCAAAAAGGGGCTATTTAATCCTTCTGACTTACCGATGAAAGGCAAGCGTAAACCGAATGGACATCAAGAAAGGCGTGGAAAACAAGCTTTCCGCCGATCTATTCATGAACGTGAAAAAGATTATAGCCAATTCTCAAATGAGTTTGGTCACCTTGAAGGTGACACTATCGTAGGTCTGAAACATAAAAGTGCTGTAATTACCTTAGTTGAACGATTATCAAAAGTTATCATCACATTGAAACCGTGTGGTAGACAAGCGATTGATATTGAAAAAAAATTAAATCATTGGTTTGAATCTGTACCGAAAAATCTATTCAAATCCATCACTTTTGATTGTGGAAAGGAATTTTCAAATTGGAAACAAATCAGTAATGCCAATGATATTGCCATTTATTTCGCTGATCCAGGAACGCCGTCTCAAAGAGGCCTAAACGAGAATTCTAACGGATTGTTACGTAGAGATGGTTTATTGAAATCTATGGATTTCAATTCAGTAGATGAATCTTTTATTCAATCTGTCACATCTAAACGAAATAATATTCCTAGAAAATCACTGGATTATCGAACACCTTTGGAAGTATTTTTGAGTTACGTAAGTATTGATGATTTGTCTAACTTAATTTGACAATTAAGATGACAAAAAAACTCTTGAGGATGCCCTCAAGAGTTTTGCGAGTTTGGATTAGTAAAGTTCTAAATATTGATCGCGTTCCCATTCTGAGACAGTTTGACGGAAAGCTGCCCATTCCATACGTTTTGCTTCATTGAAATTCGTATAGATATGATTACCTAAAGCATCGACCATGATTTGATCCTTACGCAATGCTTTGATCGCATTGTGGATAGTAGATGGTAAATCATAGATTTCTGCTTCTTTGCGTTCTTCTTCTGTCATCACATAGATGTTACGATCAACCGCTGCAGGCGGTGTTAGATCATTACGGATACCATCTAAGCCTGCTTCTAATAAAACAGCCATCGTCAAGTATGGATTAGCAGCCGGATCAACTGAACGTAATTCTAGACGAGTTGATAGTCCACGTGATTCTGGAATACGAATCAGTGGTGAACGGTTGCGACCGCTCCAAGCTACATAAACGGGTGCTTCAAAACCAGGAACTAAACGTTTATAAGAGTTAACGATTGGATTACATACTGCCGTGTATGCGCGTGCGTGTTTCAATAAGCCTGCTAAAAATTGGTAAGCAGTTTTGCTTAATTTCATTGGACCGTCTTCATCGTAGAATACATTGCCTTCGTCATTGAACAATGACATGTTGCAGTGCATACCTGATCCATTGATACCATAAAGAGGTTTTGGCATAAATGTCGCATGTAGTCCATGTTTGCGAGCAATTGTCTTAACAACTAATTTAAAGGTTTGGATATTATCACAAGCTTCGATCGCGTCCGCATATTTAAAGTCAATTTCATGTTGTCCAGGAGCTACTTCATGGTGCGAAGCTTCTACTTCAAAGCCTAAACTTTCAAGTTCTAACACGATGTCGCGACGACAATTTTCACCTAAATCCGTTGGAGCAAAGTCAAAGTATCCACCTTTGTCATTCAAGTCTAATGTTGGATCGCCATTTTCGTCCATCTTGAATAAGAAGAACTCTGGTTCAGGACCTAAGTTGAATGAAGTGAAACCAAATTCATCCATTCCCTTTAACACACGCTTCAAGTTTCCGCGCGGATCTCCAGCAAACGGTTCGCCATCCGGACCATAAATATCACAAATCAAACGTCCAACTTTTCCATGATCACTTTCCCATGGGAAGATCATCCAAGTAGTCAAATCTGGATATAAATACATATCGCTTTCTTCGATTCGTACAAACCCTTCGATAGATGAACCGTCGAACATCATTTTATCATCCAGAACTTTATCCATTTGACTAACTGGTACTTCAACATTTTTTATAGTCCCCATAATATCTGTAAACATCAGACGTAAAAAGCGGACGTTTTCTTCTTCGACAATTCGTTTGATATCCTCTTTACTTAGATCTCTTTTCGGCATAATATCTAATCCCTTCCTCGCACTTCATTTTTTTATATTCCACAATCACTACAGCTTTGGGCCTTGTGATTGATATGGATTTTGCTGTTGTAACCCACCTTGGGTTAACATTTCGTCATAAAAAATACGGCGGACATCTTTGTCGGTCAATGACGGTTTCTCTTTGGCAGCTTTGATTTCTTCTTGACGCATTTGATAGACCCGTTTAATTCCTGCCATATTAAGTCCATCGGATAAATAATCTTTTATTTCTAACAACACATCAATGTCATTTAGAGAATACATCCTACGGTTACCTTCACTTCGTTCTGGATGAATCAGTTCTTGCTCCTCATAGTACCGAATCTGCCTTGCAGTCAAATCTGTTAGCTTCATAACTGTACCAATTGGAAAAACAGCAAGTGAACGTCGCAATTCTTTTTCCCGCATAACATCTCCTCCTTGTTTTTTGATGTTGAAAAAAGGATACCACCCGATAGACCAATCGTCAAGGGCTAATGTCAGATTTCCTTACATAGAATTCCGGAATGTTCGTTTTTTCAAAGCGAAGCTGATTAAATCAACGTTTAAAAAGAGAAAAAAATTGTTATAATAGATAAAAAGAAGCGAGAAGGTGTAATATTGCCAAAATTCAAAATTGGTGAGACCGTTCAAATAAAGAAGAAACATTCAATGACGGGATATATTGGAATAGTTGTAGCTTATCAAAATGAGAACCATACCTATCTTGTACGTTTCAGTCATGATCAAGTATTAATTTTTCTTGAAGAAGAGTTGGCTAAAATGAATGCATAAAAAAACGAAGTCGTTTGGACTTCGGTTTTTTTATGATTGATGATAGACCTCATTCACAGCATTCGCTACTGCAACCTTGACATGTTCAAAGGTCAAACCGCCTTGAAGATATAATGAATATGGTTCTCTCAACGGTCCATCCGCACTTAATTCGATACTTGCGCCTTGAATAAACGTTCCTGCCGCCATGATAATATCGTCTTCATACCCAGCCATATAAGAGGGTATCGGCGCAACATAAGCATCGATTGGTGAATATTTTTGAATTGCCTGACAGAATTGAATCATTTTTTCACGATTATGGAAATCAATCAACTGAATCAAGTCCGTTCGCGGTTCATCCCACTTCGGTGTTGAGTCTAAGTTGTACTCCGCTAATAAGGCAGCAGAAAAAATGGCTCCTTGAACAGCTTGACTGACTACATGCGGCGCTAAGAAAAAGCCTTGCAGCATATCAAAAACACTGCCCAACATTGCCCCGCCTTCCGCTCCTACACCTGGTGTAGTTAAACGATAAGCGCAGCGCTCAATCAAATCCTGTTTTCCAGCAATATATCCACCTGTTTTGGCAATCCCACCACCTGGATTCTTGATCAATGAACCCGCCATCAAGTCTGCCCCGACTTGCGTTGGTTCCATTAGTTCTGCAAACTCGCCATAGCAATTATCACCGAAAATAACGATATTCGGTGCGATGGTTTTAACGAAATCACACATCTCTTTGATTTTTTCTATAGTAAATGATGGTCGCGATGCATAACCACGTGATCTTTGAATCGCTATGACCTTCGTTTTATCAGTTATTTTCTGCTTAATCCCATCAAAATCAACATTTCCGTCCGCTAAAAGATCCACTTCATCGTATCCAATATTATATTCCTTAAAAGATCCGATTCCATTTCCCTGCACCCCTATGACTTCTAACAAAGTATCATAAGGAGTTCCAGTAATATAAAGCAAATCATCACCCGGCCGCAGCACGCCGAATAGTGCAGTAGAAATCGCATGGGTCCCTGAAACGATTTGCGGACGAACTAAAACGGCTTCCGCCTCAAACGTTTGCGCATAAACAGCTTCTAAAACATCGCGCCCTTGGTCGTCGTTTCCATACCCAGTTGACGCTAAAAAATGACTTTCCGAAACATGATTCTCTCTAAAAGCCGATAATACTTTAGCTTGATTCGACAAAGCAACTTCTCGTACTGCCTGAAGCCGGTCAGCAATTTTGTGGTCAACTTTATCGATCTTTTCAACTAACTCTGGCGCCAGCTCAGTTGTCCAATTCATCTTCCATTCTCCTAATCCAGAGAGACTTCTTCTTTGCAAATCCTCGTACGATATATTGTTCCTTTTCCTCATCAAAGGTTTCGCTCAAGACAAGAGTCTCTCGTTTCATCTCACTTAACGCCTGACCTTCATCAGCATTCAAGGTAAGCAAGTACGGATCCAGCAGGTCCATAATCTCACGTTTGATCGCCTCAGCCAGCAATTCTTTCCCTTTGGTCGTTTTTGCAGAAATCAAAACATTTGGAAACAACGTCGGCGTAAAAGTAAACTCATCGATTCGATCAGCCTTATTATAGATAGTCAGCATTGGAATGGTATCCATCTCAAGCTCTTTCAACAAATTCATCACTGTTCTTTCTTCTTGTTGACGATCTTCAGCACTGGCATCTACGATATGTAACAAAAGATCCATACCCCTGCTTTCTTCCAAAGTTGATTGAAAGGCATCGACTAATTGTGTCGGCAAGTCCTGAATAAACCCAACCGTATCAGTAATGGTTGTTTCCATTCCTTGAGGCAAATGCCATCGCTTCGTTAGCGGATCTAAGGTCGCAAATAATTGATCTTCAGAGTACGTATCCGCATTTGTCAATAAATTCAAAATTGTTGACTTTCCAGCATTCGTATAACCAATCAGTCCCATCTGGAAAACACTGGATTGTTGGCGTTTTTGACGACTGCGTTCACGGTGAGCCCCAACTTCTTTTAATTCCTTTTTAATTGCTGAAATACGTCGACGAATGTGCCGACGATCAGTTTCCAGCTTAGTTTCTCCGGGACCACGCGTACCGATACCGCCACCTAGACGTGATAAACTATGGCCTTGACCTACTAAACGTGGTAATAAATAATCTAACTGCGCTAATTCAACCTGAAGTTTTCCTTCTTTCGAACGCGCACGCTGTGCAAAGATATCCAAAATCAACTGAATTCGATCAATTACCGGAACACCGACTTGCTCTTCGATTGTTTGGCTTTGACGTGGTGATAAGGCGTGGTTAAAGATCACAAGTTCTGCTTCATGGGCATCAACCAGTTGCGCCAATTCTTCCACCTTTCCCTTGCCGATAATCGTTTGTCGATCAACTTTTGGACGTTTTTGTGTTAATGAAAAAACTATCTCGCCATGAGCCGTCTTGGTTAGTCCGGCCAACTCATGCATTGATTCTAAATAGTTATATTTACTCTCGTCTGTCTCGACGCCGACTAAAATGACTCTTTCTGACAATCCGCTTCCCCCTTGCTTATACTAAAAACGATTCTCTTATCTAATGTGCCTCTCAGAATGTAGCATTCAAACAGATTCTTAATTTCATATTTCCAATACTAGTTCCATGTGAAAATATTTTCGTCTCGACCATGACTAGCGGCAAAAATCAGAAGTGTCATCCGCTAACCAATCGGCTAAAGTTTCTTCGATTTCTGTAATTAATTCTGGTTGTTGTACCAGATCGAACCAATGAACAGACATACGATTGTGAAACCATGTCAATTGTCGCTTAGCATAACGGCGCGAATGCAGCTTCACTTCTTCAAGCGACTCCGACAGTGAAGAATCCCCCGCTAAATAAGGAAACAATTCTTTGTAGCCAATCCCTTGCGCAGCTTGGACATTCGGATTTTTTGCAAGCATTTCGACCTCACTTAAAAGGCCCCGTTCAACCATCAAATCTACGCGTTGATTGATTCGTTGATACAAAACAGCTCGGTCCGTATTCAAACCGATCAAAAAACTATCGTAAAGTTTCTTTGGCCGATCCTTTGGCTTCAAGATTGAGTGCCCTGTCAGTTCGAAAACCTCTAACGCACGAACTATTTTTTTTCGATTATTATAATGAATTTTTTCTGCAGCTAAGGAATCAACTATTTGCAGTTTTTTCCACAAAGCTTGGTTTCCATTTTTCTCTGCAAAGGCTTCGTACTTTTCCCGTAACGAGTCATCCTCTGGTTCGCCCTCGCTGCCAAGTTTGAAATCCCATAGCAAAGACTGAATATACAGTCCTGTACCACCTACAATAATTGGCAACTTATTTCGTTGACTGATTTCTTGAATCGCCTGTCTAGCCGCTTTTTGAAAATCAGCTGCCGAATAGCTTTCATCAATATCACGTACATCAATCAGATGATGCGGAATTCCTTCCATCTCTTCTACCGTAACTTTAGCAGTTCCGATATCCAATCCACGATACACTTGCATAGAATCACCGCTAATAATTTCCCCATTAAAACGTTTGGCCAAGTCAATACTCAGGCTCGTTTTGCCTACAGCAGTCGGGCCCACGATTGCGATTACTTTCATTTATTATACCTGCTTCTTGCTCGAATCGCCTTTTCTGGGAAGTCAGTAATGATTCCAGCTAGTTTGTTTTCAAAACAAGCCATCATCGTTTCATATAAATTAGGTGTCCATGGACGAATCGCCTTTTCATATTCCTTGACGATACTAGGATTTTGCTTCACCCAATCATAACTCGGATGAACCCCTTCAATAAAATCGCTATCCAAAACAGTCTTATATTTTTCTAAATCATTTTTCTGGATCAGATCATATTGTGCATCTGGTTCATATTCGTGCATGATCCGTAACGAATCAATATTAAAACTCGTATACCAATAGGTAAAGGGCCATTCTTTACTAGTCATGACCGATGAAATTTTTTCTTCAATACCTGGATAATGAAACTTATTCGTCTTAATTTCAATACATAAAAAACCACGAAAACGCATCTGCAACAATAAATTCAAAACTTCTTGCAACGTTGAAATTTTCGTCGCTTGATATTTTTCATCGAACCAACTGCCAGCGTCTAATTCTTTTATTTCTTCTAATGTCAATTCACGAATCAGACCTTTGCCGTCTGTCGTACGATCAACACTCTCATCATGAATCACAACTAATTGCTGATCAGCCGTCAAATGGACATCCAACTCGATACCGTCCGCACCTGTCCGCACTGCTTCCATAAACGCAGGTAATGTATTCTCTGGGTGAGTCCCAGCACTCCCGCGATGAGCAATAATCACTGTCATCTATTATCACCTCGTCTGTAATCACAGATTATAAAATACAATCTGATTTAAATCTGTTCACGTTTTTTCGTGAACTTACTATTGCACATTGAAATGGCGTAAAGGCTGTTTTGTCAAACGAGACAATTGTTGTTTCTTTTCATCCAAGATCTCCAAAAGCTGTTCGGAAAAAGTTTCCATGACAATTCGTCCGCCTTTATACGTATACCCGCCAATCTTAACTGTTTCCTCGGGAGATAAAATAACTTTACGATGTGAAATATTTTTGAAGAACTCTTCAATCAAATAATTAGGCAGATAAAAATTATTTTGTGCGGCGAATGAGTTCAAATAAATGAAATCATCGATTGTGATGTAACAGTCGTCAAATGAATTGAACGCCACATAATCTTGCATTAAAACATTACGTTTAGATAAGATCTCATTGACTTTCTTATTTAAGAGATTAATCGTTTCGATTTCTTTTACCTGATGTTCCAATTCTCTTTCACGATGATGGCGCAGGTCAATATATTTGAAGACAAAAAAGACCGCGATCCCCGTTAATCCTGCCCCAATTAATACGCCGATAAGTCCAATAAATGCGATTTCCACGTTTTTCCCTCCTATTTCATAATTACGGAATTATTTTTTAAATAAAACCGGTCTCCGGCACGTTTGCACTCCGCTAAATTATTGAAAGTGCGGCAATATCAGCCGAAAAAAAATAAATTTTTTAAAAAATTTTAAGTTCAACCACACACTGTTCTATGCGCTATTAATAGTACCATATTTTCATGAATCTAGGATAGTTTGACCTGTTTAAAAAAACGGAGCCTTCTATTTGACCAAAACTGACCAAGGATGTATACTTTCCTTAAGTTTTAGCAATCTAACCTTGTTTGTGCTAAAATAATCTACGAACAATATTTTAAGGAGGATTCACTATGAATTTAGTTCCTACAGTCATTGAACAATCATCTCGTGGCGAACGTGCTTACGACATTTATTCTCGTTTATTGAAAGACCGTATCATCATGTTAAGCGGCGAGGTAAACGACGATATGGCGAACACTATCATCGCCCAATTACTTTTCTTGGATGCCCAAGATTCTGAAAAAGATATTTATCTTTACATCAACTCACCAGGCGGTAGCGTATCTGCCGGCTTAGCAATTTTTGATACAATGAATTTTGTTAAAGCTGATGTACAAACAATCGTTCTTGGTATGGCTGCTTCAATGGGTAGCTTCCTATTAAC
Organism: Enterococcus malodoratus ATCC 43197; assembly: GCF_000407185.1. Lineage (GTDB taxonomy): Bacteria > Bacillota > Bacilli > Lactobacillales > Enterococcaceae > Enterococcus_A > Enterococcus_A malodoratus. The sequence continues at coordinate 676,964 of NZ_KE136481.1, forward strand.
AGCTGGTGCAAAAGGCAAACGTTTCGCTTTGCCTAATGCTGAGATCATGATTCACCAACCTCTTGGCGGTGCACAAGGTCAAGCAACTGAAATCGAAATCGCTGCACGTCACATTTTAAAAACACGCGAACGTTTGAACAATATTTTGTCTGAACGTACTGGACAACCGATCGAAGTCATTGAACGTGACACTGATCGTGATAACTTTATGAGCGCCGATGAAGCAAAAGCTTATGGGTTGATTGATGAAGTTATGGAAAATAGCAGCTCATTAAGTTAAGCAATAAAAAAACCGAGGAGTTTTCCTCGGTTTTTTTATTTTTCTCTATATCTTGCTAGATCAACGGTTTTCAATTATCAATAGCAAATACGATTCTTTTTACGTTTAATAATTATTTTTACAATCCAATCTCATCAATAATTAGAAAGACTATGATACGTTCCTTAGACATCGAACGTCTTGTTACCGCAATTGTATTGCAAATACATTCAGACTGTAAACAATCTCCGCAATTTCCCCTTTTGATACAGGGTGTTTTTTCCAATCCTAGACGATGAGCATTCAATGGCGCAGTGTTCTTACGGACCATCTCAAGAGTTGTGGCCAGATTACCATAGACTTTCCTCATACTTACAAATGCCAATACTTTATCCGGTCCAAAAGTTAAAGCAGCTACACGATTTCCTACGCTATCGATGTTCACTAACTCCCCGTCTTCTGTGACACCATTGATACTCGTCAAAAAGTAGTCGGCTGTTAATGCTTGTTTCATGACTTGATGTCGTTCTTCCGCTGAACTTGTTTTTTCACGGTCAATCATCTTTTGGTTTCGTTGATACAACTCATCAATAATTCCAGACTGTTCAACCGTGATCGAACCGCCAAAACCAACTGATTTATCCTGATCGATCAATTCTAAAGCTTGATTCTTCGCCGCCGTCAAATTTTGACAAATAATCGCGACAAAATTTCTTCGTTCTAATTTTTTACTCAATGTTAATGCAGCCGCATTATAGCGTTCCCTCTGATAATCCTTCATATACTTCTCCTTAACCATAACTATTCCTATTTAATTGTATAGCATCATTCTTATATTAAATAATAGATATAGGATGGCATCTTTTCAAATCCCATATCCATTTTCGATTATATATCTCTCATTGACAATAGCATTTTAAAAATTAATAAAAAAATGCCTAAGAAAATTCTCTTAGACACTCTGAAGCTTATTCTTTTTTGTCGAACGAGCTCTCAGTGCAGCAAGTTCTTTTATATCTTGTAAAATATCTTCATTTGTTACCTCGAAGGATATCGATTTACCTAACTTACTGGATTTTGCCTGTTGGTACTTATTTTTAGTATATTCATCGCAAATTTGCACCAATAAATCCGCTTCATCTAATTCCTTCGCGCTAAAAGAGACCATCGCAACAAAGTAACCTTCCTTTGGATAAACCGTACATAGCGCTTTTCCGCTTTTTTTAAATTTTATGTTCCAGCCTTTCCAATAATCATCGCCCATTGAACAACCACTATAGACACTTTTAGGTTTCACTTGATAGGTTTGGATCAAATGATTAGCTAAATCGTGCCATAAAGGACTCGAAATAAACTCTGTAATTTGTCGTTCAGTCGGCTCTTGATCAGCGTTGAATAATTCATTCCATTGCATCATAACACCCGCTTTCTTATTATTTATTGATATATACATCCATTTTACCTGATAGTGGTTTGAGCGGCTTGTCTCACAGTGTCTTTTTTGCAAAAAAAATCATCCAAAAAAATGGATGATTCTCTTTTCTATTCCTTTTGTGAATACCCGTTCTGATAATCGATCTTGATGCCGTCCTGAACATTATAAACGAAGAGATTAAATGAGATTTGATCATCTTCAATGCTCTGAGCCTCCATCTGAACACCCCGAGCAATTAACTCTTCCCCTTTAAAATAAGGAGTCACACGGTAGCGCACATGATGATTGGTTTTTCGAATATAGTTTCCGATTGCAATTTCATGCTCATTCATCCCTGGATCATTCAAGGATGCTGTACCGGTCATTAAATTTTTCAGATTATTGTTTTCTCCCGAAAATTGAAACGCGATCAGATGTGCTCGATTATATAGTGGCTTATCATTATAAAATTTTTGATGCCAGCCAGTCGGCTTCACATATAATCGCTCGCGCTCTTGATGAGGCATCAACTCTTTGCCCAACATTGCATTAGCCGAGCCTACACGATTCAGCTGATCCAGGTCAGAAAAGCGCGTCCAAGTTCCATCTTCTAATGAAAGATCGTTTTTAGAAAAATTAGGACGGTTATGATTCAATTGAATCGTTTGATGTTTACCATCATAATCTGGAACTTCTGAAATTTTGCTGACACTGACTTCTTTTACTTCATTACTTGAATCATTATTGGATCCTACCTGTGAGTAGACACCGTAGAGCCCCGCCAATAGAACAACGATTGCCGAAACTATTTTAGGTGCTTGTTTCTTTGTTGCGATGATACTTCAGCTCCTAGTTCATTTAAAAATAAGTTAATGCCTGATCACGTCATTCGATCTACTAGAACTGCCGAAACTGAAAAACAGAACCAACAGTCTATTTAGTTTGTTGCCAAATTTCTTTAATTGCCGGAACGTTGCCAAGCTCGGTCAAATTACTTGGCATAATGACGGTATTGCCATTATTCTCAACCACATGTTTAAATGCCTCAATGCCTAGATAAGCAATCATTTCATCAGTTAGGTTGCTTTCGGCAATCGCTTTATTAATTTCTTTGATTCTTGCCGTCTCTGCTTCCGTAATTTTGGCAATTCGATCAGCTTCCGCCGCTGCATCAATTCGTGTACGGTCTGCTCGTGCATCCGCATCAATTTTGGTTTGTCTTGCTCGCGCTTCTGCATCAATCTGCATTTCAGAGGATTTTGCTTCAGATTCTAAAATGACCGATTGTTTTTTCCCCTCAGAAATTGTAATCAGCGATTCCTTATCTCGACTTGCCGTAATTAATTTATTCATTGAGTTCACGATCTCATCAGAAACCGAAATTTCACCAATATTGATTCGATCAATCGACAAACCGTAGCCTGCAGTAATATCTTTGACACTCTCATAAAGATTTACGTTGATTTCTTCAGTTCCGTTTAATACTTCGTTTAATTCCATCTTACCAATAATTCCTCGTAAGTTGGATTGACAATCCTGGATCATTGACGTGACAGAGTCTTCGTTATCATATACAAAAGCTCTTGCATCTGTCACATGATACTTGATTGCTTCATCAATCTCAACAATTACATTATCACGAGTAATGACACTTTGAGGCTCAATTTGGATCGGCGTTTGCTTTAACGACACTCGACGGCGAACCACATATAAAATTGGAACCAAAAAGTGTAACCCTGGATCTAGCGTCTTGACGTATTTCCCAAAACTTTCAACGACCTTAACCTCACCTTGTTGAACGATTACAATCAATTGACTTACAACAAACAAAACTACAACAACAGCTAATACTAATAAAATAATATTAAATACTACCAATATAATTCACATCACTTTCTTTTAGATTATTATTGATGACCACTAACAATTCCCGACTAGTAAAGTCAATTACTTCCAGCATATCCTCAGGCTCGGGCGGCCCGTAAATCACTTTATAATCATACCAGCTACCCAAAATCCGAATAATTCCAGTTATACTGGACCCTTTACTGCGGAAACATTTCCCCATCGTTTTTTGCATTTGATAATCCGACAAACCCTCAACTCCTTTTAAACTCATATACTGCGCTAAAACAAAAAAGCGAAATACGTTCCAAGTACTAGTATACCAAAACAATCAAAGTCGAAATCTATAATGTTCCATATTGCTTTACACTTTCACTCTATTTTTTTACACTATGAAAAGAATGGGGGATAAAATATGGTAACAAATAAAAAACAATGGTGGGGACTTCTAGTTATTCCATTAGAATTACTGATTGGAAATGTCCTTTTTCCACTTCTTCACGTTGATAAAAATCCAAAAATTGCCTTGTTAGTTTCAACGCTGCTTTTTTTAACAGGATTTTTAGTCATGATTTATCTGTTCCGAGATTTTTTAAAGGCTCAATGGCAACTTTTCCGACAAAAACTTTTTCGACGGTTGTTGCTGAGCATCCTTTTAGTTGCTGGTGCTTTCATATTGCTGCAGGTCGTTCGTAATTTAATTCCTAGTGAACTCCTTCAAGTTCGCTCCTCGACAAACGATTCTTCAAAAACACTTAGTTCAGGATGGGTACTTTTAGCTGCGGTTGCACCTTTTCTTGCTCCTTTTGCTGAAGAATTGACCTTTCGCTACTTATTGTTAGGAAGCTTTTCTAGCAAAGCACTGCAAGTGATCATGCTTTTTGTCCAAGGTATTTTATTTGGATTGATTCATTGGAACAATTTTAATGGGAATATATACGCTATGGTCCCTTACATGGTTATAGGCGTCTATTTCGGTTTAATTTATCTGATTTCCAAAAATATTTGGAGCTCTATCATGGTTCATTGGATGCTAAACACGATGAATTCAATGCTGCCGGCCCTACTGCTTTTGATCTTAAGTCTATTTGGCATCACTACTTCTTAGTCCTCCCTGTGAGGATTTTTTTATTTCAACATCTGTGCATACAAGAGAAATAAATACATTCCAACGCCGCATATTAATATCAAACACCCACACATAATAATTTTATGCAGGTGATTCTGACCACTCGCTGTAGAATATTTCATATCAATATAATTACTTCTGCCGATCAACGCAACCAGTAATAAAAGTATCGGAAATAAAAAGACGGCTGGCTTGCTACCAAAGTTATTCACGCTTCCATCAAAACCAAACTGGATCGGAATCCTATTTGGAAGACGAGAATAGAAAATAATTCCCCACCCAAAGAAAAATGCCGCTAATGCAATGCTGATTCGAATTACCCAACGATATACTCCCTCAAACATCATTTTCTTCCCTCCTTCAATTTAGCAATTAGTATATTCTTACAATCAAGAGAACTCTAGTAATTTCAAATACAAAAAGGGCTATTTTTTATACAAACAAATCCCTTCATTAAAGTAAGCCCTTTCTACAAATCAACGGCAATTTTAAATATTCTTTTTCGCATAATTCATTTTATGGAAGCATAAAAAAACCAACGCTCAGCCACAAACGTTGGTTTAATCAGGATAAATTACCCTAAGTGAGAGTTGCCTCTCACATCACCCTTAGCATACATCAATCATCGTTTGAATAGCAAGGGGCCTTTAAAAGAAAAGTAAAAGATACCAAAAAACACCACAGCTTAGCAAAACCAAAGCTGCAGTGTTCAAAATAAAGCGGGTGACGGGTTTCTTCTTTAAATTAAGCTCAAATAATTTAAATCTGAAATACTTTAAACACCTTGTTTTTAAGATGTTTGGATTACTCACCGAATGAAATTTTTGGGTAACTCATAGGTAATTCAATACTCACTTTAAAATCACACCTCTCAGAAATTTATCTGCTATCTTTGAAATACTTAAGAATATGTTCGTATAACGTTCGCGAGTTGATTGGGATAATGAGAATATAAAAATAAACCCTCTACATCCAACTAAGGCTGTAGAGGGTGTTTGCTGCATACGAAAACCCACTCCCTAGCAAGGGTAAAGAGTGGGCAAAAGAAAATGTGAGAGCGGATTACTCTCTACTTAGCAGTATATCACTTTTAGGTTTCAGCGCAATAAAAAAACAGGCACCTTTCGCCAGGGTGCCTGCCCCTCCTGTTAGTTGAGGTATGAGGATACTTAGTATTTCTATGATAATATAAAGCGGTTACAATGGCAAATAAAATGATTTCTGAAATAAAAAGGAGCACCCGATTATTCGAGTGCACGCAGATAAAATGAAAGAAAAGTTTCTAGGATACTGACATTTTAATATAAAACGCTTACATAAGCAAGGCATAAGCAATACAAATAAAAAGAAGCACCCGATCACTCAGGTGCTCCACAGAAATAAAAGATTCTCTAGAATAAATTTAGTATACAATGAAACGGTTACATTGAAAAGCAATATGATGATATCGCACCAAAAAGGGACGCTCAATTATTGAGCGCCCCTAGAGAAAATAAAAGATTCACTTGGATCTTTAGTATATAATGTTAAGGTTACATATGCAATAGAAAAAACAGCTTAGTTTAGAAGTCTTTACTATAACTATTTAACTTAAAATCAGTTTTCTAGATTACATTTAGTTTTTTTATGTACTCCGCAGGCCTCGAACCCGCATCTTCCGATATGAACCGGAGTATTCTACCAATTGAACTAAGGGTACTTTAAATGAGTATTATTATTTTTTAAACGTGTTACAATAAAGAAATAGAACGTCAGATCTTCCCCACAGTCCACTTCCCCAAGTAACTGTATCTGACGTTCCCTTTTTTTATGGGCGAGTGACTTCCCAATAGAGTAGATGTTACATAGAAACCGATTTCTTTGCAAATGATACACTCATGTTTCTAAGTTCCACAAAAAAACAACCAGCCTGCACACGACTGGTTGCTGAAAGATGAAACTTAGTTATGAAAAAGAAGTAAGTTCTGGCAAAACTTACACATTCATAATAGCTCTTTTGTTAATATCTTGCAAGCGCATTCTAATACTTAAATCCTTTCATATGCGTTGGATTAATTCCAACATCCTTTGCTTTGCCCATTTCTTGAATCTCTTTCAATACAATAGGCGCATCTGTATTGTTAAATCCTTCCCCTTTAACGCGAACGTCATAGGTTCCATAAGAGTTCGCTTCTGCATACGTCTGCTGGTCTAATAGCACATCCTTCAAGAAATTGCGCACGTGGCCTTCCATCTTCTTGCTTTGCTCATCATTCAAATTCCGTGCCTCGATCTTGATTATAGGTTTGTCTCCATCAACGATCGCAATGTTTTGCTGCATGTAGCCTGGATAGTATGTTTTAAGCTCTTGCTTCAAACGATTGACCGCATTCTCATACTTCCATTTTGAATCGCAAGTGATAACCAGCGTATAGACTTTGTTCGGCTGCAACACACGTTTCACTTGGTCACGAAGCAACGTCCAGGCGTATTTCGTTTGAATACGCTGAACCATTTTTACCGCCTGATCTTTGGTGACATTATCGATCGCAATACCATTCTTATTTCCAGAAGGTTGAGGCTTAGGTGCTGGTGCTGGACTTGGATTCGGTTTAGGCGTGGACTTCAACCGATAGGCATAAAAATAAGGACACCCAGCCATTACCCATCGTTGATCATGATTGGCAATAATTGTTGTATCCTTCCATCCTGTGCATTCTATCCAATTTTGATTATCTAGTGCAATCCCTGTGTGACCGCCGGCACCGGCAGAGTATCCTTTTTGTCCCCAGATGATGATATCTCCGCGTTGCATCGGAAAGTCACTGTTCTCGGCGATTTTTTCATATCCTAACTTCGTAAGGTAATCGTGCAACGTTTCGGTACTCGGAATATATCCATAATCAAAACCGCCTGATTCACGTAAAATACGATAGACAGACCCCGAACAATCACAAGTGCCGTCCGTATAATATCGCGAGCCATACATGCTGTAGCTGCAGTTGTTTACGAAACGCTGAACAACAGCTAAACCCGTTTCAATATTAATGGCCATTATTTTTCCTCCTTCTTTTCTTCGATCTCTTTCGGTTGAGGCTGCAAACCGACATTTTTATCATCGGATTTTTCGTAAGCTTCTTTTGCTTTTTTCATATCCATGTTATTTGTCCTCCTTTTCATCATGTGTTCCTCTAATTTGCAAAAAAGCATCTTTAATTTGATCTGGAAAATTAATGAACACTGAAATGTTTTCTAAGAAGCTAATGCCTTCGTTAGCTAGATAAAACATAATGACGATCTCACGAAGCGGAATCGAGCTACCGATCACCTTTTCTACTTCCACTGCTACTGCAATAACTACAAAGATCAATACCTTTCGAATCAATCCAATAAATCCGATTCTGCTACTGATTTCTTTCAAATTCCATGCTTTTAATAATCCAGTTAAGTAATCCACAATTACCAAATATACCAACGCGTGCAAAATTGCATCCATCCCTCCAAGCCAACTAACCATTACACCGCCCAACACCCCTGTTACAATAGATGCTGCATTTAAATATTTTTCCAAAATAAATTCCCCCTTCCAATCAAAATAAAAAGCACACTCGAAAGTGTGCTACTGTGCCAATTCAGGTAAATCCATATCCACCAATATTTCTCTCACTTGTTCGCGGATCAGACCAGGTACTTGTTCGATCGTTTTCCTACCTTTGATAATCAACGTCGCGTAGACTACTGCCATTGTATTCACCTCTTTTCTGAGCAAATAAAAAGCAATCTTAATCCGCAATGTCTGCATCCAAGATCGCTTGTACTTCTTTTCTAATTGTCTTTGGTACTTCCTCAATAGTTTTCAGACCTTTCTGAATCAAATTGACGTAAATATTTGCCATCTAATTAACCTCCCTGTCTGCTGGAACGAGCATTTCATACACTTCAGCTAACGCTAATTGAGTATCAGTCAATTGGTTTTCTTGGACTTCTGCCTTTTCTTTTAAGAATTCATTTTCCTTTTGGACAGTTTCTGTTAAAGTCTCAATCAACTCTAATTTTTCTGCGTAATTTGGAGTAACCGTCTCTTCCCATCTGTTCTTAGAAAAATTAAAGAACTGAGATTGTGGATTTTCCAAATTTTGAATAGGTACTTCTTCAACAAATGGCAACACCGTTGGAAAATCATCCGACACCTCGTGTTCTTCGTAACCTACTGGATATAGGACCTTATAAATAGTTTTCATTTCTTTCCTCCTATAATTTATTCTTCGCAAAGTACGTAGCAGAGCCAGTATAATATTTATTTGCTTCCAACCCCCATAATGCTGTTACTTTACCTGAAGCATCAATAGTCAGTGCCTTATCAAAAGTAACATCTACCTGAATAGATCCGGATGGAACTATATCTGCTTCTAAAGAATCGATAAGGTTCCCGCCAGAGGCAATATCCGTACTTCTACACTGGAAGTTAAAATTGACTAAAATCCAATCTCCGTATCGTTTAAATCTAACTATTCCAGATTGAATAGACGAATCTGTTTCGCTAGTATGATCAAATACAATTTCTCCTTTTTGGGACAGCACGTTTCTCCCATTAACCTGAAGTCCGTTCGCAAAATTCTTGATCCCCAATACTGTTTCATTTTCAGTCATAGATACGAACTTATCTTTCGTCCATTTAGCAATTGATTGAAAAACCCGAAGTGGAGTCATCGTTTTAGTATTGTCTTCGCTTGCTTCTGCCTCTTCTTGAGCTGCTAAATTTTCTATGTGATTGGCAGCTATCATGGATTGAATAAACTCATTCATAGAAAGCTCAATCGTAAATTGATAATTTGCATAATCTAAGTTTGCTGCCGACGCTGTACTATCATCTGAAACCGGCGCATATGCTATAAAATGACAATTGCCATCACTATCTATATATTCCTTAGCATTATTAATTGGAATAGAAATGTTTGAAACAGTGGCAGTTGTACGTGATTTTGTTCCGGACCAATTAAGCCAGCGAACATTCCATACCGCGAAAGTCAGCTTATTTCCCCCAGCACCTACTCCATAACCATAAACATTACCCTGATCATTCGTTATTTTCGGCTTGATTAGTTCAACCTGTTCAGAATTACTCAACGCTCCTTGAGCTGTAAAATATTCTTCGCCAAGCTGTTTCTTTAAAAAGTCCAATACATTGTAAGATAGAAGCACTTGCCTTATATATCCGGCTCCGGTTGTAGGATATGAAGATAAGTTATTATCCAGTTTTGCAATTTTATTGTAACTATTCTGATCAATTTCACTCGTGAAATTTGAGGGTACACCTAAAGAAGTTCCTCCATACGCTTTGTAAGTATTGGCGTTGTTAGTCATGACCCCAGCTTCTTTACCTAAAAAATCAAGAGTAAAGGTCATTCGAACTTTTTCTTTACCAATTACTTGATAGATCACGTTTGCAGAACTTTCTTGTTTAGTGAAAACGTCATTATCTTCAATACTTTTCAATATCTCTGCTTGTTTGCTTTTTATATCTGATGTCTGAATTTCTAAGGAAGTGACTTTTGAAGACAGATCATTTAGAACAGTTTCGCAGTTACTCTCTACTTGATCGATTAAACGTTTTGATTCTTGTATAATCTCGTTGAATCCTTGCCAATAATAATCCTCCAATTCAGGAACATCCTCATCGATAGGGCTTCGTTTAATGTCAAAAGTAAACCTCCCGGCAGTATCAAGTGATCGTGAATCAGGTAATTCAATATAAACCGAACCATCTACACGGCCAACGTACCCCAAAATATTGTCTTCTAAAACAATAGAGACTATTCCTTCTAAAGCATTCTCAATTACCGCATGGTAAATATGACGTCCTTTTCCCTTAGCCGCTGTGTCTGAATTGAACTCTAAAAGGATCGGAACGATTGTTCCTTGAGGTAAGGTCTGATTTATATGATCTTTTTTCAACTGAATGATCAGTTTAGCAGTCCCTTTGTCATGGGACCAAAAAACCACTCCTGTAGGTATAGGAGTGGTTGCTTCAGCTTGAATCACAATTATTTCTTCGCTTGTTTTGAACAATTAGATCACCGACCCCTTTGTTAATATCAATCCTCTTTCGATCGTTCTAGTATTTGTTGTAGCGATATTTAAATCACTTGGGATTCTTCCGGTGCCGTTCCAAACCACTAACAGTTCGCTATTTGAAGACCCTTTAATACCGGATACATTTACCTCAGCCATCCCTACTGCATACAAGCACATCAATTGATTAATAAAAGTTGTATCTGACCCAACGGTGGCTTTCGAACTTCCTCCAACATAAATAGATTTGTGATTGGCAATTGATTTTGTATTCTCTGCAAACTTACACTTCGCCAAACTCATGTATCCGCCTTGTTCTTGATACAACGAATACCTTGTATTACCTATAGACGGTGCATTTCCTTGATCTATGAATTGGATCCCTCGTAATTGAAGGTACCCAGTGCAATACATAAACGACATTGACCGAACTTTAACTGGACAATCAGTTGTTGATGGATCAAGATTCGTCGTATCTTGGACCGATCGAATATAAATACCACCAGAATAGATGTTTCTAAAGCGAACATCTTCAAGAAACGTACCATCTTCAACGAGGATAACGACTTGGCTCGACGTTAATAGTGGAATCGTGTTCACTGCGGCTTGGAGTGTCTTAAACGGTAATGCTTGCGACCCATCCGCTGTACTATTGTTGCCTCGCTCCGTTGAAACATAGATAGTTAGTGTACCACCGTATTCCCCAAGTATTTTATCAAGCTTCTTATTTATTTCTGAGATACTTACATTCTGATTTTCCAATTCTGATCGTGTTTCCGCCATGTCTTCATCATGCGTGAACTCCCCAGCGAGTAGTCTCCCTTGAAGTGTATCGAATTGTTGTGCTCGGTTATTTACCCGTGCGTCCACTACTTCGTTTGGGGAATCGCCGCCCGAATGCAGGACTAAATTGTCAATTCTCTTGTCAACGACGTCAATTTTTTGATTTTGGTCACTTGTAATACCGTTCAAAATATCCACATTATCGTTGAACGTTTTTTTCCATTCTGTTGAAATCCGATTTTTAATGAGTTTTAGTAGTTCCACTAAATCACTCCTTTCCTAGCTAAGTTCGCTAGTATTGATGTCATTGTTTTCTTCGTATTTGATAACGTGATTTCAGGCGGTTTATCAGGCAATGCAGGGTAACAAGTTATACCTACCACTCGTATAAGCGAATTAATATTTAAAGGTTCATAGATAAATGGAACTCTATCGCCTTTTTCCAATTCAATAACCCACTTTAGTGAGATTGAGCCAGAAATATCAGGAAAGTCATGTATTTCTTGCTTTAGCCGTGCAGACATATTTCCCGGTATTGTATATCTTTGATCCTCAACCGGATCTTGAACTCTAATACCATATTTCTCAGCCAGAGGACTTGTATAAGTTATTGGACTAAAAATATAGTTATCTTTGTCATCCGTTTTACCAAAACCACGTATTTGAGTCTTTAAAGCAAACGTGTCAATATCAAACTTCACTTCATCAGTATTAAATTTATATCGGATTTGTTTTTCTGTGGTTTGTCCATAGTCCTCTCTAGGATAGAATCTAAGGTGTTTATTGTCAGGAATAACTACACATTTGTAATCATCTATAACCTCATTAATAAGATCCAAATAGTTACCATTTCCAAAGTTTTCCTGCTCAACTTTACTAAATACACCGATCGGATCTATAACCTCCCAGGTAAAACCATTGTTTCCTGATTTGAAAATGTGTGATAAAACTTGATTAATTGTCAAATTCCCGGTCAGTGAACCATCATATTGTCTACAGTCCTGAATCGTATAGTAAATATGAGTAGCTGTCACATCCTTATATATTTTTGAGCCTGAAGCATAACTAGCCATTTGCTTTATTACAAAGCGTTGGCCATTCCAAATCAAAATGTTTTCGTAATCAATCAAATCAAAACTAATCCCGTTAAAATTTGTTCTTTGTATAGTAAAACTGACTTCCCATGTTTCATTTTCTTGCCAAGATTCATAGAAAGAATCCTTATCATAACCGATAAGGATTTCTTCATTGCTCTCCTCTAAATTTCCAACTAACAAATCAGTCATGATACCACCTACTTGTATAAGTAACGAAAATCCCAAAAAGATTTAACGTTAGCTACATTTTGAATTTCAATTTTGTTGATACCTTCGACTAGGGTGATTAATCCGTGATTTGTATCAATACCCCGACTAACACCGTTTAGTTTCGGGTATACACGATCTAAAGTGACTGTTTGCCCTAAGTTAGTAGAGAATTCAGGAAAATAGATGAATCTTTCCCCAGTAGTTCTATTAAAGATGGTTGCATTTCCTCCAGACTCACCTTGTAAAGTGATTTTTAAATACACTTCTCTAGGATCTACAGGAAAACTCCCAGCGTTAAAGATAGTAAAACGACTAGTTTCATGAGTATATTTATAATCTCCATCCACAAGTCCCTGACTGAATTGCCATTCATTATTCAGACTAAAATCAGATAGCGTTGAGGTAATCGATTCAGCGTACCCTTTAAACACATTAAAAGATACAGTGAAATGAGACATGAAAAACGCTTTTTTTGTAACCGATATACTGTCTAAAGACACCGGATAACGTTTTCCCGGCTCTTTCGAATAGATGAAATAGTATTCAGCTTCTCGAGAAAACAATTCTCTCAACTCAGTTTCTCTTAAAACGAGGTCGTCTAAAGTGCTGACCTTTAAATCAAAATCAAGCATGATTGGAAATGAATCAAATGAATGATTAACTAATCTTTGGCCGACGGATCCTTGAAATGATGTAAATTCATTTTTTGGGACTGGCATTCCAATGACAATTGAAGCAACTTTAATATCATGATCATTCGTCAAACAGTAATCACAATCACTAAATCTTAATAAGACATCTGTTTTTACCATCTAAGCCCTCCTTGCCATATATAGCTTACGTTTTAAAGTTCCCGCATTCGTTTGATCAACTGAATGTCCAACTTGTTTTCCATCCAAAATACTATTCACTTTAACTGGTCGTTCGTTAATCTTATTTATCAACTGATTCAAATCAGTTTGAGTCACAAAGCGACCGGTTGAGTTATTGTTTGAAGAATAGTTTTGAGAAGAAGGTGTTGGCTTATACTGTTCTCTAGCTGCTATCGCTTTTTGAATAAGCAAATCAGCACTGTCTTTAGCAGGATTGATAATAAATTCTTTAGCATAATTAGGATCTTCACCAATCCAAGCAAGAGTAGGACTATTTACTTCGCCTCCTTCGGCGAATCGCCTAGGGCCGTTCGGACTCCACCCGCCCATTGGATTAAATTCGGAACGCCATCGAGCATTATTAAAAAATGCCAATAGTTGATCATACCCACTAAAAATATTGCCATGACCTGGCATAGCGTATCTTGCAAATGTTTGCGGAATAAATTGAAGCAATCCTTTCGCTGGATTTCCCGATGCGGTATTTACATCCCATACGGCAGAGCTCTGAATTACTTTCTCATTTCCAGTTGATTCATGTTGAATCAGACTAAGAATATTCCTTATATCAGAGGCTGTTACGGATACCTTCATTTGTGCCGCTGCTGTACTGATAGCTTGATCCCACTTACCTTGAAAACTTTTGCCTGGTCCTCCGCCACCATCGCTCAGTTGCTTTATTCTTGCAAATCCTAATAAATCAGGTGCAGCATAAGGACTATAACCGATACCATTTCCAGGACCATAAGCATTAGGAGAAGAAGCATTAAACATTTCTCCAGGTTTTGTATACATTCCAACATGTCGACTTGCTCCAGGCCCGAAGAAAACCAAGTCGCCAGGACGCGCTTCTTTTTCGTTGATATGGTCTGTCGCTCCCCATTGATCTCCTGTGTAATGTGGGAATTGGATTCCGACTTGTTTTAACGCCCACATAATTAATCCAGAGCAGTCAAATGTGTCTGGACCTTCAGCTCCCCAAACATATTGTTTACCTTGTTGAGCCAACACGTATTTAATGAATTCGCCCCTGCTACCTGAACCACCTATTTCGCTCTGATACTTATCAAAAAGTTCTTGGACGTATTTGACAACATTGTCTTTAACGTAATTCAGTCCGCCTTTGGCTGTTTGAAACTCTGCGTTTCCTTCTCCTCCCAGTGAACCTAAGAATTTTGAAACGCCTAATTTATCTGTTATTGTTTCATACAATTTGTCAGCACCATCGCTAACGAAGTCAGCAGCATTTTCGGCTTTCTCTTTTACCCAGTCAGCAATGTTATTAATGGTCCCCCACACGCCATCCGCATGGGCAGGAAGTCCTTTTGTCATAGATAAGAACTGTTTCGATGCTTCGTGAGGTAAAATAGACGTACCTGCTTGTAAAGGTCTAATTTCGGGACCATTTACACCGACCGCGAAAATTCCCTTAGATGGATGATGCGCCATTTCAAACCCTTCTTCACCAACTAGCGCAATTTCATCTTCCGGTAATCCGCTTGTCCCTTTTGCATGGGCGCCAAATTTGAAATTTTTGAGACCTTTGCCCCAATCCTTGTTCAGTCCATTTATCAAACTACCTATACCGTGTGCGATCGCTTCAACAATACTTGACAGATTTCTTTTTAAGCCTTCCCAAGACCCCTGAACAGTTCTTGATTCATTTTGTGATGCACCAATATGTTCTCTAGCTTGCTCTTGAGCGTTTCTTACAACTGAATTTTTTTGCGCATTAATTTCTGAACTAACCCTATTTTTTTGATCACGTGCTTTTGAGGTTACTTTGCTGAATTGGTCATTCGCAGCATCTCTAGTCCCATCACGTTGCCTTCTTGCTTCTTTTACAACTTTCTCATACTGTTCTTGAGAAAGAGTACCCGTCTCGTCTCGTTGACGTTTAGCTGCTTTAACAGTCTCTTTGTACTTTTTGTCAGCCGCATTGATAATATCGTCCCGAGCTTTTCTTGCTGGTTTAACAGAGGCGTCGTATAGTTTGTCAGCTTCTTCTTGAGTGGCTTCTAAATCTTTAGCGTTTAATTTACCTTTTTGTTTACGTAGATGTTTAAGCAAATCTTCTTGTTCTTTAGCTCCGCTTTCAATTGCTTCGACCGCTTTTCCATTCATGGCAAATTGATAAGCTACATACTCCTTAACAAACTGTTTTCTTAGCTTGTTTAGTTCTTTATTTTTTTGCTTTTCACTCTTACTAGAATCGTTTTGAATTTCTTCAACCTTCTTGTAGTACTCGTTGACGGTCGTCTGCATTTTTATGAGCGCATCTTTTTTACTTTTTTTGGAAGCATCATTGTTTTCTTGTTCTTTTTTTAGGAGTTTGTCAGCTTCTTTACGTGTCATAACCCCTTGTTTAACAAGTAAATCTAGATCCTTTTTGGATCTTTTTTGTTTGCTGTCATAGTAATCATCGATGTCTTTGCCCATCTCTTCAAAAAGTTTGTCGGATTCTTTTTTTGCTTTTTGAGCACTCTTAGTATCAATTCCCATCTTAATAAGAAGTTTTTTGTTTAACTTGTTAATTGCAGGGGTAATCTTTTTGCTGATTTTCTTTTCGTCTATTTCGACCTCGATCTCAGCTTTTGTTTTTTCTACTTTAGGCTTCAATGGTTTTCCATTCAGAGACTTTTGAATGCTGTCTCCAAATCCCTCACCAAACTTGCTGCCAGCCCAAGCGCCTGCTGCGGCTCCAAGAGCTGTTCCGATACCGGGCAATATAGCTGTCCCTATTGCTGCACCTGCAGCAGTCCCTCCAACTGATCCAGCAAACCCGCCTACTTTCTGTCCTGTTGATCCTTCTTTAAAAAGTTCAGGGAGACTACCCAAAATACCAATAAATGGAACTAATTTTGATAACCCAGCAGTTAAGTTGGACAATTTAGCTAAACCGCTAAATCGCCCTAATAATCCAGCCGTAACAGCAGTTTCAGCTCCACCTATAGCAGCAGGCGCTACTGTTGTAGCCGTTTGAGCGACCGTTTCCGTCACTCCTGCTTTAGTGGCGTTTCCAAATCCTCCGCTTAAAAAGCTAGTGGCTTTTTCGACTGCAGTAAATTCAAGTAGAGATTTACGAGCTTGATTGATCATCGAAATGAATTCAAAACCTTTTTTTACTGCGAACATAGTCACAAGTGCTTTACCCAGTAATTCAACTTTATCTTTATTGTCAGCTAGATTTTCAATGATTTTATCCAACTGTTTAAGAGGATCTTTGATTTTCTTTGTATTACCATCGATCAAGCCGAACACATCTGCGACGGCAAGGAGAATATCCTTTCCTTGCTCCCAAGCGCCTGAGGCTAACGCTTTTGCTAAATCTTTAACGTTGCCTGTGATATTTCCAATCGTGGACTTGTTTCGATCCAAATAAGAAAAGACATCAGAAACATGTTGGAATAACCCGACAACAGAATCAGATGCACCGTTGATTATACCTGTAAGCTTATCTTTACCTAAATGCTTAATAATATCATTAATTCCGCCAACGATATTCGCTTGCAAATTTCCAATTGCCCCTTCAAAAGTTGTAGTTGTTTTAGCGGCTTGAATTGCGCCATCGTTCATTCCTAGTTTAGTAATTGCTTGGTTAAACTCATCAGCCGAAATCTCGCCTTTTTCCATTGCATCACGGAAATTACCTGTGTATGCACCGTTATCGACCATCGCTTTTTGTAACACGCCTGATGCACCAGGTATTGCATCTGCCAACTGATTCCAGTTTTCAGTAGTAAGTTTCCCTGCCCCAGCTGTTTGGGTAAGCATCATTGCTACTGCTTTAAATGTCTCAGCACTACCGCCTGCTTGGGCGTTTAAGTTCCCTGCTGCTTGAGTTAATTCGGTATAATTTTTAATACCGTTTGCCGCTAATTGAGCAGTTGTGTTAGAAACTGTAGAAAGGTCATATACAGTATCATCTGCATATTTTTGTACAATTTTAGTCGCTTCGTTGATCTCTTTTTCACCAAATCCACCTAGTTTCATAGTGGATTTAAATTTATCGATTGAGTCAGAGGCTTCTACAGATTCACCGATTAATTCACTAAAACTACCAGTGATTACTTGAATTGCATTAGAAGCAATGCCTGCAACGGCACCAATTGTCAGTTTATCTTTAAGGCTCATAAACTTCGATTCTGTTCTTTCTGCTGTACGTCCTAGCTCTTGAGTCTCGGTCTTCGCTTGAGTAGCATCTGCGTTCAATGTTGTATTTTTTTTATCAGGAACACCCGCTATTTCGCTTTTAATAGACTTTATTTTCAGACTAGCGCCATCGTTATCAGCTTTTAATTCTGTAATCTTGCTTTTGGGGATGTCCTTCAAGAACGCTTTGGTTTCTTTGATATCCCTTTCCGCATCTGAATTATCGGCTTTAATAGTGAACTTAACTGGTTTATCAAGAGTTTGGTCAACATCTTTTTTCATGGATTTAGCAATTGTTTCAATTTTTGCTGTCTCACTTTTGAACGAGTCGTCAATCTTTGATCCAGTATTCATACCAAGCTTAGTCAAAACATCATCCACAAAAGAAACATCGTTCTTGAATTTAGGTAAATTAGCCAGCATGACATCAATGTTAATCGTTGCATCTGCTCCCATATATGTACCTCCTCTCCTTATTTATTTGATTGTGCTTGAGCAGCTAACATATCGAACATGCTGCCTAATTGATTATCTAAGTTATCCACAGTTTTTTCGGACTCCAAAGCATAATACTGTTGCAACTCCAAAAGATTTGTCAGTGATTCTCCTTCTAATCCGCTAACTGTTCTAGATCGAATAGATAGAATTCGTTGAAATTGTGTTTTATCACTTAATCCGGCCAACAGTGATTTGAACGTAATGTAATGCATCTTCCCTCGTTCTTTCAGCAAATCAATTCCGTAATCAGAAAAAAAAGAGGCGTAAATTGCCCCTGCATCTTGCGTATAGGAGTACAATTTTTCAGGTTCAACACCTTCGAACCCAGAATCTCCGCTCTCTTCATTTCCGTATGGATTTCTCTGAATATAATTGCTGATATCTTCAACAGCCTTACTCTTTTGCTCGAAAGTAAAGGTTTTGGACAGCGTTTCATCTCCAAAATAAAATAGATCAAAAGCTTTATATATTTTCTCGAAGGATTGTAAACGATTGTCCTCCAATAGTTCGTAAAATTTCAGCACTGTATCAAAAGACAGATCCAAAGGGATTTCATGGTCTTCAATCAAAATGGTTGTTTCAAGATCATCAATTAAATCAAACAATTAAATCACTTCTTTTTATTGTTTTTATGTCGATTACTGTAATGTTTGTCGGCAGCTTTTTTGCGTTCGACCATTACTTTATCCAATTCTGTTCGAAGGAGACCAATAACGGTATTAACGGCTTTCGTACTTTGCCCATAATGCTCGTAAATACGTTTGCCTTCTCCTTCTCCTAAAACAACGTCAAGCGTCGCTAAAGCGCCATTCCTCATTGAGATCATTTCTTCTTGAGTAAATGATTTATATTGATCAGCAGTAGTAGTTTCCACACCATCTAACTTCTCAAGTTTGGATGCCATATCTCTCAATTGAACTGTTACATCAATATTCGCGTAATCAGAAAGCGCACAATCAATTTCGTCGGAAATTGAAATATCATAATTCTTACCAGCGATTTTCACTGTTTTAGTGAGTGCTAATTTAGCATCTAAGTCGATAATGTTATTAATAGCCATTTATGTTCCTCCTAAATTCAAATAAAAAAGGCTAACCGATTGGTTAACCTTCTTCTGTTTTAACTGTAAAAGCCGGGATATCAGTCGGAATTGACTTTGTGCCATTCTCAACTGCTACCGCAACATAATCACCTTTCTTAACTGCTGTTCCAGCAGCCAACCCAGTGATAGTCAATGGACTTGCTCCTGCTGGAACCACATTTGTTCCATCTTTTTTATTAATTTCAAAAGTTCGCGCCATTTTAAGCTTCCTTTCTATGTTAGTTCGATTACTGCCCCATCGGCTGTTGGTGTTATTTTCCCTACAACAGCCGGGCTAACTACTCCCCCGCTTTCACCAATGTAGGTTTGCCGTTGAAGGCTAACGTAAAGCTGAATGTTTGCTTAGCATTCGCAGCTCCACCAAAAGGCACGATAGCCGTCAATGTAACCACAGCTTGAACTTTGTTGCCTTTGGCATCCGTCCATTGAGCTAGTGTACGTAACTCATCCCCAATAGCTAAGAATTTGGCAGCAACAAAATCTTGCGCTTTATCGCCAAATACTCGATGTCCGGCAACTGCAAAGGTAATATTTTTACCTGTTACTGTTGAGTCAGTAAAACCTTCTCCATCGTAATATGGGGAAGCATCCGTTGTATCGGCCGCCGCAGGAGTGATGGTAGTAATACCTGCTGCTAAAAGTGCAAAATCCGCATTAGCAATTTCTGCGAGGTCTGTTTTCCCCGAAACATCGATCTCCACTTTGTTTTTGAAGTTTAGTAAAAATTCTTTTTTTGGTTCCTCGGCAAATTTTTGTAAATCCATTTTCATGTGTAATTCCTCCTAATTTTTAAATTGATGAATTGTGATTTTGATGCCTAGTAAATAAGTTGATATCCCTTGAACGTCCTGTTCGCTAACAAATGGCGTCTCACTTATTTCGATGCCTAAAAAGACAAAACTCTCATCCTCTGAATTCAGAGTTGAGAGCTCGTCTAAATGATTTGATATAAGCCATAATGTTTTGTTGGCTTTTTCTTGATCTTTTGTATTAAATCCTACTTCGTAAAGCATTTCTCTTTCTTTCGTGCCGTCAAAGTATTCTTCGACTGTTCGGCTACCCGGCATTGAATAAACGCAGAGTGTATCCTCTCCATCGAGGAACCCCATTGAGCACGGCATCGGAAGGCCCTGTATAGAATCTATCGAATCGGACAGTCTTTCCCATAAATCCATTACAGGTTTCCTCCTTTGATAAACGCTTTACGCCAAGCATTCATATGATTTGCTTTTGCCCTAAGATCCCAACGTCGACTTGTCCCTGGCGTTGTATAATTCTTAACCCTACTGCCGTTAACCATCCCTCTAAATTGAGGTTTAGCGTAAGGAACGGTGTATGTGATTCGGTTCTTATTAACAAAGGATTTGTCTCTTAAATTACCTTGTCTTTTCGGAGCATAAAGGTTCATATCTGGATGCATTTGCGCGGTCATATAGTAAAGTGCTGAATTGATGTTCATTACGGATAACTTGCGATCTACACCGCCGTTTTCAACCTTCACATAAAGCATTACAACACCTCCAGTTCATACGAGTAAACTTCATTGCTGAAAGGGTTACGATTATCTACGATCGTTGTGATGGTGTAGGTTTCGCCTTCAAAATCAAGTTCTGACCCAACATGGTTCTTATTGATCGCTGGCATTGGATCAGAAACACCACCAAATAGAAAAGCGATAGCGTTCGCTACCACTTGCCTATTGTTATTCGTACCACTATATACTGTCTGCGGTTGAAAGATCATGTTTTTAATCGTAATTGGATCGGAAAAAATAGGCTTCTGCCATTTGTCTTTCCCTTGTATTAGACGCAGCACAATGGATTGATTGCAGTACTCCTTTGGCATTAATGGAATCATCTATAATCAACTCCTTTGTAAAGAAGCCCTGTATAAATCAATTCGTTATACGCCTCTGTAGCAACCATCGTTCTACCGACCGTTGCTGCATTAGTATTTCCTGATTCAATGCGCATACGACCGACACTAACACTGGCAGGCGAAGCACTTAAAACCTCCGATAATGAAGTAACTCCAACGGATTTAAGGTATTCAATTTGAACAGCCATTGCGATTTTGAACTTGTCTACGCGATACTTGAAAGTATCAGCTGACAAAGAGTTTTTCATGTAAAAATCACCGGTAACACGATTTAGTTGGCGCTCAGCGTATGGTTCTAATTCGTCGAATACTTTTGCTTCAGCTACCTTGCTGAAGCCTAGGGACATATACTCGCTGTGAGTAAGGTACATAAAATCAATCCCTTCTAAGAAAGCGTGATTTTAGCCCCATCAGTTGTAGCTTCTACTTTTCCAACTTTCGCTGGGGCTACGCTTTTGGGGTTAAAGATACAGAAACTCCGTCTTTTTGTTTTTCTTTAATAAAGCAATCGTGGTACAGACGGTTTTGGTACAAGTACCCGTCGCCTTGAGAATGTTCGCCTGGAGCAAACAAGAAAACAGTGTTTTCTTTAACGATTGGAATAACTGATTGCTTAGCTACAACCAAGATATTAATGTCTTGCGCGTCAGCTGTAGCAGCGTATCCATCTGAAAAATTGTATTTTGTTTTAAAACAAGTATCGTCCCAAACCTCGACTAACAACACACCATCCAACGAAGTTACTCGGGATTCCAAGGCGGTTTGACCAACGTTTTGATTGGTAATGTTACGAGTGAACTCAGCAGATCGTTCTAGTGCATCCATTACCGTTGTTGATACAAACGCTACTAGGTTTTGTGGGCCGAATTTACGTGCTGGTAAAATAGCAGCTTTAATTGCAGAATAAGCATTTTTCTCAGTAATTGTTTCTTCCTTAGTCTTGCCTGCTCCTACAGCTAAAGTAGAGAAACGATAAGCATCAATTTCAGGTTGCACGTGTTCTGTAATAAATACATTCGAGATATTAGCTACTGCCAAATCTTGATTTGTTTCATCAACATCTTGTTTATCGATGTAAAACTCAACGTCACGGTCTTGACCCATTGTGTACACTTTTTTGTCGTTTCCATAGGTACCGCTGTTAAATCCTTTGTTACGCGTGTGATCTTTCAAACCTGATGTTGAAATAGTAGTAAGGGTGAATGATTTACCACCGTTTACTAATTCTACTTGTGGAACACCTAAGATAGTAGTTAACAGCCCTTGGGTGATTTTTTGATCGAAAATTCCATTGTCTTTTGTGATGTAATTAATTGCCATGTTTTATTCCCTCCAATTTAATTTTTGTTTGGCATGATTCCTAATGCTTTAGCAAAAGCATCTTCTTCAACGTTTTGCGCAGAACTAGCATTCCCAGAAAAGGTAGCCTTCTTACCGTCGGGATTAGGTGGAACCTGTTCAGATTGGCCAAATAAATAACCGTCGCTTTCTTTAAGCGCGGCCAGTTGGTCATCTAATCCTTTTAATCCATCCTCTGCTAATTCCAGTGACTCGCCATCTATTAAAGCTTTAGCAGCTTTAATATTCTTTGCCCCTGCTTGTGTTAGGGCTAAGTCGATTGCTGATGATTTCTTAATATCTGCAATCTGTTGCTCAGAATCGGTTTTGTTTTGGTCAAGACGCGTTTGTAAATCAGTCACTTTTTGTTCCAATTCTTCGTTCCCTTTTGACTTTGCTTTAAAGTCATCAAGCTCACTTTGATTTTTGTCTAATTGCTCTTGATACTGAGTCGCTTGCTGTTCCGCGGTAGACACCTTGCTGTTCAGTTCGTTTACAGTTACGCCATGTAAAGCCATTACTGATCCAATCTGTTCGTCTGTTAAACCTAATTCTTTCAGTTCTTCACGTTTCATTTCATTCATCCTTTCGTTGTTTAACGAGGCTACGCCCTCGATGGATTGAACAGTTTAACGCCGTATTCGGGGCAAAATAAAAAGTCCTATTTCTAGGACTGCATATCATCAATTATTTGCATTTTTCCAACTTCCATCATTCCTATTATCGGAAAAGTCCCTTCTTGGCTAAAAAATGTTTCAACTCTTCCGGAAGGGTACTGCACTGTAACGCATATTTGCTCGAAGTCCTTAGCATCATCAAATACCCATTTCAAAAATTCTTCGTTCGTTTGCCCACGTTCTTTTCTTCTTTTCGCTTGTTTGAAGTCCACTTATTTAGCCTCCCCTTTAGGAATACCAATTACTAACCCATCTATCTCTATCTCTTTAGGTCTATATTCAAGAGATACAGTGGGATATTCAAAAGCACCAGCCTCAATCTTGATGTTTATCAAACGTTTATCATCGATTGGTTCACCATCAACTAAAATGTCGTAATTTCCGGTGTGCATTACATCTCCTTGAGCTACCCTTTTCTTTTTGATGGTCAATTTTTTCAAAATGCATCAATCCTTTCAGTCTGAATAAACCTGTTCTCTACTGTAATCACGGACCAAGAACTCATTGTCATTAATAAGTTCTCTTAATTGTTTCTGCTTGTTAGAAATCACTTGCTTACACATTTGTACAGTTTCGGGGTCTTCTAATTCTAACGCCGCATTCATTCGCTTCTTCTGGTAACGAATATCACGCTCTAATCTTCTTTGCTTCTGCTGGATCTCAGCATTTCTTTGTACTTCTTCTGGATCATATCGCGGCTGATTGTTTGTGTTCACATCAGGACGGCCAGGATAAAGAATATGTGTACAGTTAATTCCTTGCGTTCCGCTTGGCTCGCCGTAACCATGATCATAAATAGAGGGTAGATGTCTGAATTCTTCTGGCGCTTCATTTTTCGGCACAGTCAACACCCAACCGCCTTGTATCGGCGCACACGCTTCACGGGCTGCTGGATGACTACTCATTAATGCAGTCACACAGTCAAAGTCTTCCATTCGTTGCAATCGTAAATCGTTGAATGTTCTGTGTGAGGTGGATTGAATCACTGTTCTCGAGTAAGCCTCCATCGACCACTCACGACCTGCTTTATCAACGAACCCTGATTTGATTCCCATATCAACCATTTTGTAGACGTTATCTCTAATGGCTTTCTCGTGCGTTTTAAGACCCGCCATGGATTCTAGGGTAGATTGTTTAAGAATTGCTTGATAGGCTCGCATTACAGCGTTCTCGTTGAAATTCGTAGTGATTAACGTTTGATTGACATTGTTGTTTAAATCTTTGAACGTTTGACGAACCAAAGAGTCTAGAATTTTGTTTACGTCGTCAGATACAGGAACACTTTTATGGACCATTCGTTCTAACTCTCGATCAATTTCATTAACTACTTTTACGCCGTTACCTTTGATTAATTGTTCGATTGCTTCTTGTGTTTCTCCTGTGTAACTAGCCAAAAGATTAATAATATTCTCGTTAAGCACACCCATTTTTGATAGTTGCTTAGCTTGCCATAGTAATACATCTTCTTTTTCAACATTATCAAAGCGAGATTGTTTTAACGCTTTAATGATTATGTTAAAAATTCGGTCTTCAAGTTCTGAATAAATATTAGTGATTGAATCCGCATCGCGCTGCATTTTATCCGGTGTAATCATAATTAATCACCTAAATCAAACAGCGCATCTTGGCTGCGACGCTCACTTGATCCTGCTTCCGGCAGCTCCTCTTTCAGTGAAGACAACCAGTCTTCCAATTCTTCTTCGTTTAGGTTGTAGTTGCGAATAAGAAACTGTTTCTTAGGCATTACACCAGCTGTAACAGCTTTTAGGTCATTCTCCAACTGTTTATCGCGATCGACAAATATACCATCCTCAAAACTAACTATTACTAAATAACTATCATATTCAATAGAGAATAGCGGTTTCTCACTTTCAAACATTTCTCCGTATCCTGCAAGTTCAAAAATAGAATGAATAAGCTCATTGATAACTTTTTCAACCATAGTCAAATAGCTTGAACGTGTCTGATAAGTCATGGAATTGTTAGAAACAATCTCAGTGGCCGTTTTAATGCCGTCGTCTGCATAGTTCATCGAACCCACTGACAAACCAACCTGAACCTCGAACTCTTTAATCAGATGGCTAATAGCATCCTTATATTGAACGGTTCGAATAGGTGTAGTGATGTCCTGCACCCCTACTTTCTCAAGTGCACCGTATACACCAGCGAATACGTTCTGGTCCGTGTCGAACATTGGTGGGTGTGTCTCATCCGTTTTAAGGAATTCCGCTGGCACAACAACACGCCGCTGCCCTAACTGAATTTCCCAAGCAAACTGATCGTGTGTTGTGTTAATCGTATCTAAAATCTCTTTTGAGTTATCCACAATGCCGGCACCTAATGGGCTCTCTAACGATTTATTGTTAGCTCCAGGCGTTCTGAAGTAAGCAAAAAGCGGTCTCTTCAAGCCTTCTAGTGTGACTGTTTCAGCTAAGTCAGGATATAGAATCGACAGTGGAACTTGCTTTCCAACAACGTTACTGTTGTCAGATTTGTAAAGCTCATTACTGATAACATACTTTTCGTCTTGCCACTCATGAAATTCGAGGAGCGTGTAGTAGTAATTTGTGTCACCTTCAGTTTGAATTGATTTAGTAGCAATAGCACACTCACTAACTTCGTTTGTATTTGAACGTAACGGGTAAAACTGATCTGCACGAATCCACGAGATTTTAATCTTATCTCCATCAACGTAAGGCCGCATAGCGAATCCTCCTGCAGCGATACCTTTCTCAAGATTCAATTCGAATAAATTATAGAAATTGTTGTCGTATAATGTTTGTTCCAAAAATTCAGATGCTTCTTTAATCTCTTTAGAAACATCCTTTCTATCATTTGGATCGTTCAGCGTAACTTTACATTTTTCATTGAAAATGATACTAGCCAATCGCCTCGCAGCAGTCTTAGTCACGTTCAATGATTTAAATTCTCGTTTTTTATTGTCGCCAAATGAACTTTTATAGTTGATATCCGGAAATAAATTAGCATAATATTTGAAGTTCTCCGCTATTCGAACGTATTCCCGCGAATCAATCCCAATTTTTGGGTGATCAGTGATCTTCGCTATATCTTTTCCGTTAACGCTCATGTTCACACTATCAACTCCTCTCTTGAACATATTTTTGATTGTTTGAATTACTCCCATGATTTCACCTACCATTTCAGACCTAGATCGCTGAGATTATCTTTTACAAAGTATTGAAACTGGTCACATGTATGATCATCAATTTTGATAACTTTTGGGTCGTCAGACTGCAATGTATCTTCATCCCACCGATAATCCCTGTGCTCTTTAATAAATATTTTGTTGGCTTCTGTATCCAAATAAAAAAACCTACCCTGAGCGAGTAAGTTTTGTACATAGTCAATCATGTCAACCTTCTTTGCTTTAGCAACGGGGTGGAAAGCTACCCCAAAGTCTTTATAATATTGATTCTTTAACGCGCCTTCCGCGGAATCAATCGTGATTTTATAAGCGAACTTGTTGTATTCCGTCTGACACTTTTCAATAAAATCATGTAGATCTTTTGCCAATTCATCGGGCGCTTTTTTATTTATCTTTCCATCTGGTGAATAGTAGTACGTGTCCAACAGAATCACATTGTTCTTTCTAGTGATGGCGTAGCAACCACACGTTGTAGCTGATATTTGATGCCCACTATCAATGGAAAAACAAATTTGAGTAATATAGTCATCTTCTGGTAATTCGTCCAAAGAGTTAAAATGAGTCATATTATATATAAGAGTACCAAGACCAATTACTTCACCTAAATAAAGCCACTTGTAATAGTCTTCGTCATTGTCACGATAAGTTTGAATGAGTTTTAATTGTTGTGATTCGGTAAAACCCAATTCATCATCTAAGTAAGTTGAATGGTCTACTAAATGATCATCCAATTCTTTGCATTTCTCTACCCATTCGTTTACCCAGTCATAAGGATTCTTAGGAGGATTCCATGAATAGTAAACTTTTACTTGATCTACCCATTCAGAACGCTGACGAATAAATGTAGCGTTGGTTTGGTCAAATACTTCACTACTCTGAAAATTAGCAGCTTCTTCATACCACAGTGAGATAATATCGCCGATAGCATTAGATTTAAGCTTCAAAGGATCATCAACCCCATAGAAGTAAAACGCCGATCCAGTCCTCTTATGAATAATAGTCAACGGTGACATTCGGTATCTGAACTCATTTGCAACGCCCAACATATTTAAAGCCCACTTGATTTGCAAATATACAGCATCACGCAAATATTTATGCTGACTCATCATGCAAACTACATTGACTTTATGCTTTGCTTGCGTATGTTTCTTCATTTCAGTCGCAAGTTTTAAGCTGATAACTGACGACTTAAATGACCCACGCCCACCTTTCATTAAGATATATGGACACCGTGTGTGCCACATCTTATAAAAATGAGGGTTAATCATTCCAGTTAGTTTAATCTGAGGCTTCGTCTTGGCTTTCAGCGCCATTCGAATCCACCTCTCTTTCAATTATCGGAATATCATCAATAATTACCGTCTGTTCTTCTGTTGGATCATAGCCGTCATCTAACTGCTTCAATTGAGCTTTTGCTAAGTCAACCTGAGCGCTCATCAATTCTAGTTTCTTACGTCGTTCATCTTGCTCATCTGCAATTAAAACGAACTGTTTAATTAAATTTGCAAGAGTTGCCATAGCCCGTGATTGAGCGTTCATAAAGTTCGCTTGCTTGTCCCAGGCGTATTGAAACTGACGAGTTACTTTAGTTTGTATGGGTTTGCCAGTGTCACGATCGATAAACATAGGGCTCACTTCCGCACTAGTAATATCTTCTGTATGATCAAATTCAGATCGAACATTCATTATTTTTTGAGATCTTATGATGGCTGTGTACTGTATCATTATGTTATTCCAAAGGATGTCTGATGGTTCACTGGTATAAAGCTCCTGAATGATTTGTCTTGTATCGTCGGGGAGCCAGTTAGCAAACAAGCCGTGGCTCACAGCATTTTTATTTCTAGGCGGCGGTTTCCCTCCAGAATTTCCTTTCGCATTGTTATTGCCGCGCATTGAATCGTAACGCTCTTTTTGATTCGGAGCGCTCCGTTTCGTTTCGTCGTCCCATTTATCCTCAGATTTCCATTTTCTAACGGTTGATGCAGATACACCCAACTCTTCAGCGATATCTTTTAGAGGCTTCTTTTTATCTGATTCGAGCCATCTTTTATGCGCTTCATCGCGCAACGGATTCCGTTGTCTAGCCATCCATTTTCCACCACCTCGCTATCTGTGTTTGTTTTGAAAAACTTGTATTTATGTAGCTACCAGCCCGTTACGCTTGCCAAATAAACGTTTAATCCGATCTAGCACTTGTCTCATTATCTACACCTCCAAGGGCAAAATAAAAAGACCACTCAGATGAGGATCTATTTTTCAGTATTTTTGAACTCAATATTAAGACTCACTTGGAAGCTACCTCCTAAGTCACAGGTAGTGAAATCAACATCTGTTAATTCATCACCCTCAATCTGACTGATTAATTCCACTGCTCTGTCTAAAATTGCTTTTTGAATAAATGCCTTATCAATTTTTACTTCGAATTCTTTGTTCAAACCTGTAAGTCTAGCATTTTCGATAACTCCGCCTTTAATTGTTCCAGTTTGAATCCCCATTTAAATCAGCTCCTTATATTGTCCTGTAAGCGTTACAATGATATAATCCCTTTAGGGTGAATCCTTTAAAAGTTTGTTTTTCACTTGGCCATCGTGTAAACGGTGGTCTATTTTTTGTATTGAAATATCATTTCTGTAATGATAATATTTTTATACTTGTTACATTGAGGACTGTTGCGGAAACAGTAGCCCTCTTTTTTTGTGCAAAATAAAAACAGTCTCACGAGGAGACTGCTACTTCTTCAACTTCTTTTTCAATTGTTCTAATTTCTCAGCGTCGGACTTCTTAATGATTTCGGATAGTTTAAACATTTCATTCCTCCTCAAAATAAAAAAACGCTTAAGCGATCTTGATTATGTATTAAGCAACCTACACGAGCTTTCGCCATCCTACACCGCCTATCCTCGGTTGCTACACCATTAGTTTAAATTTCAGCTGGCACTAATGAGCCTACATCAATGCTCCCCTAACCTACAACTGAGAGCGTCTCACGTCTGAGATAGTGTTTTATGCCTTTTAACTGAGTCCCAGCACGCTGGTAAATGCAGCCAATCAATCGGCATCCGATAAGATTGATTGTTTCCGTAGGTTCTTTATTGACGTGATGAGGAGTCGAACCTCACGTTATCCTTTTCACCGCCGTAATGCGACTACACGTCCACCGGAGGAGCTACCTCCTAGCATATGCTTTCGGGTCGGATACTTAGCGTTGGCCAGTTTACTAAGTCCTCCCTAAGTCACTGGCAAGGAATCAAACCTTGCTCATCGGGAAAGAGTCGTCACCTGTCAATCCCTTAATAAGCTCCAACGCCCTACGTTTTTAGCATTGGCTACTTATGCGTTAATCCTTCCGCCACAGTGACATAAAGACGGCACGTGAAGTTTAAAGGAAGAGGAGCTATTCACTTCCTTCTATATTTTTGTGTGTGCCGTCAGATCGTTAAGAATAATTACGAGAAGAGGCTGTTCACCTCCTTCATATATTCTTTATTTGTTGCGGCCTGTGCAGCAGACCACAATTTATTTCAACAGCTAAACTGCTGTATCCATACTATTTCATAATATAATTCTAACACCTTTTTCCGAACAAAAAGGGCAGAAAAAGGGCAATTTATTTTGTCACGATTAATTTTCCATCTCTGTATACATCAGCGAACTCTAATAATGCTTCTGCTTTTAGATCTTTAATGCTGCGTTCTGAGTATCCTAGTTCTAATCCGATTGCAAAAGCGGTCAGTTTTTCATTTTCACAAAAGGTCATCGAGATGATTTCTTTGCTTATTCGTGAAATACGGTTTAACGCTGCGTTTATTTCGTTCAATTCATTTTCTGCATCCACTCTGATGCACGTAGCGTCTTCTGATTTATTTGTATATGAACTCGGCGTTCTCGGCATATCGCTTATAATTGGTGATCGCAAATTTATCTCGTCCTGTCCTGCGATCCTACTCAAACGACGGTATGAAGCTAGTATTCGTTTTGCTTTGAATTTTGTTTCTCTTACATCTATCTCTTCGAACAGTTCCAAGGCGATCGCTCCTATGCTATAATATTATGGATGAGATAACGTTTAGCACTGAGCGAAAGCTTGGTGTTTTTTTGTGATATAATCGTTGTGAGCTAGGCTTTTCCTTCAATGGGCGCAAGCATATTTCAACTAGCTCAGGGACTGTTATGTCGGGTAACAGTCCTTTTTAGAGCAGCCAGTGGTGGGCTGCTCTTTCTTATTTTTCAGAGTCACTTATTTTGATGCCGTTTATTTTAGCTTCAACATAAAGTCTGTTTAGAGTATTTCTCTCATTATTAATATATTTTTCTATGGACTCTCGAGCAGTTGGATTTTGTTTTGTTTTCAATTCTTCTTCAAGCGAGACAATCTTATCTTTTTGTAACGCTATTTGCGATCGAATCCTTCGATATATCATTTCTAAACCTCCTTTATTTGCGACGATTACGGAATTAATTTTCTATTTTTAAATTGATTATGGTATTCTTTTATTATGATACGCCGATTGTAAAATTAAGCTAGACAACTAAAAAAGCCATTTGTGCTACACTCAAAATAGTTCTGACCAAAGAATTATAAGGAGTGAGTACAAATGACCTATACCCATCTTACAACGGATGAACTTGTAATGATAGAGTCTTATTTCAAAATAAATCAATCTGTTGCGAAAACTGCGCATTGCTTGAATCGTTCAAGACAAACGATCCATAAAGTATACCTATTCTTCAAGCAAGGAAAATCAGCCTTAGAATACTATCAACAGTATAAGAAAAACAAATCAAACTGTGGTAGACGCCCGCTTGTTTTACCCGAGGAACAATCAGAATATATTCAAAGAAAGGTTGTTCAAGGATGGACACCCGATGTGATTGTTGGTCGTGCAGCGTTTCCTATTCGTTGTTCTGCTCGTACCATTTATCGTATGTTCAAAAAGGGGCTATTTAATCCTTCTGACTTACCGATGAAAGGCAAGCGTAAACCGAATGGACATCAAGAAAGGCGTGGAAAACAAGCTTTCCGCCGCTCTATTCATGAACGTGAAAAAGATTATAGCCAATTCTCAAATGAGTTTGGTCACCTTGAAGGTGACACTATCGTAGGTCTGAAACATAAAAGTGCTGTAATTACCTTAGTTGAACGATTATCAAAAGTTATCATCACATTGAAACCGTGTGGTAGACAAGCGATTGATATTGAAAAAAAATTAAATCATTGGTTTGAATCTGTACCGAAAAATCTATTCAAATCCATCACTTTTGATTGTGGAAAGGAATTTTCAAATTGGAAACAAATCAGTAATGCCAATGATATTGCCATTTATTTCGCTGATCCAGGAACGCCGTCTCAAAGAGGCCTAAACGAGAATTCTAACGGATTGTTACGTAGAGATGGTTTATTGAAATCTATGGATTTCAATTCAGTAGATGAATCTTTTATTCAATCTGTCACATCTAAACGAAATAATATTCCTAGAAAATCACTGGATTATCGAACACCTTTGGAAGTATTTTTGAGTTACGTAAGTATTGATGATTTGTCTAACTTAATTTGACAATTAAGAATATTAAAAAAAGGAGTGACCACTTTGAAAAAAAGATCTTTGCTAAATATTTTCCTTTTAATTGCCTTAGTTAATTTTGTTTGTTCCTTATTTTTAATATTCTCAAATGGCATTAGTACCATACTAAAGGTTGCTAGCTTTTTATTTTTTGTAAACTTTGTTTTGAATATGGTACTTGCCACAAAACGTTCTAAAGGCGAGATTTAAGGCTAATTTCTATTAGTCTTTTTTGTTTGCTATTGCTTCGATTGCCGGATCTCTTGTATATATTCTTCAATTTCTCTCCAGTAGTACTTACTGTCTTCTGGCATCAATGAGGCATCCCATGTGTAATAAGGTTTTGAGCGTCGAACAGTATACGTTTTATATCCCTCTTTCGGTTTCTTTTCTTTAAATATAAGTCCGACGAGTCTTCGTCTCCTGATCTTAGATCGATTGTCTCCTGAAAAAGATTTATTTCCAAACATACCTAAATACGTGAAAGCTTTTTCTGGTCCCCAAATCTTGTGTTTCATTCTGCCACCTCCAACAATTCTGGCTTAACTTCTAAAATGGTCGACTCATGAATTGGTGGGTAAGCGAGATTATGATCTGTGATCAAATCATATTTGCGCTCTCCACATTCGCAGTGACCGCACAAAACAACTTTTAACGTATGCTGCTCGATTAGTTCTTTTAGTTTCATTGGAAATATTCCTCCTTGCTACCGTTCGCGGTTGATTTCGAAAACGCTATCTTGTTAAAATATATTTGTCTTTTGAGAAGACAAAATATGTGCGCGAGCTAGGCTTCTTACCGATTAATTAGCTTCCCCATTCCCTAGCTCATGGACTGCCGTATCATACCGCGGTAGTCCTTTTTTGTGTTATAATTTAAACGAGCTAGGTTCTTCCTTTTTGATTTCATTAATCTGAAGCATATTTCAACTAGCTCAGAGACCTCCGACTTATCCCGGGGGTCTTTTTGTGCTAAAATACTCAAGTCTAGCGGAAACTAGACGAAAGCTCTTTTTCCGAATTAAATTTATCTTTTTAAAGTAAATCTAATTCATTGACCGTTGGAATCAGCCCAACGGTCTTTTTCTATGCAATCGCTTCGGTTACCGGAACTAAATTGCCGAAAACCTACATTTTCGATGGCCCTTTTCCTACATTTTCAATGGCCATCTTTTTTTACTTGTTAGGCTGAGTTCCCTACTCACCACACAAAAACTTTCTTCTCTGTTTCATCAAATTCAACTTCGCATGATTCATGAGTGTAAAATTCACCTATCCCCATTTCAGTTACATGGACTTCGAGGGATTTGTCTTCAATTT
Organism: Enterococcus malodoratus ATCC 43197; assembly: GCF_000407185.1. Lineage (GTDB taxonomy): Bacteria > Bacillota > Bacilli > Lactobacillales > Enterococcaceae > Enterococcus_A > Enterococcus_A malodoratus. Next base: position 710,315 of record NZ_KE136481.1, read on the forward strand.
TTCTCTAACTCTTCAATTAATTCTTTGACTGTCAATTTCTAAACCTCCTCTATTGGCTGAGTTAGCCTGCTTTTTAATTACAATAGTTTTGAAAGTGCTTTATTTGATATAATCTTCTTATAAACTTAATAAGGAGGTGAAAAAAATTGGATAACAAAAAAATAATATTTTCAGAACTAGTTAGACAAGGCTTTATTTTTGCAAATAAGAGTCATAAAATACTGTTCCAAATTGAAAGTGATGACGATTTGATAAAAAAATTATCTGACCTTACTTGCGCATTAGCCTATCTAACTGAAGCTCATAGTCTTTATTGTGACGCTGAGGTATTTCTAAAAGACAATATTGAAACTTTGGACGATAGACCAGAATTTACGTCTCTAATTGATAAATTTAAAGTCTATAATCGCGAATTTTTGAATAATGTTAGAACCAACCATAGCCATCAATGGACTGATATAGAATTCCGAGCTTTCGCAGATAGTTTTCGTGATGCAGGAATTTTATTGAACATTGACGGTGTTCACTCATTTGTTGATTCTGCAAAAGAAGACTAGTCCTTAAGAATCTGCGTATGCAGATTCTTTTTTTGGCTTACTTATTGAAGTTTGACATGTTCAATCTTATTGATTTTTTCCTGCATAGGCGTGGTTAACGGAACTAATCTTTCATCCAAAACATCCACTTGATTAATTCTTCCTGCGTTCCATTGAAGTAGAGATTCAATTCTGCTCCAAAAATTATCAAAGCTCCTATAACAAACAGAATAGCCCCAAATACTCGCCAACCTTTTTCGCTTCTTTCGCTGGCATTAAATAAGGTGTATCCCAGAGCAGCTATTATGAAGCCGACTATGGTATAAATTATGGTTGTTGCAATCATTCGCTGTCCTCCACTGCTTCATAGGTTGCTTCAAAAATATCAGGCTTACATGGGTACAGCTCACCTTGTACTCCTTTGATCACATAATCTCCGGGTGTTACTAGCATGTTTCCTTCGAGCGTTTTGATATATAAGTCTCCTTGCCCTTCCCAAACGAACACGCCGTTCTCGTTTGCTTCCATTGCCCAATCTGGTGCATAAGGTGTGCCATCGGAATAAATCAAATCTCCGTCATACTGAAACGCTTCGATTACTACTGGTTTCTTTCTATATTTCATTATTTTTCCTCCTTGATAGTGGTCGTTACTAGAATTTCTTTCCGCCGTGCTTGTACGATCTGCTTTTATTAAATTCATGTTTTTGTTCAATAATGTCTTGCAGATCAATTCCATATCTTTCGCACATGTCCATGATACGAATAACGACATCGGCAAGTTCGGACGGCACTCCTTCGAGTTTTCCGTATACGCCTAAGTAGGTTTCGTTCAGTTCGCGACCGTTTCTAGACTCTTCAAGCGCTTCTGATAATTCCGAATGACAAAGAGCTACTAATGTGCCGAACTCTCTTTCTTCATCCCACCAACCATGCTTCACCGCGTTCTCATGTACTTCTATTTGTAATTGCTTAATTGTTTTCAAATCAAATCCTCCTACTTTGCTGTTGTGGTCGCTTATTTACACCACAATTTTTGATATTTCAGTACCAGCTCCGTGTATTCTTCATCACTTTCAACGTTCTTGACAGCAACTAAAGCTGTTAAATCTTCTGGATGGAACAGTAAAAGACTTGGCTTTACAGCACTCCATCTGATATTTTCAACCTTCCCCTTAGAACGAACTACGCCTATTTGGATAATGTTTTCTCTTTTGTTATAGTAAAATGCAAATTTTTCAGGAAATGTTACTGCCCCGTTCAAGCGTTCCAACCATTCTTTTGATCCGACTTTCAAGCCTTGTATTTTTTCCACTAAAATCTTTCCTTTCCTAGTGATTGATTTCCTCCGTTAGCTGACTTCTTTTAAGAAAACTGTCCAACGTGTTTTACTACGTTTATCACCAAATAAAGGCTTGTGATCGATATAGGATAATACTTCTCTGAAACTAATTTGATCAGTATTCCATTTGAAAACTAGCGTTCCATTAGGTTTTAAAACTCTCATACACTCATTGAATCCATCGTGAATCATTTTTGGCCAGTTGCCGTCAAGCTTACCGTACTTTTTGGCCAACCATGAATTTTCACCAGCATTGACCATATGCGGCGGATCAAATACGACTAAATCAAACTCATTATCAGAAAAGGGCATTTCTGTAAAATCGGCCAAAACGTCTGGATCAACATTGATTATGTGCCCTGTATCTAACTCCTCGTAATATTGCCTTTTGTCCATATATGTTGTGATTGGATTGTTCTTATCAAACCAAAACATCCGGCTGCCACAACAAGCATCTAATACCTTTGCCAAATGATCACTCCTTTCCTCTGTAATAGCCCCAGTTTTAGGAGCTTTTACTTTTTGCTAAGAACTTTAGCCTTTGAAAAATCAAAGTACAGCCCACCGTCATCCAACTTTTCAGGGTATAATCCATAACTGTTCATTTCCAAATCCCATCCGTTTAGCTTTTCCAACAAATGGATAAAACGTTGATTGGACCAAATTGGATTTTTGCATTTGTTATTGTCTTTCTTATAGAATTTAGTAGCTCCTGGAGAGTTCTTAGTGCATGGCATAACTGCCAATAGTTTTTCCTCACTATTCAAGTAAATTTTCACATGGTCAACATAATCCATTCGAGCTGATAACGGTTTATTGAATCTCATGTTGTGTTTTGAAACGAGCAATCGTGGTTCTCTTTCAATATTCCCAATTTCAATTAATTGAAACTTACCATTTAATTTCATGCTTTTAATCTCCTTGTTTGTCTTATGCAACGTACTTCTCATGTTCTAACTTCAGATCTGATCCGCTAGTATCAATATATTGCAGCGTCGTATCAACATCCGTGTGTCCAAGAAAGCGCCTTACATCGTTCAAGCTCATTCCTCTCTTCAGAGCAAATGTTGCTGCAGTTCTTCGAAACTTATGCGGGTGCGCGTGAGCTACATGAGCACGCTTTGCAATCCCTTTGACCATTTTTTGAATGCCATTCGAAGTCATCTGCGTTCCAACTCCATGCAGTCCGCATATGATCGAACCTTCAAAATGCGGTTTGATCATTAAGTAATTATCAATTGCCACTTTAGCGCGGGCATTGACGAAGACCGTGCGCTCCTTATTGCCTTTTCCAATTACTGTAATGGTCCCTCTTTGTTGGTCGTAATTTTCCATAGCCAGCATGGTTAACTCAGTCACTCGGCACCCCGTGCTGAGCAATAGTTCAAACACTGCTTTTTCTTTTGGTTTTCTGCAGGAATTCCGCATTAGTTCCACTTCAATCGGTGTGAAGGCTTTTTTCAGTCGTTTCTCCACCTTAATAGGTTCAACACGTTTTGCTGGGTTCTTGGGGATATATTCTTCCTCGAACAGCCATGTATAGAACCTGCAGATGCACCCACGTTCACGATTCAAAGTGGCGCTTGATAAATGGTCCTTCATGTCGCGGTAAGCGATATACAATCGAATATCTTGGGTTGTTACGTCCTTGTATTGTTTCTTCACTGATCTTTGGAAGGCGTCGATCGTCCTCATAGCGAGTTCTATCGTGCCGTTGGATAAGTTTCGCAGCTTCATTGACACGAAATATTGTTTGTATGCAGCAATGTCACCCGATTCGTCGTATATGACTAGATCAGTGTTCTCTTTTTCTACACGTATATGATTTAAATTGATCGTTAGTACAATTTTCAATTTCTTAAGTTGATTAACTTCAAGTTCAGGCTCCATGTTACGAATGACAGAATTTATAAACTGCTCTTTCATTTCCACGTTTATCACCCTTCCAAAGGTCAGCTCACATACATATCAAATTGTTTTTCTACTTCCTCCCGAATTACTTCCATAGGCTTTGAAATGGTTATAAACCAATCATTTGCTGCTAGAATTTCGCTAATAATTTGCTCTTTGGGCGTATAAATTTTATAGTTCTCAGGCATAGAATTGATAAACAAGCGTACTTGCCGATCAATTCTCCGACGCTCCCATAACTTCATAGCGGTCCCTCCAGATACCTATACGTTTTTCCAAAACTATCCATTCCGTTTTGTCTAGCTAAGTTCTTGATATGTGTTTCAGAGAGATTTGACCGTTTCGCTATTTCAACACAAGTTCCAGTTAAAACGACCTTATCTCCAAGCCTCACTTGAATCATTTTTCTTGGTCTTTTTGATGATTGGTTCCAGATTTTCTTACCTAGCGCATTAGCCTCTTTCTGGATTGTCTCGTCTTTCCAATAATTCGGATGGGCCATCAGGTGTCTAAAACGCTCTTTATCTGTCATTTTCATGAACACTTCAACTCCTTGACGCGATCTCTTCCGCTTTCGGTCATTCGGATAGTTCTGAAAGCTCCTGGTTCAATTTTTAATAGGTTCATGGCTTTCAATTGCCAGAGATAGGCGCTGACAGTTGAAGTGGAAGGGATTCCTGTATTTTTTGATATTTGCCGAATTGTCGGTGGATAATCATGTTCTTTTATAAATTTATCGATATAGAGTAGAACCGTCTCTAAACGTTGATTATTTATTTTACTCATAAGCACCCTCCAATATCTTTTACTGATCATCATCGCGGCAAAACTCTGCCATTTTTCGCTTTATCTCTGCCTCTTTTTCTGGACTTATTTTAGGCGGTTTAGGTGGATTAGAAATATAATCAGGCAACTTTGTGACTCGTCCGCGTTGCTGCCTCTGTGCTTTCTTGTGATAGTGACCAGCTAGATGATTTGCAACTTTTTCGGGTGTATCTAACTTGGCTGCTTCCCAGCTTTTCAGGATCTTCTCAAGATACTTATAGTTTCGAGCACCATTTTTTAGCATATCATCAATTGCTAGTATCACAATTTCATCCTGACCCTTAAAATCGTTCACCCAATGTTGAATAGATTGAGTTATGAATGGTGCTTCTGCTGGGTTCACTTGATTAATCCAATAAAGTACAGCATTGTTTTCTGAATGTTTAGTATTACTAGATTCAGAAGATACTATATTTTTATTTACTTTAGTTTCCTTTACTTTACTTTGTGGTTTAATGCCCGCATTAACTACGGTTGCTTGTTCATTATTGTCAGCATTAATTAAATAAGCTGTTGGTTTTGGTGATTTCCGTCTCTTTGTCGCTTCGAAAAAATTCGCTTGGATGTTTTCACTGGTCAAGACCTTAGCCGAGTTATACAGGCTTTCATCAAAGAATCCCCATGTAACTAAGCGGTTGACTATTTGGTCCAACAATTCCTTACTCACTCCGGGCAGGCGCTTTAAAAGTGTTGCTCGTGTTAAATCATTCCATACAACGAAGTATCCTTTTTTGTATACCGCGCATAATAGCTTGATTACCGCTAGTTCACCTTTAATGCCAAACTCCCCAGCAATAGCTTCTATTTTTTCGTCTTCAAATATATCTACATCGAGAGGGAAATAATCAAGACCATTTTTTATTGGCCTTGCCACAGCTTCACCTCCTAGTGTAGAGGGAGAAAACTCCCTCTATTAAAATGGGTATTTATCGTCTTTCAATGGTGGCTGCTTATCGTTAAATAGAGCAGTTTGATTTTCATTGGTCGGTTTTTCATTAACCTTTTCTGCTTCTTTTCTATCAGTTTTGATTGGCTCAGCTTCATTCAATGCGGTCTCTTCAATCAAGTCGTCATTATCACCAAGTCGAAATACTTTTTCATCGGAAGTCACTGCTGTCTGCATTTCTACCGACAAGATTCCCCATTTAGCAAGGAGATTACGTAGTACTGTTTTAATGGCCATCGAATCATAGTTATCTTTCCAAGCGCCTGTTAATTTTTCTTTGTCGTAACCTTTAGCATTTTTAATTCGATGAGCTTCGATTTCTTGTTTCGTCCAATAAACTGTTTTTTTAAATCCATTCAATAATTCGAAGAAACCTACATAACCGATGACTTTATCTGAAGCCCTGGCTGAATAATCAAAAATAAACTCTTCTGTTAGGGGATTCCATTCAATCAATTGACCTTCATAAACTTCTAAAGCATTCAATGCTTTGTACTGACCAGAACGTTGGGCTAGTTGAATATATCCCTTGTATCCTAGTATGAATTGCGCTTCATTATGTGTGACCCAGTCTTTTCCAACTTTTTCTTTTCTATTAAATGGAACGACATATGCATAACCTAAATTTTTATCAATGGGTAAATCCATGGTCGCAGCTTTTAATGCAGAAGCAATAATTGTCATTGGTTCTGCATTTGAAAGATAGTTGTCTCCTCCAACTAAAGTCATCAATGATCCCATGAAGGAATCTGACTTCTCATGGAGAATATCCTGAAACTTCTTTTTCATAGTTGGTGTATTCATTAATGCTTTGAACCCTAATGATTGAGCGCTGACTTCTTGCGATTTCTGTTCGCTTAACTGATTTTTTAAAGTATCATTTGTGGCCATTTATTTGATCTCCTTTTCAGCTAGTCGTTTAAAACTAGACGTTTTGTAAATACTAGAATCTTTTACTACTTCTGGATATTTCTCAGCTAACAGCTTTTTATCAAGTGAAGTCCGTTCTTGTGACTTCCACGAAACAATGAATTTAGGGCTTATACCGACCACTGCATCATTTTTTCCAAGTTCCGATTTTATTTGGTTATCGATCTTCTTAATCTGAGTCTGAATTTCCTTTTCTGATTTCTTTAGGTCCCGTTTACTTTCGATCAATTCGTCATATTCGCTAGATAAACTGATTTCTTCGGTTCCCTCTGTTGAATAGTGATTCTTTATAAACTCGGCGGTAGCGTCGCTACCATCGATAGGTGGTTCCATTCCTGTAATAACATTGATTTCCCAAAATTCGACTAGTCGCTCAGTTATTATGTCAATCAATTCTTGATCCCGTGCTACCTTTTTCCAAATGAACTTTTGTCCACCAATTAAGACAGCGACGTACGCGAAATCTCTATTTAAAACATTCATGTAATGTTGTATTTGACAAAGATAGCTCATGGGGATCTCTTCGCCATCCCATTCTTTTGATAAGAAGCTATTCGCTGTTTTACATTCTAAAATGGCGTTTTCACCCACAACATCCCGATCGATATTAGCTCTCAAAAATGGATGTAACGGGTGTTCAAATACTTGATTACGACGGCGAACTTTTTTTCCAGTTCGTTCGGTAAATTCTTTTGCGACTATTTCTTCTAAAACATTGCCCCAATAGGCTGGTTCGCTATTTGATTCGTCCAGTTCTACTTGTCCTGTTTTCTCTAGCCATAGTTGATAAGGTGATTTCCACTTATTCAATCCAAGAATAGTTCCAACATCAGACCCGCCAATACCTTTTCTTCTGTCTTCAAGCCATTCGTTGTGCGTCATTTCGATTGTTGATTTTTTCACCATCATCAGCCCACCCTTCTAAATTATCAGGAGAGTCTTTGTCAGTATTTTGTGATACATTTACAAAAATATGACTATCTGGATCTGCCATTGCGGTATCGTAATTAAACATGATATAATCCTCCTAGAATGTTATTCCATTGGGGACTTACTTTTGCTTGCCGGCTAGTAAGTCTCTTTTTTTGTGCGTTGTTCGTATTCTTTCTCGTCGTAAATCATAGTAGTTGGGATTAAAACGCTAGCTGCTGCTATGCAAATGATCATTACTAAAACTTTCAACGATTGGATCGAGCTGAGCTTCAACATTAGTACTAATCCAGTAACAAAGGCTATTCCAAATCCACGAATAATTTTTATTTTCTTCATGCTGTTCCCTCCAACTTCTTGAATATCGAATCTTTGCTTAGCAGATCAACAGTTTCTACTTCTAGTGCAGAAGCCAATTTGACTACTGTCTCCAAATGTACACGTTCTTTTCCTTCACGATCATTCTTGATCCTACTAATTACAGCAACAGAAACCCCGCTCATTTTCGATAATTCGGAAATCTTAATTGGTTTACTGTATCCCATACAAAGAAACAAATTTCGTGAAAGGCATCTTGCTAAACTAGTCATTTCTTTATTTGAATCAGACATCTAATCACCTCCAAAGTATCCGGCATCTTGCCAATCTTTCATAAAAATATCGAATAGATCCATTATTGAAATGTTTTGAATTTCACACAAGGCATTTAAGTATTGAATATTCGCGAAGACCGCTTCAGCTTGTTCTTTTGAAAATTTGAGCAAGAGATCAAAGTCATCTGAGTTTAACTTTTGAACCCTTTTCAATAAAACTCGTTGTGCTATTACTTTAGCTTTATCACGCTCATTTTCTTCAAGTTCTCTCAAATCATCAGATGAAGATAAATCTCTCCGATAAGTGTCGCCATCTAATGGGCGAAAAATTCCAAAAAACTGATAAATAATGCTCATTGTTAATTCGCTGTCATCAGCAAATTCAGCCATACGCACTGCATTTTCTGGTGTTACTGGTGTGGCTTTTTCTTTTGTCCAGTCAGTAGGTGTTTGTCTTGAAACCCCTAACGCTTGAGATAGCTGCTTCTTGCTTATCTCGCTTTTTACTAGCCAATTAATGATTGGTTGCCTCAACACTTGCGATACTACATTCATCAAACCCCTCCTTTTGTTCTGATTTTCAACTCTTTAATTCAGATACCTTTATTGTCATACTCTAATTACGGCAAACCCGCTTCATTCAATACTATGAAGCTAGAATTGGTTCACTCTCGAATTGCCATTTTGAATTGATAAAATCGAAAATGTCTTGTGCTTGTTCATCCGTCGATAAAAACAAGATATGCATTTCATCGATACTATTCGTCTCAGAAAATAGTGAACCTTCGATTCCTGGTTCGACATCAAACTTACGTTGAATAGCAGGAATCAGCATTTTAATGTATTGATTCAAGAATCGTGTATCGATTGATGCTCGAATCATTTGTGGTTTGTCTTTCATCAAACCACCTCCTTGTCCGTTTCGTTTTTAGCAACGTTTGAGCCAAAAAAATTTTCATAAGGTATATCTAAGGCTTTGGCAAGCAGCGGAAGTTCTTCTAGTTGAAAAGAATATACCCCATTCTCGCGTCTAGAGTACTTAGACTTGTCTCTTAACCCTAATTTATCCGCCATTGTTTGCTGGGTATAACCCTTTTTTTCTCTAGCGTTCTTTATCAGCGATAGATTCACGGTAACGCTCATATAATCACCTCATTTCTGTTTTAGCAACTCTATGTACATAGTATACGTTGCAGTTTCAGCAATGTCAATAGATAAATTGATATTTCCTCAACTTTTTTTATTTCTTTTTCTGCAACATGATATTATATAGTTGTGTTAATCACAACGATAGAAAGGAAAGTTACTTATGCCTAATCTTTCAAAAAGAATTATAAATTTAAGAGAATCAAAAGACTGGACCCAAGCTGAACTTGCACGTCGTCTTAATATGAATAAGTCTATAATGAATAGAATAGAAAGTGGCGAAAGAAAGGTATCTGCTGATGAATTGAAAGCTATCGCCGCTCTTTTTGAAGTCTCGACAGACTATTTATTAGGAAATACAAACATTAAAAACAAACAAAGTAGCGACTCAACTAAAGAAAATAAATACACAGACGCAGATCTTGACAGAATGCTTGATAATGCCATGAGCTTCGATGGAGAACCTATCACCGATCACGATAGAGAGATCATTCGTGCTTACTTGAAAGGTAAATACGGCAAATAAATGAGGTGCTCATAATGGAAGAAGTTAAAGCGCTTCTCGAAAAGTACGGCATTATTTTAGTGTTTTCCGATTTAAACAGACCTGGATGTTACATTTCAGAAATTAGAACAATGTTTGTTTCTTCAGATCTTAATGATTTTGAAAAAATAAAAGTAATTCTACATGAAGCTGGGCATGGATTTTTACATGATGATCTGGTAGGTATTTATAAAATGAATGAGTTTCATTCAAAGATGGAATATCAGGCTGATTGTTTTATGATTACTGAACTTATTAAAATTTATATTTCGCTTACTGACATAGATATCCATCAGTTTAACTACATGCAATTTATAGAACAAAATGAACTCGATCTTGCTTATGAAGATTTAATAAAACAAATTGCGTTTGACTACGCATATCAAGAGTCATTCGGGTAATAAGTTTAGGCGACTATCACTACCTGCCATAAGTGGGAGTAAAATTTGAGTTTATTGGAGGGGTTTTAATGCAAGACTTTATGGGTATTATAATGACTATAGGCTTTTTAGCTCTGATTGTCGGAATCGTTATGCTTGTAGTTGCATTACTAAAGAAAAAGAATAAAAAAGTTAGTCTTATTGTTTTAGGAATATCCTTTATAGTAATGGTATTGGGTGCAATAGGCGTTGGAGTGACCGCACCAACTGAAACGGCTAGCAAGTCAAGTTCAGAATCAGAAATAGCTACTTCTGTAAGCGAAAGTGCTGAAACGGATTCATCATCTGATGAACTTGACGATGAATCTACTTTTGACAGTGAATTTGAAGAAGAATCATCAGTTCCTACCGAAGTGAATATTGCTGATTATAATACAGGAATAACTTACGATAACCTAGCGAGGAATCCTGATGATAATGAGGGTAAAAAAGTAACTTTATCAGGAGAAATTGTACAAGTTGTTGAAGGTGATGATTATACTCAATATAGACTAGCAGTGGGGCAAGATTACGATAATATGGTGTTAATCGAAATCTCTAGCGAACAATTGACTAGTCGTGTCCTAGAAAATGATTTAGTTACAATCTATGGGGAGTCCAGAGGAGTTACTGACTATGAATCAACTCTAGGTGGGAAAATTACCATTCCGGCGATAACGGTGGACAAATACGAAATTACAGGCAAAGCAGAATAATAATCCATCGATCTCACCACAGAGTGAAATTTGATTTCCATCTGAAAGAAGGTGAATCGAAATGTCAGATGAAGAAATTAGAAAAGCTGCTCACGATGTAGCAATCATTTATTTGGAAAAAGTAGACTTGGATCACAAGTCTGCCAAGCAAGTAGCTAACTACTATGTGCAAGCGAAAAAAGACATTGAAAAAGTCTTACAAGAAAAAGATTAGCTCCACCCTCCCCGCCTGGCGCCGCCGGTTCGATTCCGGTTCGGGGAATTATTAAATGTTAGTTGGCCTAACAGTAGAGAAAATGCAGAAAAAATTTGGAGGTGGTTCACATATTAAGTGTTAATGGAGTAAATGAAAAAATGAGAAACGGAACTACAAATCCATTTTCAGTTAAATGTGACGATGGCGCAACTTATGTTCTTAAAGGAATAAATCAAGATTGTAGCGGAAAGACACTATTTAATGAATGGATTTCATATCGATTAGCCGTTCTACTTGATTTGCCAATTCCTAAATGTGAAATCGTTTGGCTTCCAAATGAGCAAATTAAATCGAATTTCGTTATGAACCAATTGGAATTTAAAGAATGTTATTGCTTCGCCTCTGAATATATGATTGGTTCAACACGAATCAATCCAATCATGTTAAAAACAATCACCAATCCCAAAGACATTCCTGGTATAGTTCTTTTTGACCAACTAATTATTAATGATGATCGAACAACAAATGATGGTAATTTTTATTACGATAAAAAGACCAAACGATTAATGATTATTGATCACTCTCATATTTTTGGCGGCTGGCAAGATTGGACTCCTAATCAAATTATGAATTGTATAACAATGCCTCCTACTGTTTTAAGCAATCTTTCAGGTAAGAATTACATGTACTTAAGGGATTACATCAACGGGAATAGTCCCTTTGATACTATAATAAAAAAAATAGCCTCTATTTCTAACGAAGAAATTTCTGGACTTTTTCAGAACATCCCTATAGAATGGGGAATTAATGAAGATGATATAAATGCTGTTAAGAGCCTTATTAAGCACCAAATCGGTCATTATAAAGAATTACTGCCACAGTTAAAAGATGTTTTTACTCAATGGAAAGGAGCGTGCTAATTAAATGTCAATCAAGAAAAAAATTAGCCTCTATTATGCTGTACTTCAGTATATGCCAGATCCTATAAGAAGAGAATCTATTAATGTTGGTATTGTCTTTCATGTTCCAGAACTTAATTGGAGCAAATTTGAAAGTATTAAAAATCGTCAGCGAATTAAATCATTTGATGATGAATATGACCCTGATTATATTTCATTAATGTTTGAATCTTTTGGGTTTGAGTTTAACTCAGACCAATTAGATTCTTATGGGGAAAGATTTTCTAATATTAACTCTCCTACTTTTTTGGAAGAAAACATACGGTTTTATGTAAATGAATTTCGATTTTTACCGGTTGAAATGATTGAGAGTACTTTTCAAAGTTACCTTAAAGATATTGAAAATCTCAGAAATACTTTTTTATATTACGATAAGCCAAAGGGTGAGAGAATTACTACAAGTGAAGTAAAATCATTAATGAAAAGACAGTTGAAGTTCTATAATTTCAACTTTAAACAGAATAAAAGAGAATTTTATGATGATTTCATTGAAGATAACATTTTTGATCTTGCAAATGAAAATTTTGCGATTAAAGCCCTATCATTCGATAAATCACGAAATAAGAATTTAGCGAATGAGTTAAAAATTCTTATGTATGATTTATATTCAAATAAGTCAGATTTGAAAGACTATAAAATTCTTATTGTTGTTGATAATAGTTTTGATGTTTTGGATTTGAATAGTAGTACAAATCGAATTTATCAAAAGTTCAAAGTTAAGTTAAGTAAAGAATTTCCAAATGCGTCAATCTGTTCTTTATCAAAGTTTGCAGAAAACATTACTTACCAGAAACTTTAACTAGATTAGCCTTCGGGCTTTTCTTTTAAACTCAAAAAGAACATACGTTTGATTTTGGTGCTTTGAATCAGAGAAATGGATCATGAAACAATTATAAATAAACAGAAATCCAGCTAATTATTGATTCATATAATTAAAATCAGAAAGGAACATTTTTATGTATACAGCAAAACAAATAAAGCAAAAACTTGACTTGCGATTTCCTGAAACAAAAAAAGAATGGCAATTAGACCCAAACAAGCTTTACAGTGAACAGAATTATCAGATTATGGTATTTGATCACAAAAAAACTATTTATAAACCCACCAAAGATGGCAATACGGTAAGAATCCCCCTCTTAGGTACAATTGACTTAGATAATAATAATTTATGGAGTGAGTAACATGGCAGAACCCAAAATGATTGAAAAAGGTAAATGGCGCATTCGATTCAAATATAAAGACCCGATAACTAATACTTGGAAAGATAAGATGTTTACTGCCAAGACAAGAAAAGCAGTCGAAGCATTAGAAACTGAATTCCTTGGGAAAATATCTCGTGGTGAAATGGTTCAACAAACAAATCTTTTGGATTTTTTCCATGAATATGTGGAGACATTCAAAAAAGGACAAGTATCAAATCGGACACTTCGTCGCTATTATCTCACTGAAAAAAACCTTGAGTTCTTTTTCGGCAAAAACCAAACTCTTTCGGGCGTTACCAAACTAAGCTACCAAAAATTTTTAAACTGGTTAGGACAAGAAGGCGGAAGAAAAGGCGACCCATTATCAAAAACAACCGTTAAAAATAGACATGAAATTTGTAAAGCGGTATTTCTTGAAGCGTTAGACATGAAGTACATCTAATCTAATCCGGCAAGAAATGCTAAAAACACTGGAATTGATGCTTCACACAATAAAGAAATAACGATCAGCTATAAAGATATTAAAAAGTTTAGAGAAGCCCTTCTCGCTAGGCCTGATACTATTAGCAAGTATTTCGTACTCACTCAGCTCTATACAGGTTGTCGTTATCAAGAAATTGCAGCTCTCTTCTGGGATGATCTGGACGATGCTCATGGTGTGATTAATATTGAACGCGCCTATCAATATGATGAGATGGATCGTGGATTGGGGGATACTAAGACCCCTAGCGGAATTCGAAAAGTAGATGTGCCCTACTCCCTGTTTATGGAATTAAAAAAATATAAAAAAATACAAAATGAGAGAGTCATCCTTGGAAAAGTGAGAAACCCAAGAAATTTAGTTTTTGTGAACGAAAGAAACACTTGGCCTATAACTAATGATGCTGTTAATAAATATATAGAAGAAACCTGTAAATTAGCTAAAGTTCCTCGTATTACCTCTCATGGATTTAGGCATGCTAAAACAGATGCTATGATTTTGGCTGAAGCTGATCCGATTTATATCAAATCGCAACTGGGCCACAAAAACATTTCACAGTCATATGAGTACGCTTCAGCTACACAAGAGAACCGAAAAAAGAACAAACAGAAAGTTTTCGATTACCTGAAAGACATACTCTAAAAAACTCATTTTCATATTATTGGGGAATATTTGTGTAACGGTAAATAAAAGAGCGCCCAAAGCCCTTTAATACAAAGGTTTAGGCGCTCTATGCAAAAGCGGGTGACGAGAATCGAACTCGCGACGGAAGCTTGGGAAGCTTCTGTTTTACCACTAAACTACACCCGCGAGTACATTAGAGAGTATAACGCTTTTTAATAAATCAAACAACTATTTTTATCAGACAACAAAATTGACAATTTGACCAATTCTGATTATCTTACAGATAGTAAGTATAACTTTTTTGAAAGGACCTTTCCTATGAAAAAATTAGCCAGCGTTCAAGACGCGATACGTAATGATTATAATAATGTGGTTTTTATTTCCTCTGAGACTTGCAGCATCTGTCACGTTGATGAGCCTAAAGCAAGAAAACTTGCGGAAGCCAACGATGTTCCTTTCCACCATTTGGATATTATGCAGGAACCAGAACTAGCCGGAGTCTTTGAAGTTTTAACGGTTCCCGCCGTTTTGGTTTATCATGAAGGAAAAGAAATTGCACGACAGGCAAGATTTATCGATTTCACTTCCTTGGAAAAGCTTCTAAAACAACTGCCCAAAGATTCGGAAACGACTGATTATCAAACATTATTCAAATAAAAAAGACTGAGCATGCGCTCAGTCCTTTTTATTTGTTATCTGTATTATGATGCAAAAAGTAAATCAATGTTTGTAACTCGTTAGTCAAATCAACACTCTGAATAATTACATCTTCAGGTGCAGTCAAACGAGCCGCTGTAAAGTTCAGGATTCCTTTGATCCCTGCGTCAGCTAATTGGTCTACTACTTGTTGCGCTTGTTGTGCTGGCAAAGTCAAGATCGCGATCTCAATTTGCTGCAATTTAATTTGTTCGACCATGTTGTCTAACGGATAAACGGGAATTCCGTCCACAATCCGACCCACGATATCTTCTTTGACATCAAAGGCACAACTTACTCGAATACTATTGCTTTGGTGGAATTTGAATTTCAACAAGGCACTACCTAAGTTACCAACACCGACTAATGCAACATTAGTCAATTGATCGTCGTTCAAGATTTTCCCGAAGAAATGCATCAAATCTTCGACATCGTATCCGTATCCACGTTTGCCTAATTCCCCAAAGTAAGAAAAATCACGACGAATCGTCGCGCTGTCCACTTGGATCGCCTCGCTTAGTTCTGTCGATGATACTTTGGTTTTTCCTGCATTATTCAATATACGTAAATACCGATAGTATAACGGCAATCGTTTAACAGTCGCTTTTGGAATTGAATGTTCTTTCACAATAACTCTCCTTTATTAAAAAAATTCTTAAATGTTGACTACTGCACTATAATAGCAAGAATCTTAGTGAAATTGCAACGCTCCTGCTCGAAGTTTTGTGAAAAAATCACGATTCGAAGGAAATGACCGCTTCCAATCGCACCCTTGATAAAAATATGTTAGACTGAAGCCATTCGGAAAAATAAATTTAAGGAAGATATTTAATGATTTTACTACAAGCAAATCAAATTGCTCGCTATTTTGGTGCCGACACTTTATTTGAAAATATTCATCTTGAAGTCGCCAGCAAAGCTCGGATCGGCTTAGTCGGAAGAAATGGCGCAGGCAAGTCTACTCTATTAAAAATTATCGCCAACACCGAAGCACCAGATGCTGGACAGGTGATTAAAAATAAACAAGCAACTTTAGGCTACCTAGCCCAAGATACTGGTTTAGATTCAAACGAAACTATTTGGAATGAGATGCTGAAAGCTTTTGAAAAAGTTCGCCAAATGGAGCAACGAATGCGGGAAGTTGAAGTAGCTATCGGTGAAACACCTGAAAGCAATAGTCGTTATGCTTCTTTATTGAAGGAATACGATCAGCTTCAGCATGACTTCAATGATCAGAACGGCTACGGCTACGAAAATGAAATTCGCAGTGTACTCCATGGCTTCAAATTTGACGAAAGTTTTTACGATAAAGAGATCAGCACCCTGTCAGGCGGTCAAAAAACTCGGCTAGCTTTGGCGCGGATGCTGCTCATTAAACCGGATATCTTGATTCTCGATGAACCAACCAATCATTTAGATATCGAAACATTGGCCTGGCTGGAGGATTACTTGCAGGGATATCCAGGAGCGTTATTGATCGTTTCCCATGACCGCTACTTCTTGGATCGTGTGGTTAATGAGATCTATGAAATTTCTCGCCACAAGATTCGGCACTATACGGGCAATTACTCCCGCTATCTAGATTTGAAAGCTGCTCAATTATCAAGCGATTGGAAAGCCTATGAGAAGCAGCAAGTTGAGATCGAAAAGCTCGAAGATTTTGTTGCTCGAAATTTGGTTCGTGCGTCAACAACTAAGCGGGCACAAAGCCGTCGTAAAACGTTAGAAAAAATGGATCGTTTAGATCGTCCAGACGGGAATGAAAAATCGGCGAAATTTATGTTTGATATCGACAAAGTTTCCGGCAACGTCGTCTTACAGGTCGAAGATGCCGCGATTGGCTATGAAGAAACGCTCTCTGAACCAATTGATATGGATATTCGCCGGGAAGATGCCATCGCATTAGTCGGACCAAACGGGATCGGTAAGTCAACCTTGTTAAAATCCTTGATCGGTCAGCTTCCATTTATCAAAGGAAATCCGCATTTTGGAACCAATGTCACAATTGGCTATTACGACCAAGGTCAAGCCGACCTGCACGGGAATAAAACGATCCTCGCCGAGCTTTGGGATGAACACCCAACTACACCAGAAAAAGATATTCGCAACGTTTTAGGCGGTTTTCTTTTCAGTGGTGAAGACGTCGAAAAGACGATTCCATTATTAAGCGGTGGTGAAAAAGCTCGTGTTGCATTAGCGAAGCTGTCCATGAACAAAGAAAACTTTCTGATTCTTGATGAACCAACGAACCATTTAGATATCGATAACAAAGAGGTTTTGGAGAATGCATTGATTGACTATCAAGGAACGCTGTTATTTGTTTCCCATGACCGCTACTTCATCAATCGTATCGCTAATAAAGTAATCGAACTATCTCCCGAAGGCAGCAAATTATATTTGGGTGATTACGACTACTATCTGGAAAAGAAAAAGGAAGAAGAAGAAATCGCCGAGTTGCAGGCTAAAGAGAATGTTCCTGTCGAAGCTCCGAAAAAGAAATTTTATCAAGACAAGGAACAGCAAAAATTAATCCGCAGTTTGCGACGCAAGATCGAAGCGATCGAAGAGAATCTCTCTATCCTTGATCAAAAAATCAGTGAACTGGAAACACAAATGAGCCAGCCTGATATTCTAAACGATCATGTTCAGTTGTTAGAATTGACTAATCAGCTAGAAACAAAAAAAGCTGAACAAGAGGAACAGCTTTTCAGTTGGGAAGAACTTAGCTTAGAATTAGAAGAATTCGAATAACTTACAACTTTTGACCGATGACACCCCACTCTTTTTTCGTTTTAATAATAGAGTGGAGGTGTTTTTTATGCGGCGACGAATTCGTCCATTTTCAATCTTACTAGGAACCTTTTTAGTGATCGCAAGTTTAGGGATGCTTTCTTCCCGAATTTTTCACTTCGATAATAAAGTCAACAGCCAACAGGACTTTTCTGCAAGTGCAAATCAATATTTGCAAGAACATGGGCAGGATTTTCCATTATTATTACAAACAGACACACGCTGGGCCGATAAATCTTATGGCAGCGGCTCCGATAAAAATGATCTGGCAACAAACGGTTGCGCGATCACTTCTTTAGCAATGATCCTCTCTTATTGGGAACGACGGACTGTCTACCCTACCGAGATTCTACAATGGAGCGGCGATCACTATTATGAATCCGGCCAGGGAACTGCTTGGACGATCTTCCCTGCTTTTGCCCAAAACTACGGATTAACTGTGCAGGATCTCGGTAAAGATCAAGCAAAAATTCAACAACATTTAAATCAAAATCAACCGCTTGTTATTTCCGTCAATCCTGGCGAGTTCACTGATGTCGGTCATATTATGGTCATTAAAAAAGATGTTCAAAGCGATCAAATCATCGTTTACGATCCAAACGATAGACCTGAAAAGGAACATTATATGCAAAAATATTCACTCGATCATCTCATGCCACAGCTCGCTAACGCATGGGTATATACAAAATAAGGCTGACGCTTTCGCGTCAGCCTTATTTTGGGGGGTTCCTGCTTTCACAGGGGAAAAAGAATTATTTTTAGGGTTAAGTTCATCTTACGCCAAACATTTGAAAAAGCTATGAGCTTTTTGAATAAAAATAAGAAAAAAATGTGGCGGAATTATGAACTATCAAAAATTTATTGAGGTTTCCTCTCAATCAATCTATCTTTATTTTTTATTCGTAATCAATACAAAAATTAAGTTAATTTTTTCACGATCTATCGTTGTTATTAATCGATCTAGTTATTTGGCCACAAAAGCAACCATTGAGTAGTCTCCGTTATCTTAAAAAATAATCAATACTAATTAATGTAAAAAATACCAAAAAAGGGTTTACAAGTGATTTCTTTACAGGTATATTGTGTGTGGAAACATTAAAGTATTATTTACTTAAAAAGGAGCTTTTTACATGTCAAACAACCTAGATTCTAAAGACTACTTGAACAAAGTCGATGCCTGGTGGCGTGCCGCCAACTATATTTCTGTTGCACAAATGTATTTAAAAGACAATCCTCTATTAAGACAGCCACTAAAAAAAGAAGATGTTAAAACCCATCCAATC
This sequence comes from Enterococcus malodoratus ATCC 43197, assembly GCF_000407185.1. Lineage (GTDB taxonomy): Bacteria > Bacillota > Bacilli > Lactobacillales > Enterococcaceae > Enterococcus_A > Enterococcus_A malodoratus. The sequence goes on from NZ_KE136481.1 coordinate 729,383, forward strand.
GGCCATTGGGGTACGATTGCTGGTCAAAACTTTATTTATGCCCACTTGAATCGTGCGATCAATAAGTATGATTTAAACATGTTTTATATTGAAGGACCCGGTCATGGTGGCCAAGTAATGGTTTCGAACTCCTATATTGATGGCAGCTATACTGAGATTTACCCAGAGATCACAGAAAATGAAGACGGACTTAAAAAGCTTTGCAAAATGTTCTCATTTCCTGGCGGGATTGCTTCTCACGCTGCTCCAGAAACACCTGGCTCAATTCATGAAGGCGGCGAACTAGGCTATGCCCTTTCCCATGCGACAGGTGCTATTTTAGATAATCCAGACGTTATTGCTGCAACAGTCGTTGGCGATGGCGAGGCTGAAACAGGTCCACTTTCAAGTGGCTGGTTCTCAAATGTCTTCATCAATCCGGTTAACGATGGCGCGGTATTACCGATCCTTTACTTGAATGGTGGAAAAATTTCCAATCCGACTATTTTATCTCGTAAAAGTGATGAAGACTTGGCAAAATATTTTGAAGGTCTTGGCTGGAAACCTTACTTTGTTGCAGGCAATGATCCCGCAGAAGTTCATCCAGTCATGGCAAAAGTATTGGATGAAGTAATTGAAGAAATCAAAACCATTCAAAGTGAAGCTCGTAAAGGCAAAGCTGAAGATGCTGAAATGCCAAAATGGCCCGTGATTATTTTCAGAACACCTAAAGGCTGGACAGGTCCACAAACATGGGATGGTGAACGACTTGAAGGTACGTTCCGCGCCCACCAAGTACCAATTCCCGTGGGTTCAGAAGATATGGAACATGCAGATAAATTAATTGAATGGTTGAAATCTTACCGTCCAGAAGAACTATTCGATGAAAATGGAAAAATCATTGATGAAGTAAAAGAACTTTCTCCTAAGGGTGACAAACGGATGTCTACCAATCCTATCACCAATGGCGGGATTGATCCGAAGCCGATGGATATGCCGGATTGGAAACAATATGCAATTGATACGACTGTTCCCGGTTCAGTAACGGCCCAAGATATGATCATTTTTGGTCAGCAAGCCCGTGATATGGTTACTAAGAATCCAACAAATTTCCGTATTTTCGGACCGGATGAAACTAAGTCGAATCGATTGAATAAAGTCTTTGAAGTAACTGATCGTCAATGGTTAGAACCAAAAAACAGTACTGATGAATGGCAATCTTCAGCAGGTCGAGTGATCGATGGTCAGCTGTCTGAACACCAAGCAGAAGGTTTCTTAGAAGGCTATGTTTTAACTGGTCGCCACGGTTTCTTTGCCAGTTATGAATCTTTCTTGCGAGTGGTTGATTCTATGTTGACTCAACACTTCAAATGGATGCGCAAAGCTAGTGCTCATGCATGGCACAAAGAATATCCTGCTTTGAATGTTATTGCGACATCAACGGTCTTCCAGCAAGATCACAATGGCTACACACATCAAGATCCAGGTGTATTGACTCACTTGGCTGAGAAGAAGCCAGAATTTATTCGTGAATATCTGCCGGCAGATGCTAATAGTTTAATGGCCGTTATGGATAAAGCCATGCAAGATAAACAAGTCATTAACTTGATTGTTTCAAGTAAGCACCCTCGCCCACAATTTTACTCAGCTGCTGAGGCCGAAGTACTTGTGGAAGATGGATTGAAAATCATTGATTGGGCCAGTACAGATAACGGTTCAGAACCTGATTTAGTCATCGCCGCAGCAGGTACTGAACCAAACTTAGAAGCTTTAGTAGCTGTGTCGATTCTAAATGAACAATTCCCTGAACTAAAAATTCGTTTTGTCAATGTTGTTGATCTCTTGAAATTACGTCATCCGGAAATTGATCCTCGCGGGTTAAGCGACGATGAGTTCGATGCGATCTTCACTAAGGATAAACCAATCATTTTCGCCTTCCATGGATATGAAGGCATGGTTCGTGATATCTTCTTTAATCGTCATAATCACAATATCCATATCCACGGGTATCGTGAAAATGGTGATATCACCACTCCTTTCGACATGCGTGTTTTCAGCGAAATGGATCGTTTCCACTTAGCTCAGGATGGAGCAAATGCGGTTTATGGTGAAAAGGCAAAAGACTTCTCACAAAAAATGGACCAAACGTTGGATAAACACCATGATTACATTCGTTCAGAAGGAAAAGACCTTCCAGAAGTAGAAAATTGGAAATGGGCGCCTTTAAAAGTTTTAGTCAAGCATTAAAAACAAAGCATCAGGAGATCAAATTCTCCTGATGCTTTTTAATAGCTTTACTTAATTTTTTTAACCAATGTTTGTAAAATCTGCTTCATCTTTTCTCCGTTATCTTCCATGATTACTTTCTCAGAAAGAATGAAGGAACCGCCTACTCCAATCACATGAGGGTTATCAAGGTACTCCACAAAGTTTTCCTCGTTGATCCCACCCGTTGGCAAGAACTTTATATCATAGAAAGGCCCACTTAGTGCATTGATTGCCTTGAGCCCTCCATAAATATCCGCCGGGAAAAACTTCACAACATTGATCCCATACTCTGCTGCCGATTGGATATCTCTCGGTGTTGCGGTCCCAGGAAAGACTGGCATTTCTTGTTCTAAACAATACTCAATCACTGACGGAACGACTGCTGGAGAAACAACAAATTGTGCACCATTTTCAACAGCAATCTTTGCTTCTGCTAGTGTTCGAACAGTGCCAGCTCCTACCATTAATTTACCGGATTCCGACAACCGTTTGATCGCTTCAGCAGCCAAATCACTGCGGAAAGTTACTTCGATCAATGGAACATCATTTTCTAATAAAATCTCTTCTACTTTAGCTAGATAATCTAAATCCGTTGCTGTGTACAGCGGTAAAAGTTTTGTTTGCGCTAGTTGTTCATAGACTTTATGCTTTATATTTACTGGCATCTTTTTCGCTCACTTTCCGCTAGATGTTTCATTTTTACTTTTAGTAATTGCTTCATGCAGGCCTTGCATATAAGTAATTCCCATCGCTCGATCATATAAACCATACCCCGGTCTCGCTACTTCTCCCCAAAGTGTCCGACCGTGATCTGGACGGATCACACCATCAAAACCGACTTCGATTAAAGCTTCCATGATCGCGTACATATCAAGTGATCCTTCTGTAGATAAATGAGCAGTTTCTTTGAATTTGCGATAACCTAAAAACTCAACATTACGAAAATGCACGAAGTTGATTCGATCGCCTATGGCATGAACTATTTCCACCATGTCATTGTCTGGGTCTGCCCCCAATGCACCAGTACACAAAGTTACACCATTACAAGGTGAATCTACCATGCTGGTAATCCTTTTTAAATCCTCTAAGTTTTTCGTGATTCGTGGGAATCCGAAAATTTCCCAAGGTGGATCATCCGGATGAATTCCCATTTTCATATCTGTTTCTTCACAAACAGGAATAATTTTTTCAAGAAAATACTGTAAGTTATCAAACAGAACTTCTTCTGTTACACCTTCATACATTTCAACTAGCGAATTGAATTTACTCAAACGCTCTTCTTCCCAGCCAGAAAGTTGGAACCCTTTGGATTGACTGCTGATCAATTTGTACATATCGCCTGGTTCCATGTTATCTACGACTGCTTGATCGTATAGCAAAGCCAGACTGCCGTCTTCATTTTCATAGTTCAACGTAGTCTTTGCCCAACCAAAAATTGGTTTGAAGCTGTAGCAAATCATATGAACACCACACTCAGATAAATTTCTGATTGTTTGAATGTAGTTATTGATATAGTGATCTCGTTCTGCTGTGCCGGCCTTGATTGCATCATGAACCGCAACACTTTCAATTCCTAATAGTTCCAATTTATCTTTTTCAATTGATTCCTTCAGTTCACGGATCTCAGAAACTTCCCAAACGTCGCCCGGAAGTTTATTCAGTAATGTTCCAACAATTCCGTTGATTCCCGGAATTTGTCGGATATTATTTAAGGAAATGGAGTCACCTTTCTCTCCATACCATCTAAAGCCCCACTTCATTAAGTTTAGTCTCCTATTCTTGTTTAAATTGTGCGATTTTTAATAACGCGAAAATCCACTGATTTCTACTTCTTAGAAATCATCTTCATTATCTTCTTCTTCAACCTTTGAGATGTGCCAAATATCCAGACTGTCAGCACCTTGCGCTAGTATGGCTGGTGCTGTTTCTTCAACTGGCGTACTCAAAATTTGATGATTGATCGTTTCTAACAACATCGGTAAATTTACGCCGCCGATCACATAAACATTTGCTTGAAGCTCCGGTTCTAAACTGTTCGTAATCAAAACTGATTGATTGTATGGACTAGCACTTACTAAATCAGTCAGCACAATCACGCCTGCCCCTTTATCTACTTCTTTAACAGCCGCTTCAATTTGCTTTCCTAATTCTTGAACATCATCACCAGGATTTAAATTGACCGTGGCAATATTGTTCGTTGTACCAACGATCACCTCCGCGGCATCTTTCAAGCCATCACTTAGCTTTCCATGTGTAGCAATAACGATTCCTAACATAGTTCCCTCCACTTCTGTCACTGAAACAAATCCGTTACAGCAGCAATATTTTCCATGTTCAACTGTTTCTCTTTTAAATCAGCGGAATTTAAGTAAAAAGCAGCGCTATCTGAATCTCTTCTTGCACTAAAAAGATAGCTCACCTTTTGCTCCGCTGCTTGATAATCGATATTTTTATGATCTTCACTACTCTTCGGCGATTCGCCCACAAGATGTAATGGAGCCGATGCACCGACACTGTCTAAATAATAAATTTTGCAGTTCGTATTCACTTGCTTTTGCAGCTCGTCCAACCCTTGAGTCCCATAACTTCCCTCATCTAGAAAAGCATAGGCTACTTTGGGTTGATTGTTCTCCCCAATCATTTTCAACATCGCTAAGATCGATGATGTATTTCTAACCAGCGTTTTTCGATTAGATAGGCCTTTGGTCACTTTTCCTAACAAGGCAAAATAACCTGCATAAACGGCCATGATGCCCAATGTACTAAGCGAGTTAAGTTGGAACGAGTTTGCCGAAAATCGCATATAAATCAACGTCCCGATGATTCCAAAAAGAATCGCCAAAATCGTACTAGCCAAAATAAATTTGGTCGTCTTTTGAGCCTGATCCTTGCGATCGAATAACTGGTAAGAACCAAAACTTTCAGGAGGAGTATCATAGAAAGTACAAATCACACGATCCGCCTGCTGGATATTCCCGACGTAGACATTTCGAGCGGCGTATTTCTTTTTTTGGTTGTACTCGATTACTTGAACGTCTTCGCGCATCTTAACGATATCCGTTACTAAAGCAGCGAGAAATTTTTTCTTGCTCTTTTCTGTCCGACGCAAGCGATAAACGTATTGGTAACGAAATAGCCAGTCTTTAAAGATCTCTGTTTGCTCCATCTACACTCTCTCCTGTTCTTTTAGTTAATGAATCTTATAACCCAAATTGTTTTAAAACGTCTTTCAAACTGGATTTCGGTGCAGAAGGTGTTGCCTGGAAATAAATATCTTCGACGCCATAATTTTCATTCATATCTTTTAACTTTTCTGCATCTGCTTTGTTCAAATAAACCGATTTAGTAACTAACAAATCTTTTTCTGGATCTTTTTGAGCGATGCCGCCAATATTTAGTTCTTTCATCGGTACCCCGTGCTTCACTAAATCGTAGATGACACTCACTGTTTTCGTAATCAAAATACAGTTATATTCTTTAAAATTGAACTCATCCCAATAGAATTTAGCTTTATCAGGAGTGATCACGATCGTTTTCTGACCTGTCCGACTACCCGCATTCTTATATAAATCACGCATGAATTTGTCTTTTGCAACTACTTCATCCACTACGAAGATTGAGTTAACTCCGCTTTTTTGTGATAAGGTCATCATTACTTGTCCGTGGATCAAACGTTCATCCACACGCGCTAAATTAATTACGCCCATTTAAAACACTTCCTTTTCTAATTTATAAGATTCCAATTCCGGCTAAAACAATTAAGATCAATGTCAGCCAAAGCAACGCTTGAGTAACTTTTAGGCCTTTTTTGGTGTAGAACCAATAAACACCCATAACGACTACTAACGGTAAAATACCAGGTACGATCTGATCGAGTATTTCTTGAATAACGAATTTCCGACCCGAGATCGCAAATTTTAGTGTCGACTCGACTTTTACATAGTTGCCGGCCAATATTCCCATCATGAACAGACCCAATACGGAAAGTGCTTCAATCGCTGTTTGAACTCCAGTACTTTGCATCAATCCAGTAGCGTTTCGTCCCATTGTGAATGATTGTCTAGCGAAAAATACGCCCAGTGCCGCTTGGTAAATTGCGAAGCAAACAAATGGGAACAACGCGCCTAAAGCACTTCCTTGTTGTGCCCAGGGAACAGCGATCGCAATGAAAATATATTGAACAGTTCCAGAATCAATCGCATCCCCGATTCCGGCCAAGGCTCCCATTAAACCAGCCTTCGTGTTATACATCAAATCATCTTGCATCAAGATTTCTTTTTTCTCGTATTCTTCTTGTGCCCGTTGTTGTTCCATTGATGACATTAAACCAGTTATGACACCACCGCCCCAGCTCAACTGTGTATTGAAAAATAGTAATTGACGCTTGTAGGCTGCTTTTAAGGAATCGTCATCTTTATATAATTTCTTCAAAATCGGCATCATCGCATAAAGTAGTGATGGTGCTAAGTAGCGTTCAAATGAATGTGGGATCTCATTGGCGAAATGCCATCTCAGATACGCCTTGGTGACATCTTTGCTGGTAATTTCTTCAGGTGCTAAATTTTTATCTACTGTTTGATTGGTTGATACTTCAGTCATGTTTTTTCCCTCCTCGTGGTATTTCATTAAAATCCATCATCATAATCATCGTCATCATCAAAGGTTGCACCGGAACTCGATCCTGCCGATTCGGCAGCTGGAGCTGTTCCTTTGCCTTTTTGCGATTGAACGAAGATCAAAGCGATCAAGATGCCAAAGATCGCATAAGTAACCATTGTGATTTCAAGAGATTTCAAGACAACACTCATAAAATAAGCAAGGAAGAAAAAGACCATGTAATCTTTTCGACCAATAACATATACTGTAGTCGCAATACCGATAGCAGCTAACCCTCCGCCGACTACTTCAAGGATATGAATGACTACCGTTCCTTCTAAAGCGTTGATAACGTCCGCAATGATTGGTGCACCCAAGAAGAGAGCAATAAATACTAATGGAACAAATAGAACAAATGAAGCAATCGTTGGGTATAAAATAATCGAGCGTTTCATCGCCTTTGCGTTCAAGTCTTCAACCGCTTTATCTGTATACTTTCCTAAGAATGTATTAATGAAGAAACGGAATTGGTATAAGTAGCTTCCTAGCAATCCAACGGGCACAGCCACCGCGATCGCAGCTTCCGGTTTTAAATTCCCTAACAATGCTACTGGAACGGCAATTGCCGCAGCGATTGACGGTTCCGCCGGCATCGATCCGCCTGGCGAGAAAACACCCATATAAATCATTTGCAAAGCCGCAGTAACGATCATCGCCTGGGCAACATCCCCCATAATAATTCCGACAACCAAACCTGTCATAAGTGGTGAAAAACGTAGCGTTAGGGTTGCGCCCCCTCCTAGCCACCTTGACATTACCGCAGCGACCCATAAAGCAATTAACAGACTCTGCATTACACTTAAAGTATCCATAAGTTCCTCCTAATTCGTATTCCTATAATTAATTTTTCTAACGCTCATTAATATAATTCTCTAGTTCAAAAATTGATTCCTTCAATAAATCGACTGTAATTGGAATCGGCAGCAGATGAACCTTTTCTTTTGAATCAATAAATGCAACGATTTGATCAATGACGGCCTCATCTTCTGGCAAAATATTCATTCGTTTTAGCGAGGTTGGCAATTCTAGCTCTTGATAAAAAGGAATCAACGCGTCAATTTGTGTCCACTTTTTTTCAACCGCTAACTGATAAAAAATGCCATAAGCGACTTTCTCACCATGCAGGAAATTATGACTCTCAGGAATGAACTTGCTCATCCCGTCATGCATGGCATGAGCGATCGCGTTTCTAGCGTACTTATCACCTAAACCACCTACTAGGCCGGCGACTGCGAAAATAATTTCTGATAAATGAATAAATTCTTCCGTTGCTACGCCAGCTTTCATATCAGCGATTGCTTTAGCTGAATTGTTCAAAATGGCTGTTTTACAAAGTTCGGAAGTATATCCGGCCAATTGTAAGAAAGGCTCATTTTTTAAATGTTCTTGCTGCAAAATCGCATCTGATTCGTACCATTTTGCAATAGTATCTGCTAAGCCTGCGATAAAATAGTTAATGGGGGCATCAACAACGAGCTCAGGATCAGTGATGAAAAATGCCGCTTGCCGTAAGAAATGTTCACTTTTACCTTCTGATTCTCCACTTTCCTTATACATCACCGAAAGCGGCGTCCAAGGTGCACAATTGCTGGCCAATGTGGGAATTACTCCGAAATTCACGTTTAGTGTATGAGCAGCATAACCAACTAGATCTGTCAGTTTTCCGCCACCAACACCAATGATAAAATCAATCTGATTTTCTTTGACCGCTTCAGCAATTCGTTCTGCACCATAGTAGCTGCATTCGCCGGTGTATCGCAGATACTGAAAAGCGAACTCTTGATGATTTAGAAAATCCAGATAAGGTTTGGCCTTTTCAAATGAAACTTGACCATGAACGATTAAAACATTTTTCGCCGAAAACTCTTGCAATACCTCCGGCACGAACTCGATCGCACCAACGTGATACCGATAAAACTGCGGCCCCACTTTGACCTTCAAATCGGTTAACATTGATTTCCTCCTCTCAAGCTGAGATCATTCTTTAGCTGACACATTTGCTTTGTGGTTGAACCGAACGTTCTGGGACTTTTCCCGCAACAACATCTTCAACATCACGAAGACATTTCGCACCCATCTCCTGTAAGCATTCCATAGTGTACGCAGAAGTATGCGGGGTCATAACGACATTAGTGAAGGCTAGATAAGGATGGTTCTTCCGTCCTGGTTCTTCTTCCAGCACATCCGTTGCTATACCAGCGATTTTTCCAGATTTTAAAGCGTTGACGATGGCCTCTTCATCAAGTAATGCTCCGCGAGCACTATTAGATAGATAAACATTGTCTTTCATCTGCGCGATTTCTTCAGTAGAGATCATGTGGTAATTTTCTTCATTCAGGCTGGCGCAAAGGCAGATGATATCTGATTCTTTTAATAGCTGCGGCAAGTCGACTTTTTTTGCCCCGTAGCTTTCGATATGCAAAGCTGATTTATAAGGATCGTATGCTAAAACATTACAGCGAAAACCATTTCTCAGCGTTTCAACTACGCAGCTCCCAGTATTACCAACACCGACAACACCGACTGTTTTGTTAAACAATGTTCGACCAACAAAATTAGCACGATCTTCCCAACTATCATTCTTAACACTCAAATCCGCTTCTACTGTTTTCCTTAAGAGTGCTAATAAATTTGTGATATTATTTTCCGCCACAGCATCTCGCTCAACTAAAGCCGGAATGATTGAGACCAGTGTGTCATGCTTGCGTGCTGCTTCAAGATCAATATTGTTGTAACCAATGCCATGTCTCGTAATTAAGATAAGTTCATCCTTATAATCAAAAAATTCTGGAGTAAAAAATGGTGTGACACTTGCAATAATGATATTGTAGCCTGCTAATAACTCCGCTAATTCGCGTCCGCCGATTTCTCCATCAACTGTAAACGAACGAACCTCGCCGATTTTTTCAAGTCGCTCCAATTGGTCATGGAAAATTTTTCCGAAACTACTTGAATTTACAATCGCAATCTTGTATTTTTTCATCCCAAATGCTCCTTTTTGTCTTGCCTTATTGCCAATAATTATCGAATACCTTTTTGTTCAATCCATTAACTAGATTATTCACTCCTCAGATCATTCACTCCTTCTCACAAAAAAACAAACGTCCTGCAGCACGAGCACTATTATAGAAACCGATTTCTGATAGCGCATTCAATCTTATAACTTTATTATACAAAAAAATATTTTTTTGTAAATAGAAAAAAGAAAAAAATATTTTTGTTGATTTTTTTTTGATTACCTAGTATCTTATGAATTATAAGATTATTGGATAAAGGAGGATTGCAGATGTCTAGCCCAATTCACTTACAAATCAAATCACTGTACAAAGATTTTAGCCCGAAAGAACAGGCTATTGCCGATTACATATTAGAGAACCCTAGTAAAGTAAGTCATGGTTCCATTAGTGATCTTGCTTCCGAGCTGGGGATCGCTGACTCAACGTTCTTTCAATTTACGAAAACGTTGGGTTTTAATGGATTTAAAGATTTTAAGATGGCTTTATTGAAGCAAGAAAATGACTTAACTGCTATTACAGTTCATGAAAATGTGCAAAAAAACGATTCCGAGTTAGTCATGGCTCAGAAAGTTTTCGATTCGAATATGACGACATTGACGGACACTCGTAAATTATTGAAAGAGGAAGATTTGAAAAAGGCCGTAACAATGATCTCAGAATCCAGACGCCTTTATTTCTTCGGCGTGGGTGGTTCAGAAATTGTTGCGACCGATGCTTACCATAAATTTTTACGTTCTCCGATTCCTGTTGGTCATAGCACGGACTACCATATACAATTAATGGAAGCTTCTCTGCTGACAGAAGAGGATTGCGCGCTGTTTATTTCTCATTCAGGGAAATCCAAAGAGACTATTCATATCGCCGAAGCTGTCAAAAAAGCAGGAACAAAAGTAATCGTGGTAACCAGCCAAGCCAACTCTCCTCTAGCAAAATTAGGAGATGTAGTTTTCATCTCCATTTCTGAAGAAATTGAGTTTCGCTCCGAAGCCTTGGCATCACGAATCGCTCAATTAAGTATTATTGATTCGCTTTATGTCATCTTGATGTTCCGAAACCGGAACAATGCACAAGATACTATTTCAAAAGTTCGAAAAGTAATATTGAAACAAAAAGAATAACTAAATCTGATTTAAAAACAAAAGCTCCTCTTTGATTCGTATGGAAATATCCAGACAAATCAAAGAGGAGCTTTTTTTCTGTTGAGTTGGCAGCCACCACTTATAAAATATATTGAAAAATCAGATAGTAATGGCAGGCAGCACCCGCTAATACGAAAAGGTGGAATAGTTCATGATTGCCAAATGCAGGCAAATGAAATTGACATTTTGGAGAAGCATAAATGAACGCTCCGACCGAATATAAGATCCCACTGGAAAATAACCAAACAATTGCCGTAAACGGCAAGCTTTGAGAAAGTGGTTTGATCAATAAAACAATTCCCCAACCCATGAGTAAATAGACAACTGCACTAAACCATTTCGAATCTTTAAACCAAAAGATTTTTCCAATGACTCCTACTACCGCTAATGACCAAACCATAATCAGACAGACCCAGCCTAGCAGTCCTTTTAATACCAGCAAGCAAATTGGCGTGTAACTTCCGGCGATTAAGCAAAAAACCATTGAATGATCGATCTTCCTCAGAACCCTATGAACCTTTGGTGAGATATAAAAAATATGGAAAATCGTTGATGCCGAAAACAATAAAATCAAACTTGCTCCATAAATACAAAATGAAACTAACTTGATTGGGGCTGCATCCTGTTTGACTGATACTAAAATTAAGAGAACTGTTCCGCCAATTGAAAGCAGAGTTCCCCAAAAATGCAATAACCCACTAGTGACACTTTCTGCACTGCAATAGAACTGCTTTTTCTCCATCATATCCCCTCCATTTTTTTCTACTCGCTAATTACTTTGTTCCAAACTGGGATAAACTTTTTCCAGCACTTTGTCTGGAAAAAGTTTATCCATCCTTCGCTCAAATTGATTTTCAGCAGACGCACCTGATTGTCGCTCATTCCAACGCTGCAAAGCCAAACCGGAAAATGTAAGATTGAGTGTGAAGACTAAAAAAACAATTCGCGTCATATTTTTCATTCGGCCTACCCCGCTTTTTTCGATTAAATCGGATAAAAAGGGCAGGATAATTTTTATGAACAGTACACACAAAATTCCCCAAAAGCATAAATAGACAAGGCTTATACGACCGAGTAGATTGAACGGATGATGGCTGTAATCCCAAAGTTTGATTCCTAATAAAACTTCTTTGATCAGACTTCCTAAAAATTCGGTCACTCCTCCAATGAGTGCACCCAGTATAAATAATTTTATCGTTGAATGAACCCGGCGAAGTACCAGTGTGAAGACGCAGGCACCCATTCCATAAATAGGCAGAAAGGGACCGATGATTACTCCTCGATGCCAAACAAAATTACCCGTTAGAAGAAAGCGATAGCCATTTTCGATCAAAAAACCAATCATCGAACTTAAAATAAAAATCCAAAATAGTTTCGCAGCCTTCATTTCATCCCTCCTCAATAATTGAAGCATTCATTTAATTAATACTGTAAAAAAATTAGTTTACAGTGATATCGCCATTTCTTGTTTCTACTTCTACCTTCGCTCCGTGAGAGTCTTTTCTTTCAGATAATTCCTGTCGTTGATTATCAATCTTCCCCTCTTTTGTCTTCACAAATAGATCCATCGTTTCAGTGTTTGGCAGCTTGAGTGTGATGTCTCCATTTTTTGAAAAGACAGATAGATGATTCGTAATCTCTTTAAACGTTGCTCTGATCTCTCCATCACCATTAGCTATTAATTTGCCACTGCCTGAAAAATTCTCTAACATCAGATTTCCGCTTTTGGTTTCATAGTCTAAGCTGCCCTTTGTTTCATTGATCTGAGCTTTGGCACTAGTTGTTTGTAATTCGATCTCTTTCGCTTTAAGCAGTTCGAACTCTAGCGGACCGCTAGTACTTTGAATGTGCAGGTTTTTCTTAGTAATTAGACGATTCCCTTTTATTTTTCCGCTAGTGGTGCCTAACAAAATTCCTTCACTTTTTAAATCTCCGGTCTCAATGACACCGCTAGTTGTATCCAGCGAGATCCCATCCAATGTTTGATCACTAAGTTCTGTTGTAATTTTTCCGCTGGTTGAATGTACATTAAGTTTGCCTTGATAGTCTTTAGGAATTGTTAGAATTATTTTACTTTTGAAGGTTGTCCCTAACGGTCGTTTTCCCTCCTTCATTGAAATAGTGTGATTCTTTTGATCAATCGTTGAATAGTATTTCTGCTTATCTTTGCTTAAATACTCCTTGAGAATAATCGCCTTGCCGCTAGAATTTTCTATGCGCAGATCATCGGCATCATAATCCAAAGAGATATTGGTTATTGCTTTTGCTGAAATGGTTTGCGTATTGACCAGCTTTGCTTCTTTCTCCGATCCGCAGGCGGTTAAACTGAACGCCACGATGAATAGTCCCAAGAGTAAGGATAAATTCTGTTTACAATTCTTCATTTTTATCTTCCTTTCTAATAATTGAACGGTTCATTTAATAGCTGTTCCTAATAAAAACAGAGCAAGGCTCTGCTATTTTTGATACGCGTGTAACAATAAATCCAGACAGGTTTTTTTAGCCATTTCATTTGAGATCGTTTTATCCGTTTCATAAGCATCATATCTCAAATGCATTCCCCACCAAGCCAAGCTCTCCACTACTGCGCGTGTTGTGTAGGGAATACTTTCTACTTTTCTAAATTCATCTTTCTCCATAAACAACTGAATATATTGTTGGACCTGATTAAAGAAACGTTTGCGATAGTCCCGATAATACTCACTTAGTTTTTTTAGATCATCTTCGTTATGCTCAATAATCAAGCAGCTGATCGCGTAATTAGAGATACTGTCAAACGCGTCAGAAAACATTTGCGCCAGCGAATAATCAGAGTCTTTATTTTTTAAATGATTATCGAACTGTGCTTGGTTCTTTTCAAAGGTCTTCATAATTTCTGCATCCAAATCATCAAATAGGTGTGAATCAATCGGATAATGATGCTCTCTATTGAAAAATTCAGGATCAATCGTTCCCTTTAAAATGAAACTGAGAATATCTTTTTTACTGGTAAAATATTGATAGAGCATCCCTGTTGATAGACCAATCTCCTTAGCAATATCTCTCATCTGGGTCCGCGCAAAGCCCTTATTAATAAATAATTGACCGGCTGCATCATAAATCAGTTCTAAACGATTCTCCAAAATTATCGCCTCCAATTATTAATTGAACCGTTCGTTCAATTTTAGTATACAGCCCTTTTACTCATTCGTCAAAACAGTCTTTTGATTATTTATAAAAAATAAGCCGATGATTAGAATCATCGGCTTTTACTATTAAGCTTTGCAGAAGGCTAACTCATGATTCAATACGTATGGACGGTAATAAGCGACTGTATCATTCAGAGGAAGAACTTCTTCAGCAAGATTGATACCTAAAACTTCTTTCAAGTAGGCTCTTCTTCGTACAATTCGATTCCATACCTCAGGATATTCTTGTTCAATCGCATCGCGAAGCTTCTTATCCGCAATAGCGACTCCATCTTCGCAACTTACACCGCCATATCCTTCTACTTTAGGAATAATGTCGATTTGGAATAATTGACCGCTCTTGATTTTATTCTGTGAATTTTCCATAAAAGGAGAGGACATCCATTCCTCATCTGCCACAAAATGGCCCGGATTCAGTTCCCAATGATACTCTGCTTTTGGTAAAACCTTTTCGATTTCATCATATACTTTCCCAGCTTCAAGCCCAATTTGGATTGTTTCCAACCAAGTACAAAAGGCTCTAAAATATGGTTTTGCAATTTTCTCTTCGTAATCTTTGGCTTTTTCCGGCAAATCTTCTTTCGAATTGGCCACATAAGCCGCTCGACTAGATAGTCCGCCTTTATATCCAACTGATGTAGAGAATGTATCGCCTAATTCAACTGGCTTGTTTCTCGGATAAAGGGTCGCATTTGTAAATCTTGTTCCCGTTGCACAAATAGTCGTGATTGAATTTGGCTGTCCAAATTGTGCTAAATTTCCGGCCAGCTCTAATTCTGTCTTGCCAATTTCAACGCTGTTGATAGTAGTTAAAACTCCGATTGCTGCTAAGGTCGCTCCATATTCATAATGAGCGATTTCATTAGCATTATTGATGGTTCGAATACCCTTTTCCGGTCCAATTAAAAGATAGGCCCCATTAGTCAGCCGATCAGAATTTTTCACTGCTTGTTTTAATCCATCAACAATAAAGTAAGGAAGATCAAATAATTTTTGATTTTTTTCAATCGTCGAGGTGAAATTTTTCCATCCAATCACGGCAACTTTATGATCCTCATGAATTTCTGCTTTGATCAAATAATCTGTAAAATGTGCGTCGTCCTCCATTGGCTGATTCGGTAAAGAAAAGAATGGTACGTGGATCAATTCTGCTTCCAATCGTGCATATTGAACCATTTTAGTATTTTCATTTCCTAACAGCAAAAAGGACTTCCCATTTTGATGGACAACCAGCAAAGCCTCTTCAAACCGTGGAATGAAGCCAGTAAAATATTCAAAATTCGATCCATGCTCTCTATCCGCATAGATGACCGCCACATCGAGTTCATTTTTTTTCATCTCGGTTAAAAGTGCTTCTTTTCTACTAGCCATTGTTTCAGCGGATAGATCGATTGGTTTAACCTCTTGTGTTAACTCAGGCTGCTTGATCAGTTTAGTGTTAATTTGCATGCAATTCTCTCCTTTAAAAGTATTCTTTCATCTCTAGTATTTACAACACTAATTGCTTTCTTACCACATAGTAACATATTTCAACTAATTTAGTAACTCGTTTTAACATTTGACTTTAAAATTTTTTGGACATTCAAATTTTACACAAAAAAAGACATTACCCAATACTAGATAATGTCTAAAAATCAGTCGTTATTCGGGAAATACATACTAAACTATTTTAGTAGTTAAACAACCAAGATATTTCCAACCGATTCTTTATCGTTTGATAGAAAATCAAAAATTTCTAAATAATCAGTGACTACCGTATCGAAGCTATTGATAGAGCCAATCCCGTACAAATAATCCTGATCAATTTTGCTTCGATCAAAGACCAAAATTTTATGTTTGGATCTTTGCATCACCGCCCGCTTTGTCAATGCGTCTTCTTCGTTATGCAAACTAACTCTTCCCTCGGAATTCACCGCTTCGGCTCCGATAATACAATAATCAAAGGACAAATGATCAATATAGCTTTGTGTTTCCATTCCAAGAAAACCGCTGGATAACTCTCTATACTTCCCGGGAATTGCGTGCAAACTCAAATCATCCACTTTTGAAAGATGATTCATGACTAGTAACGAGTTCGTATAATAATTGCATTCTGTTTTCTTGGTGAGTTCTAACGCAACATGCAGCACGGTCGTGCCTGTTTCTAAAAAGACTGAACTGCCATTATTAATTTGCTCCGCAGCCATTTGACCAATTCGTTTTTTTTCATTTACAAATAAATCTGTTTTTACTGATATCGGATATTCCAAAATATTAGAATCCTTATACATCGCTCCGCCATGGAAAAGTTGAACCACGCCGCGGGCCTCTAATTCCTTGAGGTCCCTGCCCACAGTCATTTTGGAGATGCCAAACTCATCGGCGATTTCTACGCTGGTGATACTGCCCTTTATCTTCACTTTTTCAGCGATTAATTCTTGCCGTTGCTTTTGATTCACAGCGCGTTCCCCCTCAAACTCTTTAAACTAAATCTCATTTTAACATGGTCAGCAACTTATGCAATAATTTCTAGGCAATGAGTCTAATTCAGCTGAAAGCCATATTTCAAACGATCATCTGGATCGATTAGGTAAGTTGCTAACCCGGTAATATTTGAACTGCCGGTAATTTGTGGGATCACGGCTGTATACTCATCCACTTGTTTTTCTGCTAAAAGAATTCCCTCAAAACGAGAGCCGATGATACTTTCGTTAATGAACATCTCTTTCAATTCAAGTTTTCCTTTCGCATACAGCATCGCCAGTAAGGCGCTCGTGCCTGACCCTGATGGAGATCGATCGGCTTGATGATTGCCAAAAATAACAACGTTTTTATAATCTGTTTCCTCTGATTCGATTCGCTCATAAAAATTGCATGTACCAACTTCATTAATTGCCAGTTGAGGATGATTAACACTAATTTCTGCATTAATCGCGGTCAATAATTTTATCCCCAGCTCAACAAGCTCGGTTAAGTTGTCTTTTGCAACATTAATCCCCAGCTGTTCGACATTGATCAGGGCGACAAAATTACCGGCAAAGGCAATATCATACTTTATTTTTCCGCCCTCAATCTGAATTTCTAGATTTTCTTGATATAGAAAAGATGGAACATTTGTAATGCTGACCGCCTTCGCTTTGCCTTGCTCAACTTTGACCTTTGCCCGGATCAAACCAGCTGGTGCATCGATCGTTACATTCGTATACGGTTCCGTGGCCTTAACAATCCCAGTCTCTACCGCTGCCGTTGCCGAACCCATTGACCCGTGTCCGCACATTGGCAGATAGCCTGTGCCGTCCATAAAAATCGCGCCAAAATCGGCTGCAGGATTCACCGGTTCGGTCCAAAGAGAGCCAAACATATCCTTGTGACCTCTAGGTTCATCCATCAAAGCTCGGCGATAATGGTCATAATTATCCGAGACATAGTGCTTTTTCTCCAGCATCGTTTTACCAACAGGTTCAGGAAACCCATCGTATACAATCCGTGTAAACTCTCCTTGTGTATGGGCATCAATCACTTTAAAGCTTGCTTCAAAATGCTCCGGATTAATCGTTACCTGTTTATTTCGGCTCATCTTTCTTCCTCCCCGCTTCCTTCTGATTTCTCTTAATTATAAGACAACCGCTTTCATTTAGCGATTATGCTTTTCAAAAATCTGTACCCTAAAAAGAACGCACTTCTACGCGCGTTCTTGAGTGTAATTGTTTCTTAGTCTGATAATTGTTCTTTCTTACTTCGCTGTTGGAAATCAATAGGCTGCATTTTTTGAATGATTGAAAAAATGAATTGAATCATTGGTCCCAATAAGAAAATCGCGAAAAGAGTGCCGATCCCTAGTGAACTTCCTAATAAAAAGCCGCAAGCAACGATTAGAAAATCCAATAGTATCCGGCCTTTCTGTAAAGAGACGTCTAATTTATCACAGACACAAAACATCATACCTTCTAACGGACCTGACCCTAATCCTCCTGATAAATAAAGAGCTGTTCCTAATGCCATGACCATAAATCCGGCCAGCGACGCAAATACATTTTCTTGTAAAAAGCTCACTGTTTGAAGCCAAGATGCTGTTCGACTGATCGTCTCACCTACCAAAAGGGTATTGATAATACTGCCGATTCCTAACATACTGCGTTTGTATAAAAAAGTAATCAGCAAAAAGAAGAGACTGATCAATTGGCTCCAGCGTCCGAAGGGAATTGGCGAAAAGTTCATTAGCCCCAAAATCAAAGTGCTGACTGAGTCAAATCCCTGATTCGCCAGCACGATTATTTCGATCCCGATGCCCATTATAATAGTTCCGATGATCACCACCAGCAACCGGACTATCTTGTTTTTATTCATCACCATCCACCATCGCCTTTAATCGCAAGATAAACTCCTCATAATCCTCACTCATGCTTAACTGCTTTGTATTAACGGGCTCAGAAACTATCTCGATAAATTTTTCAAAAAAATCGTTGAAATCATTTGCTTCATCCTTGTTGATCGCAATATAAGCAATCAGTTTAATTGGATGACTGGCCCAAATCAGCGGTTCCTGCAAGGTCATGATGGCCACTCCGCTTTTTATCGCCTCTAATTCAACCGAATGCGGCACCGCGATACCGGATGGAAAACTCGTTGGTGACATGTGTTCACGTTTTTCTACTCTTTCGGAAAAATGATCATCAACAAAACCGGATTGGATCATTCGCTGATTAATCTGCTTGCGAATCTCTTCAGGTGTTAAACCCGCAGGATCAACCTGATTAAAGTATAGTTCCGGCAGAATAAATTTTTCAATTGCTTGATACATTCGCCGCTTTTCACGCTGCGCCTTCAGAGAGTCAATCCGTTTCTCGATTTTCTTGACATCTTTGCTGGTCAAAAAGGGATGGATGAAGACCGAGCCAGCACACTCAGAGGCCGTAGCTCGATCCGTTGTCAAAAGCAAATCACAATCACTATTCATTACTTTCCATTTTTCGGTGACTAAAACAGTGACATTTTCCCCAAAACGCTCTTCAATTTGTTTGCTGAGGTTTCTGCCAATATCATGGTAATCATTTACGATTAACTGGATCGTTACTTGATTTCGATAATGCTTCTGCGTTTCAAGAAAAGAACCGATATGTAAAGCTATGAAGGAAATCTCATCATCGTTGAACCAGATAGCTAAACGATCCTGAATCAAGGAAGAAATATATACCGCTAAATCATAAATTAATGGATAAGCGGTTTTTAAATCTAACAGGCTGCTGTTACGAGTAAAGGTTTCATAATGCGATCGGTAATAAAGACTTTGCAAATGAATCGCTAACTTATTAAAAAAATCCTCATCATGCAATTCCACTAAATAGGTCCGCTCTACTTCGGCCAAGACATCCTGTAAAGCGGTGATGATTTTTTGATCAACAAAAGTGGAAAGCTGCTGGTTATTCTGCTTTGTTAGTGTTTCATTCTGCATTCCAATAAATAATAAAGATAATTGCTCTAGCTCTGCCTGAGAAAAATGAATGTCGTATTGCTGAGCCAACTTATCGCTGATTTCTTCAGCAATCAAAAATTCAGAAGTACTCTGTGCCTGACTATTCATCTGAGCTTTCATTAAACTGTGTCCTTGGCGAATGCGTTCAATACTGATAGCAAAATGCAAGACGATATTGTTTAACGAATACTGATTGATCTGGATGCTATGCTCTGACAACACATCTCGAATCGTCTGCTGCAATTTTTCCAGCGAGATATAACCGATCATCTGCTGAATACTGACTTTTAATTTTTCTTGCAGATCACTTTCATTGTATAGCAATGAAATTAAGTACCGTCGTTTTGCCCGTTCAGGACCTGTGAGCTTAATATAATCCTGCTCAAAAATAATTTGGATCGCATCGTTGGTAATTTCCTTTTTTAATTGTTGAATATCGTTTTTCAAGGTTGATTCGGATATGTAGAGTTTTTCTGCCAACTCATAAAAATCGACGCCCTCAGAAGAATGCTTCAATAATTCTAAAAAAATACGAGATTTTCGATCCTCCGTACCAGTCGTACTCACCTTCACTTCCGCGTTTAATTGATAGCCTAAATGACTGGTCAAAATCAGTTCTGGATTATTCTGATTGATCTTAGCGACACGATTACGAATCGTTCTTGTTGTACAGCTGCTAAAATCCGCCAATTCATCGGAGGTAACCCAGCGTTTTTTTATATTTAGGTAATCGATCAGCTCTTTTTCTTTTTTAGTCAGCATATTTACACCTCCATTCAAAGAAAAGTTGATCAAAACTGATCAACTTTTCAATTGGTTATAAAGTTTCACCATTCGAAGCAATGACTTGTTTGTACCAGTCAAAACTATCCTTCTTGATCCGTTGACCGGAACCTTGTCCCTCATTATCTAAGTCAACATAAATGAAGCCGTAGCGTTTTTCCATTTGTGCCGAAGAGCAGCTGATAATATCGATTGGGCCCCAAGCACAATACGCGATGACATCCGCCCCGTCATACATTGCGCGTTTCATCTGTGCGATATGCTCTGACAGATAAGAAATACGATAGTCATCATGTACTTGTCCATCTTCCAATTTGTCATACATGCCAAAACCGTTTTCCGCAATAATGATCGACTTGTGATAGCGATCCCAGTATTGTGATAGCGAGTTATACAATCCCTGTGGATCGACAGCCCAGCCCCATGGATTGGCCTTCAAATTCGGGTTCGGGGTCACTGATGATGGGCTCATTGTATTTTTAGAAGCATCGACCATCTGTGAATAGTAATAAGAAAGTGCTAAGTAATCCATCGGATGATCCTTCAGTAACTGTTTATCCTCCTCTGTAATTTCTAATTGAATACCGTTTTCCGTAAAATAATTCAACGCATATTGCGGATACTCACCTTGGAATTGAACATCTGTATAAAAATATTGCATCCGATTACGGCGCAAAGCCAAATTCACATCATCAGGATCGCAAGAATATGGATAAGCCGTGCAATCGGCCATCATAGTACCAATCAGCATATCAGGATTAATCGTTTTAGCATACGCAGCCAATTTCGCACTAGCCACAAACTGATGATGAACCGCTTGAAAGCTTGCTTCTTCATAATTATCAACGGTGTCATAAGGAATCGCCGTGGAATTGAAGGGTTCAAATTGGATCAGATTCACTTGATTGATCACGATCCAATATTTTACTTTGGCCTGATATCGTTCTAAGACAACTTTTCCATATTTAACAAATAAATCAATCACTTTGCGATTGTTCCAGCCGCCGTATTTCAATGTAATCTCGACTGGTGTTTCATAATGTAAAATAGTAATGATCGGCTCCATACCTAGTTCGATAATTTTATCAATTAAGCGATCGTAGTAGGCCAGCCCTTCTTCATTTGGCTCTGTTTCATCGCCAGTAGGAAAGATACGAGTCCAGTCAAGCGATGTACGGAAGGTTTTGAAGCCCATCTCACTAAGTAATTCCAAGTCTGACTCATACGTATGATAGAAGTCAATCCCATGACGTTTTGGATAATACCCAGCCGTGTCGGCTAAGTTCGCTTGTACGTCAGCTAAAGACATTCCTTTATGCTGTTCTTCCGCAATTTCTGCATTGCTTTTATCAGGATAATACTTGTGCAAATCGGCTAAACTAATCCCTTTGCCAGCAACTTTATAAGCACCTTCTGCTTGATTGGCAGCAATCGCTCCGCCCCATAAAAAATTCTTAGGCATTTGATAATTTTTCAATGAAATTCCTCCTTGTATCTCTGTTCTGTTATGATTATTTTTTGCTAAATGTCTCAAATAAACGGATCAGATGTTCTCCGATTAAAATCTCACTTTGAGCAGTCATCAATGTATCCTGCGCGTGGCAAAACAATGTTGAATAACGAATCTGCTCACCGGATGCCTCTAATTGCAAGGTATCGGTTTGTAATCCATGAGCGATCACGACTTCTTGCCGCGCCGCCTTCACTTCCTCTTTTGCTTTTGCAAAATTCATTGCCTCTAAGCTTTCTAACGAATGAACCAAATGATCTCGTGCATTGCCGGCATGAACCAAAATGTTCATCGACAGTTGATTAAGCTGATCATTTTCCTCTAAATAATTTGTTTTTTCCATATGAGACCTCCTGCTGGTTCCTAATAATTCACTCTATTTTTTTAATGGACTGGTTCTGCTTCCGCTTCTTCCAAAGCTTCTTGTGCTTCTTGCTTCACTAATGAATTGTCGTAAGCTTTGAAAAATGGTAAGAAGACCAGCCAAGTGATCACGAAAATCAAGGCGCAGACAACAATTGCCCGCCAATCTTGTGTTGCCAAGTACGATGTGATCGGATAAGGCATGTACCATAACAAGAAGGTGTTTGATGGAACATTAACCAAACCTAGCGACATCGTGACATAAGCAATCGTTGGGACGATAATACTATTGATCCACATTGGCACCATCAGATAAGGATTGAAGGCAATCGGTGCCCCAAAGACTAACGGCTCATTGATATTAAAGATGGAAGGAATGATAACCGCTTTTCCGATCGCTTTTAACTGGGCCGATTTACTCAGCAGCAGCATCATTACAGATAAAGCTAAGGTTGTCCCGATCCCGCCCATGGAAGAAAAGGCATAGCAAGTTTCCTGTGTAGCGATGTTTAGTGCTTGTCTGCCATTTGCGACAGCTTCAGCATTCGCTGCCAAGCCTGACATATAAACTGGATAAACAACCGGCATCATAACCCAGCCAGAAATTCCGAAAGTGTATAAGAAGACTGGGATAAATACAGATAAAACAAAGCCAGGATAGGATTGAACGATACTTGCTAACGGGCTGAATACAAGTAATACTACATCGAAGAAATCGATCTTGAATTGGAATGTGATCAACCAACCGACCAGCAGAACAAAAGTAATCGGCAATAGACTGTTGAACCAACCAACAACAAAATCGGGAATCGGTGTGTCTTCATCAAAGAATGAATATTTCACCGCAAAGTTCATAACAAAGGCCACAAATAATCCGGTAATCATTGATAAGAACATTCCTGTTGCGCCAAAACGAGATAGAATGAATACTGCTTCACCATCGGCCGTCATAGTTGGAAATAATAGCATCATAAATAGTACTAAAGAAGCCGCCCCGGAAATTAACTTCTGACCGCCATAACCTTTTTTCTCCATCAAATAGTAGGGAATCAAGAAGGCCACTACTAACGCATACATCCCAAACGAGAAGTTGCTGATCATTGAGAAATCAGGCATACCGCTGAAAATATTTTTGAGCAAGGAAACAACCGTCACCAACGATCCGACGAAAACCAATGGCAATGCTACCATGATCGAATCTTGAATAGCCGAGATCCAAGGGTTTTTGACGACCTTATTTACCTTAGGGGCAAAGGTATTGGTCATAAAATTCATAATTTTATCCATCAGCTAGTCCTCCATTTTTAAAATTAAATCCAGCGCTTTCTCTCCATTCAACGTCCCGTATACTGCCTGCGGGATAACTGCCGCTTGAACTTTTTTATCCTTTGTTTGTTCCTGAAGATCATTCAGCATGTAAGACAAATGCGGGCCAATCAGCAAGTAATCGATTTCATTAATCCGAGCATCTAATTGTGATTCGCTGGCCGCCTTGACCGTTATCGCAATTTTTCTTTTCTTTGCTGCTTTTCTGATCGCTGCGGCCATAAATCCGCTTGAAGCTCCTGAACCGCAAATTAACAAGATGTTTTTCATTTTCTTCACCACTTTCATTTATTTACATGTTTAGTATAGGAAATTTTGAGCGCTCTTCACAAACTTACTTTTTTCCTACAGAGGGGAAAATCGAAAATTTGTCCGTATTGCTGAAACAATTTTCGAACGTTCGCGAAAGAAAGACTGAACTATTTTACTAGTCCAGCCTTTCTTATCATTAATTATAGAGCTCTCGCAAGCGTGTTTCTTTGCGCTTCATGCGAACCCATTTATCTATTTCAGTAATTACCAGGATCAAGAAGCCTGCTAAAATTGTAATCCCCCACTCAACAACACTCATTGGTGCTGTATGGAAGGCTTGCTGCATAAACGGCACATAGGTCAAAAGTAATTGAAGCAATACCATGATCCCAATGATTAGGAAAGCTGGTTTATTGCTAAAGAATTCTTTTGATAAAGCAAATTTTGATGTACGAATATTGAATAGGTAGAAAATTTTACTGATCACGATAATATTGACCATCATCGTGCTGGCTGTCACTTGATCAAGGCCTTGTGCTAACAGCCAATCGTGAGCCAAGATACTGATCAGTGCCATCAGAACCGAGACATAACCCATTTGAAAAATATCGTGCCTGTTCATTAATCGGCTCCCCGTTTTTTGCGGCGGACGCTCCATGATTTGATCCTCTGCAGGTTCAAAGATAAAAGCAAATTGGATCGTGATCGCCGAAACCATATTGATCCACAAAAGCTGGGTCGCTTGAAGCGGCATGTCCTGCTGCATTATGATCGTAAAAGCAATGATCAGCCCTTCCGCAAAAGAGGTCGGTAATAAAAAGAGAATACTTTTCTTGATATTGTCATAAATCCGGCGACCTTCACGAATGGCAATCGACATCGTTGCGAAGTGATCATTCGTCAAAATCATATCCGCGGAATCCTTCGCGACGTCCGTTCCTTCGATCCCCATCGCCACTCCAATATCCGCTCGTTTTAACGCAGGCGCATCATTGACTCCATCTCCAGTCATAGCTGTTACTTTGTCGTTTGCCTGCAGCGCCTCAATGATCTCAAGCTTATTCTTTGGTGTTGTTCGCGCAAAAACTTGATGGGAAACGGAGGCAGCTTCTTTCTCACTTTGAGTCAATTGATCCCACTCTTGTCCTGTGATTACTTGAATTTTGGAAGCTAATCCGAGTTTTTCACCGATCGTTTTAGCTGTCAACGGATGATCCCCAGTGATCATTTTCACTTCAATTCCTGCTTTACGCATGTCTTTGAGGGACTCAATCACTTCTTCCCGCGGTGGATCAATAATTCCCGCCAATCCGAGCAACGTGATTCCATCAAACAGAATTTCATGACTGATTTTTTCCAAGTCAGAGGAAACTTCTTTGAAACCCACTGCGACTACACGCTTACCCGTCGCTGAAAGCTCCTGTACCTTTTGCGTCCAATAAGCATCTTCGACTTTTGCCATAGGAAAAAGTTTATCCGGCGACCCTTTGATAAAAATAAGCTGTTTGCCATTGGCCGATTTGACCAACTTCGCCATATAACGATAATCCGAATCAAAAGGCAGCATATCTACTTCCTTATATTCTGATTCATAGTTCTTGCCAAAATATTTGTGATACAGGGTCAAGAAGGAGCCATCCGTCGGCTCACCATTGATCTTCCAACGCCGATCTTCTTTGTATAGCAGCGTATCATTTGCTTGATAACCGGCCTCTAAAAATAATTTCAGCGTTTCAGAAGCGACCATTGCTTGTCCAACCTCGATAATCTTTCCTTTCGGCTCATAGCCATTTCCACTGACCTGATAATGATGATCCGTCAGAAAAATATCCTTAACAGTCATTTCATTTTTTGTCAGTGTTCCAGTCTTATCTGTAGCGATCACATCAACCGAGCCTAGCGTTTCTACTGCTGGTAAAGTCTTGACGATCGCGTGTTTATTCTTAGCCATATCGCTGACACCCATGGCTAAGATTACCGAAGTCGTCGCTGGCAGACCCTCTGGTATCGAGCCGACAATCATCGTTACGATCGCCAGCGCCAGTACTGATAGCGAATAGGTTTCTAATAGAAAACCTATAGCGAATAGCAATACGGCCGCCCCGATTACTACATAGGAAACGCCTCTGCCTAAACCGTCAATCTGCTGCATCAATGGAGATTTCCGCGTTTTGACCTGCTCAACTTCCATAGAAATTTGACCAATCTGAGTATTTTCGGCTGTTGCCGCGACCACCCCCAGCCCACTTCCGTTCGTCACAGAAGTCGAGGCAAACGCCCGATTGATCTGTTCAGCTAATGGAACATCCTCGTCCACAATATCCGCCGCGGTTTTTTCAATCGAGTCCGCTTCACCAGTCAACGAAGCCTCTTGAATTCGTAAATTATCGCTGTCAACAATTCGTAAATCCGCGGGTACTTTGTCTCCTGCTTCCAAGAAAACAACATCCCCGACAACCAACTCCTCCGTAGGAACATCCAGTCGTTTTCCATCGCGGTAGACGGTTGCTTCAGATGCCAGCATTTCCTTGATTTTCTCCAAAGCATCAGAAGCATTCGCTTCCTGATAGTAGCCAATCAGAGCATTGATCACGACAACCAATCCAATAATGATAGCATCCGAGAAATGTCCCATTAAGATCGTTAACAACGCCGCAATGATCAAAATATAGATGATCATATTGTGAAACTGTCGGACAAACAGCCGCCATTTAGGGACCTTCTTCGTTTCTAACTTATTGGGACCATTCACTAACAGCCGCTCTTTGGCCTCGTTAACTGATAGGCCCTGTTCAAAATCGCCATTCGGGTAATCCTGCATTAATTGATTGATACTCTGGTAATAATCTTCCTTCATTCGTTATCTTCTCCTCATTTTTGAATACGACAAAAAAGCACCTTGTTTTTTTACAACGTACTGAAATAAGCCTATTCTTTTTGAAAATAAGGAATCTTCTGCTTTATTAACGACGTCTCACCGGCGTCAGGGTCCATGCGCCACTCACCTCCATCAATTTGATTGCTTTAAATTTAACAAATCCACGAATTTTCGTCAATTTTATCGATTTAATTTAATAAAAAAGCAAAGACAGCCTCAGACCATCTTTGCTTGCAAGTTTTATGATTTTACTCTGCGCTACAACCGAGGTTCGGACTCAAAATTTCGAAACAGACTCTCCATTTGTGAGATCGTCTGCAGTTCGTCAGCCCTTTCTTTGGCAATCTTTTCGTAGATTGCTTGATAGATCTCGCGATATTCGATAAAGCTTTCTTTATTTTCCAGATATAACGCATATATCTCTGAGTCGTTCTTGCTTATAGTCGTATCAAAATCGGCATATAATTTTATCAGCTCATCAAGCTTGTCTAACTCGTAAATGAGATCCAGTTCGTTCTTTGAAATATCTGTCACTTCAGGGTAATCATCAACATTTATAGTAAAAATAGTGTGTCGCTCTGCCGCTAGTCGCTTAAGATGCTTTTCGATATAATCTTCAATACTAAAATCCATGAATAATCCCTCCCATTTTACAAGCATAACAAAAATGGCTGTAAAAGTAAGGAAAAGGTTCAAAAAACCAAGAGATAACTCATGATCCCAAACTTCTTAATTTCTCCAGCAAGGCAACAAATCGGTCATCCGCCAGAAGCGGCTGAAATTCTTCGGATTGTTCGATCAAATCGGCCATTCGTTCAGCGATGTATGGTGTTGACACAGAAGAGTCTTTCAGCTCAATTTTGTCGAAAAGCAGATCCCCTTTTGTTTCCTTTAAATCGAAAGCGGCTTTTAACGCCGGAATAAAGTTTTCCAATTCATCAATTGCTGACTCGGTCTCGCCTTGACTGGCTAAGATTTCGGCTTTGAACAAATAGTAATTCGCATTGGAGCCGCTGATTCGATCCACATGAAGCAATTGATCCAATTGAATTCCGAGATTCGCGATCGCTACAGCCTTATCAAATTGCTCATATTTGCGGGCAATTTTCGCTAGATTATAGAGATGCAGCCCAGCATCTCGCAATTCCTGAAACAAGCAAAGTTGACTTAGTTTCAACGATTCTTCATATTCCTCTTTCATATAGAGAATATTCGTTTTCATCATCCGCGTATCATAATCCGCACTGGGCAATTCTTCAATCGCTTGTTCCGCTTTATCTAATTCGTCATTCATAGTATAGAGACTAGACAATACTTGCAGCGTTGCATGACGAATTTCAATGATCTTTGAAGAACGAACCGTTTCAAATAAGCGGATTGTTTCGGCCAATTGATATTCAGCTTGTTCCTCATCGGACGAAGCGCTCAGATAAAAAATATAGGTCGAGGCCAAGCGAAATCTCAACAAATCATCACTAGGATATTCTTTCAAAAGGGCTGCGCAATAATCCATCGCTTTTTGACTATCACCTGTTTCAAAGATGGCTCGGGCCTCGGACTCAAAATTTTCGACTTCGCGTTCACTTAGTTCACCCTTAAAACTGACAAGCTGATCTACAGTCGTCTTCAATAAGCGGGCTAACGGACTCAACAAGGAAATGTCTGGATAAGTGCTGTCTGTTTCCCATTT
This sequence comes from Enterococcus malodoratus ATCC 43197, assembly GCF_000407185.1. Taxonomy (GTDB): domain Bacteria; phylum Bacillota; class Bacilli; order Lactobacillales; family Enterococcaceae; genus Enterococcus_A; species Enterococcus_A malodoratus. The sequence continues at coordinate 757,884 of NZ_KE136481.1, forward strand.
TGAGACGGCCGCTGTCGTTACACCTAATGCATTTGCCACTTGTTCCTGCGTCAGATTTTGTTCTTTTCTAAGCTTTTGGATAATCTTGCCCATCAATAATGCCATGATAATCGCCCCTCTCTGATCACCTTAAGTGTACCATTGCTGAAGCGTAAAGATAATGGAGCAGTTGTTAACCAAATGAAGGATTTTATTAACCAACACGATAAATTCTACAAAAAAAGTGCAATCAATCATAAATAATTCATTACACTTTTCACTATTAGATCGTAGCTAAGTATTCAGAGAATTTATTTAATCCGGCGATTAATTCTTCGGTCTTGCAGCCATAACCGATGCGAACACAAGATTCGAACTCAAAACAGTCGCCTGGGGTGAAGAGCAAACCATGATTGTCAATCAAATCAAGACAGAGGTCTCTGCTTGAACGGTCAAAATCATAATAGAGCAAGGTCACGGTGCCCGCCTGCGGTTTTACATAAGAAATATGCGGCTCCTTTGCCACCCATTCATCTAAAATAACCAAGTTATCCTGGATGATTTTCCGGTTTCTTGCTAAAATCAGCTCTTTGTTGGCTAAAGCAATCGCCGCTAATTCTTCATCGATCATGCCGCAGCTGATCGTATTGTGGTCGCGATGAAGCAGACATTGTTCTAATGCGGCCTTATTTCTCGTCGCGATCCAGCCTAAACGCAGTCCAGCCAGCGACCAAACCTTAGACATACTGCTGACACTGATTCCTTTTTCGTAGAGATCAGCAATTGATGGACTCTCCACGTCTGCTTGAGTCAGCCCGCGATAGGTTTCATCAGAAAGAATGTAGGCATCCGCTGCTTTAGCGATTTCGATGATTTCCTTCAACATTTCAAGATCCATTAATGAACCCGATGGATTGTTAGGATTGTTGAGAATGATCAATTTCGTTTTTTGGCTTACTTGCTTTTTCAATTCTGCAATATTAGGCAGAAAATTATTTTCTGGAGTCAAAACATGTTGTTTCACCGTTGCTCGAAAAGATGCCGGAATGGAATACAATTGCTGATAGGTCGGTAAAACGGCGACCACTTCATCCTCCGGTTCAACCAGCGAATACAGAACTAAGTGATTCGCGCCAATCGCCCCATGGGTCGTCGTGATATCATCTTCATTGATTGTTTGATAAAGCGAGGAAATCCCTTTTTTAAATTTCGGATTACCAAATATATGTCCATAAGTCAGTCGCCGCTGTGTCAACGTATTTAACGTTTCGTACTTGTCGAGACCAACGATTTCAAACAGTTCATCCATGCTAAGCGAGTCGACGCAAGTCTCTCCCGTGTTAAAAATCGCCTTGTCCTCGTGTTCATTCATCCACATTTCAACTTTAAATGGTTCTATCTTCATATGATCGCCCTCATTCTCGTTAATGTTTTTATTACCAAAAATTCATCGTCCTATTATTATAGAGGATAAAAAGCTGAGTAGCTAGAAGGAATTCGAGTTTTTGCCAATAAAAAAGCAGCCTTTTCGCTGCTTAATTTGAGGAAGAGTCGGTCAAACTTAGTACTTCCCAAAAGTCCGAATGACTACTATTTACTAGTCGCTCGATTTCCGGTGTAGGAGCAACGAAATTTTTAATATGAATACAAGATAATCCGGCGCGAACTGCCGATAATATTCCGTTAGGTGAATCCTCATAGACCAAAATCTGATCAGCCGGTTGATTCGCAATTTGTATCGCCTTGTGATAGATCTCGGGATCGGGTTTTCCTTTAGTTACTTGATCGCCGTAGACACCGAAAGCAAAGAAAGGCGCAAGCTCCATGTTTTCAAGAATCCCCTCTGCTTCCTTTTGATAACTGGAGGTAACGACACCGCAGGAAATATTCTTTCTTTTCAGGTACTCCAAATATTCATAGCAGCCTTTCGTCAGAGGAAAAACGCCCTCCTTTTGTGCTTTTTTTCGCCTGTCCATAAACGCTTCAAACAATTGATCGAACATTGGAATCTCACCGAAATGCTGCTGGAATTTTTCTTTTAAGATTGAAGTGGGTGAACCTACTACACTCTGATAAAAATCTTTTTCTAGACGGTAGCCTGCTTGAGCCATTAACTCCTGCCAAATCGAAAAATAGTAACGTTCGGAATCAATCAATGTTCCATCCAAATCAAATAATACAACGCTCATTTTGACCTCCCTAATCAAAGAGCACCGAGCCAGAGCTCGATGCCGATTTTCTATTCTAAATTCGCATGACGATAATCCATATCCGTCTGTGCTTGTTTTAATTCTTTTTTCAAATCAACGATCATGGAATCGTATACCAGCCATGAAAGCTGTTCGAAAGATGAACCATTTGGCTGAATCGATGGTGCTTTTTCGGTTGCTTTATCGCCAGTTGAGATACCGGGAATTTGAATCAGCGCATCCGCCATCGTCCCGATCGAATTTTTGGGATGAATCGTAATTGTCGCTAACAGCGCTTTTTCGTTCTTCGCTTTTTTCGCCATATTCACGAGCCCTTCTGTGCGGCCTGAGCCTGATCCGATAATAATCAAGTCATTTTCGCGAATCGAAGGTGTCGTTGGCTCGCCGACAAAATAAACTGTAAAGCCTAAATGCAGCAAACGATTAGAAAATGCTCGAGCCGCAAATCCGGAGCGTCCAGCACCGGCGATAAAAATACGTTTGGCTTTTAAAATCAATGCTTGAACCTGTTCAAGTTGTGCCTGCTCGATTTGATGGGCGTCTTCTGTCAATTCAGCAAGGATCGCCAGTAAATTTTTTGATGGTGTCATAGTCTGTCGCCTCCCACTAAGCTTTCGCCAGCATCGCTTCTTTGATCAAGCGTGCTTCTTCTACAGGGTCCGGCGCATGAGTGATGCTGCTTCCAACAATGATGATGTCTGGATTCAATTCAACATACTTATCGATCGTTTTACTGCTGATACCGCCAGCTACCGCAATCTTAGTTTTCTTCGCACAACTAGTCATAACCTTCAAATCATCCAGCGGTGTTCGACCGCAAGCCTGCTGATCTGCTCCGGTATGGACCGCTAGTACATCTACGCCCAGCTCTTCCATTTCGGCAACTTTTTCTTCAAGGTTTGCCACACAAATCATATCAACAACGACTTGCTTATCAAAATCAGTCCCAGCCTTAACACATTGCTTGATCGTAGCGACATCGGTGACGCCCAAGACAGTCACATATTCTGCTCCCGCCTCAAATCCCAATTGCGATTCGTAGTAGCCGCCATCCATTATTTTTTCATCAGATAGAATTTCCTTGTTGGGAAACTTCTCTTTGAAACGGCGAACCGCTTCCATTCCAGAGTCAATCACGAATGGCGTACCGATTTCTATAATATCGACATGTTCTTGTACTTTTTCTGCAAAGACTAGTGCATCTTCCAATTTTAACTCATCCAACGCTAGTTGTAATTTCATTTTTTTGTCCACCCTATCCTTTAATAGTTTTTCAAGCCGACTGCTTGTCCATCAGCATCAAGCAGCTGCGTAATCTCTGCATCTAAATCAACGATCGTCAGCGACATCCCACCCATATCTAATGAAGTGACAAAATTACCGACGTAGACCTTCTCGACCTGATGCCCTTTTTCTCTCAATGTAGCTAAAACTTGACCGCAAACCACGTATTGTTCCATCAGCATCGTTGAGCCTAGTCCAGAAATCATGACAGCTAATTGTTTATTTCCATCAAAATCAAAGTCTGTCAAAATGGCTTCCGTCATCTCGATCGCGATTTCCTTAGCACTTCCTAAGGCTTGCTTTTCGATCCCGGTTTCACCATGATGGCCGATCCCAAACTCCAGCGTACCCGATTCAATCAAGAAATTGGGCGTGCCGACCGCTGGAATAGCGCATGGCTTAACGCCAACACAAATGCTTCTAGTTCGATCAACTACTTTTTGTGCAACTTCAATGACCTCAGTTAAGGTTCCGCCGGACGCTGCCTTTGCGCCGCCGATCTTCCACATGAAGTAACCGCCAGCGATTCCGTGACGTTTTTCACGAGTTTCTTTAGGAGAAGAGGCGATGTCATCTGTCGCGACTACATACTTCACTTCGATATCTTCATCTTCTGCCATTTGGATTGCCATCTTAACATTCATGTTGTCACCCGCGTAATTTCCAAAAAGACACGCTACACCGTAACCATTATCCGCCTCGATCATCGCGTCCAAAAAAGCTTGAGCCGGCGGCGAAGCAAATACTTCTCCGATGGCTACTGCATCCAGCATACCTTCACCTATATAGCCGAGAAATGCTGGTTCGTGTCCACTACCGCCGCCTGTGATCACACCGACCTTTTCCTGCTTATCTCTGAGCGTTACCACATGATCATTCAATGTCGAAAGCATGACTTCGGGATGCGCCGCAGTAAAGCCCTTCAGCATATCCTCAACGATAAAATCCGGATCGTTCACAAAAATCTGCATCGCTTATTCCTCCAACAATTCTTTTATTGTGTTGACCATCGCTTCGATAATTAAATAGCAGGAAGTCGCCCCAGCATCTTGATGTCCGATTGAACGATCGCCGATCCTGCTTGCTCGCCCGATCTTAGCCGGGATTTCTTTTGTTGCTTCTAGTCCAGCCTTTGCGGCCGTTAACGACTTTGTTAGACATTCTTCGAAAGAATCATTTTCAGCTATGGCTTTTTCATACGTTTCTACTGTTGGTACCAGTACATCGATCAAACTTTTATCTCCAACTTTAGCGTCGGTTAGGTCAGAAAGATTTTGATAGCCTTTCTGCAGCATTTTCAGCATTAGCTCGTTGCTGATTACTTCACTTTTTCTAGATGCAGCACTCAATCCTCTAAAGAAACTGCCATATAATGGGCCCATTGAACCGCCGATTTTAGTGACTAACACGTGACTGATTACCTTCAATCCATCACTCATCGTATAGCTCGGCAGCTCATCTAGTTCTTGACGAGCGAAGGTAATGCCTTTATTCATATTGATGCCGTGATCGCCATCGCCGCCATGACTGTCGACCTCACTCAGATACCCCTTATTGGTCTGAATTGTCGCAATAATCGCATCAACGATTCGACTTCCTGCTTGATTCGTAAATTCGGTCTTCACACTGATTTATCCCTTCTTTTCCAGAAATTTCTGATAATTCTCCTTAATCACCTGATGCATCCGATTGTCTGCCGGAATCTTGGTGAAATGAACGATCGCTTCATCGATGCCATGTTTCTTTACAAAAGCCAATAATTCTACCGATTGATCATCTTCTGGATTATCGAATAGAAAGGCTGCCGCAATCCCTTCTAGTAAACGTTGATTTTCTAGCCCTAGTTCTTCACATTGAACACAAGGTCCAACTAAACGCTCTTCAGGCTGCAATTTGCGAATCGGCGAACGCGAGACGCGCGTAATCATATCTTTGATTCCTGGTGTTTGGTAACGATCCATAATAAAATCTATATAGTCCGCCATGTCTTGTTTGGTGAAGCCGTACTTTTTCATCAAAAGCTGGGCCGATTCCCACATGGTCTCACGGATTTTTTGTACTAACGCTTCATTATTAAATACATCTTGGATAATCGAATAACCGTGAACAAACCCGATATAGCCAGCCCACGCATGGCCGCAGTTCACCACGTAAAGTTTCCGTTCAATATATTTTTGGAGATTGGTCGTATAAACAGCATCCTTGATCGGTTTATCTATCGGATCAACCAGTTTTGATTCTTCGATCACCAGCTCATAATCTCGGCCAATATCGATCGTCTTTTTCCCATCATGCTGAGAGGCCAATACCATTCGATCAACGGCGGTGTTAGGAAATGCCGCAACCTGATCCAGCCATTCATTTGCTGAATCATCTAGGGACAGGATCGCTTTGCGTAAAATCTCGCTATTAAACATTGCATTCTCACAAGCCAAAATATTTACACGCTTTCCGTTAATAGCCGCACGTTGTTTCAGACCCGCAAGAAGCACGGGGGCAATCTTCGGCAAATTTTCAGCCCAGACAGCCGTGGTGATCAAATCCGCGGTACTGATTTTTTTGATGATCTCTTCTTGATCTTCGATTGAAGACAATGCATGGATTTGCGTCAATTGTTTTTTCTTGTAGTCTTCATTGATCAGATATAAATCAAAAGTTGCTGTTTCGTTGATCTGCTTGACTAATTCGCTGTCAATATCAACGATCGTTACCTCATAGTCGGATTCATGTAACAAATCGGCGATAAAACCGATCCCGATACTTCCTCCGCCAAAGTGCAGTGCTTGTTTCATTAAACGACGACCTCCTCGAAAATCTTAAGAATCTCTGCTTTAGATGTTGCATGACGAATGATCTCTACATTTTCCAGCTCTGAACAAATAGTGGCGATCTGTCCTAAAATCTCTAAATGTTCATTATTTTTACCTGCGATCCCAAAAACTAAATAGGCGGTATTTCCGTCAAAATCAACACCTTCTGGCACTTGCAATAAGGAAATTCCAGAAGAATGGATTTTTTCCACGGACTTCACGATGCCATGGGGAATCGCAATATTATTGCCAATGTACGTAGAGACTTCCTCTTCTCTTGCCAGCATATCCTGGATATAGCTTTCGGCTACATAACCATTCTTGACTAGAATTTCTCCCGCGGCCAAAATAGCTTCAAGTTTGTTTTCGTACTGTTGGTTTAATTGAATGTTCTCGTCTTTAAATATTTTCATTTTCACCTCTCGCAATCTATACAATCTCATTCATTTTTACTAAATAAGTTTTCAAATCACTCGCCGACTCAATTTTTGTCAATTCATTGACATGATCAAAAATAAGCTCTTTTACTTGGCGATAAAACTTTTGTCCGATTTCGGAGAAGTCTTCCGAGGTATCTACTACGACTAGAAAGTAGTTCCCCAGTTGTTTGGAACTCTCCGCAATCAAATGAATACGGTCACTTGATATTCCAGCATTCTTTCGAAGGACGAAGAGGACCGTTTGATCATGCTGCACCGTTGTTTGAATACTGTTGGTCAATTTAGCCTCATTAACTTCTAAAAATACCGCCAATTGTTTCAATGCATCTCTTTTTTTCTTGATCCGTGTGGTAAAAATCTCCTTCTCGCTAAAACGGCAATGTTTCATTAGTTCCAAAATCTTTTGGGCATAAAACATTTTTTTCGTTAGGTCTCTTTCAAATTCCTCCGCAGTCAGATGCTTCTGTCTTTGAATCGTTTTTAAGTCAGTATATTTATGATTATTGATCTTGGTTTGAACCAAGGCCAATTCATGTTCATTTAATAGCGGTGAGACCTTCAAATACTCTTCTGGTGCCAAAGGTAAAGGGATCGTAGATAAAACCAACTCGTAATCGTGCACATTTTTGTTGTGCAAATCAGTCAATGAAATAATATCCTTCACATAAACCTCCGGTACCTCGTATTCCAAACGGCTGGTCAGCATTTTGGATGAGCCCATGCCGCTGGAACAAACGATCAGAACCCGAAAAGCTTTGTTAGATAATTTGTCGATCATCATCACGAAATACAGGACTAAGAAACACAATTCATCTTCTGGAAAAAATTCCTTCCCGAAAACTTCTTCGGCGGCTTTGCTGACGATTTCAAAGATGAAGAGATAATTTTTCTTGATCTCATCCTTCATAGGATTTCTAACAAACAGGCCGCTGTTGATACGAGTGACGGCCTTTCTAAGATGTGCCGCAAGATCACGTACTTGCCTTTCATTGCCGTGGAGTTTTACACCCAGCTGTGCTTCGACATGGTTCACCATTTCCTTCACAGAAAGTGCGATATCATTGTCAAATCTCGGCAGTTCAAAATCATTGGATTGGTCTCGCTGGAAATATAGGTGAATGATCCATTTTAAGTAATCCAAAAATGATTCGGGATGACTTTTTTCGGCCAAAATAGTTTTTTGTTTTTCAATCATTCGGTGATACAGTTTATTCCCTGTTTGATTCAGTTCGATCGAGATTGTATCGATCGTGTTATTCGGTAATGCAGTCAGATGACAGACATTGAGCCACAAGGACAATAAAATGACAATCTCCTGCAGGTCATTATCATCAATGTCCGGCTTGAGCTGGCCTAGTTGTTCATATACAAAGTGGAGCGGTTCGCTGATTTTTTGAAAACAAATTTTTTTATAAAATGAATCCTTTGAATTTTTTAGTAAAAACCATGCAATAAATTCCGAAGAAGTCACGTATTTTGTCAATATATCTAAAATCAAAATATGACGATTGATTATGTCTGCTGCTAACTTGATGCCTTCGCCCTTTTTAGAAATTACCCGAATACCCTTTTCAGGCAGATTATCAGTTAGAAAGGCGACATCCTTTTTGATCGTTGAAAGAGAAACTAATAATTCCGAGGCGATCGCCTGCATCTTTATAAAGTCCTCTTCCAACAATAGAAGCAATGTGACTAAATCAACCCGTTCAGTAACAGACAAGATTTGATGAATATTTTGTTTTTGGAACGCTTTTTTTAAGGCCGAGATATTTTCCGGCTTTCCTTGGATTTCAAATCCCTCCGAGGGAATGGAAATTAATTCCAGCTGAAACGTCTTTAATGTGGCCTTGATATTCTTCAATTCTCTGTAAACTGTCCGTTCGTTAATGTCCAGTCGATTGCTGATGTCCTGTACCGTATGTTTCGTTCTACTATTTAACAAAATCGTTAAGATAGAGCTTTCTCTGGTAGATAAATACATCTAGATCCCTCCCCACCCTTAGTAGAACTCATCATACTACACTCAAATGAAAGCGGGTACGTTTATTCGCCATTCGTTTCTTTGATAAACTTTATGAACCGATCGTATTCACTATTGTCCAAGAAATTTTTGATCGTCAAAATCGGCACTTGTCTATCACTGGTCAGACCCTTGACTCTCTCCAGCAAAATTTCATTCGTAATGATCAAATCGGCATTATCCGGAATACTATCAACCGAGACGTTTTTAACCGTTACTTCCAACATATTTTTTCGGGCTTTCGTACTTAACATCGAAGCACCCATTGCACTCGAACCCATCCCCGCATCGCAGGCGATGATCACGTTTCTGATCATTTTTCCTGTCGGAACTACATTCTCCGTTACGATTGGTTCTGGAACAGCTGTTTCGAATGCTTCAACAGTGGAACCGTCTGCCCCGGCCAAAGCTAATTCTGATTCGGCTTCAGCTTCAGCCGCAAGGTCCTTTTTCAAACTTAATTTTAAGAAAAAGGCGCCGACTAAAAAGGAAACTAAAACGGCCGAAGCGTACATTGCGATATTTACAATAAAGTTTCCGCGAGGAGTCATCATTAGTAAGGCTAAGAAACTTCCCGGCGAGACTGCGCCGACTGTTCCGCCGCCAAAGAGCTGACCAATGGCTAAAGCCGTCATGTTTCCGGCAATCGGTGCCAAAATGGTGATTGGTTTAATCATGGCATATGGAAAGGCTACTTCACCGATCCCGCCCAAGAATTGGATCAACATTGAAGCGGGCGCTGATTTTTTCGCCATCCCTGTTCCAAACATCGAAAAAGCGATCAATAGACCAACCCAAGCACCACCGTTTGCTTCAACTAAGAATAAGAGCGATTTGCCTGTTTCTAATACTTGCTGCGTCCCTAACGGAATCATGATCCCATGGTTGACCGCATTATTTAAGAATAAAACTTGTGCCGGCTGGACAAAGATACTAGTCAATGGAATCAAGTTGCGGGCCATCAGCCAATCGACTCCGCCGGAAATAAAGGATAGAATCACTGCGAAAATTGGTTCAACTGCTACGAATCCGACCAGAGCAATCGCAAACCCGAGAAAACCTAGTGAAAAGTTGTCGACTAGCATTTCAAGACCTGGTTTGACTTTTCCTTTAAACAGCTCATCGATCTTCTTCATTAAGATCGCGCCGATCGGTCCCATGATCATACCGCCGATCAGCATCGTGATATCCGCGCCGACGACTACCCCCATAGTTGCCAAAGCACCGATCGCACCGCCCCGTTTGCCGTAAACGTTGTATCCGCCAGTGTAACCGATCAAGATAGGTAATAAATAATTCAAAATCGGCGGAACCAATTCATTTAAGTGCTTATTCGGTGTCCAACCAGTCGGGATGAAGAATGCCGCCATCAAACCCCAAGCAATAAATACTCCAATATTCGGCATAACCATCGAACTTAAAAATCCACCCATACGCTGAATCTTCGCTCGCCAGCTGTTTGCATTTGCAGGTTGCTGAAAATCCATTTTCTTTTCCTCCTTGAGAATATTCATTTTTTAGAAAGCGCCTTCTGACACTAATTATAGGGGGCGTTATTCGTAAAAGCTATCGCTTGAAGGGACACCTTTGTCAGAGTGTCTCTGTCAAAAATACTCTTGTGAGGGTTTTCGAAGTTGATTAGACTTTGAGTACAAATAATTATTGGAGGCGTTTAGATGTCTGTAAAAGAACACACGCGGGAGATTATCGAAGAATTATTGGCATTTGTAGACTACGAAAAGGATCAGGAACTCGATCAATTAGTCGATGCGATTTTGCAAGCGAAAAACATTTTCTTATCTGGGGCCGGACGATCTGGGGTAGCTATTACAGGATTTACGAATCGGCTGCTGCATTTAGGCTTACCCGTTCACCTGGCTGGCGAGATTAGTTGTCCCAGAACTGCCAAAGGCGATTTATTGATTATCGGTTCAGGTTCCGGCACCACCCCCGGTTTAGTCACACTCGCGAAAAAGGCGAAAAGCAATGGTGTCTCTCTTGCTTTGTTGACGATGGACAAGGAATCCGAGATTGCCCAATTAGCCGACGTGGTAGTCGTTCTGCCGGGCGTCTCACCTAAGCTAAAAGAAAATAATCTCACTTCTATCCAACCAATGGGATCAGCATTCGAACAAATCAGTTTCTTGACCTATGACGGAATCATCTTGGAATTGATGGAACGAATGGGAGAAACTGGTGAAACGATGGTAGAAAGACATACCGATTTGGAGTAGCTAAAAAAGGGCGGGTAATCAAAATTAATTGATTGCCCACCCTTTGCTGCTCACTTCTATAATCCACTGAAAATTTTTATTGCTTCGACATAGTCTTCTTTTAATGCTTCCGTTGTAACCTCAATACACTCTTCCAAAAAGACATCGGATTGATCTGCTTCAAAATAACCTTTTAATGCAGAGGCGCCTGCTTTATTGGTATAGGTATAGTAATTGATTTTGGCGATGCCGTTTGCGATCGCTGTTTGATAATCGGCCGCCTCAACTCCTGATCCGCCGTGCATGACCAGCGGGATCTTCACTTCATCATAAATTGCTTTGACTCGAGGCAAATCCAATTTTGGCTCCTTCAAATAGATACCATGTACTGTCCCGAAGGCCACTGCTAAACAATCTACGCCTGTCTTATCAACAAACTCTTTGGCTTGCTTAGGATCGGTATAGATATCAGTATCACCGATTTGATCGTCATCAGGCGCACGTCCTTCACCACCGCCTAAGGACGAGGTAAAGACATGGCCCAGTTCCGCTTCAACACTGACTCCTAAACTATGGGCAATCTTCACAATTTCTTTGGTTCGTGCGATGTTTTCTGCAAAGGGCAGATCCGAAGCATCGATCATGACCGAAGTAAAGCCCAGCTTCATCGCTTGGACCATCGCATCAAACGTTTTTCCGTGATCCAAATGAACCACTACCGGTACCTTGCTTCGTTTGGCATAGTCAATCATGATCGGTCCAATTTCTTCGAGCGAAATCAAGGAGCCGTGTCCTTCTGCATGCTGTAAAATCACCGGTTGATTGACTTTCTCGGCGGCTTGGATCGCCGCACGAACCATTGCTAGATTCGGTACATTGAAGGCCGCGACCGCTTGTTTTTCTGCGCGGGCCTTTTCCAAAACCTCTTTCAGATCTGCTAGCATGCAACACCCTCCTTCAACTGATTGACTTCTGCAACGATATTATTGGCTAACGAACGCATCGTTTTGTAGGCCATACTGTCCCGATTAATAAAATTAGGGATCAGCCAAATTTCCCGCGTCTCTTCTTGAAGAGTCAAAACGACTTTGATAGAGCCTAGCTGCTGTTTCTTTTTCTTCACTACTTGTTCCGTCTGTTCTTCTACTAGCTGACAACTTAGAATCACAGAAAAAGGATAAACCTCTGGCTTCAATGCTTCTTTCGTATATTTTTTATGATTAGGCAAACAAATTTTCTGATGCTTATCGTCAAAGAAGATAAACTGATTGATCTTTCTCGTAATTTCAAAGGTTTCAGCCGGAGCTTCTTCCTCGGGAGCCGCGATAATTTCCAACAGCTCTGCTTGTGTTTTATTTTTGATTGTTTGCGTAAAATTCAAGCTCACTTTTTCATAACACCCTTTGCAAACATGCCCGTCCGCGCATTTGAACTTGATCAATTTTAATGGCGCACTGCAAATTAGACACTCTTTCATTTCTCGTCACCTCCGAATAGTTGCAACTGTTCAGTCAATTTTAAATAGGTTTCATAGCGTTGATCGTATTTCGTGATAATCGCTGGATCAGGTTGAATGACTTGCGCTTCGCTCTTTGGAAAAGTGAAGCCTCCTTCGATCTCAATCATGGCTAAGATCGCCGCGCCATGAACAGCCTCTTGAGACGTCAGCATTCGTTTGATCGGATGGCCAAGCACATTAGCGAATATTTTGATCCATAGATCACTTTTCGCACCGCCGCCGACAATCGTGAAATACTCTGGCGTTTCCTCATTTTTCATAGAGAGGAAGAGCTGGCGGATACCAAACGCCAATCCTTCTAAAACAGCCAAATACATCTCAGCTCGCTCTGTTTCCAAACCAAGTCCGATAAACGCACCCTTCAGACTCGGATTGGCGAAGAGTGTTTTTTCACCATTCATGTGCGGGAAAAAGAGCACTTCATTTTCACCCAATAATGATTGCGGAATCTCTTCTTGTTCTTCAGCATAGTGCTTCGTTTGTAAAATATTTTCCAGCCACCAGCTGTTAACTTTTGCCCCGGCTTGAACGGTTCCTTGAGTAATGATCGAATCGTCGCTTTCCGTGATTTTTGCGACCACATTCTTTCCAATCTTTTTGAGCTGATGGTGACTATTAGGAATGACCACCACACCAGAGGTTCCTAGTGAGATCAACGGCTGCATATTTTCAAAGCTGCCGGATACTAAAGCCGAAGCCACATTATCCCCCGTTCCCGAAACGACGGGCAGCGTCTTTCCAATGCTTAATTCCTTGCAGATGTCTTCGGTCAACTCGCCGATTATGGCAGAAGCTGGTTGGATATCAGGAAATAGCTCACTGTTCAATTCAAAGATTTCTTGGACTTCCTTGGACCAGCGATCTGTATGTAAGTCGTACAAGGACGAAGTTGAGGCATCGCAATAATCCGTGGTATATGTTCCAGTCAATTTTAATTTTACATAGTCTTTTGCGATGAGAAATTTATTGATCCGCTGATAATGCTCCGGTTCATGCTCCCTTACCCATAATAGACTGGCTAAAGGACTGCCTGTCGAGACAATTTTAGCCAGATGAGCCGTCTCCGCTTTCCTTTCCAAACACTGCTTGATAGCTGTAAGACTGCTCTTTGTGCGATTGTCATTCCACATAATCGCCGGGCGAACGGAAGAACCGTGCTTGTCAACAAACACGGTCGTGTGCATCTGTCCGGTGATACCGATTCCTGCGACCGTTGCAGCAGAAACCTGTTGGAATAACTCTTTCAAGCCCTTCACCACGATTTCGACCCACGTATCTGGTTCGATCTCCGTCCAGCCCTTATGGGGAATCAGGTAGTCATACGCATACTGTTTTTCAAAAACCGTTTCTAATTGCTTAGTCACAGCAGCTACCTTGATCGATGTGGTTCCGATATCTAATCCAACATAAACAGATGCACTCATTTTTTCTCCTACTTTCTTCTAGTCAAAGGTAATAATGGTCTTTAAGGTATCTGGTCTTAAGGCATATTCAAAGGCGTCTACCGCATCGGTGTAATCAAACGTTTTCGCTAATAACGGGGTGACGTCTACGATCCCTTTCGCAATCAATTGAACCGAACGATAGAAGGTCGGTATTTTGGGACTGACGGTTCCAGTAATCAGTTTTTCGTAGGAATGTACGACACCCATATCAGTCGGTACTGGATCATTCGGATGCAGCGAGCTGAACATAAAGGTTTGACCGCCAGTTGCAGTGAAATCCATGGCCTGTTTAGCAATTTGCGGAGCAGAAGTCGTATTGAAGACGACTTCTGCTCCGCGACCTTCCGTTTGTTCTTTGACAAAGGCCACCGCATCAACTTTGGTCGGGTCAAAAGTTAAGTCCGCTCCCAATTCTTCCGCCAGTTTTCTGCGCTCGGCATTTGGCTCGCTGAGAATCACGCGAGTGCCGGACAATTTTGCCAACACCACATGGAAAAGCCCCATCACACCGCCGCCAATAATCACTACATCCTGCCCAAACATAAGCTGAGCCCGTTCAACACTGTTCACGACACAAGCCAAAGGTTCGGTAAAGGCACTATGGGTAAAAGGAACCTCTTTCGGATATTTGTAAAGATCACGGCTTTTCACTGTGATGTACTGAGACATTCCTAGAAAACCGGAAATGCCGTCAGGATTTTGAAAAGTCGTCGATTTCGACACTTCGATACAAAGGTTCTCACGACCTGTTTTACAATAATGACACTCTCCGCAAGCTGGAATGATGTATTTAACAACATGGTCGCCCACATCAAAATGTTCAGGATTTACTTCGCTGCCGATTTCAACGACTTCTCCGCTGAATTCATGACCGCCGATTCTTGGATACGTGTATTTCATATCGCCTAAATAATCACGCAGATCGTTGGTGCAGAGACCATTCGCTCTGACCTTCATCAACACTTCATCTTTTTCGATTACGGGCATTGGCAGCTCTTGAATTTCCAACTGCTTGACCCCTGTTTCAACAATTGCTTTCATTTCAAATCCTCGTTCCTTTTGAGGTAATTATTTTTTTCCAATTAACCTTCTCAAACCACACTTACGTATGGTTTGAGAAGTTCGATAGCTTAGCCTAAAATTCCAAAGAAACCAGCAACGACACCGACCGCCACGATCAGACCAATGATTTTCAATGAAGACCAGCCTTTTTTCATCAAGAAGAAGATCAGCATGGTGAAGGCGAATGGCAAGATATTCGGCATCACGACATCTAAGAATTGTTCTTGAACTTTAAAGGTCGCTGTCGAGCTGACAATTTTTAAAGGTACGTGCATTTTTACATAGCTAGAGATTAGACCGCCCATTACCATACAACCCATGATTTCAGCGCCGCGCAGGACTTTATTCAACAGCCCCTTCTCGAGAAAGTCCATGACGGCTTCCGCCCCGGCTCGATAACCGAACATAAAGTTGGCGTAACTCATTCCCCAAGCAATTGCGATAATAGCAACAGCGTAAATAATCGAACCCCAAATGGTTCCTTTTAATGTCAAATCAATACAGATTGCTAACAAGATCGGGATCAAAACCCCTTGGAAGATCGTATCGCCGATCCCTGACAACGGACCCATCAAAGATGTTTTCAAACTGGTAATAAATTCACTTGGAATCGCGACACCTTTGGCCTTTTGTTCCTCCAGTGCGATGATCATTCCGATGATACAAGAACCAAACTCGATATGAACGTTAAAGAATTCAATTTCACGTTTCATCATTTCTTTTTTCTTCTCGGGATCATCATTGTACAAGCGTTTTGAAATTGGAACGAAAACATGTGCGACCGCTTGGCCCATCATCCGTTCGTAGTTATAACACGTTTGCGGTAAGTTTTCCCAAATCAGCCAAGAGCGGATCAGATCCTTTTTACGAATCACACTTCCTTCTGCCTCTTTACTCATAGATTTCGTCCTCCTCTGAATCAGATTTATTGCCTGTCGCTTGTACATAGATCAATGCTGTTAATCCGGCGATCACACCCAATGGTAATAAGTCCAGACCAGAATAAGTTGCTAAAATGAAGCCTAAGAATAAGAAGACGCGTGCCTCACCCTTAAAGATATATTGCAGCGTAATCGCAACCCCTAAAGCCGGCATCATGCCACCAATAACTGTAAAGATCGTCAATGCTGTTCCGCTCAGTGCTTCAATGAAGCCTGAAATATAGCTTGCGCCGAAGTAGGCAGCTAACCCACAAGGAATGATCGTAATTAGTGCCGTCAGGAGCTGCGGAAAGAGAACATTGGCTCGCCAAATCTTATTGTATTCGCCATTTTCAATATATCTATCTGCCACGTGAACAAAGATCGAACCAAAGGTCATCCGGCCATACCAGACAATCGTTCCTAACAAGCCGATCGGCACAGCAACAGACAATGCTGTTTTTGCATCAAGTCCGCCGGTAATCGCAAAGGCTGTTCCTAAAATACCCGCTAATGCCATATCCGCTGGCATTGAACCCCCAGCTGAGATAAAACCTAAATAAACTAAGTTGATTGAAGCCCCAGTCATTGCCCCCATCACTGGGTCTCCTAAAATAATTCCTGTAATAAGTCCGCATACCAATGGTCTTTGTAGTGACCACAACCCAACAAAGGGGAGATTTCCTATTGCTAGGAAATAGACGACCCCACATAGAAAAGCTTGAAGTACTGACATACATTTTTCCTCCTTATTCTTAATAATGTATCTATTTTTTTCAAAAATAGGTTTGATTCTCATGCCGTATATCATCCAACTAAAGTGCTAGGTATGATAGTTTGAGCATTTTGGTTTTTCTATTCGATTCAGTGAGATACTGCGAAAAGTTGGACGGACATTCTTATAATAAATTTGTGATTTCAATTAACCGTTGTTCAGGTACTAACTGATAGAAAACATGGACGCCTTTGTCGACCATCTGACGAATCGCGTCGACCTCAGCTTCATCACAGGCCACGTTTTTGATAAATGGTTTCCGTTCATCGCGGATACCCATTCCACCCAGATTTACTTGCGGCAATTCGATCCCGCCTTCAACAAGTTTGGCATACGTGATCGGAGTTTTAGTTAATAGTAAAACACGCTCTTTTTCATTAAATGGTTTCTTCAACTCTGCGATTCCTTCTTCGGTAGTAAAGGCATCTACTCTGACTTTTGTCGGTGCTAACGCTTTCAATATTCTCTTTTGGAAAGGATCACTGGCCACGATGTCATCAATAATGACAATATGGTTGATACTGTATGAGGGGGTCCAAGCGGTTACTACCTCTCCGTGAATCAATCGATCATCTACTCGTGCAAAAACAATATTTTTCATGTTGCTCGCTCCTTTTCTTTCTCGTTTTAATCTTCTAAATTTACGCCTAAATAATTATTAACATCGATAAATGTGGCAGGTGCTTCACTGATTAACTTGGCACAAATATCCTCGGCGGAATTCGTGTCATTCATTCGCGACATAAACGCTTCCAACACCATTGGCAAGTTCATTCCGGTAATATGACGAATCGGGTAGTCCCCCATTAATCCAACTACTGCATTGAAAGGACTTCCGCTAAATAAATCGGTAAAGCAAATAATGTCGCTCCCACCGCCAAATTCTTCAATCGCCTGTTTGACTTTATCCTTCAATCCACCAATATCATCTTTGGGATACAAGCCAAAAGCTTGAGCCTCCGTCTGTTCTCCGACGATCATCTGCGCACTGCCTAAAATACTTTTTGCGAGATCCCCGTGTGACACAAAAATATATTTCATGTTAATCCTCCTAATTCATACTAATTTTTTTCAAAAACAGTTTTCTAAATATATTCATCCAACAACTGAGATAGGTTTTCTCTAAAATTCTCAAATGTCGGGTCTTTGATGACTCGGTCAACAAAGCCTTTTTCTTGAATGATTTTTGCTAAATAGTTCCACAACTGAAAAACTTTGGCGTTATTCTTTTCGATCGCTACTAACATGACTAAATGTACTCTGTTGCCATCGGTATCCCAATCAAGTTCATTTTTTAATAAAATGACTGAGACAAAGGTTTCGGCAAGAATTGGATTGATCGGGTGCGGTAAGGCGATGCCGTTACCAAAATAACTGCTACCGATCCCTTCTCTTAATTCCACTGCTTCTCTTAGTTGGAAAACCTTATCGCCGACTTTTGAAACTGAGATGGAACAGATTTTATCTAAGACTTCCTTCTTATCGGTAAAGTGTCCATAATGAAAGAGTGCTTCATCAAACAGATTGACGATTTCAAATTTATCGTTGAAGCCGTCGATGGCCAATTTGATTTTGGAATACTCTTGCTCACTTGGAAAGAAGCTGATCAGGATCGCGCCCATTTTATCGGTCAATTCTGTTTGCTCCGTCGTAAAGATGACATCGTAATCTTCTATATCCAACGAGGAAATCTCGTGGGTATTGACTAAAGTCAGCACGGTGATCTCATTTGAAAACCATGTGGCAAACCGCTGCCTCAGGAGAATACTTTCACTGCGTTTCAGACTGGTAATGATCAAAATACGTTTCTTGCCGGAAATATCGTTGTACTTCGCTAAATATTGATTGAAGTAAATTGCCAGATACGCGATTTCGCCTTCTTCAATCTTTTTGTCGATCGTATTTTGCAATAGCAGACACATATAAGCAGCGATATCAAAGCCTAATGGAAAGGACTGTTTGATTTGATCCAGCAATTGATTTTCATTTTGAATATTGTATTCGATTCGGGTCAGCAATGGCATCAGGTGCAAGGCCAACGAGATTCGTAAATCAATCTCCTGACGAAAATCAATATCGAATTTTTCATTGATCTCCTTCAACGCATGAAGGATAAATGTATTGACCTCTTCTGAGATATAATCATCGTTTTCATAATCGCTTTTGCCCTTGATATAGATCGCCAGATTAATAATTTCTTCTTGCGAAATCTTAAAGTAGGAACGTTCGGCGAGACGCTGGAATATCTCTGTCGACACTTCCATTTCCGAATCAAAGTCGGAAACGCCTTCGAACTCGTCAGAACCAATATAGAAGCCACTCTTCATTCGTTTGATGGCCATTTCAATGTGTACAATCAAATTTTGAAACAGTGTTTCCGAGATATGAAAATGATGCTTCAAGAGAACACTGACTAAGACCATTTCAATATCTTGCCGAAAGGTTTCTTGACTATCCATACCGCCCTGCTCTTGGTGAATCTCAAGATGACCTAATTTCAGCAAGCATTTTCTTTTGTCGTATTCATTGCCGCTGATAAAGATTCCTGAGTTTCGTTTTCGTTCAATGCTCAGATGGTAATTGCTGAGCAGCTTATCCGCTTCTTTTAAATCTGTGTTAAGGGTCGATGGCGCGATGAAAAGCTGGTCTAGCAGCTTTTGCCGCTGAATTGGACCCTTTTTGTTCAATAGCAGCACACAGAGTTTTCGCACTCGATCTGACTGATTTTGTTCACTATCTGCTTTTTCTTGCGGGATGTTTGCTTGAAATGCGTTGTAATCGCTAATAACTAATTGACTGCCTTTAGATGCGACTGAAATCAATTCTGCGTAACGACTAGTCGATAGATCCTCTCTGATTTTCTTGATATCTGATTGAATCGTCCGCATACTTACTTGAAACTTATCTACAAAATGGTCAGCGGTTAAAAAAGAGGGACTGTGTCGTTCAAACTCTTGAATCATTTCTTTTTGTCGCTTATTTAACACGGTGTCTCCCTCCTCGATGTAACCTTATTTTTCATTTACCTCAGCAATGATGGCTTTCACTCGATCCTCAACGTTGTCGATCGCCAATTTTGAAAGTGACATAATATCAAACTCATTATGATTTTTTTCATAGGCTTGTCCAAACGCGCGAATGAATGCTTGACGAAGATCAGAACCATAATTTACTTTGATCAGATTTTGCTGCTTCGCTCTTCTAACTTGATCAAAAGGAATGCCTGAACCGCCATGTAAGACTAATGGCACTGCTGAGATCGCTGCTATTTCTTCTAATAATGGGAAGTCTAAGTTCGGTGTCAAATCCATCCCATGCACATTTCCGATTGAAACGGCTAGCAGATCACAATTGGTTCGTTCAACAAATTCTTTGACATCTTCAGGATTCGTCTTGGCATCTTCTTCAGAAATATGATCGTCTTCTTTGCCGCCGATTGCTCCTAACTCTGCTTCCACTGGAATACCGTAAAAGTGGCAATACTCGACTGTTCGCCGAACCTCTTCAATATTTTCTTCAAACGGCAGATGTGAAGCGTCCACCATAATAGAAGTAAAACCAGCTTCGATACAGGCCTTCACGTCTTCAAAACTTTTTCCGTGATCCAAATGCAATGCCACTGGAACCGATGCATCTTTCATTGCTGACTTGACCATGTCGGCGATGATCTTTGGACTGGAAAGTTTCAAATTGCTCGATGAGATCGCGATGTATCCGCCTATACCTTTTTCCTGATAGCCGCGAATGATCCCGGCCGTAAGTTCATAATTGGTTGTATTGAATGCAGGTAAGACCAACCCTTTTTCTTTTGCATAATCCATCAACTTGAAACCATTTACTAATTGCATGTTGTGCCCTTCTTTCTCTCTTGCTATCTGAATCATATAATGAAAGAAGGATGCTTGGAGCCGAACTTTCTGCACGATGAATCATGCAATTTCTTTGCAGATAACTGTTCAGTCTCCTTTAAACATGCAAAATCCCTGCCTATCTGGCTTTTTAAAGCGGGTTGACGAAGAATCGCGTCATAGTGATGAAAAAGTTGCAGGATGAATCATGCAATCGTCGTTTCCTGAGAAGCGAAAATTTTTGACTAATGCTAGTATTTTTATAAATAACTCTTTTTTACCGTTGACCATAACAGTAGGTGTACCTCTTAAGTATCTCAAAATTTTGCAGTCGTGAATATTGGATTTCCAAATTAAATGAATTTAAATCATTCTGTTAAGTCAAAAAAAATAGGAACTCAATGAGTCCCTATTTTCAGCTGAAGAAAATCTCCTTCGCTTCGTTGCAGCGGTTCTGACTGTCTCTGCTATCGAAAAAACTTTGATGAAAATTATCATCAACTAAAAAACGCTTAGATTCATATAGATAGGAGTATTTATCCAGCAGACGATCGAAGGCTTTCACCTGATTCGGATCGGCCGAAACAACTTGATAGTCCAGCTCGTAATCAAAATCTTTATAGCTTGCCTTCAATGCCCCAAAGGAAACCGCCTCTTCGATTTTTACGACAGAGATGTCTTTATTTAAAGCATCTGCCTTCAATTGTACCCATAGCGGATTTTTCACTACTGGACCGATAGCGACGACACGATTTACCTGCTCTAGCGGGAAACAAGTCGCCACGTACTTCATTTCAAGGCAAAGTCCCAAAATAATCCCCAGTAAAACATCTTCTCGACGTGTCTCCAAACTGATACCATACATCAAACCGCGCGATTTTCCATTTTTAAATGGAGCACCCGAACCATTCAAATGGGGAATCAAGATGACCGGATCTTCCAACGAAATTTGATTTTGCAAATAGCGTTGATATAATTTTCGACTGTCCTGTTCGAATTCCTTCTGATCGATGGAAAAGAATTTTTGGTACCATTCAAACGCATTACCGCCTGTCGGCATCGAAGAAAACAAGGTGTAGTAGTTGGGATTGGTAAAGATTCCATTCGACAAGGATTCCTGAAATGATTTGTTTTCTAAAAAGGGATGATCATCGATCAGGAGCAATCCCTCGGTCGTCCCGGTAGAATTCAATAAATCCTTGTCATGCAGATTGATCCCCAGCGCCCCGACCATATGATCGTGCCCTGCGATTCTGACAGAAATCTCTTCAGCAGCCAATTCACTGACATTTCCCGTTGTCGTATAGCCCACGACTTCGCCTGATGCGATAACCGATGGAAATTGGATCAGCTCCGCCAAATCAAACATTTCTAATACTTCCTTTGACCAGCTGCGGCTTTGCAAATCAAAACACATCGTCCGACTAGCCATTGAAAATTCGCTATTCATCCGATTGGTCAAAAAGTAGCTGAATAAATCCGGCACATTCAACCAAGTATACGTCTGCTCGTTCAGCTCCAAGTGATCGACCAGCCATTTGATTTTCGGAAGACTGTAATTGGAATGTGCGGGCAAACCAGTAATCTCATAAATTCTTTGTTTCTGTTCTTGACTCAGTTCAGCAACGTATCCTGCCGCCCGTTTGTCATACCAGGCGATTAACGGCGTCACGACTTGACCGCCGGCATCAACTAAAACACCAGCTTCGCCAACGCTGGAGATATTGATTGAATCAATATCTCCAGGATGGTCAGCAACAATTTTTATCAAGATTTCCAACAATCGATCCCAGATTACGTCTAAGTCGAATAATTCGCCATAGTCATCGATTTTTTTTGTTGTTTGAAAACTCTCGCGAAAGATCAGTTTTCCACTAGCAATTTCAAAAAGCGATACTTTAGAATTCGTCGTTCCGATATCAATTGTAATGGAAAGCTTTTTAACCATTCAATGACTTCCCTTCCGGCACAGAAGAGTCTTCAACTAAATGCGTTTGTTTGAACGTTACTTTGTAAATCCAGAATATTAATGCACCAATTACAGGAATCAATAGCAGCGCGATAATATTGCCGTTGAAGATTTGCAGCAGCCAAAATCTTAATGGGTTACCACCATCTAAGAAGCTTGAGACCATGCCGCTTGATCCTTCTGGAAAACTAAAGTTTACATCCTTTGCCATGCCGGTAATAAACGGCGCGATCGCAGAAGCGATATATAGATCACCAATCATGATCGGAATAGCAATTAAGACCGCTCTAAACACATTGCCCTTTGTCGAAAGAACGACCATTGAAGCCATTACCGCTAAATTCGCTAAATCGCCTAACGGCAGGACTGTATTCCCCGGTAAAACAAATGCTAAAATAACTGCGATAGGTGTTAATAGCAGCGCTGTTGAAATAATTGCCGGATTTCCGACTGCTACAGCAATATCTAAACCAATATATAAATCATCCCGATCAGGATAACGATTGTTCAAGAATTTCTTGATCGCTTCAGAAATCGGCAGCAACCCTTCCATCAAGATCCGCACCATCCGAGGCAAGATGAACATTACCGCACCAATACTGATCCCCATTGTTAAGATACCCTTCAAATCATATCTAGCCGCGACCCCTAAAAGTAACCCTAAGATCGTACCAACCATCATCGGTTCACCAAAAATACCGAAGCGTTTTTGGATACTGACAGGATTGATATCGATTTTTCTGATTCCTGGAATCATATCAATAATTTTATTTCCGATTAAACCAATTGGGAAAAAGGTAATCGCCGAAACGGTCGGAAAGGACATTCCTTCTAAACCAAAGTATTCCTCACCCATCGGCGCTGCCCAATCGGCCACCTTCAAAACAATGATCGCAATGAGTGCCGATGCCAAGATTCCCAACCAGAAACTTCCTGTGCTATAATAAACGAGTGTTCCTGCAAGCGCAAAATGCCAATAATTCCACATGTCGACGTCAACCGTTTTTGTTTGGTTAATCGCCAGCATCACGATATTGATCAACATCGTCATTGGGATAACGAACGGTGCGATTGGAGATCCCCAAGTAATTGCTGATAAAGGCGGCCAACCTAAGTCAACTACTGGGAGATTAATTCCGGTCTGTTCAACCATGGCTTGCGCTGCAGGTCCTACATTATTTGTTAAGATATCAAAAATTGCATAAATCCCGACAAATCCGATCCCCACTGTTAACGAGGCTCTCAAAGCTTTTGCCGGTTTGATCTTAAAGATCAACGCTAAGATAAACAACACGAGCGGCAGCATAACAGTAGGACCAAATCCTAAAATATACTGGACAACATCATATAGTGATTGCGAAATATTACTCATATTATTCTCCTTTTAGCTGATCGTAAATTGAATTCAAGACTTTTTCTTCACCGATACCTGTGATTAGTGGTAAGCCATTGATGACAGGTGTATTTAGTTCATAAGGAATTTTTGTGGTTGAGACGATCAAATCAGCGTCATCCGAGTTCGATTGAACAGAAGCCACATTGGTTTGTGAATAGTTGATGTCGTTCATATCTTTTTCCTTTAGAAATTCCAAAACCTTTTCCGTTACCGCTGTTGAAGTCGCAATTCCTGTTGCACATACAAATAATAAATTTTTAGCCATTTTTCTTCCTCCTAGTTTTACAATCCGATTTCTTCTCTTGCGATTTTATAGATTTCTTCTTTACTGCCTGTTTTGATTCGCTCCAGCAGTTCTGCTTCAGGTAAGATCCCCATCAATTTCTTTAGAATATTCAACTGCTTATTTGATTGACCCAAAGCTAATAGAAATACGATCGATACTTCGATCTTCGTATCGTCCATCCCACCCATTACTTCCATTGTAATCGGCTGTTTTAGTGTCGCGATCGTCACCCGGTTGTGATTCACATATTTTGCATCTGTATGTGGAATTGCCACACCAATGGGCTCTGTTGGTAAACCTGTTGGAAAATTCTCTTCTCTTTTGATGACTTGTTCTGGAAATTCCGCCAACACATCGCCATCAGCGATCAACGGTTGAGCGATCTGATTGATCAATTCTGGAAAATCCTGAACCTCTACATCAACAAAAATATTTGCCTCACTCGTTAAAACTTCTGTCATTCTTAAACCTCCACAGCATTCATACTTAAAATTTTTGCATGAACCGTTTCAAAAACAGCATCTTCCGCGTTTTGAAGCACCTTGATCAAGTTGGCTTCATTCTTATTTTCAGCATAAGCTTGACCGACACTCTTGATGTAACTTTGACGTAAATCACTGGCGATATTGATCTTCGCAACATTAAATTCTACCATGCGCTGAATGTGTTCATCTGGAATTCCTGAACCTCCGTGAATCACTAGCGGCACTGGAGAAACCTCATTGATTTCCTTCAATAGATCAAAATCAATCCGCGGCTGATCTTCCAAGCCATGCACATTCCCAACAGAAATCGCTAAGATATCGCAGCCCGTCCGTTCAACGAATTCACGGACTTGTGCGGGATCTGTCTTCGAATCCGCTTCACTGACATGGTCGTCTTCTTTCCCAAGGATCGCGCCCAGCTCCGCTTCAACCGGAATTCCATAACCCTTGGCAAAATCAACGGCTTTTTTAGTAAAAGCAATGTTTTCCTCAAAATCGTAGGAAGCACCATCGATCATGACTGACGTAAAACCAGCACGAGTCGCCAACTTCACATCTTCAAATTTTTTCCCATGATCCAAATGTAAAGCTACTGGCGTATCCATATTTTCAGCATAGCGCGAAACCATATCAACGATATATTCATAGCCTGCTAACGTGATATTCGTAGGAGCCACCTGAATGAAGGTCGGAATTCCGCTTTCTTCCACTGCTTTCAGAATTCCGACGGTTGTTTCCAAATTGGTCGTGTTGAAAGCTCCTGCGATTACTTTTCGTTCTTTGATAATTTCTAATAGGGTATATCCATTTACTAACGGCATGTATTACATTTCCTCTCTTTGAAGAACCGTTCCAACGTAATATTTGTTGGCTTTCAACCAGACATTCCCGAATTCTACCGGTAGACCTCCTTCTAAATAGACTAGCTGCTCCAAATGCAATACTGGAGAATCAGGAGCTACTTCCAATTCTTGACCCCGTTTCTCACCGACCACTCTGGCAGCGTATCTACTTTCAGAGTAGGCAATCTTTTTGCCGCTGATTTCCTCCATCACTTTAAATAAACTTTCCTTATTAAAGTCATGCTCTTGAACTCCCGGACACAAGCGGCTGTTGATTCTATTTTCAATCAGCATTACCTTCTCGCCCTCAACGTATCGAA
The DNA here is from genome assembly GCF_000407185.1 of Enterococcus malodoratus ATCC 43197. Classification (GTDB taxonomy): domain Bacteria; phylum Bacillota; class Bacilli; order Lactobacillales; family Enterococcaceae; genus Enterococcus_A; species Enterococcus_A malodoratus. The sequence continues at coordinate 783,707 of NZ_KE136481.1, forward strand.
TTCGTTTCATGTATAGATATTCTTCACCAACATCAATATTCAACCTTGAAGCGATTTCTTTTGTTGCCTTACGAAATTCAGAAGTAATGACCTTCGTTTCATAAGCCAATTTCTGTCCTTCTAATGACTCAGCAAAAGATAAAAGACCTTTTCCCAGCGAATAAGAAATATTGTCCTCTGTTACATAGGTTCCTTTTCCTTGAATCTGGTAGAGCAGCCCTTCTTCAACCAGCATATTGACTGCTTTCTTAACGGTTCCTCGACTTATTTCCAAGGACTTCATGATTTGATTCTCTGACGGTATCTGTTCCCCCTTTCCCCATTCTTCAGAATAAATATTATTTCGCAAATAATCGGCCACCTGAAGATAGACTGGCTTTGAAACATCTCTATTAATGATCATTTGATCACCTCCTGCATTCGTTTTGTACGTCTAGTCGCAAGCATGTACAAGTATAACCCTCAATGTACAAGTTTGAACCAGAGTGTACAAGTAGGTACAAGTGAATTGTAATCGGTATCAAAGTAAAAGTAAAGAAGAAATTTTAAAATCCGCTTTTTTTCTTTTGGCCCGTTAAAATCATTGACCTTTCAAAGCACGCACAAAAAACCTTAGGCGGTTCACCTAAGGTACTCTTGTTTGATTGAATCAACGATCTCTTTTAACTACGAATTATTTTCCTCGAACAAGTCCATCCCATAACAAATAAGCCTTTAAAACTAATAAAAGAATTCTTATCTTTAATGTCTTTTCTTGCTTGAATTATAGTTCTTCAAAATATTTCGGTCCTTTTTAGAAATTTTTTTCGTTGGTGGTTTTGTCGCAGATAGTTTCGTTTTTACCGGATTTTCTGTTGAGGCATCTAACACACCAACTGCTGCCGGCATGAGGATTGGGTTCTCTTCTGATGGTGCTGTATCTTTTTTTGGTATGCTTTCGGGAACAATTCTAGTGTCTATATTCGGCTTATGTGGAGTACGCTTTTCTGATGACAGTTCTTCAGAATTTTCAGTTCTTTCGTCAATGACATCCTCCATACCAATAGCGGCCTTTGCTTCGTTAAGAATGCCTTCGATCAACACGACAAGTTCACCTTTAGTTAATGAATACAGGTCAAAACCCTCAAACAAGTGGATTGGGTCGTTTGAATCTGCTGAAGTCTTCTCAGTTTCAACTGTCAGATTTTGGGCGGACTTCTCTCGTTCCAGCTTTTTCTCCGTTCGGGTACTGAAAATGGTCGTCGTTCCTTTAAGGTCACAGTCGATAAATTTGGCAAAGCGGCGCACATCGGCCGTATTCCGAAAAATCGTCATGGTCGTTAAGATTCTAAGAATTCGCTTCGTTTCTTCAGGGGTATTACTGGAGTCGCCGTCTCGTAACCGCCATGTATGTTTCTTTCCGTTAGCATCTTCAAAAATTGAAATGAGAGTATAGGTATCATATTTCTTAGCATTTGTCGCTTTTCCTTTATTTTTCAAATAGCCTTCATATAAACGCATCGTTTTCGTCGCCTTAAAATAAGCGGTTTCATTTTTAAATAAACGCTTGATCACACTGTGCCATTCATGATCCTCCACGTAGTCTTTCAAGAACGGGCAGAACTTTCTCAACGTATCACTAGGCTCGGCCTGAAAAAGCAGCTCGCGAACAACTTCCTGACAAGGCAGTGAAAAATCACTGACTACTAGCGCATTCCGCAAAATGATCGCTACGATATACTCCACTACTAGGTCTGCATTACGTGTCGCGTCCCAAAATTTTTTCACTTTGGTCTCTAGCCCTTTTCTCTTCATGGTGAATAGTTGTCGCTGAGTAAGTTGTTTTACTTCCATCTTGTCCGCTCCTTTTCGTGTACGTGTTTTCTTATAAGCCTATTATGCATGAAAAATAGCGATTTCCGTACCCAACTTTTTACCAAAACGGTAACGATTTGAGTATTGCATAATTAAAATGAATATACTGATAATTACATTTCGACAAGAATAAATAAAGAATCAAATAAAATCCAGTAACAGCAAGCTGCCCGTCTTCGCAGATCCTTGATAATTGGATTAATCCACATAAAAAAATGTTCAAAAGGTGACAATAATAGCCTTTTGAACACCGATATTTTTAGTCTATTCTAGCGATAAAATTGAAAATTTTTTTGATTAGTACTACTCTTATGCGGGAATAACTTGAACAATCAACTTCAATAGAAAATCATCGAACTTCTTTGCTGCCAAGGCATTCAACATCACATCAATATAGATATCCCCTTCAATTTGCAAGTGATTCTTTTCCAAATAGTCCAGCATTTGATGAAAAATGCGCACACGAGTTGTTTCCCCATAGAAATAGCAGGTCAGATAATTTCCTGCCGGGCGTGCTTCGGCCGCTTCAGGAACCTTGATATACGTATAAACATCTGTCGCGTTCAATTCATCTGCATCTAATATGGCATTGGTATTTTTGAACATCATCCCCGCCGGATAAATGAAACGATAGCCTGCAGCGAAACTTTGCTGATAAATCTCACTTAATGGAATCGAGGCCCGAAATTTTACCGCTTGATAAACATTCGAACTAAAGAATAGCGGTTCTCGTTCAAGAGCGACAACTGAAAATTTTAATTGATCCGCCGCAGCATATTCCTCTAATGAATCCAGCTGCCGGTCCACCATATTGGCCATTTGCTGATAGTATTCCTGCTTCTGGCGAATCACTTGCCGTTGCCTTTTTAGCAGCAAAGCCGCCTGTTCCGGAGTACTATTTTGCAAGTGTTCTTTGATCTCGGCCAAAGGCATTTTGATTTCTCTAAACAAATGAATCATGTTTACCGTATAGAGCTGAGGATAATCATAGTAACGATATCCATTTTCTGCTGTATATTTTGGCGTTAAAAGACCAATCTGATCATAATAAATCAAGGTCTTTCTTTTGATCCCAGACAAATCCGCAAATTGGCTGATCGTTAAGAAATTACTCGTATCCATTAAAATCCTCCTTTTAAAATTACTCGCTTGACTGTCTAATCACTAGACAGTTTAACATAAGGCTATAGTAAATTGACCAGCTTGCCTTATGAAGCAGACACATTTTGAAAAACTATCGTACAAGGAGGCCAATCAAAATGAACCCTACACAATTAATGGAACAATCAGCCACCACCTCGGACCGACAACTCGTTCGCTCTTTAGTCACTTTGGCCAAGCAAAAATATGTGCTCAAGGATAACTTTTATCTGACTAATAATCTATCCTATTTTCTTTTCAATGCGTGTGAGAAAATCCCAATGACTTATGTTTATCCCGTTTCCTCCATTGAAATCATGGAGAAACTTTTTAAGACAGAAGTCGATTTTTCCAAAGAAGCGATTCTATACATTGAAAAATATTTACAGCGACCATTAAAGGAAAACGACTATTTAGTATTAGCCGAATCTGTGATTGCCGCAAATTACCAGCTGGATATTAATCGACATGAACAAGAGAAATTCATTCACCTGATCCACTGCCTGTTAACCCAAATCGCTTTTTGTGTTAGCTTGCCGCGCACCCATTTATTCACCGAAGAACCACGGTTGATGCGTCACATTAAGTTTTTGACTTTGCGCATTTTGAAAGGCGAACTTGATTTCAGCGAATCAAACAATGAACTTTATTTCTACGTGATCGAGCATCATTCGAGAGAATTTCATTCCGCCAATCAAATTCGTGTGTTTATTACCGAGAATTTTGATTTCGATTTATCCAATGACGAAATCAGTTACTTGGCCTTGCATTTCCGTGAGCTTAGACGCAGATACGGCGATAAAAATCAGCTCCAATAGTAAAAAAAGCCGAGAAATTTCACTTTCAAAAGTGAAGCTCTCGGCTTTAATATTATGCCTTTACTGCATTCAGATTCTTGATCCGACCAGTCACGCCGTTCAAGTTGTAGCATTCTGCGTAGTCGCGAATCGGACGTTTGATATGATCCACTACATACCGTTGACCATCAATATTATGAGCCTTCAGGTTTGCATACATTTTTTCGATTTCGGCTTTTACTTCCTCGTCATTAAAGGTATAGTGACCAGCAATGTCCAAGATTTCTGCTTGAAGTTCGGCATCATTTTGCGCCATGATTTCTTCAACAGTCAGGTTCTTTTGTTCCCCAACCATCCATTTTCTCCAACGCTCGCTCTTGATCGCATGCTCTAATAAAACTTCACGAGTATTTGATACATCAGTGACTAAACCATATTCCACTAATTTTGCTTCCACCGCCGCTAGGTTCAAATAAGCCCGTGTTTCTTCAGTGCCATATTGCGGAGCTACGTTTGTTGCAGTGATTTGTGACGGGATATGCTCCAATAAAGTTACATCATCCAGATAATCACCGTTGTGCTCCTTCAAACCAACTCCGTATTCTTTCGCCATTTGTGCCAAGTCATAAGCATTTTTAAAATTGAAGGTTCCGACTTGTTCTGTTTTACGTGTTAACGTTCCCGTTTGCCCAACGATAAAGGTCGGTATTGGCAACCCGCGTTTTTCTAATTCTTCTTTCAAACGTAGGATAAATGTTTCGTAGGTTTCGGTCGAAGTTAGTCCGCCGTTCGTTTCTTCTGTCCCGACTTCATAGCCGATTTCTGGTAAATTGCGAGCCTTACGTTCTTGTTCGCAGAATTCGATCAAATCAACCGTCCGTTTTAATACGGTGTCCAAAGGAATCACTTTTCCAACCTCAAAGGGATCTTTTGTTGGATCGATCATTAGCAAATCAAAGCCCGCCTCAATATCTGCCACGTATGATTTTTTCCCTAACTCCATCGCTTTTTCCGTTGACAAATGATCATTCCGCTCTTTATCGCGTTGCCAAGGTCCTCCATGATCACGACATAGATAATACAAATTGTCATAACCAATTTCTGCTGCCACTTCTTCGACTGCTTCAGCGAATGTGAATTGATTCCAGCCATTTACGTAACCGCCGCCTAATTCATCCGCGTCGACTTGATTTCGACTCGCAATAAACATCACCGGATAATCATCATCTTTTGATAACTCAAGTGTCGCTTGCACACAGTTTTTCGACATTGGACCGATTCCCAACAATGTTGCACTTTCACCCGTTGCCTGCAGATCCAGCAACCCCTCTACGACTGTCTTGATAGGTAATTTTTCCATCTCGTTGACATCTCCATTTCCTGTAATTAAATTTAAGTCCTTTATCCTTATCACACCTAAAGTATAAGCTGGATAAAGCCGCATGAATATTACATTTACCTGCAACAAGTCAATGCATTAGTAGCGTCACTTGTTGCAAAATTAGAAGAAAGTTGTTGCAACAAAAAAGAAGCAACATCGTTTATCATTCGTTATTTATAAAGCAAAAAACGACAAAGAAGGCTGAGTTCAACTCACCTTTCTTTTGTCGTTTTTCTTTCGATTAATGATCAAGTCTTACTTCGCTATTTCAATCTGTTCATTTGTCTCTTCTTTTTTTTCTTTGACTGTTTCATCGACCAAGCTTGGTTTAGTGAAGTGTAAGATAGCCGCGGAAATAACCGCACCAACGATGATCGATAATGCATACCACAATTTGCCATTCACTACCGGCAAGATAATGAATCCGCCATGCGGAACTAATGCTTCCACTCCTGTAGCCATACCCATCGCACCGCCTACAGCACTCCCGATGATGATTGCTGGCAGCACGCGTTTAATATCCTTTGCCGCAAAGGGAATCGCCCCTTCGGTGATCCCTATCAGTGACATGAAGAAGGCAGAAATGCCCAAGTCTTTGTCTTCAGGTGTATACTTTTTCCGATCGACAAAGGTTGAGATCGCCATTGCCAATGGCGGGATCGCACAAGCAATTCGATGCGCACCATTTGGTCCATAAACACCTTCCGCCATCAAAGCCAGCGTAAAGGCCGTCGCGGTTTTGTTAATTGGTCCGCCCATATCGATAGCCGTCATCGCCCCTAAGATCAAGCCTAAAATAAGAGCACTGCCACCTTGCATTTGACCAAGTACCTGAACTAGCCAATCCATCGCCGCTCCGATCGGCACCGCAATAATATAGATATAAAACATGCCAAGAACAAAAGTCGTCACCACCGGAACGATCAGAATCGGCATAATTGTACGGATTGTCGATGGGACTTTCCAGGTTTTACACCAGCGGACAAAGTAGCCGGCCGCTACACCCATGATCATGGCACCAAGAAAGCCTGTCTTGATTTGCCCTTCGCCGATTGGATTATTTGCGACAAAGCCCAAGATCATCCCAGGAACCAGCCCCGGTTTTCCGGCTAAAGAATTGGCGATATATCCTGACAACAGCGGAATCATCATCGCAAAACCGGCCGCACCCAAATCATTCAGATTTTGCATGAAGGGACTCGTGATCTCCATCCCCGCATCCGTGGCTTTACCAGTAGCCAGCGCCACCGCTAAGAAAATCCCCCCAACAACAACGGACGGCAGCATAAATGATACCCCAGTATTAAAGGCTTTCTGCAAGTCTTTAAAGAACTTATTCTGTTTTTTCATTTTTATAGTCTCCCTTTACAGTTTCTCGGCTTCGTCAATATACTTAGCTGGATATTTAATGATATCGCCTGGATCGACCGACAAAGATTTTCCCGTATCGATTTTTTCTTCAAAGCGTTCGCCATCTTCTACGTCAATCGCTACTGCCATGATCAATACATCCGCTTGATCGATATCCTCTTGCTCCAATTCATTTTCAATTCCCATGCTACCTTGTGTTTCAACATGAACATCGTGTCCTCTTTTTTTACATTCTTTTTCGATGGCTTCTTGCGCCATATACGTATGCGCGATCCCAGTGGGACACGCGGTAACTGCTACTACTTTCATCTTGATTCGCTCCTTTTTCAGATCTCGATTGAACTTAATTGTTCATAAATTTTATTTTTGTCTGTTTCGCTTAAAAGTTTTGCTCTGAACTCGTCATCTAACAATTTCTTGCTTAATTGTGAAATGAACTTAAGATGCATCTTGCCCTCGCTGTTTTGCGGAACACCGATCAAAAAGATCAAACGAACCATTTCTTCCTTTTCTGGCGTCCATTGAAAGGCGTCGGTTACTCTGACAAACGCAATAAATGGATGCAAAACGGTTTCATTTTTGCCGTGGGGAATAGCGATATCGTAGCCGATCGCTGTCGGAATTACGGCTTCGCGTTTCTTCACTGCTTCGTATAAATGATCTGAATCCTCCACATAGCCGACAAACTCGGCCGTTTCGACAATATGTTGAATCACGTCATCTTGATTATCTAACTTGCTGTCTAATAAGATTAAATCTGGCGTAATGACACCCTTGCCGCTTTCCTGAACTTTCTCCACTCTAATCACTCCCAAGTTTTCTGTACAACACGTCATTTGATGCTGCTTCACGTAATTGTTTTAATTGCTCACTATTATCGATGACGTTATAAATATCCGATAAAATATTTCTCGTTTGAAACGTATCTTGCTTCGCGATACAAATCAAAAACACGAGATCGACATAGTAAGTGTTCCATTTGAATTTCTTTTTGTTTTTTATCACAACGATAATCGTTTGATTAACATAAGTAGAATTTCCATGAGGGACCGCCGTTCCAGTCGGCAGATCAGTCCCGCCTAATTCCTCTCGTTCTTGGACCGTTTGGATAAAGTCTTCTTTTATAAAGTTATTTTCGACCAATACTTCACCAATTTGGTTGATCAACTCTTCTCGCGAAGAAAAATCCGTGTTGACAAAAACGTACTCCTTATCGACAAATTTCATTAAATGATGCATCCGGATTACTTTCAGCGCTTGATTTTCTACCGTTGGCAAAAACTCGGATGTTTTAATGCGCTCGATATCTTCTTTCGTCAAAAATGGCGAGACCCGAATGACTTCCTTTTTGGCCAAATCTACTTTTACAGTGGAAATGATCAGATCATATTCGTCGAGGTTTATCTGCTCTAACTCGGCCACTGAGGCGATCTCGAAGGTATCCAATGACGGCAAGATATTTTTGATCCGATTGATCAGCAATTCCGAGGTGGCAATGCCCATCTGACAAACGATCAATATTTTTCGATTCATTCGTGCACGTTCAATCGCCGCTTGAAAATACATGGTCAAAAAGGCGATTTCGTCCTCATTGAAACTAATCTCCAGTTCTTTTTCGTATTCGCTAAGCACGACCCAAATGACATTGAAGGTCAAGGAAAACTCATTTTTGATTTGAGTAGTAAAAGGATTTTCGGTCTTATTGTTTGTTTTTAATCGATAGATCATCGGCGGAATATGATTCTTTAGCTGTTCCTCCAGCTTTTGGTCGCTCGCAAAATTGATCGTCAATGCATCCGAAACCCTAGAAAGCAATCCTTCAACGATCACTTCGTCTATCTCATCCTCAGGCAAAGCTTCAAAACGATTGGATATTAGCTGCAAAGATAAGTACTGAACATCTTCATTCGAATAAGGAAACTCCAAACGTAAAGCCGCTTTGTGGAGCATACGAACCGCACTTTCTTCAAAGAAAATCATCGCTTCACTGGCATCCGCCTGCTTTATTTCTTCAATATGATGCCCCTTAGCAATTCGATAAACTAAGATGATAAAAATACTCAAAATGTTTTGAACATAATAGTCAGAAATGGCGTTCACATTCTCGCGAATATAGGTATACAAAATATTCGAGCAGACACTAATCAGACGCTCACCGTAATAGCTGTTCAGCAATTTGATCTTTTCAGCAAAATCTTCCTCTAAATAAATTTCAGAATTACTTAGTAAATAGCGATTAAATTGCAGCATCGCTTTTTGGACGTCTTCTTCTGTTCCTAATAACGATGTACCGTGAACATCACTGCATAGCTTGATTGTTGATCCGACATTCAAGATTTTCATGATGAATTCAAAATCTTTTATAATCGAGCTTTTGCTTACCATAAAGTGATCGGATAGATGATTAAAGCTAACGATCTTTTCCTCAAAAAGCAGCAAGTTCATAATTTCGATCCTGCGATTGAAGGTTGTATAGACGTCATTTTGCTCATCTTTTTCTGTCATCACACTAATTTCTTTGAATCGTTTCAACGCGATCCCAACACCGCGTTTCTTTTCAAGGTATTCACCTGAGCTTTGGAGATATTCGTCAATACGCCCCAACTCACTATGTGTCGTTCGTTTAGAAACACCCAGTTTGCTTGCAAAATACTCCACAGTCTGAAAATCACTCTGCTGCAGCAACAACTCCAACAACTCTTTTTGTCTTTTTGTAAGCATAATGATACACACTTCCTTACTATCCGAAATAAAGGCCTTAATCTTTGATAGCGTTATCATGATCATGACTTTATTATAGATGGGGTTTTAAAAATTGGATATTACAATTCTCTGCAACAAGTCTCTACAACAATCGATGTACTTGTTGCAGAGAAATCCTTCTGAATGTTGCAATAAGATAGTCACCTATCTTTATTATAAATTCAAACTTGAGCTGAATGGAGGAATTGCTGAATTTTTGTCGTTAAAGCTTTAGTCTCGCTCCACGACAAAAAAGATCACCGCAACACGCGGTGATCTCCTTCTGATCCTCACAAGGACTCATCTATCAGCAAATAGAGTAATGTCGCCAATACAAGGATGATTCTGAAATGAATATTAATCTTAAATATGAAAAAAACCAGCAGCAGCCCTAGACAGCAGCCAATGATGAAAAGCCTTTTTCTCATAGATAGACGCCGATATACCCGCCGCCGATAGCCTTGTAATAATCGATTCTTTGTTTTCCTCGATAGGTTTTGGGAGGAATCCCTTTAAACCATTGTTTTAATGTCACCGCTCGCTCCCTGACATCTCCTGTTAGAATATCAAGGTTCTCGCCATCTTTTTCTGCTCCTAGCGCAGTTATCGGTGTCGTTGCTAATACGCTCAATAACAAAACCGCTATCATTTTTTTCTTCATAGTCAATCACCCTCCTAATGCCTTAAATTATATAGGCAGTTCAGGGTCTTAATCAAAAAATGTCATGAACGCTCTTTATCTTGTCTTAATCGTCGACTCTAGCTGCTTGATCAGACGAATAGAAAGCAGACATTTTTCGCCATTCGTCATGGTGACTTCCCGTTTTTTCTTGTCGATCAGTTCGATGTTTCTGTAATTGATCACATAAGATTTATGGATGCGCACGAGCAGCGATGACAAAGAGGGCACATCGTTGATTTTTCCATAAAATTCCAACGTGCTGTTGGAGAGATGTAGGATCAGCTTATGGGGCGTCGGAGCGGTTTCAAAAAACATGACCTGCTGCAGATCAAATACTCGAATCTGACTCCCGATCTTTAGTTGGATAAAATCATCGGCCTTTTCCGCTTCTTTCTGGAAATGCCGCTGGGCTTGTTTTAATGCGTCTTGGATTTTTTCACGAATCTCAATTATCTCGCCTTCCTTTAAAATATAATCCATCGCCTCGACTTTATATTTAAAGGTCAGTGCCAGCAGCTCATCATGAGTAGTGATAAAAACGATCTTCCCATGTAGATCTCTTTCGCGGATTTTGGCGCCTAATTGAATCCCGTTCATCGCGCATTTCAAATCGACATCCAAGAAATAAATACCACGACTGTCAGGATGCTTTTCTAAATAAACAAGAATTTCTTCCGGCTTATCCGTGCTTACTTTGATTTCCATATCCAGTTCTTCAATCAGCAGATACCTTCGAATAAACGATTCAATTTGATTTCGTTGAATCTCATTGTCCTCACAAATAAAAACCCCCAGCATGGCTATCCCTCCTCGCCGATCACTACTACTTTTTGAATGAATTTTTGCTCCAATACAATTGTTTCCAGCAGAATATTCGGTTCCATCGAGGTCAATTCATCGATATTGGAAAGTCCCAGACCTCTTCCCTCGCCCTTTGTAGAAAAGCCTTTTTGTTTTAAAACGTGCAGCGGCTCGATCTTTTCACGAGCAGTATTTTCGATCACAAAAATCGTATCCCCCTTCACCGAGAAGATTCCGATCGAAACTTTTCCATGCGCGACAGCCGCCGCTTCTTCAATCGCATTATCTAATAGAATTCCCAGTATCCGGATCAATACAACCGAATCGGCCGCTTGATTAATCGTGATTGCGTCATCTGATTCTATTTGGACAGAAATATTTTTCTCTTGTGCTGCCAGTAATTTCATTGTCAAAATACTTTTAACCTCTAAAGAATCGATTTTATTCAATTCATCCGCGTGAAAGATATCCTTTTCAAAAATCGTCTTCGTCCGTTTGACACTGGAATAGAAAAAATCCTTCAACGCCTCCAGCTCATCTTTTTCGATATAGTATTCTATCGATGTTAAAAGATTGACATAGTCATGGCGAAACTCGCGAATGCCTTGGTATTGATTCTTTAGATCTTCAATATAGCGCTGGTGAATCGCATACTCCATCTGTCTTTTTTCCGCTTCAATTTTCAGCTCTTGATTGCTCGAGATGGATTGGATGATCACTCCGCCCAACACCATGAAAACTAGATAAAACACACCAACGAACAGTTTTAAAAACGGAGTAGCGGCATAAATCACGATCGTCCAATAAGAAAAATAAATGACCAATGAGATCGTCAATAAATAGGCCACTAAGTCAACTTTTTTCTTTCTCCGAATCAGCGGCAGCAGCCATTTTCTATAAGCGAAGATTCCCGCAAATAGAACACCATGATAAAGCAGAATGAACCCTAAAAAGGCTAGACCGCTTTGATTTCCTAGAACAAGAGGAAGCAATGGCTTCATTAGTCTGCTTACGATTATTTCCAACCCGCAGGCACTAGAAACGATCAGCAGCGACGAAACGACATTCCGCTCCTCTGAATTTTTTACTGATAAAATCAGAAAAAAGATATATAAAACAACCGTATCCAGATAGGTAAAGGTTGCTCCTACAAAAATTCCGAACAATAAAATCAACGGAAATAATAGATAGTTGATCCTTTTTTTACTTTTAATATCGTCTAAGATAAAATAGGTAATCCCAAAAACGAGTAAGTGATAAAAAGATAAATACTTAATAAAAATGGTCGGCAGCATCTTCATTACCTTTTCCTTTTTTTGATTAAATCAAGTATACCAAATTAAAAAGGAATGAAAATCGAAAGTTCGCGCGACCTTATCTTGCGTTAACCCTTCTTAAAGGAAATCTACTCAAATTGAATATGACTAATCTTAACTTGCCAAAAGACTTTAATTGTCTTCCTAAAAACAGATTGATACAAAAAAAGGATTTAAAAGGGAATGTTGACCAACACTCCCTTCTAAATCCTTTTAACCCATTATAGTATAATGGGGCCTTTTCTTAAGCAGCAACAATAATACTTACGTATCAAAAAATCCTATTGATTGGAAAAGCTCATGGGCATCATGTGAAAGTGAATAGCCCGCGCCCCATTTTGTATCAAAGCTTTTTTCCAATAAGTAAGTTCTATAGACCTTTAGTTCAAGTCTTCTTATAATGTTTGAAAGAGCGCTCAAGGAACTGTTTGAGACTGCTCCCCAAACTAATTCACAGATTTCTGACCTATTCACGGTATCTCCGTGTCCCTCATATAAGCACTTAAGAACTGAAAACTCTTTTTTGGATAAACTCATCTCTCTTTTTTTATTTAAAGCTTCCTTTGTATAGTCCACCTTGTTTATTGTTCCAGATAACATCGCTTCTCTTAATTCTTCTAGTTTAAACTCCTTATTTATTTTGCCAGTAGAAACCTTCAGAGGGATATATGAGTGATCCTCATTTTGAACCGCATACTCAGACTCTAACCTAAAAACTCTTTTACTTTTACTTATTTTTTTTCGTCCCGCTTCAAATTCATCATTTGAAATATTATTACTAAAAATTATTGTGTTAAAGTACCTTAGTACAAAGATATTCTCACTAGATAAAATACTTTCTGTTACGCAATAGACAGCAAAATTAAGCTGTTTCAATTTATATTCTAGATCTACTTCATTTAAAATATTCTTTGTAATAATCAAAATTGTATCCATTTTTATATCCTCTTACGATGCTGTTTCTCTTTCAATTTACTTAGTAAGTCTATGTTCATCCAAATCAAACAAAGCGATTAATTGATATCTATTTAAATACTCTGGAGATCATTTTTTCAAATTTTCTATTTGAGCTTTTTGTTTTCGATTTTTTAAGATTAAATATAGCGCCGTCAATACCAGAACTGCAACTACGGCAATCAAAATAATGATCATAGTGTAATCTGCCTCTTCAACATCAGGATCACTTTCATTGTATTTGGCCGCTTGTTCTCGAGTGATACTAAATTCTTTATTTATATCCCATTTGTTATCATCAGCGATAATTGATCCGGATAGAACATATTCTCCCGCTTGGAATTCCGCTCCTTTTAAAGGAAGCATTAGGTCAAAAATAGTATTCGGCGCAAATTGCATATCTTTTTGTTCAGTCTTAGAAATTACGGTGTCCGAATTTTTTCTTTTTAACTTCGCCTGATAAGTCGCTTTATTGATATATGTTGCACTAGTATTCCTTACTTTCAAAGAAACCGAGTTCCTACCATTTAACTGATCAGCTGAAGCTTTGTTAAAAACGATCTCTGGTTCAACAGCAGCTTCATCTTCTCTTATCAGCAGCGCTATTTGGTAACCAAACAGATTCTTCAAATTTGTCGCAGTCTTATCACCTGTTTTTTTATTGCTTTCAGCGGCATTATTTTCTTTCTGACTTAAATACAATCCGCCTGCAATAACACCTGCAAATTTTTCAGCCGGAGCAGAAATCGTCACTTTCAACTCATACTCTTCAGCAGGGTTCAGCGTGACCTCATTCTCTTCAATTTTGACTAAATCTTCAATATTATATTTTAGACTCTTATCAAATATTCGCTCTTTGTTTCCATGATTCGAGTATTCAACAACACCGCTAGAGTTAGTTATCGCTGAATTTATTTGGGGCTGGATTGTTACCGGTTCGTCTGAAGTATTTTTCATACTGACAGTAATTTCCTGTGTCTGGTTTGGTTCAACTAACAAATCAAAATAAGATACTTCCTTATTTATTTGTGTTTCAGGGATATTCGGCTTTACGCTAAACCTCAACCCGCCACTTGCTTCAGCTTTATAACCGCCAGTTATAATAGCTAAAAGACAGAACACACTCATGAATAACTTTTTCATCCGATATCCTCAATTCCAATTAGTATAGTTAATAAAAAGGCTCAAACAAACCGGTAAGGAATGTTTGAGCAGAGTTTTCTAGCCTTTATTAAACTGCTGGAGTATTTGAAACAGTCCAAACAATTTCAGAATCATACGTTCCAATAGATTTAGCTGATGCCCCAGGAACTTCTAAGGTGAAATGACTCAAATCTAATGTAGTCGTTCCTTTTCCATTATCTGCTATTGTAGCTCCCATGACTTTTTTGTCTACAGCAGGAGTCAGTTCTAATTTTCCAGCAGCGAAATCAGTTGCTCCTGTTACTGCTACGCTGGTTGGGTCACCAAAAGCTGATAATTGAGCAGCCGCCAAATCAGCCGTTCCATCATTGAATTGAGCTGTTTGTTGAACAACTACTGACCAACCAACAGTTGCTGCGCTACGTCCATCTTTGACTGTTACTTTACCAGGAGTCAAATCTGTCGCCGCCGCATTTTCCGTATCCGTACCACTATCTGTTGCGTAGTATGTTTTGTTAGAATCGTATTGAATTGCGTGTGTACCGAAATCTAATGAATCAGGCAAATCAGAGCCAACTAATTCCAATTCCCCATCTGTGTATGTTACTTCTCCATCTGTTGTCTTACTAACAGCTGCCTCAGTATTAGAAGTTCCAATACTCAAACATAATAATGAAACGCCTACAACTCCACATAAATATCCTACTGCTCTTTTTTTCATAATCAATTCTCCTTAATTAATTTTTTCTATAATCAAACATCAAATGTTTAACTAACTTAATAAGATAAAGCAAAATACAAAATGTTAAAACGCCTATCCCAATGCCGATCAGAGAAAGTTGGATAAGCTCTCCCGTTTGAGGAAGCTGTTTCTTTCCACTGGTCTTTTCAGACGATTTGGGAGCAACTCGATTAGTATCATTTGCTTTAGATTCCACCGATTCACTATCCGAAGATCCACTTTTTTCTAAGTAAAACCCGACTCGTCCATTGGACTTTTCATTCTCTGTTTCATTTGCTGCATTCACGTTAGAAGAATTACAAAGAATTATCAGTATGCCAACGAATAGTAGTAAAGAAATTTTCTTTAAATATTTTTTCACTCTAATTCTCCTCTCGTTGGCTTAAGGAACATTTGATAGCAGCCATTCAACTTGTGTTGAGTACTCCTCTGAATATTTTTCTGAAGCCGCAGGAATAGTCAACGTGAACTTTTCTATCGGCAGCACAACGATACCTTTCCCCGTTCCACCACTCGCAGACATTAATGGACTGGATACTCCTGGAACAAGAATAACCTCTTGATTTTCAACACCTGTTGGAAGACCGCTAGTTACTTGGCTAACATCCCTTTGACCTACAGTAAGTGATAACTGTGCATTTGTTAGATTCTTATTGCTGCTTGTTTTAAACTGTTCCAGCTGTTTTGCACTTAAGCGCCATCCTTCTGTCGAAATTCGTGTATCTGTAACTGTCAGGTTGGCTTTTGTTAGATCCGATGCAGAATTATTTTCCGTATCATTTCCACTATCGGTTGCATAATATCTTTCAGCTGAATCATATTGAATCGTATGGGTTCCAAATTTTAAGTTGTCAGGTATATTTCCATCCAACTTCAATTCTTCAACAATAGAGGTTGATTGCCATTGAGCAGTAAAAGTAACATCCTCTTCTCCCATTGAATACGTAGTCGGCGAGGTAGAAATATTGGGATTTTGATAAATCATTCCGTCAACACTGTTTAGCCATCCGACGAATTGATGATCTGTTTTGGTTAGATTTCCCTGTTCCTCAACGTTCACCATGTCCGTTTTGGAATATAAGTTATTATCAACCGGAACAATTCCGCCATCGGCACCATTTCCTTCGTAGTGAACTCTGTATTGTTGTTCTCTTCGAACAATCATATTGACTTCATGCAGGATTTTCCCTGGATTTTGAACACCTGAACTATCGTTAAATATCCGCTCATCATCATCGTGATCCTCTCTTTTACCGGTTAATGTTGCTTCGGTAAAGGTCTCATCTAAAGTAGAGAGTAAGTTCTGGCTAATTTTATCCAAGCTCAATGTGATTGGGGCATTTGTATCTGTTCGAAGCGCTTCCCAGTCGTAATTCGAATATTTTTCGATATTGTAGTTTTTCGAAAACAAGTATGGTGTCGAAGCCGTCGCATTAAACGGCGTAGTTACAGGGGCCAGATAATTTTCTATTATCTGGATTTGTTCACCATCGCCAGATATATTTATTTCGTGATCTTTCACATAAAATGCGGGATAACTACTTTTATCAGGTTGAAGTTGCTTTGATGTGGCAATAATTGAAAATTGATCGTAATATCCTTCCTCTAGAACTTCATCATACTTTTCATAGTTCTGTAATTCGGTCGATCCTTCGAGCCAAATAGGAAACTTATTGGCAGTAACATCAATAATCCTATCTCCCTTTGAATCCCCAGCGTTAAGGCTAATGTAGCCGTTAACTACTTTGAGGCCATACTCGCCGCTTGCTATCTTTATAGATGTCCCGTTAATATCTAGGTAGGTCGGTTCACTATCCTCAGAAGTTCCCAAATGGATGCCTTCATCCGACGTTTCAATAATAAAATTGCTATAATTGAAATTTGCATACCCGGAATTGATTCCTTTAATACCAACTTGACCACTTGGAATTTCAAGATCTATTCCGTAAAGATTAAATCCTTCTCCGTAACCATCAGCAGGAACTAATAAGCTGATTGCTGTTTTGGCAGCATTGATTGTAACCGGCAGCTTCCAATCTTTCTCTAGATCTTTTTGAATACTGATGTTAATACCCGACTCTGCCGTTATACCATCACCTTCCGATGCCAGAACATTTATTTTAGAATTTGGACTAGCTATCCCCTCACTCTGCGACTCAACTCTGACTGTTCTGCTCGCCAAAATCCCACTCGAACGTGCATCTACAAAAACATCTAAAAAGTTGGACACATCATCCAACGGATTTGACACCATAAGTATAAGTTCAGATATTTTCATCCCGTAGTCGCCTACGGCTGATACAGAAATGTGATTATCTGCTGTAATAGAAATACCAGCCTCACTTGATTCGGGGGTATAGATACCATACGATTTATCGATGGATTTCGGAGCCAACCCACTCAAATTAAAGTTGTTCCCTTCACCTGAAATCCCAGTAACACTGACAATACCTGCTGAACTAGGTATTTGGTTTAAATCTGGTCGGCTCAAATTAAATATTTCTAATACCTTAGCGTTGTAGCTATTTGATGCCCCCTCAGAAATCCCGCTTACCGAAACAGTTGGTTTATCACTCTCAGGTGTCCTGGATGTAAGATTATCAGCGATAATCCCTTGTCCCTTTAAAGCCTTTCCGTTTACTTCTACATCGACTGTATTTTCTGTAGTTATGGAGCCAGAAAGTATACCTACACCATCATCAGAATAGCCCGATATTTTACCGGAGGAGATATCGATACTCCCTGGGTCCATCATCGTTTGTCCATTCTCATAAAAAACCATTCGCGCTAAGATACCGAAACCAGAACTGGTAGTTCCAGTCATTTCAGAAGCGAAGGACACATTTGCTTTACCGTATCCCACATTACCACTATAAATAGCGAACTCAATTGCATTTGAAGAGTTCGAAGTTCCGCTTATCTTCCCTCCCATATTCTCGATTGATTCAGTACTAAAAATGGCAATTCCCGAACTACTTTTTCCAGATAAGCTGCCTAAAAATGAATCCTCTTGATCGTTGATACTACCAGAACAGCTTTCAAGTGAGATTCCTCTTCTAGCAAATATTCCATACCCTTTTCCGCTTGCTTCAGCAATAAAAGTTGAACCTCTTATACTGTATTCTTCAAATACCGAAGCGGTTCCATTGTTGCTGGTCGCTGTGGCCGACATCTGTGTTCCGGGTTCTGCTTCATACCTGCCGAAACTATCTTCTTGTTCCAATTTTTCAAAAAAACTTTCCATTTCACTATAATTCTCTCGTTCAGGAGGTGTTTCTTTCGTAATGCTGATTCCTGCTTGAGTCCCGGTAGTGTTGACCTTTCCAGTAATATTTCTCGTACCTTCATTTGTCAGAATACCGATTTTATCTGCTTGAACATTTAAAACTACTTGTTGCCAGATAAGCTCTTGGTAATCTCCTATGGTTAGTTGGTTGACCTGAATTCCATAATTTGAACTTGTAAGAACGTTTAATTTTGAATCACTTATAATCGTTAATTGACATTTCGTATCTTGAGCGGTTGTAATTTGCTGGACGATATTTGCTCCGCCGGATTTTGGTTCGGAATAAAGTTCATTCGACATACCCGATCCTTCATTTGCAAATTCTAAAATCGTATTCGAATCATAAAATCCTTTTTCTTTTACATCATCATCTGGATCATAAGTACCGTCTACATAGGACTCAGGGCTATCAATTAAGAGAAACTCTCCATCATTCTTTAAAACGATGCCTGTATTTTTAATAACTATTTTTACCGCAGCCGTATCAGCATCGGCTCTGAGGGCTTTGCTCGAATCTACTTTTATGTTACTAGCTTTATCAGCGATATCGGAAGTTTCTTCGACAGTACTTTCTGTCGTTGAATTTTTACCGCTACTTGTTGTCGATTTCTCCGCTTGCTTATTCTTGCTTTCTACATCGCTCTTCTCTTGCACCCCTGAGACAGTCTCCTGCACGTCTTCCTCATCTGCAATTGATAAAACGGTATGTTGATTTATTGCGAGACAACATAATAGAAGAATTGCGATAATGCCGCAGAATCTTTTTTTATTATTTAACAATTTTTTTCCTAATTTATTTTTTAAAAACTTCTTCAATTTTCTCCCTACCTTCATGATTCTATTTTTAAATAAGCAATTATAAGAAGGTTATCGTTATTTTCTCTCTGCATTTGTTATATTAGCAAAAACAAATAACTAAAGCATGCTCATCATTTACTATTAGCACCTATTAATTTGAACATAATAGTTAAAATTATCTACAACATCGTTTTTATTAGTTTAAATTTCATTTTTATCAACCCAAAATTAAAGTGTTTTTAATATGTGTTTATGATTTCGAGTACTAGAGTAAGGAAAATTATTTTCTATTTGCTTGAAAACCGCTCTTCAAATTAAGTGATATAAAAAAGGCGAATAACTCTTCGTCTTTTTTTGCCGCATTCATACTTAATATCCGACAACAAACAGGCAACCTGTTTGTTGATGCGTAAAAAAAATCATGATACTACTAACTCCTTTTGAAACGCTTGGAACTAATCTTTCAGCGTTCCCTAGTGATTACTATCACAAAATGTTGGAGGTAAGATTATTGAATCATTGTAATGATATGGTAGTCATCGCCTTTGAAATAGTATCCAAATTTTGATCAGAAAAAGGATTCTCCAATAGCAAGAAATGCCGATCATCAAGTTCATGTTTCAAATTATCTGGCATTGTAAGATTACTTATTATAAGGTCAGCGTCATCAGGATCGTTTGAAAACTCCAATATGTATTGATTAACTAGTTTTGTTTCCAAAGTATACTCAAACATTCTATTTAGAATATACGTGTAATCAGTTAAACAAAAAACTTTGATCTTTGGCCTTATTTGCTCAGGCGGTAGAACCACCAAACAGATATAAAAACAGAAGTTCCGATAAAACTCATTGTTTAACTCAGGATAGCGTTTATTCAATTTCCTGAAAAAACCGTCGAATTTCTTACAGAAAAACTTATATTCCTTTTTAAAGATATTGAAATCATCATAGACAAAAAGAGGAACTAAGTTCGTTGATATCTTCAACATTCGCTCTGAGATTATGTTCCTTTTTAAAATTTTTCTTACAAAATCAAGATTCGCCGGAGAAACGGTCCCAAAAGTTTGATTAAAACATTTTATCCAATCTTCGATTAATTTATCCTCTATAGAAGATAAGGAAAAACTGTCTAAATAATCTAGGTCTTCAGGATCTTTCAAAATATGGCTAAAGTAGCTGAAACGCATAAAGGTGTAATCAGATTCCTGCCAATAAGAAAGAGCCATTGGCTTATTGCATATATAATTCCGTAAAAAAATATCGTTTTCTTCTGTTTGCTCAATGATGTGACCATTTTTAACCCGGAGATCCGTAGTGCAAAGAAAGAAACTCAATAATTCAGGCTCGTAAGAAAAAGCGGCATTTGTAGTCAAAAGAGAATCCGCTAAATCTAAATAAAAGTTTTTGCTAGAAATATCAGGAATATCGCTGAATTTTCGATGAATGATCCAAAGGAATATCGAGAAAAAATTTCTTAATTTTATTTCCTCCCCTTCGATAAAAAAATTATTTGCACAATAAATATGAAATCCAAACTTGGAGATATCTGAATTGATCGACCCGATTTTTCTTCGCAGTGTAGAATGGCTAGTCCCGTGAGAAAGACAAAACCAATACGTATCAACCTTATTTTGAACTAAAACAGCATATAGAATCTGATAGGACAAATCCGAAGAGAGAAGATAATTTTTCAGTTTTGTTAAAGTCACCCCCCGATTCTCTAAAAAGATCCCTTGATTATCAATTGACATTCTCAAATCATTGTCTGGATATATCGTTTCAATTTCTTCTTTTAGTATCTTGCAATAATTGAGAACGGTTGAAGAAGTTATCTCTCCGATAGATTTGCTTATCTCTTTTGAAGAGAGCGGTTTCGTTTGACAGCTAAGCAAATTCACAATCTCAAGTTGCTGAACCAAATCTTTATTGAGGTGTATCATATTCAAACCTCCTTATAATATTTCCTGAATAATTCATAGATCTAATTTTTTTGGGAAAATAACGTTTATACATCGATTTGAGTTGAATTTTCTTTTTTCAACCGGTTTGTACTTGCGAAAACAGATTTCCTTTTGTTTTTTTAACGAAGATAGGGAATCTGGAGCTGTTTTTGGGCGCACGAATCCCTTAGTGATTCCATGTCTTTTTAAAAGCTGATTGCTATTTTACACTTGCCAACTGAGTTGCTGGATTTTGTCCAGTAACTGATAAAACAAGTCTTGATAGACATGGGAGGAGCTCATCCGTAAAAGCAATCTACGGCCACTGCGGACTAATTTACCCGCGACCTTGAACAGGCGGAGCCGCAATGTGTCGACTTGGAATGTCGCTTCCTTTTCAGGTAGACATATGGTCTTCATGAAGTTGACCAGGTTGTAAGCCAACAGGCTTACCATCATCCGTGCATGATTTTCCAAGAAGCTTGAGCTATCCGTCTTGTCGAAATAGAACCCATTTTTTGCTTCCTTGATGAAGTTCTCCATGGTGCCGCGTTTATGGTAAATCTGGAAGATGGTTTTCGCGGATAGTTCCTCGTGAAAATTAGTGACCACGTACTCGTGACTGAACACCAGCTGATTCGATTCCCGAGTCGATTTGATACAGATTCGACGTTTTTGGGACCAGCTATTGGCTTGATAGAACGCGGAATAGTAGTGGACTTCCCTTTCCTCCCAGGGATGGTCGTCCCCAACCAGGACAAAGGTTTCCGCTAGTTTTTCCACGACTTTATTTGATTTCAGGCGGATGACATAGAAACTTTCGTTGGATTCACACGTATCATAGACCTCGGGCGTCGCAAAGCCGCTGTCTCCCCGGACCAAAATATCAGTGCAGGGAAGGACTTGACGGTAATGTGTGAGCATCGGTGCCAGAAAATCTTTTACACCTTTTGACGTATACACATTTCCAGAACGAAGTTCTGCTTTCAGAAAGTCTCCCGTAAGGCCATCGAAGGCTACCAACGGATGATAGCCCTGTGTGCCGTAATGGGCATTGTGCTCAGTCTTTTCTTGATTCCCGAACGTATCCGAATGTGTGGAATCTAAATCGATGATCATTTGGGTATTGTTCCGTTCCATGCGGACCTTGTCCAGCATGGCTTGGTTCAGTTCCTGGAACTGTGCAATGTTCTCCTCGCTGATCCGGTCCCAGAAGCGGGATAGCGAGGCCTGGGAGGCGATGGCTTCCTTATCCAAAACCAACCGAAAAATGGGATCTTCCTTCAAGAGATTGGCGGATGAATCTGCGGAATATCCGGCAATCAACTGGAAGAGCAGCTGTTCGAGCAGGGAGATGTTGTCATGAGTCCAATAAATACGGTCCTCATTGAAGTGGAGGAATTGCTTCGCGAACGAATAAAATCCAAGCGAATTCATGAATTCCTTCACCAAGATGAGACCGGCATCTGACGAAAGATTACCACCGGTGTTTGACACCACCATTTTAGAGTTGAATTTTACGTGTTTTTCCTGTAATGTAGCCATTGAGAGAACCCCTTTCTTGGTTTAGTTTAGACACTTTAACCATAGCAGATTGGGGTTCTTTTTGTACACCCAAAGGGTGCGGTAAAAGAAAAGAAGAACCGTGCGTTAATAAGCTTTTAATAGAGTTTCAGAAATTCTATGAATTATTCAGGTATTTGTTTGTTAATAATTCTTATCGCCGTCATTATATCACAGGCAGGCTGCCTGTATGTGATTTTTTTTCATCAATTTCGATTTCCCGCAAGCCTTGTAATAAATTTGAAGGGCACCTATAATTAGATAATGATATTCTTAGATAAGTAATAACTAAGATTTAGAAAGTAGATGATTTTTTTATGAGGAAGGATTCAAGAGAAACCCGAGAATTGATCTTAAATAGCGCTTTGGAGCTATTTCTTGAAAAAAGTTATAGTCATACATCGACTAACGATATAAGAAAAAAGGCTGGAAATTTATCTAGAGGGGGATTGTATTATTTTTTCCCAAAAAAGGAGGACATCCTTGAAGCTTTACCCGAATTCTTATTCAAAGACAGTCTTCCAATGGACTATATTCTTGATGACGAAAAGCTGAATACCATCGAGAAAATTAGAAAACTATTATATGAAGAACATAAAGCCATCAAAAATAGCTCGAGAGGTCTATTATTTTATAAATTAATGTCTAGCCCAGAATTCTTAATGCTCTTTGTAAATAATTTATCCGTTAATACCGTTCCAACATATTATCAATTAATACTAAAGGGAAATGCTGATGGATCAATGAAAGTAAAATCGCCACTTTATACAGCTGAGGTGCTCCCATTGCTGCTAAATGTTTGGTTTAATCCAACTTTTTTTAATCAGAGTTCAGATGATGTAGATGAACGAATCGTATATCTTGAAAACCTTTTGATTGATATGGGCATTCCGCTCCTTGATGATCGCCTGAAAGATGTCCTGAAGCAGACCTGGCTATTGGCAAAATCAGAATAATTCAAACAAAAAAAGAGATAAGTTCACTATCAACTTATCTCTTCCTTTGCTTCTATCAGAAAACGGACCGTAAAACACTGATCCCCCTTCCAGATATTTTATTGAGCTAAATTATTTCCGATACATCTTAAACTCCAGGTACAAATCATTGTATATCCCTAAATATTTTGGACCTAAATCCTTATACACTTCCAAGTGACTAATCGTTTCATCATCTGGATAAAATTGTTTGTCCTCAGAGATACTCTTTGGAAGCATCGCCAACGCTTTTTTATTTGGTGTTGAGTAGCCAATGTATTCGGCATTTTGTTTGGCTGATACTGGTTTCAACATAAAGTTGATGAAATCATAAGCCCCTGCTTGATTCTTTGATGTTTTAGGAATCACGATATTATCAAACCACAAATTCGAGCCTTCTGGTGGAATAACGTAATGAAGGTGCTTGTTTTCTGACATCATATCTGCCGCTTCCCCAGAAAAGGTCACCGCGACCGCACTTTCTTCATTCGCCATATACATTTTGATTTCATCAGCAACGATTGCTTTGACGTTAGGCGTTAAACCGCTCAATTTTTTGATTGCTTGATTTAATTGAGTCATATCCTTGCTGTTGATTGAGTGCCCCAGACTTGTTAGAGACAGGCCCATTACTTCACGGGCGCCATCAATCAGCATAATATTATTTTTTAGTTCGGGTCGCCATAGGTCGTCCCAATGTTTGATCTTATTCCCATCGACAAATTTGTCGTTGTATACAATTCCTAGGGTTCCCCAGAAATAAGGAATCGAAAATTTATTATCGCGATCAAAATCCAAATCTAAAAATCGCGGATCAATATTATCCAGTCCATGAATCTTCGAATGATCCAAAGGCAGCAATAACTTTTCTTTTTTCATTTTCTGAATCATATATTCACTAGGAATCGCGATATCATAAGCAGTTCCGCCTTGTTTGATTTTCGCTTCCATCGCTTCATTTGAATCAAACGTTTCATAATTTACCTTGTAGCCGTATTCCTTCTCAAACTCTTTGATCAATTCCGGGTCGATGTAGTCGCCCCAATTGTAAATGTTCAATACTTTGGAACTTGCGTTAGACGAATGGTTCAAGCGTACGACCAAAAAAGTCAGCAAGAGAATGATAGCGACGACCCCAATAAAAAGTGACTGCAATTTTTTCATTTCAGTACTGCCACCTCCTCAAACTCGCGTTTTCTTTTGCGAGCTTTTTTCGAAGTATCTCGACTAATAAAGTAATAACCTACTACTAATAATAGAGAGAAAATAAATACCAGCGTCGACAGGGCATTGATTTCTAGACTGATTCCTTGACGTGCCCGAGAATAAATTTCTACAGAAAGAGTTGTGAAGCCATTCCCGGTGACAAAGAAGGTCACAGCGAAATCATCCAAGGAATACGTGAAGGCCATGAAGTAACCCGCGATAATTCCTGGCGTTAAAAACGGTAAAATAATGTTTGACAGCACTTGAAAATTATTTGCTCCTAAATCACGGGCCGCATCGATCATTGAGTCATTCATTTCCTTCAGCTTTGGTAAAACCATTAGCACCACGATTGGAATACTAAATGCGATATGAGAAAGCAGCACACTGATAAAACCTAATTGGAAATTTTTCAGGACGCCGCCAAGCATGGTAAATAAAATCAAGAAACTGGCACCGATAATGACATCTGGCGAGACCATTAAAATATTGTTCAAGCCCAGCAGGACATTTCGCGAATTACGTTTACGCGTATAGTAAATCCCCATTGCGCCAAACGTACCGATAATCGTAGCAAGCAAGGCCGATAAAAAGCCCAACACGAAGGTCTGAACAACAATGCTGATCAATCGACTGTCAGAGAATAGATTCTGGTAATGTTCCCACGTAAAGCTGGTGAAATTGTTCATATTGCCGCCCTTATTGAACGAATAGAAAATCAAATAAAAGATTGGTACATACAGCAAGATAAATACAAAAATCAAGTAAACAGTTGACCACGAGAATTTTTTTCTTCTCACTTCGCCCGACCTCCTTTACGTTTTTCTCCGGTTAGCATCATAACGATGAACATCGCGACGATCAAAATAACTCCGATCGTTGAACCCATCCCCCAATTTTGCGTGACTAAGAAATGTTCCTCGATCGCTGTTCCCAACGTAATCACGCGATTTCCACCGATCAAACGAGTCAACATGAAGAGCGAAAGAGACGGAATAAAGACAGCCTGCACCCCACTTTTCACGCCATTTAACGAAAGCGGAAAAATCACACGGCGAAAAGTCTCAAAGTTATTCGCGCCTAAATCACGGCTTGCACTAATCAAGGAAGGATTGATTTCCTCCAGAGCATTGAAAATCGGCATGATCATGAACGGCAGTTCAATGTATGCCGCCACGAACATGAAGCTGAAGTCCGTAAACAGCAATTGCTTTTGCCCAATCCCAATAAAGCGTAAAAAATCATTGACTGACCCATTCGCACTGAAGATGCCAATAAACGCATAAGCCTTCAGCAATAGATTAATCCAAGTAGGCAAGACAACTAGCAGCAGCAATAATTGACGATGCTTCAATTTTGATAAAAAGTACGCTGTCGGATAACTGATCAGCAAGGTCATCAAAGTAATCAAAAAGGCAAACAACACCGAATTAACGGTCATCATTAAATAAGTTTTAGACGTTAAGTACGTATGATAATTACTTAAAGTAAAGTTTCCATGCATATCAAAAAAGGATTGATACACGATCAAAATCACCGGCGCGATAACAAAAAACAGCAGCCAAAAAAAGTAAGGGATCGAGTAGAAACGACGAATATTTTTCATTATCTTTCCCTCCTAATCTTCATAGCTATCCAAACGTGCTTCGAAATCTTCTTCACTTTCATTGAAGCGCATGACATGGATATCCTCTGGTTCAAAAGACAGTCCGACTTTGCTGCCTTTTTTAGCCTTTTTAGTTGAATGGACCATCCATTCATTTCCGTCGGTATCGATACAATTCATTTCGTAATGAACACCACGGAACAATTGGGTATCAACGGTAACGACCAATTTCCCGTTTTCAGGTGTGGTCAGCGTTAAATCTTCTGGCCGCAATACAACTTCCACCGGTTCATTTGGACGCATCCCACCATCAACACATTCAAACTCTTTTCCGACGAACTTAACTAAATTGTCTTCTACCATTTCACCGGCAACGATATTACTTTCACCAACAAAATCGGCAACAAAATGATTAATCGGTTCATCATAAATATCCACTGGTGTGCCGCTTTGAACGATTTTTCCCTTGTTCATAACAAAAATCTCATCACTCATGGCCAGTGCTTCTTCTTGGTCGTGAGTCACAAAGATAAAGGTAATTCCTAAACGTTTCTGTAAAGCTCGTAACTCGTACTGCATATCCGTCCGTAATTTCAAATCCAATGCAGACAATGGTTCATCCAATAATAAAATTTTAGGTTCATTAACAATGGCGCGAGCGATTGCTACTCGTTGTCGCTGGCCACCGGACATTTCGGTGATTTCACGATTTTCGTACCCTGGCAGCTGAACAAGTTTCAAGGCTTCTAAAACCTTTTTCTCGATTTCCTTCTTAGACAGCTTTTTGATTTTCAAGCCAAAGGCCACATTGTCAAACACATTCATATGGGGAAACAGTGCGTAATCTTGAAAAACGGTATTCACTTGGCGCTTATTTGCCGGCAGATCGTTCATTCGTTTTCCTTCAAAAAAAATATCGCCTTCACTAACATCTGTAAAACCGGCGATGATTCTTAAAATGGTTGTCTTCCCGCAGCCAGAAGGACCTAGCAACGTATAAAAACGCCCTTCTTCTATATCAAAATCTATTTTTTTCAATACGGGATCATCATCGTCGTATTGTTTGATCACATCTTTAAAAGAAATAATTGTATTTGCCATGACTTCCTCCTATTACCCAACTAATTAGTAAGAATACGATCTTTCTTCGTATCTATTTATAAGTATGATTCTGTTGCAACAATCAAGACTTTACTGGTACCCGCCGCTTGATTTTGCAGACGATGCGGTTTACTGGCTTCATAATACATACTCTCACCTTTTGCCGCTTCATATAATGTTTCCCCGAACTGCAACGCAACTTTTCCTTCTAATACGTAAATAAACGTTTCAGACAGTGACGGCGTAAACTGTTTATACTGACCCTTTTTATCTAGCGTTAATAAAATCGGCTCCATCTCATTCTCGTTCGATTCCGGAATCAGCCACTTAATATGGTAGCCATGTTCTTCATCACTATAAAAAGTTGTATCGTCTTCTTTATAAACAATTTTTTGATCACCAGTCTTTTGTTTAAAAAACTCGGCAGGCGTTACACCCAGGACTTCCAAAATATCAAAAAAAGTCTCCATCGAAGGAGAACTGAGATCCCGTTCTAACTGAGAGATGTACCCTTTGGACAGATCGGTTCGTTCCCCTAGCTCCTCTTGTGTTAAATCTTTTTGAATTCTTAAATTGCGCAGCTTCTCGCCAATCTCCATGGTCTTCCCCCTCATTTATCTGCAACTCCTCTAAATGTCATCAAAAATTGGCATGATCCTGTTTAAATTTTTTAGATTTGAGCCAAAATAATTGAAAAAAAGCAGCAAATTCGATTTGTTTGCTAATAGTAAACTTATTGTTTAATAGCACCATTCAAGTATACGAACTTTTTATTAAAAATCAAGCATTTTGAAAGATTTTCTTAGGAGAGTTTTAAGGAAATAAAAGAGAAAAGAAATTTGCTTTTTCCTTTATTTTCGCTAATATAATAGTAACCGATTTTACGAGGATTACTTCATGCATAAGTCTGTTTGAATAATTGGTCTATATGCAAGTATTCTAAAAAAATTCGGTAATTATTTGTGAGTGAGCTGAACATCTACTCGACTCATAAATTCAACATTTTATATCGTTACCACAACCTGGGAAATTTCCCAATAAAAGAAGACGCTAACAGGAAATAGGAGGAAGAAACATGACTGAGTATCGCCGCTTGCGAGTTTTAAAAGATGAGACCGTTCACACTGAAATCGAGAGCTTTGCCAAACCTGAAATTGATCAAGGAGAAGTGTTGATTGCTGTGAATTATTCTGGTATCAACTATAAAGATGCCCTAGCTACCAAAGCCAACACAGGCGTTTTACGTGACTACCCCATGACTCCTGGGATTGATCTTGCTGGAGAAATCCTAGCTTCAAACGACTCAGATCTACAAATCGGTGATTCCGTTTTAGTTACTGGGTATGGTTTAGGAGTTAAACAAGACGGCGGCCTAAGCGATCTGCAAGTTGTCCCCGCTTCTTGGTGTGTAAAAATACCCGCGGGATTAACAGAAAAACAAGCCATGACCTTCGGAACCGCTGGCTTTACAGCAGCCTTATCAGTAGACGCTTTACAAGCTCATGGATTAGATATTAACAGCCGTGTACTTGTTACAGGAGCAACTGGCGGCGTGGGCAGTTTTGCCTTGCAATTTCTAAAACAAATCGGCTGCAAAGAGATTATTGCTTTGAGTCGGAAAGAGGATCAAAAGGAGTATTTGGAACAGTTAGGCGCAACATCTGTTCTATCACCTGCTGATTTCTTCCCAGAAAAAAACCGTCCGTTAAATAAACAGCTTTTTGATTTTGTCATTGACACGGTTGGCGGCGATACCCTAACACAAGTCCTTCCGTTTGTTAATTACGGAGGAAGCTTGGCTCTTTGCGGCAATGCTGGCGGCATCAAATTGAATACAACCGTTTTGCCTTTTATTTTACGAGGAGTTAATCTACTAGGAATTGATTCCGTAGAAGCTTCAATGGACCAACGTCAAAAGCTTTGGACAAAAATGGCAAATGAATGGTCGTTGCCAGCAAATTTCCATGCCCAACAAATCGAACTGGAACAAGTGTCGGAAACCGCAGATGCCCTGTTAGCAGGAAAACATGTCGGCCGTACAATTGTTGCTTTAGGAGGAAAAAATAAGTGAGAATCTTAATTACTTCTGGCGGCACCTCAGAAAAAATCGATGATGTCCGTGCCATTACAAATCATTCTAGCGGGAAATTAGGCAAGGCGATCGCAGAAAGTTTTGCTAAAAGCGACGTCATGATCGATATGATCACTACACGCCACGCGGTCAAACCAGAAGGAAAGAACATTCAGCACCACTACATTGAATCAACCGCTGATTTAGAAAAAACGCTGAAAGATTTAATGACCGCGAATACTTATGATGCGGTCATTCACAGCATGGCGGTCAGTGATTTTACTCCTGAAAGTTCAACTACTCTTGAGGACCTGAAATCTGCTATAGCCACTCAGCCGGCTGATCTGCCAGAAGCATTAGTTGATATTGCTAATGAGCGGACTGAGAAAAAAATCTCTTCAGATACAGATCATTTAGTGATTGTTTTAAAGAAAAATCCCAAAATCATTTCTTTGATCAAAAAATTGCAGCCTGAAACAATTTTAGTAGGCTTCAAATTATTGGTTGATGTTCCAATGATCGAACTGCTTAATGTTGCTAAAAAAAGTCTCGAAAAGAATCACGCGGATTTTATCTTAGCCAATGACTTAGCTGAGATTCGCGGTGAAAAACACCATGGTTATCTAATCAATAAACAGCAAAAGGTCAAAGAAGCACATACCAAATCTGAAATCGCGGATTTGATCAAATCTGAGGTTATGAAACTGGAGGAAGCAAAATGAAAAACATCTTACTAGGTGTCAGCGGCAGTATCTCCGCTTATAAAGCGGCAGAAATTACCAATGAACTGACAAAAATGGGGTATAAATTAGATGTGGTGATGACCAAAAGCAGCACTGAGTTCATCACACCATTGACAATTCAATCATTGTCACATCGCCGAGTTCATCTTGATGTGATGGAAGAGCCGGATGCGGCATTCATCAATCATATTGCATTAGCGAAAGAAGCTGATTTATTCTTAGTTGCACCTGCTTCGGCCAATATTATTGGAAAAATGGCTAATGGTATAGCTGATGATTTATTATCAACAGTTGCTTTGGCCCTGTTACCAGATACACCGAGAATTATCGCACCAGCAATGAATACCTACATGTATCAAAATCCGATTGTTCAACGAAACTTGGCAACATTAAAAGATGTGGGGTATCAAGAAATCGAACCAAGAGAAGCATTGCTTGCCTGCGGTGACTATGGTCGTGGGGCTCTAGCTAATGTATCCGATATCGTGCATATCGTAAATTCGACACTGAAGGAGTAACTAATGAACGACAAAAATGTAAGAAACTTTACTTTGACCGCGATGTTTTTAGCGATCATGATTATCTTAGCAGTCACCCCCCTTGGTTTCATTCCGATTGGTCCAATTAATGCTACGACGATGCATATTCCAGTGATTATCGCGTCAATCGTTTTAGGACCTCGCATCGGAGCTGGACTAGGCGCAATCTTTGGTGTTATCAGTTTAATCAGAGCAACGGTGATTATCACGCCAATGTCGTTTGTTTTTTCACCTTTTATTGCAAACCCATTGACGAATCAAGGTGACTGGCGCGCGATCATTGTAGCAATTGTTCCCCGTATTTTGATTGGTGTTGTTCCTTACTTTGTTTACAAAGGGCTTCATCACTTACTGAAAAATAAAGCTCAGCCGGTCAGCTTATTTATCGCAGGTTTGGCGGGATCAATGACCAACACTATTTTAGTTATGAACCTGATTTTCTTTTTCTTTAAGGATAGTTATGCCAATGTTTTACAAGTCACAGCAAATGCTGTTTACGGTGTCATCTTAGGAATTATTTCAGGCAGCGGCTTAGTCGAAGCTATCGTTGCCGGAATAGCAACAACAGGTGTTTGTGCCGTTCTACTACGCTTAATGAAGAAATAAAAAAACGCTCGATCGAAATCATTTCTGATCTCGATCGAGCATTTTTTTTTGATTATTTCGGTTCTTCACCCAGAATTCGAACTTCTGTTTCCAACGTCACATCAAACTTCTCTTTGATCGTTTTTTGAATATGAGCAATCAATTCAATATAGTCAGTCGCTGTCGCATTGTTAATGTTGACGATGAAGCCGGCGTGCTTTTCAGAAATTTGCGCACCGCCCCAAACTAAGCCCTGCAATCCAGCATCTTGAATTAGTTTACCGGTAAAATATCCGACTGGGCGTTTAAAGACACTGCCGCACGATGGATATTCCAATGGTTGTTTCAACTCACGCAGTTCAGTCAGTTCAGCCATTCGTTTTTCAATTTGAGCATGATCGCCAGTCGTTAATTTAAAGTTGGCACTCAATACGATCGCTGGCTGTTCCTGAATCGCCGAATGACGATAGGAGAAATTCATTTGATCTTTGTACCAGGTTTCAAATGTTCCATCTGCTAATAAAACATCGACAGATTCAAAGACATCTTCTAGCTGTCCGTCATAGGCACCCGCATTCATGAAGACTGCGCCGCCGATACTTCCAGGGATTCCACAAGCAAATTCAAATCCAGTTAAGGAATGATCCAATGCCACATAAGTTGTGTCAATCAGCTTTGCGCCCGCCTGAGCAGTTATTGTTTCATCTTCTACACGAATCGTCGTCATATCTGTCAACATGATTACGACGCCGCGAATTCCGCCATCTTTGACGATTAGATTGCTGGCATTGCCCAGAACAATCCAGGGAATATCATTTTCACGGCAATAGTCGACCAATGCCTTCACTTCTTCGTTGTTCTTAGGAAATGCTAGAGCGTCTACGGGACCGCCGGTTTTTGTAAACGTATAATTCATTAAAGGTTCATCCAAAAGGATTTTCAAATTAGGTAATGTGTTCGTCAAGTCTAATGTTTTCACTCTGATAAGCCTTTCTCGTTCAACACGGGTAAATTTTTCAAACATCCTTGCTATTTTAGCACGCGAGAAAAAAACTTACCACCCCTTATAGCTGGTGACGAGTGTGTTGACGCAGCATTTGTTCGCAGAGTTCATGACTTAGTAAAATATTCTCTTGACGCAAATCGGCTTCTTCTCCTTTTAATGCAGCCAAGAAACTGATTACCAATTGTTCAAATCCCCGTTTCTCTAAAGTCGTTGTCCAATCACCGAAACGTTGTGCCTCTTCCACCAAGCCACGTCTAATCGTCAAGTCAGTCAATTGATTCAAAATCATCGTCTGCTTAGGCGAACTAACCTGATAACGCTCCATTTTTCCGCCGCTCATGAAGTCCATTGACAGAATGCATTCTGTCGTCGCAGTTGACAATTGCATTTGCGCATAGACCATTTGACCATCTTCTTCACGAATTTTAGAACGAACACTCATGATCTCGTCATCTAACAGATACACTGCGGTATCTACTAAATGAATAAATAGATCATAGATCCCAAACTGCATATTCATCGCATGATCTGGTTCATTTTTTTCTAAATGAATTGTCCGCTTTTGCGGCAGCTGCTTCATCTGTTCGACCATTGGTGCAAAACGACGGTTAAAGCCTACCATAAATAACAGTTTTTTTTCTTTTGCCAATTCCTGCAGCTCACGGACTTCCTGCAAGTCTTCACTGACCGGCTTGTCGATAAAAACAGCAACTCCGGCTTCTAAACATTTTTTTGCGATTTCGAAATGAGCCTTCGTTGCAACGTGAATAAAAATTGCTTCGATTTTTTCTGCCAATAACTCATCGATTGTTGCAACCGTGTTGGAAAAACTGTATTCGTCTGCGATTTCATTCCGTACTGCTTCATTGCGGGTAGCAAAAATAAATGTCGCTTCCTTGCGCATTTTTGCATACGTTGGCAGATACGCCTTTTTGGCGATGCCGCCGATGCCGATAACTCCGATTTTCATAGGTAAGACTCCTTCTTCGTTTTAATGTAGTCATTTTTCTTTTGAGAAAAATGATTCCTATCCTCAGGCCGTATATCATTCCACTAAACTTTTTGTGCTTTATATTCTGGTTATTTTTTTACTTCTTGTTTCAATTTTTTTAACTGCTAAAAGTGGAACTGACATCCTTCTTCGTTTTAATGTAGTCATTTTTCTTTTGAGAAAAATGATTCCTATCCTCAGGCCGTATATCATTCTACTAAACTTTTTATGATTTATACTCTGGGTTCCTTTTTTTCCTCTTCTTTGAATCTTTACATCTGCTAAAAGTGGAACTGACATCCTTCTTCGTTTTAATGTATTCATTTTTCTTTTGGAAAAAATGATTCTTATCCTCAGACCGTATATCATTCTGCTAATTATCATCGATAACAGCATAGTTTTCTTCATACCTTGAATAATACTGCAAAAAGTCAGCGCGACAAAGTAAAAAGCAGCTTTGACAGCTATCATTCTTTGCTTTCTCACTTTTTTTCGTTACAATTGATCCAAGAGTTGAATCAAATTATTACGTATGGAGGAATGCACTGTGAAATTAATTTCTTGGAACGTCAACGGCTTGCGTGCCGTGATGAAAAAGAATTTTATGGAAGTTTTTAATGACTTAGATGCTGACTTTTTCTGTCTGCAAGAAACAAAACTGCAAGCTGGACAAATTGAAATGGACTTGCCGGGCTATCATGAGTATTGGAATTATGCAGAAAAAAAGGGCTATTCTGGTACTGCCATCTTCACCAAACATGAGCCAATGAGTGTTACCTATGGTCTGGGCATCGAAGAACATGATCAAGAAGGCCGTGTCATTACACTTGAATATCCTGAGTATTATGTGATTACTTGTTATACGCCCAACTCACAAAATGAACTGAAGCGTTTAGATTATCGTATGACTTGGGAAGAAGCTTTCTTGAATCATCTAAATCAGCTGAAAGAAAATAAATCCGTTATTTTCTGTGGGGATTTGAATGTCGCCCACGAAAACATTGATTTAAAAAATTGGAAAACAAATCAAAAAAATGCCGGCTTCACTCCGCAAGAACGAGAGAAATTCAGTATCTTATTAGAGAATGGCTATATTGATACGTTCCGTCATTTCTATCCCGATCAAGAAGGAATTTACTCTTGGTGGAGCTACCGCTTTAATGCGCGCAAAAATAATGCCGGATGGCGGATTGATTACTTCGTCGTTTCTGATGACTTAAAGGATCAATTACAAGATGCCAAAATCCATACTGAAATTTTCGGCAGCGACCATTGTCCCGTAGAATTAGATATCAATCTTTAAAACTTTGAAATTTTTTCTTGAAAGACTTTCGCCGCTGAAAAGAATATGGTAAAACAAAAAGCGGAGAGGTGAATCTGTTGAATTTTATTGCAATGGACTTTGAAACGGCCAATTATCAAACCCATAGTGCTTGTTCACTGGCACTCGTAATGGTAAAAAACAGCCAAATCGTCGGTGAATACTATTCGCTGATCAAACCTGAAACAGACTTTTTTTGGAAAAATATTCAGATCCACGGCATACATCCAGAAGATGTTGAAGACGCACCGAAGTTTCCTGAAGTATGGCAAGATATCCAACATTATTATCAGGAGAATCGTTTGATCGTTGCTCATAATGCCGGCTTTGATACCAAGGTTCTAGCGGGTTGTCTTGATTATTATCATCTAGCGCAGCCAACCTATCTTTCCTTGTGTACTGTAAAAACAAGCCGACGCTTATTTCCTGAAATGGCGAATCATCGACTGAACACCGTTTGTGAGGAATTAGCGATCCCATTAGAACATCATCATGATGCTTTAGAAGACAGCCGAGCCTGCGCGAAAATTTTGCTCTATCAAGAAGATCATTTTGGTGTTGATCCATTAAAAAAATTAGTATTACCTATGTAAGCGAAGCTCTCTGCTTCGCTTTTTTAATTGATCAATTTACTCATCAACAGAACATTCAAAAATTCACCTTGTACATCTCGAGCCCCTCGCTCCATCTCAGCCTCCGTTATAAAATCAAATTTTTGGTACAGATGAATCGCACGTTCGTTTCTTTTTTGAACCGTGAGCTCTAAACGTCGCAACGGCGAATTATTCTCACTCCAATAAATCACTTCATCTAACAATGCCGTTCCTAAACCCATCCCCCAAAATTCTTTCAACACACTAACCCCAATCTCGCCAATATGCGACACTGTGTATTCCGGAGCCGCCTTAACTGAGGCCATACCGATGATTCTTTCGTTTGCAAAGGCTAATAAAAGTAGATTATTCTCACTTTCGTATAGGTCCGCTAATTGCAAACTCAGCATTTCTTCGTTTAATCCTAAGCCCGCTTCGTCCATAATCAAAAAATCAGTTTCCTCAGCAATTTGTCGACTAGCTTGTAACAAATTTCCTGCATCATCTGGTATGGCTTCTCTTAAAGTAATTTCAACTTCGCTCATTCTGATTCCCACGCTTTCAAAATCCGCCCTTGAAATTTCTGTGCTTGTTCACCATGTACAATCAGTTCCACTTGACGCAAATTTTCATCCTGTCCATCTTTATGTAAAATCAATTCCAAATAATCCTCTGGCACAAAGTCACCTAACTGCTGTCCCCATTCGATCACGGAAAGGCCATCGCCTTCAAAATAATCATCCAACCCTAAATCATCCGCACCGGACTCAATCCGATAAACATCCATATGGTAAAGCGGTAAGCGTCCTTGCTGATATTCTCGAATAATCGTATATGTTGGACTTTTAATCATTTGATCAATCCCTAAACCTAGTGCTATTCCCTTAGTCAAAGTCGTTTTCCCCGCACCAAGATCACCAGTCAATACCAAATTGTCGCTAGGTTCGGCCACCGAACCAATGATTTTTCCTAATCTTTCTGTCATTGCTGTATTTATTAACGTTATCAACCTGTCTCCCTCTTTTCTATTACCAATTTAGTATAACGATTTAGATATCAAGAGAAAAGAAAAAAAGTATGCGATACAAAATTAGTATCGCATACTTCACTTTTTATTGAATTTCTTAGTTCATCAATGATTGTGCTGCTGTAATAATTGAAAGTTTGTAAACATCTTCTTCATTACTACCGCGTGAAAGATCGGAAATTGGTTTGTTCAATCCTTGTAAGATTGGTCCAATTGCTTCAAATCCGCCAAAACGTTGAGCGATTTTGTAGCCGATATTACCTGACTGTAATTCGGGGAAAACAAATACAGTTGCTTGTCCCGCTACTTTTGAATCAGGGGCTTTCAATTGCGCAACACCTGGGATGTATGCAGCATCAAATTGCAATTCACCATCAATTAAATAATCCGGTGCCAATTCTTGTGCAATCTTAGTTGCTTCTGCCACTTTTTCAACTTCAGGAGCTTTAGCAGATCCTTTAGTAGAGAAGCTCATCATTGCAACTTTTGGTTCGATATCGAATAGTTCAGCTGTTTTTGCTGACTCAACAGCGATTTCTGCCAATTCTTGTGCATTTGGGTTTACATTGATAGCACAATCTGAGAATAGATATTTTTCTTGATCGCGTCCGCGAACCATCAAGAATGCACCACTTGTACGGCTGACTCCTGGTTTTGTTTTAATGATTTGCAAAGCGGGACGAACAGTATCGCCAGTTGAATGGATCGCACCAGAAACCATTCCGTCCGTAATTCCCATATAAGTTAACATTGTACCAAAGTAATTTTCATCTTTAAGAATTTTTTCTGCATCTTCTTTGTTAACTTTACCTTTACGGCGTTCAACAAAAGCTTCTACCATTTCATCCCAACGATCAAAATGATCAGGATCAATGATTGTGAAGTTGCCTAAAGCGATTCCACGAGCGCTCGCGGCTTTTTCGATTTCAGCCAAGTTACCAATCAAGATTGGTTCAACTAATTCTTCTGCTTTAAGACGAGATGCGGCACCTAAAATACGTGCGTCAGTTGCTTCAGGAAATGCCACTTTAATGTTGCGACGAATAATTTTAAATTTCAAACTGTCAAATAGATCCACGATAAAACCCTCCAGATATTTATTTCCTATTTATCATACAACAATTCTCAAGAAAAGAAAAGGACAGAATAAAGCATCTGTACTACTAATTAGAATCTAGTAAATATGAATTAAGAGCATTTTCACAAACTGTCTCTATAACAGAAACCGTTGTCATATCACACTGTTTCAGGCAGCTGCCAATCAATCGGTGATTCGCCCCATTCCATCAGTAGTTGGTTTGTTTTCGAAAAAGGTTTCGAACCAAAGAAACCACGATGAGCAGATAACGGAGATGGGTGGACAGATTTTATAATGGCATGTTTACTAGTGTCGATCATCTTGATTTTCTCTTGTGCAGGTTTTCCCCACAAAATAAAAACGATTGGTTTTTCACGCTCATTTAGTCGCTTTATAACAGCATCCGTCATTTGCTCCCAACCTTGCCCTCGATGTGAATAAGCTTGCCCCTCCCGCACTGTTAATACGGTGTTAAGCATTAGAACCCCCTGCTTTGCCCAGCTCACAAGATTACCATGTTGAACTGGAGAAATTCCTAAGTCATTTTGCATTTCTTGATAAATATTGCGCAGTGACGGTGGTATTTTCACACCGGGCTGCACAGAAAAAGATAACCCATGTGCTTGATTCACACCATGATAAGGATCTTGTCCCAAAATTACGACTTTCACTTTGTCGTATGGCGTCAATTCCAAGGCTTCAAAAATGTGATACATATCCGGATGAATTTTCTGAGTACTGTACTCTTCTTTCAAAAATTCACGCAGCTTTAAATAATACGGTGCTTCAAATTGATCTGCTAAAACATTTTGCCAATCATTATGGATGATTTCTTTCACGTCACACACTCCTAATTTCTATTAATAATAGATTTATTTTCTTAAGTAAGTCTGATATTTACGTTCTATACTATCAAAATAATTCTTTTTAAAGAATAAAGCCGACATGGTTATCCTATCTAGGATTATGGTACACTATCGGTGTATGATAGGAAAGCTAGGTGAATAATTTTGATAAAACTCATTGCTTCTGATATGGACGGTACACTGTTAAACGATCAAATGCAAGTCCCGACAGCAAATATCGAAGCCATTCAGAAGGCTCAGTCACAAGGAATTGAATTTATTACAGCAACTGGACGGGGAATGAGCCACGCAAAAATCTCATTAGATGTAGCGAACATTCACGTCCCGATGATTTTATTAAACGGCGCTCATGTTGTAAACGCTAAACGAGAAACAATTTTTACCATCCCAATCGGCAAAAAAAGAACCTTTGAAGTCATGGATGCTCTTGAAGAAGCTGGCCTTTATTATGAAATTTTTACCGCTGAGCATGTATACTCTTCAGATCAACCGATGCGGATTGAGTTTTTCTCTGAACATATCTTAGAGAAAATACCGGGAATTTCAAAAAAAATGGCAATTGCGGCATCTTCTCAACATTTATCTCTTACACCGATCACTTTTGTTAAGGATATGCGTCAAACATTGATTGATAAAGATGAAGATGTTTTAAAAATTATCGCTTTTGATAAAAATGGACCGGAACAATTAAAGAAAGTTACTGGTGCGTTAGAAAAAATCGGTGATTTAGCTATTGCAGCCTCAGAATTGACTAATATCGAGATCAATCACGTGAATGCACAAAAAGGTATCGCTTTAAAACAATTTGCAGAAGAACGTGGTTTTACCGCTGATCAAGTCATGGCTCTTGGAGATAATTTTAACGATGTCAGCATGCTGACTTATGCAGGAACAAGTTTTGCGATGGGAAATGCGGCACCAGCTATTAAAGAAATCGCTAATAACGTGACGGACACAAATGAAGAAAACGGAGTAGCAACGGCAATCGATCGAATCCTTTCTGAATAATAAAAATCAAAAGGTGTGAGTAACATGACTGAATTTTTTATTCAAGAAAAACAATTGAGTTCCATGACACGAACGATCGTTAAGGACAGTAAAGGTGTGCCTTTATATTTAATGGTAGGACATTGGGGCCGTAAAGGAAATGTCCTATCGCTCTATGCAATGGACGGTCAAATCGTGGCTTATATTAAGCAGGCCAGCGTCATTTTCGGGCGCAAGTTTGAGATTTACTATGAACAAACAAAAGTTGGTGTGCTTCATAAAATTTTCCATTGGCCCGGCGACTTTTATTACATACAACAACTTCATTGGGCAGTTTATGGGGATATCTATAATCACAAGTACAAAATCAATCACTTTAATCAATCGATTATGACAATGGACAAAGCCACATTATTGACCG
This sequence comes from Enterococcus malodoratus ATCC 43197, assembly GCF_000407185.1. Classification (GTDB taxonomy): domain Bacteria; phylum Bacillota; class Bacilli; order Lactobacillales; family Enterococcaceae; genus Enterococcus_A; species Enterococcus_A malodoratus. The sequence continues at coordinate 823,333 of NZ_KE136481.1, forward strand.
GTGATTATTACGTACTAGATGTCACAGATCCAGCGGATGCTCCTATTTGTATCTGCGTGGCAGCAATCATGGACTATTGGCTCTACAATAGAAATAAAAATAAAGAACCGGAAACGGCTTTAGAAGTTACGTTTTCCCAAAATTAAGGAGCAGTGCCAGATTTGGCACTGCTCCTTTTACGATTCTAATTACAGCTTCTGGAAGGCTGTTCTCACTAACTTCTATCGAAGCCTTTGACCGCTCTTTGCATATGATCGTAAAGGTGCCCGCTGATCATTATTTCACCAACATCTTGAAAGCCATCACGCAGGTATAAACGTTTAGCATTCGGATTAGCCTTGTCAACATTTAAACCAATCACTTTCTCACCTTCATGAGTGGCTAAACGATCTACTGCCGTTAATAATTTCGAGCCAATTCCCTGCCCACGAAATTTTTCATCTACTGCGATTGAATCTAAATACCATTCATTTGGAAAAGCTTCAGGATCAATGAACATTTGAATGTCTTCAGTAATTCCTTGAGCCTGTAGATATTTTTTTAAAGGTAAATCGATAATTGCTTCTTTGTTTGCAGGATAACCAAAGACGGCCCCGGCAATCTCTCCATCGATTTCTTCAACAAGACCTCGTGCATAACCAAAACGATAAGTAGGATCTTCAAAACAAGCCGCAATAACTTCTAACGCCTTCTCTTCACCGAACTCATCTAAGAAATCGAGCTCCATATCCTTTAAAATAACCAATATCAATTTTGCTACAGCTGCGCCGTCTTCTTTTTTGGCAAATCGAATCATTTTAAAACCTCTCTTTTAATAACGTTTGATAATACTTCTACAGTGTACCACGGTGAATCCTTTTGCGAAAGGGAGGTTACTTTGTGTTCGTTTGAAAATCTGCTATGATAACGTTGATATGCACGCCTATTAGTATTTAGCAAATGAATAAAATGATTTACGTATTGACGCATTCATTTTTCAAATTTTAAAGATAAACGTGCTCTCACGAATTGGAGGAATCTCGATGAAAAAAGCACTAAAAATTCTGTTAGGGGTTATCGTAGCGATCCTAGTTGTATTTGGCGGCTACTTGATTTACTTATTCGCCAGCTACGATCGTTTGCCAGACAATATGACATTGAAGCCGGACAATCAGCATACTCAAGCGCTTGAAACAAATAAAACATATCGCGCCATGAGCCACAACGTTGGTTACGGTGCGTATCCGCCAAGTTACAGCTTCTTCATGGATGGCGGAAAGTATTCACGAGCTTATGATAAAGAAACTGTCAAAGAAAATATGCAGGGAATCGTTACTACTACAAAGGAACTTGAACCAACATTAGCCTTTTATCAGGAAGTCGATCAAGATGGTGATCGCTCGCAACATGTGGATGAAGTAGCTTGGTTGCAAAAACATCTACCGGCATATAATAGTCTATATGGTCAAAATTATGATTCTTCTTATCTCTTCTATCCTTTTACTAATCCAATCGGTCAAGCAAAATCCGGTCTCGTCACACTAAGTCAGGCTGAGATTACCAGCAGCAAAAGATATTCTTTGCCGATCGAAACAAATTTCAATAAGTTTTTTGATTTGGATCGTGCTTTTACGGTCAGCCGCATTCCAGTTAAGGGAGATCACGAACTAATTGCTATCAATACACACTTATCTGCGTTTACTAAGGATCGCTCCATTCAAGCAGCACAATTAAAAAAGATCTTTGATGTGATGGAAAGTGAATACAAAAAAGGCAACTATGTCATGGTCGCCGGAGATTATAATCATGATGTCTTAGGAAATAGTCCTGAAGTATTTGATACAAGTAAAAAACGAGAAACTTGGACTCACCCATTTCCTAAGGAGGAGTTGCCAGCCGGCTTCCACTTACCTACCGGAAAATTGGCAATAGAAAAAATTCCATCAGCCAGAGCATTGAATGAGCCTTACAAAAAGGGGAAAACTTATACTACATTGATTGACGGCTTCCTCATCTCAGATAATATCACTGTAAAAGATGTTCATGTAAAGGATATGCAGTTTAAGTATTCCGATCATAATCCTGTATATTTGGATTTTAGTTTGAAATAGAAAAATGATAAAAGTATCGAGTTCGTCCGGCAAAAGTCAAAACGAATCCGATGCTTTTTATTATTTTGCTTTGTTAAAGAAATTTGGTAGATACTCTTTGTGCGCTGCTAATAACTCATCCATTACCTTCTTTGCGGTATCGCCACTTGTAATTAAAGGATTCATCGTGAATGCTTGAATAAGCGTTCCTGTATCTCCTGTCACTGCGGCCTCGATTGTAAGCTGTTCCATCGCTTTCATCAACTGCAGCAGACCGCGCTCTTTAGGATGGAAACTGCCAAAATTATAAGGTATTGGTCCTTTTCCAGTCAGAATGCATGTAACCTCGACGGCAGAATCAACTGGTAGATCAGTAATCGTCCCATTATTTTTAGTACTGACTGTCATAACGGTACGTTTATCATTATAAATTGAAGTAATCGTTTCACAGGCAGCATCACTATAACGAGCTCCACCTCTCTCGGCTAACTGTTTTGGCTTATAATCAAGATTTGGATCTTTATAAAGGTCAAAGAGCTCCTTTTCAATCTGCTTCACTTTTTCAGCACGAGTACCATGAACCTCAAAATCTGCCAGCTCCTCAGCGAGCATTTTATCTGTGTAGTAATAATAATTATGATATGGACAAGGTACCATATGCAGATTCTCAACTTGCTCGAAAACCAATTCATTATCCTTGATATTCGCGACGATAGATTTAGCATTTCCAGCCCCGTACATTTTTTCGATAAGCTCATCTGTTCGATCTTTTCCAGTTGAATCTACTACAGTATGCCAGTGGAGATGATTGATTCCGGCAAAATGGAAAAATAATTTTTCTGGGTCTTCTTCTAAAAGTTCAGCTTCTTCTACGACAGCATTCACGGGAATATTGCATAAACCCACAACTTTGTCCCAATTACCATAGCGTAATACTGCCTCCGTCACCATTCCGGCTGGATTCGTAAAATTAATCAACCAAGCATTGGGACAAAGTGTCTTCATGTCTTCCACTATATCTAAAATGACCGGTATCGTTCGTAAGGCTTTGAATATTCCGCCAGCACCATTTGTTTCTTGACCGATCAATCCATGACTCAAGGGAATCCGCTCATCTAGAATTCTTGCATCCAGTAGTCCTACTCTCAGCTGTGTGGTGACAAAATCAGCATCGCGCAAGGCCTCTTTGCGATTAAGTGTTAGATGTATCTCGCAGTCTATTTCAGCCGCCTTGACCATCCTCTTGGCCATCTCACCGACAATCATCATCTTTTCTTTTCCTGCCTCGATATCTACAAGCCATAATTCCGTTAAAGGAAACTCATCATATCGTTTAATAAAACCTTCAACCAGTTCAGGTGTATAGCTTGATCCTCCACCGATTGTTACAACTTTCAATTTCTTTTTCATGCTCATTCCTCCAATAATTAATCAATCAACTCAAGTTCATTTGTTTCTTCTATGGTACTGGTTGTTCCTTCATTCTGAAGCATTTCCTTTTCGGCAATTTTAAAGAATGGTAAATAAATGGCAATAGCGATCACTATTTCTATCGCTGACCACACACCGGCGCGCCAATCCCAACCTGTAGCCATCAAGGGTCCAATAATTGGCGGCATCGTCCAAGGAACAACCATAATAGGTTTCGCTATCAAACCAATCGACATCAATAGATAACTGCTCGTCGCTAGAATCAACGGAATAATAGTGAAGGGAATCATCATCAATGGGTTCATGATAATAGGAAAACCAAAAATGACCGGCTCATTAATTTCAAATAGCGACCCTGGAAAAGCAACCTTTCCTAATTGCTTATATGTTTTGGCCTTGGAAAAAATCATTAGAATCACTAAAGTCAGAGTAGCCCCAGTTCCACCAACGTTAACAAATAAACTAGAAAAACCAGAAGCCGTTATATATGGCAATGGCTCGCCATTTGCATACGCTGATGCATTAGCAGCAATAAATGTTAGAAATATCGGATCGGCAACGCCTTCTAATGTCATATCTCCATGTATCCCCGCACACCATAATAAACTCACCAAGAACGTATAGAGTAAAATTCCCAGCAAACTATTCAATGCAAATAATAGAGGCGAAAATAGCTGTTCAATAAATTGAGTAATATTGAAGCCCAGTGGAACTCGGATGGTCCAGAACAAAATAAGTACTAGCATTGTAGGAACTAGTGATACAAAAGAATTACTGACTGCCGGCGGAACACCAGCGGGTAGTTTAATTACGATATTTCTCTTAATACAAAAATTGAGTATTTCAGCAGCAACAATGCCCGAAATAATTGCTGTGAATAACCCCGTCGAATCAAATCCGGTTGGATCAATAACAAACTTATCTGATAGCTGCGTGATGATAAAAGCCATTACGGCAAGTCCAGCACCTGATATTGCATTCAGATCATAGCTTTTGCTTAACTCATAGCCGATTCCGGTTGCCGCTAATAGAGAAATTATTCCAAATGATACATTTACGGCAGCATTGATCATTCCTTCGTAAGGCTGCATAAACTCCAGCCAAGCATTGATAGGGATATTCCCGATAATTAGAAAAACACTCCCACTAATTATGGCTGGTAAAGTAAGCGCAAGACCATTCCTCACAGCAACAAGGTGTCTTTGATTCCCAAATTTCGTCATTGGCGGAATAATCACGTTTTGCATCCAATCCAAAAATTTTTCCATAAAACGAATCTCCTTTTCTATGTTATATCCGAATTATAGGAAAGGCTTACATTGTTTGTATATAGGTTGCCATCATCTAGGCAAAGATCCCATTTTTAGGCATTTGTAACAAGAATAAAACACCTCGTTTTATTAGACTGGTTTCAAATTATTTACAACTAAATACATTGATACCGTAGTTTCTATCCCCTATACTCTAGTTATAACTAACAAAGAAGGTGATCGATCATGCTATTCTTAGCCTATCAAGTCGAATTAAAAAGTATTGAAATTGATATTTATGACTTCATCATCAAAAATCTAGATGCCGTGCCTTATATGAGAATCAGAGAATTGGCAGATGCCTGTCATGTGAGCACCTCGACTATTTTGCGTTTTTGCAAAAAGTTTGAATGTAACGGATATGCAGATTTTCGACTTAGACTACAACTATATGCTAAAGAGCTGCACGAATTGGCGGAGCCGATCCAGACGATCGATGAACTTCCTTTCATAGAATTTTTGAAGAGAACCCACACAAATGAATTTCAGGAACGAATAAACTCGGCTGCCTCAATCCTTAAAGAATCCGATTTAGTCCTTTTTGTCGGAATCGGTACTTCAAGTATTTTTGCGAGTTATGGTGCGTTACTTTTTTCGTCCCTTTTTACATTGGCTTTAAACATTCAAGACCCTTTGAATACGCCTTTATATAACATCTCGGATAGATTAGATAATAAAGTATGCTTAGTCGCGTTATCTGTATCTGGAGAAAATGAGGATATCATAGATTACATCAATCACATTAAGCTTCATAAATCAGGAGTAATTGCCATAACTAATAGCTCAAACACTCCTATCGCAAAGCTTTCTGATGTCGACATTCCCTATTACGCAAATACCGAGATGTACAAAGAAACAAACATTACTTCCCAGTTATCGGTAACCTATATTCTGGAAATACTAGCTAGAACTGTTCATCAATTGAAAAATAAAGAGAACTGACCGGGCAAAATCATTTTCACACTTGCCTTGTCAAAACTAAAAAGGGATTGATCTCAATGTGGACGTATGTCTCTCATTTACGCACGATTGCTATCCTTCAAACAAGAAAACTACTGTAGATGAAACATTGTTTGAAGGAACTATAAAGATTTGTTTCATCGCTTCGCTTTAAAAGCAGAATTTAGTGCCCTTTATTTGTTGCGGTCAAAAATAGTTCTTCATAGGAAAAATTGGAGGAAAATCAACGATTGAATATTAAGCAAGTAAATCAAAATGATAAAAATGAAATTGAAATTCTTTTGACAATTTGGGAATCTTCAGTGACTGCTACCCATAATTTTTTGTCAAAGGACAATATTGAGGCCTTAATACCCGCAGTTAAAGAAGGATTATTAACCATTGAATCCCTCTACGGCTGCTATGAACAAGAAATCGTCGGATTTATCGGCGTTGAAAATGAAAAAGTTGAGATGCTCTTTGTAGCTGCAGAAACTAGAGGACAAGGAATCGGAAGAAAATTATTTCAGTATGCAATCGAAACGCTGAACGGAAACTACGTTGATGTGAATGAACAGAATGAACAAGGATTGGGGTTTTATCAACGCATGGGTTTCCATGTGTTTGGTCGATCTGAATTAGATGATCAAGGCAATGCCTTCCCGATTCTACATTTAAAAAAAAGTAAAACTAAGGAGTGTTCCAATGAAAGTTGAAGAAGTCATTTCAGATAAAAAAGAATTTTTAGACCTGCTTCGTTTGGCTGATGAACAAGAAGACATGATTGATCGTTATCTTAACGACGGAAGAATGTTTGTTTTATATGACGAAGATCTAAAAGGCGAAGCGGTCGTAACAGAATTAAGCGAGACAGAGTGTGAGTTAAAAAATATTGCGATTATGCCGAACGAACAAGGAAAAGGATATGGAAAAGCGTTGATTCAGTTTTTATTTGATGAATTTTTAGGCCGTTATCAAACGATGTATGTAGGAACGGGAGATGTTCCAAGCATATTGGACTTTTATAAGAAATGCGGATTTCGCGAATCCCATCGTGTAAAAAACTTCTTCACCGATAATTACCGCGAACCAATTATCGACCAAGGTGTCCAACTAGTAGATATGGTCTATTTACGAGCAGATGCAAAGCCTTGATCCTCTGAAAATAATAAAAACGTTCCTGAATTTTTTTTCAGGAACGTTTTTATATCTTACAATAATTCTTGGTAGCGTTGAATGTAAACTTTTTTAACTAGCGTTACCAAAAATAGATAAGCGATGATGGTTACAACGAGCCATAACCAATACTGATTTGGTAAGACCGCTAACCCTAAGTTTTGACCGAAATTTGTGAATGGTAAAAGAGTGCCGACAATAATTCCCAAGGTGGTAATCACTGTCATAATGAAAGACCCTCTGCTTTGGATAAACGGGATTTGTGGTGTCCGTAATGCATGTAAGACTAAAGTTTGCGACCACAGCGATTCCACAAACCAGCCAGCATGGAAAATAGCGATAAAGGCTGCCTGCTGCTGAGGAGATAAAGAGTGGTAATCCCCGCCGAGAACTGCCGGACAAATAACAAAGTACATTAGTAAATAAGTCGTGATATCAAATACCGAACTCGTTGGACCCAGCCAAATCATAAATTTACCAATGCTGGATGCTGTCCATTTTTTTGGTTTTTCTAAGTATTCTTTATCCATCCGATCCCATGGAATCGAGATACATGAAATATCATAAATCAAATTTAGAAATAAAATTTGCAGTGGAAGCATTGGCAAAAATGGTAAGAATGAACTTGCAACTAAAACAGAGAACATATTGCCAAAATTTGAGCTTGCCGTGGCCTTGATATATTTCATGATATTGCCGAATGTTTCTCTGCCGGAAATTATTCCCCGTTCTAGAATCATCAAGTCTTTCTCTAATAAGATCACATCAGCAGATTCTTTGGCGATATCAACAGCTGTATCAACGGATATTCCGACATCAGCGGCTTTCATCGCAGGAGCATCATTGATTCCATCTCCAAGAAACCCGACTGTATGCCCGTTTGCTCTGAGCAAACTCGTAATCTTTTGTTTTTGCTGCGGGTTCAATTTCACGAATACGTTGTAATCCTCTATGATTTCTGCTAATTCTTGATCACTAAGATGGATCAAATCTTCTCCATGGATAATTGTTTCCGTTCCTAGTCCAACCTGCTTACAAACGGACTTGGTCACCAATGCATTATCTCCAGTTAAGACTTTCACCTCAACACCGTTTTCTTTCAACGCCTTCAACGCTTGTTTGGTTGTTTCTTTTGGCGGATCTAAAAATGCCAGATAACCAATCAATACCATTTCAGATTCATCAGCTGTTGAAAATTCACCAACCACACTCGGATTCGTTTTTTGAGCCACACCGATTACGCGTAATCCGTCTTCGTTCAATTCGTGAACTTTTTTCAAAACTTGTTTTTTTACTTCATCCGTTAACTTCGTTACTTGCCCTTTGAAGTCAACGAAAGAAGAAATTTCAAGCATTTCTTCAATTGCACCTTTTGTGATCATTTGCGTTTTTCCGTTTTGATCTTCTACAACAACACTCATCCTGCGACGTTGAAAGTCAAAGGGAATCTCATCAACCTTTTGATAACGAATTTCATCTGTGTCTAACTCTTGTTTGGTTGATTCGATAATGGCCACATCAAGCAGGTTTTTTAAGCCTGTTTGATAATAACTATTTAGATATGCGTGTCTTAAAACACGGCTATCTTCTTCCCCGTCACAATCCAAATGGTATTCTAAAATAATTTTGTCCTGTGTTAATGTCCCTGTTTTATCTGTACACAATACATCGATGGCACCGAAATTTTGAATAGCGTTTATATTTTTAATGATCGTACCGTTTTTGGCCATTCCTGTAGCACCTTTGACCAAATTTGTTGTAACGATCATTGGCAGCATTTCAGGTGTCAGCCCCACAGCCACTGATAAACCGAATAGAAATGCCTCCATCCAATCTCCTTTCGTGAATCCATTAATCACAATAACGGTCGGTGCCATTAATGCCATGAATTTGATAAACAAGAAAGACGTTTTACGAATACCTAACTCAAAACTAGTTTGAACAGGGGTAGCCGATAAGGATTTAGCAACATCACCAAACAGGGTATTTGCACCCGTAGCGATTACGATTCCTTCGGCACTTCCGCTAATCACATTACTTCCCATAAATACTAAATTGTCGTAACTCGTTTCAGATTCTTTTTGACCATTTGCCTCTGCCGCACTTTTTTCGACAGGATAGCTTTCTCCTGTTAGCGCGGACTGTGAGATGAATAAATCCTTTGCGCTAATCAAACGAATATCTGCTGGAATCATATCTCCAGCGGATAACTTGACTAGATCACCGCAGACAATTTCTTCCATAGGAATTTCCTTGTATTGATTGTCTCTGCGAACTGCTGCAGTTACTTTTACCAATGATTTCAACTTCTCGGCTGCCTTGTTTGAACGCACAGACTGAACCAATGTCATCGTACCGCTGACTAATACCATGACCAAAATAATACCGCTGCCGAAGAAATCTTTTTCACCTGGCTCAGGCAAGATTCCTTCCGTGATAAGAGAAATGACTCCCAAACCAATCAATACCAAAGTAAATGGTGTAATAAATGCTTTTAGAACCTCAATAAAAAATGGCGTTGCCTTTTTATAGGGAATTTTATTTTCTCCAAATTCTTCTCTTGCTTCTGCAACTTGTGCCGCAGATAATCCCAGCGTTGATGTTTTAAATGTATCAAGAATACTTCTTGTTGTCTTTTTAGCGAATAGACTATAATTCGTCTTCGTTGTTGTGATCTTTTGCTGTTTCATTTTTTTCTCCTTTTTTCCGAAAAAAATATGCCATAATCCTATTCCAATAAATAAATATAAGACCATATTTTTTAGCGTATTCATCGTTGCCCCTCCTACAGACGGGCTTATGGAGAAAATATGGGCGTTAAAAACAAATAGACAATAGTATCTTCTTGTTTACCATTTTCTGCCACAAACCCGTAATTATTGAACTACTGTCATCCATTTGTTTTCATCTCCCTTTTTTCCACTTGTTCTAGTGGTGATTGAATATCCTTTTTGTAGATCCGCATGGTTAATTGCCCTTCTGCATACTCCTCCGAGATGGATTGATAACCTAGCTTTTCATAGAAACCCCAAGCTTGTTCTCTACCTGTTAGGAAAACAAGACAAAAACCAACTCTTCTAGCAACTTGTTCTGCATATATCAGCAAGTTTTTACCTAATCCTTCTCCTTGGTGATGCGAGTCCACCGCCACTTGTTTGATCTGGACACATTCAGCTGAAATTGGATGCAGCAATAGAGTCCCTATCACCTGATCTTCCTGTTTGATAATCAAGTGAAGATCCTTTCTTTCATCTCTCGGTGCCCTCAATAAGAACTTTTTCCCTGAACTTGCCTTTAACTCTTTGTTTCTAAGCATTAACGCTTCACAATACATTGCGCTGTTCCACTTAGTTACTGTAAACACTGTTTTACCATAGTAAATCCCTCCCTTGTTCAATTTTGAAAATAAAAATGATCATTGCGCAAAAAAAGACTTTCCGCTCAAAAACTCAGCGAAAAGCCTTACTAAAATTCATCCCAAATAGACAAAGTCGTATAGTCGATCTAATCGTTGAGTTTTGGCACTATACAACGTAAAGACAAACATCTTAGCTACCTTAAGAAAAGCCTTGTATTCGACAATTCCTGTTCTACCCATTGGCGTCTCTCGACATTTTTGGGCAGTAGCCTGTGTTTGTATAGGAGCCTCACCTAACAAATCATATTTTATTTTCGAACACAATATAACAAGTTATTAATCACCTGTCAAATGCTTTTCTATGAAAAAATCCAGATAAATTAAATTAACAATCTCAAGAAACCGAATTCAACGCTATTATACCAACCTTTTCCGTTATGAAAAATAATGAGGAAATGAACGAACAAATTTTTTTATTTGTCATAATCATTCACCACTAAAAATAATATAACGCACGTTTTGCCATTTTAAATCAATAAAAAAACAGAGCTGTCAAAGCTCTGTTTTTATTCCCCAATGCTTAATTTATCCTTGGCGAATTTTTTTTAGTAATTGTTCTGCTGTAGCTAAATTCATTCGGTCCGCTTTTCTTAATTGTCTAGAAACTAAAGGTACCTCACTGGAAGTAGCTCCTGCTGTAATTGCTAAAGATCGACTTTGCATCGCCATGTGCCCTTTTTGGATACCATCCGTTACTAAAGCTCTGATCGCGGCAAAATTTTGTGCCAAACCAACAGCCACGATAATTTCACCTAACTCTGCGGCATCCGAAACATCTAATAATTTCAAACTTATTTGAGCTTTTGGTAAAACCTTTGTCGCTCCGCCAACAATACCAACTTTCATTGGCAATATCAGCTTTCCAACAAGCGCATCATTTTTAATCTCCCAATCAGTCAGACCTTCATAGCTACCATTGCGAGCAGCATATGCATGACAAGCCGCCTCGACTGCTCGGGTATCGTTGCCTGTGGCCAATACGACTGCATCAATGCCATTCATAATTCCTTTATTATGTGTGGCTGCACGATAAGGATCCAGCTTACTGAATTTGCTGGCGTCAACGATTTTTTCAGCAAGTTCGGAAGATAGTTGATTTAAAGGAATCTCACAACTCGCCATGATCATGGACTCGGTTGCGTAGTTACTTAGAATACTAAACAGTACCTCTGCATCGGGAACTAACTGTCTTAATTCCTGCGCGACAGCTTCCAAGATAGTATTTAGAATATTCGCGCCCATCGCGTCTTTCGTGTTCACCACAAGGTCGATTGAAAGATAGCCCTCCTCAAAGATACGTACCTTAATCGATTGCAAACCACCACCTCGTTGATAGATCGAAGGATAGCTTCTTTCTGCCGCTTCGAAAAGAGCTGGTTTATTTTCGTTAATAATTCCTTTGATTTTTTCAAACTCAGTAACATTTCGTAAAACGATCTGACCGATCATTCCTTGATTGATGACTTGCGTCTGAAATCCTCCAGCCTTTGCGATGATTTTACCGGCATTACTGGCAGCCGCAATCACAGAAGGTTCTTCTGTTACCATCGGAATAATTTTTTCTTTTCTGTTAATTACAAAATTCTGTGCAACACCTAGAGGAATCGAAGCTTCACTGATCTGATTTTCAATCAAATTATTCGCAACTTTTTCCGGTAGAACAGTCTCTGTTGTTAACTGAGCTGCCTCTTTAGCGGACAACTTTTTTTCTTTGACCAGCTTAGCTAACCGCTCTGTTTGAGTCATCTGATAAAATTTTTTTTTTGCGGTTTCTTGATCCTCCGCCTTGGTGATCATCAAGGCTAATCCAAGTCCACCGCCAATACAAAGACTCGCTACACCTCGCTGCTTATCTTCTTGAATCAGCTCTGAGACCAATGTTGCCACAATACGTGTTCCGCTGGCGCCAATTGGATGACCTAAAGCGATCGCACCACCGTACGTATTGATTTTTTCATCAGGCAATTTTAATTCTTTCTGCACAGCTACTGAGGCTGCCGCAAAAGCTTCATTAATTTGAAATATATCAATTTCATTAATTGTTCGATTCACTTTATTTAATAATTTATTAATAGCTGACACAGGAGCCATCCCCATAATGCTTGGATCAATCCCTACTTCACTGTAGTCATTAATAACAGCTAGGTACGCCAAGTTATTTTCGATAGCATATGATTTTGCCGCCAAAACAACTGCCGATGCTCCATCGTTCAACGTTGATGCATTTGCTGCTGTTACAACGCCATCTTCTTTGAAAGCCGGTTTTAACGAACCGATTTTCTCTAAAGTCGAATCAAACCGAATCCCCTCATCATCCCATAAAGTATTGCCATCCGGAAGTGCCACAGGTACGATTTCAGATTCAAATTTTCCGTCTTTGCTGGCTTTCGCCGCCTTCATTTGTGAGTCATAGGCATATTGATCTTGCATTTCGCGAGTAATCTGATAGTCATTAGCCACTTTTTCTGCCGTCAAGCCCATATGTTTTCCACTGAAAGCATCGGTCAATCCATCATAAATCATACTTGATTTCGGTTCTTGCCATTCTTGCGCAGAGTAATCAAAACTTGTAATTTTTGGAGCTTGAGACATATTTTCTGTACCGCCTGCAACAATAACCTGCGCTTCGCCCAATAAAATTTGCTGCATAGCAAAAATGATCGACTTCATTCCGGAACCACAAACTTCATTAATCGTGGTGGCAGGTACTGCATAAGGAATTCCCGCCTTTACTGCCGATTGACGTGCCACATTTTGACCATTGCCTGCTTGTAAAACATTTCCCATAAATACTTGTTCTACTTGATCTGGTGCAAGCTCCGCGCGCTTCACCGCTTCTTTCACTGCGATCGCGCCGAGTTCGACGGCTGAGAGGGTTGAGAGTTTGCCTTTATATCTGCCAATTGGTGTTCGTACAGCGCTTAAAATAACAATTTCTTCCAAGGGTGCACCTCCAATATTTTCATTAAAAATCAGACGTAAGTATAGCATAGATAGTTTTATAATTTCTTAAGATTCAAACTTAACTAATCATGGGCTTTCTATGATATATTTACCTTTGGAAGAAAAGGAGGAGCAATATGAATATAGGGATTGATAAAATCAGTTTTCACGTACCAAATTATTATCTTGATATGACGGACTTGGCGAACGCACGTGAGACTGACCCCAACAAATTTCACATTGGTCTTGGACAAGATCAGATGGCAATTATTCCTGAAACACAAGACATCGTTACTTTAGGAGCAAGTGCTGCTGCAAAAATTCTTACAGATGAGGACAAAAAGGACATCGACATGGTAATCGTCGGAACAGAATCTAGTACCGACTTCTCAAAATCTGCTGCGGTAATTATTCATGGTCTGCTAGATATCCAATCTTTTGCTCGTTCATTTGAAATAAAACATGCTTGTTACGCTGGGACAGCTGCTTTACAGCAGGCCCACGATTATGTCGCACTGCATCCGGATCGTAAGGTTTTAGTGATCGCAGCCGATATTGCTAAATATGGATTAAACACAGGTGGAGAACCGACACAAGGTTGCGGAGCTGTCGCAATGTTGATCACTAAAGAACCTCATTTATTAGCATTTAATGATGATAGTGTCTTCTACTCAGAAGATGTTTACGATTTTTGGCGACCGGCTGGACACGACTATCCATTAGTTGATGGTCATATGTCTAACCAAGTTTATATTGATTCATTCACCCGAATTTGGGAGCAAAATAAAAAAATCAACCATACTGAAAGTACTGACTATGCTGCTTTGACTTTCCATTTGCCTTATACAAAAATGGGACGCAAAGCATTACGAGCTATTTTCCCAGATCTTCCAGAAAATGAGCAGCAACGTTTAGAGACACGCTACAATGAGGCTATCGTCTATAGCCGAACTGTTGGCAATCTTTATACTGGCTCACTGTACCTTGGTTTAATCTCACTATTAGACAATAGTCAACTAGCTGCTGGTGATCGGGTTGGATTGTTCAGTTACGGCTCTGGTGCTGTCAGTGAATTTTTCTCGATGACTGTAATGGAAGATTATAAAGAACATCTAACTAGTGAAGACAATCAAGCCTTGCTTGCCCAACGCAAACGGTTATCAATCGAAGAATATGAAAAAATGTTTGGTGAAAAGTTACCAGTTGATGGAGAAACGTATACCTTCTCTGATCCGACTGACTTTGCTATCAATAAAATCAGTGGAGATATTCGTTATTACAATAAATAAACATCGAAAAAGCCAGCTAATCAGCTGGCTTTTTTTAGCATATAAAAAAATCTAACGGGTCTAATGGTCAGATGTTTATTCTTCATTCCATATTCATGGAATATTTACACCTTTTTTCTAGGTCCTAAACGTTTTTTGTGTTTGAATTTCGTTTAAGCCTCACCACTAAATGAAGAAATGGTTCTACTGTCTACATTTCTCTTCCCCGCTAGATTAAAACTACTTGGTAAGGAAACTTCAAATCCCTACTTCCTTTCTGCCTTTTCGGCATTCACTTCGAAATGAACTCTGCTTCCGTCCATTTCCGTTGTACGATTTAACAACTTAGGGATTCATCCCTTACACTCATATTTATACCATATTCCAAGCTTTTTTGCAAGCGTTTACATTTAATTTGACCACTGTTTTTCATGTTACAATACTTAAGTGATGAGCAGGACTAAACTTATCATAATTATTGTTTTCCTCTCTTATTTCGCAGATACTATCACTCAAAATGAGATGAACCAATACCATGTAAACTTATTAATGATCCAATCTATGTTTACGATAATTACATCAGTAAAACAGTGAATATGGCATTTCTACGTTAATTTTTTACAAAGGAGAACAAATTCATTATTATTGAAACAGGAGGAATAAAACCATGAACATTTTATATATATCAATCTCAGGAAATACAAGGGCGTTCGTCAAGCATTTAGAGACATATGCTAAAGAGCAGCATCAGTTAAATCCAGCAAATCCTATGATCACTTCAAAAGAAATTTCAGAAAACAGTCCCTTTGAAATAGAAAATTCTCCTTTCTTTACCTTCGTTCCAACTTATTTGGAAGGCGGCAATGGCGTAGATAATGGAGATACTGAAATCTTGACTGAGGTCATGCGGGAATACTTAGAATATAATGATAATTACAAAAAGTGTCTAGGTGTGGTTGGCAGCGGAAATAAGAATTTTAACTATCAGTATTGCTTGACTGCAAAACAATACAGTGATGCTTTCAAATTCCCTTTCTTAGCTGATTATGAATTAAGGGGAACGTCAGTAG
The DNA here is from genome assembly GCF_000407185.1 of Enterococcus malodoratus ATCC 43197. Classification (GTDB taxonomy): domain Bacteria; phylum Bacillota; class Bacilli; order Lactobacillales; family Enterococcaceae; genus Enterococcus_A; species Enterococcus_A malodoratus. The sequence continues at coordinate 838,957 of NZ_KE136481.1, forward strand.
ATTGCCAACGTGTATATCAAATTCTGAAAAACAGTCTACCAAATTAATCTTCTGCTAATTATTCTATTGACTTTTTCTCATGTTAGGGGCATTCTTTTTAAATAGGAATTTCTATAAGAAAGGCGTGTTGTAATTGAGAAAAGTCGCAATTATTGGTGTTGGTCATGTTGGAAGTACTACAGCTTACACCTTGATTTCAAAAAATATAGTTGATGAGTTGGTACTTTTTGATTCAAAAGAAAATATCCTTAAGGCTGAACTCAACGATCTGATGGATGGTCAGATGGAACAAGACCATCAAGTTCGATTGATTGAACCAAATCTCACAGAACTTGCAGACACAGATGTAATTATTTTTTCCGCAGGTGATATTTCTATTTTCGAAGGAAATCCTGATCGCTTTGCAGAATTAAATTTGACTAAAACGATCGTTAAAGAATGGGCACCGAAAATTAAAGAATCCGGGTTTAAAGGGATTATCTTAAATATTACAAATCCTTGTGATGTGATTACACAATATCTGCAAGAACTGACTGGTTTTCCTCGAGAACGTGTCTTTGGTACGGGGACTTCATTAGATACTGGCCGCATGAAGCATGCTGTTAGTCAAAAAATGCTGGTAAATCCTTCAGCAATTGATGGTTATGTAGTCGGAGAACATGGAGAAAGCCAATTTGTCGCTTGGTCCAGCGTGCGAATCGGAGGCGTTCCCATCACGGATACTTTGACCGTCGAAAAACTTGACGCACTTGATATGGCCGCTCGAGATGGCGGTTGGGTCACTTTTAGGGGAAAAGGCTACACTTCTTACGGTATCGCTATACAGGCCGCACGAATCGTTGAAGCGATTTTAAACAATAATTATCTCGTAGTTCCTGTCAGCCATTTCCATTCTGCTGAAGACTGTTATGTGGGTTCTCCTGCAAAGGTATCGCGGCAAGGAATCAGTGAAAGTTTCCCATTAAATCTTTCGAATGATGAACAAAAAAAATGGCAGCATACGATCCAAACGATTCACTCAATGCATGCAACAATATAAAGCAAAAACCGGACGAAATCGTCCGGTCTTTTTATGCACTCTTGTTGATTGCCTTAATTTTTTTCCAATCAAACGCAATCAATTTTGCATTTGGTGTTCGATAGCTAAAAACCTCTTCGTTTTCTAATGGCTCAAAATAATTTTTGATCGCCCGAATCACTGAATTATGACAAACTAATAAATAGGTATTATCCGAATCTTGTTCCAATTGTTCTAGTAATGGAACAATACGAGCATAAACATCCATCAAGGACTCACCATTGGGATAACGTACCGCAAATTGCGTACGAATTTTAAGATAGCCTTCTTGTTCATCGCTCGTCCCATCGTAATCACCATAGTCTAGTTCAATCAAACGTTCATCGACAGTCAATGGCACTAAATTCTTTTCTCCGACAATTCGGGCCGTTTCTTGCGCTCGCTCTAATGGTGAATGGATGATTTTAGAAATAGGCACCTCAAGAGCAGCAACCTCTTCTGCTAATAAAGCTGCTTGTCGATAACCGATCTCCGATAAAGCGATATCGCTTTTACCTGAAATAATTCCTTTTCGATTCCATTCAGTTTCGCCGTGCCTTGCTACATAAAGCAAATAAAAACAGTCCTCTCTATCATAAAAATTGAAAACTATCGTAATATTCCATCATTAATTTTCAAAATAATGTTTTGTAATAAACTGGTATTAGCCAGTGACCTTACCACTTTATCACTAGAATGAAAGAACGTCTACTTATTTACTGAAAATAATAGCTAGTTTTTCACTCCATAGGCTCGAGGAATAATGAGATGATCAATCAGCGGAACGAAACAGTTCATGATCAATAATATAAACGTCATTCCTTCTGGCATGGAACTGAATGTTCGCCAACCCATCAATAATAATCCGCAACAAATACCGTAGATGACCTCTCCTTTTGGCGTTGTAGGTGACGTGCTGTAATCAGTTGCCATGAAGAATGCTCCTAATATCGTTGCACCGCCAAAAACATGTCCAAAAACAATCGTTGGGTCGCCTTTACCCAGCATAAATGCACTAACGATTATTACTCCTATCATGGAAAGTGGAATGTGCCAAGTTATCACCCTTTTATAAAGTAAGAATAGACCTCCTAAAAGAAGTAATACCGCGGTTGTTTCGGCATTTTTCCCGGGAATCAATCCAGTCAAGCTATCCATCATCTGGCCAAAGTTCAAGCTTTCCCCAGCCTTAACTTCCATCAATGGTGTCGCTGAAGATACGACATCTAACCCACCAGCAGAAAAGAAAGGTTGTGGGTGAACATTCGCCGACATCTCTTTCACGAAAACCAACCGCAAAAAAGCTCGGCCAGTTAATGCGGGATTTAATAAATTTCGCCCAATCCCGCCAAATAATTCTTTTGCCGCTATGATTCCAATTGCTCCGCCCAATGCTGGATACCACAAAGGCACGCTCGCCGGTAAACTCATCGCTAATAGAACACCTGTAACAGCCGCCGAATAGTCTTTAGGTATGGTTTTCCTGCGAAATCTATACCATAAAAATTCAGCAATCAAGCATGTTCCCACTGAGATGGCGTAAAGAAGTAATGAACTAGCACCGAAAAAAATAATTGAGGCTATCACGCTAGGTAATAGTGCCAGTAAAACCCATTGCATTAAACGGTCTGTTTTCTCTCGAAATAACAAATGCGGTGAAGCTTCCATCATTGGATACCTATTACTCCGTAAATCCTCAAAAGAGTGGTTTTCATCCATGCTTATGCCTGCCTTTCTTTGATTATTTGTTGTCCAGCAACAATATGTTCGGCTAAATGGCGTCTTGCAGGACAAATATAAGTACAGCAGCCGCAATTGATACAGCTGTCTACATATAACTTTTCCAAGCGTTCCCAATTTTCTTTCAAGTAACTCTTCTCCAACTGATGCGGTAAAAGACCAATCGGACATACCTCGACACAACGAGCGCATAGAATACAGGGGCTTGGTGTACTATCTTCATCATGGATCTCATTGATGACGATTAGACCATTTGCGGATTTCGTCAAGGAAGCTGCCATAGTATCAACCGTTTTCCCCATCATGAAACCACCCGTTATAATCTTTGACGGCTTTCCATCAAAACCTCCGCAAAAAGCAATCATATCCTCAATTGAAGTGCCAATTGGAAAATAAACGTTTTTTTGCTCCATAACGTCACCAACAACTGAACAAATCCGATGACTTAAAGGAACCCCAGGATCAATTGCTTCATAGACTGCAACTGTCGTAGCAACATTGATAATCAAATAACCCAAATCTCTTGTTGAACCATCTGCTGGAGCCTCTTCTCCGATAATCGTCTTGAATAGCATTTCTGTACTTCCTTGAGGGTACACAGATGGGACTTCAACAACTGACAGTTTGGGAATATCCTGACAGAGTTCCCTCATTACTTCAATCGCCTCTTGCTTATCATCTTCGATTGCAATTATTCCCTCTTTTGCCTCCACAGCCTTTAGAACTAGAATACAGCCATTGATCAGTTTTTCTCCTTGAGTAGCCATCAAAGCGGCATCAGCCATCAATAATGGTTCACATTCTGCTCCATTAAAAATACAAGTATGAATTTCTTCTTTCGGATTCAGTTTTACATGGCTTGGAAAGGTCGCTCCACCCAGACCAACCACTCCCGCTTTTTCTACCCGTTCAACAATCATTTCCGGTGTTAATTCCTCGATTGTCTCATGATGCACCACTCTGGGCTGTTCACGAAAATCATTTTCGATAATCACACAAGTCATTTCATCGCCTTGTCCTTGATCAATCTCCTCAATTCCAATGATTCTACCAGAAATACTCGCATGAACATCTGCCCCTAATCCATCATCCATTTTTGCAATCGGTTGTCCTAGAAAAACCTTCTCACTCACGGATACAATTACTTCTGCTGGTTTACCAATATGTTGTTGTACTGGAATATAAACCTTTTTCGGTTGTATATTTTCTACCTGTTTGTAATTATCAATACCTCTTAAATGCAAAGCCGTATCCTGATGAAGATCTATTCCACCTTTAAAAGCTTGCTTGCTCATCACATTCCTCCATTATTCTTCGTATTTTTAGTATAACATGAACATTTTTTGACTAAAAATAATATCCCATTATCAAAATAATTGACT
>NZ_KE136481.1:845635-1275635 GCF_000407185.1 Enterococcus malodoratus ATCC 43197
CACTTACTCATTCGCCCTATTCAGACTCGCTTTCGCTACGGCTCCGTTTTTTCAACTTAACCTCGCAAGTAATCGTAACTCGCCGGTTCATTCTACAAAAGGCACGCTATCACCCATTAACGGGCTCTAACTTGTTGTAGGCACACGGTTTCAGGATCTATTTCACTCCCCTTCCGGGGTGCTTTTCACCTTTCCCTCACGGTACTGGTTCACTATCGGTCACTAGGGAGTATTTAGCCTTGGGAGATGGTCCTCCCGGATTCCGACGGAATTCCTCGTGTTCCGCCGTACTCAGGATCCTCCTAGGTGCCAGTCAAATTTTGTCTACGGGGCTTTTACCCTTTCTAGCAGACCTTTCCAGGTCCTTCGACTATCTCACTGGACTACCATATCGGAGTCCTACAACCCCAAGAGGCAAGCCTCTTGGTTTGGGCTTTTCCCGTTTCGCTCGCCGCTACTCAGGGAATCGAATTTTCTTTCTCTTCCTGCAGGTACTTAGATGTTTCAGTTCTCTGCGTCTACCTCTAATCAGCTATGTATTCACTGAAAAGTAACATCCTATAAAAGATGCTGGGTTTCCCCATTCGGAAATCTCCGGATCAAAGCTTACTTACAGCTCCCCGAAGCATATCGGTGTTAGTCCCGTCCTTCATCGGCTCCTAGTGCCAAGGCATCCACCGTGCGCCCTTATTCACTTAACCTTATCCTAATTTTCATTAGGGGTTTGATTGTTCCATCTAGCGATAGACTTCCCAATCAGAAAAAAATAAGCAATTGAACTTATTAAAAAACTCATTCAACGCGGTGTTCTCGGTTTGTTTGGTTTGTTTCTGTATCCAGTTTTCAATGAACGATTTTTGAGAGTAAACCTCTCAAAACTGAACGAATAAAGCAACCTGTGTAGTCTCCGTAATATTCCTTAGAAAGGAGGTGATCCAGCCGCACCTTCCGATACGGCTACCTTGTTACGACTTCACCCCAATCATCTATCCCACCTTAGGCGGCTGGCTCCAAAAGGTTACCTCACCGACTTCGGGTGTTACAAACTCTCGTGGTGTGACGGGCGGTGTGTACAAGGCCCGGGAACGTATTCACCGCGGCGTGCTGATCCGCGATTACTAGCGATTCCGGCTTCATGTAGGCGAGTTGCAGCCTACAATCCGAACTGAGAGAAGCTTTAAGAGATTAGCTTAGCCTCGCGACTTCGCGACTCGTTGTACTTCCCATTGTAGCACGTGTGTAGCCCAGGTCATAAGGGGCATGATGATTTGACGTCATCCCCACCTTCCTCCGGTTTGTCACCGGCAGTCTCGCTAGAGTGCCCAACTAAATGATGGCAACTAACAATAAGGGTTGCGCTCGTTGCGGGACTTAACCCAACATCTCACGACACGAGCTGACGACAACCATGCACCACCTGTCACTTTGCCCCCGAAGGGGAAGCTCTATCTCTAGAGTGGTCAAAGGATGTCAAGACCTGGTAAGGTTCTTCGCGTTGCTTCGAATTAAACCACATGCTCCACCGCTTGTGCGGGCCCCCGTCAATTCCTTTGAGTTTCAACCTTGCGGTCGTACTCCCCAGGCGGAGTGCTTAATGCGTTAGCTGCAGCACTGAAGGGCGGAAACCCTCCAACACTTAGCACTCATCGTTTACGGCGTGGACTACCAGGGTATCTAATCCTGTTTGCTCCCCACGCTTTCGAGCCTCAGCGTCAGTTACAGACCAGAGAGCCGCCTTCGCCACTGGTGTTCCTCCATATATCTACGCATTTCACCGCTACACATGGAATTCCACTCTCCTCTTCTGCACTCAAGTTTCCCAGTTTCCAATGACCCTCCCCGGTTGAGCCGGGGGCTTTCACATCAGACTTAAGAAACCGCCTGCGCTCGCTTTACGCCCAATAAATCCGGACAACGCTTGCCACCTACGTATTACCGCGGCTGCTGGCACGTAGTTAGCCGTGGCTTTCTGGTTAGATACCGTCAAGGGATGAACATTTTATTCTCATCCTTGTTCTTCTCTAACAACAGAGTTTTACGATCCGAAAACCTTCTTCACTCACGCGGCGTTGCTCGGTCAGACTTTCGTCCATTGCCGAAGATTCCCTACTGCTGCCTCCCGTAGGAGTTTGGGCCGTGTCTCAGTCCCAATGTGGCCGATCACCCTCTCAGGTCGGCTATGCATCGTTGCCTTGGTGAGCCGTTACCTCACCAACTAGCTAATGCACCGCGGGTCCATCCATCAGTGACGCAAAAGCGCCTTTCAAATAGAAACCATGCGGTTTCTACTGTTATACGGTATTAGCACCTGTTTCCAAGTGTTATCCCCTTCTGATGGGCAGGTTACCCACGTGTTACTCACCCGTTCGCCACTCCTTTTCTTTCGGTGGAGCAAGCTCCGGTGAAAGAAAAAGCGTTCGACTTGCATGTATTAGGCACGCCGCCAGCGTTCGTCCTGAGCCAGGATCAAACTCTCATAAAAAGTGTTTGAAACAATCTTGCGATTGTTAAGCTCAATTTTAAAAATTGACTTGCTAGCATATTGCTTGCTATGTTGTTTGTTTCTATATAATAGAAACGCCCTACACATTTGGTTTGTTTTATTCGTTCAGTTTTCAAAGGTCTACATTGTTTGTCGCTTTGTTTCAGCAACTTTTATATCTTAACAGCTTACTGAGTGAATGTCAACAACTTTTTTCATTTAATTTTGAAAAAGTTTTGAAACTCAATTGACAACTTTGAAATAATAACATCCAACAAAAGATCTGTCAACACTTATAATTCGTTGTTGTATCAACATGTTTCAGCAACGTTATTGATAATATCATACTGAAAAATAATGTCAAACATTTTTCAGTTTTTTTGCAAAATAATTTCACTCAAAAAGAAAATGGACTAGCAATATGCTAATCCATCGTCACTTCTATCCCGTAATGATCACTAATTGTATACTCATTTTCCCCATCAAAAACAATGCGATAACTCTCTATTTCAAAATCTCGAGAAGTAAAAATGTAATCAATTCGAAGCTCTTCAGCATTTTGATCCCAACCGTCGATTGATTTTTCAACGGTATTCTCACCAGACTTGTTTTTTGCCTGAATAAACGCGTCCTGTATTTCTAGTGGGCTCTCTTTGACTAAATCATAGCCTTCATCGATTCTTTTTGCATCATTATTAAAGTCTCCCATAATAATCAATGCGCCCCGCTTTTCTAATAGTATGTTTTCTAATGTACGCCATTCATAAGCAAAAGCATTTTCAGATGTTCGCCACCAAGAAAAGTGACCACTTACTACTATTAACTTTTGATCGCCTTCCATTGATTCACCTATCATGATTCTTCTCGTATGATAATCGTTCGGATCAGAACTTTCAGATATCAGTCGACTCTCCACTTTTATTGGCACTTTCGACATTAAGCCAATTCCCTCATGATAGATATCATAACCAATGTGACTATAACCCCAGCCCCAATAATAGTAGCAACCCAGTTCTTTTAAACGCTCAGTCAAGCAAAATAAAAAATTATCTTGATGGATTCCCTGCTGTTCCACCGTTGGCTGAAAATACTTATCTGTTTTTGCCAATGGGCTTGCAAGAAGTTGATTTACTTCTTGCAAACTAATCAAATCATATTCTTCTTTAACAATTCGTTTTGCCAATATCTCAATTTGCTGTTGATCGTTCGCTTCCATCCAACTATGAGTATTTAAGGTCAATACTTTGATTGCTCTCGCCTCACTTTAATAATCGATTGTTCCTATCGTTTCCCCGCGAGAAACGAGTCCTGTTTTATCATAATGATAATTTTCAATCTTGTCATCATTGGTGAATACGACAATCATCGTTGTCATTTTGTCAGCCTCTTGAATTTTTGCTAAATCCGCGATTGCCACAACTTTTCCGGCTTTTACTTTTTCACCTTCAAGCACTTTGATTTCAAAAGCCTCTCCACCTAAATCAACTGTATCAATTCCCATATGAAGCAATACTTCTATCCCGTCTTCAGTTTTGATTCCGATGGCATGTTTTGTTGGAAATACAGAAACGATTGTTCCTGTTATCGGGGCCGCGATTTCTCCATTTTCCGGCACGACGGCGAAGCCTTCACCCATCATTTTTTGCGAGAACACCTCATCCTGAACTTGATCAATTGGAATAAGTTCTCCATTTGCTGGAGCAACAAACCTAGTCTGCATTCCTTTGTATGTTTTCGGCGGTTTCTCTGTTTTTAGCGAAGTGGCTTGAAGATTGCTCGCAGGTATCTCCACTCCTGAATCTAATAAATCTTGGATATCTGATTTTAGGATATCTGCTTTAGGTCCATAAACTGCCTGAACTCCATTATCTTTGACTAAGAGACCCATTGCCCCTGCTTTTTTCCAATCTTCTTCACTTCCGACGGTACTTCTATCCGCTACTGTTACCCGCAATCGAGTCATACAAGCATCTACATCTGTGATATTCTTCGGACCGCCCAATAAATTGATAATCTTCACAATTTGTGAATCAGCTGAAATACTTCCATCTGTAGTTGCGCTTGCTGCTTCTTCATTATCAACTTCATAATTTCCATTTCTTCCCGGTGTAGCATAATTGAATTTTTTGATCATGAAATTTGCGAAGAAATAAGTAAATACTCCAAATGCAATTGTAGTCAACACGAAATTAAGCAAGTCATTCCCTAAGCCTGCTCGTAAAGCCATCGGCACTCGAGTCAACAACTCAATATTCCCAAATGAATGCACTCTTAAATTGATCAAATCCGCCATAGCAAAGGCTGCACCTTGAATTACTGCATAGCAAGCATACAACGGAACCGCGACGAACATAAACATGAACTCCAAGGGTTCTGTAACTCCTGTTAAGAAAACTGCTACTGCGGCAGAAAGGAACATAGATTTATATTTTTTCTTCTTATCAGGATCAACATTGCGATACATTGCTAAAGTCAGTCCCATTAAAATCCCTGAAGAGCCAATCATCTGACCAACTTTGAAACGTGCTGGTGTCCATTGTGTCAGCACATCTTGATACTGAGAAATATCTCCACCGTTCTTCAAGTTAACTAGGTCAGTAGCCCACGCCAACCATAATGGATCTTGCCCAAAAACTTGACTGCCGGCTTGTGCACCAGTCAAAATTTCATAAGTTCCGCCCAATTGCGTGTAATTCATCGGAATCGTCAGCATATGATGCAGTCCAAACGGAAGGAGCAGCCGCTCCAATGTCCCATAAAGGAAAGGTGCTAATACTGGTGCAGTATCCTGAGAATTGGCAATCCATTTACCAAAGTCATTGATCCCTGTTTGAATGACCGGCCAAATAAACGCCAATACTAATGCAACAATAACTGAACGTAAGATAACTACGAAAGGAACAAACCGTTTCCCGTTGAAGAACGTCAATACTTCTGGTAATTTCCGGAAATTGTAATATTTATTGTACGCCGTGGCTCCAACAAACCCAGCGATGATTCCAACAAATACCCCCATATTTAATGCTGGGGCCTCTAACACACTAGTAAAGTAGCCGTCAATCATAATCTTTTGACCAAATAACGTATGTGTAATTGCATTTGGATCAGCCAGCATTTCAGAAGTTACGCCAAAGATCGCGCCAGTGATTCGATTAATTAAAATAAATGATAGCCCTGCCGCGAATGCTCCACCGGCTCTTTCTTTTGCCCAACTTCCGCCAATTGCCAATGCAAACAGCAGATGTAAGTTTCCGATGATTGCCCAACCAACATTTTCAACCACTCCGCCTGTCGTTACAAGCCAACCAAGGTTTTCGTTAATTAATGGTAAGGACTTCCCGATACTGATCATCAAACCAGCTGCTGGCATTACTGCGATAACTACCATCAAGGCCTTTCCAAATTTTTGCCAAAACTCAAAACTAAAAATCTTTTTGATTCCTTTCATATTTGCTCCTCCTAGTTTTTACTTCCTACAATTCAACGCAATCGGTTTCGCTGATTTGCATTATATACTCATAATTTGTTTTTGTAAACTCTTTCAAGCATTTTTTCTAAAAATCTGTAATCACACCTATCTATTTAGTATATTCAGCAATTTAATTTTATGCTTGACTTACGCAATCGGTTGCGCGTATGATAGAGCTAAGAAATTATTAGGTTGTGAAGCATCCATTCCGCTTCTTTCTCTTAGAAATGACGCGGAATGATATGTAATCGATTTTAGCTTGTATAGAGACTGCCCTATCGACGATACTTTGATTAATAACCCAAAGCATTTATTTGGATGGTATACAACCTGAATATCAAACATATTTTTCTATAATGAAAATAAATTAAAAAGGAATTAGGAGGACTATCATGAAAAACGTTCAACGTCTTTTTGAAATCGACCCTTGGAAAATTCGGACCACTACATTAGATAAGGAAAATCGTCGCCTGCAAGAATCTCTGACAAGCATAGGAAATGGATACATGGGTATGCGTGGTAATTTTGAAGAAAGTTACAGCGGTGATCATCATCAAGGAACATACCTTGCGGGAATTTGGTATCCTGATAAAACTCGGGTCGGCTGGTGGAAAAATGGCTATCCTGAATATTTCGGGAAAGTAATCAATGCTTTAGATTTTACTCAAATGAAATTGTTCGTAAATGATCATGAGGTTGACTTAGCCGTCACTGAACTCGAAGATTTTGATGTTGAACTAAACATGCAAAACGGTGTTCTCACTCGCTCGTTCACGGCAAAAATAGATGAAGCGAAAGTTCGTTTTACTTTCGAGCGTTTTTTGAGCGTAGTCAAACAGGAACTCGCTGTAATCCACCTTACTGCTGAATGCTTAACAGGTGATGCAGAATTGAAAGTAGTTTCTAAACTAGATAACAATGTTCAAAATGAAGACAGCAACTATGAGGAAATGTTTTGGCTAGAAAAGGAACGTGGACACCAAGAGGAGTTTAGTTTCTTAACTACACAAACGATTCCAAATAACTTCGGGATCGAACAATTTTCTATCACCGGGGCGATGAAACATATCAGTTCTTCCCCCGGTTTGCAGCAAGATGATACCTTAGAAGTTGCTGAAACATTTACTTTTGACTTGAAACGCAACCAAGCGATCCAGCTAGAAAAACGCGTAGTTGTTTTAACCAGCCGTGATATTCCTGAGACAGAGCAAAGTAAAAAAGCACTCGAGTTGTTAACAGCTTATGATTTATCATATGAAGAATTACTTGCGGAACAAAATGCTGCTTGGGCAAATCGTTGGGCTTTAGCGGATGTATTGATCGATGGGGATGATGAAGCACAACAGGGCATTCGTTTTAACATCTTTCAATTATTCTCTACCTATTATGGTGAAGATGAGCGCTTGAATATTGGGCCTAAAGGTTTCACTGGTGAAAAATACGGCGGCGCTACCTATTGGGATACTGAAGCCTATGCGGTTCCGATGTATTTAGGGATTTCCGATCCAAATGTCACAAAGAACCTATTGAAATATCGTCATAATCAATTACCTCAAGCACAACACAATGCTCGTCAACAAGGCCTGAAGGGTGCTTTATATCCGATGGTCACCTTTACGGGTATCGAATGTCATAATGAGTGGGAGATTACTTTCGAAGAGATCCATCGAAATGGCGCCATCGCTCATGCAATCTACAATTATACAACTTACACTGGTGATGAAAGTTATATTCAAAAAGAAGGGCTTGAGGTATTAACCGAAATCGCTCGCTTCTGGGCAGATCGCGTTCATTATTCGAAACGAAAACAAAAATATATGATTCATGGAGTAACCGGCCCCAATGAATATGAGAATAATATCAACAATAACTGGTACACCAATTATTTAGCTGTTTGGGTTTTATCCTACACCCTAGAGAATTATAATAAATACCTAGATCATGCGACCGTATCGATTTCTTCAGAAGAGCAAGCAAAATGGCAAGACATAATTGAGCATATGTATTTCCCTGTAGATGAAGAATTGGGCATTTTCGTTCAACACGATACTTTCTTGGATAAGGATTTGATGCCTACTTCTGAACTTGATCCAGCAGAACGCCCATTGAACCAAAATTGGTCTTGGGATAAAATCTTGCGTTCTTGCTTCATTAAGCAAGCAGATGTCCTGCAAGGAATTTATTTCTTCGGTGATAAATTTACTGATGAGGAAAAACGTAAAAACTTCGAGTTTTATGAGCCGATGACCGTTCACGAATCGTCCCTTTCTGCATCCGTTCATGCAATTTTGGCAGCTGAACTTGGATTAACAGATAAATCAATGGAAATGTATCAGCGAACTGCTCGTTTAGATTTAGATAATTACAACAATGATACCGAAGATGGTTTGCATATCACTTCAATGACAGGCAGCTGGTTAGCCATCGTTCAGGGGTTCGCGCAAATGAAGACAAACACTGGGGCCTTGAGCTTTGCACCGCTATTGCCAAAAGAATGGGATCATTATTCTTTCCATATTAATTATCGTGGCCGCCTATTGGCCATTAGTGTGAATCAGAAAGAAGTTCAAATTGACTTGAAAGATGGTTCTCCCTTAGCTATGATGCTTTATGGGAATGAAATTTTCTTAAGCGATTCAATGACGGTTCCACTAGAACAGGAGGAGCCAAATGTTTAAAGGTGTTTTATTTGATCTAGACGGTGTTATAACCGATACTGCAGAATATCATTATCTGGCATGGAAGAAACTTGCCGATGATCTGGGTATTTCAATTGATCGACAGTTCAATGAAAAATTAAAAGGTGTCAGTCGAGAGGATTCTTTGCGACTGATATTAAAACATGGGAATCGCGAAAAGAATTTTTCTGAAGCTGAATTCAATCAATTAGCGAAAACAAAAAACGATAATTACGTAGAAATGATTCAAGCAGTTTCTCCAAAAGATGTCTATCCTGGCATTTTAGAATTGTTGATATCATTGAAAAATGCCGGTATCAAAATTTCTTTGGCCTCGGCCAGCAAAAATGGTCCTTTTCTTTTAAAACAAATGGAACTGACCAACTATTTTGACGGTATCGCTGATCCAGCAGCCGTTAAAGCCGGGAAGCCGGCACCAGATATTTTCATCTTGGCTGCACAAGTAGTCGGGCTGAATCCTGAGGAATGTATTGGAATCGAAGACGCTCAAGCCGGAATAGCTGCAATTAAAGCTAGCGGTGCGTTTCCCATCGGAGTCGGAGAAGCAGAACAACTGGGCAGCGATATTGCGCTGGTTCAATCGACTGACGAGTTAACTTTAGATTTTTTAAAAAAGCAATGGAATAATTAATTATTAGAGAAAGGAGAGCGAAAAATGGTATCCACAGTCAAAGACGTAGCTAAAAAAGCGAAAGTCTCTCCTTCTACCGTTTCCCGTGTGATCAACGATCATCCCAGCATCTCCGCTGAGACAAAGCAAAAGGTTCGAAAAATTATGGATGAGATGGGGTATTTCCCAAATGCCACTGCTCGAAATTTAGGAAAACAGAAAGCAAATTCCTTAGGTGTAATTTTACCGCCGCTTGATTCTCGTGAACGTTTGGGTAATCCATTTTATTTGGAATTATTAAATGCTGTTAACGAAGCAGCAGCAGGATTTCAAGTAACCACAGCCGTTGCATCAGCTGATAACAGCGATACACTTTTGGAAAATGTCACTAGAATGCATCGCCAAAAACAAGTTGACGGGTTCATCTTAGCCTATTCTGAAAAAAACGATCCTGTAGCTGATTATCTTTATCAGAATCAGGTGCCGTTCACTTTGATCGGACGACCGCCGGAACGAGAAGCGGACATTGTTTATGTCGACAACGATAACCAGTTATTAGGCAAACAAGCTACTGAACATTTGATAGCTAAAGGACATAAAAACATTTTGTTCGTTTCAAATGTTAATCAAGAGGTTATCTTCTTCGAGCGTTACTTTGGTTATCAGGAAGCAATGATGTTGCAGGCCTTACCTACACATCCGCCTTTAACCATGCTACAGCCTGAAGACTATACGCAATTTCCAGATGTAATCAAAGAAACGGGAGCAACAGCTTTAGTTGTGATTGATGATATTTTTGCATTGCGCATGATTCAATTAGCGACACTTCATGGCTATAAAGTGCCAGATGATTTGTCAGTCATCAGTTTTAATAATTCAATTTTTGCTACCTTGGTCCATCCTTACCTGACAACGATTGATATCGACATTTCTGATCTTGGTCGTTTAGGAACACAAAAATTGATGGAGCAGATTGATCAAAAACAATCCAGCGGCGTTCAGTTGGTCGTACCGCATCATTTGATCCAACGAGAAACTGTCCGCACGATTTAAATTATCATTAAATACGACCTGTCCAACTTGTGACAGGTCGTTCTTTTGGATATACTAGCGAAAAATCAGAAGGAAAGTGGTATAGATGATTTTACTCATAGGTATTATTGCATTACTCTTTCTGATCTATTGCCGTTATTCAACCTATCAATTGGTCGAAAACCATTTCAAGATCACGAAGAACCCTCAATTAAAAATTGAAACGGGAAAGAAATCAGGTCTGACGATCGCGCAAATCAGCGATAGCCATTTCTCTCCCTTTTATTCTCCTAGACGATTTACCAAGATAGTTGCTAAGCTTAATCAAGCCGAACCAGATATTGTATTGTTCACTGGTGATTTAATCGAAAATTATCGCTATTGGCAATCACGTGACTGCAAAGCGATTAGTCAACAATTAGCTAAGATCAATGCTCCAAAAGGAAAATTTGCCATTTTAGGCAATCATGACTATCGTTCCGATGGTCATGAAGCCGTCAGCAACATACTGACAGATGGTGGATTCACTTTACTAAATAATCAAAGCACGTCTGTAGATCAATTGAGCTTGACCGGTATCGATGACGGCCAAGAAGGCCATCCAGATTACGATACAAGGCCTAAAAGATCTGAGTTTTCTATTTTAATGATCCATGAACCGGATCAGGTCCAACGTTTACCTGAACTTGAACGATTTGATTTGATCTTATCCGGCCATAGCCATGGCGGCCAAATTCGATTTCCATTTTTCCCTTATAAAAATTTTGGATCAAGAATCTATGATCAAGGAATTTATGCATTGACCTCCAATACAAATTTAGTGGTCAATACTGGATTAGGGACTACAGGACCTCCGCTGCGATTTCGAGTGACTCCTGAAATTCTTTATTTCCATTTATAAAAACTAAAGAGTTTGAAAGCTACCTTTGAAAGGCGGCCTCCAAACTCTTTTTATGCGCGAATTTTTTGTTTAATATAAGGAACCATGATTGGAACCAATGATACAAAAACAATCAGCAACATGATCAAAGAAAAATGTTCGCTGACAACAGGTATATTTCCTAAGAAATAACCAGCCAAGCTTACAACGGTTCCCCAGACAATCGCCCCGAGAATATTAAAACTCGAAAAAATTCCCCAGTTCATTTTACTTGAACCAGCAATAAACGGGATGAAGGTACGGACAAACGGCATGAAGCGACCTAAAAAGATTGTCCACTTGCCTCGATCATTGAAAAACCTTTCTGCTTCCTGTACCTTGTCCTCTTTAATAAAGCGGGAAATCGGACGATGATATAACGCCTTGACTCCTAAAGTATGACCGATCCAATAATTCATCATATCTCCTAAAATCGCCGCAATCACACAAATTCCAATTACATACGGCAAGCGCAGAACATTCCCTCCCAATGCAGTAAGTGCTCCTGCCGCAAAGAGAAAGGAATCTCCTGGCAAGAACGGGAAAATCACGACACCTGTCTCAATAAAAACAATTCCGAATAAAATAGGATAAATCCCTACCCCATATTGGTGTACCAAAGACACCATGTGCGCATCAATGTGCAAAATAAAATCAATCAAAGCCATATAAATAATTTCCTCCTGAAAAGATTCATTCTTATCATACGACTTTTCAAAAAAAAAGAAAGAACGATTTCCGGTTCTATAGAAAAATTAAAAGTTAGATGTAAAATGGTATAATAATAAAAAAGATTAAAAAGGAGTCCTTTATGAGCGTTCTTTCTCATATGAAAAGCATGCAGAAGGAAATGTCTGCTGCAGAAAAAAAAATTTATTCTTTCATTCGTGACAATAGCGAAAAAGCTGCGAGTATGACGGCGAATGAAATCGCTGAGGCATCTGGCGCAAGCGCGCCAACAGTCGTCCGCTTTTCCAAAAAAATGGGATTTAATAGTCTGACCGACTTCAAAATTGAGTTATCTGCTGAAACTATGCAGGAAAGAAGCAACAATACCTACAGTGATGTCGATCACGATGAAACTTTTCCTAGCCTAAAAAATAAATTGGCCAGCAATGCTCGCTATACGATTGATGAAACCACCGCTTTGTTCAACGAAGAAGAATTTCTCAAAGCGTGCAAACTATTAGAGGAGAAAGACTTTTGCTATGTTTTAGGCATCGGCGCTTCTAATCTGGCCGCCACAGATATCGTTCAGAAATGGAGTCGTTTAGGCAAAAACGTCATAAGTGAACCTGATTACAATACTATCTTGCCACAGCTCGTCCTGCACCAAAAGGATGCGGTGATTTGGCTGGTATCAAACTCTGGATTAACTTCTGAACTGATTGCTTTAGCAGAAACGGCAAAAGATTTGGGTATTCCAATTATTACATTGACACAGTTTGGACAAAATCCCTTAGCCAAACTTTCTGATGTCGCTCTGCAAACCTCTCGACCAACTGAAGCGACTTATCGCAGCGCAGCAACTGATTCGATCTTGGCCCAATTCATCACGATTGATTTATTGTTCTATGTCTATATCAGCCGCAATAAAGAAAATGCCGAAAAAATTTACACCACACGAGCAGTAGTCCAAGAATATCGAAAAAAATATTTTTAAAAAACAAGGACATGAAAGATGAATTACTTTCATGTCCTTGTTTTTATGATTAAACTTTTAGCCAAATAATTACTTCTACATTCATGTCATTAATGATTTTTTCTTTTTTTCGAATAGCTGCTTTTAACGGAAGTAAATACGTATTTTGCTTCGTATCAAACCAGATAGCCGTTTGCCATTCGCTTCTGCCAATTCCCGCAGTGACTTTCATCCGTCCCCAACCTTCTTCAAGAGATTTGAAACCCTTTCGAATTTCTTCCGAAAGCTCTTTTGGAAGTGACACTAACGTCCAACCAGCCATTTCTGACGATGAAGAATAGTGATATACCTTTGCGGAAAATTTATATGCTATTCCTTTGTCGCCCATCCTACTTGCCTCCTTTACCGTCGCTTCCTATATAAATTGTATCATATGAGCAAATCGCATAGAGGACACACCCTTTTATATTTCTATACAAATCAAAAGAGGAGCGGTGCCTAGTTGGCAACGCTCCTTTTCTGTTTAAATTGTTGTTGCTTTGAAGACTTCTTCAGATGCGTTTACGACACCCGTTTTTTCTAAAACATGTGTTTCAACATCATTCATATTTGTAATCAAGACCATCATCGATGTGCCTTTGCCTGCCTCTTTGATCGCTGCTAAATCAACTGCGGCCACCTGTGTTTCAGGTGTGACCTTTTGACCTTCTGAAACTAAAATTTCAAATGGTTTTCCGCTTAGTTCGACCGTATTGATCCCCATGTGCAGCAATACTTCTAATCCGCTTGCTGTCGTGATACCAATTGCGTGTTTTGTTGGGAAAATTGTTGAGACTTTACCAGCAACTGGTGCAAAAATTGCACCATCAGTTGGTTCAACGAAGTAGCCCTCACCCATCATTTTTTCTGCAAAAACGGGATCTGACGCTTCTTCTAACGGATGAACTGAGCCATTTGCTACAGCTGTAAAACTACTTGTTGCATGAGCAGCTACTGTTGTATCCGCTGTTTCGACTACGTCATTCGATTCAACAACGGTTGCTTCTGCTAATTCTTGTTCAGCTAATTTGTCTTTAGGAATACCAAAGAAATAAGTTGCGACAAAACCACCGACATAAGCAGCTAGAAGTCCAAGAACATAACCCCACCAACGACCATTAGCGATCAATGGAATCAACGCAGCTCCTGAAGGTCCGATTGCGATCGCACCAACACCACCGATGGCTCCGATTACAGCACCACCGATACCGCCGCCGATACAAGCTGTGATGAATGGGCGTCCTAATGGTAAAGTAACGCCGTAAATCAACGGTTCACCAATACCTAAAATTCCAACTGGTAGTGCACCCTTGATCATTTCAGTCAATTCTTTGTCTTTACGTAATTTCATCCAAAGAGCAAATGCTGCTCCAACTTGTCCCGCACCAGCCATTGCTAAGATTGGTAATAATAATGTTTTGCCTGTCTCACCGATCATTTGGATATGGATAGGTGTTAGGATTTGATGCAATCCGAACATAACCATCGGTAAGAATAGTGCTCCTAATACGAAACCAGAGAATGCTCCGCCGACAGCTAATACCCAGTTGATGCCGCTGACCATGCTGTTAGAAATAAAACCAGCTAAAGGCATAATTAGGAAGATCTCCAACAAGCCGATAACCAACAAGGAGAGCATCGGTGTTATGATAATATCGACTGCGTCCGGAATGACTTCGTGCAATTTCTTTTCTACGATTGATAATAACCAAACAGCGAAGATCACACCTATGATCCCGCCTTGCCCAGCAGCTAAAGCATCACCAGTAAACAAGTTTTTGATTGGTGCTTCAGGATTCATACCTGTTAATAGAACGACCGCTCCGATAACACCGCCAAGCGTTGGATTGGCGCCAAATACTTGCGCAGCATTCACACCAGTAAAGATAACCAAATAACTAAACATACCATTTTTCAAAATATTCATGACATCAATGATTTGCTGCCAATTTGCTGCATCAATCGTACCAGCAGTCACTAAGTTGGTTAAGATAGCCGCAATCCCAGCAACTAAACCTGATCCGACAAATGCTGGAATCATTGGTACGAAAATATTTGAAATATCTTTCAAGACCGCTTTAAACGGTGAATTCTTTTGTTTGGCTTTTTGTGCCGCTTTCATTTCTGCTGCTTTTGCATTAACTTTATCTTTACCAGAGCCTTGAGGCAAATCTTCTCCAAGTCCGACACCAGCTATATCTACCATTTCTTTTGCAACTTTGTTGACCTTTCCAGGACCAATAATTACTTGCAGTTGTTCATCATCCACGACGCCTAGAACGCCGGGAATACTCTTCAATTTTGCTTGATCGACTTTGCTGTCATCACGAACACTCATCCGCACACGGGTCATACAATGAACAATGTTCTGCACGTTTTCCATTCCACCGGCGCCATCGTAAATCTCTTTAGCAATTTGATTCAAGGTTAATTCTTCTTTTGCCATTATACTCACTCCTATTTTGATTATATGATCGACATACAGATAATATCCAACTTGCTGCTTGTTACAAGCGCTTTCTTCATATTCAAACACAATTGGACCTACCTCAGACGCAGCGTCATCTGACTAACAAGGTTAGTCAGATAGACGAAACGTCAATTTACATTGTTTTCTTAACAAATCCACCAGCTTGAATTAATTTTTCAGCCGCCACTTCTTTGGTGCTGTCAGTTAAAATCATCACGATCGCTAATTTGACATTTTGATCTGCTGCTTCAAAATAGCGAGCCGCCGTTTCATAATCTGCTTCAGTTGCTTGCATGATGATCCGCTTTGAACGTTCTACTAATTTTTCGTTTGTCGGTTTTACATCTACCATCAAGTTGTTGTAAACTTTTCCGATTCCGATCATGCTAATCGTAGAAATCATATTCAAAATCAATTTTTGCGCTGTTCCTGATTTCAACCGAGTCGATCCAGTCAAAAATTCTGGTCCGCAATCAACTTCGATCGGCAAGTCTGCATGTTTACTAATTTCAGCACCTTTGTTGCAGGCGATCGTCCCTGTTGATGCCCCAATTGAACGAGCATAATCTAAACCACCAATTACGTAAGGTGTCCGGCCGCTTGCTGCGATGCCGATGACCATATCATTCTCAGTTAGTTTTAAATCCTTTAAATCTTGCGCACCAAGTTCAATATCATCTTCCGCACCTTCGACTGCTACAGTCATTGCTTGTTCGCCGCCTGCGATCAGGCCGACCACCATTTCAGGTTCTACACCAAAAGTCGGTACACATTCCGCAGCATCCAAAACGCCTAAGCGGCCGCTAGTTCCAGCACCCATATAAATTAAGCGACCATCCTTTTTAAAAGAGGCAATCGTCGTTTCTACTACCTTTTCGATTTGCGGTAATTGTTCTGCTACCGCCTCTGATACCTTATGATCTTCTTGATTCATCAATTTGACAGCTTCTGCCACACTCATTTCATCTAATCCAAAAGTTGTTTCATTGCGTCGTTCTGTCGTTAAATTTTCTAAATTAATCATTCTTTTTCCACACTCTCTAAACTAAATTTCTGTCCTGCTTTAATATGTCGGATCAGATCCTGATCCTTCTTAATAACCTGTCCTACAACATTAACTTTATCGTCAGTTGGTAATAGCCGTTTAACAATTTGAATCTCACCCATATAGCGTAAATAATTAGCATTATCGATCGTTACCGCTCCAACAGTTCGTTCTCTGGCTGGCAGAGGGACAACATTCGGTATTTTTTTGAAACGTGCTTCCGCACTGCGGACAACGTCACGCGCCTCATCCTGGCGGTTAATATGTTCCCCTAAGACATACTCGACTTGTTCGTCGAATCGCTCTATTCTCAGCTTCAATTTTCTTTCATTAATATAGAAAGAAAATTGTTTTCGAGCATCTGGCGAAAGTCCGCCATCACCGATATAAACTTTATCGGTATCCATCAGTAAGTCGAGCGCCGCCGCCAAAGGATGCATTCCTCGGTGTTCCTCGAGAGTCGGCAGTCCTTGATATAAAGGTCCGCGTAATTGTTCATCACCTGGTACAAACCCTTGGATCGTAAATCCATGATCCTTCAGCCATTGATTCTTTTCTCGATACCACTTTTTATCTAAAGCGGTTTCAGGTCTTGGATAATAATTATGCCAAGCTTCCAAATTATCAAAGTTCGCTTTCGCCTCCTGCAACTCTTGAATATCCTTGTCAGTTATCGTGGAGGCATTCAGAGCAATCGGCATTTTTTGTGATAATCTAGCAATTTGTGGATTACTGATGTGATAGTCCATTCGTAACCCAGTCACTCCGATTTCCATTAGTTCTTCCAGCCGATTAAAAGAAAATCCAGCACGATCTAAAGCGGTACCTGAAATGTCTACCATCAAATCTATGCGACAGGCCTTTGCGATAGTCCCAAGATCGGTCAAGCGCTTTCGATAATGTTCAGCATCGTCTTCGGGAATATGTAATGAGGTAAAGATCCCAGAAAAACCATGTCGCGACATTTCTTCTATATAATGTTTCGTTTCAGCAGTTAATTCTTCATTTAAGAAAATTGAAAATCCAAACATACGCGTTCTCCTTCATCGTATTAATACTATTTCCACTTTGGAAACTGCTCCATTAGTGTTTAACTTATTTCAGGAAAAGATGATAAGTATTTAGCAAAATACTTAAATGAAAAGCGGAAGCGGCTTATCGCTATGAAAACCATTTCAACTTTACGAACTGATTATAAACCCTGATATTAATAAATGCAACTATATTTCATAATATTTTAATTGTTGATGAAATTACATTTCTTTAACAAGCCAATAATCCGCCTTTTTGAGTCATTTTATGTATACTGTTTATGGAACTTGAAAGGAGAATTATAGCTATGAAAATTGCAATTGCTGGAGCCGGTGCCATGGGAAGCCGTATCGGTTTGATGCTTCACCAAGCTGGCAATGAGGTTGTTTTAATAGACCGTTGGCCAGATCATATAAAGGCGATTCGGGAAAATGGACTGATCGGAGAGTTTGAAGACCATAAAGTGACTGCTCACCTTCCAATCTATTCCCCAGAGGAAATCGTTGATGGACATGCAAATGTTGACTTAATCGTTGCACTAACAAAATCAATGCAGCTTGAGGCAATGTTTCAAGATATTCAACCGATTATTGGTGAAAAAACATTCGTATTCTGTCTACTAAACGGCTTAGGCCATGAGGAAACGTTAGCGAAATTTGTGCCAAAAGAAAATATTATCTTCGGTACAACCACTTGGACGGCTGGGCTTGCTGGGCCCGGTCACGCGAAACTTATAGGATCTGGTAGTATTGAAATGGAAAATTTGGCGCCACAAGGAAAAGCCTTCACATTAGAGGTATTAGAAGTTTTCCAACAGGCTGGTCTAAATCCCATCTACAGCAGCAATGTCCGCTATTCAATTTGGAAAAAGGCCTGCATCAATGGCACGCTTAATGGTTTATGTACAATTTTAGATTGTAATATTGCGGATTTTGGTTCACTGAGCATTGCCAGAAATTTGATTGAGTCCATCGTGGGGGAATTTGCTGCAGTTGCCGAGGCAGAGGGAATTGAACTTAATCAGTCACAAGTAATCCAAGCTATCGAAGCTACCTATGATGTAAATACACAAGGACTACACTTTCCATCAATGTATCAGGACTTGATTCGAAACCATCGTAAAACTGAAATTGACTATATTAATGGTGCTGTCTGGCAAAAAGGAAAGAACTATCAGATCAATACGCCCTATTGTGCCTTTTTAACGCAACTGATTCATGGAAAAGAAGAACTTCTGAAAGCAAAATAAAAAAGCGCCTAGGCGCTTTTTTATTTATATTATCGGTTTATTTTCTTCCGATAAAGAATGAAACTACTGCAACAACAATGATAGCACCAATAATAGAAGGAACCAGTGCCATACCTGCTAAGCTAGGGCCCCATGAGCCAAGTAACGCTTGACCAATCGCAGAACCGACTAAACCAGCGACAATGTTTGCAATCCAACCCATTGAACCGCCTTTTTTAGTAATTGCTCCTGCAATCACACCAATAAGTGCACCAATGATTAATGTCCATAACCAACTCATTCTTCTCTCCCTCTTTCTATATAAAATAATTACATTATTATGTTACAAATAAGCTGGAAATTTTCCTAACACTCTGCTCGGAAACGGGTATCTGATTAACCATTTATTATTCAATAGGACTGATATAAAGGGATTTATCCTCCTTTTGCGAAGTACTTCAAAAATTTCTTTAGCCAGGAAATTTTTGAAGTAAAAGAACATCCTTTTACTCGAAAAAAGGATATATTCAGTCAAATAATTTAACGAATATTTTCTACAATTGATTTCAACCAAAAAGCGGTGAATAGTAAATATATAATAACAAAAACTAAAGATTTATAGACATCCCATGAAAAATAAATGAAAAACTTTTCACTAAAATGGAATTGTCAGAATATTTTGGTATTATAGTCAGATAATTATCAGAATATTTCAAATCTACAAACTATTCTCTCTATTTTAGAAACGAGGCAGCCTTATGGAAAATAAACTACAAAAACAAATGACCTCTCGCCACATCATGATGTTGGCACTTGGAGGTGCGATCGGCGCAGGATTATTCAAAGGAAGCGGTGAAGCAATCGGAATTGCAGGTCCTTCTGTTATTCTCGCTTTCTTACTTGGCGGTTTAGTCCTCTTTATTGTGATGAATGGTTTAGGCCGTTTAGTATTAAACAGCGACAACGTTCAAGGTCTATCTGGCATCATTAAACCTTTTTTGGGCGAACGCACCGCAGATTTTATTGATTGGCTATACTGGTCGTTATGGATGGTCAACATAATCGCAGAAGCTGTGGCTGCTGCCAGCTTTATGCAATTATGGTTTCCCCATGTGCCCTCTTGGATTTTTGTTTTGCTTTTAGCCATAATGACCACCGCGATAAATTTATATTCGGTACGCTTATTTGCCGAAACTGAGTATTGGCTAGCATTTATCAAGATTGCTGTAATTATTATCTTGATCGCCTTCGGTACGTATCTTGTAGGACGGGAAATATTTAATATCGGTTTTCTTGATACCATTTCTCGTATGAATAGTCATGGTGGATTTACCCCACATGGGCTGAAAGGCCTAGTTAATTCTCTTTTAGTTGTAATCTATTCTTATGGCGGTTCAGAATTAATTGCTATTACTGTTAGTGAAACTGAAGATCCTAAAACAGCCATCCCTAAAGCCATTAAAGGAGTTATGGGAAGAATCATTTCATTTTATATCGTGCCAATGATTCTGCTTTTAATCATTTATCGCTGGG
This sequence comes from Enterococcus malodoratus ATCC 43197, assembly GCF_000407185.1. Classification (GTDB taxonomy): domain Bacteria; phylum Bacillota; class Bacilli; order Lactobacillales; family Enterococcaceae; genus Enterococcus_A; species Enterococcus_A malodoratus. Next base: position 865,836 of record NZ_KE136481.1, read on the forward strand.
ATACTTTGGCGGCGACTTCCGTCAGTCCATTCGTGATGGTCTTTCAGAAAATGCATATTCCCTTTGCTACTGATATTGTAAATTTTGTCATTGTGTTGGCATTGTTTTCTTCAATCAATTCTGGTGTCTATGCTTCATCCAGAACACTGTACTTCCGGGTAAAGGATAATCCTGGTTTTACGTCTAAATTGGCCGTACTAAATAAACATCAAGTTCCGCAGCGAGCCGTCTTATTCTGTACTGGCACACTTTATCTTGGGGTAATCTTGTCCTACTTCTTAGGAAATAAATTGTTTAATTACTTAGTCGGTTCTCTATCCTATTCTGTTTTGCTAACTTGGTTGTTGATCAGTGTCGCGGCTTTTGTTTTGGCCCTAAAAAAAGGAACAAACAGCGAGCGCCTGTTTAGCGGATTAGTGATATTAGTTCTAGGACTGATTTTCATCGGTATCCTTATAAATAATCCAATCGGCGTAACAATCTTTACCGCATGTATCTATTTAATTATTTTCTTCAGTTATCGCAAAAAACAAACAGACGTGATCTCTGAGCAAGTTTAAAAACTGCCTTATCAATCCCAAACGGGTTGATAAGGCAGTTTTTTTGTTTTACTTCTGATTTATCTTTACACATGGAAAGCACGCTTTACATTATCGTTTTTTTGCTTTATACTATAAATGTAAAGCAAGCTTTCCGTAAGGAGGTTTCCAATGAAAAATCGTTTAGAAGAAATAAGAAAAGAAAAAGGTATTAAACAGGAAGATTTGGCCGCTGTGTTAGAGGTGTCGCGACAGACGATTGGTTCTTTAGAAAATGATCGCTATAACCCATCTATTTTATTAGCATTTAAAATTGCCAAGTATTTTGATATGTCGATCGAAGAAATTTTTATTTACGAGGAGGATGAACCATGAAAAAGACAAAAAACCTGCTTATTGCCCTATCCGGAGTAGTATTAATACTTGTTGGTTTTTATTTCGCCGATTGTAAAATTAAGCTAGACAACTAAAAAAGCCATTTGTGCTACACTCAAAATAGTTCTGACCAAAGAATTATAAGGAGTGAGTACAAATGACCTATACCCATCTTACAACGGATGAACTTGTAATGATAGAGTCTTATTTCAAAATAAATCAATCTGTTGCGAAAACTGCGCATTGCTTGAATCGTTCAAGACAAACGATCCATAAAGTATACCTATTCTTCAAGCAAGGAAAATCAGCCTTAGAATACTATCAACAGTATAAGAAAAACAAATCAAACTGTGGTAGACGCCCGCTTGTTTTACCCGAGGAACAATCAGAATATATTCAAAGAAAGGTTGTTCAAGGATGGACACCCGATGTGATTGTTGGTCGTGCAGCGTTTCCTATTCGTTGTTCTGCTCGTACCATTTATCGTATGTTCAAAAAGGGGCTATTTAATCCTTCTGACTTACCGATGAAAGGCAAGCGTAAACCGAATGGACATCAAGAAAGGCGTGGAAAACAAGCTTTCCGCCGCTCTATTCATGAACGTGAAAAAGATTATAGCCAATTCTCAAATGAGTTTGGTCACCTTGAAGGTGACACTATCGTAGGTCTGAAACATAAAAGTGCTGTAATTACCTTAGTTGAACGATTATCAAAAGTTATCATCACATTGAAACCGTGTGGTAGACAAGCGATTGATATTGAAAAAAAATTAAATCATTGGTTTGAATCTGTACCGAAAAATCTATTCAAATCCATCACTTTTGATTGTGGAAAGGAATTTTCAAATTGGAAACAAATCAGTAATGCCAATGATATTGCCATTTATTTCGCTGATCCAGGAACGCCGTCTCAAAGAGGCCTAAACGAGAATTCTAACGGATTGTTACGTAGAGATGGTTTATTGAAATCTATGGATTTCAATTCAGTAGATGAATCTTTTATTCAATCTGTCACATCTAAACGAAATAATATTCCTAGAAAATCACTGGATTATCGAACACCTTTGGAAGTATTTTTGAGTTACGTAAGTATTGATGATTTGTCTAACTTAATTTGACAATTAAGATTTAATAAAAGCATTTTCCGATCCACAAAATATCATGAAAACTCTGCCTTACCTTTGTATTGGTTTGGGATGCGGATTATTCGGTCACGGCTTTGGGGAGTATATAAGTAAAAAAGCGATTGAAAGCGATCCAAAATTAGCCAAACAAATCGAAATCGATACAAAGGATGAACGAAATATTATGATTGGAAATATGGCTAAGGCTAAAGGCTTCGATATGATGCTATATGTATATTCCGCACTTCTATTAACATTCGCATTAATGGGCATTTCTTTCACTGTTATAATCCCCATGGTGATAGCCTATCTTTTTGTCGTTGGGTATTCTATCTATCATCGTACGAAAATTGAAAAATCATTTTAACTTATTCTTGATATAGTAAAAGAGCAGAAACGCAATGTTCTGCTCTTTTATTCTACCCTGTATTTTTCTTCGCTACCCATAAATTTGGCAACAAAAGCTGCAATGACTGCACCTAATGTCGGAGCTAACAAATATACCCAATAATGAGATAAAGCACTCCCACCAGCAAAAATCGCTGGCCCTAAGCTTCTAGCTGCATTTAATGAACCGCCAGTTAAGTTTAAAGCTACGATAATTAAGAAGGCTAATGTAATACCGATAGCTACTGGAGCCATTTGCGCATTGCCATATTTTTCACTCGTTACCATTAAGATGACGAATACGAATAAAAAGGTGATCAATGTTTCCACACCAAAAGCTTGAGCTGCACTGATATTAGGAAAATCAGTTTGACCGAAGCCGTCATTAGGTAATTCTAATGCATGAACATAAACATATAAAATTGCTGAAGCCACAATAGAACCTAATGCTTGTGCGATAATATAAAAAATACCATCTTTCACTTCTAAACGTTTGTTGATCATCATTGCAATAGATACGCCAGGATTAAAGTTACCACCAGAAATACCGCCTACCGCATAAGCCATGATCGTGATCGCTAAACCAAAGGCCAAACCAATCGTTAGCGTGCCACCTTTAGCGACGACTACTGTACCAGTTCCCAGAAAAACCAACATGAAGGTTCCTAGAAACTCTGCTAAATATTTTTTCATTTTCATTACACTCCCTTTACATAATAATTGAATTTTCAGTTTATTTAATTCCACGTTTTTTGTAAAGTGATAAGCAATGACTCTTATTTTTCTCTCTTTTTCGCTATTTGACAAAAATAATTTTTATTGTAACGACTGTTATTTGAAAAGCATTTTTCTATTTCATTGATTTTCATAATTTTGTAAAAAAGAATGAAAAGAAAAATCTCTCGAAATATCGAGAGATTTACTTACTAGACCAATTCAACTTCTACATCAATATTACCACGCGTTGCTTTGGAATACGGACAAAATTCATGTGCTTCTTCAACGATCTTTTCTGCTTCTTCTTTTTCCACGCCTGGCAATGAGGTCTCTAAGATCACTCCGATTTGATATCCGCCATCTTCTAACTGATATAAAGAAACCCGAGCCTTAACCTCTGCATCTGATTCGATATTATGTTCTTTTAACATATGATGAACGGCTCCGTTAAAGCAAGAGGCATAACCTGCAGCAAATAGCTGTTCAGGATTCGTTCCCTCCGCATGGATAGAAGGTGGCTCAATTTTCATCTTCATGCTGCCGTTTGGTGCTTGAACTTCTCCAGTACGTCCGCCATGATTAATCATCGCTGTTTCATACATCTTTTTCAAAATTCATCATTCCTTTTCTTCTTCTTGATTAATAGTCTACGCGTAATCATTGGAGGTTACAAAGATATTGCTCATAAAAAATAGTCTTCAATCAAATAAATTCATTTTTTTGAGAAATCGCATAAAGTTTGTGCAAACGATTACAACGAAATCGTTTTTTGCTATAATAAATGACGAAGGGAGGGCTTTTCTTGAAAAAAATACTCTTAGCTTGTCTAATAGCATCCTTTTTCTTAGTTGGATGTAATCGTGCTCCATCCCAAAATTCGACTGAAACAACAGAAAGTTCACTATCTCACAGCACAGATTCATCAACTAATACTCAGACATCGGCACTATCCTCGTCTGATCGTTCAAGCAACCAATCAGAATTCTCCACTGCTTCTTCTGATACTGCCACTTCTATTGAACAACCAAAGATTGACTCTGTATCGGCCAGTGAATTCGGCGGATATGCAACGTTTTATTTTAATGGAATGAATGTTCCTGATTCAATTAATATCAACACGAATACAAACCAAATCACCTTTAATGCAAATACAAATAATGAGGCCGTTTATAATTTAACCATGCAAAACATGCCAGTCAAAACGGTTCGTATATTCTCAGCAAACACGAATGAAATTCGAACAGTAAAAGTCAGCACAATGATTTCGATTGGCGATCAGCTCTCTGGGCCAGTGAACACGAATAATAAATCTGGTGCACTTTATCTATTCCATAACAAGCATGGCGGTCTCTCTTTAGCAACACCGAATTATGCTGGAAACGTCCAAGAGGATGAAACGGATATAATGATCGAGGTTCTGCAATAAATTAACTCGTATACTTTTAGCCGAGCAAAATTATTTTGCTCGGCTTTTTTGTTTTAAACCAAAAAAAGAGAGATCTGAAATCAGATCTCTCTTTGAATAATCGAAAGTGATTATTTTACTGTTACAGATGCGCCAACTTCTTCTAAAGCAGCTTTTAATGCTTCAGCGTCGTCTTTAGATACATCTTCTTTGATTGGTGCAGGAGCGCCATCAACTACAGCTTTAGCTTCTTTCAAGCCTAGGCCAGTTGCTTCACGAACTGCTTTGATAACTTTAACTTTTTGGTCGCCTACAGCTGTTAATTCAACTGTAAATTCAGTTTGTTCTTCTGCAGCAGGACCTGCAGCAGCGCCAGCAGCAGCCACAGGAGCAGCAGCAGTTACGCCAAATTCGTCTTCGATAGCTTTTACTAAATCGTTTAATTCTAAGATTGTCGCGCCTTTAAGTTCTTCGACAATGTTTTCAATGTTCAATGCCATTTTAAATTTCCTCCGTTTAAGTAAGTTTTTTTAGTTTTAATAATTATGCAGCGATTAAGCTACTTCTTCTTCTTTTTCTGCGACTGCTTTCACAGCGTAAGCCACGTTGCGGACTGGCGCTTGAAGGACAGATAATAGCATAGAAAGAAGTCCATCGCGGTTCGGTAGTTTTGCAAGAGCTGTAATTTCTTCGATAGAAGCTACTTTTCCTTCAATGATACCGCCTTTGATTTCTAGTTTGTCAGCTGTTTTAGCGAATTCATCGATAATTTTAGCTGGGGCAACTACGTCCTCATTACTAAATGCAACAGCAGTAGGTCCTGAGAATACTTCTTCTAATCCTTCCAAGCCAGCTTTTTCAGCAGCACGAGTTAGGATAGAATTTTTAATAACTTTCATTTCAACGTTAGCGTCGCGTAATTGTTTACGTAATTCAGTCACTTGATCTACAGTTAAACCACGGTAGTCGACGATCACAGCTGAAGTTGCTGCGTTGAATTTTTCAGTGACTTCATCAACGATAGCTGCTTTTTTTGCGATTATTACTTCACTCATTATATGTTTCACCTCCTGATTTTGATGGGGAGAGTTTCTTGTGTCAGACACAAAAAAACTCCATGCCACCGTAGACATAGAGGGACTATTGAATGTTCTCAATAAACGTCCTCGGTAGGAAATTAAGACTTTCGTCACCTACTGTCTTCGGTACAGTTAATAATTAACCTCGACTAACTTACCATAGATAAGCTAGTCGAGTCAAGTGCTTTTCTAAAATAAATTAGATAGCTGTTTGTTCAACATGGATACCAGGTCCAAATGTTGTTGTTAATGAAATGTTCTTGATGTATTGACCTTTAGCAGTTGCAGGTTTTGCTTTTACTAAAGTTTCGTTGATTGTGTTAAAGTTTTCAACCAATTTAGCATCATCGAATGATACTTTACCGATTGGCACATGAACGTTACCAGCTTTATCAACACGGTAAGTTACTTTACCAGCTTTAACTTCTTCAACAGCTTTCGTAACATCCATCGTTACAGTACCAGTTTTAGGGTTAGGCATTAAACCTTTTGGTCCAAGTACACGACCCAATTTACCAACTGTAGCCATCATATCAGGTGTCGCTACAACAACGTCAAAGTCGAACCATCCACCTTGGATTTTTGCAACCATGTCGTCATCGCCTACGAAATCAGCGCCAGCAGCTTCAGCTTCTTTTGCTTTTTCGCCTTTAGCGAATACTAAAACAGTTTGAGTTTTACCAGTTCCGTTTGGAAGCACAACTGCCCCACGGATTTGTTGGTCTGCTTTTTTAGGGTCAACATTCAATTTGTAAGCAACTTCAACAGTTGCGTCAAATTTCGCGAAGTTAATTTCTTTTGCTAACGCTACTGCTTCTCCAACTGGGTAAGCTTTAGTAGCATCAATTTTTTTCAATGCATCTTGCATTTTTTTGCTCTTTTTAGCCATTTTGTTTCCTCCTTGATGTGGTTATAACGGTAGAACCTCCCACGTGTTCCGTATCTTTAGATAGGGAGCCAACTGAGAAGCTACTTTCTTGGGTTCATCGAAAATTATTCGACAGTGATACCCATGCTTCGTGCAGTTCCTTCAACCATGCGCATTGCTGACTCAACGTTAGCTGCGTTTAGGTCTTGCATTTTCAACTCAGCGATTTCTTTTACTTGATCGCTAGTAACTTTTGCAACTTTGTTTTTGTTTGGTTCGCCTGAACCTTTTTCAATTTTAGCAGCTTTTTTCAATAATACAGCAGCTGGTGGTGTTTTTGTGATGAATGTAAATGAACGGTCTTCATATACAGAAATCACAACTGGGATGATTAAACCTGCTTGATCAGCTGTACGAGCATTGAATTCTTTAGTGAATCCCATGATGTTGATGCCGGCTTGACCTAGTGCAGGACCTACTGGGGGAGCTGGTGTTGCTTTCCCTGCAGGAATTTGCAGTTTAACTAATTTTTCTACTTTCTTTGCCACGAGACATACCTCCTTGGTCCGTGATGTGGTTAATGGAGATACATATTTCTCCTCCCACTTAAACGGTGTGCATAAAGACACACTTTGATATCTTAGCAGATTATTTGTTTAAATGCAAGATAGATTTCCCTCCGTTCGATGTTTTAATTGTTTAAATCTGTAAGCCTTCTGTTAAGGACAACTCAAATTTTTTTGTTTATATCGAGATGCGGCATTTCCTTTTGTTGCACCTAACATAGTGTTGGCAAGACCTAGCTATTTTACCAAACTTTTCTGACAATAATAAAATACTTCACAATCTCTTTAACTACTATGAGAATAACAAAATAAATTATTAATCTTCCTATTTTCAGAAAGCGTATATGTTACACTATGGTCGACTTGATGAGGATTTTCATCGGATAAATTAGGGAGGTTTAAAATAATGGAAGTATTAAAATATCGAAGTGTTTTTGACATCATTGGTCCAGTTATGGTAGGACCAAGCAGTTCACATACTGCTGGCGCTGCGCGAATCGGAAAAGTTTGCCGCATGATTTTTGGTGAACGTCCGGATTCAGTAGAATTTGATCTGTATGAATCTTTTGCCAAAACCTATCGCGGACATGGAACAGATATCGCTTTGGTTGGCGGTATCTTAGGGATGGAACCAGATGATCCTCGTTTATCCGATTCATTGAAAATCGCTCACGAACAAGGAATGGAAGTTCTGTTTGTACCGAAGAAAGAGATTGCTGATCATCCGAACACTGTCACCCTGCGTATGATCAAAGGTGACTTAGAAATGTCAATCACCGGTGTCTCGATTGGCGGCGGGAACATTCAAATCACGGAGATGAATGGATATAGCATTTCACTTGGTATGGGTAATCCAACGTATATCATTATTAATAAAGATGTACCGGGACTGCTTTCTCGTGTTTCTACTATCTTTATGAAACATGGGTTGAACATTGGTAAAGTAACCATGACCAGAAAAACAAAAGGCGAAAACGGAATCGTCCTTTTAGAAATCGATGATACCCCGGATGATCCAGAAGGTTTGAGACAAGAAATCAAACAAGAAGATGATGTCTTGAGTGTGACCTATTTTAAATAATTATCCATCCTGACTTGTGTCTCAATGCACGAATATCAGAATGAGATTCAGCATAACTTTTCAGAGGAAGTTCTACTATCAATACGAATTAGGAGGAGTTGTCATGTTTTATTCGATCCAAGAGCTTGTTGAACAAGCACAGGATTATTCATCTGTCGGCGAATTAATGATCGCTACTGAAATGGAATTAACTGATCGTACTCGTGAAGAAATTATTGCGTTAATGGAACGCAATTTAGAAATAATGGAAAGCTCCATCGAAGAAGGTATTCAAGGCGTCACTTCCGTAACAAAAATTACCGGTGGTGATGCGAAACGCATGAACGACTACATTGAAAGCGGCAAATTCATGAGTGGTGATACGATTTTAAAAGCTGTTCGTAACGGGATTGCTGTCAATGAAGTTAATGCCAAAATGGGTTTGGTTTGTGCGACACCTACCGCGGGCAGCGCAGGTGTATTGCCAGGAGTCCTAATGGCTGCGCGAGAAAAGCTAGAGTTAACTCATGATGAGCAAATCGACTTTCTATTTACTGCTGGCGCTTTCGGATTAGTGATGGCAAACAATGCATCAATCTCTGGCGCTGAAGGTGGTTGCCAAGCTGAAGTTGGTTCTGCCAGCGCTATGTCAGCTGCTGCATTAGTTACTGCAAACGGCGGAACTCCTGAAATGGCATCAAATGCATTAGCTATTACACTAAAAAATGTGATGGGTTTAATCTGTGACCCCGTAGCAGGTTTAGTTGAGGTTCCTTGTGTGAAACGTAATGCAATGGGTGCTTCCCAAGCGTTTATTTCAGCGGACATGGCACTGGCTGGTATCCGTAGTGTTATCCCGCCAGATGAAGTTGTTGAAGCTATGTACAAGGTTGGCCGGGCAATGCCGCAAATTTTCAAAGAAACAGCTGAGGGCGGTGTCGCAACTACTCCAACCGGTCTGAGATTGCAGCGACAAGTATTTGGCGAACCTGAAAAAGCCACAGTTTAATCCAGATAAAAAAGCAGCTGATAAAAATCAGCTGCTTTTTATTACTTCATCAAGCCTTCATGAATCTTATCCAGATTCCATTTCATCATTTTGTAATAACTGTCACCCGGCTCACCTTTCTTAGCCAATGAGTCTGTATACAGCTCACTATAAATCGGTAAATCGACTTCTTTTGATAAACGCTCCATGCTGCGTTTATCGACACTCGTCTCAACAAACAATGACGGTACTTTAGACACTCGAATTTTTTCTACGATTTGTTTCATTTGATCCGGTGTACCCTGGCTTTCTGTGTTGATTTCCCAAATGTACGCTGCTGTTAGATCATAGGCTTTAGAAAAATATTTAAAAGCTCCCTCACTAGTCACTAACAATTTCTTTTCACTAGGAATATCTGCAAATGCTTCTTTTGCAGAAGTATTTAATGCCTCAAGTTTTTTGATATATGCCTCAGCATTTTTCTTAAAGCTCGCTTGATTGTCTGGATCTTTTTCACTTAAAACAGTTTGAATTTGCTTCACGTATGAGATGCCATTAGAAATATCCAGCCACGCATGCGGATCTTCTTGCTTGCTGTTACCTGTTAAATGAATAGGAGCAACCTCTTTGCTCACCGCAAAATAATCCTCATTCTCTTTTTTCTTAGCTGTCTCCATCAATTTGTCGAACCAGCCATTGCCAGTTTCTAGATTTAAACCATTATAAAAAACTACATCTGCTTCACTGGCCTTTTTGATATCTTCAGGTAATGGTTCATACTCATGAGGATCGGTTCCGACTGGTACGATACTATGAACGCTTACCTCTTCTTTGCCAACCTCCTTGACCATATCTGCGATGATCGAGTTTGTAGCAACCACTGTTAATTCTTTTGAATCATTCGCTGCACTATTTCCGTTGCCTTTCGTACCGCAGCCTGCAAGCAATAACAATCCCATGATTCCTGCAAAAATTATTTTTTTGTGCTTCATATCTCTGCTCCTTTTTATAGTAATAGCGAGTTGTCCTTTATCTTATTTTCAACTGGATAAAGCAGAACTAGCATCCTTTCTTAATTGTTGAATCAAACCTTTAGAGGGTGAAAACAGAAAGGCAGCGATGAAAAATACTGCCGCTGTCATTACGATCGTTGCCCCAGAAGGCAGATTGTAGCTATAGCTAAAATATAATCCGATGATTGCACTCAATACACCAAACAGTGTAGAGAGACCTACCATCACTGATAGACGATTTGTCAGTTGATAAGCAGTAGCCGCCGGCGTAATCAACATAGCAATCACAAGGATCGTTCCCACTGTTTGTAATGAGGTTACTGCAACTAACGTTAATAAGAACATCAAGCCGTAATTGATCAAACCAATATTCCAACCATACGACTGAGCCATCGTCGGTGCGAAAGAAGTCAATTTCAACTGCTTATAAAAAAGAACAACTGCTAATAATACAATGATCATTACGATCGCCGTCAAATACATGTCTGAATCCCGAACAGCCAGGACATTTCCAAAAAGGATATGATAAAGGTCAGTCGCACTTTGAGCGAAAGAGATCAAAATAATCCCTAGTGCAAAGAAGGAACTAAACACGATCCCAATCGCCGTATCATTTTTCAGCCGACTATGTTTGCCGACAAATCCGATCAGCGCTGCTGAAAAAATTCCAAAAAAGGTCGCCCCTATAATATAGCTGCTGCCCAACATGTATGAGATCGCTACTCCGGGTAAGACCGCATGAGAAATAGCGTCTCCCATCAGTGACATTCCCCGCAAAATGATAAAAGAACCGATCACTCCCGCAGATATTCCGACCATAATCGAAGTGATCAAAGCATTTTGCAGAAATTGATAATTGATTAATCCTTGAAAGAAATCATGTAGCAAAACCTGCACCTCCCATTCTTAGCATTTGTGTAATTTCACTACCATACGTTTTCTCCATGTTTTTCGTCGTATATGTTTGAGCGACTGGGCCTGAAGCGATCAATCCTTTATTCAATAAGATCACTTCATCAAAATAATCCGTGACTTTATGAAGATCATGATGAACGATCACGATTGATTTTCCTTCATCCCGTAATTCCTTCAACAGCTCAATAATAATTTTTTCGCTGGTTGCATCAATGCCGGCAAACGGTTCATCCAATAAAATCCATTCCGCTTGCTGTGCCAATGCACGTGCGATAAAGACTCGTTGAAGCTGGCCGCCAGATAGTTCGCTAATTTGGCGATCCGCAAAATCAGATAAACCAACCTTCTCTAAACAAACTGCAGCGAAGGATTTCTCTTTTTTGCCAGGCCGCTGAAACATTTTTAAATGCGGATAAGTTCCAAATAGGACAACTCCAAAGACATCGATTGGAAAACTCAAATCAATATCTTGTCGCTGCTCGACATAAGCAATCTTCTTTCTATGATCATTCAATGGCTGTTCGCCATAGAAAATCTTGCCTGACTGCGTTTTTATTAATTGCAGAATCCCTTTCATTAAAGTGGATTTCCCAGCGCCATTGGGTCCGACAATACCAGTCAATTTCCCGGCTGATAATTCTAAATCAATCTGCTGCAACGCCACTTTACCACGATAAGCAACGGATAGATTTTCTACACGGATTGTTTCCACAGTTACCCCTCTTTTCTATTTTAGGCTTACCTAATTTACAAATTAATCATAAACTAAAAAGAAAGCGGACGCAAGAAAAATGCGAAAAAAAACTTCACCATGAGAATTTCTCCTCTTGGTGAAGCTTTTATTTTTTGATTATTTCACATCGTTTAATCTAGTGTTCTTAACTTCGTCAATCGTTTTTGTTCCGGCAAGCTGCATAGTGATAGCAAGTTCCTTGTTCAAATGATCGAAGACAGATTTTACTCCTTCGGCTCCGCCAAGGTTCAGACCATAAATTACTGGACGTCCAATCGCAACTAAGTCTGCTCCACTGGCTAAAGCTTTAAAGACATGTTCACCGCGACGAATACCACTGTCAAATATGATAGGGACACGTTTATTTACGACACCAGCAATTAACGGTAAGACATCAAATGATGCCGGACCACCATCTAGCTGGCGACCACCATGATTTGAAATCCAGATACCGTCTGCTCCGGCCGCAATCGCAACTTCGGCGTCTTCAGGTGATTGAATCCCTTTTACAAGGACTGGAAGATTGGTTAAGTCCTTGATTTTCTTAATATCTTCAGGTACTAACCCTTGTTTGGCTGCCGCATAAATTTCTGCGATTCCTTTTCCCTCACCATTGCCGCTCGCACTTTTCGCGCTATAGGCCGCTAAGTTTGGCATTGGTAGTGGAAATTGGAAGTTATTGATAATATCTTCTTCACGATAACCACCAAGTGTAGAATCAGCAGTTAGGATAATTGCCTTTGCTCCAGCTTTCACTGCTTTTTCTAAAATGAACTCGTTAAATCCATCATCTTTACTCATATATAATTGGAAAAATTGCGGTGCGTTTGGTGCCACTGCAGCAGCGTCCTCAATCGTTGTATTGGCATAAGTACTGATTGAGAAAATCGAACCAGCATCTGCTACACCTTTAGCAGTGTCCGCTTCACCTTTTTCATGAGCCAACCCTTGAGCTGCCGATGGTGCTTGGATGATCGGCGTTGCTAAATCAATATCCCAGAGTTTTGTGTTAAGATCCGCATGATCAATGCCACGTAATACACGAGGTGTGATCGTTTTATTATTAAATGAAGAAGTATTTTCCTTCATTGTCCATTCGTCTTCAGAACCTCCGCGAATATAACCAAACGCGCCTTTATCCATACGTTCTTTTACGCGGCCTTCCAATGAAGCGATATTTACGATTTCAATTGGATGTTCTTCGTTGCTTGTTTGATAAGTCATGATAACTCCCTCTTTCTGTTGAATACATGAGTTATCTTAATACTCTTACAAAAAGTAAGCAAGAATATTGTCTCCTAACTTAGATTGAAGCCGTTTTTCCTATCGTCTCCAATCTACTTCCACAAAAAGTTCGCCACTGTCTTATCGACTCCGAGGTTCTCATGTAATTGGCTGTGTTGAGCGTTTGAACCAGTAAATATTTGGTACTCAATTGGATTTCCATGGGCCTTTAATAATGAGTAAGTCGCTAATGCACTGTTTAGGGGAACTGTTCCGTCGGATGCGTTATTCTTATCTAATTTCCCTGCAATTAATAAAATCGGCAAATCGCTTGGTACATTAGAAATGCCATTACTATAATCTGTATATCTGCTGGCCTTAGTGTCCGGACCGTTGGTCAAAACATCCTCAATTGATTCGGCCGATTCAGTAAAGTCATTAAATGGTGCGCCGATTGAAATAAATTTTTTTATAGTTGGTGTGTCATTTGGTTGCCCGTAGGTCGTTAAGTAACGCAACGAACTGACGCCCCCCATCGAGTGACCAACCAAATTCACTTGATCTACGCCTTGTTTTTTTAAATATTTTAAGACAGTATAAATCCATTCTGTTTGGTTCCATTCATTGTCCTTGTTCGCCGCGAACAGCACCTGGATACTAGGATTATTTTTTTTCTTGCTCAATTGACCATCCACGTTCAACGTACCATCCGCTTGAACAGTGATCACCATTTCCTTTTTCGTTTTCCCTTCATTTGATAAACGCTGGATCATTCCTCCAAAAGAATTGATCGTTCCGCCATATCCATGAATAAAGACCGTAGGTACATTCGTTTTTGTTGAATCATCCTTTGCTTTAACGGGAGCCGCCTCTTCCGATTTTGTCGTTTGGCTCGTTTGCTTTGTTTTTTCAGCTCCACAACCAACTAATGCGAAAATAGCCGCTAAAGCAATAATGCTAAGAACTATTTTTTTCATCTTCATCACTCTCATTTCTAGTTTTATGCTGCATAATTTGATTTGATTCTATTACTATAGACACAAAGATTGTTAAACTCAACTATAAGAACATAAAATTTGGCTAACTATCATTTGTTAGATCGTTACGGTCAGCAGCCGAACTAAAAAAAGCTGAGACAAGAATCGTCTCAGCTTTGTAAGTTAAATTTTGTCGATTTGATCGAAGTCCAATTCGGTACTTGTTTCACGACCGAACATATCGATATTCGCTTTGATTTTCTCACGTTCTTCATCAATCTCAGTGATCACACCTTCAAGACCAGCAAAAGCACCTTCGATAATTTTTACTGTTTCGCCAACCTCTACTTCTAAATCGTGTTGACGAGCACTCATACCTATTGAACGCAAGATATGATTAATTTCCTCTGGCATCAATGGCGCAGGTTTGCTTCCGGCACCATGCGAACCGACAAAGCCTGTCACACCTGGTGTATTTCGAACAACATACCAAGAATCATCAGTCATGACCATTTCCACTAGCACATAACCAGGGAACGTTTTATGGACGATTTCTTTTTCTTTACCGCCTTTAACTTCTGTCTCTGTTTCTTCAGGGACAACTACACGGAAAATATAGTCCTCCATCCGCATACTTTGTGCACGTGATTCTAAGTTTGCTTTTACTTTGTTTTCATAGCCGGAATAAGTATGCAGCACATACCATTGTTTTTCAAAAGATTCCATTTTTGCCATCGGCTCCTCGTTCTAAAATAAAAAAACCTCAGCATTACCAAGGTTTTTTCTCTCAAATAGTATAACATGCTTTTTTTGAATTGGCTACTAACGAATGATCAAATTAATCAATGCCTGGATCGCTGTATCCATGATGAAAAACATCAAAGCAAAAATGATCGCCGTTTCGATAACGACTAGTGAATCATGGCGCAAACGTTTTTTTGACGGCCATGAAACAAGCTTCATTTCTTCTCTTACACTGCGTATAAAATTCAATTGATTGTCCTCCTAATTTGTATGAAAATAGTTATTTTGTTTCTTTATGTATCGTGTATTGATTGCAATGTTTGCAAAACTTATTAATCTCTAAACGCTCTCCGCGTTTGCCTTCACTCACTGATTTCGTGTAGTTTCTTGAACCGCACACTGTGCAGGCTAGAGCCGCTTTTTTTGTTGCCATAGCGATATTCTCCTAATTCTTATTAATGATGATCCTCTTTCAATAAAAGAAATCTGATTTTCAATGCGTGTACTATCTGACTTTATCTTTGAACCTGTCTCTTTGACTGGATTCAAACGACAGCCCCACAAAGTCACATGCTAACATTATCATCTATCCTTTTACCTGTCAATCTTCGATGGAAACTATCATTCTTTCTTTACGACTGGAATAATTGATCTGAATTGTTTCTAAAATAAATTTCTTTATCAAGGAGAATATGATAATATGATGAAAGAATGAATAGCTTTATTGGAGGGTTATTGGATGTTATTAAAAAGTCTCGTTTATCCCAAAGAGAATTTGACCACAATCAACGAATCGACAACGTTACAAGAGGCGTTAGATATTTTAGAAGGCACGGGTTTTCGTTGTGTTCCGATCTTGGATGAAAGCGATCAAATTTTCCGAGGCAATATTTACAAGATGCATATATACCGGCACAAAGCAAACGGTGGTGACATGGATCTGCCAGTCACACATTTGCTGAAAAATGCAACAAAATTTATCTCATTAGATACTTCTTTTTTTAAAATCTTTTTTACGATTAAAGAATTGCCATATATTACTGTTTTAGATGAGGACCACCATTTTTATGGTATCTTGACCCATAGCACTTTATTAAATATGCTGTCACAATCTTGGAATATCCAAACTGGAAGCTACGTTTTGACCGTTGTTTCTAATGGCAAACGCGGCGACCTAGCGACGATGGCAAAGATCATTTCTAAATTTACATCCGTTGCAAGCTGCATCACCTTGGACGTTGGACAAGATTTTAAAGGTCGCCGTACTTTATTCACGTTACCTGCTGGCGTGGATGAAAATAAATTGAACCAAATCATTGATCATCTCGAACGAAAACATTTTGAGATTCAAGAGGTTGAATCGTTAACTATGCAAGACTAAATACTCAAATAAAAATGGCGATCCTATCTTTCTAGGATCGCCATTTTTTATATTTGCTTCGCGAAATTTAGACGTTGATTCAAATAATACATAATCGGTGCCGAGATCGTCATAATGATCGCTTCACTCAATGCTGTCCAGCCATATGTCGGCCAGAAAGGCAATTGTGCCGTCAGATTCAGCATCAGCGCAATTAGAAACATACTTGCACTAAAGAATAGGACATTCAATGCCAAGCGGATTTTCGTATTTTTAATGACGTTTTGCAAGACGGATGTTAATGCTAAAGCCAACAATGTCTGTCCTCCGCCAAAGACCACATCGAGCCAGCCCATGCCGAAAATCGCATTATACACGACGACTCCGCCGAAGATTCCCCATAGGTATTTTCGGTTAAAAACGACTAAATGATTCAAACTTTCTGAGATTCGAAATTGGATCGCCCCTGAAGCTACCGGCGAAACTAAAATCGTCAGAGCCAAATAAAGGGCCATGATGATCCCATTGGTCACCACAACGTTGACTCGCTTTCTTTCCACCATATTCATAATTTTCCTTCTTTCTCCGAGTTTTTTTAAAGCGGGATGGTTGATGAACCGCTGTAAACCTTTTACAGCATACGGTTTTTCAGAATGTAAGTCAACTCCGAAACTGCATAAGGATAGTTTATCAAAATTGAATTTTTTAAGCTTCTGATGATACAATTAGTTTGCAGACGTGCTTTGTTTGAAAGAAAGGTGATTCGTCATGCTAGGAATTGATAGTGAATTAGAAACGCTGTACACAAAAGCTCAACAAGATGGCGTTGCAGTTATCAAGGATCGTTGGACTCCTGGAAACTACGGGTGCTGCAGTACGCGGGCTCCGTTAGTCGAAAAGTATAAAATTGAACATATCGGCAACACGATGCAGCTTCATATTTGGGGGAAATTAGTAGTAACGGTTGATCTGAAAAATCAGACTTCTGTCGTGAGTGAGAACTATCCCGCTTCAAATTATGAAAAAAGAATTATCGATTGGTTCAGTCAGAAAGCAAAAAAATAATTGACTATTCCATATAATCCTATACCTTCACTTGAGTGAGGGTATTTTTGATTTTAACAGCATGATTCATGAAAAATGATTCAATTTTCTACAGTTCACTCCGTTACTCTGTTATAATCATTTTTTGAAAGGATCGAGGACATGAATTTTCATTATCATATTTTAATCAATCCCGCAGCCGGCAGCGGCAACGCGGCAAAAACAGCAGAAAAAATCATCCAGCTATTAGATGACGGCAACTATACATACACCCCTTATTACACTGAAGAACCCGGCGATGAACGAGAAATTGTTGGACGGCTGGTCGAATTATTAAGTCCTTGGTCAGAAACCTGCGAAAAGGATCATGTTGATAATTCTTTCCATCTACTCGTGGTCATTGGCGGTGACGGAACCTTGCATCAGGTCGTTAATCAATTTTTTGCGTTGGATCGGCAGTTTCCTGTCAGCTATATTCCCGCTGGATCAGGAAATGACTTCGCCCGCGGCATCGGCCTGTCTCGTGAGCCGGAAAAAGCCTTTGAGCAAATTACATCGGCACTAAAACCACAGGCGATCAATGTTTTTCACTATGAAGAAAAAATTCGGGAAGAGCAAGGAGTCATTTTGAACAATGTCGGAATTGGTTTGGATGCCTTGATTGTGGCAACGACGAATGCATCCACGTCAAAAAAAGTGTTGAATAAATATCATCTAGGCTCAGCTTCCTACGCATTGTATCTGGTTAAAGCCATTTTCACTCAAAAGACTTTTCCTATTCTAGTTGAACTGAATGGTCAGTCGCTAAGCTTTGAACGGACTTTTCTATGCACGACGACAAACATTCCATACTTTGGCGGCGGTGTAGCGATTGCACCGATGGCTGATCCGAAAAAAGAGACGATTGATCTTGTTGTCGTAGAAAAACCGAATCTGCCAGCAATTTTGCGTTTCTTATTCCAACTTGTTCGCAAGAAACACACGCAAAACAAGCACTATAAGCATTACACCAGCAGTCGAATTCGAATCGTTTCAGTCGTTCCGCAGCATGGACAAGCAGACGGCGAAAATATGGGAGAACGCTCCTTTGATCTGAACTTCACTACTGCAACACAATATATCTGGTATGCAGATAAAAGGACTGAAAAATAAATCCGCGGATTTATTTTTCAGTCCTTTTTTACATAAACATTGCTGGAGTCACATTTTCCATCCCGATCATCGGATCAATGGTTTGTGCAGTAATTAATTTCGGAGTCAAAATAGTTGGTTCATTGACTTTCGGCTTTTGCTTTTCTTCAACCGCTTTGAATGGCTCTTGCTTCGGTTGAGTAGGAGCAACTTCCGTCCCCTTCATGATTCGTTCAATCAAGGTTGTTTTCCGCACAGCGGATTCGCGATTGACACAAACTTGAAAGGCTTCTTCTTCACCTAGCAAAATCAATAGATCCTTACTTCGTGTAACTGCCGTATACAAAAGATTCCGCTGCAGCATGCGTGAATATTGTTTAACCATTGGCAAAAGTACCATTTTAAATTCACTACCCTGCGCCTTATGAATCGAACAACAGTAGGATAGTTTAATCTTATTCCATTCTGAACGCTTATAGCTGACTTCATTATTGTCGAATTGGATCACCAACTCATCAACTTTATCTTCTGACTCTTTTGCTGGAATGATCCCTGCAATGATTCCCATATCTCCATTAAAAACATTCAGCTCTGGATTATTGACCAGCTGCAACACTTTATCTCCAATACGATAAACCACATCGTTCCACTGAACTTCCTTTTTGCGTCCATCGTTGGGATTAAATATTTCCTGCATCATCTTGTTGATCGCATCGATTCCTGCCGGTCCGCGGTACATAGGAGCCAAGACTTGCACATCCTGCGCAGTATAGCCTTTTTTCTTCGCCCGTTCGACAATCTGCTTCACGACCTCTTCCATTTGAAAAGCATGACAGCTAATAAAGGAACGATCCTTTTGATTCTTTTTAAAGTCCTGCGGCAATTTGCCTTCCTTGATCTCATGTGCCAACGGAATGATAGACGAGCCATTGCCTTGACGGTAGATATCTGTCAGCTCCATCTTTGGAATATCCTCAATCTGCAGCAAATCATGGAAAACTTGCCCAGGCCCCACCGAAGGTAATTGATCTTTATCTCCTACAAAAATGACCTGCATATTATCAGGAATCGACTTTAGCAAGGTATTCGCTAACCAAGTATCCACCATCGACATCTCATCAACAATCAACAGTCCGCCATCCAATTCTTTCGCTTCAATATCAGGAGTGTCATCATGACCGTTTAGTCCTAACAAACGATGGATCGTACTTGCGGGCAATCCGGTTGTTTCATTCATTCGTTTAGCCGCCCGCCCAGTTGGTGCCGCCAATAAAATAGGAAAGACTGCTTGGGTATAATCTTTGGGATCAAGCGATAGATCATTGAGCTCAGCAAATAACTTCACAATACCGTTAATAACCGTCGTCTTCCCTGTTCCCGGACCACCAGTCAAAATGAATAATGGTGAACGAATGGCTCCTTTAATCGCCTGGTCTTGCGAATCGCCATAAGTGATTTTCAACTGCTTCTCAATAATTCGTAGTTTCTTGTCGATCGCCTGTTGCGGATAGTTGATCTCCTTCTTGCGAGCTAACAAACGTTCAATCGAAGAAGCGATGCCCCATTCACTATAGAATAATGTATTCTCATAAATTTTCGTAGCTTCTTGCTGAATCTTTTCCTCTTCCACGAGTTGAATAATCATACTGGCGATTTGATCAGGGGCGATTTCGACTGGCCGGGTTGTTTCCAAAAGCTGCAAAACTTCTGTTAATAATTGCTGAGCCTCAACATAAGTATCACCGCTTTGATTCGCATCCTCATTTACTTGATGAAAAATCGCTGCCCGAATTCGTTGCGGACTATCCGCTGCGATACCAAGCTGTTCCGCTAAGTTATCCGCCTTTTTAAATCCGATTCCCTCAATGTCTTCAACCAATTGATAAGGATTTTCCGCAATTACTTCCAAGGCTTCATTTCGATAGGTTTGAAAGATTGCAAAAGAGAGCTGGCTTCCAAAACCATAGCGGCTCAAGCCAACGATGATTTGCTCCATACCATGATTTTGCCGAATCATCTCTACAATGACTTTCTGCTTCTTTGCATTTAGATTCGGGATCTTGGCTAACACCGCCGGATTCTCCATAATCTCGTCGATCGCCTTTTCCCCTAACACATCAATGATCTTCTCGGCCGTCTTTTTTCCGATTCCAGGAAACTTCTCACTAGAAAGATAATTGATCAGTCCATTGGCAGAGGTCGGATGGGCTTGTTCATAGCTTTCAACTAGAAATTGCTTACCGTAACGAGGATGGTCTACAAAATGCCCGAAGAAACGATAATCTTCATCTTCTTGCATATCGCCAAAACTGCCGGTAACGACAATTTCTTGTTCGAGAAAATCGCTATTGGTGTCGCTAACCTTAATCAACAAAACTTTGTAAAAATTGCTGGGATTTTGAAAAAAGATTACTTTCAATGTCCCCACGATGTATAACTGCTCCTCCGACATTTTGCCCCTCCTTTCTATAGCTCAGAAATGATTTCTTTTAAAGCAAAGAATCCGGTTTCGAGCCCGTTCCTTCTAAAAAACTGACATCATTCCACTGGATCATGCGATATGGCGGTTGCGTACTATCCGTCTCTAAAATCGTCAAACTGTTATTAAATAGACCACCCATGTCGCGTAATTCAGCCAATGATTTTCCAGTTAACGCTTGAATCGCGGCTGTCAATGCAGCACCATGTCCAACAAAAAGAAGCGGTCCTTCTTCGGCTTCAGACACTGCTTTTTCTACTAAATCATTGGTTCGCTTCAACATGCCTTCTATTTTCTCCCCATCAAAGGGGGCTGGATCGTATAGCTCGAGATGATGGCGTAAATTTACCATATCTTTTGGATAGCGTTCTTCAATCACTGGAATTAATTGTCCTTCCAAGGTTCCCAGACCAAGCTCCCGCAAATCCTCCGAACGAACGATGTCCGTTGGCTGTGCTAACTGTTTATTAATACCTTCTGCTGTCAAATACGCCCGTTTTAATGTGCTCGTATAAATTTTTTCAAAGGGAATATCTTTTAGTTCGTTTCCTAATGCTTTGATTGCTTCCAAACTTTCCGGCAATAACGG
Source organism: Enterococcus malodoratus ATCC 43197 (assembly GCF_000407185.1). Classification (GTDB taxonomy): domain Bacteria; phylum Bacillota; class Bacilli; order Lactobacillales; family Enterococcaceae; genus Enterococcus_A; species Enterococcus_A malodoratus. The sequence continues at coordinate 887,152 of NZ_KE136481.1, forward strand.
CGAGTCCCCCATCATACCTTGGAAACGTTTCTCCTGATTCCAACGGGTTTTCCCGTGACGAGTAAAATAAAGTTTCATCTAAATCCCTTTCCTAATCCGTTTTATCTAATCTAACTTATCGTGTTCATAATGATGCGTCAATTCCAAATTCGGAAAGTTTTGCTGACGCAATGCTTCATAAACAACTAAAGCGACTGTGTTGGAAAGATTCAAGGAACGAACGTGTTCATCATTCATTGGGATGCGCAAACATTTATCCGCATTTTCCCGCATAAATTCTTCCGGTAAACCCGTTGTTTCTTTTCCAAACATAAAGAAATGATCGTCGCTAGTATAGTCGATCTCTGAGTAGCTGGCATTGGCAAATTTTGTGATCAAATGGAGTGGTCTTTGATCAAGATAATCTAAAAATGCCGCTAAATCTTTATGATAAGTAATATTCACATCATTCCAGTAATCTAGCCCTGCTCGTTTCAAATGCTTATCATCGGTAGAAAAGCCCAAAGGCTCAATCAAGTGCAATGGTGAGTTCGTTGCCGCACAAGTTCGTGCGATGTTTCCGGTATTCGCAGGAATCTGCGGTTCAAATAGTACGATATGGTTTGTCATGATAGTATCCCTCGTTCTTAATTAAGTATTTATAACTGTAAAATAGCTTTATTTTTATATTACTATAAGATATCTACCCATAGTATAATCTGCGATTTACGTGATAGAAAATCAATTATAGGTTCACACTTTATGTGCACTAAAACCATAGAGTGAAATTCGCAAAAAAAAAACGTACCAACTCGGTGTCTAGCACGGCGAGTCGCTACGTTAGTGAAGCACTTTTCACTAACTTTTATCAGAACAGGAACCTGATAAAAACCAATGAAAAACAACTTGTTTGTACTATAACATCACGAAGTCACAAATGCAACCTTCTATTTTCAGTAATTCGAATGAAAGCGATTACTCTAATGTCCTTTTAATATTTCGATATCAACGGTTATTTTTTTCAAGGTATTCTGCTTCAAATGCGCTTTTACATCCTCTGGAACCTGCCATTCCAATGGCGACATTTCTAAAAGATCTAAGCGGTTTTCTTCTGGTATTTCAAACTCGTAAGTGATACGTTCACGATGATCGATTTGGAGTTCCTCTGTGAAACGCTGAATAACCGCCTCATTTGAATAAGCTTCTCCATCCGGGTGATAAATGGCGCGCAATTCTTGCAAATAGCCTGTTTGGGGTACTACCTTTAACACACAACCATCGGATTTTAGTACTCGTTTAAACTCCCGGTAGTGTGAAGGGGAGAAAATATTCAGAATCGTATCAAAAGAGGCGTCAGCAAATGGCAAATTCGTCAGATCAGCCACACACCAAAATGCCTCGATTGGTTGATTGCTAGCTAGATAGATTCCTTCTTTGGCAATATCAAAACCAATATTGGTTGGATTCTCTTTCACCTGATTGATTTGCTGCAAGAAACTGCCTTCGCCGCAACCAACATCCAAAACGTTGCCGCTTTGCATTAATTGAGCGATTTTTTCAATCACAGGTTGATACATTCCTGAACGAATCATTCGACCTCGCGGTGCGAACATTTCATTATCGTATTCTGTTTTGATTTGATGATCCAAAAAGTAAAGCGTGCCCTTTTTCGCTAAATCAAAGCGATGTCCATTCACGCAGATTAAACTTTTATCCTGTTGACTCATTTCAAGGCGGCATTTAGGGCAACGAAACAACTCCTGCTGTTCGGCCAGAAATAACGCACTTCGATCAATTTTTTTAAGCATCTTTTCACTTCCTTTTTGCCATCCTATCATAGCATAGTTCTTCTATTCCTACTATCGCTGAGATATGCTAAACTATACGCGAGATGTCGAATCACTTGGACGAGCTTTCTTAGATTTAGTGCGCTTGTGATTAGCATCTTAACTTTGATTATTTCGAAATATTTGAACAAAACTGGAGGACATAATCTTGATTAAGGAATTTTGCGCAGAGAACTATACAGATATTCCCAAAGCTATCCAAGCTGGTGCAGGACGCATCGAACTATGCGACAACTTAGCGGTCGGTGGTACTACTCCAAGCATCGGAGTCATCGAAGAAGCATTAGCTTATGCAAGTGAAAAACACGTTCCGATTATGACGATGATTCGTCCGCGCGGCGGAAATTTTGTCTACAACGATATTGAATTAAAAATCATGGAGAATGATTTGATTCATGCTAAAAATGCTGGTACTGACGGTGTGGTTTTTGGCTGTTTAACAGAAGAAAACGAAGTCGATGAAGAAGCATTAGAAATGCTAGTCGGAAACAGCGCAGGCCTACTAACGACATTCCATATGGCCTTCGATGAACTTTCTAAAGAAGAGCAATTCAAGACCATCGATTGGTTTGCACGGTTGGGCATCGACCGGATTTTAACTCATGGCGGTCCATTATCTACTACCATCGAGGAAAATCTGCCACATCTAAAAGAATTAGTCGATTACGCAGCCGGACGAATTATTATTTTACCCGGCGGCGGTATCAACTCAGACAACGCTGAAAGAATTGCCTCAACACTAGGCGTAAACGAACTACATGGAACAAAGATCGTAACAATTTAAAAGGGAAGTGACTCATTGGAGTCACTTCCCTTTTTTATGTTCTTTAATAAATTTTTCTATACGGATCAGCCACCGATTTTGCTTGAAACGTAATCGCACTGGATAACGACCTGATAAATAATCCTTGATCTGACGATTTTGATCAGGGAAAATATTCAACGGCAAATTACGAATATCAAAGAAATTGAAGGCCACATAATCATGTGATTCCATCTTACTTTGCGAAATCGTTTCCTGTACCTTATAGACATATGTGATATCTTCGCGATACTCTTTCGTATAAATTCCGATTAGATCCTCAACTGTATTATCAAAAGAAAGCTGCTCCTTAACTAGGCGCTGCATCCCTTCGCGTTCGTTCTCATTCGGCAAAAGTTCGCCTCCAGGCAAATCCCAAACAGGCATTCCCTGACGACGGACCAATAGGATCAATCCGTTACGAATAACAATGGCATAAGCTTTTTTCAAAATTTTCTCACTACTTTCAGCATATGTCTTTTTAATCATCAATCAATGACCGATAAATCGTTCCATAAATAGACTCGCAATATTGAAATAAATCAACACACTGGTCAAATCACTCAAGGTGGTAATAAATGGCCCGCTGGCAACAGCCGGGTCAAACCCCAACCGTTCCATAATCATCGGAATCCAACTGCCCGCTAACGTTGCCACGGTAATGGCCGCCATCATTGCAGTTCCGATCACAAATCCCAAAATAAAATTATGTTTCCAAAAACCAACGATAATAAAAATCGTTATCCCTGTTACTAAGCCCGTCACTAAACCGGTCAAAATCTCACCGACCACTAGCTTTCCAAAATTCTTTTCGTTGTCATCCGAAATCGCTAAACGTCGCACAGCGACCGCTAACGACTGGGTTCCCGCATTTCCAGCAGTCCCTGTGATCAATGAGATGAAAACAGCTAAGATACTTGCTTTACTAACCAACGCTTCATAATGATTGATCAAGGTTGCGGTTGTCATACCAAGAAATAATAAAGTAATCAGCCAAGGCAGTCGTCTCGAAGCCGCCTTGACGGGGTTCTCATCAACTTCCTCAACATTGACCCCTGCCAAACCAGAGTAGTCACTCGCCGCTTCGTCATCGATTACATCAATGATATCATCGACCGTCACAATCCCCAACAAATGATCCTCGTAATCAGTTACCGGCAAAGCGAGGAAATCATAATCACGAAATGTTTGCGCCACATCTTCCTGATCATCACCAACATGAACAGAAATCGTCCGTTCGCTCATGACATCAGAGACCATCGTGTCGTCCTCATTAATAATCAAATCACGCAACGAAATAACGCCAACTAATTGATTGTCATCATTCACTACATAAGTATAATAGATTGTTTCGGCAATTTGAGCTTCTTTTTTTAGCACATACATCGCCGAGCGAACTGTTTGATTCGCCACGATTGAAACATATTCCGTCGTCATCAAAGAGCCGGCAGTATCATCTTCATAATGAAGCAGCTCACGAATTTCATTGGCATGTTCCGAGTCCATTAAGCTCAAATACTTTGCCACAGGCTTCTTATCTAGCTCATTCAGTAAATCGACCGCGTTATCGGTATACATTTCAGACAACATGTCGGCGGCATACTGCGGGCGCATCTCGCTCAGATATTCATTGACATGTTCATCGTCTTCTTCAATAACGTCAAACATATCAGCCAATTCCTTTGGTGATAAATAAGAATACATGAGTTGGCGTTTTTCTTCATTCAAAGATTGATAAAATTGCCCCTGATCATAAAAATGCATATCCAAGAAATCATCACGAAATGCCTGCAGATCATTCTGATCCAGTTCCTCCCGTAATTGTTGGAAATGTATTTCTAGCTCTTCTTGGTTTTCATCCATCAATCTCACCTACCTCATAGTTTATGTATTAAATTTTCTAATAGAAAATTTAGTCTGATCTTCAGCACGGATATCATTCGGCTTTACTCATTATTTGTTTTTCTCTATAAAAATCCATTAAATACTTAAATTCAATTGAACAACTGGGAATAGCAGAACTGACAACCTACCTCATAGTTTATGTAATAAATTTTCTAATAGAAAATTTAGTCTGATCTTCAGCACGGATATCATTCTGCTTTACTCATTATTTGTTTTTCTCTATAAAAATCCATTAAATACTTAAGCTCAATTGAACAACTGGGAATAGCAGAACTGACAACCTACCTCATAGTTTATGTATTAAATTTTCTAATAGAAAATTTAGTCTAATCTTCAGCTCGGATATCATTCTGCTTGATTCTTCGGTTACTTTTTTCTAAATAAGTTCTGCTATTTTCGCCATGTCGTTTGCTAATGGCAATTCAAAGGACATGCGTTCCTCTCTGAAGGGGTGAGGAAATGATAAGGAGTAGCAGTGCAGTGCTTGCCGCTCAATTCCTAAATCCATCGCGCCTTCATAAAGATCGTCTCCTAACAACGGACAACCGATCGCAGAAAGATGCACTCGAATTTGATGGGTACGGCCAGTATGTAATTGAATATCAACTAAAGCACATGCTTGATTTCGTTTTTTTAACCAGTACTCGGTCTCCGCTTTTTGTCCGGTTTCAATTACTTGGCGTTTTACTAAAGAAGACAAATCTCGCCCAATCGGCAAAGAAATGTTTCCGTGATCTTGCAATGATTCAACTTCACCTGAAACTAAGGCCTGATATTTTTTAACAAATTGATTTTGCTGTAACCCTTGATCTAGCTTCGCATGGGCAAATCCATGCTTCGCAAACAACATTAGTCCTGAGGTATCTCGATCCAAACGTGTAACGACATGAACGACCTGATTGGCATACTCTTTGTTAACATAGTAGGCTTTGACTCTATTTGCCATTGTTCCTCGAGGGTGATATTGGGCCGGGATTGACGCGATCCCTGCTGGTTTGTTAACGATCAATAAATGTTCGTCCTCAAAGACAATTTCAATCGGAACATCATCTGCTAACAAAGTTTCATGCGGCTCCTCGTCCGGAATCACAACAGTTACAATATCATGGGCTTTTAAAGAAAACAAGACGTTTTGTTCAGTCTCATTCACTAAAATTTTTCCACCCTGAAACTTAATTTTAGCCAGTAATTTTTTTGAGATTCCTTGACGCTTTAAAAAAGTTCGCACTAAAGAACTGAAGGGTTCTTTATAAGTCCATTTAAATTCCACTAGCTTAATCCTCTCGAATAAAGGCATCCTTTACGCGATGCCAAAAATGCATGTGTCGATAAGAAGCAAAATGAATCCGCTCATCGGCAATTTTATATTTTATCGATGTGATACCTTTGCGATTGATATCCAGCTGATCAATCGTAATCAGATGCTGCTCGTTGCTTTTTAGCCGTACATCGATCCACTCATGAGAACCGATAATACTTGGTGAACCTAACGTTCTGAAAACTCGATTGTTCAGCGAAGCAATTTCAGATAGCTGCATCGCGTTGATGCTGGGGTGAACTACCGCCCCGCCGACACTTTTATTATAAGCGGTCGAACCGGTAGGAGTTGAAATCGCCAATCCGTCTCCTCTGAAACGCTCAAATAACTCTTCCTTAATGAAAACATCTGCCACCATTGTCCGGCTCCCTTTGCGGATCGTGGACTCATTTAAAGCTAAAAAGTGCTTTGGCTCTCCATCTGTTGTAGTTAAAACAACATCTAGAAGAGGATAGCTGACGCTTTTCCCAGGCTCATTACTCAAACTTTTGACCAGCTCGGGTAATTCATAGTCACGCCAGTCGGTATAAAAACCCAGGTGTCCCGTATGAACTCCCAAAAAACGAACCTCATCCAAACGGTGACTATATCGGTGAAAAGCAGATAAAAGCGTTCCATCGCCGCCAATCGTTATGACTAGTTCAGGATCGTGCTCTACAATCTCCAAATCATCCTTATCTGCTAATAAAACACGCAAACGTTGTAACACTCGAATCGATTTTTCTTCTTTATTATGGATGATTCCGATCCGTAGTCCCATGTTTTCCCACTTCCTTCTTTTGTTCCTTACGATTGAATAAATGTTGCGCTTCTTGAATCTCATCACGAATACTAGACATTTCTTCGTCTAATTGATACGCTGCTTCGGCTGCACGGAACAATCGTCTCTGTATATCTTCCGGAATTTGACCCTTATATTTATAATTCATTGAATGCTCGATGGTTGCCCAAAAATTCATCGATAACGTTCTAATTTGAATTTCAGCTAGAAGTTTTTTCTCTCCTTCTAACATTTGCACTGGATATTCAATCACCAAATGATAGGAACGATACCCGCTGGCTTTTCGATTCGTAATATAATCCCGCTCTTGAATAATCTTCATATCATTACGTCTCCGTAAAATTTCTACAACTAACGGAATATCTTCTACAAACTGGCACATGATGCGCATTCCGGCCATATCAGACATCTCATCTTCTAAACGATCCAATGAGATTCCCCGCAGTTCCGCCTTATTCAAGATGCTCTCTAACGGCTTGACACGCCCAGTTACAAATTCGATTGGTACATGCCCTCCACTGGTACGATACTGTTTTCGTAAGCCGCGTAGCTTTATTTTTAATTCAGCTACTGCCAATTCATAAGGAGCAAGAAATGTATCCCAGTCTCTCTCCATCACAAGTCCTCCGCTTCTTTTTCCATTCCTTACTTATCTTATCATAAACCCTCGCTAGAAAAAATTATCACATTTTTGTCTCTTAACAAATATTACAAAATACTAACATTTTCATGGAATTCGTTCTAATCGTTTGACTAGCTAGGTTATTCTATGTGAGGATGTCTTATATTAGGAATTTTCTAGAATCAGAGGTAAAATAATAGTGAGTGAAGAAATTGAAATCGAATTCAAGAGTATGTTGTCCCAAATTGAATACGAAAAACTGTTACGTTACTACAATATTACGGATGATCAATTTGTAATACAGACGAATCTTTACTTTGATACGGCTGATTTCCAATTAAAACAACAAGGTATGGGCTTGAGGATTCGGCGTTTTGCTGATACAGCAGAGGCCACCTTAAAAGTTCCGCAACCGGTTGGGCTTCTAGAAGTTACTGACAAACTTACACTTACCGAGGTAGATCAGGCTTTACAAAAGAACCAGTTCACCTCTGAAGCCACGGAAATCTTAGCGCGATTACAAAGTCTGAATATTTCGTTCTCCCATCTGCTCCTAATTGGGAAATTAATCACAAAACGTGCTGAGTTCACGATTCCTGAAGGAAAACTTGCGTTAGATGAAAGCTGGTACAGTGATCAGCATGACTTTGAGTTTGAACTAGAAGTTCTTGATCCTGAATATGCCGAAGCTGATTTTGAAAAACTGCTAAAAAAATTTGATTTACCTTTTCGAAAAACACAAAATAAAATTGTTCGAGCCGTAACCGCACAGCGCGAACAGGACAAAGAGATGGAGGGACTCCAGTGATTGAAATTTATTTGTTTGTTAATCCGATTGGGAAAAAGTGTTTATCCATTGAACGACGAATCATTGATTTGATCAATGAATACGACATGAAAATTCAATTACGTTTGATTCCCATCATGAATTTAAAAACAATCTCTGAATTTATGCAGCGCATTGGCGCTTCTGATAAGGATCTTCAATTGCGGACTGAATTATCACAAGAGATTCATTCTGCAGCTTTGGATGTCAAAGCTGCGCATCTTCAAGGAAAAAAACGCGGACGCGACTTTTTAGTCGAATTACAAAAAACAATCGGTGAGCAAAAACAACCTTATTCAAAAAAATTGGCCATTCAACTGTTTACTAAAGTTGGCGGCGACTTAGAAATGTTTTTAGAGGATCGGCATTCTGATTTTGTCCAAGAAGCTTTTTTAACAGATCAGCAGATCGCTCATGAGATGGAGATCACTTCCCACCCTTCAGCTGTCATTTATAATTATTGCGGAGATTGCGACGCGGGAGTCCGTATCGAAGGCTGTGACACAATCCATCATATTTTAGATACATATAATACTAAGGAATCATTAATTGCATTTTTAGAAGCACAAAGTAAAAACGCACCAATCAGACAGTCAGCACCTGACAATCATTTATCACTTATCTAAAAAAAATGTCATTGCCGTTTTGGCAATGACATTTTTATTTTTTGATTTGAATGGCATTGTCTTTAGTAAAGATATGCCCCTTCTGCTGCTTCGTTAAATAGAGATTTACTTTTTCTTGGCGCAATTTTTTGATTCCGACTTTAAATCCGTTACCCTCATTGTCTTTGATACAATAAACACCGCCAGGAATATTTTCAAAACGAGCACGTCCTGCTTCATCCGTCACCGTCATAAACGGGATACCTTTTCTTTGAACGGGACGTTTTCCATTTTTCGTGTACATCGCAAATTCTTTTCCAGCCAGTAAATTACCTGCCTGATCCGTGCGGACAATAGTCAAATTGAATCGCCGTTTCCGCAGAAGATACGCATGGATCGCTCGATAAATACCAAAGAGTAAAATCAGGATAGAAAGTCCAACCCCTACTAAGATCAAAATTTCTTTTAGTTTCCGCGAATCATCGGCCTGTTTGATTGCCTTAGCCATTTTCTCTGTGTAAGGAACACGATGGCCTGTCACCAATAGGCGATGACTATTAATCATATAAGGCGTACAAGTCAGTAAGGTGACGATATCACGCCCAGGTTCAATGTCGATAACGGACGTGTCCGATGGTTCCACTACTTCAATTTTATCTACTTCATAGGCCAATTTTTCTTCAAATAGAGTGATCACAAAAATCTCACCCTTTTTCACTTCTTCCAAATCCGTAAAAAGTTTTTTCTCAGGCAAGCCGCTATGAGCAGAAATAACTGAGTGTGTATCGATCCCGCCTGTTGGATATGATGTTCCTTGCAGCACTGTCGCTCCTTCTTGTAGCAGTTTTTCATTCGTTGTATCGAATAAAGGCAAGGTGATCTCGATAGTTGGAACACTAATAGCCCCAATCAAATGCTTACGGATGTATTCATCACTGACGATTTTGCGTTCATTGCTGTTAGTGAATTGAGGAGCTTTAGGAACCAATCCATTTTTCTTCAGCTCTTCATTTCGTTTCTTCATTCGTTCTTTAGCTTTACGAACCTGTTCCTTATTTTGTTCTTTATTTTGCAGCTGAACCTCTTCCATCCGTTTTTGATCAATGAAATCGTTGACCGCGTTGATATAAAATGGATACGTCATGACTAGTATTCCCGTTAAGAAAACAAGGATCATGAAAATTTTGCTGATCATTTGTCTTTTGGCACTATTCTTAGGTGACTTTTTCACGCTAGTTCACCTTGCTTTCAATAATAAAATGCTTGATCTTTTGTTTAATATTTTTATACCCTCTGCGTTTAAGAATCTTAAATTTCTGATCCTTCAATCGCCAGATTTTCCCTTTTACACTTAACCCATTCTCAGTTTCTACTCGATAGACACCGCCAGGAATCTGCGGAAACTCTATCTTCCCGTATGCATCACTGACGGTATGGACAAGCTTACCGTCAACTCGAACAACATCTCCTTTTTGTGTAAGAAGTGCACGAACACCTGGATACGGTTCGCCATTCTCATACAGGTAGAACACAAAGTTGTAATCGCGTTTCTTCGATTGATAAAGAATAATCTTGCGCCAGACAAAGTAGCCAAAAATAACTGCGAAGAATAAGCAGCCCGCGGCTAAATAGAAGACCCGGCGACGATGATACTTTTCGGTCTCCTTAATTTTCTTCGCGGCTTCAACCGGATAGGCCACTCGATGTCCAGTCACAAGCAAACGATGACTATTCACTCCATATGGTGTACAGGTCAGTAAGGTCACTAGGTCACGATTCAGTTCAATTTTGAGCGAATCAAAATTATCAGGCTTCACTTTTTTGATTCGATCCACCTGATAAGCCAATTTTTTTCCCTCAATATGTAAGAAAAATTTGTCTTTCTTCTTTAATAGTTCTAAGTCCGTAAATAATTTCTTTTCCGGCAATCCTGTATGCCCCGTGATGACGGAATGTGTCCCTTTACCACCCACTGGGAAGGAAGTTCCCTGCAGTACCGTGGCACCTTTGTCTAATAAAAAATCATCCGTCTTGTCATAAACTGGAAGACTTACTTTTATTTTAGGTATAAAGACTGCTCCAATCATATGTTTTTCATAATATTCTTTTTTAGGACTTTTTGTTCCACGTAAAGAGGTTTCAAAAGGATCATCAAAGCTTCCGGCACCCGGAATAATTGTCTTTAATTTCTTATTTTCTTTTTCAAGCTTTTCGAGGCGCTTTTTCTTATCGACCTCTGAGCGAGCTTCCATCTTCTCTTGAACTTCTTCAAGGCGTTGCTGATCCACATAATTGTTGATCGAATCCACAACGAAGGGATACATAAAAATCAGAAAACCTGCAATAAACATGATCGCAATTGACAGCTTTAAAAATAAGTCAATTTTGTCTCTTTTATTCGGTTTACTCATTGTGAATCACCCCTCTACCTATGCTAATTTTCGCATAATAATTCTCAAAAGAGAAACTCCAATTGTAAAAATTCTTTCAACTATTTGAATATAAAGCCTTTAGTTACTTCGACTTTTCCGCATAAAACCAAGCATTGCATACAATTCTTAGGGATCGCTTTTTCTCCCTGCTCTGCTTCTTTGAAAATGGTCCTGAACATCAATCTTTAACAAAAATAAATATTTTCTATCCTTTTATAATCATTCATAAACCTGAATAATTCATAGATCTAATTTTTTTGGGAAAATAACGTTTATACATCGATTTGAGTTGAATTTTCTTTTTTCAACCGGTTTGTACTTGCGAAAACAGATTTCCTTTTGTTTTTTTAACGAAGATAGGGAATCTGGAGCTGTTTTTGGGCGCACGAATCCCTTAGTGATTCCATGTCTTTTTAAAAGCTGATTGCTATTTTACACTTGCCAACTGAGTTGCTGGATTTTGTCCAGTAACTGATAAAACAAGTCTTGATAGACATGGGAGGAGCTCATCCGTAAAAGCAATCTACGGCCACTGCGGACTAATTTACCCGCGACCTTGAACAGGCGGAGCCGCAATGTGTCGACTTGGAATGTCGCTTCCTTTTCAGGTAGACATATGGTCTTCATGAAGTTGACCAGGTTGTAAGCCAACAGGCTTACCATCATCCGTGCATGATTTTCCAAGAAGCTTGAGCTATCCGTCTTGTCGAAATAGAACCCATTTTTTGCTTCCTTGATGAAGTTCTCCATGGTGCCGCGTTTATGGTAAATCTGGAAGATGGTTTTCGCGGATAGTTCCTCGTGAAAATTAGTGACCACGTACTCGTGACTGAACACCAGCTGATTCGATTCCCGAGTCGATTTGATACAGATTCGACGTTTTTGGGACCAGCTATTGGCTTGATAGAACGCGGAATAGTAGTGGACTTCCCTTTCCTCCCAGGGATGGTCGTCCCCAACCAGGACAAAGGTTTCCGCTAGTTTTTCCACGACTTTATTTGATTTCAGGCGGATGACATAGAAACTTTCGTTGGATTCACACGTATCATAGACCTCGGGCGTCGCAAAGCCGCTGTCTCCCCGGACCAAAATATCAGTGCAGGGAAGGACTTGACGGTAATGTGTGAGCATCGGTGCCAGAAAATCTTTTACACCTTTTGACGTATACACATTTCCAGAACGAAGTTCTGCTTTCAGAAAGTCTCCCGTAAGGCCATCGAAGGCTACCAACGGATGATAGCCCTGTGTGCCGTAATGGGCATTGTGCTCAGTCTTTTCTTGATTCCCGAACGTATCCGAATGTGTGGAATCTAAATCGATGATCATTTGGGTATTGTTCCGTTCCATGCGGACCTTGTCCAGCATAGCTTGGTTCAGTTCCTGGAACTGTGCAATGTTCTCCTCGCTGATCCGGTCCCAGAAGCGGGATAGCGAGGCCTGGGAGGCGATGGCTTCCTTATCCAAAACCAACCGAAAAATGGGATCTTCCTTCAAGAGATTGGCGGATGAATCTGCGGAATATCCGGCAATCAACTGGAAGAGCAGCTGTTCGAGCAGGGAGATGTTGTCATGAGTCCAATAAATACGGTCCTCATTGAAGTGGAGGAATTGCTTCGCGAACGAATAAAATCCAAGCGAATTCATGAATTCCTTCACCAAGATGAGACCGGCATCTGACGAAAGATTACCACCGGTGTTTGACACCACCATTTTAGAGTTGAATTTTACGTGTTTTTCCTGTAATGTAGCCATTGAGAGAACCCCTTTCTTGGTTTAGTTTAGACACTTTAACCATAGCAGATTGGGGTTCTTTTTGTACACCCAAAGGGTGCGGTAAAAGAAAAGAAGAACCGTGCGTTAATAAGCTTTTAATAGAGTTTCAGAAATTCTATGAATTATTCAGGATAAACTATATTTCTTCAAATTGTTTAAAAATTGCCGTAAAAAAAGCAGGAGTCTTAGGCTCCTGCTTCATCATTTACTAATCCTTCAGTTCTTCGACCAATTGTTCCAATTCGTCTAATCGTTGAGCAAATATTTCCATGGCATCTTCAATATAAGTCGGCCGTGTCATATCAACTCCAGCTTTCTTCATTACTTCGATCGGATAATCGCTGCTGCCGGATTTCAAGTAAGCCAAATATTTTTCCAATGCTTCCGGCTCACCTTCTACGATCCGTTTCGCTAATGCGCTCGCAGCCGAAAAGCCTGTCGCATATTGATACACGTAATAATTATAGTAGAAATGTGGAATTCTTGACCATTCATCTTTGATCTCTTCATCATTTACAACGATCGGTCCATAATATTTCGTATTTAATTCACCATAGAACTTGCTTAGGTATTCGCTGGTTAGCGGATTGCCTGCTGCATCTTCCGTATGAATAAAGTGTTCAAACTCGGCAAATTGCGTTTGACGGAAAATAGTTCCTTTAAAACCATCCAGAAAATGGTTAATGATGTACGCACGAATTTTAGGATCTTTTTCCGTTTCTAATAAATAGCTGGTCAAAAGATTTTCGTTCGTCGTCGAGGCAATCTCCGCTAAGAAGATCGAGTAATCCCCATAAACATATGGCTGTGTATGACGAGTAAAGTAACTGTGAACACTGTGCCCCATCTCGTGCACCAACGTATAAAGCTCGTCCAAACGATCATGCCAATTTAATAAAATATATGGCTGTGTATCATAGGCTCCAGAGGAATAAGCTCCGCTGCGTTTTCCTTGATTCTCGACAACATCAATCCAACGCTCAGCAAAGGCTTGTTTTACGACTTCCAAATATTCTTCACCTAATGGTTTCAACGCTTCAAGCGCTTTTGCCTGGGCTTCTTCGTAAGTGAACTTGATTGGCGCTTCCGCTAAAAGCGGTGTGTACAGATCATACATATGCAGCTCGTTTAAGCCTAGTAACTCCTTCCGCAATTCTACATATCGATGCAGCAGCGGCAAGTATTGGTTGACTACTAACGTCAATGTTTCATACACGTCTTCGGGAATATGATTTCCGCTTAATGCAGCCGCACGTGCTGAAGTATAGCCGCGCACTTTTGCCTTGTAATTATGGGCCTTAATATGGGTACTCAACGTTGAAGCGAAAGTATTACGGAATTGATGGTAAACAGAATACAAAGCTTTAAACGCTTTTTCACGAACATTTCGATCGGTACTCTCTAATAGTTGACCATAGACACCATGTGTTAATTGAACATCCTCACCCGCTTCATTTTTTACTACCGGGAATTTCAAATCAGCATTGTTCATTACTGAGAATGTATCCGCCGAACTACCAAAAATCTCACTAGCTCCTGCCAGCAAAGCTTCTTGTTCCGCCGGCAAAACATGGGCTCTTTCTGAAATAATCTGCTCAACAAAATGACGATACAAATCAAGTTTTGGTTCAGCTTCGAAAAATGCCCAGATTTCTTGATCAGAAAGCTGCAACATTTCCGGTTCAAACCAGCTGACTGCTTCGCTGACTTGTGCAATCAAACTAGATGCCCGTGCATAAAGCGCTTGATTCGTTGTATTCGCGGTATCTTCATCATTTTTTAAATGGGCGTAGACGTAAATGACTTCCGCTTTGCGATAAATGTCTAAAACATATTCAATCGCTGCTAAAAATTCTGCTGCGCCTTGATTCAAACTTCCTTTGATCTTATCCACTTCCGTTAATTCATTCGATAAGGCTTGGAATTTCGCTTCAAAAGCCGCGTCATCTGCAAAAATTTTGGTTAAGTCCCAAGTTAACTCGACAGGTACTTCCTGACGTTTTGGCAATTGTTTTGCTTCACTCATAAAAACACTCCTAACTCGTTTCTAAGATACTTTTTCTTTAGGAAAAACAGGATTCTCAACGTACATCTTTACCTGCTCAGCCTAAAATGCGGAAAATAAGTGGTATTCGATTTATTAATCATCCTCAATCTTACCACAATTTAGAAAAAAGTATTTTCAAAAGCTGTTAGGCGGATGAAACTTTAGCCTTTCTTTGACAAAAAATTGCTTCAAGATACAGCCGCTCCAATATTTCACGCTGATCAATACGATAAAAGGACCATTCCTTTTGATTTTCCTCGCGGTACTTTAGGAATTTTTGAAAAATCTGCGAAGCATTTTTTGCTTCCTTTTGAAATAGATAGCGAAACACTAAAAGATCTTCCTGATAAAAGAAGAAATAGCGGCTTGGAAAATACATCCAATTCGGCAAATACAGCAGATGCCTCCGCTCTAGATAAAAATACTGCTGCAACGCGCGAATCTTAGGATTACTTTGAACCAATTTTAGACTCAAAGTCTCCTTACATTTAATCACACCTTCTATAGTAGGAAAAAGGTGCGGCGGATGCTTAGAAACCGGCGAATGAAAAATCTCTCTTAGTGGTTGCGAGAAGCTGGGCCAGCATTCCTCACAATAAATTAGTTGATCTACTTCGTGGATATGGTACAGCAGGCGAATTTGATTTTTTTCCAGCAACCATAGATGTACCCCTCGATCCTTATCGAATGAACAAAATTGTCTTTGCAGTTGAGTGAATTTCCCATTGGGCCACAGCATTTTTCCCAGCAGCCACCAGTCTTGATATTCTTTTTGCTGATAACCAGTGATTCGCTCTTCTAAGCGGATACTTTTCAATGGTGAACACTGAATTTCTACTGCTAACCGTTCATGTAGTAAATCGGGTCGCTGCGATAAATCCATTAACGGTTCTTCCATCCGCCACCCTTCTTCAAAACGATTTCCCCAAGTATAAAAAAGTTGCTTCAACCGCAAATGCTCCGGTGTTTCACCCTCACTAAGCCCATGACACTCTGCATTCTGATTATGAGCAAAGTGGGGAATCTTTACTTTTCCAGCTTTTCGAATCAAACGCTCTCCACAATCCGGACAATAACAAGTCCGTTTATCATTAATTTCTGAAGCCCCAATCATTTCTTTTTCCTCTGTGTAAGCAAACAACATTTTCCTCACCTCAAAAGAAAGATACGCAGGCGCTTCAATTTTTATGTAAGAATGACAAAAAAGACCATCGTTCGATCGAACGATGGTCTTTGAACTACTTAATTAAAATGAGCACGCGTAATTTCGATTGCATCACGATGCATCAGTAATTTCCCATACTCTTCCAACATTTCTGTAGAGACAGCAGAATTTTGAACATACTCCAATATTTCAGCAATAACATCAGTTAACCCGAACTCACCGAAAATATTAGGATCAAAATAGACCTGTAAATAATACGTCTCATCCAATAGATATAAATCACACCAAGCTTCATCTAAAAAGTGATAGCTTGCTAATTCAATCATGTCCTCAAAGCTATTCAATTGAAAAACTCGTAAACGACTAGTTTTTTCATCTTCTTCAAGGCCTTCAGAATTAGCTAGAATTTGTTGACGAATCAATTGATCAAAATCATTTGATTCAAACTCTGTTGAATTATTCATTTTGTTGATATCTTCAGGTGTCAGATTTTTACTAATAAATAGTTCCAATCCGTCATTTTTCGGAAGAACTTGGAAAGTAACCGCCTCACTGCTCTTGAATTCATCTTCAATGTCGACTTCCTCTAAAATACTATAGAAGAAAGATTCGATTTCGCGATGATTTCCCAGCAGATCCAAAAAGGTAATCCCTCGTTCGGCTAAATCTTCATTCTCGATAATCACTCGGATCGTATTCTCATTGATGTGTTCCATCTCCATCTTGGCACACCTCACTTTAAAGATAGATTATATGTTCATTGTAACTGATTCCGGTTAAAAGTAAAGAAAGCCGGCGAATTTTATTAAATTCCTATAAACAAAAGAAAAAGCCTGCTCTTCTATCCTAGAAACTAGACTGCACACACTCCGTCAGAATATCTTTAACTTCAAATTTCTATGATCTATTTTGAAATATCTAAACCACCGATTCCCAAAGTAATTCTTCTGCCTATAAGTTACCCTATCTGTGTACAGATTACTGCTCTCTGTAATTGAATAAATAAAAAATTAAACACTTATCCCTTTTGTTTAATCAACAGGCTGGCGTATACTTTCCCTAAGGAGGTTTTTAGATGATCAAAAATATTGTGTTTGATTTAGGAAACGTTTTAGTCGATTTTGATCCCTTGCGCTTTGTTCGTGAAAAAACCGCAGATGAAAAACAGCAAAAGCTGCTGATGTCAGAAATTTTTGGTTCGGTGGACTGGCTGCGTTTTGATAAGGGAACGATGACAAAGCAGGAGCTATTGTCATCAGTAAAAACACGATTGCCGGAAGAATTGCATGCAATCGCTGAAGAGCTGTTAGCTACTTGGTATAACGGCCTGCACCCGTTGCCGCAGATGAAGGATCTTCCGTTGCAGTTGAAAGAAAAGGGCTTTGGTGTTTATCTGCTTTCCAATGCGCCGCAGGATTACTATCTTTATGAAGAAAAGGTCCCTAATCACAATTCTTTTGACGGTATCTTTATTTCTTCGGATTGGAAATTATCTAAGCCAGAACACGAGATTTTTCAAACTTTCTACAGCCATTTTCGCTTGAATCCCGCTGAATGCTACTTTATTGATGATATGGCCGCTAATATCTTAGCAGCAGAAGAAACCGGCATGAATGGCTTTCATTTCAAAAAGAACTTTTCGTCCTTAAAAGAAGAGCTGACTCGATTTGGCTTGTAACAAGCTAAATTCATTTCTATACAAAAAATGCCTCGCATCCGCGAGGCACTTATTCTATAATCCAGCCATTAATTGGGCTTGACGTAATTCGTATTGGCGAACGTCACGAGGTAAGAAACGGCGAATTTCATCTTCGTTAAATCCAACTTGTAAACGTTTCTCGTCGATCATAATCGGACGACGCAACAATCCAGGATTTTCCTTGACCAAATCTAGCAATTCTTTCAATGACAATTCATCTAAATCCATGTTCAACTTTTGGAAAACTTTTGAACGAGTCGAAATAATTTCTTCGGTCCCATCCTCAGTCATTTGTAAAATGGCCTTCAACTCATCGATGTTCAATGGCTCAGAAAAGATATTTCGTTCAACATAAGGAATCTCATGTTCCTGTAGCCAAGCACGTGCTTTCCGACATGATGTACAACTAGGGGAAGTATATAGCGTTAACATACATATCACTCCTTTTCTTGACTCTCAAATTTTGTAACAGGTAAAACTCACTTCCTGCTATCTGTTTCTATTATACAAAAAAAAGGTAACAAAAAAAAGAGGTGGATCGCTTTTTTTTTACAAATATTAGCGTTATTTAATCTAAACCGACGCGATAGAAGCAGTCACGGCACTTTCAATTTGTCAAGATGAGAAAATAGTGGCGTACCTCTCATTTGCAACAGTAGTATAACAGGTTCGAAAACTGTATTAAAACAAATGAATTTTTTTATAAATCGTTCGATTAATTTCAAAAAAAATATTTTTTTATCTTACAAAAAACTTGAAACCAAGTTTTACAAACCCACAAAAAAATTTATAATACTGTATATTACAAGTCTTTTTTAGAATTATTTTAAAATAGTTTATTCTTTAAAATACAGCGGTTATTATTTTATAGTTATTTTATGCTACGCTCTTAACCTTTTCTCTGTATCAAATTTTTCCTAACAAAAACTCTGTTAGAATAGATACAGCTTTCAAAAATTCAAAAAATATCAAAATTTTTATAGACTTTTCAAAAAAAGGTGAAGCCTAAATTTCCGCGCTCATTCATCGTTCCAATCATTATTTTTTTCTTCGAGAATATTTTTGATTGATTGCGATCAATGTTTTTTTCAATATTTTACCGCAGTGATAACATAACAAGAATTATCTGAAATATCTATTTTTTTGCTTAGGATAAATAAAAACAACTGTTTTTTGATATAATGAGATCATTCAAAACTAAGGAGTGATCCAATGATCCAAGGAATAGTATTTGATCTCGACGATACCTTATACGAGCAGCAAGCTCCCTTTGCAGAGGCCGTGCATACCATTTTTCCAGCTTTTCCAACAGAAAAGATGAATGCTTTATTTATTCGTTTTCGTCATTATAGTGATTTACATTATATGAAATCGATCACTGGGGAGTGGTCGTTAGAAAAGATGCGTTACGAACGAATTCGACTTGCGTTGGCGGATTTTGATTTCGTTTCGGCAGATTCTAATTTAGAAAAATTTCAAGCTGCCTACGATCAGGCATTACAGTTAATCTCTCTGCCTTCAGAAATAGTCGCTTCGCTGGACTTCTTGACACAACAGAAAACTCCACTTGGAATTATCACTAATGGACCAGTGGATCGTCAAAATGACAAGCTTAACGCCTTGCAGCTGACGCGCTGGATTGATTCAGAAAATACCTTGATCTCTGATGGTGTTCAAATTCAAAAGCCCGATCCGGAAATTTTTCATCTGATGGAAAAGCAATTAAACTTGTCTGCGGAGTCGCTTTTATATATCGGAGACAGCTTTGATAATGATGTCATTGGTGCGAAAGCGGCCGGTTGGTCCGTCTGGTGGTTCAATCACCAAGGTCGAAAAATCCCAAAGGGCCAACAAGCAATTTTCGAAAAAGAATGTACGAGTTTTAAAGATCTGAATAACGCTCTGATGAACAAAAAAAGTTTGCAACGCTAAGCGCTGCAAACTTTTTTATTCGCCCAAACTTAGGATCAAGCGAATATCTTCTTCAGTAAGCTTGTTGGTTTGTTCTTCATTGCCTTGGATAACCTTTTGGAACAATTCCCGTTTTTCTTGCTGCAATAGGTTCATTCGTTCCTCAATTGTTCCTTCTGCAATCATGCGCCAAACTTCGACGACTTTCTTTTGTCCGATTCGATGTGCGCGTCCAGCAGCCTGTTCTTCTACTGCCGGATTCCACCATAGGTCATATAAAATGACTGTGTCAGCACCGGTTAAGTTCAATCCGGTTCCCCCGGCCTTTAAAGAAATCAAGAAGACATCTTTTTCACCGCCGTTGAAATCATCTACCATCTTCAACCGATCCGCGACTTTGGTACTTCCACGTAAATAGAAGCTTGAAATGCCTTCATCCGCGAATTCTTTCTCTATAATTGAAAGCATACTAGTGAATTGTGAGAATAATAAGACACGTCGGCCATTTTCCTTCGCTGCATGAATCAAGTCTTTGACCTGATCCAGCTTCCCTGACCCGCCTTCGTAGCCTTCCATAAATAGACGCGGATCATCGCAGATTTGGCGTAAACGGGTCAGACCTGCCAGAATGCTTACACGCTGCTTACGGAACGTTGCAGAGTCCATTTGATCGACTTCTTGACGCATGCGTTTTAGATACGCCAGATAAACGGTCTTCTGTTCTTCCGTTAAGCTGCTTAAAACGTTGGATTCGATTCTTTCTGGCAGCTCTTGCAAGACGGTATCCTTATCACGTCGTAAAACAAATGGCTGGATCATCTTGGCAATCTCTGAGACGGCCATTTGACGGAAACGACCGATCGTCGGGAAGAATCCCGGCATAACGGTTTGGAACAACGACCATAGCTCTTCCAGATTATTCTCAATCGGCGTACCGCTTAACGCGAAGCGATGCGGAATCGATAAATTACGCAGAGCACTAGACGTTTTCGTTGAGGCATTTTTCACCATCTGCGCTTCATCAAGGATCATATACTGATAACCTTGCTTTTCATGCAGGTCTATATCTTGCCGCAAACTTGCATACGAAGTAATAACGATTTCGTCAGCGTTCTCAAGTAACTGTTCCCGCTCTCCGCGATTTCCCGAGATAACCATTGATTCTAGACTAGGCGCGAATTTCTTGATTTCTGCCTGCCAGTTATAAACTAAACTTGCTGGCGTTACGATCAATGCTTTGATCGGCTGTTGTCTCTTCTCTGCTAACAAAAAGGTGATAACTTGGATTGTTTTACCTAGCCCCATTTCATCGGCCAGGATTCCCCCGAAACCATAGTCGCTCAGCATTTTCAGCCAGCGGAAGCCAGCTTCCTGATACGGCCGCAAAGTAGCCTGCAAATTGTCTGGCAGCTCCACCGGATAGTCTTCTGAATGAGTCAGATCCTGTACCATCGCAGTAAAGCTTTCACTAAATTGCGCCTGCGGGTTATCCTTCAAACGCTGCTCCAACATGATTCCTTGACTCTTCGGTAAACGAATCAATCCGTCTTTGGCACTGATTTTTTCCCGTAATTGACCGATCAGCTCGCTGGTTTGCTGGAAAGCCTCTGAATCAAAGGATAAGACTTCTCCATTATCCAATGTATAAAAGCGATCCTTCCGCAACAAACTATTAAGTACATGATCAATCTCATTGTCATTAATGCCAGTAACATCAAATTTGATATCCAGCCAAGAACCCTCTTGTCCAACTTCAAGTGTTGGCTGGAATTCTTCACCGTCTAAAAATAGTTGACGCAATTTTTTACCCATACGCACTTCGGCGAAGCGGCGGAACTCCTCTACCTCGACTGTGAAGAAGTAATATAGATTATCTTTGACCGGCAATTTCTTCTCAAAACCCGTATCGATTTTTTGGTAACGATACGTATCAAAGAGTGCTAAAATTTGTTTCTCTTTTTTTCGATCCCGTAAAATCTCCACGTTGTTCGGAAGTTTTGGCTGATGAGCCTCATTAGTAGAGAAGTAGGCGTTACCATAATGGAATTCGGCTTCTGCTTTGACCATCCCTTTGATCTTGCGGAAAATCACGACCGCCCGCAAAGGTTCTTCTTTCATGATCTCCGCGACATCATCGGTTACGATTACTCGCCCGATTTTTCGTAAGTAAGGAAAAACATCTGTGAACAATTGCGAAAGCTGGCGCTGCTCATAAGCAATAACCGGTTCTTTCAAACGTTTCATCAATTGCTTCATTGTAATATAGGTATCTTGCTGTTCGTGAGTCATCAAATAGTAAGAATTTTCAACAAAGCCTAGGAAATAGTTACTATAATAGTTCGTAAATCCATCCTCAATCGTTAAACCAAAATCATCTTCACCACGTTTTTCCAAAGTGAAGGATAACGGTAATTCTTGTCCTTCGTGAACTTCAGAATACGTTTTTTCACCTAATTTGATACTTAAGTGGCCTGTTTTTTCCATCGCTCTCAATAATTCCTGCATCCGATGAACCGGCAGCAAGAGATAGCGCTTGTCTAATTTGCCTTTGACTTGCAGACCTGTTTTACCCAATAGCTGATACGTTTCGCTGATTCCAACTAAATCTTCAATCAAGTCTCGGCATTTAGGATCAAAGGCCCCGGCCTCAATCTGGAAGCGGTATTGTTTATTGACCGTATAGGCTGAATCTGTTTGATACGCATGCAGGAAGTCATACAGGTTTTTTACGATATAACTCCGCTTGTTCAAATTACTGCCGATTCTTAATGACAACGTCAAAACATCCAACTCAGGATGATAAGGATTCGTTGGGATCGCCTCGACTATAAAATCAACAAATAGCGATTGCAACGGTTCTGCTTCTTTTTCCAAGCGTGAAAATCCTTGGTTCAACAGATCAGCAAAAGACACGCTGCTCTCCATCTTTTTCGGCAAAACAGTCTCGGGTTTGATCACTCGAGAAAGACCTTTTTCCCGCAGGTACAACTCCACTGCTACAGTATGTTTGCAATATCCGTGCTCTTCCCAGTAAGGACAAGCGCAAATATCATTTTCTTTTCCACTGCCATCTAAATCAACCAGATAAAGTTCGCTGCCTAATACTTCACCATGCCAAACACGTCTAGCTGGGTCCGCCTCAACGGATAAGACCCGTCCCTCTTTTAAATAAGTTCTGCCGCGTTCAATCACTTTTTCTGGAATACTCCATCTCATTTACGTTTCACTCCATCCTTCTAGCTGGTAACGAATACTGCTGCGTCCCGTCCCGCTAGTTTCCACAATAATTTGTTGTGGAATACGTTCTTTCAACTCTCTTACGTGACTGATGATACCAATCATTCGTCCCGCGTTTTCAATACCTTCTAACGCTTCCATCGCCATCTCCAACGCTTCTTCATCCAATGAACCAAAGCCCTCATCGATAAATAGCGCTTCGATCGCCACTCCGCCAGCCTGATTCTGAATCACTTCTGCTAATCCTAGTGCCAGTGACAGTGCAGCGATAAAGCTTTCGCCGCCCGACAAAGTATGGGAACTGCGAGTCGCTCCAGCATTATCATCATAAACATTGATTTCTAACCCTGTATTGCCTTTTGAACGTCCGCTTTCCTGCTTCAATTCAAAACGATAGCGGCCTTTCGTCAGCTGGTTCAGCTGCTGGTTGGCGCTCTGCAAGACTTCTGCCAAATACCACTGCAATACGTAGCGCTCCAAACTGATTTTTTGCGGATTGTCGCCATTCATCGTCTGATAAAGCTGAATCATCTGACTTAGTTCAGCCAACTGCTCTTTACTTTGCTCTTGAAGACTCTCGATTTTCTCAATTAGTTCACGTTGCTGCTGCAAATGGTTCTCGTTTGCATAATATTGCTGCTGGTAGTCTTGAACTTCTGCTTCGCTTTCGGTCAGCAGGCTTTGTAATTGATCCAATTCCGGCTTTTGTTGATCCTTAATCGTTTCTATCAGCCGTTTTTGACGATCTTTTAAAACTAAAAGCTGCTGCTCGTATTCTGCAATGGCATTTTCTAACAATGAAAGATCCACGAGTGGTTCTGCCAGCAGCTCGATTTCCAAACCTGCTTCCGTCAATTGCTTTTGCAGCTGTTGTTGATAGTTTTGCAGATTTTCAGCAGTCTCTTGCTGCTGTTTCGCCAAAAGTCGGCTATTCTCTTGCAGGCGAATCCGCTGCTGTTCAATTTCTTTGATCGCTGTCTGATGGGCTTGCAGAAGAATCCGGTGCTCTTCTAAAGCTTGAGTCAGTTCCGCAATGCGAGCCTCTACTGTTGTTAATTGCCAATCCGCTGTCTGCTCTTCTAAACTAGCAAGTCGGCCATCTAAGGTACGCAAATCACCGTTCACAGCATTCAGCGTTTCCTCGATTTCCTGTTTCTTCGCTTGATCATCCGAGGTTTCACTCGTTAGCTCTTGCAGAGCCTGCTTGGTTTCCACGATCTCGGCCAGCGCGGCTTCCGTCTCTTTTTTCCGATCCTCGAGAAATTCGACGATTTTCTCTACCTCATCTGTAACCGCCGTCTGATAAAAATCATCAAAGCTGCTTTGAAGCTGCTCGATTTGCAGTTCCAGTGTTTTTTGTCCGGTCAGACGTTCCTCCTGCAGCTTATCAAACGTCTGCTTCGCTACTTCATAACGAGCTTCCGACTGTTCTCTGATCAGTTCTAATTGCTTGATACGAGCTTCTTGGGTTTCAAGCGCTACTTGTAACTGTCCCAGATTATCGGTGGTCAGTTCACTGTGCTGCGCTGGATTCGGATGTTCTTTTGATCCGCAAACGGGACACGGTTCGCCCGGTAGTAAATCCATACTTAAACGGGCAATCTCCGCGGATGCCCACTGGCTTTTCAACTTCTTATAATCAGCCGTTTCACTAGTTAATTGATTGCTGGTTCGACTGGTTTTCTCAACTAATTGAGCCAATTTGATCTGCTGATCTTCTTCCTCTTCCTGCTGATCAAAAATCTGCTTCGCCAGTTCTTGCAGCTTCGTGACTTGTTGCTGAAATTGCAGCTCTTCATAGCGTCGATCCTGCCAAACCTTTTCAGTGCTTTGTTTGGCTTCTAGGATTTTTTTCTTATCTTCATGATTTTTCAACTGCTCATTGATTTGAGCTAATTGCGTTTGCTGCTGTGCTTGTTTAACTGTCAATTCAGCTTTTTGTTCAGCCCATTGATTCTTTTGTTTGACTAACGGTAAAATCAATTCCAGGTTTTGCAGCTCTTTTTCCTTTGATTGCCAAACGGCACTCCGTTGTTCAAGCTCGGCTGTTTCTTTCTGAGCATCGCTGTATCGCTGTTCCAGCTCTTCGGAATGGCGCTGATTCGTTTGAACCTCTTGTCTTTGCTGATCTTGAAGCTTTTCTAATTCTCTCGTCCGGTCATAGGTGGGCCGGATTTTTTCGATTTCTTTTGCTCGGCTTAACTGCTTTTTCTTTTCTTCATGTTCCGGCAGCTGTTCTTCTAATGCCTCAAGCTGGCCGCGAGTTTCCTCGGCTTGGCGGAAACTTTCAGACAGCTCCTGAGCCTTTTGGTATTGTTGTTGAAGTTCTTTTTGCTTAGTTTGTTTTTCTGTAAGTTCAGCCCGACTTTTTATCAATTCTTGTTCTTCTGCTGCTAGATAGTTTCGAGCCAAATTTAACGACTCCGCGTAGGTCGCACCTTTATCAGCAACCACCTGCTGAAATAGTTGATCGATTCGTGTCGTCAACTCACCAACGGCCTTTTCCAGCTCCGTCTTTTGAAGCTTCAAATTGTCCGTAAAATTACGATAGAAACTAGTTCCGAATAAACTGCGCAGAACGGTTTCTTTTTCAGTACTGTTGGCATTTAAAAATGTTCGAAACTCTCCTTGCGGCAACATCACAATTTGCCGAAACTGATCCTTTTGCAGATGTAGGATTTGATAAATCACTTCGTTGACGGCATCCACCTTGGTGTAGGCCTCTGCTTCCTGTCCCGCATCGTCAAAAACACTTAATTGAACTTTTTGATTTTTAGTTGTCTCGCCTTTGCCGTTTTTCTTTGCCAAAGTCTGCTTGGGCCAGCGTTCGATTGAATAACTTCGGCCTTGATGTTCAAAAATAAATTGAACTCTGGTTTCTTCCGTCGGCTCGGCAAAGGAGGAACGAATTTCATTTGAGGAACGCACACCGCCTGACGCATCGCCATACAATGCAAAGGTGATCGCATCAAAAATTGTAGTTTTACCTGCTCCGGTTTTGCCGCTGATCAGAAATAGCGGAGCTTCTGACATTTCTTCAAAGTCCACTTCTTCATGTAGAAACGGACCAAAATTTTCCATGATAATCTTTTTAGGAAGCATTAAATTGCGCCTCCTTTTTTAAGAATCGAGTGCAGTCCGTCTTCGATCCATTTTTTTTGTAATGCTGTTAAATCGTCCTGCGAAACCTCAGTAAAAAAATCTTCTGTTAATGTGATCGGCGATTTCTCTTTGATATTTTCAGTCTTCAAGCGTGTTTCAATGGCTGTTTCAAAGCCATTCGCACGTTCAACCTGAATGATTCGAGGATATACCTGACGCAATTGATTCATTAAATTAGGAATAACCGCTCGATCCTCTAACAGAATCGATAAGTAATTCTCACGATCAACTGTTGCATAAAATTCTGGGTCCAGCAGTTCTGCGAAACTGGCTTGCAGCTCCTCAATTTCATGAAGAGGTGTCAATTCACGAAAAGAGAACTCCCCAGTATCCGTCTCCAAGATCCAAACCCCTTTTGCCTGATTCTTCTCCGACAAAGAATATTTTAACGGCGAACCGCTATAACGCGCATTGTCCACCTTTAGTGCGTCTTTTCCATGCAGATGGCCTAACGCTACATAATCAAAATCGGTTAATAAATTGCCATTGATCCCATCAAGTCCGCCAACTTCGATTTTTGTTTCAGAATCAGTCTTGCTGCTGCCTGAGACAAAAAAATGACTGACTAAAATATGCTTTTTAGCTGGATCAAAACTCGCTTTAATTTTTTCGATCACCTTAGGCATTGCCGCTTGAATCGTGCGCAGCTCGGGATCTTCAAAATAGATCCGGGCATCGACAGGTTCAAAGTATGGCAGCAAATAGAATTGCGTATCGCCCATCTCTATAGGATTAAACGCTTCAGCCAACCGTGTGTGAAGATGAAAATTTGATTGATTGAACCAAGGCGCCCCCGTTGCTAAACGCGTAGCGCTGTCATGATTTCCGGAAATCGCCAATAACGGAAACTCTTCCGTCAAATTCCATTCTGCGATCGTTTGATTTAATAACCGGACACTGTCCTCTGACGGCACCGAACGATCGTACAAGTCCCCTGCTATCATAATGGCATCAACCGCTTCGGCTTTTGCGATTTTTAGTATCTGATCAAGAATGTATGCTTGATCTGGCAACAAGTCATAGCCGTGAAGTTTTTTCCCGATATGCCAGTCAGCAGTGTGTAAAACTTTCATTGATCCACCCTTTTCCTAATTAAGTCCTTCCCAAAAGTATAACACGATTTGCCATATTTTTCTGCTTAGCAAGTGGATGTCGCATGAGAAAACTCTTTCTCTCCAAAGGATTTTAGGCTAGGATAAACAGAGTGTCATAAAAAAGGAGTGAAGGCTGTGCCAATTGGTATTATCATTAATTCATTTTCGATTATTTTAGGCGGCATCTTAGGCGGGTTTCTTGGTCACCTGCTGTCGGAAGATTTCAAAAAACAGATCACCTTGATCTTTGGGGTTTGTTCAATGGCGATGGGGATTCCCAGCATCAGTCAGATGGCGAATATGCCTGCGGTGATTTTGGCAATTATTTTAGGAACCTCTTTAGGACTGATTTTCCACTTCAATGAAAAGATCAATTTTGCAGCAGCCTTGATGCAGCGGCCTATTGCGAAGTTTCCTCAGCAAGAATTGACGCTTTCCCATGAAGAGTTCATGAGTACTTTAGTCACGATCATCGTGCTTTTTTGTGCCAGCGGAACAGGGATTTTCGGCAGCTTAACCGAGGGAATGACAGGCGACCATACGATTCTGATCGCAAAGTCGATCTTAGATTTTTTCACCGCCGCCATCTTTGCCTGCAATATTGGTTATGTCGTGGCGGTCATTGCGATACCGCAGTTCATTGTTTTCTTCTGTCTATTCTTGATTGCCGCAGTCATTTTCCCTTTGACTACTCCTTCGATGATTTTAGACTTTAAAGCCTGTGGCGGTTTTTTAATGCTGGCGACAGGGTTTCGAATGATCAAAGTCAAAATGTTTCCTACTGCTGACATGATCCCAGCAATGCTTTTAGTCATGCCGATCAGTTGGATCTGGACCACTTGGATCGTACCGTTATTAGGCTAAACAAAAAAACGCTGAATTACTCAGCGTTTTTTTCTTTGGCAACATATTTAAAATTCGGGTTAATCTCACGATCTAATTGATCAAAAGCACCTTGCACTCGGCGTTCTACTTCGGCTAAACCAGCCTTATCCATCTTTTTGATGTCTGAAACATCGATTGGATCACCAAAACGAATAATTACCGGTGTCCGCTTAAACAATTGTGAAAATTTTGTCGGCCCCTGATAAACAGAGGGTACGATCGGCTTCTTCGATAAACGAGAAATCAAAGCCATCCCGCCCTTTAATTCTGATGAGTGACGAGTTCCGCTTGGAAACATGATCAAACTTTTGTCAGATTCTTTTAACATTCTAACTGGACGTTTCACCACGCTTGGTCCCGGCTTGTCACGGTCAACAGGAAAGGCGTTCAAGTGGACCAATATAAAACGCAGAATTGGATTTTTGAATAGTTCTGCTTTTGCCAAAAAACTAAATTGCTTTGGCGATGCTCCTAAAGCCATATAAACCGGGTCCCACCAAGTTCGATGCGGAGCAACTAAGATATAATTTCCTTCAGGGATTTTCTCTTTATTTTGATATTGAGCATTGCCGTTGACGACAGCTAAGATCCCTCGAGCGATAACGCGAATAAATTTAAAAAACATTTTTTCTTCCTTTCAGTTAACTAACTAAACGTAGTATAATACAACGGTATGATTTTTTTAAGGGGGCAATCGAAATTGTTAAGAAAAGGCGAACGAATTGATCAACTTTACGCCGAAGACATCCAAATTATCCAAAGCTCCGAAGTTTTTTCTTTTTCCATTGATGCGGTTCTATTAGCAAATTTCGCTCGGGTTCCGAAACGCGGAAAAATCATTGATCTTTGTGCTGGCAATGGTGCTGTCGGCCTTTTTCTAAGCCGAAAAACTTCAGCCGCGATCGATCAAATTGAGTTGCAGCCTCGTTTAGCCGATATGGGCGAACGCAGCATCCTATTAAATCATTTAGAACAGCAAATGACGATGCACGAGCTGGATTTAAAAAATACCTTCGATGTTTTCAGAGCTGATTCGGCCGATCTAGTCGTTTGCAATCCGCCTTATTTTAAAGAATTGCCTACTAGTATAAAAAATCCCAATCCTCACTTGGCCATCGCACGACACGAGATTCATGCAACACTCGAAGATGTTGTCAGTGTTTCGGCAAAATTATTAAAAATGAACGGCCGCTTTACCATGGTCCATCGACCTGATCGTTTCTTAGAGATCGTTGATTGCCTGCGTGCCAATCGGATCGCACCAAAACGTATCCAGTTTGTTTATCCTAAACCAGGAAAAGAAGCCAATACGCTTTTGATCGAAGGGATCAAAGACGGCAAGAGTGAAGGGCTGCGCTTCCTTCCTCCATTATATACTTATGATCAATCTGGCAGCTACTCTGCCGACCTACAGGAGATGCTTTATGGCAACTGAGCAATTTTTTTACGTTTTATTATGCAAGGATCACTCTTTTTACGGCGGATATACAACTGACTTAGCTCGTCGTTTAACTGAACATAATGAAGGAACCGGAGCAAAATATACCCATCCGCAAAGCCGGCGTCCGGTTCAGATGATTCACGCCGAGAAGTTTTCTACTCGCAGTGAAGCGACCAAAGCCGAATCGGCATTTAAGAAATTACCGCGTAAACAAAAAGAACGCTACTTAGCAGAAAATCAAGCAAAAAACGTTTTGTGATCTCTCACAAAACGCTTTTTTTATATTGATTATTCGCCTTTTAACAGCTCTTTAGCGATTAAGTGGCAATAATGGATCGACCCTACATCATTAGGATGAACTTGGTCATCATAGAACCAATCCGTATGATCTTTACTGAAATTGTACCAATCAATCAAATGAACATTCTTATATTCTTTTGATGCGGCTTCCAGTGTGGCGTTCACATCATTTTGCCAACGACGGGTCGGAACATGTGTATTGATAATAAAGATCTGATGCTTGTCACCCAGCACATTCATGATCTGAGCGAAGTCATCTTTGTTGAAGGCGCCATTCGTTCCTAGGCTCAACAGAATCGTATCATTCAACTCGCCCTTATCCTTCAACGCCTGAAGTAATGGCGGACTATCTTTCAACTGTCTGCCTACCTCTCCATCAACGACCATTTTAGGGAAAATTTCTGTCAGCCCTTTAGAACCCGCTAACAACACGGAATCCCCAAAAGCGGTAACTTTCAGATTTTTAGCCTTAGTTACTTCACGACGGCTAAGATCATATTTATCCGCTAAACTCGTCGGTACTTCACTGCTGCTGGTCGATCCTTCCGATTGAGCCGAATCGTTCGAAGCACTTGAAGCAGGTGTTTCTTCTGTTTTATTTGCAGCCTGCTTATTTTGTTCGATCTGCTTTTGCAAAGCTTGCTGATTCGCATCGACTTTGTTTGTCGGAGCAATGATCACACCAACAACGGCCACTAAAGTAATAACGCTCGACAGGATAAAACCAATCTTTCTGCGGCTCTTGATTGGTGCCCAGAAGGATTTCTTCAATGAAGCAAAGGTTTTACGATAATTGAACGAACGCAATGGTTTTTCCACGTAACGATAGGAAAGCTCTGTCACGAAAAGGATCAAGATCACTTCCATGATCGTATGAAGGAAGGTATGGTTCGCAACATTTACCTTGGCTTCATAAAAAATCATCACCGGAAATTGATATAAATAAATGCCGTAACTGCGCTTGCCGATCCAAGTAAAGACTGGATTCGTCAACCACTTATTCCAACTAGCACCTGGATGGGCCGTAATAGCCACCAAGATGACACTTAAAAGTGTCACTAAAAACATTCCGCCATAATAAACAAAGGATAAATCATCTCGCAGGAACAAGAACGCGACTATCAATAGCAGCAGCGAGCCTAAGCCAATTCCGTTCAAGATCCGCTTGGCCTGCTTTGGAATCTGCGCTTTCAAACGTGTACTTGGCCAAATAAATGCTAAAGCACCACCTAGTAGAATGGAGAATAACCGAGTATCAGTACCGTAATAGACACGCGTCGGATCTTGTCCCGGCTTGAACAGTACCGCCATTAAAATGGCAGAGAAAAGCGCCGCTCCCAGGATGCCCAAAAATACTTTGCCTTTATTTTTCACCAGCTTCATCAATAAAACAAAAACGATCGGCCACAGGATATAATTCTGTGTTTCTACTGCAAGTGACCAAATATGTGTAAATGGCGACTCACCAGAAAAGCGGTCGAAATAGGACATGCCGTGATTGATCTGCCACCAGTTATTAACGTAGAACAAACTGCTGATGACATTTCCTCGCAGATTATTCAGTAGATTTCGCTGAAACAATGTTATGTACGCCGAAGCTCCGACTAGCATTGTCACCAATGCCGGATACAAACGTTTCATCCGGCGATAATAAAACTGCTTAATATCGATTCGCCCCGTCTGTTTCCATTCCTGCAAAAGCAGATCCGTGATCAAATAACCAGAGACCACAAAAAAAACAGGAACTCCTAAATACCCGCCGCGCATTTGAGTGGGCATTAAATGATATAAAATTACGCCGATTACTGCTAAGGAACGAATTCCGTCAAAACCAGTAATATAGCGACTATGTTTTAGTCTTTTTCCCATATTTTTACTTTCCAACTTTACTATAGAATATCAAATTAACTATACGTATAAATCTGACAAACTGCAACATTTTCTCAATAAAAAAAGTATTTCCTAAATATTTTAGTTTTTATCTTTAGTTATTTTGATGAAAAAGCTCTTATTCAAAAAAAGTTGAGACATTCGTCCCAACTTTAATCCATGGATTCTTCATAAAACCGGCCCATGATCCGGACATTCTCAGAGATACTTACAAACGCAGCCGGATCATTTTCCCGCATGATTGATTCTAACAGAGGCAGTTCAAAGCGCGTGACAACCGTAAACAGCACAGTTTGTTTGTCGTGCTTATAGGCCCCTTCTGCTTCATTGATAATCGTGATCCCGCGACGCATTTGATCTTGGATTCCGGCAATTACTCGATCAGGACATTTGGTTACGATCATGACCTGCATCTTCCGTTGTTTAGTATAAAGCGCGTCAGTCAATTTTCCGCTCATGAAAATCGCCAAGGCAGAATAGAACATGTATTGCCAACTAAATAAAATTCCGGCCATCAGCATAATCATCACGTTGAAGATGATCGAGATGGAGCCGACTGAACTCCCAGTTCTTTTGCGGATGGTAA
This sequence comes from Enterococcus malodoratus ATCC 43197, assembly GCF_000407185.1. GTDB lineage: Bacteria > Bacillota > Bacilli > Lactobacillales > Enterococcaceae > Enterococcus_A > Enterococcus_A malodoratus. Next base: position 919,459 of record NZ_KE136481.1, read on the forward strand.
TACTCAAAATATCCAATCCGCCAGAGGATAAACCATTTTTCAAGGCAAAACCAATGCCGACACCCATGATCGCCCCGCCAAAGATCGCACAGATGATTGGATCTTTCGTTAACGTCGTCTGTGGAATTATGTGGATGAAAAACGACGTTAAGAAAACCGTGATAAAGGTAAAAATCGTAAACTTATGACCGATCTTGAACCATGCCAAGAAAAACAGCGGCACGTTGATCAAGAACAAGGTGATTGATACTGGTACGGTGAAGCCGACTACACGATGCGACAGTGTCGTTAAAATCTGTGCAAAACCGGTCGCCCCACTAGAATAGATGTGTCCTGGCTGGTAAAAAAAGTTCACGGCAATCGCCGCTAAAAATGCATAAACTACTGCGACAGATAATCGGGTGGCATAATCGTGGTGCGGCCACTCCTCTATCTTCTTTTTCATCATGTCCTGTCCGCCTCATTTCAAAATTTCACTCACATTATACGTATTTTCATGAAAAAAAGAAAGCACCTGCCACGCAGGCAGGTACTTCTCTTAGTATATTCTTAGAGTTGCTGAAAAGTTTGCGGATTTTTTTATTCTTCTACTTTAGTAACATCAATACTCAATTCATAAAGCTGCAATGGAGAGACGGTACTTGGCGCATCAGACATTGGATCTGCCGCTTTCCCGTTCTTAGGAAAGGCAATGACTTCACGAATATTATCTTCGCCGGCCAACAGCATTGCGAAACGATCCAACCCAAGAGCGATCCCGCCGATTGGAGGAAAACCATAATCCAAGGCTTCTAATAAGAAACCGAATTGTTCATTGGCACTTTCACGAGTAAAGCCTAATGTTTCAAAGACTTGTTCTTGCAATTCACGTGTGTTGATACGTAGTGAACCGCCGCCTAATTCATACCCGTTCAAGACGATATCGTAGGCTTGTGCATAGACTTTTTCAGGATGATCCTTCAAACTTGGAATATCTTTTTCCATCGGCATTGTGAATGGATGGTGAGCAGATACATAACGACCCAACTCTTGATCAAACTCAAATTGCGGCCAGTCAACGACCCATAGATAATCAAAGCGATCTTCATCGATCAAGCCAAGCTCTTTCCCAACTTTTGAACGAACCGCTCCTAAAGCAGTCACCGCTGTTAAGAATTGATCTGCCGCGAACATCAAAACATCGCCGGCTTCAGCATTCGTTGCTTTCTTCAATTCTTCACTGACACCGCCCATAAATTTCGCGATCGGTCCAGTTAGTTCGCCGTTTTCGTCCACTTTGATCCAGGCCAAGCCCTTCGCACCAAATTGTCCAACGAATTGGCCTAAACGATCCAATTCTTTACGTGAATATTTATCAGCGGCCCCTTTAGCGTTCAACGCTTTGACTACGCCGCCGTTGTCTGACGCCATCCGGAATACTTTAAAATCAGTCGCAGAAGCAATCTCAGTAATATCGATCAATTCCATGTCAAAACGTGTGTCTGGTTTATCTGAACCATAACGTTCCATTGCTTCGTCCCATGTAATACGTGGGAATGGCAACGTTACTTCAACGCCGCGAACATCCTTCATTACTTGAGCAATCAGTTCTTCGGTATATTCTTGAATTTCTTCAGCCGTTAAAAAGCTGGTTTCAATATCAATTTGAGTAAATTCTGGTTGACGGTCGCCACGTAAATCTTCATCACGGAAACAGCGAACGATTTGATAATAGCGGTCAAAACCAGCAGTCATCAATAATTGTTTTAAAATTTGCGGTGATTGCGGCAATGCATAGAAATGTCCGGCATGGACACGTGAAGGCACCAAATAATCCCGCGCTCCTTCTGGCGTTGATTTTGCCAAGTAAGGTGTTTCAATATCTAAGAAATCATTGTTGTCTAAGTAACGACGAACGGATTGCGTTAAACGATGACGCATCATCAGGTTTTGAGTCATTTTCGGACGACGCAAATCCATATAGCGATACTTCAAACGTACTTCATCGCTGATGTTTTGTTCATCTTCAATTGAGAAAGGCGGTGTTTTAGCACTATTCAAAATAGTGATGTCTTCCCCCTTAACTTCGAACTCACCTGTCGCCATTTTATTATTCACGGCACCTGAGTCGCGGCGAATCACTGTCCCTGTGATTTCAACAACATATTCACTACGGCATTGATCGGCAATCTCCCAAGCTGTTTTTGATTCTTCTGGATTGAAGACTACTTGAACGACACCTTCACGATCACGCAGGTCGATAAAAATCAATCCGCCTAAATCACGGCGTTTTTGCACCCACCCTTTTAATGTTACCTTTTGATCCAAATACTCATCGGACACTCGTCCGCAATAGACAGTACGTCTAGCCATTTTTTCATTCCTCCATTTATTTAAGTAATCTACCGTGTTATCAGTAAGATTTATTTCGTTTAGTCAAGCTTCGGCATAGTCATTTCATCATAGATTGCCGCAAAATCTTCATACACGTCGGTTAGTGGGAAAGCTTTTTCTTCCCGCGTTGCAGAATCCTTCACGTTGATCACGCCTTTAGCCAATTCATCTTCTCCCAAAGTAAGGACTAATTTCGCGCCTTCCTTGTCAGCCGTTTTGAACTGTGCTTTGGCTTTTCGGCCCATAAAGTCACGGTCAGCGGAAAAACCAAACCCGCGAATCGCTTGAACGACCTTCAATGCTTCCAGATTCGTCGCATCGCCAAGACCAACTACATAAGCATCCAAACTTGCCGCATTTGGAATCATTACGTCCTCTTGTTCTAGAGTTAATAAAATCCGTTCGATTCCCATCGCAAATCCGATTCCTGGTGTTTCCGGCCCGCCAAGTTCTTCGACCAAACCATCATAACGTCCGCCGCCGCAAATAGTTGTTTGAGCACCCATTCCCGGAGCATCGCTCATGATTTCAAAGATCGTGTGATTGTAATAATCCAATCCGCGTACCATCCGGTGATCGATTTCATAAGAGATATCTAGGTATTCTAACGTCTTAGTAACACCTTCGAAGTATTCTTTAGCATAATCACTCAAATAGTCCAAAATGCTTGGTGCGTCAGCAACGATTGGCTGATCTTTGCGGTCTTTACTATCTAATACACGTAAAGGATTTTCATGTAAACGACGCCGTGAGTCTTCGCTTAATTCTTCCTCATGAGCCTCAAGATACGTAATCAGCGCTTGGCGATAATTTGCCCGCGTTTCCTTGTCTCCTAAAGTATTGATGACCAAACGCAATTGACTGATTCCTAATTGCTTAAAGAAATCCATCGCCATCGCCATAACTTCTACATCAAGGCTTGGGTTTTCGCTGCCAAAGGCCTCCACACCGATTTGGTGGAATTGACGCAAACGGCCTTTTTGCGGACGTTCATAACGAAACATCGGTCCGGTATAGTAAACCTTGTAAGGCTTCTTGAATTCTGGTCCAAACAATTTATTTTCAACATAGGCGCGGACAATTGGCGCAGTGCCTTCAGGTCGAAGCGTCACGTGGCGCTCGCCTTTGTCGTAAAAGTCGTACATTTCTTTTGAGACGATGTCCGTAGTATCACCCACGCTGCGGGCAATTACCTCGTAGTGTTCAAAAATCGGTGTGCGGATCTCTTGATATTGGTAGTCATTGAATACTAGGCGTGCTGTTTCTTCAACAAACTGCCATTTTTCGCTTTCTCCCGGTAAAATATCATTGGTCCCTTTTGGTCGCTGATAACTCATGGTTAATCTCCTTCATATTGATGTATTTAATTTGGCTATTTTTCGAACTTGCTAAAACAGGAAGTAAAGTGACCGCTAGCTCAGATTTAATGAAATCATTTTTCTAAAAAACAGAAAAATGAATTTATCCTCGTACGCATACGATTCTGCTAAACAGCTTGTTCACTATATTGTTACAAACTTAAAAATACCCTTCAAACTCAACAAACTGCTAAAAGCAGAACTCGCAAAAAGCCCTTGTTCAAATTGAACAAGGGCGAAAGTCGTCGCGGTACCACCTATTTTTTAAAAGAGTTATCCTCTTTTTCTCTAGCAATTAACGCTTGCGTAACGGAGCGGCTTTGCACGCACTCATCTCCAGACTGTCTTTCAATTACTTTTCACGAAATTGCTTTCAGCCAAGGCAATTTTTTCTGTACGTTTTTTCGTAATTTACTGGTTCCTTCATAGATATTTCATTGATGTTTTTATCTCTTCCTAAGCTACTAAAAATAAGCTCGAAAGTCAAGTGATTTCCCGATTATCCATGAAGAATAAAAAAGAGTGGTCGCTTTTTTTTACACTTTATTTTAAACTTGAAAAAGAATGACTATTTCTTTAAATGAAAAGAAAAAGCAAGGAGCGAATGTTTTATGACAGATGTACGAATTGGAAAGTCACAAGTCTATGCTAGCGCTTTAGGATTAGGAACAAACGCAGTTGGTGGGCACAACCTTTACCCGAACTTGACCGATGACATTGGAAAAGAGGTTGTTCGTACCGCCATCAATAACGGCATCACTTTATTGGATACGGCTTTTTCTTACGGTCGCGGCCGTTCCGAGGAATTGATCGGTGAAGTCCTGCAAGAGCCTGAATTTGACCGCTCTCGTGTGATAGTCGCGACCAAAGCCGCCCATGATATGCGGCAGAATGGCAAATTCAACAACTCGCCAGAATTTCTGCGTGATGCGGTTGAGGCAGCCCTGCAAAGACTTCAAACAGATTATCTTGATATTTTTTACATCCACTTTCCTGATGAAGCGACACCAAAAAATGAAGCAGTCGCTGCTTTACATCAGTTGAAGGAGGAAGGAAAAATCCGTGCAATCGGTGTCTCGAACTTCTCACTGGAACAACTGAAGGAAGCCAACCAAGACGGCTACGTCGATATCGTTGAAGAGCGCTTCAGCCTGATCCACCGCGAGCATGAAAAAGAATTATTTCCATATCTAAAAGCAAATAATATCAGTTTTGTCCCTTACTACCCATTGGATTCCGGCTTGCTGACCGGAAAATATAGTGAAGAAACTCATTTTGAGGACAGTGATCTTCGCAATAAAAATCCTGACTTCAAGGGTGAACGCTTTGCTGAGATCATCCAAAAGGTCGATCAATTAAAACCGATTGCAAATAATTATGACGCCTCAGTTACCCAATTAGTATTGGCTTGGTATATGAAGCATCCGCAAATCGATGTGGTCATTCCTGGGGCGAAACGTCCGGATCAAGTCGAAGCAAATGCGAAAGCAGTTGATATTCATTTATCAACCGAAGACTTTGATACGATCGACCAACTATTTAAATAGAAGAAAACAGACTATGACGACTTGCTGTCATGGTATTTTTTTTTCTTATAAACTAGAATAGTCGCTTTTTTTTAGACTTTAAACTACACTTGAAAAATAATCGCCGAGTTGATTCTAACCCGGCAAATAAAAGGAGTGAATGTTTTATGACAGATGTACGAATCGGAAAATCACGGGTTTACGCTAGTGATCTAGGGTTAGGAACAAACGCTGTCGGCGGGCACAACCTTTTCCCAAACTTGAATGATGAAACCGGAAAAGACGTGATCCGTACAGCCATCAAAAATGGGATCACTTTATTAGACACAGCCTTTGCCTATGGGTATGGCCGTTCAGAAGAATTGATCGGCGAGGTGCTGCAAGAACCTGAGTTTGATCGTTCACGAATCATTATTGCGACGAAAGCTGCACACGACCCAGAGAACAATTATAAATTTAATAACTCTCCAGAGTTTTTGCGCCACTCTGTTGAAGCAGCTCTGCAGAGACTTCAAACCGATTATATCGATATTTTTTATATTCATTTTCCAGATGAAACAACACCAAAAAATGAGGCGGTCGCTGAGCTGCATCGATTGAAAGAAGAAGGAAAAATCCGTGCAATCGGCGTCTCGAACTTTTCATTGGAACAACTAAAAGAAGCCAATCAGGACGGCTATGTCGATATCGTTGAAGAACGTTACAGTTTGATCCATCGCGAACACGAACAAGATCTCTTTCCTTATTTCAAAGACCATGGGATCAGCTTTGTTCCTTACTTTCCTTTAGCTTCCGGCTTGCTTACTGGCAAATATAGCAAAGAGGATCAATTTGACGACTCCGATCCGCGAAGCAAACGGCCAGATTTCAATGGCGAACGCTTCACTGAGATCATCGACAAAGTCGATCAATTAAAACCCATCGCTAATAGTTACGATGCGACTGTGGCTCAATTGGTACTGGCTTGGTACATGAAGCATCCACAAATTGATGTAGTCATTCCTGGCGCTAAACAGCCCAAACAAGTCGAAACCAATGCAAAAGCTGTTGATATTCGATTATCCGCGGAAGACTTTAACAAGATTGATCAACTATTTAAATAGAAGAAAAGAGCATGACATCATTCGTCATGCTCTTTATTTACGACATTTTTTTCTTTACCATCTAAGAAAGCCGCGAAATTATCGACCGCGATCCCCATCAAACGTTCGCGTGTTTCTAACGGACGCCACGCAATATGAGGTGTGATAATACAATTTTTAGCATTCAATAGCGGATTGTTCTCTGCCATCGGTTCTTTGGAAATAACGTCGACTCCTGCCGCGAAGATCTTTCCGGCATTTAAAGCATCTGCAACCGCCGCTTCATCGATCAACCCACCCCGAGCAGTGTTCAATAAAATGACGCCGTCTTTCATTTTGGCGATTGACTCCTGATTGATCATCGCTTGAGTTTCCGCCGTTTGCGGAACATGCAGGCTGATGATATCGGATTGTTGATACAGTTCATCGATTGAAACCTGTTGAGCCCATTCGGCTTGCGGTGCTTTTGGCCGATGGTTCCAGTAAATGACCTTCATGTTAAAAGCATGGGCGATCATCGCCGTTGCCTGAGCAATTTCGCCATAACCGACTAAGCCGATCGTCTTGCCTTGCAACTCCATCAGCGGCGTCTTTTGATACGTAAAATCAATACTTCGCTGCCACTCCCCTTGTTGAACGGAATCATTATGCACCCCAACTTGGTTAGCGATCTCCAATAAAAGGGCGAAAGTAAATTGCGCCACTGCATCAGTTCCATAGGCTGGGATATTCGTTACCGGAATTTTCCGCTTTCTGGCTGCTTCAAGATCGACTACATTGTAGCCAGTGGCGATCACTCCGATGTATTTCAGCTGCGGAACCGCCGCCAAAACCTCTTCATCAATCGGCGTCTTATTCGTAAGGATCGCCTCGGCCTCACCAATGCGTTCGATTATTTCCTCTTTATCCGTAAAAGAAGTCCGGTCATAAACAGTCACTTCACCGAATGCTTCAAAACCTTGCCAGCTTAAATCTCCTGGATTCAGCGCATAGCCATCTAGTACAACGATTTTCATAATTAGCCTCCTTGGTAAATCATTCCATTAAACAATAGCATTGCTGCTTATTCGCTGTAAAGGAGATTCCCTCATTTGGTTAGGCCCACCATGACCAAAAAAAGTGATTAAAAGACAGGTCGCTCCATCTATTAATCACTTATCGAATATTTTATTCAGTATAGAAATCCGGTGATAATTGATAACCTTCTCCCCAAACCGTTTTTATTGCCTCTTCCGTCAAATTCATTTTTTCAATTTTCTTTCTCAATTTTTTTACGATTGATGATAGATGAGACAAGTGTGAGTTTGTGACTCCGGTGCCCCAAATTTTATCGCAAAGAGCCTCTCTCGTGATCACTTCGCCATTCGAATAATACAATTCATTAAATACTTTTTCCTCCAGTTTAGAAAGGTTTAGTTGATCCATCTGTTCTGGAATCTTGATCTTTTGACCAAAACTTGAATCAATTCCTGCCTTTCTAAAGCCTGCTTGTTCGGAACGAAGAAATTTTGAATTCATTAGTTTTTCTCGTAAGGAGTCCATGGTCAGATTGATCGTAGTTACTTCTTTGACCGTCAGTAATTCCTCAGAATCTGATACTTCGCCAACTTTACGAAAAAGCAGATTTTTTTTATTTTCAAAACGCGGCAATAAAAAATTGATCTCTGCATTTGAAACCGTCTCACTAAAAATAATAATTTGAAAATGATTCATCAGTTCAGGATAGGTTTGATTTTGAATCAAGTATTCAAACAAACTCGACGAACAGAATACTTCATAATTCAAATACTGCAGCCTTTCTTGTAATTCTCCATCGGATAAGATATTGCGAGTTAATATTAATACGTGTCCCATATGGGAATCACCTTCTTTAAATTAATAAGTAATTTTAAACATTTATATTTTGGAACTCTTTATCTTTTTACCAATAAAAATAACTAAGGTTATAACCAATCCAAACAACAGTAATAACAAATACGTCTTTGGACGATCATTGTTAACTTTCACCTTCTCTGAATGCTCTTTTGAATAAGGAATCCTAATTCCCCTGACCAATAAACGATGACTATTAACACCATATGGAACACAAGTAACCAGCGTTACATAATCTTCGTTGATAATAGGTAACAAATCTTCTGTTTCACTTGGTTCAACCTTTTTTATTTGATCAATTTCATAACATAAAGTTTCATTCATTACATTGATAAAAAATTTGTCTTTATTCTTCAATTTGACTATATCTGTAAAAAATTTTGCATTAGGTAGTCCGCGGTGAGCACTTATAACAGCATGACTTGATTTGCCACCGACTGGGAAGGAACTTTGAACCAAATGTCCTGCGCCTTTTTGCAATACTTTTTCACTGGTACCATGATATATTGGGAGCCTTACCTTAATCTTCGGTATCTCAACCGTTGCCATGACCCCATCAAAATTTAATATACTCATATAATTATCCGGTATGGACATTCCACTATTTTGAATAAATGGATCTTTTATTTTTTCTCCAGAAATACTATCGTTATACGCTCTTGCTAAAGAAATCTCTCTTTCTGAATCTTCATTCGAATACTTGTCAAAATTCTTTTCATATTCAGAAATAACTTTTTCTTCTTGAATACCTGCGAAAAAATTCGATACGATAGGATAGCTTAAAAGTCCAATACCTATAAAAACAAGAATTGGAAAAAGTATTTTATAAATTTTCATACGGTCAATTTAATCTAGACTTAAATAGCCTTAACTATTTAAGTCTAGTCTCCTTATTAAGCTTCTTTACGTGATTTTTTAAATACGATATAAGCCGCTGTAAGTGTTAATATTCCTGCAGCTGCTAGAACAATTGATGCAGCACTACCAGTTTTTGGCAATGTAAAGCCTTTACTATTATAGACTTTATTTGTTTGTAATTTTGCTGCTAAATCACTATTTTTGCTTACTTCTAGTGCTATTGGATTTCTTAATAATTGATACCCCTCTTTAGCCTTTGTTTCTACTACATAATATGTAGTTTTTGCGGTCTCCCAAGAGTCATTATCATTACCATATTTCAATCCTTCAAAAATAACTTGCCCGGTAGCATTTGATTCAACAATATAATCTGTTGCTGCTGCGTATCCGGTATCTCCTGGGAAAACTGTTTTTCCGGCTGCTGTTTTCTTCACAAATTTCCCAGCTTTTGCATTTGATTCTGTATCGGCAATCGCAAATTTAACATTTGATAATGCTGTACTTGTCCCACTAGCGAGTTTAACAAATCCGGTCGAACCAGTATGCACTTCTGGTACAGTAGGTTTTGTTGGATCAACAGGGTCCTTGGGATCTCCCGGAACTTTAGAATCATCTGTATTCGCAACAAAATCAACACCAATACTATTCGTATAATTCAATGTGGCTTTGTTTTCAATTTTATCAACAGTTAATGCATCAGCGGTTACAGTTGTCAGGACTTCTAAAGTAAATAAAGGATAACTTGCTGTTCCAGCCTTCGCTACTTTTTTCATCCCAGCTTTTGTTAACGTAAAGGTTAGTTTTGTATCTACACCTTGTGGTGTTGTTACTGCTGTATAATCCGTTGTCGGTGTTAGTGTAAATGCTGCCCCGTCAACCATAAAACTTACACCTTTATACGACAATCCTTTGGATAGTACATCTACCATTTCAAACTTTTTAGCATAAATCTCTTGACTGTTTGTATCTGTATAATACAGATCTTCTGGAATATCAGAGATAATTCTCCATTTTACATCATCTCCGACATTTACACCCTTATTGGTAACGTCAGCCGTTTCGATTTCCTTTTTAATGTTTGGACCATCTTTTAATTTGTTCTTGGGATAAGCATGTACATCATAATTCCAGTCTGTACCATCCTTATTAGTGGATGGTAGTGAAATTAGAAATGGAATTCCTTCCGCATCCTCAACTACTGGGTTTGCTACTTCTGTAACTAAATAGATTCCTTGATCTGCCGCTGCAACTTCATATTTTGCTTCTCCATTTGCATTTGTTGTTTTTGTTTGACTTGGTGAACTTAAGTTGATTCCGTAAGTTCCTGGATTTGCTAAAACAGTTGCCGCTTCGGGCAATTCGGCAGCACTTGCAGCATTAAAATTAATATTTGTTTTGTAAATATTAAAGCTAATATTTTCCAACGGTTTTAACGTAGGAAAGCCAGTTAGATCTAGTTTATCCCCCATAGATCCCGGTAGTCCTGTTAAGTCTGTCTCTTTATATTTATGGATAGTGAAGTCAACAGGTTTTGTTGTATCAACTGTTGAATCTGCAAAGAACCCCGTTCCCCCAGCAAATACTCCACTTAAAACAATCAAAAACGCAAACATTAATGAGCCTATTTTTTTTACAATTTTCATTTCTAAACTCCCCTTCTCTTTCTATTTATTCCATATCCCCCAAATGCAATCGCAAGAATACCTAACCCTACAACCATAACTTTTAAAGCGGTGAAGGCTCTCCCAGTTTTTGGAAGTGTATATGTTTTTGAATTGTAGATAACATATGCATCATCGGCTGAACTCCATTCAACTGCTGGGGGCTTCGCTCCATTTTTTGCTGCTTCTCCAGTAAATGTCATTTTTACCTGACCAGTTACAATTTCTACTTTTACTTTCCAATATCCATAGGGCAGTTGGTAACCAGATTTAGTTTTTGTTTCACGTAATTCATATTCACCTGTTTCCAAATCTGAGAATGTTAACTTTCCATTTCCGTTGCTTGATTCAATTTGTTGGAAGCTTGGATCAGTTGGTTTTGTTAAAGTAAATTCGACACCCTCCATAATTTGTTTACTAGAAGCGTCCTTTTTCAAAATTGTAAGATCTTTAGACGCCTCCCATTGCGCATACAAAGTAACGTTCTTTGCAGGCATTCCAAATGAAGCCGGTGTAAATGAATCAGTGTTTGCGTTATACGCATAGTTGGTTCCAGTACCATTTTGCTTATCATTCCAGCCTATGAACTTAAATTCATTACGAGCCATAGTTCCTGGTTTTTTCAATTTTACTGTTTCTCCAACCGTATATGACGTGCCGTCTGTTGGAACTGTTCCTCCGGTATGCCCATTTCCATCATAGATAACGTTAAACGCCGTATTCACCGTTACAATATTTTCTGCTGACCCATCTGCGACGCCTCCTGGTTCAGTCGTTCCGCTAGGAGAATTATTTCCAACTACAGTTGGATTGATCCAATAAGAAGCAATGTTTTTAATTGTCTTCGCTGAATAATTTGCAGGTACAGATAGTTGTACATGAATTTTTAAATCTTTCCCAGCTAAACCAGTTAATTGTGCCTTACTTAAATCTACACGCAACAAGGAATTGTCATCTTTCATAACTACAGTACCTGCATCAATTCCATCCACTTTAGTAGTTGCTGTTCCAGTAAAAGTTGTACCGGTCGGAGCTGAGTCGGTTAAAACTAATTGGTCATAACCTGCTAAACTATCAGGTAAACTCATCGTTACTTGATAATCTAATGTTTGTGCTGTTCCGGCATTGATAGTCTTCGTATCTTTATACGTACCATCTTTATCTTTTACTTGTTTTGTTATTGATTTTGGCTCTTCAATAACTGTAATTTTTGAATCATTACTATCAACTGGTTCATCACCGTTAATTGAAATATCCGCTTTATTCGTCAGCGTTGTCCCTTTAGTAATATTTTCTGTTGCCTTAACAGTCACGAAAATTTCAACAGTACTATTTGCCGGAGCTAATAAATCAATCCCAGCTTGATTCAAATGCACTTCAAGTTTTCGTGTTGATGAGCTGTATTTACTCTCACCTACCTTAGTACTACCATCCATTAGATCGTTTCCAGTAATCACTAAGGTTTTTGTTCCTGCTTTAACAGTCAGTGAATTAGCCAGCGTATCATCTAATGCTGTTTTGCTTGGAAGAGTATCTGTTATGTCGATTGAATCATAACCAACGACTCCAGTTGCAGCCGTTGGCATTTCAATAAGGTAAGTAAATTGATCGTTTTTAGCTATTCCTTTTTCAAAAATATTCTCAGAAAAATCTACTTTGCTAGTTGTTTTACCCTTTGCAACTTTTTTGTGTAAAGAAACATCGGCGGAATCAGCTAAAGCTAATTTAAAATGAACATCATGCTTACTATTTGCGTCCTTTTCAAAATGCTTAGAACTAATTGCTCCGGTTTTTGAACTGGCTGTGATAAATTCCGTTGCCGCAATAGCTACTGCCTTAATAGCTGACCCGTCAGCCTTTACGACAATACGATTAGTCTGTGAGCCATTGGACCATTTATTACTGTCACTACTACCACGTGAACTCCAATCATATTTAGCAAAATCCGTTGTACTGATTGAAACTCCTTTGTTCGCATATTTTTTCTTCCATACTTTATAGAGTGTTTGACATTGTTTTTCATAATACTCGCTAACAGTTCCCGTATTAATAGAAGAAACTTTTTTACCACTCGCTTTAGCGTGTACCGCAGCATGATCTGTTGCCCCAGATACTTTATCTGAGTCATTATATTCATGTACAGTTACCCCGATAATATCTCCATTATCAGCAGTAATATCCCCCGTTTTGCTAACGACACCACCAATATCTTCTGCAATAGATGTATCATCCGTACAAGCTCCGGAAATAGTTCCCTTTGCTGTCGCAAAAATATCCCCAGTTGCTACTAATCCAACATCTTTAGATTTTTCGACAATTAAACTCCCTGCAGTAACAGAAACTTTTCCTGCCACGCTTGAACCTACTTGCGCATCAGTATTCAAGTTACCTACAACTTCGATCTTAGAATTTGAATCATTGATGATTAAATCTTTCATCAATAAACGAACGCCAATCTTATCTGACTTCACGTCCATAGTTCCTGCTTTTTCTAAAGTAAGATTCTTTTTATAAACACGTATGTTTCCTACTCCGTTAAAAGTTCCTCCAGATTGAATCAACTCACCATCAGCAACATACAGTGATGCCCGCGTATTTGGTCCACCAACCAGATTCTCTTCTACAGCAGAACCGCCGACAGACGAGGTTACTGTACTATCAGTGACAGTATAATTATTAAGAATATGAATCGAATCATTAAAATCAGAATCATTTTTCGCGGTTATTGTTGCATTATTCGCGATTAGGTTATGAAGCTTAATTGCGTTAATGGATCGTAATTGTCCATATTCAACAATTCCTGTAACATCGGCCTCCAATGTACTGTCCGTAATTTTCAAATAATTCTCTGATTCGGTGAACCCAGTACTACGACCATGATAAAAACCTGCTGCATTTCCAATGCTTGCAGAATGGGTTCCTTTTACTTTGGCACCATTCTCAATGATTCCATAAGATGCATGATGTGAGAACGTCGTCTCCATTTCACCTAATGCAATACCATAAGAACCGCCTAGCCCTTCAACAGTAGCTGCATTGACTTTCAGGTATCCATTACCATTGGTAAGATCGGCACGTACCCAAATACCTGAACTTCCTTTACCAGTACTTGTAGTACATTCGCCGACAATTTTCGTTGCAGCCCCAGTCGCTTCAAGTGCAACTCCAGTAAATATTCCTGCTGCATATTCTTCTGGTGTGACCCCAGATACACTGCTTGTTCCTGCTACCTGCGCACCACCACTAGCAATCAACTTCTTATGTGCAGTGATACCACCAGCACTACCGCCAGTACGAGAAACGCCACTCAATGTAGCATTATCGACTTCAATCGAATCTAGACTATATATCCCAGCGTGATAGCCCTCTGCATTAACCGTAGAGCCTGAATTAATTTTTGCTAATCCTTGGACATACAAACCTTTTCCTTTTTCAAAATCAATATTATTTTCCGCATTAACATCTTGAGGATTGGCTTTTGACTCAAAATTTAATGAACTAGCATTCCTTACTGTCATAGTTTCGAATAGGGCGCCCAAAGAGTCCCCTTTTATATCTAAAGTTGCTTTGTCAAAAATTGCTTTACGAACAATAATTCCTGCAGTCGTTTTACCATTCGGATCACTATGAGATGTTTTCATACTAGTGAAGTCTAACAAGCTCCCTGGATCATTAGTGAATCCATTATCTAAAACTAGTTTCCCATCACCAGTAAACGTTATGGTGCTATCTGGACCATGAATATATTTGATTGTTGAAATGACGCCTGTGTTGACTTTGACTGTTACTGAAGCATTTGCGGCAACTTCAACGTATGTGTTTAAACTAGAAGTTTGAGTTCCAGATACGCCTGTTGCAGTAAATGAATTAGCTCCAGTAAACGTCAACGTATCACCATCAGCAAGTTCAATTTTATCTCCAGTAACTGCTGCTAAAGGCGCAATATCCTTTTTAGTTTTCTTATTTTCTTTTTTTGGTTGCTTCTCATATTCCTTTGAATCACTAGTTTCCTTAGAGGCTGATTCTTCTACGCTATTGTTTGACTCATAAGTTTCATTTGAACTTAGTTGAACCTCTTCTACAGCGGACAGACTTGTTTCTCCTGATTCTGATGAGGTTTCTGTAGCATTTTCTTGACCAAATACTTGCTTCAAGACTAAATCTTCAGAAATAGTAGTCTTAAAATCGAAATCTTCACCAAAATTTTTGGCTTCCTCTTTCGCAAGAGGCCTTACTTCAAGACCACTTTCTACTTCTGAGTTTCTAGCAATGATCGCATGATTAATATTATCTGCGATATCTTCTTTGTACCAACCCCAAAAATCTGGATTTTTCTCTAAATTATTTTGGTTAGGTACTACTTCGGTTGAAAGAGTTTCATTATTAGATAACTCCACTTCGGATAACTTTTCTCCCTTTTCATTCAAAAAAGTAATCGAGTGTTTCTCTGACGAAGGTGTATCTGGATTCGTCTCGACAGAATATACAATCAAATTACTTGGAAATATTAACAGTAGAACCCATAGGATCTTTGAAATATACCCTGCCGCTCTTTTCATTTTCATTCATAAAGCCTCCTTTATATTCTATTTCCAAGAGTGATTTCAATAAATCAGAACTTTTGATCTCTAAGAAATACGTATATAGAACTTCCTTTTCACTAGTTCACTCCTTCTAATATCAAATTCCTCCATTAAATATTTATTTGAAAAAAAGCACAAAAGCTTTAGTTCCGTAAATAGGGTCATTCTTTTTATTCACTCCACTTATAGCCATAGCCGCGAACAGACGAAATGCTGAAAAGTGACAGCTTAGACCGCAAGCGTTTGATGTGACCATCGATGACTCGTAAATCAATATTTTCAATATCATTACTCCAAAGTTTTTCTGCAATGTCCTCACGACTTAGCGCGATCCCTTTGTTCTTTAGAAAGAGAACCAACAATTCATATTCTTTCTTAGTTAATGAAACAACTTGATCTTCTTTTTCAACGACTCTTGTTTTTATATCAATCGAAATTCGTTCGTTAGCCGAACTTAAGTTGTAAGCAGAAGCCGTTTCTGTATTCGCATCCTTTTTTAACAGGTATTGGATGTATTTGAGCATGATGGTCAAACTTTTATCCTTACTTAAGTAATGATCTACATTGATATCAATTGCTTCCATCTCTACTTCCTCTTCGGGAAAGGCCGTCAAAATGATACTTCGCAGACAAGGAGTGATTTCTTTTAAAATCGTTAACAGTTTGACCCCATCCATATCTTTCATACAAAAATCAGAAATGACTAAGTCGTAATTATTTTTCGTAAATTCCGCCACTGCTTTGATAGGTGTATTAAAGTAGGTCACTTCATAGCCCTCATGAACAATTGCCTGCATTAACTTCTCAGCATATTTTTCGTCGTCTTCCACTAACATGATTCTTTTTTTCAATTTATATACCTCCATCAAAATTAAGGGGATCATTGCCGCTGCTTAATTTTTTCAATTACGTAATTTTTTTCGTTTATATAACAACGTTTTAAAGTAGTTAACTAAAAATTAATTAATTACACGTGAAATAACGTCCTTTGCTAATTATAATCTTAACAAAAGTTAAACAGTTTTTCAAAACATTATTATATATTTTTATTATTTTTATCGTTAAATTTGTGTGTTTTGTGTGTTTTTTGTATAAATAGTGCATTTATCTATTTTTTAACATAATTATCAGCCTAATAAAAATGTTCTATTTCGATTATTTTCTAACGAAACGGCTATTTCTTCACTTTTAACTACCCTTTTGCAAAAATGCCATTAAATTACAAAAAATGCTGTAAAAATAAAAAGAATAACCTGGCCTTTTTCGAATTGAAAATAACTCATTTTTAATAAAAAAATGAGTCTGTGCTTTTTTGAATAGCTACTCGCTAACGCATCTATGTATTTTTCAAGTTAGCTTTATCAGAATACGCAAAATAGCCTGGTAGTCTTACACTACCAAGCTGCAAATAGTTATTCAGGTGTTCCGATTCTAATCGAATGTACTTATTTCTAATTAGTGCCCACCACAAATACAGCAGATGATTGTTTTAAAATTCATCAGCTCTTTATAATGAAGGGAAAAGATTTTATATTATCTCTTTCGATCTTTTTTTCTTTTCTTTTTACCTCCCCCATACTTCTGCTTTAATTTTTCATCCTTTTTTTCCTTTTCTAATTGCTCACTGCTTTTTATCTTGCGGAGTTTTGTCTTCTTCTTAAATAGCGACCTGAATGTTTTCTTCTCAGTTTCCTCTACCGGATCTTCTTTCATGACTGACATGGAATCAGGTTCATTTTCGTCAGACAATGATCCGTCCGCCTCATCTGCGCCTGTTTCATCCACATCATTTAACAGAGGATCAATCAAAGGAACTCCTTCAGACAATTTTTTATTGATTATTTCCCGCAGTTCTTCCTCGCTCATGTTTTCTAGATCCGTATTTGATGGCATAGTTTTACCTGCTGCCGAGTTATCTACTTTATCGGATACTGCCGAAACAGGTTCTGACTGTTCGACAGCTGGGCTATCGTTTGCCTCAGTTACATCCTTAACTGCCGCTTTTCTTGTTGCCTTCTTTCTTTTGATAAGAGTGCGGCGGGTACAATTCATAATGTCCGAACCTACGACCTCTGCAAAAAGACGCGTACCTTCCTTTTTAAAAATCGTCATCGAAGTCAAAAGCTCCATTACAGCATCCATCTTTTCACTCGATAGATTGGGATCAGCATCTCGTAAACTCCAGGTATGGCGCTTCTCATTTTCATCTAAAAAGATCGATACGATCTTGTACTCTTGATTTTCCAACTCCTCGATTGGTGTGGTCTTCTCCAGTAAAATTTTTTTATATGAACGAACATCATCATCAAACGAGTGATATTCCTTTTTATTCCTGAATAGCCTTGCAATTACAGTATCCCACTCACCGCTTTTGAAGTAATTTTTAAAGAAAGGAGCCAATTTGCGTGACGTATCAGTAGGCTCTGCAAAAAGGAATATCTGATGCATAACCTCTTTTAGCATTCCTGAAAAATCACTTACTGACAATGCATCCCGTAATAAGATCGCAAACGCGTATTCCAGCACGGATAAACTATCATTCGTCGCTTCGAAATAGTGAATGATCCTCTTTTCCAATGACTCTCTTTTCATTCCGAAGATCTGACGCGTTGCTAGTTTCTGCTCTGACATATATATCGCTCCCTGCTTTTTTTAGAATACGGTTTCATTTGTTTGTTCCCTGATATCTTTCTACAATTAATATACGATAAAAACAATTATTAATTAATAATTTGCGGCCAATTAAAATACTCAATCTTTTTCATTTTTATTATCAGAATGAATAAAAGACTTAGCAGCCTTTTACTTATCTGCTAAGTCTTACGATGATTTCTGTATAAGGATAGACATTCTACATAGTTCTGAGGCACCAGTTAATTCAGCTTAAAACGCTTATTAAGAAAGTAAAATAAAGGTAAAACAATCAACGCAGAGTAAATCACAATCGCCAGAACGATATAGTTCTCATAGTCTCCAATGATCAGTGTCCGCGAATGATAGATTTCCACGGATTGTTTCCTAGGTTGATTCAGTTTAGCAGCTAACTCTTTCGTATCGATCTGAACAGCCGAATCGTGCTGCTGCTTGACCTGATCTTTGATTCCTGATTTCTCTATAAGGTATGTCTCTAATTGATTTTCCTCTTCTAAATTACTCGCCTGTTCTTGTGTTAGGTGAATCGTCGGCAGAGAAAAATCAACTGCCAAACCTTCGCTGCCGAAAGAAAATAATATAGGCAATAACAACCAGAGAAAACGTTTCTTGTTCCCCTTTTTAAAGACAATTTTATTTAATTCCTGCGTTTGCAGATAGACAAAGACGATTAGAACGATCACTAAAATGACTGGGCAGATCGTTAATAAAAAGATGATATAAGTGAACAATGTCCGATATTCAACATACCAAGGCCGTTCTTTAGGATCTCCCGTGATATTTTTGTATTTTTGCAAGCTCACATGGGAATACTTTTTATTTGCATGGATCTCATCGTTGCTTTTAAACGCATGAATTGTTTTTGTCACATTTTTATCAAAGTTATAAAAGGTAATCCGGCTCTCAACATTATCCAATGTCTCTACTTTAACTTCATCGATCCCTAGATCTTTGCCATTCTCTAAAGACCAAAAACGAACCTCCGACATTTCCGCCAATTTTTCTTTGTCTAACCCCAATAATTTCTCTTTTTTATCATACTCAAAATCGCGGCCATCAATTCCAACCTGCTTTTTCTCCAGAAGTTTGCCATTTTCTGAAGTGATCGTTACTTTCAATGGAAGCTTGACCTGCTTACTTTGTTCAATGATAGTGAGCTTAGGAAAATAGGTGCCGGAACAAAGAGCTTTTTCGGATTCTTCTGTAGCAACAGCACGCGTTGGAAAAAATATTACTAATAGAAATAAAATGAGCAGTATCTTTCTATTAATCTTCATCGCGTTTCTCCTCATTCGGTATGACTAGGTGCGTAACAACATGCTCGCCCTCAATCTGATAGTCACAAGTCCCATGTAAGAAGTTTGCTAAATCCTTGATCAAATAGATACCGTTGCCACTACTGTATGAGTAATCCTGTGTTGCGTTTGGCCCTATGAAAGGCGACGTATTGCTTTCTAAGATCGTTTGAATATGATGATGTTGAGTAACATTCTTGAACGTTAAATGAGCTGCATTGTCCACCATTTCAAGCGAGATCTCCAACTCAGAGTTTTCTATAGTGTAGTGAACCATATTTGAACTGATATTATGCAGCAGCAATCGTACCGCTACCTTATTTTGATAAATTGGCGCCTGCTCAGGACCATCAAAAAAGAAGCTCAACCTTTTATGTTTCAACTCATTCATTTGATATAACTGCGAGGTTCGCACCATATCGACTAAATCAAACAGCTCTAAGCCTGCATCGAATTGATACACGTTTTCTCTTAGTTGATGCAGAATATCATTGATTTCCAGCAGTAACTGATTATACACAGCAATTTCATTTTTCAAAAAGGCCTGCGTTTCTGCTTCTTTTGTGTGCATCAAGGTCATTTCACTTTCCAGCAACTGATTGTGCAAAGGCCCTTTCAAATCATGAACCATCGCCTTTGAAAGATTGATCGTGTTCTCTAAGTGTTCGCGTTCTAGAGCCAGCGCAATTTCAAGATTCGTATTTTTGCCATAGACACTATGAAGCGTATGTTTCTGCTTCAAGAAGAAATTGTTCAGCCGCTCGTTTAATTGGTCGTCGTTTTCTGAAAGCGAACCTTCGTCCAATTCGTTCCGTTCTGCCCGATCTAAAGATGTCGATATTTGGTATAGAGGCGTTAAGAGTTTCCGCTGCAGCCAAATGATGATCAAAACTAAAGCAATGTAGATCAGAAGAATCAGTATATTGAACTTGAAAATGAAACTTTGCAATACCTGAACAAATGGAACTTGGTAAATGACATACCAAACAGAACCCCTTTGCTCGCCGATTTTCGTCTGCTCAAAAGACTCTAAAAACTTCGCATTATCATTAACGATTCCTTTGATTTTTGCATCATCGGCTAAATCAATCGTTGAATATAGCCGCTCGCCTGATTCAGCTCGAACAATGATTTCGATCGCTGTATCCTCAACTAACTTATCTAGATCCGCTTTCCAATGTTCTGTCTGCAAAGACTGATTTATCTCCTGTTGAATATCCTCGATGTAATTATTTTCCGCATCGCGATACAAATTACGAAATACATACACACTCTGTACAATGATGCAGGCAAAGACAAGATATATAATAATCGACACAATTAAAAGACGTTTGTTGAATAGATTTTTAGGCTTCATTCAATTTCTCCATTTTTTTGTTATATCAACTATTATTATACATTAAATATATTATGCAAAATTATTTTTATACATTTAAACCTTATCTTTCAAATAAAATAATTTTGTTACACTTTCCTTTTTAGTCTATTTCTCAAATATTTATTTAACTCTATCCCCGTTTACACGCTTTACAAGCCGATATTACAGTAAATTGAAGATGATTCTCAAAATAAAAAAGCCATTTTCTTAAAAAATAGAAAATGACTTTTGGATAATTTGTATATGAATCAGTAATAATATTTCAGTGATAATATACGTCGCAGCTAGCTCTTACTAAGGAAGACATTTTTCCAAAGAACGGAAAAATGATTCTATCTTCATACGCATACCATTTTTCTAGCCTGCTGAAGCAGGAAGAAAAACTGGCAAAAACAAGCCTGGAACAATCAAATGTCTTTGATTGTTCCAGGCTCTAAGAATATAACCGCACAGATCAACCTTTTGGGAAACCAAATTCCCGACCGTCCTGCTTACTGGTGGCTGATTGATTAAACAGTAATTGCAAAAACTTTTTTATATAAAAGTGATACTGTGGCGGACTTCCTCAAATTAGTAGGCGCGTGCGATCCAAACAGTATGTTTCGCAGGCTTTCCAGTAACAATGTCGACTGTTTTTTCAACAGGCGGATTGAATGGAATGTTTCTTGTCGTGAAGCCAGTTTCTTCTTTGATCTTAGCTTCAGTCTCTTCGGTACCATCCCAACCGATCAAAACAAATCCTGGCGTTTCGCCGGCTTCTTTTGATTTTTCGATATGGGCTTTCAATTCGTCTAATGTTTCAATATCAGTATGTTCATTCTCTTCATAGCGTTTTTGTGCGCTAGTGAATAAACGTTTTTGCATAACATCTAATTGTTCAACGATGTGATCTTCAATACCGTCTAATGAAACGGATTCTTTTTCATCTAAATCACGCATTTTGATTACTGCTTGATTATTTTCTAGATCACGAGGGCCAAATTCGACACGAAGCGCCGCGCCTTTTAGTTCCCATTCATTGAATTTATAACCTGGTGTATTGTCAGTTGTGTCGATACGAACACGCAAGTCTTTTGCTGCTAAAGCTGCCTTCAATTCTTTTAAGCGATCAAGAATTTCAGGTTTCTTTTGCCAAGGTCCAACTGGAACTAAGATAACTTGTGTTGGTGCAACTTTTGGCGGCAATACTAATCCTTGTTCGTCCCCATGTACCATGATCAATGAGCCGATCAGACGAGTAGAGATTCCCCATGAAGTCGTATATGCATGTTCATGTTCGTTGTTACGGTTCAAGAATTTGATATCAAAAGCTTCTGCAAAGTTTTGACCAAGGTAATGAGACGTTCCTGCTTGGACGGCTTTCCCGTCACGCATCATTGCCTCTACAGAGTATGTGTCAACCGCTCCTGCAAAACGTTCAGACGGTGTTTTTTGTCCGCGGTATACAGGAATCGCTAGAGTATCTTCGATCAAGGTAGCATAAGCTTCTAAAATCGCCATTGTCCGTTCACGCGCATTTTCTTCTGATTCGTGTGCAGTATGTCCTTCTTGCCATAAGAATTCTGAAGTACGCAAGAATGGCATCGTCTTTTTCTCCCAACGGAAAACGTTCGCCCATTGGTTGATTTCATAAGGAAGATCACGGTAAGAGTTGATCCAGTTAGAAAAGGCATCGCCGATCAATGTTTCAGAAGTCGGACGCAATGCATATGGTTCTTCCAATTCTTCGTCGCCGACTTTTGTCAACCACGGTAATTCTGGCGCAAATCCTTCTACGTGTTCTTCTTCTTTTTCTAAGAAATGTTTAGGAATCAGCATTGGGAAGTAGACGTTGCGAATATCTTGTGTTTTCAGGTATCTATTAAAGTCCTCTTGAATATGTTCCCATAATTCCCAGCCATCTGCTTTAAAGATGATACAACCACGAACAGGTGAATAATCCATCAGGTCAGCCTTTTGAATTGTTTGTAAATACCATTTTGAAAAATCTTCTTTTTGTAAGTTTGTCATTCATGCATCCTCCTAGAAAATAAAAATAAAAAAACCGTTCCGTCCCTACATAATTGTAAGGACGAAACGGATAATTTCGCGGTACCACCTTGCTTGGTCAAACTTTGTTGACCCAACTTTCAGCTCCAATAACGCTAGAGTCGCGTGCTGCTTTCACAGCAATCAACTTTGGTAGGTTCATAAATCTCAGTGGGCGTGTTGACCTTTCAGACGGTGAATCAACTCTCTGCTGCCGATAAAATTTATTACTATTCCAAATGCTTAACACCATATTAAAGACTTCTCATCAAAATTGCAAGCCCAAATTTCAAATTTTTTTCTAATCTTCTGGAACGTAGCGTTCTTCCAGACGGCTCATCCACCAGCCCAAAGCTGCACCTAAAATACATAAAACCGCACAACCAAGGAAACCAAGGAAGCCAATTCCGCTATAACCTGTCGGTACGATCATGACCGTCGAAGCAAAAACGATCCCTAAAATAAAATGATACATCGGTGCATAGTAATGACTGAAAACCCAGTCCATTACCTTCGATAAACTCAAGACCGTAATTAAACCGCCGATGCCGATTGGAATAATAACTCCCATATCAACAGTTTTGAAACCATCCGCCATCGCTTTGTACATCCCCATATAAACCAAAAAGTTTGAAGGGCTTAAGCCGGGCACGATCAGACCCAAACCAATTAGAGCACCTGCGATCATCCAAGTGAAAAAGTTTTGATCAACAGTTCCAAACAGACTTGATCCCTTCCACAAGAATAAGAAGCCTACGACGAAACTAACAGCGATAATAACATAATCCTTTGTTCCTCGGCCTTTTTTTCCGGCTTCTTTCCATAACGCAGGAACGGTTCCGATAATACAACCAACAAAGAACCAAAGCATAATCGTTTCAAATTCTCCCAGTAGGAAGCTGACCGCAAAGGATAACACAAAAACACCCGCTAATCCGCCTAATCCAACTGGAATAAAAAACAATACATTCTCTTTGAAGTTTTTCGTGATGTGGGCCAAAAATGAAATAATTCGTTCATAAATACCAAATACTGCTGCCAGAGCCCCACCGCTGACACCCGGTAAAATAAATCCAGAGCCGATGAACATCCCTTTGATGAAGCGTAAAAACCAGTCGCTTTTGTTCGGCTGTGTAACTTTTTCGTTTTCCATAAAAAAATAATCCCCATCTTTCTTTTATATCATTAGTTAGTGTAACGATAAAAAGAAAACGGCGCAAGACTATCCAAAGCGCTTCCGTCTAAAACTTAAAGAAAGTTTTGAGATTATGACGAATCTTAGTCGCTTCAATTCGTCTTTTTTTACCGTTTCTAACTGATTCAACTTTATTTTTTTTATTTATTAGGCTTTTATTTGCTTAAAAATTCGATGCGCGTTACGCTTAATTTGGGAGGTGGCAACATACAATGGATACTTCAAATGAAAAGAAATTGGAACAGCTCGGCTCTTTTGAAATCAGTGATCAAATGCTGACTTTGGCGCAAGATAATCAACGGCAAAATGTTTTTTTGAACGCAGGAAGAGGCAACCCAAATTGGATCAACAAGAAAGCGCGTTTGGCTTTTAATCGTTTAATCAAATTTGGCCTGCAGGAGTCTGAACGCACGATTGCTGAAGGTGACTTGATTGGCTACACTGAACTGCAGGATATTTCAACGCATTTCACCGAATTTTTGTCGCCGGAAACAAACGAGATCGATCATTTTTTACTGCAAATGTTGAAGTACACTGATCAACTAGGGATCGATAGCAATGATTTCGTCAAAGAACTGGCTGACGGTGTTCTTGGCAATAACTATCCCGTTCCTAGCCGCGTGCTTAAAAATAGCGAGATTATTTTAAATCATTACTTAGAATCCGTTTTATACAATGGAACTTCATTGACCAATCAAACAGACATTTTTCCAACCGAAGGCGGTACTGCTGCCATCGTTTATATCTTTAACTCGTTAAGAGAGAACAAATTGATTCGCCCCGGAGATCGGATTGCAATCAATACGCCTATTTTTACACCGTATCTGCAAATTCCAGAATTATCCGATTACGAATTGGTTGAGGTTGATCTGCAATCGACAGAAGAAAATCATTGGGAGCTGCTGCCAAGCGAGATCGAAAAATTAACTGATCCCGATCTTAAAGCCTTTTTCATCGTTAATCCCAGCAATCCTGGTTCAAGGGCATTAGATGCTTCGGCGC
Organism: Enterococcus malodoratus ATCC 43197; assembly: GCF_000407185.1. Lineage (GTDB taxonomy): Bacteria > Bacillota > Bacilli > Lactobacillales > Enterococcaceae > Enterococcus_A > Enterococcus_A malodoratus. The sequence goes on from NZ_KE136481.1 coordinate 944,322, forward strand.
TCGCTGAAATAAAAAAGGTCGTTCAAACGAATCCGGATTTAATGATCATTACTGACGATGTTTACGGCACCTTTGTTGAAAATTTTCAAACGATCTATGCGGTCGTTCCCCACAATACGCTACTGGTCTATTCTTTTTCAAAATTATTTGGCGCAACCGGTTGGCGAGTTGGGTTGATTGCAGCCCATAAAGAGAACGTGTTTGATCGCTTGATTCAGACTTTGCCAAGTGAAGATCAGAAATTATTGACTCAGCGCTACCAACTAGTGGTAAAGGAGCCAGAAAAAATGGCTTTTATTGATCGTTTGGTAGCCGATAGCCGCTCGATCGGTTTATATCATACCTCCGGCCTGTCAACGCCCCAGCAAATCATGGAAGTCCTATTTGCTCTGACGCATTTACTGGCTGGTGAAACCGATCCTTATATCGATACCTCACGAAAAATTATTAACGAGCGGTACAAGAATCTGCATGACGCGTTGCAGCTTGCTGCGGATGAATCCTGTGATAATTCGAAATACTATTCTCTAATCAATATTTATGAACTGGCCGAAAGAAGATACGGTAGAGCCTTTCGCGAATACTTAGCCAGTCATTTCGAATATATCGATTTTCTTGTCCGCTTGGCAGAAAAAAATGGTGTGGTTTTAATCGATGGTGTCGGTTTCGGCACGGCCGCTGGACAAGTCCGTGTTTCAGAGGCCAATTTGCCGACAAAGGACTACAAATTGATCGGTCGTGAAATTCTTGAAGTTTTAAAGGAGTACCATGCTGCATTTGAAAAATTGAATTCTTCTACAAAATAAAAAGATTCGAAGCTCAAGCAAATGGGCTTCGAATCTTTTTAAATTTTGCTGTAAACCGATTCAAGATACTCCTGACGTTCTTCATCCGTTAGGTTTTTCACTGAACCCAAATGATGCCAAGTAATATTCCGCATGCCAATATCTTCTAGCGTTGTCGTAAGCTGGTGCTTATAACTGCGGGTACAGCGTTTTTCCAAGCCCTCTGTCGGTTGGTCGGAGGTGGTGAAGACAACGACTGAATCAACTGATAACAACGGTTGAATCCCGTTTCCACCGTCGAAAAAAGCGAATTCATTTAACAATACTTTATCAAGAAAGCCCTTTAAGCTTGCCGGTGAGCTATACCACCAAATTGGGAATATCAATACTAGCTGTGACGTTTCCCGCAACAAATTCATGTAATGCAATACTAAAGGATCTAACACCGACCCACTTTGGTACCCAGCCAACTCTTCTTCACACATGACTGGATTAAAGCCGTCTTTATTGAGATCAATTACCTGATAAATCTTCTGATCTTGTTCCAACCCCGCAACCAGTTTGTTCAGCACACCATGATTAAAACTTTCCTTCCACGGATGATCAATAATCAATGTTGTTGTCATTTCATCCTCCTCTTTACCCTTTTTATCAAAAATAGCACAAATTCATTGCATTTAGATTTCAGTTTGATTTCAAACAAGCTAAGAACATGATAAAGTTAAGTTATCTTTCTTTAAGAAGAATACTTTTGCCCTTCTCAATTTTTCCGAGTAATAGCTAGAACTCTTACCACTTTCTTGATCGTAGAATCATTATCTTATCATGAATAAGGAGCGAATATATGCATTATATTCCTAACATATTAACAACTTTTCGTATCTTGGCCTCACTATTGATTCTTTTTCTTTCAGACGATCTGTTCTTCCCTTTGTACCTTTTTGCGGGCTTGACCGACATCATTGATGGCTGGATCGCGCGTAAAATGAATTGGACGAGCGCTTTTGGGACATTACTAGATAGTATCGCAGATTTGATCTTCTTTATTGTGGTCGTCATAAAAATCATTCTGACAATTACGCTGCCCGCATTTCTTCTTTGGGGCGCATTGGTCGTCGTCATCATTCGCTGTGTCACGTATTTGATCGGTTATTTTCGCTTCCATCAATTTGCTAGTTTGCATACCTATTTGAATAAGCTGACTGGTTTATTGCTCTTTTTGTCTCCGATAATCTTACGCGTTCTCCCAATTAACGCGTTTGGAATCATTCTTTTGATCTGCGGTATTTTATCTGCTATCGAAGAATGTCTGATCGTAGCTGTCACTCAAAAGCTGGATAAAAACGTGAAAACTTTTTTTGATAAAAATTAAACTGTCTCATTGCAGGATATTTTTATCCTAGGTAAACTAATACTAGGAACGACACGTGTCATGTCTCTCTTATTAAAAAATTAGGAGGTGGCCCTCATGGCCAACGAGGATCAAAAAGATTTCAACGCGATGATGAACGAAGATAAAGGAATGCCAAAAATGCAAATCGTGACCGATGAAGCAACGATCAAGCGTTACGGCGGAACAAAAATGTACTTCGCGCCCCCATTAGATTACAACGAGATCATGAAAAGAATCCCTTACGGAAAGATCATCACAACTAGCGCGATCAGAGACTACTTAGCCAAACAGAATGATGGTGATTTTACCGAACCGATCACTGCTGGTGCCTTCATCTCAATTGCTGCTTGGGCCAGTGAACAACGCGACACGGACTTGACTCCCTACTGGCGAACCCTAAAGGCTAAAGGAGAAATCAATCCGAAATTCCCCGGTGGCGTGGACGCTCAAATTGAGAAACTCGAAGCGGAAGGACACACAGTCGTTTGTCGAGGAAGAAAAATTTTCCGTTATTATGTTGAAAACTTTGAAGAAGCCATGTATGAGCTATAGCCGTTTTCTTTTCGAAAACGGTTTTTTTTATTGTATTTTTTTGTTCACTTTTTTTAACATATTTCCTACGATCCAAGCCCTCAAAGGCTTCTAGCCGCTTGGTCTTATAGTGCATATTTTTATTATATATTTTTACTCTGGGATTCGATAAACTTATTGGTAGGATAGGATTCTTGTGGGATTCATTTAGTTAACAAACCCACATAAAATATTCGAACAGGAGGAAGACGATGGAGATTAGTGAACACACGCTCGCAGATTATTTGCTGAAGCGAACCGCTCTTTTTAACTCAACTAGTCCCCTCACCGTAACGGCTCTTTGCAACGAAAAAGACAAATACGTTGATGGCTACTTAAATTATCTTTACACCCTTAAACAGGGCAATCAAACATACATCGTTAAGCATTCGAAAAAAACGATTTCCAGTGGAATCTCGCTGGCTCCGATCGATCCTAAACGGAATTATTTAGAGTACATGACCTATCAGCTGCGGGCTGGTTTAGCTCCTCAGATGGTCCCAGAAACGTATTTTGCAGATCCTGCTGCGCATCTTTTTATCATGGAGGATCTTTCATACCTGACTGTTTTGCGTTTCGCGCTCTGCCGCGGAGAACAATTTCCGCGCTTAGGAAAGCAAGTCGGTGAATATCTCGCGCGAACGCACCTAGCAACATCAAAAATGAAATTATCGGCCGACTACTGGTACGCGTTGAAGAATTATTTCAAGAATTCGGATATGCGAGTAATTATCACCGATTTCATTTTGAAACCGCCGCCTAGAAATAATACTCAGAAGACCGCCTATCAAGAAGCAACACTAGATATTCTAGCGGCCATTTTGGAGGATGTCGAAGTGAAAAATGATTGGGAGACATTGATTGAACGGATTTCCAGCGAGGATGACTGTTTGATTCATGGTGATTTCCATTCTTCCAATGTTTTCGTCTCACAAACCTCCTTTAAAGTAATCGATATGGAATACACCATGACAGGACCTTTTTCCTATGATATCGGCTATTTTTTGGCAAATATTCTTTCTCAGTATGCGGGATTCAGTATCAGGGGCGATGCTACGATGTGCTCTTTCCTGCTGCAGGTCATCAAGGACGTTTATAAAACGTATTTCGCTTATTTTTCTGACCATGCCGCGGGCATTCAGCAGGAACGCTTCGTAGAAATCTTCCAAGATTCGCTTGGTTACTTAGCGATGGCCAATATTAATCGAATCGCCAATTTAGGCGAATTTCCGGATTTTGACAGTTTGGGCGATCCTCAAGCAATCTTTTTAGCCAAAGGACTTTCCATGATGCTGGCGCAAACCTTGCTACAAAAAAGAAAACAGTTAGAAACAACTGAAGAAGTCTGCGAATTGATTCAGTGGACTCGAAACAAATTTTTCCATCAATTAATGCCTAACAATGAAAACGCTCTTATTTTAGTTTAAAGAAATGAGGAACGAATATGCTATTGGAACAAATCACTTCCGCCGGTATCGTAGGCTGCGGCGGAGCGGGCTTTCCTACTGCTGTCAAATACAATACGAAAACGGAGTATTTTATTATCAATGCAGCGGAATGTGAGCCCCTCTTGAAAACAGACCATTACGTGATGAACCACTTCGCAAAAGAGTGTGTTCAAGCCATCGCAGCGGTTGGCAAACTCTTAGAAGCGAAACAGATTGTGATTGCCACCAAAGGGCATTACACGAAGGAAATCAATGCATTAGAACAGGCGATTCAGGAACAAAAAGTTCCCGTCTCCGTCTTCAAAATGAATAATTTTTATCCGGCGGGCGATGAACAGATCATGGTCTTTGAGGTTACTGGACGAACCGTACCGCCTGGGGGAATCCCGATCGAAGTCGGCTGTGTGATTTCGAATATCGCTACTATGCTTAATATTTATCACGCTCAACAGGGGGAAAACGTCACTCATAAGCTGTTGACCATCACTGGTGCAGTCAAAGAACCAAAGATCTTGGAAGTTCCGATCGGTACCTCCTTTGACGACTGTTTGGCATTAGCTGGCGGAGCAACGATTGATGACTTCATGTTTATCAACGGCGGACCGATGATGGGTAAAACTGGTACTCAGGATGAATTTCCACAACAAGTCGTTACCAAAACGACTTCCGGCATCATTATTATGGAAAAACGCGATTTTATTTACGAATTGCTGGAAAAAGAAATTCCGCAAATGATTAATAAGGCTCGCTCCTCCTGTATTCAATGTCGTTTATGCACGGAACTTTGTCCGCGTTACCAAATCGGCCATCCAATTCATCCCCATCGCGTGATGCGCCATTTGACCATCACCGAGATACCAGATGATATTGATGACGATCCGATCTGGAGAGAAGCGCTCCTTTGCTGTGAATGCGGCATTTGCGAAACGATCGCTTGTCCGATGGGGCTTTTACCACGGCAAGTCAATAAATATGTAAAGCAGCGTTTAGCCGAAAAAGGGATTCGCTACCAGAAAAATGATCAGCCGCTCACACCAACTTTGATGCGTGAATACCAGCAAGTCCCGCCAGTAAAAATTTTACTGAAGGATGGTTTGAAACAATATGCCGATCTAAAAGTAGAAGATCTGCTGAAACATGAATCAACTACCGTAAATATTCCGCTGAAAATGCATATTGGCGCTCCTTGCGAGCCGGTGATCCAAGTAGGCGATCATGTCAAAGCAGGCGATTTAATCGGTAGAAAACCTGAAAAGGCTCTAGGCGCGGATGTTCATGCCAGTATTGATGGCATGGTGACTGCGGTATCCGCCAGCATTACAATTGAAAGAAGGGACAACCAATGAAACTAATGGATACTATCGGATTTTTAGAATTGAACAGTATCGCTAAAGGAATCGAGGTCGTGGACTACATGTTAAAAGCAGCCGACGCAACCTTGATTATGGCGCGAGCCAGTTGTCCTGGAAAATACTATATTATGATCAGCGGACAAGTTGCAGCGATCGAACGCTCCATGGAAGTCGGTGTTGAAATGGGCGGCCGATACGTCGTCGGTGAATTATTGATTCCCCGAATTAACCCATCTGTGATTCAAGCCATCAACATGGCAAAGGTGCCAGAAAATATTCGAGCAGTCGGCGTACTGGAATATTATTCGGCAACCGGTTCGATTATTGCCGCAGATTTTGCCGTCAAAGCGGCGGATGTAGAGCTTTTAGCGATTCAGCTTGGGACAGGAATTGCCGGAAAATCATTTGTCGTATTGACTGGCGATGTTGCCGCAGTGAAAGCCGCTGTCGAAGCTGGAACACAAGGCGCCAAGGATCAAGCGATGCTCATTAACAAGATCGTCTTATCTAACCCGCGTCCAGAATTAATCGATAGCCTTATACAATAAAAAAAGATGCCATGGATTTAGTTAAATCAATCCATGGCATCTTTCTATTAATTAAATCAAATGAAACGTATCTCTGACAATCATCAGCTCCTCGTTCGTTTCAACGACTAATACTTCAACCGAAGAAGCAGCCGAACTAATTCTTCTGCTGTTTTTCTGATTCTGGTCTTGATCGATCGCAATACCAAAGAAGGTTAAATCCTGACAAATCATCTCGCGGATAACCGCTGAGTTTTCTCCAATCCCAGCAGTAAAAATCAGGACATCAACCCCATCAAGCTCCGCAGCATAAGCGCCAATCGTTTGTTTGACTCGACCTGCAAACATATCAAGCGCCAATTTTGCTCTTTCATTACCCTTTTCTGCTTCGCTAATAATATCTCGCGTATCACTGCTGAAATCAGTAACACCCTTGAAGCCGGATTCAGCATTCATCAACTTATCCATATCACTGGCTGAAAGATTCTTCTCATTTTGTAAAAATGGAATGATCGAAGGATCAATGTCCCCACAGCGCGTCCCCATCATAAGACCTGCTAACGGTGTGAATCCCATAGAAGTAATCACCGATTTTCCGTCTTTGATTCCACAAATACTCGCACCATTTCCCAAATGACAAGAAATAATTTTCATCGACTCAATTGGTTTTTCTAAATAATTTGCCGCTTCGGCAGCGACAAATTGATGGCTCGTCCCATGAAAGCCGTAACGCCTTACGCTGTCTTCTTCATAAAAGCGATATGGCAGCGGATAGACATAATTCTTGGCTTCCATCGTTTGATGAAAAGAAGTATCAAAAACCGCCACCTGCGGACAATCTGGTAAATCCTTTTGTAATGCTTCAATCCCTACAACGTTCACAGGATTATGCAAAGGAGCCAGTTTTCCTAGATCTTTGATTTTTTGTAATGCGCACGAATCAACTAAGCTGGATGTTTTGAAATCTTCGCCGCCATGAGCCACTCGATGACCGACACCTGAAAGCTCGTCCAAGCTGGTTAAGACCTTTCTTTCAAGCAAGAAGTGCAGCAGAAAATTAATTGCTTCCTCATGCGATTTTCCCTTAACCGACGTTTTTACCTTCGCATCTTTTATCGAGTAAGAAAAAATCATCTCATCTTCCAAACCAATTCGTTCAAATAATCCTTTTACTAACAGTACTTCCTCTGGCATTTCGAATAATTGAAATTTCAACGAGGAACTGCCGGCATTAATTGACATAATTTTACTCGCCATATTTTCCTCCCTTATGACAGCAAAGTCGCCATCGTTTCTTCAAACGTCAGGCGACCTTGCTGTGATATTTTTTTATCCTAAACCTTTTACTAATAAGGTCGCAATACAAGCACCAATGATCGGGCCGACAATCGGAATCCATGCGTAGCCCCAATTGGCATCGCCCTTGTTAGGGATCGGCATCAACGCATACATCAATCGCGGACCAAAGTCACGACAAGGGTTGATCGCATAACCGGTAGTTGAACCTAGGGACAACCCGATCCCAATCAAAACAAATACCAGCATTAACGGTTGCAAGCCTGGTGGAATATCGGCCGGCATTAATTGGATCGCTAATACGAAGAAACAAGTTGCAATAATTTCACTAACTAAGTTTAATGCTGTGCTTGGAATTGCTGGTCCAGTAGCAAAAATCCCAACGCTGTTGCCTTCTTCTACAGTCGTATGCTGGAAATGCGGCCAGAAATGAATCGCAGCAATCAGTGCTCCGATAAATGCGCCGGCAACTTGAGCCAGAATAAACGGAGCGACTTGCCCCCACTCAAAGGAACCCGCAACGGCAAAACCAATTGTTACTGCTGGATTCAAATGACCCGGCGAACCAAAATGCCCGCTTGCTAAAACACCCAGCATAACTGCGACACCCCAGCCCACGGCAATATATAACCAACTGGCGCCTACACCTTTTGCTAAAGTACCTTTTAGATTGACTGAGCAACCAACACCTGAACCAAAAAGAATTAGAACAATCGTACCAAAAAATTCACCAAATACAGGACTATTCATTATGAGACCTCCTTATTCTTTTTAATGTCTTTATTTTTCTTGCAGAAAAACAAATGCGACTTTCGTGACATCCTCCTGACAATTTACCTATCTATATTATAATAGTTTTCTCACATCGAAAGTTGCAAAATATTGTCAGGAAAAATGATTATTTTATTATGTTTCGATAAATATCTTTTATTTCTTCGACTGAAAACTGAATCGGATTGGTCTTAAATGTCGTATCATTTAATGCGTTGTTTGCGATGACCTCTTCGGCTAGCAAGGCTGCCTCTTCTTGAATTCCAAAGCTATTCAGCTTGATCGGTGCCTTGCACTCGATTGCCAATTGCTGAACAGCTTGAGACAGATTTGAAACAGCTAAATGATCGGGCAAACTCGGTGGGCAAATGCCCAGTTTACGTGAAATTCGCGCGTAATTTCTTCTGGTCTCTTTATTCTTGCTGTTTGCTTCAATCACATAAGGAAGCAGCATAGAATTCGCCAAACCATGAGGAACTTTAAAATTCGCCCCTACCTGATGCGCAATCGCGTGACAGACACCCAAACCTGCTGCATCAAAGGCTAAACCTGCTAGAGTCGACGCTTCATGCATTTGAACACGCGCGTCTAACTCCATCCCCTGATTCACACAAGTTGGTAAAAACTGAAAGACCAATTCTGTCGCCTTCTCAGCCAAAGCATTTGTATAATTGGTTCGATTGGTCGAAGCTAAGGATTCCAGCGCATGAGTTAATACATCCAGCCCGCTAAATGCTGTAACAGATGGCGGGCTAGACATGACTAGACTTGCGTCTAAGATGGCCTCGTGAGGAATAATCGCTTCATGAAAAATCGGATACTTTATTTTGTTTTGTGTATCCGTGATAACCGAAGCGCTAGTTACTTCCGATCCAGTCCCACTGGTAGTTGGTATCGCAACAAACCGCTTCACTTTATTGCCGGTCGTTCGTTTATAAAAGAACAGCATCGCTTTAGCTGTATCAATCGCAGAACCTCCGCCAACTGCGATGACCACAGTTGGTTGAATTTTAGTCATTCTCTCGATCCCTTCTACTACGGTTTCGATTGGAGGATCTGGGATAATATCAGAAAAAATCTCAACACTATTTGTTCGTTTTACATAACCTAAAATTCTCTTTAAACTATCAGACTCCGCTAAATAAGGATCACATACAAAACAGAGATTTTCTTTTTCAAATTGCTGCAGCCGCTCTAGACTGGCAAATCCAGAATAAATTTCTGGTTTCATTGCCCATTTTTTCAAAGAAAAGCCCCCTTTCTAGCGGATTGAAAACCCATCAGTCAGAACACAACGGCGTTTCCGAGCAAAATCCCGTGCGGATGTCGTACATTCGCCCGTTGGTGTTGCAATCGTGAAGGTTGTTGGACCTTCCCCGCCAAACCCTAAGCCAGCGAAAGAAGAGCCGTTTTTAACAAAGATCGATGTTTGAAATTTCTTGGCCGCAAGATTCATTCGTCCCACATTTTGAGAATGCATCGTCGCGGTGTGATGCCGGCGATTCTCAATCTGCAAAGCGGTTGCCAGCCCCTCATCGAAATTATTGACCGTAACGACTGGTAAGATCGGCATCAACATTTCTTTCACGACGAATGGATGAATCTTATCCGCTCTTAAAATGATGACCCGTACATCAAAGTCTACGTTGATCCCCGCTTCAGCTAAAATGTAGTTTGCATTTTTTCCAATAAATTTCCGGCTGGGAGCACCATTCTCCATAATCGTCATATCCACCATTTTTTGAATAATGGCTTCGTCTTGAACCAAATACGCGCCGTTTTTTTCCATCTGCAAAATCAAATAATCGACGATTTGCTCCACAGCTACGACACTTTTTTCTGCTGTACATAAGATATTGTTGTCAAAAGAGGCGCCGATCACAATATCTTTTGCAGCCTTTTCAATATTTGCGGTCTCATCAACCAGTGAAGGCGGATTTCCTTCGCCTGCTGCAATGACTTTCTTACCGCTTTGCATCGCTTGTCGAACAACTCCCGGACCACCAGTAATTGCTAACAATGGAACATCTGGATGAATCATCATTTCCTGAGCGGCCTCAATTGAAGGCGCGGCAATCGTTACGATTAAGTTTTGAATGCCGCAAGCTTCATAAACTAGCTCATTCATCTTACTTACGACCCAACGAGAAACTTTCTTTGCTCCCGGATGAACACTGAAATAGACTGCATTTCCAGCCGCCAGTATTCCTATTGAGTTGCAAATCACGGTTTCCGCCGGATTGGTACTCGGAGTGACCGCCCCGACTACACCGTATGGAGACAACTCATATAGTGTCATCCCGTTATCGCCAGTCAAAGCTTCCGTGTGCAGATCTTCGACTCCCGGTGTTTTATCTAAAACGAGTTGGAGCTTCTGAAGCTTATCTTCATAGCGCCCCATCCCCGTTTCTTCTAACGTGTCGCAGGCAATCTTTTCAATATGCGGTCTCATTCCGCAACGAATCGCTTCAATCACGTTTCTTCTTGTTTCTAAGGTTTGATTTTCGTAGCATTCTTGGGCAAATTTTGCCGCTTGAATCGCTTCTTCAACAGTCTCAAAAACACCAAATTCCTTCGCCGGAGAGGTTGTTGTTTGAGCTTCTTGAAGAATTTTTGTGATCAGTTCCTTTATTTCTTCTTCACGCATGTCAAATCTCCTTCAACTTCTCTAAACCCTTTTGAGCGATCGCCATATCTTCCTCAACCGCGCCGCCGCTGATACCTAAACCACCGATAACTTTCCCCATTGAATCCTTAATTACGAAGCCGCCGCCGAAAGTAACGACTTGTCCATCAGTCAAGGTTTCCAATTGGTAAAGATCCCCTGCCGGTTGAACGAGCGCCTTTAATTCATGGGTATCTGTTTTCATTGCAACAGCGGAGTAAGCTTTTTTCTGCGCCAAAGATTCACTAACTAAGAGTGCTCCTGACATTCGATAAAAACTTACTAAACTGCCCGTTTCATCAACCAGCGCCATTGAGACTGGAACACCCATTGTTTCAGCTTGCTCCTCGCAAGCCTGAAAGATTTGATGGTGTTTTATCAAATGACTTTTTTGGCTTAGGGTTCCGCTTTGTTCTAAATACCGACGTAATATTTCATCTACTAACTTTTTTTCAGTCTCACTATGATCTTCCATTCGAGCAAAAATATAGAGACAATCAGATAATCGATTAACAAATTTCCGTACGTCCTCCCGCACCTCAGCAGATTCTGACAGCTCTGTCAGCAAGCGTTCGCCATGCCGGCAAACAGCCCGTGCCACATGCAGTTGAGCGGCTGAAAGTGTCTGCCCCGGTAAAATGAAACTATGCACTTCAGGCAAACGTTTGGTGTATTGATCGATCCAGTCCTCCATTTGCTGAATATCGCTTGCTGCGATCAATGTACTTTTCGCTTCTAGCTTAGAGAAATCTTTCTCCGTTGCAATTTCCGCATTCAATAGGAATAGTTTTTGCTGAACCCATTCCAAATGCTGAATAGTCTCTGAATCCTTCGCTAGTTTCTGAGCCACACTGACTTGTGCGCAGCATTCGTCAAATGTTCCATATGTTTCTACTCGTGGATCTGATTTTTTTACTCTTGTTCCATCAAAAAGGCTCGTTGTTCCTTTATCTCCCGTTTTTGTATAAATCGCCATATCGTTCCTCAGCTCCCTAAAAATCAAACGTGTCAATAATTCCAACGATTGCATAATCAACAGCATCTGAAGGAGTCGAAAACATTTTTCTGGCAGAAGAACCACTGGTCAATAAGACATAGTCTCCGATACCAGCCCCTACTGTATCCGCCGCTACCTGTTGAAAGCGAATATTCTGTTGTTCAGAGTTAATCGGTTGGATGATCATCAGTTTTTTTCCAATTAACGATTCATCCTTCTGGGTCGAAACTACACTCCCAACTACTTTTGCCATCAGCATAGGGTTGAACTCCTTTCTACAACAATGACTTTCTTTTCCCGCAATCGATCCTTCGCCAAGTCTGTAACTAATTGTTTTGCCGCAAGCAGTAAAATATCCTCTTGCGTCAGCATAGCTATTTGCTGGTAGGTTATGACCTTATTCGGAAATAGAAAATATTGTTTTCCTTGATTGTTAAGCAACTTCACACTGCACTCGTTGAATAATTCATTTGGAATCAAATCCGTGTTTGAGAAAGCCAGTTCAAATGTTAGACGACAATCATAGTCATAGCTTTGATACAGCCACCTCACTAGAGGATCTTCCGTGTCTTTTTTTATGAACCGCTCTAAAAATAGGATATCTACCTCAGTCAAATGAATCTGCTTATTGTATAAAAAGCCGCTGATTCCTTGATTAATATGGGAAGGCGTACGACAAGAAAGAAATAAGGTATTTTGTTCTCGCTGATTGATGATTGAAATAATACGCTCAACTAACTCGTCCATATTCTTACTCCCAATTCTTATTGCAGACATAGTTACCATACAATTAGAGATCGCTTTGCCGTCCATCTGTTACTCCACGATTGGGGTGGAAGACATCGCAATTCCAATTGGTGTTACAAATTGAGGATATTTTGGTTTATAAACCCTTTGATCCAAATAGTTCGAAAATTCTTGTTCAAATTCAGATAGATAAGACGCTCCGCCAACAACATAGATTGGTTCTGTTGGATGCTTTTTTAACACATTGGCGGTAATGTTAGCCATTCGTTGAATCACTGGTCGGCAAATGATAAAATTCTCTCGATCACGGGCTGGATCTCGTTTGATCTGTTCCGCTTCCTCAATGGAAATCCTGCTATTGCCCGCGATTACTAAAGTCATATGCGTGCCGCCGGTGGGCTCATCCTCTACAATGATCGGCTGGCCCTTCTCAAAAATACTGATCCCAGTCGTCCCGCCGCCAACATCAACTACAGCTCCTTCATTGACACCTAAGACCAATGCCGCCGCTGTTGGTTCATCGACAAGTTCGTCTGCCAGCATATTCGCACTTTCAATGACATTGGCCACCACACGTTTGTTGTTTCCAACGGTGCCTGGCGGAATTGCACCTGATGCAGCTTTCAGAGGAAAACCGAGCGTTTCCTCTGCTTGAGCACGCAGCCGATTAACGATTTGAACTGACTTTTGATAATCAACAACCAGTCCGTCTCTGATAACATCCGCGTATTCAAAAGCACCAAAAACCGGTCGATTCTTTCCATCTAAAACAACCAAAACGATAGAGGAAGTACCCAAATCGACTCCAACTTTATAGCCATCTTCAGGATCAAACTCCTGTGCTTGTTTTGTATTCACAAGTTCATGAAAAGATGTTAATAATTGATTGGCTTTCTCGATTGACTCCATACTTCCTCCTTTGGACTATTCTCTAATAATTCGTCCTCGTGTATTTGGCTGAATATCCGCACCGTTGGCCTCATCTGTATCTACATGCATTTCTAAAACAAAATTCTCTCCTGGCCGTAATTCAACATCGTTAAAAATGCCTCTTCGCGCACCTTCGAAAATTTCTACTGAAACGACTTGTCCTTCTTTTAAGTTCAAACGCTCCATATCCTGATAATTCAAATGAATATGCCGTTTCGCTATGATCGCGGCCGGAATCGTCAACTCTGCCGCATCACTGCGGATCGTGATTTCAATCGCATCATCTAAGTGACCAGACAACCGGATTGGAGGCTGAACACCTAGATTTCTTGCATCCGTTTTTGAGATTTCCACCTGTGAACGTTTGCGTAACGGGCCTAAAATACGAACCTTTTTGATCTCGCCTTTTGGTCCAACTAAAGTCACCGTTTGCTTTGAAGCAAATTCTCCCGGTTGCTTTAACGGTTTCAAAGGTTCAATCGATTCATTAGGAAATAGAATACTGAAATGTTCTTCCGTTAGGTGTATGTGTCGGTTGGAAATGCCAATGGAAAATGTTTCTGCCTGCATCTCCAATAACACTTCACGAACAATTTTTCTAATTTCCTCAATGCTGTAATTATTCATTGCCTACTTTAGGTACTAAAATTTCGTCGACATCGCGATGCGGTCTTGGGATTACGTGAACGGAAACCACTTCCCCCACTTTTTCAGCTGCAGCACAACCTGCATCAGCCGCGGCCTTCACTGCACCAACATCGCCGCGTACCATAACTGTAACTAGTCCTGAACCAATTTTTTCAGTTCCAACTAGCGTTACATTCGCCGCCTTAACCATTGCATCGGCCGCCTCTACGGCACCAACTAGTCCTTTTGTTTCAATCATTCCTAATGCATCATTCATGTCTATTCCTCCTATTTCATCTCAAAGAATTAATTTTTCTTACGTAAAAATTAGTTCTATTTTCAAGCCGTATACCATTCCACTAGAACGTTCACTCTGTATATGCGTTTCTTTTTTTACTTGTTTTTCTTCTGATAAAACTGCAAAAAGTGGAACTGACATCCTATTTCATCTCAAAGAATTAATTTTTCTTACGTAAAAATTAGTTCTATTTTCAAGCCGTATACCATTCCACTAGATCTTTTACTCTGTATATGCGTTTCTTTTTTACTTACTTTCCTCCCGATGAAACTGTAAGTAGTGGAACTGGCATCCTATTTCATCTCAAAGAATTAATTTTCCTTACGTAAAATTAGTTCTATTTTCAAACGATCTACCTTCTGTGCCTATTTCTTCTTTTTTGATTCCGAAGTTTTTTTTGACCCTTTAGGTGGATTCTTTTTCTTTTTTGGTTCTTCTTTGGTCACTTTTTCTTTGGTTGGCTCTTCCTGAATCGTTTCTTCTTTTGTAATTTCTTCTTTACTCGGCTCTTCTTTTATAGCCGCTTCTTTGAACGGTTCCTCGATAACCGGTTTTCCATCTGGTTGCGATTTCTCTTCAACCTTCTCCGGTTCCTGTTGTGGTTCCACTGGTTCACTCACCGCTGGCGTTTTCTCTGGATTCTCATCCGGCGATTTCGAGGCCGACTCTTTCGTAAAGAAAAACTTTTCTAAATTATTGGCTGGGCGAGGAATAACCAGTGCTGATAGAAAGACATTGTTTGCGACGGCTTTGGCTTTACCGGCATCTACCGCCGCTTTTACCGCTCCGACATCGCCAGCGACCTTCACTGTCATCCAACCGAATCCTCGTGCTTTCTCAACACCAAGAAGTTCGACGTTCGCAACTTTGACCATCGTATCTGATACTTCGATTGCACTAGCCAAACCTTTTACTTCGACTAAGCCAATTGCTTGTTTCATAGTTTCACCTCCATAGGATCAATTGATTTGAATGGCACACCCTTTACTAAACGTGCCGCATTCCCACCGAAACTTTTTAAAACTAATGGTGGACAAGTTACAACTCGTTGAATCGATTGATAAGGAGTTTCTGGTGCCAAATTTTTATAATGAAGGGCCGCTTCATTATTTACATAACCAATTCCAACATTTAGCGAAGAAGTGTTTGCCGCAACATACGCAGCCTTCGTCGCCGTTGAAAATTCTTTTTGCTCAATAGAAAAAGGAATTTTTTCTTCTTCTAAACCATAAAGAACATATTGAATATCCTCGATCGATGCTGATTTAGACAGATAGATCAATACCATTGGCCGAACATTTAGATCAAGCTCCATCGAATCCCTCCCTCAAGTAGGAAAGGATCAAACCAGTCGCCACTGCATTACGCGGTCCCTCGATTTGTCGAATGTTCCCACGTCCAGCTACCAATCCGTAATGAGACAGCGCGTTCGTTACAATCTGCGGAATTTCAAAATCTAAAGCAGATCCGCCAACAATTACGACAAACGGAATATCTCGAATACTCCCTGTTGGACTGACGCGCCGCAAAGCCCGCAACGCGTTCGTTACAAAGACACGTTCCTTTGCAGTTTGTCGAACGATTCGAATTTTTTCAATCGAGTCATCACCAGGTATTGGTACATAGCCATCTGGTGTCACAACCACCACTTTAGCGAACAACGCTGGATCTAAAGGCGTATCAAAGAATTGAACGGAACCGTCTTCATGGCGAATGTAGAAAATATTCTCTACCTTTGCTAAGGGATATTTCTTGATATCCTCAGCTAAATAAACATCTTCTTGGCCTAATTCGGACTGAATCAACATCGTTACCATATCACCAGCACCTGCCAAGTGTGTTGCCACGATTGTTCCATCCTTCTTAATAATGGATGCATCTGTCGAACCGGCACCCAAATCCAAGATCGCCAGTGGCGCAGAAGTTCCCGGTGTGGTCAGCGCTCCTAAGATCGCCGCTTCCGCCTCTGCACCGCCAATCTCAACCTTGATCCCTAAATCCTGTTGAATCTCATCCGCAATTTTCGACATCTGTAAATGATCGGATTTGACCATCGATGCGATTCCAACTGCCTGTTCCATTGAGAATTCACCAGCCACGCCGCCTTTGACACTGATCGGCACAAAAGTATCGACTGCTAATAAATCTTGAATGAAGATTTGATTGACTGGACGATCCGTTAACTCCGCCATCGTTAAGCGTACTTTTTCCAGCATCCCGCCAACGTTTGTACCTGATTCGCCAGTGACATTGTCAATCACTTCGAAGGCCGAAACCGTCTCCATAATTTTTTCTGCACCTGCTGATATGCCTACCGTACTGCGGCGATTCCCACCAGTTACTTCAATTTTCCCAGCAGGAATTGTTCGCGCTTTAACATCGCCTTTTGGTGTCTTTATAACTACCGCCGAGCGATTTCCGATTAAGGCACGGGCAACAGGAACAATATTCTTAGTTGCTTCCGAATCAAGCTCAAAGACCGTGGCTATTCCATAAGGATTGGATAACTGTGATACACCGCGACCGGTTTCAGCCACCTCAACTGCTGCTAGCATATTTACTGGAACCTTATCGATATAAGAAACTTCATCGACAATCGGAATCTTCTTTGATAATCGGTTGTTCACCAAAACTCCATCATCCGATTGCATGATAGCCGCAGTAATCAGAAAGCCATTTGCTACAAAATGATTGATTTGGCGTGCCACAGCATCAAAGTCAAAGGACTTTTCAATGATCAAAATATAAGGAGTATCCTTCTTCCCGATCTTTTCAATCTCAGCAAAACGAAGCGTAGTTCCTACGCCCAAGCCTAAGCCGCCGGGCGTTTTGGGATTATGGCCGATCATCGTTGACTCGGTGATGATCGTTTCCGTAATCGTCTCCATCGCAACATCGCCGATAACCGGTGTTGCCTCATTGATTCGAATTAAATCGATTTCTTCGACCTTTAATCGATTTTTTGCGCAGGCTTCATTGATTGCTTTATAGATACCAAATAGATTCTTCTTCGTCCCTTTAATACCCGTCGTTTCAGCAATGGCAGATTCTAGGAATCGGACATGTTGATGATCATCAATTTCAACCAAAGCTACTTCAGTTGAGGAATTTCCAATATCAATCCCAATTACACGTTTCATGATTCATTGCTCCTCTTCCTGAATTTCCGAACTAGAAATTAATTATCACCTTTAAGTTTCTTCCGTTTTTCATAATATTCCGCTGCTTCGCGCACATAAGCTGCGCTGATTTTCGCATCATATTTCGTTTCCAACTCACTCGCGATATCTAGTAGTTCCTGTTTGCTTGAACGATAAGGACGCAAAGCGTTATACATTTCCAACACTCGTGCATCAGGAACAGCTGTTAACTCAGACGCGCGATCAAAATTATTAGAGATTGTTTTTCTACCTGCACTCGTAGCGATTTCTCCTTGCGCTTTCAAAATACGGGGCGTAATTTTTAAATCGTCAGGTGTTAATGATCCATTCAATACATTTTCTAACGTAATATCATCCAATGTCTTACCAGTATTTGTTTTGATCCAATCCGGATGATTTTTTGCGATCGGATAGTCAGCAACAGTCGCTGCCCCAGAACTTACAGTAGTTTCTGTCGCTGCCGGACTTGTACCGCTATTCATATCTTTTAAGATTCCTCGAACCAAACTCTCGATAGATTGCTCATTCATTCTAGTCACCTCACTATAAAGTTACAGAAATTTCTTCTGCTGGTTTTCCGATTACTACGTGCTTCGTTTCTTTAATATGGAGCAATGCTGATAACGCTTGATATTTCGGCCGAGCCATTTGGTCATTCATCATTGGCACTGGATTTGGCGACTCGCCTTTCGCATATTTTGCGGCGTTTTTCCCAATCGCACGATAGGTTTCTAAAGTGATCAGCGGTGCTTGCGGGAATAACTCCAAATTTGACAGCGGTTGCAAATCCTTTTGATGGATAATCGCTGTACCTTTTGATTGGATCGAAACACAAACACCCGAACCAGATAATTTATCTCCTTCAACACCGGCAAAGGCTACATCAGAAGTCCGATAAACTTTAACAACCCGAGCTTTTAAGCCTTCTTCTTCAATACCGGCAATCACTTGTTTTAGGATTTCTTTATGGGGAACGCCAAGAATATTGGTTGTTTGTGAATCTGCAAAAGCTGGCGCCACAGCAATAACTACTTCATCCTGAGAATTTCCTGGTTGAGCAACGCCGACAGATTTAAACCAATCAGACGATGTTGTGGACTCTGTCTTTGTTTGTTCAAAAGCAACAGGTTGATCTCCTGTGTTTGCTTCCATTTCAGTTAACACTTCTTTGATAATGGAGCGCAAAAGATTTTCATTCAGTTCTGTCATTTTTACTCCTCCTTAAATGTCTTTCGGATTGATTGCTTTAGGGATCGCTTTTACTTTTTCCCACTCGGCCCCATCTAATCGGTACCCAGTTCCCGGTCCAGCATAATCATTCTTGTCATTGACGGCAGAGATCACATTCCAATCTGCATCAAAGATTGAAGACGTTTGTAGGAAGTCTCCCGCTACACGTTGTTTCAAAAGATTGAGCAAGCTTGTTGCGACATCTTCAAAACCACTTTCTGACAAGCCCTTAACAAGATCCAAACCTGTCTTACCTTGAGTTAATAATTCTTGTGCTGCTTTGATATCTTGCACCATGTCACGTTCCGGCATGTCTTGTGATCCTCGAGCATAGGTTGCTGCTTCAACTTCTTCATCAGTGATCGTTGGCAAGCCTAGCTTATCAAACAGCCCTTGCAAAGCTCTCGCAGCCTTATTACGAACTGCCACAACATCCTCTTCACTAACCGGCCGTAATCCGCCATCAACTTTCAAATCCCGTTGAATGACATTGTAATCATCGAAATCATCAGCATCAAAGTTGGAACCGGCAAACATGTTGTCATAGTTTGGCGTTGCTGAATAACCTGATGAAATGAAGTCTGTACCTGGTAAGAATTGCATCAGCAAACGAGCCGTTCTCCGAATGTCTGAATGTGAGAAGGTTTGGTCATTTCCTGAAGCCACTTCCAAATCAAGCAGCATCGCAATCAAGTTTTCAGCTAAAATAGCTCGAATCCCTGAAGGAACTGCCCCTGGAACTCCGATACAGCTGATCGAACCATTTTGCAAGCCTTGAACTCCGGCTGCTTTTGTTAAATAGATACAACGTGTTTCAAGGTAGAGCATTGATTTGCCTTCTGCGTATCCCATTTGTACTTCTGATCCAGTCCCTGAAGTGAAACGCATCTTCAATCCGCGAGAGGCATAACAAGAAGCTAAGAATCCTTTAGACCAAGGCGTATCATCGCCATCGGTAAATACTTGTTCCGTACCATAAACAGAGATTGTTTCGGCATAAGCGGTAAAGCCGCGCATTCCTAAATCAAGCTCTGTTGCTTCTTCTAATGAACACTGTGTCAATACGCCTGGACGTCCAGTTTGCGAACCAACCATGATCGCCACTGCGTTGAATGGCGCATAACGAGCAACGGCTACCGTTGTTTCCTGTTCATCAAAGCCGCGCAAAGCACCTTCCGCCGCATCCGCTGCGATCTGTACAGGATTATCGCGAACGTTGGTTACGTGAGATTGAGTCGTTGGACGACGACGAGCCCGCATTTTTTGAACCGCCATCATCATTTCAACCACGTTCATATATCCGACTACTTCATTTAATTTCCCTGGTGTTGCCGCAGTCGTCAATTGAACGATTTCTTCTCTTGAAATATTTGGATCAACGATTTTATTCGCTAACTCTTTCGAAGGAATAGCCATTACTTCTTCGGTGCGAGTTAAATCAATTCCGTATTGAGCGATATATGAATCAATCAAATCAAAGTCAGCTTTGTCTTTCCCATCAAGTTCAACCACTTCACCATTAACGATCTTGATGCTTGGTTTAGGGTCATTCGGACTTTGCATCGCAATTAATCCTTCTTCTACCCATTCATCTACGAAACCATCTTGATTGACCGGTCTTTTTTCTAGTTCTTCAAATCGTTTTGATTTCATCTATTTTTCACTCCACTCTTAAATGTATGATGGTTGATCATTTTTAGGCGTACTACCCATCGTTCCCAATAATTGGCAACCAATATCGCGAGCTGAAATAATTGCTTGACGAACAGCTCCAGAATCGCCTGTGATTGTCATCGTTACCTCATTTGAGAAACTTTGGCCATTTTGCGGTGTTGCGTAAGATACTACATCAACATTCGCTGATTTCAGTGCCGTATCAGCCATTACTACACCAATTGCGGCAGGAGCTCCAACTAAAATTCCGAAAGCTTTTCCGACCGGAGCACCAAATACTTTATTGCATGCGTAACTAGCACGTGCTGTATATTGACATTCAATATGTCCAGCCTCGTTGCCGTATACATCTCCAAATGTGCGCGTATCCACTTCTTTCAGCGTAACCTCTACCGCACGTTTCACATCAGATACATCATCGCCGCCAAAGATCACGATCGAACCATGACCAGCTCCGCCTTTTGTATCACGAGGCATTTCAATCAAGATGACTTCTGTATTTGTCGCTTTCACTGCTTCATCAGCAGCCATAATATGAGGTCCGGCACCAGTACGAGCACCAACAATTCCGATTGAACGATATTTTTTCTCTAATTTCATTGTTTCTAATAGAGATGAATCTACGTTAGCGATTACTAACCCGATCGTATCTCCAAATTCTGTAGCTCCTACAAATTCAGTCAATGCACATTGCTTTTCAATCATTTTATGATCTCCTCCGTTAGTGGTTTTCAACTCATTTCCTGTTTCCATTTTTGCGAGCACACGCTTCATGATCTCTTCGATCTTTTGATCTGTGTTTGCCATCAGCTATCCCACCTTTCTATTCTGACTTAGGGAGCAAGCCTTCAACTTCAGTATGTGGACGTGGAATAACATAATTAGAAACAACTTCTCCTACTGAGTTAGCCGCAGAAACACCTGCATCAACGGCTGCTTTTACCGCACCTACATCTCCTCGTACCATCACTGTCACTAATCCAGAACCAATTTTTTCCGTTCCAATTAAGGAAACATTCGCAGCTTTTACCATCGCGTCAGCTGCTTCAATAGCACCAATCAACCCCCTAGTTTCAATCATTCCTAACGCTTCCTGTTGCATAAAACATTCCTCCTAATTTTTTTGATAGCACTTACATTTATAATGATAAACAAAAAAGATAGAACAAATTTGTCCTATCTTTTAGTCGGATTATTCCCAATGTTAAAATATTGTGGTCACAAAGTGTCAAGACAACGTCAAATAAACCTTAATCAAAGTTCAACTAAGGTCAGAAAATAGTAATATTTTGTCTTCTGCTGGTCAAAATAATGTTATTGGTCTAAACGAGATTTAAAATAATTTTGTGTTCTGGTAAAATGATAGTTGACTAGGAGGCGCTTACATGGAAAATATCAGTACATTGAATTCGCAAAGTTCCTTGCAACTTTCCAAAACAATCCAAGATTTTGCTCTTGCAGCCGATTTTGGGTCGGTACTTGTTGATATACATGGAAAGGAAACTTCCGACCTATATAACTTCTCTCCTTTTTGTCAGTTAATGCGTTCAAAGCCAGAATTCAAATCTCTTTGCCAAAAGTGTGATGCATTCGGAGGCTTAGAAGCCTCAAAAAATGGTAACCCTTGTATTTACCGTTGCCATGCTGGACTCACAGATATTTCATTACCTATTATTCGCAATAATCAATTGATTGGATTTGCATTATTTGGTCAAGTAGAGATGAATGACGACTCGCAAAATTCATTTACCCGCATCCATCCGATCGTTACTCCTTGGGAATCTCCACAGGAATTACGTCAAGCCAGAAAGAAAATTAAGACCGTCAATACAACTCAAATTGAATCTGCCGCCGCTTTACTCAAAACGATTGGCGATTATCACTTCAATGACGATGACCCGCGGGATCAAATTAAATTTAACTTTCACTCAAGTAAAAAAGAAACTAAAGATTCTATCAACTCCAAAAATGATGAAATTCGCAAAGCCATTTCTTACATTGATACGAACTTAACGACCAATTTAACACTTGAAGACGTCGCTAACCATGTGTATCTTAGTCAATTCTATTTCAGCCGTCTATTCAAAAAGGAAATCGGTGTCAGCTTCATTACCTATTTGAATAGACAACGAATCGAACAAGCAAAGGTTCTATTGGCACAATCGAATTTAAGCATTAAATCCATTTCGCAAAATATTGGTTATTCCCAAACGAGCTATTTTTGTAAAATATTCAAAGAACTTGTCGGCATGACTCCGGTTAACTATAGAAAAGAAAAATAATTCATTAAGAGCAGCCGAATTACGGCTGTTCTTTTATTGCCACAGCTAACTCATTTAAAAAAACTTTTTGTAGCCATGCGATTCTACTGGCGTTATTGTCCATGATTTTTTTTCGCTGCGAAAAGTGGAGCTCGCAAAAAAAGTGAGGTGTCTGAAAGACACCTCACCAAATAAACGTCACTTTGACTATTCATGGTGAAATAATTCTCCCAATACAATTACCTCAGCAAAAGGGCAGGTATCCTGACTTCGCTTCATCCTCCATCTCGCCTTCCCGAAAGTGGCTACTTGAGATTTCGTCTGCTTATACAGTAGAAAGGGTCTGCCAAGGATTCTCACCTTGTTCCCTGTTCCAAATGCTTCTATTCAATTCTTTACGAGTACATAATAACGCAGAATGTATCCGCTGTCAAAATTCATCTGTCAACAGAAAATTTTTTAGGCCTGATATTCCTTCCTGATTTACTGTGGACAATGAGAAAACTTTTTGTGCTCCGGCCAGACGCAATCTCTTCTGTGCCAGATCATAATCTGCCTCAGTATGCTCCAAATCGGTCTTCGTAATAATGCCGATCATCGGTTTGGTGAAACGTGATGAAAAACATGGCGGAAAATAATTCTGTCGGCTCGTGATGCTTTGGACCACCGCAATACAATCAGCTCCAACGGCTGAACTCACTAATGCATTATAATAAAAACGGTTCTCCATAAATTCACCCGGCGTATCAATCACATTATCTGTAAAATAGACCTGCTGTGTTTTATGGTATTTAATTTCCCAATCATTCAGAAGCTGCATCAACGTTGTTTTTCCTGATCCGGTTTCGCCAATAAAAATGACTCGTTTCATAGTTAGGTCCTGGTAATTTCTGCAACATCAAAATCCAAGATGGTTGCTAGTGAATTTATTACTTGCTTTAACGCAAATTCTACTGATGATACTTCACCAATAATCACTACTGCTCCACTAAAACGATCCATAAAACCAATCGATACATTACCTGATTTTTTGGCAATGTCGGCACCAATGATCGACGCTTCACTCGGAGTAATCGTCAAAATCCCAATCGCATCACCGGAATGTTCAAGACCAAGCTTTTCAAAAACTTCTTGATTGGCATGAGGAATCAAATGAGCAAGTGTGACCTGTTTCCCTGGAACATATTCTTGAATGGAACGCTCGATATTTCTTTTTTCACTCATAACAGTCACTCTCCCACCTTCATAAAAAGTTTAGCACAAAAAAATAGCATAGTTTTGTTCTAATACAACAAAATTATGCTTTCAGATTTCCTCTTCTTAAAAAAAGCCCTCGCCGATCCGGCAAGGGCTCAAACAATTATTTACCTAAACGCTCAACATCACGAGCGATCATTACTTCTTCATCCGTTGGAATCACGTATACTTTCACCCGAGAGTTTTCAGTTGAAAGTTCGGCTTCTTTTCCGTGGATGCTCTTATTGATTTCTTCATCGATCTCGATACCGAACCAAGTCATATTTTCTAAAACCATCCGGCGAACAGGATCGGCATTTTCACCAACACCAGCAGTGAAGACGATAGCATCAACACCATTCATCACAGAAATGTATTGAGCAATATATTTACGGATACGATCACAGTAAATATCCAAAGCTAAAATAGCTTCTTCATTGCCTTCTTCAGCACCTGTTTCGATATCACGCATATCGCTTGAGATACCTGTTAAGCCTAAAACGCCTGATTTTTTATTCAAAACATCGATCATTTCATTAATATCTGAAATGCCAGCTTTTTCCATAATATATGGTAATAATGATGCATCGATATCCCCAGAACGAGTTCCCATTGTCAAACCAGCTAATGGGGTAAAGCCCATTGATGTATCAACTGATTTTCCGCCTTCAACAGCAGTCACTGATCCGCCGTTACCAATATGGGCAGTGATGATTTTTGTTTCTTCGATCGGTTTGCCTAATAATTCAGCCGCACGTTCGGAAACGTAGCGATGGCTTGTTCCGTGGAAACCATATTTACGCGCAGAATATTTATCGTAATATTCTTTTGGAATACTATATAAATAATTTGTCGCTGGCATGGTCGCATGGAAAGAAGTATCAAAAACAGCCACACTTGTTATGTTAGGCAAAATATGACGGAAAGCTTTGATTCCCATTGCGTTTGCCGGATTGTGCAACGGCGCAAATTCACTAAGACCTTCAATTTTAGCTAAGACATCGTCATCAATCAAAACAGAATCTTTAAAGTATTCACCACCAGCGACCACACGGTGACCAACGCCAGTAATTTCATCAAATGATGCAATGATTTTTAGTTCGATCAATTGATCCAACAGCATTTGAACAGCGACCTCATGATCTTTGATATCTAAAATTTGTTCAAATTTTTGTCCATCTCCGTATTTGATCGTAAAGATCGAATCATTCAAACCGATTCGCTCAACGATTCCTTTTGCGATTACTGACTCATCAGGCATTTGATATAGCTGCCATTTTAGACTTGAACTACCTGCATTGATTGCAATTGTTTTTGACATTTTAACTCTCCTTTTAATTAAATTGCTATTCGCTCATTTGAGCAGTTTATAAATTAGAAGACTTCCAGTCCTCGAATTTTTTAAAGAACTCTGTTACCTGTGTTGGATCTTTTAATGAAGGCAAATGAACAAGTAAAACTTTTTCTGCCTGTTCTGCTGTCTCGCCTTTTTTCTGCAATAATAAAATACTTTTTCGCGAATGTTCTGATTTGAACAACTCATCTGGCAATTGAATGATGCCTTGCAATAACACGTCATCCTTTAACCATTTTTGCAGCAAGGGTCCTTGGTCTGTCTCAAGAAAGTTACTTGGAACTAAAAATAATCCAAAGCCGGCTGGTTTTAAATAATTCATCGCTTGCTCCATCAATAAATGATGTGCATAGCTGTGATCCTTTTCAGAATGGGTGGCAAATTTCTCTGCCTGTTGATCGTTTGGATAGTAACCTACAGGAAGATCCCCGATAACGTAGTCAACTGGATCAACTAACAAATCTTGCAAGCTGTCTTGATGGAACAACTTTATTTCTTCTCCCATCAATAAACTATCTGAAGCGGCAATTGCAAGCAATGTTTCGTCATTATCCACGCCGATTCCATTAACCGAAAAATTTGCAGCTCGCAAATTGATCAATGTAGTCAACAAAAGATTCCCCATACCAACGGTAATATCTAAAATTTCTAACGATTGTTCCTTTTTAACCGTCAGCTGTTCGATCAAAAAGACAAACAAAAAGCCGATACTATCAGGCGTCAATTGGTGATTAGGCTGTAAACTTTCGGTTTTTGATCCTTTAAGCAAAATCAATTGCGTCAGTTTGCGCCAATCTTCTTTTTCTAACTCCAGCCCTAGTAGTTCTTGATAAATTGCTTCTATTTTAGCCACCGTAACTTCATCAGGTTGTTGATCAAGCACACGTACTTTTGCATTATCAACTAAGTTCTCCGTATTTTCGATGTAAGCGTCAAAAAAAGAAGTCCCTAGTGAATGTTGCAACGCGATGATTGCTTCTTCCATTAAAGAAAAAGCGGTTTCGATTTTTTCTGGATTCATCTTGCACCTCACTAACTAATATAACACTCACGATACCTGTTCTATTTTAGCGAACATGTTCTAATTAATCAATCGCTTTCTTTCTTTTATCATTGTTTTCCTAATTCAACATAAAGGTATCTTCTACAATACATTCTCCTGCATTTGTCAGATTTCCGTAACTATATCAATCTGACGAGCTTGATGTGCTATTTTTTTCATAAAATTGATATGTTTTCTTTTTAATTTTCACGATAATCTTTAATTGTTCCGGTTCTTTTTCATAGATTAATTCCCCTTTATTAAAGATCCAGGTTCCTTTGCTTTTATTCAAGTTAGGATAATCAGCCAAGAAAAGCTCTTTCGCGATTTTTGCCTGATACAATTGTTCCGTTCTTGAAACCAAATCAGCTGTTTGGTAATAACTTGTTAATAGATTTAATAGTAGAAAGCTGAACAAAAAAATAGCCAATAAAACGGAGAGCAGTACTCCGCCTCGGCTATTCAAAGATCCAGGTTCCCTCTTTCTTTTTCCCATCAGTGAAGGTGACAACAAAATCCACGCCATTATTTTTTTCTTGGCAAACAAATTGATTCACTCCCATCAACAATGGCTGATTCCCGCCTGATTGTCTTTTAATTATTCTATTATTTACTTTTTTGATTACTAGAGGAACCATCTTCCCCTTACTCTCTATTTCAGTTGATATTTCCGTTTGCGATGTCCCTATGTACTTTACTTCATGCAGCTCATTATCCAACTGGAGCAAAAAGATTTCCCATTCTAATTGGTGATACCCGCTCAACACCTGTTCCATTTTGTGAGCATGCTGAATTAATCCTGAAAGTAGTAACAGGATTCCACTAAGCATTAATAGCGCTACTAAACTTTCCAACAAGATGAAGCCCTTATTTTTTTGCAATTATGATCTCTCCTTGATGATTCAAAGCCATTCCTTGTTCTAGCGATATTTCAATCTGTGGTTTTGCTGACCCAACAGGGTGCAGCCGACACCGACGTGTTTCAGTATAAAGATCACGATAACTAGTCAGTGTACTAAGCCGCAACTGACTTTCTCTTTGCATTTTGATCGTGACTCCGACATAGCTTGAGACAATGATCAACAGAATTGCCAGACTGATCAAACTTTCTAACAGAATATATCCTTTATTTTCTTTCAAAACGACCACTCCCCATTTGAAATTGATAAATAATCTGTCCCTCAGCATTAAAGATAATCTTAGGTATATTTCCATTGCCTGATTGATCCGTTGTAATATTTCCAGTTTCTGCACCGAAGAAAACGGAACCCTTACTGACCAACTTCACTGATTTTGGAACATCTAATTGCCGCCATGGCAACTCCGTATGATTGGTAAAGAAAATGATGAACTGTTTGTCTGGATAAAGCTCAATGCGCGTTGATCGTGAATCTACAATAGCCACTTGCTGCAAATGCAAAATAGATTTTTCGAATTGATAATAAAAAAATTTTTTCTCTAACTCCTGCTGCCAACTTTTAATCGCAATTGTTGGTAACAGAACAAAACTGCACACTAAGACCAATACGATCAGTGTCTCGATCAATGTAAAGCCCGACCTATGGTTGTTTCTGTGCTCGTTCATAGGCTTCATATTGCTCCTTTTTAACGTAGCCGCCAGAAATTAGTTCATTTTCACTTGGTTTGTGTCCTTTGTCTAGCTCAAAAACCTCGATTTGTGTTTCCACTACCTTAGCAATTGCCGCATCACTTTTCTTACTCGCACTCTCTTTTTGACTGATTAACTTGGGAACAAATAGCAACAAAAGCAGGCTGATAACGAAAAGAACAACTAGCATCTCTAATAATGTGAAGCCTGATAATTTCTTTTTCACAGAATTCCCTCCAAATTTGTTAAAGGCAAGAGCATCGTTAAATACAAACTGACAATCAAAATTGCTACAATAAGGAACACAAGAGGCTGCAGCCAAGAACACAAAAATTCTAATTGATTAAAAAAACGGCGCCATACTAATTGACTGTAGGTGAGCAACTCCTTTGCCAAGTTCCCCCGCGCCTCTCCTTGAAATACAATCCGACTAAATTCTCTAGTCAAAAAAGGGTAGCGTTCCAACTCTTCGGCTAAAGTATTTCCTTGAGCCAAACGAACTTTTAAATCACCGGCCATTTCCTGCATCAGGGATTTGCCATTGACAACCAATAGACATTCGATGATTTGATTCAATTCCAATCCTTGTTGAAAAAGTTTTCCCCACTCTAACGCAAAGTAGGCAGAATAATAATTGCTAAACAATGTGCCTAGAAGCGGCATTTTTGCTAGAACACGAAATCTAACTAAATAATTGTGTCTCTTTCCCCATGATTGCCAACATAAAAGCAGTACGAGCAAAAAAATGATCATTCCCAAACCTATCACGGGCACCATTTTTATTAATTGAACCGAGAAATCTTCTGCTCGGATCATGCCGCTCGCTAACAATTGAGGCAATAAGAAAAATCTCATTCCTAACAAGATCACAATCAGAAATATTAACAACAGTAATGGATACGAGACTGCTTTGAGAAAGTTCTCTCGTTGACGCTGAACCAAACGCATCTGTTCAGCAATTCCTGACAGTGTTTGGGCAAGATCACCATGGGATTCTGCCAACTCAATCTGTAAAATTTGATCATTGGAGTAATTCAACTGCGCAAAGCTTGCAGCCAGACTTTTTCCTTGATTGAGGTCTTGCTGGACAGAGGCTAGAATTGACGGTACAAAAAGATTCGCATTGAAGAAAAACGCAAACGCCTGCTGCAAGCTAAAACCATTTTCCAGCAGATCACCCAGCAGTTGAACAAAATCAATTCGTTGTTTTCTTGTTAGTTTGGTTTTGTTCCACACATGCCAGCCCTTCTTCCCAAGTAAATAGCAGATTCTCTTGATAAAATCGATAGCTCGTCAGCAGTCCGATTGTTTCATTCACAGGTAACAATTCTTGATAAACAATTCCTTGTAAACACTCCTTAAGCAAAGAAGCCTCACCGCCCAATTCAAAAATACGGGCTTGAGCAGAATCTAAACTAGCTGCGTGCAATGTCGCATAAACACAATGACCGGTTAAGGCCGCTCTGATTGCGCCTTGAATCGTTTTTGTGTCACGAATCTCGCCTATAATCAAAACATCCGGATGGTGTCGTAAAGATAATTTTATTAATTCATCGTAACTCTGATGAATTTTTTCATTCACCTGTAATTGTAAAAAATCGGGCTCTTCAATCTCTACTGGATCTTCGATTGTAATGACTTGTCCCTTCATTTTACGAGCCAGCTTGTACATCAAAGTCGTTTTTCCAGATCCAACAGGACCACAGAACAAGTAAAGTCCGCGCTTTTTAGTCTGGGTCTGAAGAATTTTTAGCTGCTCAGGCAGATGGTACACTTCTGGACTACGACCAAATTGATGCAAAAACCGAATAACTAAACTTTCTTGCTGCAGATAATCACCAACGGTAGATAATCTCAGTCGTTGTTCACCATGAGGTAAGGAGTAGGAGATCGCTCCAAGTTGGGCCTTGCGTTTTTCACTAACGTCCATTTGACCTAAATATTTGAAACGATTAATCAGCTGCAAAGCGGTAACCACACACAATTCATTTTTAACATAGGATAGATTTGAGTTTTTATGCTCATAGAAGGGGCCTCGCCGAAAAAAGCAGCGGTACTTTTCTCTTTGAGGGAGTAAATATAAGTCTTGCATCTGATGTTCGAAACCATATTGGATCAATTCATCCGAAAGCTGTTCGATCTCCATTCCTTTCACCTCGAAAATAAGATACGCAAAAAAAATTCGTAGCTTCAAAAAAAAGATGAACCAGAAATCTGGCCCACCTTTTTTATCTTTATTTTTTTGTTTTATCTTGGAAACGCGCTTCGACTCGATAAATCCGCTGCCCCTTATTCGAAAATTTTTCTTCATATTCAGTCATGATATTTCCTTCATAAGAGCTTTCATGCAAGTCTAACCAGACTTGCTCAATTGTCATACCGTATTTCGAAAAGCTGCTTAATGAATACTCAAACAACCCTTGATTATCAGTTTTGAAATGAATCTCGCCGGCTGGTCGTAAAATTTCTTCATCAACTGCTAAAAAGCTTGGTGATGTTAAACGACGTTTCTCATGTTTCTTCTTCGGCCATGGATCAGAGAAGTTTAAATATATTTGATCAACTTCACTGCTCGCAAAATAATTAGTTAACTCTGAACCATCTACGTGCAGTAATTGTAAATTAGGCAATTCTTTTTCCACTAATTTATCTAAAGCCATCGATACGACACTGACTTGCATCTCCACGCCGATATAATTGATCTCTGGATGAGCAGCAGCCATTCCCGTAATGAATTGACCTTTTCCCATCCCAATTTCTATGTGAATCGGATGATCATTGCCAAACCGTTCAGACCAGCGTCCCTTCCACGCTTCAGGATCTTGTACCACATATTCAGGTCGAGCAGCCAGCATTTCTGCTGCACCCGGGCGGTTTCTTACTCGCATTGTTTTCCTCCAATTTTTTTATATGAATGTTTCATTTCCTTCATATAGAAACTTTTCTTTACTCATTGATAACTTTTAAAGCTGGACTAACAAAAAGCTGAACCCAATGTTCAGCTTCCGGCAAAAATTCGTTTTAATTGTAAGATCGATTGATTCATATGATGAGGCTCGTCACGTTTATATTGACGTGCTATTTCCAGCAGCAAGCTCATCAATCCATACCAATAAATCCGCTCCATATTTTCATCTGTTGGACGAATACCATAACGTACCAGCCACTTGCTCCAACTGGATAATGGTACATAATTCCCTAAAATCGTACCGATATCCAACGCAGGATCAGCAAACATCACAGAATCCCAATCGACTAAATATAAATAATTTGAACAAACCAACCAATTCCGGTGATTAACATCACCATGAACGACAGTGTAATTCTTTTTCGCATAGGTCGGAATATTTTTTTTCAAATAATCATACACTAATTCGATAAAAGCGTTTTGTTCAATCATCGTCGGCAGATTTGCTTCGTAATCAGCTAATAGTTGTTGCGGCGAAACTTGACGTCCGCCCATCTTTTTCAACATCACTTTCAATGAAGGCGAATGATGAAGATGATACAACACGTCCACCACATCGTTTCGACGAGGAATTTCTTCCGGCTCAAGAATTCGGCCATCTAGCCATTCTTGTGCGGTCAATGTATCCCCATTGCCTGTTCGTTTGATCCAGACAAGTTTTGGTGCGATTCCTTCACGAGATAAAGCCGCCAACATTGGGGTGGTATTTCGTTTAATGAAGACGCGATCCTCGTCACGATAGCCGATATACGTTTTTCCTGTATCACCCTTAATCGGCTGTACACGCCAGTCGCTATCCAACTGAAATTCCATACCCAAGGCCCTCCCCTAGCATTTTAAACGTATTTACTATTTTAGTCGGGGAAAGCCACTTCGTCAAGGGCATGTATGTTCTTCTTTGATTATTTTTCATCGCGGTGTGCTTGAACGGATAAATTCACTGTTTCGATATAAGCAGTCAGAATTTTTTTCGTCAGACTGCCCGGCATCCCCTCACCGATTTTATGATCATCAATTTCAATAATCGGCATGATTTCCGCCACAGAACTGGTTTTGAAACATTCGTCTGCCGCCAACAGCTCTTCTTTAGTAAATCGTTCTTCCCGTAATTCAATTCCTAAGGTCTTGACTAGTTCACGGATTTTTATTTTCGCAATCCCCGGTAAAACCAGATTTCCATCTGGATGGGTGTAAAGTACCTCGTCTTTCACCATCCATAAATTTGATGCTGAGGCTTCTGTTACATAGCCATCGCGCACTAAAACGGCCTCATCATAGCCTTTTTGCTGTGCTTCATCTAAAGCTAGTATATTTCCCAATAAACTAATTGATTTAATATCGCAGTGCAGCCAGCGCTTGTCTTCAACGAAACCCGCACGAATACCAATATTTTGTTTCGAGCTTGGACGTGATGCTGGTTGAATGTCTGCCATTAAGACCGGTTGAACTTCTTTTGGATCAGGAAAATTGTGCAGCCGTGGTTTCGCTGTACCGCGCGTCACTTGGAAATAGATTCGAGCATTTTCTAATCCAACCTCGTTGGCTAAACGATGCAGGCGCTGACTTAGTTCTTCTTTTGTGAATGGAAGTGTCATGCGAATCTTTTCTGCGCTTACCCATAAACGGTCCAAGTGTTCTTTTTCCATGTACAAGTAGCCGTCATAAATACGGATCACTTCATAAATACCATCACCGAATTGGTAACCGCGATCTTCCAAATCAATTTTTACTTCTGATTCTTCTACAATTTTTTCGTTCCATAATACTTTCATTCACTAATCCTCCATTTTCTTTATTCTTGTTGGGAGATAGAACCAAGCAAACAAGCCGATTTCGATTAAAAGTAACACGAGTAAGACTAAACTTTCAACGATTGACAACTGCACCAAACTGCACAACGTAAAAATAATTGCCGCGGCAAACAATAGAATAGCCATCAATTGCTGTAAAGAGGCTCTCTTAAGCTTATTCGATACAGGATAAAGTTGCGTCGCGCTTATATAGTCAAACTGACTATATAAAGGAATCATTTGAAAACCAATCAAGTAAATAAAGAGCAGGCTGACTCCAACAATAAAGCGAAAGTCATTCAGTGAGAACAACAGCACCCCGCCAACAATCAGCAAACGGAAAAATAAGCCACCAAACTCCGCTCCTCGTAACGCTCCGCGAGCAAACAAATACAGATACGTATTTTCATGTTTGAAGGAAATTCTGCTCAGTAGACCATCTAAATATTTCCGACGCCGCACTTTTGCTTCAATTTCCGGAACATCCGTAAACAAATTAATGAATTGATAAATCCGATGCAGACGAGCATTTTCCTGATCAATCATTTTGCTCCAATCCAGCAAGCGATCGTTCTCTTTTGTTACCGTAAAGAATCCGAACACTGCTGCAATTGCTAATATTGTACCAATCCAAGCTGCGCCATATAAACTAATGAAAATAATCGCACCACTTGTGATAAACCATAGAATGGATAAACGTTGCGTTTGTTCATTGGTTTTCTGGTAGCAAGCCAAACGTTGAATCCGTAAATTTCCGATTTTTAATCCCCAGAGCATCAGTAAGTAAAAGAAAAAGTTAATAAAGCTTACTTGTTTTGCTAGGACTACTAGCGGTAGTAGAGCACCGCAAATAAGTAATTCAATTACAAAGGGAAAGCCTAGCGAATGTCGCAATCCTCGCGACAAATAGCCGCCCATCTCTTTTTCCTTTGGTAATAAAAATGTCATGTCGGCTGGTTCAACTAATGTCGCCAATTTGCCAAATGGCAAAATCAGCCACCAGACACCTCCGACAATCGGCAAGCTCCAAGGGAAATCACTCGGCAATGCTTTTAATAAGTTCGAATAGTAAAATGCCAATCCGCCGACTAAGAACAAACACACCAAAACAAAATGATCATTCAACACGTAGCGCATGTACTTCATCATTTTTTTCTGGTGGCGTTGTCGCCTCAATAGAAAAAAATCATGCATGTTCTTTCTCCTTTGTCAGTGCGATGTAGATTTCATCTAGGGAAGAACCCGGCAGATTAAATTCGGTTTGCAAGTTTTGTAAAGTTCCCTGTGCCCGCACTTCTCCCTCATGTAAAACAACAAAACGATCACAATATTTTTCAGCTGTCGCTAAAATATGTGTAGACATCAAGATCGCTGCTCCTTGTTCTTTCATCGCTACCATTAATTCCAACAAAGCATTGATGGCCAGTGGATCTAATCCTAAAAATGGTTCATCAATGATATACAAACTTGGTTGAATCAGAAAAGCACACAAAACCATCACTTTTTGTTTCATTCCTTTAGAAAAGTTAACGGGGAACCAGTCCAGCCGATTTTCCAATCGAAAAGTCTTTAACAATGATTCAGCTCGTTCCATCGCTTCTTCTTTGGGAATACCATAGGCCATGGCAGTTACTTCAATGTGCTCCCGCAACGTTAATTCTTCATATAAAGAAGGTGTTTCAGGAATGTAGCCAATTTTTTTACGATAATTCTCTGGATCTTGCTGCAACGTCAGGTCATCGACTGTGATTGTTCCTTTTTGCGGCGTCAACAACCCGATGATATTTTTAATCGTGGTTGATTTACCTGCACCATTCAAACCAATCAGACCGATCATTTCTCCATTATGTACCTCAAAATTAATATCTTTTAAAACAGGTAAGTGGCCGTAGCCTCCTGTGACATGCTGAATCGCTAAGCTCATCTTTTCCCCTCCAATTTCGTTATTTAGTATTATAGCAGAATCCCAGAAAGAATTAATCTTCTCTTGACCTTTTCCAGCACAAGTATAACAAGTTATGGTAAAGTAAAAGAAGAATTTCGGTCATCTGCTGGTCTTCTTTTCGGCGGCAGTGACACAAAAATAGAACAATCATACACGATCAGAAAGGATGTTTGTAATGGAAAATTGTATTTTTTGTAAAATCATCAATCAAGAAATCCCTAGCTACAAAATTTTTGAGGATGAAAAGGTTTATGCTTTTTTAGATATCTCTCAAGCAACCAAAGGGCATACACTAGTGGTTCCAAAACAGCACGTAACAGATATTTTTGAATATGACGAAGACTTAGCAGCCGATGTCTTTGCTCGCATTCCTAAAATCGCCCGCGCACTTGAACAAGCTTTTCCTGAAATGGAAGGATTGAACATTTTAAATAATAATAAAGAATTAGCATACCAGTCCGTTTTCCATTCCCATGTCCATTTAGTTCCGCGTTACAGTAAAAAGGATGATTTCTCTATTCATTTTGGCAATCATACGGATCAACGGACACCAGAAGAAATGCAAGCGATCGCTGATAAGATCAAGGAGCAGGTGAAATAAATGAGTTTTTTTAAAGGACTTCTATTTGGTGCCAGTATTGGGACACTTGGCGGACTTTTATTAGCCCCGCGCAAGGGTGAGGAAACACGTGAAAACTTAATTACCAACACACGTGAGCTAGTCGAACTAACTGACGAGTTAAATGATAATTTAGCAGATTTTCGCGAATCTTTAGCTACTTTAAAAGGAACCTTTGATACTTTAGTGCCAGCCTTTACCTCAGGTGTTGAAAAAGATGTCGAGGAATTCCGATTTCAGGCGGAACCGCGGATCCAACAAATTCAGGCTCAACTAGACAAGATCAATCAATTATTGCCAGAAAGCGAAGAAAAAACGGTGATAAAGAAAGGCCGTTTTTCTTTGGAGCGGCCGGTGGATGAAACAAAATAATCACATTAGTTCACTTAAGTAATTGTGCCTTTATTGTGAATTTTCTCGGAAACTATTTTTAATCCCTTTCTTTTACAATTTTAGATATGTTATAGTTGAACAGGAATAACAGACGAATGTAAATTTTAATTTTAGGAGTTGTAGCACAGAAATGAAGAAAAAGATTCTTTTAGCCACTGCTGGCTTACTTAGCGTGATTGTATTGGGCGCTTGTTCAGGAAGTTCTAACCAAGACATCGCAACAATGAAAGGCGGAAAAATTACCGTCGAAGATTTTTATAATGAAGCGAAAAAAGAACAATCAAATCAAAGTTTAGTTCGAAATATGATCATCTATAAGGTATTTGAAAACGCCTATGGTGATAAAGTAACGGACAAACAAATCGACAAAGAATACGACAAACAAGAGAAACAATTAGGCGACAGCTTTGAAAGTCAGTTAAAATCTGCCGGCTACACAAAGAAATCGTATAAAGAATATTTGAAACAATCACTAGCTTTCCAAGAAGGTTTGAAAGCACATGTGAAGATTACCGATAAAGATACAAAAGCAGCCTGGGATTCATTCCATCCAGAAGTTACTGCCCGCATCATCCAAGCAAGCAGCGAAGATGAAGCAAAAGAAATCAAGAAACAATTAGATGATAAAGGTGATTTCGCGAAAATCGCTAAAGAAAAATCACAAGATGCAACAACGAAAAAAGATGGCGGCGAAATCAAATTTGATTCTCAATCAACAACTGTACCCGCTGAAGTAAAAGAAGCAGCCTTCAAACTAAAAGATGGTGAAGTTTCTGATGTTGTTACTGTAATGGATTCATCTACTTACCAATCAAGCTACTACATTGTTAAAATGGAGAAAAACTCTTCTAAAGGCAATGACATGGACAAATACAAAAAAGAATTGAAACAAATCGCTGAAGATACTAAAATGGCTGACCAAACCTTCTCTTCTGAAGTTATCGCTAAAGAATTGAAGAAAGCCAATGTGAAGATCAAAGACGATTCATTCGAAAACATTTTATCTGACTTCTTAACAACAAATAGTTCAGGTAAAAAAGCAACAACTGAATCAACAAAATAATTTTAGCAACCTACAGGGGAATTCCAAGCGGAGTTCCCCTTTTTTTATTATTCATGCTACAATAAAGTAGCGAATACTTATAAGAAAATGGGTGAACAATGCATGAAAAAATTTGCCTCTAAAGAAGCAGAGAAAGATTATTATGAACACGAAGCAGATGAAACAGAATTCGTCGCTTGGTATAAAGAACAGGATCATCCGGAATATGATAAGCCTTCTGTCACCGTCGACATTGTCATTATGGGCTATAACAAAGAAGAAGATCAGTTAAAAATTCTACTTATCCAGCGTCGGGGAAATCCCTATCGCAATTCATGGGCATTGCCTGGTGGATTTGTTGAGCGAAATGAGTCGACAAATGACAGCGTTCGACGTGAAACTGCCGAAGAAACCGGCTTAGATATTGGAAGAAAAAATGTTGAGCAGCTCCATACTTTCAGCTCGCCAAATCGTGACCCTCGTGGCTGGGTAATCACTGTCAGTTATCTGGCATTTATTGGACAAGTACCGCCGACAGCTGGTGATGACACACAAGATGCTCGCTGGTTCAACATGGAGCGTCACGGCGAAACCATCTATCTAACAAGTGATGATGATATCTCCATTGAGATCGATTTAGAAACTGGTAAGTCGATCGGTAAGGATACTTTGGCCTTTGACCATAATGAAATTATCCGCAAGGCTTTCAATCGAGTCGTCAATAAAATGGATCATGAACCATTAATTTTACAAGTCTTAGGTGAAGAATTTACCATTACGGAAGCTCGTAAAGTTTTTGCGAAGTTCCTGGGTGTCGATTTTAAAACAGTCGATCATTCTAATTTCAAGAAAGCCATGCTGCAATACTTTGATGAAATCGGCGAACGTCCTGTCGGAATTGGCCGTCCATCAAAAATTTATCGTCTAAAAGATGAAATTGGTGAAAAAAAATAAAAATTTTACTTACATGAAATGGAAAAATCTGTATATAATGGAAAAAGCGAAAAAAGACTTTCCATAACGCAGTGAAGATTCCCAAAGTGGCCATCGTAGCGAGTTATACGATTGCCACTTTTTTTGTTCGTTCTGCTTTTTTGCAGTTTATCAAATTATGAGATGAATACTTTAATCCCTATGTTTATTCAAGATCAGGATGTTTAGCAGTAATGATACACATCCTAACAACCAAATTGAGTATTTTAATAGGAGTTGATTGTATTCAAAAATAGGAGGATCTTTATGCCAAGTAATAAGAGAGAAAGTTTTGTTTATACGATAATGATGTGTTTCGTGATGGTGTTCTGGATG
This sequence comes from Enterococcus malodoratus ATCC 43197, assembly GCF_000407185.1. Taxonomy (GTDB): domain Bacteria; phylum Bacillota; class Bacilli; order Lactobacillales; family Enterococcaceae; genus Enterococcus_A; species Enterococcus_A malodoratus. The sequence goes on from NZ_KE136481.1 coordinate 982,360, forward strand.
AGTTTGTACAATATTTATTTACACGCTGGAACCTTTTCATTGGAAGTTTTTAAGACAGCCTGGCTCGGTTTGCCTTTGGGATATTGTTGTGCGTTGATTTTAGACTGGTTTGTTGTTTCGACTACAGCGAAAAAAGTAGCCTTCAAATTGTTACCGACATTTGCTAGTCCTTTACGTAAAATTCTTACCGTTTCAAGCTGTATGGTTTTACCGATGGTCTTCTTCATGTCACTTTACGGCGCGGTCGAAGTGTTAAGTCATACTCAAGAATGGGATCAGCTATTCATTCTTTGGGGTGTAAATATCCTAAAAAATGTCGTGATGGCTCTTCCCTTCCAATTATTAATCGCTGGACCGTTAGTTCGAAAAGTGTTCAGAAGAATCTTTCCAGTAGGAACAATTCTAGCATAAGACAAAAAGCACCCGAAAACACGTTTACTCGTGTTCTCGGGTGCTTTGTTTTATAAATGTACTTAATTGTTCTGTAAAAATGTATACTTGCTTTTCCAAAATATCAATTCTCTTTTCGAGGTGTTCCGCCGATTCATTGTTAGAATTTCTTTTTGTCCCATTCTTCTGACTTTGAGAAGAAAATAATCTAGGCAATCCTGATTTTTCATACTGTTCTATAAGCTGAGGAATTTTTTGATTATCAATCACAACTTGAGTCGTGATCAGAACCTCGCCATCTTCGGTTACACGGCGATTTGTCTTGGTCTCCATTCCCTCAAGCGCATTTGGACCGATGACGTACCCAGTCATTTCTTTGACGATTATTTGATTTTCTTTTAACCAACCATAAAAGGTGTTTTGATTCAGCTCATACTCTCTTTTGATCTCGATTAATTTCATCACATACCTCCTTTAAAAAAGATACGTAAAAAAACAAAGCTAAATTTTATTTTGCCAGATTAGCGACAATTTCCTGATAGCGATCAGTAGCCAAGTCACTGACTTGATCTTTTTTGCAAAAACTCAATTTACGCAATTTAGGAACTACTCGTTCTACAATGACCTTATCCTCAACCGTTTTTTCCATTAAGGCTCCAAAGGCCTCCATAAAACGCGGATCATTCCGCGCTTTTTCATAGAAGGACAATACATAAAGATAATAGAATAAATCATACCCGCGGAATGGATATTCCACCTGCATGAATAATGTTCCAATCCCATAATGACAGGGACCGATCGGCAATTTAGTTTCCCAATGGTTCAATAAGAATTCCACAGCCTCATCTAGTTCTGATTCTTCAACAAAATTTGTTCGGCGAAATAATTCTAATGCATTCAATGTTGGTAACGGATTAGAGAATTCCGTTTCTGGCCCTTTTCCAAAATAGAATTTCTTGCACCACCAGCCGCCATCCTCGTAACGAGTCGCCAATAAATGCTCCATAGTCTGTTTCATTCGCGGATCATCCCCATGCCCTAGACGAACTAAAAGAGTGGCTGCCGGAATTGTCTGGCAAGGAAAAACGGCTCCTTTGGGATAAAGTTTGAACTCCCCCGGCTCTCGCCAGCATTCCCACAAAAGCTCTGCAACCTTTTGCAATATCTCCTCTTGCGGGTCCATTCCCAATTCCAATAAATACTCCGCAGATTCTAAACAAGAAAAAGGTGCCCCCTTTCCTAATCGTTTGTCTTCTGTCGTCCAATAATCCCAGCCTTGATCATAACGATGATCTAAAATAGTTTGAATGTCTGCTTTGTTCATCTCTTTTCTCCTTGAATGCACTTTCTTTTAAGTGTATCACAGCTAGGTGAAACTAGGGAACGTATTTTCGTATTTGTATTCTTCAATAAAAGATTACGTTCCCATTTATATACGCAACTGTTAAAAGTTGGACCGACTGCTAACTCGTTTTAAAGATATCATTTTTCAAAACCCATAAAAATGATACTGATTTTCGCCACGCATATCATCCAACTAAACGGCTTGTAGCATTAATTGGAATAAACTATTTATTAGCTCTCATAATTGATTAAACTGCGAAAAGTTGGACTGACAAAAAAACTCTCTCAATAATTGAGAGAGTTAGATGTTTATTTTGCTGCGACTTTCTTCATTTGTTTACTGCGTAATTGTCCGCAAGCGGCATCGATATCTGTGCCGTGTTCTTTTCGAATCACGCAATTGATGCCATTCTTTTTCAAGACATCGTAAAAACGCAAGACATCCGCTTTACTGCTGCGAGAATATTGATCGTGTTCACTGACTGGATTATACGGAATCAAGTTCACGTAAACCAATTTCTTCTTATTCTTCATCAAGTCTGCCAATTGCTGCGCATGATCTGGACGATCATTCACATTGGACAGCATAATATATTCAAAGGTCACTCGACGATTGGTTTCTTCTATATAATAGTCTACGGCTTCCATCAATTTCTCGATTGGGAAGCTGCGGTTGATTCGCATGATTGATGAACGAACTTCATTATTTGGTGCATGCAATGAAATCGCCAAGTTTACTTGCAAGCCATTTTCCGCGAATTTCTTGATTTTTGGAACTAAACCACTTGTTGAAACTGTAATATGACGGGCTCCGATCGCCATTCCTTTATCATCATTGATGACGTGAAGAAAGTTCATCACGTTATTATAATTATCGAACGGTTCGCCAATCCCCATAACAACAACATGGGAAACACGTTCCTCTTCGCCGCGTTCATCAAAATAATGCTGCACCAGCATAATTTGAGCGACGATTTCGCCAGCAGTCAAATCACGTTGCTTTTTCAGCAAACCTGATGCACAGAATGTACAGCCGATATTACAACCGACTTGGGTAGTTACACAGACCGACAAGCCATATTCTTGGCGCATCAAAACTGTTTCGATCATCAAATGATCGGGTAATTCAAAAAGATATTTGACCGTCCCATCACTGGCCTCTTGCACCACTAGTTGCTTCAATGGATTGATAATAAAATTTTCTTCTAACAGAGAAATTGTTTGTTTTGAAAGATTGCTCATTTCGGCAAATTCGGTCACACGGCTGCGGTAAAGCCATTCCCAAACTTGTGTTGCACGGAATTTTTTTTCTCCGTGTTCTAGAAACCATTCAACCAATTCTTCTCTTCTTAAACCATAAATCGAGGGTTTTTCCAAGGTGTTACCTCCTACTACATTATACCGAAGTGCTGACTTATTCTTGCAGATGGCCAGCTTAATAATAAAATCAGAAATTTAAATATTTCTCTTCGTACGCCTACCATTTTTCCAATTATTTTAAAACATGAAGAAATCTGGCAACATTCGTTACATACTATAACCGATTCACAAGGAGAAAACAATCAACTTTGAAAAAAAGAAATGATTTCACAAGCTATGTTACAGTAAAACTAAAAAAATGAGAGACGCATGGCCTCTCACTCTAATCCATCAACATTTGCACTGATTCCTGCTGTTTCGAATTTTTCCTTAAGCACAGCTACTTCAGCCTGAGTTAACGTCGATACCCCTTGCATCGCATATTCCCAACCAAGATAGTCATATTTACTGCTGCCATATTGATGGAATGGCAGCAAGTGCACCTCTTTGATTTGCCGTTCAGCGATAAAATCAATCAGCTGTTGGATATTTCTTTCATTAGTCGTATAGTCAGGAATCAATGGAATTCGCGGAATCACTTGAACTTGTTCTTGCGTCAACAAATAGTCAAAGTTTTCTCGAACCGTTTCAGGAGCTAGTCCGATAACTCTTTTTGCCTCAGAGCGATCAATGATTTTTAAATCGAATAGTACTTGGTCAACGTAAGGAGTGATTTTTTTTAATCGTTCAACTGGAAAACACCCAGTCGTCTCAATAGCCGTATGAATCCCGAGAACTTTCAATTCCTGTAAAAATTCGCCGGCAAATTCTGCTTGCATCAAGACTTCTCCGCCGGATAAAGTCACTCCGCCGCCAGAGGTACGATAAAAGATTTCGTCCTTCAACACTTCATCTAACAACTCATCAATTGAACGCCACTCTCCGATTGTCTCCGTCTTTCCATTCTTTTTCCATTTAGCCGGTTCGACTTTTTTTCGCGACTCAGGATTTGAACACCATGGACAGCGTAGCGGACAACCTTTCAAAAAAATCAATGTCCGAATGCCGCCGCCATCATGAACAGAATAGCGTTGAATATTAAAAACCAATCCTTGATCCATTTTTATCCCTCATCCTACAATTGATGTTCAACACGCGCGATGATATCGTCTTGAATTTGTTTATTCAAATCAACGAAGAAAGCACTGTACCCGGCCACTCGAACCAATAATCCTGAATATTTCTCTGGATGTTTTTGCGCCGCTAATAAGGTTTCTTTCGATTGTACATTGAATTGGACATGCTGAATTTTTAATTTAGTAAACGCCAGCAAGAAGTCGGCGAATTTATTTAATCCCTGCTGCCCTTTTAACGTGTTCGGCTGAAACTTCAGATTCAATAAGCTGCCATTTACAGTTAGGTAATTATCCAATTTGCTGACAGATTTTAACACCGCCGTTGGCCCTAAGTGATCACGACCAACCATTGGTGATAATCCGCCATCCGCTAATTGTTCTTGTGCCTTACGTCCATCAGGTGTTGCACCGACTGCCTCACCTAAAGGAATGTGGGCTGAAACCGTATAAGCTCCAGGAATGAATTGACCGCCTCGAACATTTTCATATTTTTCTAATTCTTTGGCATAGTGTCTAAATAATTTTGCTGCGATAATATCGAGCTCTTCATCATCGTTACCAAATTTCTCAAAATCTTGGATCACATGATTTTGTAGATCAGCATATTCACCCGTAAAGTTTGACTCCAATGCATCTACCAAGTAGCCAAAGCTCATTTCTTTATTTTCGAAGATCATTTTTTTTATGACATACATTGAATCGCTTAAGTTGGCTTCACCGATTCCTTGTACCCCAGAAAAGTTATAACGCGCACCACCCTCGGTAACATCTTTCCCATTTTCCAAACAGTCATCAATCAAGACGGATAAAAATGGCGTCGGGGCATAATGTCGATGCCCCAAATCAACAATGTTCGATCCTTTGACCACCAGCTCCACATAATAATCGATTTTTTCTTCGATCGTTTCTACCAGTTGATTATAAGTTAAGTCCTGTTTATTCCTTAACTCATACATACTCAGCTCCATGATTCGCAATAAGTTGAAAAGCGCGATGTCGTGCAACCCATATGTTTTTCCGGGAATCGAGGTCTCCACACAGCCGACTGTTGCGTAATCGCGTGCATCATCGAGCGATACTCCTTTACTTAAAAAGGCGGGTACGCAAACTTCATCGTTGAATAATTGTGGAATTCCCGTTCCTAGACGAATCGTTTCAACTGTTTTTAACAAGAAGCGTCTTGGGATCAATTCATTCATTCTGACTGATAAGTTAGGCTGCGGCAATAATATTTCATGATAAAGCTCTAACATGGTAAACGATAAAGGATTGACTGCTGTATGACCTAATTCATCCAGTCCACCTAAAACAACCGTGTAACCAGTTGGAAAGCCCGCAAAACACTTAGCACTGCTCTCGGAACGTAAAAGAACCACATCATTTGTCTTGATATAAAAGTCACCCAGTACTTCGTATAGAAAATCTTTTTCAGTGCCTGATTGCAGAGATGCCTCATAAAATGGATATAAATATTGATCCATTCGTCCTAAAGACAGCGAAGAAGCGTTCGATTCATATTGCCCAACAATACTGGTCATCCACAATAATTGCAGCGCCTCATAAAAGGTTGTAGGTTTTTCTGTACTCAGCTTGCGACATATTTTCGCAATTGTTTGCAGTTCTTGTTGCCGTAATCGTTCACCTTCATTTTTACTCATCTCTTCTGCCAATTCTCCATAGCGTAAAAAATGATCTCGCATCGCAGCAAACATTATTTTTCCTGCTTGATAAAAGTTGTTCTCCGGCTCTGCAACTATTTTTTCATTCAAGCGATCCAGATAGCTTCCAATACCTTGGGATAATATCCCAGGAAAATCCATAATGATATGTCCTTGTCCCTTATCGGTTTGGTTCAATTTAAAAACGTCATCCTTTAAGGCTATTTTCACCTCATCTGTCAATTCGCTATTGATAAAATCCTTCATCGAACGCTTTTCCCAATAGGGATATAATTCTTCACGATAAACCTTTTTGTCAGCTTCGGTAAATTCAAATTGATCCTGCGGTCGTGTAGCGATCGTATCGATCTCCTGCATAATCCAATACGGGTCCATCTCAGGTGAAAGAATCCCCGATCGCGGACGAACGGTTCGATTTCCTACCAGCAGCTCGCCCTCACGAATACTGATTTCTATATTTGCTAAAATATGTGCTACCGCTTTTGCTCGTCTCAGGATCGTTGGTTCCCCTTCCGTTTGACGATAACTTTCAGTGTAAAGTAATGCACGTTCTAGTGAAATTTGACGCTTTTCTTTAAATAAATGATCCTTCATCATTTGAATACGCGGAGTTCCTTTAACTACCACGTTTGCAATATTCTTCTCTTGGTTAATTACTCCTGTTCCCATTTCCTTTGCTCCTCTCGATCTCTTCTTTTCATTTTTAGTATAGAAATTTTTTACGTTTGAAACTATACGATTCTTTGAAATACAATCAAAAAGTTGGATTTGCTCACTTTTTCCCAAGTTTTGAATTGTTTTTGTTGGAATCTCATGCTACGGTTGTTAAAAAGGAGGGCTCTGCATGAAGGCTGTCGAAATCGCTCAACGCCGCAAAGAAATTACCGAACTTTTATATCAGCAAAATGAACTCAAAGTCAGCAATTTAGTGAAAACATTTCAAGTCTCCGACGAAACTATTCGCAAAGACTTAACGTATCTTGCCAAAGAAGGCGTTTTGAAAAAGCAGCATGGCAAAGCGACCTTAGTAAAGGAAAAAGAGTTGGCACCCGTCTTTCAACGGACCACGCAATTTCCTGAAAAGGATCGGATCACACAAGCAGCTTTGGCTCTCATTACGAATGAAGATTATTCGATTGGCTTAGATCAAGGCAGTACACTAGCGCTTTTAGCAAAAAAAATCTTGCCCTTAAAAGAAAAACAAATTTTTACCGGTTCGCTCGCGGCCATCACGCAACTCGCAAATGGACATCATAAGCTCTTTTGTTTTGGCGGTGAATACTCTCCTGCTGATATGGCTTTTCGCAACAGCGGAAATGAAATTCTTCCCGATATTCATTTTGACCTATGCTTTTTTGGTTCCAGCGGTGTAAAAAATCGCAAAGGCTTTTGTACATCTTCTTTGATCGACGCCGAAGCCAAACGACGAATGCTGAAAAAATCTACTAAAAAAATCGTATTGCTGGATCAAACGAAATTTGAAAAAACCTCACTCGTACAAGTGGCTCCTTGGTCAGAAATCGACGTAGTGATCACCAGCAAAGGTCTGCCGCTCGATTATGAGCGAATGATCAGCGCATATGCAAAACTAATTTTGGTCTAAAAAAATGTGCCGAATACACTCGACACATTTTTTTACTACATAATTTCAATGTCTAAATCAAAGTCATCATCAAGAGCAACTGCTTGAACATCCTCATCAGCGATTGGTTTTTTCAACGCGATCACAATTCCGGCCGTAATGACTGAACCGACCACTGTGCCGAGAATATAGACTAGTGGATTTTGTGCTACCGGAGCAACGATCCAACCGCCCCACGGCGCTGGATTTCCTGCACCTAACACCATCGCTATCGCCGCACCGATTGCACTGCCGATCATATTAGCCGGAATACAACGTAATGGATCCGCTGCTGCAAAGGGAATCGCTCCTTCTGAAATTCCTACTAATCCCATGACGATCGCGGCTTTTCCCGAATTTCTTTCTTCAACGGTGAATTTTTTCGGTGCAACAATTGTCGCCAATCCCATCGCAAGCGGCGGGATACATATCGCTGCGCCAATCCCTGCCATAATCGTTAAAGCAGTAGCACTAGGTAAGCCGGTCGCAGGATTGATTGTTCCAACCATTGCGGAACCAAAGCTAAAGGCCACTTTATTGATGGGGCCTCCCATATCAGAAGCGATCATCGCACCTAATACCAGTCCAAGTACGACTAGGTTTCCTGTCCCCATTGACTCTAACCATTTCGTTAACGCAGTCATCAATGCGGCAATCGGCTGCCCAATCACTCCATACATCAAAACACCCACGATCAATGTTCCAAACAAAGGAATGATGAAAATTGGACCGAGTGACCGTAAGCTTGAAGGCAATTTGATTTTCTTTAAATAGAAAACGACAACCCCAGCTACGATCCCTGATAAAATTCCTCCTAAAAACCCTGCACCGATATTACTCGCAATCAACCCGCCGATAATTCCAGGTGCAAGTCCCGGTCGATCAACCATTGAAAACGCGATATAACCAGATAGAATTGGTACCATCATCCCCAGACCAGTAATTCCAATATTGGCAATATCTGCTAACCAGCCTTTATCCGGCACAGAAGCATTTCCTGAAAGCAAAACACTTAATGCCAATAAAATCCCGCCTGCAACGACGAAAGGAATCATATATGAAACACCCGTCATCATATTTTTTCTTGTATCTTTTAATAACTCAATCATCCCGATTCCTCCTATTTCGCCAATTTCTGTTGGATTTTTTTGACGATCGCTTCTCCCTTATTAATGCAGTCTCCAGCACTTACACGAACAACCGGTTTGCCTTTGAAGCGTTCTTCATTTTTGATTCCGATGTTATTGGTTAAAATCACCGCATCCGCACTATTAATCTGATCCATAGTCAATTCATTTTCAATTCCAATTGATCCTTGCGTTTCGACACTGATCTCTACCTCATTCTTTTTAGCAGCGACGGCTAAACTTTCCGCAGCAAGATATGTATGGGCTACCCCAGACGGACAAGCTGTTACAGCGACTAATTTCATAAATAATCTCTCCTTTTTAAATTACTTCCTAAGCAACGACACCCGCTAAACTATCATTTAACAAATTGACGATTTCTTGATCACTTGAAGCTTGCTGCAATGTATCTCGAAATTCTTGATGAACTAATTTTCTAGATAATCCCGCAATAATTCTCAAGTGCTGATCTCCTTGGCACTCTTCTGGTACTGCTAGTAAAAAGACTAAACCAACATTTTCCCCATCTAAACTTTGCCAATCAACTTTATTTTTTAAGCGGCCAAAAGCCACTGTCGTTTCTTTGACATGAGCACTTTTTCCGTGGGGAATCGCAATTCCGAAACCGATCCCTGTTGTTGTCAAATTCTCTCGTTCTACCACGCTCTCGATATAACCGGCATGATCATGCAACCGTCCGGCTTGATTGATTCGATCGGCCAAAACATTGATAGCCGTCATTTTGGAATCAGCATCTATTGCTAAATCGATTAATTCTTCACTGATTATTTCCATTCCTCTACCTCCTAGTAATATCGTTATAAATTTCTTCTGCCGCCCTTTTAGCAAAGAAGCGATTTAACTGTTTTTCAGATTGAACAATTTTATGAATATCAGTGATTACACCACGCACAAGTTTACGATCACTCTTTGCGATACACATCAGCAAGACATAATGAACCTTCCGTTGATCCCAAACAATCGGATCAGCCAAAGTAACAATCGAGATTTTCGTCTGCAAAACATTTTGGGGCGCGGCATGAGGAATAGCTACCCCTGTTGCCAGTGCTGTCTCCCCAATTTCTTCGCGATCAAAAACTTCTTTACGGAAAGCATTAGTAACTATCCGCTGGCTCTCCAAATGAGTGATCATCCAATCTAAACAAGTTTGTTTATCCGAAAAACACTTTTGTGTGTGAATGAACTCTAGATCAATCACTTCTTTTAAAAATGGAAAGTCCAACTTTTCCGTTTCATCCGACTCTTCTGAATAGAATAAGTTCGAGTAAAGCGTAGTAATATTTTTGATATCTTCTTGCGTAACCAATGTCGAGACTTTGATAATCGGTTTGTGGACATCGTTCAGTCGAATAGAAGAAATGATCAAGTCTACATTGTCCAAATTTTTCTTGTAAAGTTTATCGATAGTTGTGATCTCAGCGATATCTTGTGCTGGCAGGATACGTTTGATCTTATTGAAGATTAATTCTGAAGTGCCAATTCCATTGGGACAAACAATCAAAATTTTCTTTCCATTTTTACTTTTCTCCAGTGACACCTGGAAATACATGGCTACCAGCGCCACTTCCTCATCATTGAAATGAACACCCAATTTGCCTTCCACGTTAGCTAACGCATACCACGTCGCACTAAAAGTAATGGCATATTGACTCCGGATTTCTTCAACCAGAGGATTCGTAATGGCAATGCCCATTTTCAAACGATAGATCATTGGGATAAAATGACTAGCGAACCGCTCCGTTAATTGCTGATCAGCCAGAAAATCAACCTGCATGATTTCACTCATATTTTTTAAAATCTTTTGAATAGTCGTTGCGTACTTTTCGTAATTGCTTCGTTCTTTGGTGTTAGGTTTGACACCGTAACCGACCAATTGCCGATTCACGTAAGAAATATCTTCTTCGTCATAGTGACAAACCATTTTTGAAGCGACATGCTCAAGCAGCTCATTAGCGATCAAATAGGTGTCGATCATTTTGATTTGATCAAATAGAAATTCTTTTTCTTCAATATGTCCGTTCTTCGTTAAACGGAAACAGAAAACAAGTAAGCGAATAAGCAATGATTTAACATATTGTTCTGGAAGCAGAAAGTCGTTTTGCCTTTTCAAGTCTTCAACCTGTTCAACAATTATTTCCACTAATTGTTGCGGAAACAACTCAAGTAAAATTTTTTGTGCTTCCTCATGAAAGAGCTGTTCTGTGTCAATCCCGCGAGCCTCCAAATAGTCTTCACAAAAACGAAAGAGACCATTCTGTATTTCTTCCTCATTGCCGATACGTTTTGTTCCACGTTTCGAGGCTGTCAGTCTGATGCGATAATTCTCACTGATCTTTTCCAAATCATTCGCAATTGAACTTGGACTCACATGGAATTGCTGTCCCAGCATTTGTTGCGTCACTACCTCATCATCAATCATTAAACGTTTGGCGATCTGCCATTGCCGCTCCTGTGTTCCAATGACAATCTCTGTCAAACTCCCCGTGATTCTTTCCAGAAATCGCATTTTTTCTTCAACCGATCCTCTTAATTGAATGCCGATTCGTGGTTTCTTTTCTAAAACAAGTGATTCATCGGCTAATAAAACTTGAATTTTTTCTAGGTCAGAATAAATCGTTCGACTCGATTTTTCTAACTGCTGGGAATAAAAGGAGACTGGCATATAGTTTTCATTCTGAACAAGTAAATGGATCAATTTTTTCTGCCGTGGATTCAATCCTTTCATTTTTTATTCCTCCAATTGTAAGCGCTTATCAATCTAACAAAAAGATAGCACAGGTTTTTTCTATTGTATAACACATGAAAGTTACACATTAATGTTGAAATTTATTCATCGTGATCACTTTAGATCTATTTGAATGGTTGTTTTGTTCAAATAAAGCTTGCAGCAGCAACGTTTTTCGTTAATACCTTAAAAAAATAAGATTCCCTAGAAAAGGAACTCCTCCATCGAAAGTCACCGCTGTTTTGCACATATGTGCAATTAATAAAAATAAAAAAAAGCCTTGCCAAAAAAATTTTGGCAAAGCTTTTTCTATTCATCTAATGGATTTTCAGGTTCTTCTTCAGCCTTCTGCAAGAAGACCTCACGTGGTTTGCTGCCAGTAGATGGTCCGATTACGCCATGTTCTTCTAATTCATCTACGATTCGTGCTGCTCGATTGTAGCCGATCCGGAAACGTCGCTGCAAGAGAGAGATACTAGCAGTCTGCATATCAACCACCAATGCTTTAGCGTCCTCATACAACTCATCCTGTGGTGTTTCCGATGGTGATGAGGTCGTTTCTTCTGTCGGCATCATTTTCTCTTCATAATGCGCTTCTTGCTGATCCGAAACAAATTCAACTACGCGTTCCACCTCGTGATCTGAAATAAATGCTCCTTGTACACGAATAGGTTTATTTTCACCCATCGGCAAGAACAGCATATCTCCTCGACCTAAAAGTTTTTCCGCACCATTGCCATCAATGATTGTCCGAGAATCCGTTCCGCTTGAAACAGCAAAAGCAATCCGTGATGGAACGTTCGCCTTAATAATCCCTGTAATGACATCCACACTAGGACGTTGTGTTGCAAGAATCATGTGGATTCCGGCAGCCCGCGCCATTTGTGCCAGTCGAGTAATCGCGTCTTCGACTTCATTACTTGCGACCATCATCAGGTCGGCCAACTCATCTACAATCACAACAATGAACGGCAAGATTGGACGATTTTGTCCGTCTTCCATATTTTTCTGGATCACTAATTCGTTAAATCCAGAAATATTACGAACTCCAGTAGCCGCAAATTTTTCATAACGCTCTTCCATTTCCTGAACAACTTTTTGCAACGCCTGGGCCGCTTTCCGCGGATTGGTCACAACGGGTGTCAATAAGTGAGGAATACCATTATAGACATTCAACTCAACCATTTTCGGGTCGATCATCATTAGCTTCACTTCATTAGGTTTCGCCCGCATCAAAATGCTGGTGATGATGCCGTTAATTGAAACCGACTTCCCGCTACCAGTTGACCCCGCCACCAGCAAGTGAGGCATTTTGGATAAATCAGCGGTTTGAACCATTCCAGAAATATCACGCCCCAGCGGTACTTCTAATAATTTGTCTGGATGGTTAGGCTGAGCTTCGATAATATCGCGGAAAGAAACCATGCTGATCGTACTGTTAGGTACTTCGATCCCAATCAAAGATTTCCCGGGAATCGGTGCTTCCATCCGTACATCTTTTGCCGCTAAAGCCAAAGCAATATCATCGGTCAAATTAACGATCTTGCTAACTTTCACCCCGACAGCCGGCTGTACTTCGAATTTAGTCACCGATGGACCTAAGCTGGCTTTGACAACTTTGGCATCCACGCCAAAACTGTTGAAGGTTTTTTCCAACACTTTGATATTCTGTTCGATTTTTTTGTATTCATCGCTTTGATCCGCCGCTGGTATCGAGTCTAGTAAAGTTGAAGGCGGTAATTGATAATCATGATCTTCCGGTTCCGCATTGATCTCAAATTCCAAATCACCAGGATCATCGATTTCTTCTTCAGCAAGCTGAGTTTTTTTCGCGGGCATCGGTGCCTCTGATGTTTCCAGATTTTCTTGGAAGCCCTCGATCGGTACTAAAGTCATTTGTTCTGGCTCACTGACTATCTGTTCCTGATTTTCTTTCGCTAACTGCTCGCCTGGTGTCAACGAACGAACCATATTTTTCTTCTCGCGTTCTGCTCGTTCAGCTTCCAACTTAGCCTTTTCCGCCGCTTGCTTTTCAGCTTTGGCTTGGGCTTTTTCAGCCTGACGTTCTTCTTTTTTAGCAGTTCGCAAGGCTTTCTTTTCATCCGATTCGGAGAATTTTTCCTGCAGCTTATCCACAAAACTACCTAGATAATCCGTCACTTGATTAAACTCAAGGAGACTGAACAAGAAAATACCGAGGATCAATAACAAACCGGCAATCAAATAGCTGCCGACCTGCGATACTAAGAAGTGAGTCAAATTATAGAGTGCCGCACCTAGCATCCCGCCGCCGACATTTTGCGTGATTTGATTTCCTAAGAAATCTGTCATTAAAAGATCCCACGTTGTCTTCAAAATATTAGGATCTTTGCTTTCCACATTTACAAACAGACGTGCATGAAGAATCAATAAAACGCCGAGATAAAAGACGCCAATCCCAATCCAACGTCGCGTTTTTGTCAATCGCAACTTAGTATTTTTCGCCACAAGCAGCGCCCCGTATAGGCCCAATAACAGTGCTAAAAACTGATACGTGTTTCCGCCGACTAAGCGTAAGACATTCGCAATCAAGTTGCCTAAGAAGCCCAGCTTAAATAAAGCGAAGACCGCAAATAAAATAAATAAAAGCCCAATCCCGATAATCAGGCGCTGTTCTTGTAGTTGTTTTTGCTTTTTAGTTTTTCTTTTTTTCTTTGTACGCTTTTTTTGCGCCATGTTATCCCTCTTTCCATTCTGTACCATTATACAAAAAAAAGAAGGCGAACAAAAGTTTTGCTCGCCTTTTCTTTATGGATAAATAAAGTTTGCGTAGTTTAATGGTAAATCGAACCCAACATCGCTGTTAACGTCCAGTTTTAGAGAGATTTTCTGCTTACTCTTTCGGTAAAGACAATTCTTCGCCAAACCATTTTTTCGAAATTTCTCCGTATTTTCCATTTTCCTGTAATTCTTTGAAGGCACTGTTGATTTTCTTGACTAACTCTTTATCACCTTTACGGGCACCAACCGCAAAGTTCTCATTTTTGAACCCAACACTGAAAATATTATAATCGTTTAGCTTATTGGCTTGTTTTAGATAATAATCAGCATAAACCTTATCGATCAATAGTCCGTTAATTCGGCCATTTTCAAGGTCGATCATTGCTTCATTGAAGCTAGCATATAAAGTAGCATCATTATCTTTAACAATATCTTTCAGCGTTTTCGCTTGGTTGTTAAAAGCTTCGTAGCCAGAGGATCCTTCTTGTGCACCAAGGATTTTCCCCTTCATGTCTTCCGCTTTAGTAATATTACTGTCTTTCTTAGTTACTAAAACTTGTTCATTTTGTGCATAAGGATCGGTAAACAACACTTTCTTTTCCCGTGATTTTGTTACTGTGTATCCATTCCAAATCAAATCAATTGTGCCGTTTTCTAATTCATTTTCCTTCATAGACCAATCGATCGGTTGGAATTCTGCTTTAATATCGTATTCTTTGAAGACAGCTTTAGCCAAATCAACATCGAACCCGACAATTTTTCCGTCCTCATCTTTAAAGCCCATTGGAACAAAAGTATCGTCTAAACCAATTGTCACTTTTTTATCTTTCTCAATCGTTTTCCAACTGTCGTCACCGCTGGTTTCTTTCTTGCCGCAGGCTGTTAAAGTTACTAAAGTTAATACTGCTACCATTCCCAAAACAATTTTTTTCAATTTCATACTTTCTCCTCCTAGTGTTGTCTTTATGTTTAAACTCAAAAAAGAATACTGAGTCTCACTACCAAATCAATTTTATTTAATTGGTTCTACCTTCAAAACATGATCACCGATCTCTTCAGCAAATACTAAATCATGGGTTACGACAATCTGTGTGACCCCATCAGCTTTCAACTCTAAAATCAGACTTGCTACTTGTTGACGCAACGCAGGATCTAATGCACTTGTTGGTTCGTCATAGGCCAGCACTTTGGGATTCATCGCCATAGCACGAGCAATCGCCAACCGTTGTTTTTGCCCGCCAGATAGTTGATAAGGATAATTACTCAACAATTCCTCAATCCCTAACAGACTCGCTAAATGTTGAGCCTTATTTGTATAGGTTTCTTTGTCCTGTTTCAACACTAGCCGCGGACCGATCGTGATATTGTCTAATACACTCAAATGCGGAAATAGTTGGAAATCTTGGAAAACAACGCCCACCACTTGCTCCTGTTCTTTAGAGCTCGTTGGATCAAAAGGCTCTCCATCCAATAAAAATGTTCCGCTGTCCGTTGTTTCTAACCCAGCCAAGGTTCTCAGCAGCGTCGTCTTTCCTCCACCGGAAGGACCAACGATTGCTAGAATTTGTCCATCTGGAATAACCAGATCTAAATTATTGATAACTTTTTTACTGCCAAAAGATTTATTTACATTTTTTAATTCAATCATTTTTTCCACCCGCCTAACGATAATAGTTCAAACGATTCTCTAGTTGTTTCAGGATAACTGACGTCACACCTGTCAGTGCCAAATAAATAATTGCTACTCCAAATAATGGTAATAAAGTGGTATCTCGTTCCATCGCGATTTTCCCAGCTCGCATGACATCTGATAATCCAAGGATATAAACCAAGGATGTATCTTTTACCAAGTTGATGACTTCATTACCAACAGACGGTAAAACGATTTTTACAACCTGAGGAATAATAATTCGTGTAATTGTTTGGACAGGCGTTAAACCGATAACTTTTGATGCCTCATATTGACCCAATGGAATTGATTGAATCCCGCCGCGAAAAATTTCGGCGTAATAAGCAGCATAGTTCAAAACGAATGCGAAGAGTGCGGCTTCAAAACGATCAAAAATAATTCCCATTAACGGCAATCCATAAAATACAAATATTAATTGCAATAATAATGGTGTGCCGCGCATGATCCAAACATAAAAACGTAAAATCCATTGTAATGGTTTAAAACGACTCGCTAACCCAAACGATAATAAAATTCCCAGCGGCAATGAGCCCAATATCGTATAAGCAAATAATTTCAGTGTAATCAATGCCCCCTGTAATAATTGCGGCATGACCTCGATCAAATAATTCATCCCAATATCCCTCCATGTTATCGAAAGTTGTACGGCCTTTCGAATTTCTTAATCTTGACTCCGTTGATTTCAGTTTAGGCAGAATAGCGTAATTGACAGCTAGCTTTCACTAATGGAATTATTTTTCAAAACGCGTGAAAAATAATTCTATCCTCGCCACGCATACCATCCAACTAGACTTTTCATCAATTTGTTAGTTGAAACAAGCTTAACTCATCACTAATTTCAGCAAACTGCAAAAAGTTGGACTGGCAAAAAAAACGCCCTCTGGTATCTCTACCAGAGGACGTTTTACACGTGGTTCCACCTCATCTTTGTCCCTTTCTCACGAAAAGAACCTCGATAGGTCAGTGTCCAGTCGGTGAAATAAAAAAGTCCTTTAGCCGCTAGGGCTAAAGGACGTAAATACGTGGTTCCACCTTTTTTTATCGTCGTCTCACAACGAACAATCTCAACTGGTCAATCTGACCTCTGCGCTAACGGGCTCTCCCGGACCAACCTACTGATTTCAGCTGATCGACTCAAAGATGTGGTTCACAATTGATTGCTGTCTCTTCCCACCAACCAGAGACTCTCTTGGAACAAATAAATTGCTACTCTTCTTTTCATTGTCGTTTGATTAAGTTGAGTCATACTTTACACGCCTTTATCGGGTTTGTCAATAAAGAACTTTCATCTTTTTATCATACCTATCAAATTTAGTTTTTAGAAACAAATTTGAATTTTGTCCACGGCTTCAAAAAGTCTAGCATAATCAACTCTTCTTGTGGAATTTTACCAACTAAATTTTTCCGTGAATCACTATGCGGTTCCAAGACAATTTGTAATTCATTTTTGTATTTTCCAAAATCATCATTACCGACTACGACATCTCCAACCTGAAATTCTTGTGTATTGTCGTGAACAGGATTTGCAACATCGCCATATTTTACCCGAACCATGGTCGAACGAACAGCAGTCGCCGTAATATCGCCGCGTCGGAAATGTTTTGGATCAGCAACGATTTTACGTTCAACTTCTGTTGCATCCGGCACAAATTCGATACCTAAACTTAATTTATAGCGATCAACAGCTGCGACTTTTTCTAATTCTTCATCAGAAGCATACGCATTTCCGATAATCACCGTATCAATCAAGCCAGTCGCAAACATGTGACGTGCCTGCAAATCAATCGGCAAATGCCGGTGCATTTCTAATGTTGGCAGACCATCATTAATATCCCAGGGACCATATTCAGCATCATGACTAGTAATAAATGCCGCTGTTTTGATACCATGACCTTTGAAGCGTTCGCTGCAGCTGATAAAGAAATCATATGGCAAAGCAGAACCTTCTTGTGGATAAAAATTGTGACAGCCATAAATAAATGGTTCATTCGCCTCATAAGACAAAATATTATCAAGATAAGCGACATTGTTGCTCATGTTCAATTCAATCGCCAAACCTTCTGGATTGTAACTCAACATGGCCTCTTTGTTTCCATCAAAGCCTTCATCCAAACGAATGCCTTCTGCGCCAAGCTCTGCAAAAAAGCTTAAATCATCGTAGGAAATTCCTAGATCATCAAAAATTGAGGGCGCGATGTCCAAGACTGTTTCAAATCCTAAATCTTTCGCGTAATGGATAATGCCGCCAAATTTTTCGCCGACCTTTTCTTTTCCCTCAGTCACTTCCAGCATGCTCATAAAAATTCTAGAATAGCCAAGCTCTGCTGCTTTTTTAATGTAATCACGGTCCGCCTGCGGATCGCTATGGTCGGGATATACCGAAATACCTAGTTCACGTTTCAATTATTTTCCTCCTCTTTGGGTTAGTCTACTAAACCATTTTTGTCAGTTACCTCTTTGAACCAATAACCAGATTTCTTCACTGTCTTGATTTGGGTATGAATATTGTTTGAAATAAAACCATAACGGTTTTTGTAAGAATTTAACCAAGACCAGCAGTCAATTGGTGTCCACATGTGGTAGCCAAAGCAATTAGAACCTTCTTCGATTCCTTTATGCAGCCATTCCAAATGTTCTTGCACAAAATCGATTCGATAATCATCTTCGATTATACCATCAGCATTTTTGAAGCGCTCTTCATTTGAAACACCCATGCCGTTTTCAGACACGTACCATGGAATGTTCTTATAATTTTCTTTGATGTTCACAGCGATATCATAAAGTGCTTTTGGATAAATTTCCCAACCGCGGTCTAAGTTCACACGACGACCCGGCATATCATAAGCATCATAATAACGATCCGGCATCCATTCACCCACAGAGTTCGGCGCCACATCAGGTGCTTTCACGCGATTTGGATGATAGAAGTTAACGCCTAGAAAATCAACTGTGTTGTTCTTTAAGATTTCTTTTTCTTCATCCGTTGTTTCCCATAAAACTTTGTCTTTTGTTAACAGCTCTTCCAACTCAGCAGGGAAATGACCATAAACTGCTGGCTCTAAGAACATTTTGTTGTTCCAAAGTTCAGCGATTCGTGCTGCTTCTTGATCTTCTGCTGCCTCTGACGCTGCATAAGTTGGTGTTAGATTTAGAATCGTACCAATTTGTGCATCTTTGATAGCTAATTTGCGGAATGCTTGGATTGCTTTAGCCGAAGCCAAATTCAAATTATAGGCTACTTGTACTGCCTTTTTCCCGTCCACGATATTAGGATAATGAAATTGGAATAGGTATTCGCCCTCTACTACAACCATCGGTTCATTATGTGTTGCCCAGAATTTCACTCGATCTCCGAATAATTCAAAACATTTTTCTGCGAAGCCAACATATAAATCTACAACCTTTTTCGATTCCCAACCGCCATATCTATCATATAATTCTACCGGCAAGTCAAAGTGATGCAGATTCATGACTGGAGTCATACCTTCAGCCACCATTGCATCAATCACATTATTATAAAAGTCTACAGCATCTTGATTAACAGTATTTGTTTCTAAATCATCAATCAGGCGACTCCATTGGATACTCGTACGCAGACTATTCATACCGATCGAGTGCATCATCTGAATATCTTCTTTGTAGCTGTTGTAAAAGTTTGATGCGACATCCGGTCCGACTTGATTGTGGAATTTTTCCGGTTCGATCTCAAAATGATAATCGAAGACATTGGCATGTTTTTTGTTAAAGCGTCCTTCACTTTGTGGGCCAGATGTTGCAGCGCCCCACCAGAAATTATTTGGAAAAGTTTTCATTGTAGATCTCCTAACTCGTAATAAGGTATTTATTTTTCTTTTAAGAAAAATAAGTTTGATGCTCGTCACGTATATCATTCTACTAATGATTTAAAAATTCAAAGTAGAACTGACATCCTAACTCGTAATAAGGTATTTATTTCTTTTTAATACAGATAAATTGATAAAGAGGGTTAGGGATCAAGTGATCCATAACCCCCCCAGATAAATCTTATGCTTCAGATACTTTTTTTAGTTCTTGTCTTGTTGCTAATGATACGAATGGTACATACATAACGATTGAGATAACCAAGTTAACTGCTGCTAAAATTGCTCCTGAGAAGCTTTGAGTAGCCAAGAAACCGCCAATAATTGGTGGTGTTACCCATGGTGGCATAACCGTTGCTGCTGGCACCCAGCCGAAGCTTGTTGCAAAGTACGCAGTTGAAATACAGATCATAGGTGTCAAGATGAATGGAATAAACATAATTGGGTTCAATACCAACGGTAAACCGAACATCAATGGTTCATTGATGTTGAAAATACCCGGTGCTGCAGCCAAGTTGTTTACAACCATAAATGGTTTATTCTTACGTCCAACTAGATAGATAGCGATGATTAAACCAATTGTTACCCCTGTACCACCCATATTTACAAATGAATCGACGAATGGTTTGTTAACAATATACGGTGCTGCTTTTCCTGCTGCTAATGCATTAGCATTCGCTTCAATCGCTGGTGCGTTAATTGCTTGCATGAACGGATCGATCATGTTGGCACCATGTAATCCAAAGAACCACAAGAATGGTGTAATAAAAGCAATCAAAAGTGCTGAACCGTAAGAGTTAGCTAAGCCCATGAATGGTTCTTGAACCAATGCATAGAATTCAGCGAACATATCTTTAACACCAAATCCGGCAATAATCGCTGCTATCAAACCAAAGATTGAAACAGTGATCATCGCTGGGAATAAAGATGCGAATGAACGAGCAACTGCTGGTGGCACACCGTCTGGCATTTTGATAACTAGCTTTTCATTACCAACTAAACGAGTGAAGACTTCTGCAACGATGATACCTACGATCAACGCTACGAACAAACCCGTAGAGTTCATTCCGCTAGTTGCTGCGCCTAAAGTAAAGAAAGAAGCAACGGATACAACCCCTGCACCTACTGGATCTTTACCATAATGATGCGCTAAGTTATAGGCAACTAAGAAAGCGATGAAAACCGATAGAACACCAAATGTTCCGTTCCAAACAGCTCCGCCGAAACCTGTCCAAGAATCCCCACCGAAAATGCCGTTCATGAACTTACCAAATGCTGGAATACTTAGTGACAAGTTATTAAGCATTACCGCTAATGCCCCTAAAATCATTAACGGCATGGTTACTGTAAATGCATCCCTAATTGCTATCAGATGACGTTGGTTCCCGATTTTTGACGCATGCGGGATAAAGTGTTTCTCCATAAAATTGATAAATTTATCCATTTCTTTGTTTCCCCCTATTTAGAAATAATCGTAAAAACTTTGTCGACCTTTTGGAAAAATCTCAGCTTCAAACCCTTTTGAGGCTGTTGCCTTACCGAGAAACAGTGCTTCTGCTAAGGTTAATTCTCCCAATAATAATTCACTCCATCCATGAATCGAAGCTTTAATATCGCCTGCTTTTTGTACTTTTTGACAACTCCCCTGACTGACAAGCCAGCTACCAACATTCCAAGGACATTCTCTATCTTCAGTTACTTCTAAAATAATTTCTTTTTGGTAAATCGGAAGTTTCGGTAATAATTGCTCAATGTCAATAATTCGACTCATCATGTAAGGCTCTAAAGTAATCGTAAAGTATTCTTGTTCCCGAAAACATTTTTCAATGATCTCATGAACAGGTGCGTGATAAAGAAATTCTTCAAATGATGAGACATGGGATTTCAAGTACGTTAATAATTTTCGCAACGCGAATTCGTTCTCATAGACGAGCTCATCTACTACTAGCGTGTTGCCTTGCATTCGATAGATAATATAGCCTTTCGCTGCACCAGAATCATCGTAAGCTACGGCATAAAAACGGTGCGGGTAATACTCATTTAGTCGTTCCCACCACCAATCTTCACGGACAACCGTTCCGACTTGCTGCTGCATCAGCAAATGCTGATATATTGATTGGATCGTTGGCTTCATCTGTTGCCAGGTTCCACGTTTGACATTCCCCCTTCTTTCACTTGTCAAATAACTAAAGGCTAGTGCTGGAATGCGATATGTTTTTCTGCGGCTTGTAGGCTCATATCCAAATTGCCGATAAAAATCTTCTGAAAAAGGAGCTAGCTGAGAAACTGCCACGCCCTGTTCGTATAGATCAGACAATAATTCGGCCATAATACTGCTAATGCCGCCTTTGCCTCGGTATTCTGGATAACTGGCTACGTAACCAACACCAGCCATTTTGACTCTTTGCTGAAAAAGTTGAATCTCAAAATGATTCGCCATAACTAAATTAGTCAATTCATCCTCTTGATACACACCATAACAATCTGCGTGTTCATAGCGGGATAAAAAGAGCGGATCATCAATGATTGTTTGCTGTTTTCTAAAAGCGTATTCAATTAAACCTGTGATCGCTTTCAACGATTCTTGATCACGAGCTAATTTCATGGGATCACTTCCTATTCGTTCCCCAAACGTTTGTAAAGATCAACGACTTCTTTAGCCATGTCGTTAAAGGTGATACTAGTCATCAAGTGGTCCTGACTGTGAACGGCCAAAAGAGTTACTGTCATTGGATTGCCACTCGCTTCTTCGGTTAACAGCCCTGTTTGAGAATGATGGGCTTCAACTAAAGCTTGATCTGCCGCGGTAAGTTTTTCTTGAGCTAGGGCGAAGTCGCCTACTTTAGCTGCTTGAATCGCCTCCATTGCATCGCTCTTCGCGTTGCCGGCATTGATGATCAACCCCATCACTGCTTCTAATTGTTCTTGACTCATTGTTTCGCTCATTTGCTTAGCTCCCCTTCTACTTCCTATTTCATAAGTTCTAGCGCAGTATTTAAAACAGCCTCGCCATTCATCATGCCGTAATCTTTCATATCAATAACTGCTACTGGAATACCTTTGTCAGCTAATTTTGTTTCGAATTGGCCTTTCATGAAACGAACTTGTGGGCCTAACAATAAAACATCAACTGGTTTGCTTGCATCTTCTAATTTTGCATCTGCTTCTGATGCTGAGACTGCAAAGATATCTGATTCTAATCCTGCTGCTTCTGATGCTTTTTCCATTTTTGTTACTAATAAACTAGTGCTCATTCCTGCTGCACAAACTAACATAATTCTTTTCATATTTGACACTCCTTAATATTTTTATTGTTCACTTTATATAAAGCAATTCGCGTGCCAACTTTTTGACCGCACACAAGCTGTCGTGATAAGGTTTTCATCTTACACACAAAAAAACTAGGATTACACACTGTGCAATCCTAGTTCAACTCGATTATCTTCAAGCGTCTTAACAATGTAAGCGATGTCGTCTTCAGTAAAGCGAACATCGAATTGTTTTTCGATCAATGACAGATTAGCCGCGGTTTGATTAAATCGTAACTGATGCTGCTGATGAAAATATTTAACATTCTCAAAACTTGGTCGTTCTTCACTTTTTTTGATTTTATCAACCAAGAAGGCGATGTGAACACTCAATGCCTGCATTGCTGTATTTTCAATAATCAGCTCTTGATCTTTACGGATCAGCTGCAAAACATCATCAATTAATAGAAACAACGTTTTGACATCTAACTCCGGTGAAAAGTTTTTGGTTAAAGAATCCACCATCTCTGGCAGCGTGATTGTGCTCCCTAACAAATCCTGAAATTCTAAAATCTTTTCTCGTTTAAATAAATTCATTGCCGGCACAAAAGGAATCTTTTGGTAATGAATCTCCATCGTCCCTACGATCGCGACAATGTCCTTATGAGTAATCAATTGATCAATCCGATGTTTAAAGCTTTCACGTTCCAGCGATTGCATCTGAATGATCTCAAATTCTTCCAAATTAACGATCTGAGAGACCACTTCATTTAATCGCTTAGACACACCCTCACCAGTAAAACAAGCCACGATGATGACCTTCTTCTCATCCTTAGGCGTAGGCTCCTCTAAGCGAACCATCGTTTGAAACATCGAGATGACACTCGTATAAATTTCTTCTAACGAACGATTTAACGTCGCCAAACGCAAACTTTCCAATACCAGCATTGTACTCGCCATTGATATCACTCGCGTACGAATTCCCATTTCATGGAATATAAGATTGCCAAAGTTATTTGGTGACCCCATATCGGTCAAAAGAATTATCCCTTCCGAAAATTCCTCTCGTTTGCTTTGTATATAATTTTTGATTTGACCATACATTTTTTCAGTATTCAAAGTCAGCGGCATATTAAAAGCAATTCCATGTGTTGTCCCTAAAAGTTCCTGAACGGTTTCTAACATACTCGAAGCCGTCGACTTTCCATGCATGACGACTAGTACTGCGACTTGCCGTTCATCAACTTTTTGTTCTTCCTGATTGTCCATGGTTAGGAACATCGTGATAAATCCGATCTCATCTAAGGGGATCATGATCGCATAAGCTTCCTCGATTCGATTAGAAAATTCGATCGCTAATTGAAACTCCTTGGAATAATTGCGGCGGATATCATTCAAATTGGGATGAGAAATGAATTGATTGCCGCGAATCCGTTCTATTGTCGAATTGATATGCAATGCAAAAGCAAAACGAACCTTTTCATCATATTCGCGGTTCATTTGATTGGAGGCAAAATCATACAATTCATTGACCAGTTTCCATAAATCATCGGAAATAATTTCTCGATACGCATTCGTATGAGAAAGTTCCTCTACATAGGTCTCAAAATACTGATCCACATCATCAGAAATCAATTCTTCTAAATCGATCTCTGATAAATTTTCACGACCCAATTTCTCCAATTTATAAGTAATCGAATGGTAAACTTCCATATCCTTATTTGGATCTTGTCCCCAAACAACTTCTTCGGTCCCTGGCTTCAAAGTCAAATATAGATTTTTCTTATCCATGAAAGGCGTCAATTTGTCTTGAACCTCATTCATCCGCAACAAACCTTTTTGTACGACTAATGGCAGGTCTTCTTCTACAATCATCAATTTCTCAGATTCACTATTGGTTTGATGATGAAGAAAGGCCTTGGCACAAACCAATTTTAAATCCCGTTTTAGCTGACCGATATTTCCTTCAGCATTATATAGAAGGAAAGCCAACAAACTTCGTTTATCAATCGCAATCTCCTGCATTAAGCGATTGGCTTCTTGTTGCAGAAATTCTTTGATAATTGCCAGTCGTTCATCCAACGATCGATCTGCTAAAGAGGGCAGCTCTATCTGCATCGGAATACGTCGATTGAATGTGGATAAAAACATTGAACTTGTCTCTGTCGTCGCCCCAATGATTTGAACAGAGGCTTGTTTCTCCTGCCCGTCGCCCAAAGAACGAAAGGTTCCTTTATCAATAAATGTAAAAAGCATTTCTTGTCCTTCTGGAGGCAACCGATGGATTTCATCCAAAAAGAGAATTCCGCCATCGGCCTGTTCCATCAAACCAGTCCGTGTTTCTTCCGCACCAGTAAAGGCACCACGCTTCACTCCAAAAATATGGCCGTAAAGAAGCTGCGGGTTTTGTGCATAATCCGCACAATTAAATGTAATAAACGGTGCAGTATCATCCAAAACCTTCGCAGAAACGGCAAAACGATACATGCATTCCGCGAACATCGTCTTCCCCGTTCCAGTCTCACCAAAAATGATGGTATGCAATCCGCGCGGAGGATATAAAATAGCCGCTTTTGATTTTTGAATCTGACTCTTAAGAGATTCATCACGACCAATCAGATTTTCAAAATTAATATGTTTTTCCAAAGACACCGTGACCACCTGAAACTTCACAGGGCGTCCATCAATTTTTTTTACAGTACCGTCTTTTGTCAATTCATTCAAGTAGCGGCTGACATTTGTTCGGTCAACCCCCATTTGATCCGCCAACTCTTGGGCCGTTTGTTCGTTAGGATTTGCTCTCAATGCTTCTAACACTTCATCTTTTCTTGATTTCAAAAAAATCCCTCCCGAAATTGGTATAAACCATTTATATTGTAACCCTTTTCTTTTTGAATTTCTACTAAATATCCTTGAAGAAAACAGATCCCTTTAACGAAAGGAATAGGTCAACTTTTCCAGCTCCTCAGATATTTCAACCTCAGAAATATCATTCATCAAGTAATATTCCAGTAATCCAACAAGTCCATGGGCAAAGAAAATGCTTGTTAACGGCGATTGATCTGTCATTTGCTCCATCAAATATTCAATTTGAAACTGAGCAAAGAATCCTTGCTTATCTGCGCCAAGCAATCGTCTCAATTCTTCACGGTGTTCTGCGATATATTCAAACGTCTTTTCTAATTTTAGCTGATTACTCGTTTCACCATTTCCTTCACAGTATTCGACCAATTCCTGCATTTCATGACTGATACTTTTCTCGAGCAGGTCGTCCTTATCAATGAAATGAAGATAGAACGTACCACGATTGATATCGGCCACCTGACAAATCTGGCTGACTGATATTTCTTCGTAACTTTTTTTCTTTAAAAGCTGATAGAAAACTGCTGTGATATTCTTTTGCGTCTTACGTTTCCGTCGATCCATCCCTCTGCTCCAATCATTTATTCATTTCTGTTCAGTAATCAACAAAAACAAGATTTTGTTGATTGTAACTTTTCAGTTGTCATTTTATTATAGTGTACACAAGTTGATTAATCAACACCTGTTGATTTTCGGAAGGGATGAAAAGATGAAGATATTGGTTTATGGTGCGGGCATTCAAGGAAGCTTTTTAGCCCATTCACTTATTAATGAAAGTAACGAGGTCACACTATTAGCTCGTGGAAAAAGAAAGAAGGAATTACTAACAAATGGTTTAATACTAAACCATTCAATCCAACGAAAACAAACGAAGAACACTGTACGTGTAATTGAAACACTTCAGCCAGATGATCAGTATGACTTGATTTTTGTTACGATGAAATACAGCGATTTTCCAGCAATTATTGAACCATTAGCAAAAAACAGCAGCTCTACGATTCTTTTTATCGGCAACCAATTGGAGGCTGCCGCGCTAGAAAAAGAACTACAAGAAAAAAGCAGCCAGCCGAAAAGGATTTATTTTGGCTTTCAAATGACCGGAGGAACCAATACAGAAAAAGGAATCTCTGTGTTGCGCTTTGGAAAGGGCAAGATGAAAGTTGGATCGTTGCACACTGATTTTGCAATTGCTCAGATGTTGGATGATGTATTTCGCGGAACAAACTATGCTTGGAGCTATGACCCCAAGATCGATGATTGGTTAAAAAGTCATGCCATCTTAGTCATGATCCAAAACTCATTTGAATATGTTTATGGCCCATCGCCAGCAAAAATCCGCAAATCTGGTGATTTTTCTGCGGTATCCATTGCTATGCGGGATGCGTATAACCTTTTAGAACTATCTGGTGCTGAAGTATTACCAAAGGGACAACGGAATTTCTTTAGTCGACCACGTCTCACTAAGCTGTTCTTTTCAATCTATTATCGTTTGCCTATCAGCAGCCTGGTTCAGGGAAGCTTCCGAGAGATCTATCACCTGATTAACACTTTCGAGCGGTATCAGATTTCTGAAAACTCGCAACTAGACGCCTTATTACAATCAGCAAAAAAGAAATATGAACATTCAAGCTAAATTTTCTTACTATTATAAAATAAAAAGCATCGAAGGGAACTTACAACCTTCGATGCTTTTGGACTATTTTTTATCTTCCATCGCTGCTTTTAATGCAGCAGCCAACGGACTTTCTTGTGGTTCTTCTTGATCATTGATTTTCTTCAATAAACGACGTTCTTCATGCTTCGTCATTTTTTTCGAACGTTCTTTTTTATCCAACATTTTTTCGGTTGTTCCATCGTATTTACAACGGAAATAAGAACCGTTTTTACCATCAATGATTTCCATCTTGCGGTGACATTGCGGGCAACGATGATTCGAGACTTTCGGATCTTTGCGTCGACGATAATTACATTCAGGATTGGTACAATTATAGATTTTCCCATCGCGCGTGTTTTTCTCTCGTAAAGGCGATCCGCACTCTGGACACTTCTTCGCAGTAATGGAGAAGTCTTGATATTTTTTATCGCTATGTTTGACTTCACTAACTAGCTTTTTCGTATCTGCTTCGATCTCTTGTAAAAATTGTTTGCTACTGTATTTGCCATCAGCGATCGCTTCTAATTGTTTTTCCCATTTTTCCGTTAGTTCCGGTGTTACAAGTGATGGGTTAACTAGTTCTAATAACTGTTTACCCTTGGGTGAAACTAATAGACCGGTATTGGTCCGTTCCATCAATTCTGATTTGATCAATTTTTCAATGATTTCCGCACGAGTCGCGGGTGTTCCCAGGCTATGTTTCTCCATTTTCCCAAGCAAAGTGCCTTCGTTCAAAGGTTTTGGTGGTGTAGTTAAAGCTTTCTCGATTGTAAAACTTGGTACAATCTTCATTCCCTCTGACCATTGAACGGCTTTTTTCGCTTCTTCAGCAGGCTTCCAGCCAGCCACTAAAACTTTGTTTTGACGGAAAGTAAAGGTTTCTTTTTGGAACGCCACCGTCACTTTTTGCTGACTTTCTTTATGAGCTTCGGCGAATAGACCTAGGAAACGGGTCACGATCATATTATAGATTCGTTGTTCATCGGTGGATAATTTTTCAAAACGCGGTCTTTGTTCCGTTGGAATCAATGCGTGGTGATCCGTTACTTTGTTGTCTTGGAAAACCCGCTTTTGTTTTACCTGTGCCCCGTGTTTGATATAAGTCTTAACTTCTGGCGCAAAATCAACCACTGCCTGTAAACGTTCCTTCATGGTCGCTTTCATGTCATTTGTTAAGTATTTACTATCCGTTCGCGGATAAGTCACGATTTTATGCGTTTCATACAAACTTTGAACTAGTGATAATGTCTTTTTCGCAGAAAACTGGTAACGAGCATTCGCTTCCCGTTGGATTTCTGTTAAATCATACGGCAGCGGTGCGGGCTCTGTTTTTTCTTTTTCAGTAATATCCGTTACTGTACCTTTTTGCTGCGACATTTCTTTAACGAGTTTTTCAGCCGCTTCGCGATCAGTAATACCGTAAGGATTTTTTTGGTTTAACTTCGCCTTTTGGCCTGCGACATCTAACGAAATCACAAAGTAATTCTGCGGACGGAATTGTTCAATTTTCTTTTCTTGTTGACGCACCATCGCAAGTGTTGGTGTTTGAACCCGCCCAGCCGATAAGCTGTCTTCATATTTTACAGTCAATGCTCGCGTAACATTCAGTCCAACAAGCCAATCCGCTTTTGCCCGTGCGAGAGCAGAATAATACAAATTATCGTACTCTTTTGCTGGTCTGATATTTTTGAAGCCATCTTTGATCGCTTTAGTGGTTTGGGACGAGATCCACAATCGTTTCACGGGTTTGTCAAAGCGGACATACTCCAAAATCCAACGAGCAACTAGTTCTCCCTCACGTCCAGCATCTGTAGCGATCACTGCTTCAGAAATATCCTTACGTTTCGCTAATTGCTGAATCGACTTTAATTGGCCTCTTGTTTTAGGCAATGGCTTGATTCCGATATTTTTAGGAATCATCGGCAACGTCTCCATTTGCCAACTTTGCCACTCCTTGTTTAAATCCTCTGGCATTTTTAAGCCCAATAAATGACCAAGGGCCCAAGTCACGATAACATTGGGTCCTTCGAAATAATTTTTATTCTTTTGATTGGCGTTAAGCACCTTGCTCAAGTCTCTTGCAACGCTTGGCTTTTCCGCTATAATTAGCTGTTTCATAAAATTCCTTTCTACTGTCAACCGTTAACGGCTGCTCATCCTTTAATAGCGCAAGACCCCAATACTGCTGTAAATAATCATCACACTCTTCACACCAGCGTTCATCTTGGTCTTTCCAAAATGCGCTTAAGTAGTTATGTTTTGCATTGCTATATGTATTGGACTTTTGGAGCTCATTCCAGCGATGCTCATAATAAGCCGTTGCCGCATCAAAATCATCAAAAGTTGCGGTCTCTTGAATATCTGTCTGCCACTCTTCAAAGAACCACCAAGGTTCATTGTCGCCATACATGGTAATTACTTGATACATCCCGCTACCCTTCTTTCCACCTCAATCATAAGTATCATGAAATAAAAATTCAAGAAAAATGCCCTCGGTTGAAACAAGTTCAAGAAAAATCTAAATATCCACAAAACTTTTTTTGAAAAAAATATTGTTTTTTCCTTAATTCTATCCTAACATAAAGCGGTAGAATTTTACATGGTCTGCGAGCGAGTTATAATGAAAACCGATTCTGAAATTTTCATAAAATTGAAAGAAGGCATTTTTTAATTTGAGTAAAATCAAAAGTAAATTATTTCAACCACGTCCCACTTGGCAAAAGAATTTAATTGTTTTATGGTTCGGCACATTCATGGCTGGTATTGGATTCAGTCTTGTTATGCCCTTTATGTCCCTATACATAGATTCATTAGGCAGCTATACAAATCAGCAATTGAATTTTTGGAGCGGGATCACCTTTTCTTCGACCTTCTTGATTACCGCGATCGTCTCACCATTATGGGGAAGACTAGCCGATCAAAAAGGGCGAAAACTAATGTTGCTGCGAGCATCACTTGGTATGGCGATCGTCATCAGTTTGATGGGTCTTGTTGGAAATGTCTATCAATTGATCGGTCTGCGTTTACTACAAGGCGTCTTTTCCGGCTATATCAGTAATGCGACTGCTCTAGTTGCTACGGGTACTCCGCGGGAAAAAAGTGGACAGGTTCTCGGTACTTTAGCGACTGGCGCTGTCACTGGGAATTTGCTTGGCCCCCTTGTTGGTGGAATTACTGCTTCTATTTTTGGTTATCGTTTAACCTTTTTTATCACCGGCAGTATTTTATTTTTAGTCTTCCTGCTCAGCCTCTTCTTCGTTCATGAAGAATTTACACCCGTTGAGAAAAAAGATATGCTTCCGGCAAAAGAAATATTTCATAGTTTGAAATACCCACATGTCGTCATCGGCATGTTCATCACGACTTTAATTATTCAAGCTTCAAATAATTCTATCAGTCCAATCATCAGTTTATATATTCGACAATTAATGCACAACCACGGAAACGTCACTTTGATCAGCGGAATCATTGCTTCGATTCCCGGGATTGCAACTCTGATCGCAGCGCCACGTTTTGGTCGACTTGGCGACCGAATTGGCAGCGAGAAAATCTTAGGTATTGGTTTGATTTTTGCTATGCTTGTCTTTTTACCAATGTCGATCGTTACAAATGTTTGGCAACTGGCCTTTCTGCGATTCTTGGTTGGTATTTCCGATGCCTGTCTATTACCTGCGGTTCAAGCTCTGATCACAAAATATTCACCGCAAGAAGCCGCTGGAAGAATTTTTAGCTACAATCAATCTTTCCAAGCAGCCGGTAACGTTGTAGGTCCGATGATTGGTTCTAGTGTTTCTTCGATCTTTGGCTATCGCGGCGTTTTCATCTCAACTTCTGCGCTTGTCTTAACTAATTATTTATTGGTTCATCGCAATACTAAAGAGATCGCTGAAAAAATACCATCAAACGCAAGAAACTAACTCGGTTTCAAGACATATTAATGGCAACTTTTTCGTTAATTTTTTATACTAATAAATGATTCTAATGAAAGAAGTGAAGAAGATGCTTGATGGACAACTAAAATTTCTAGACTTTTTCCTAAACAATACAATTGAAGGAAAAGAAAATGAAGCAAAAGAAATCTTGGTCAAAAGTTTTGCTGATCAAGAAACTGGTGCACTGAGCCTGCATGAGTTCAAAAAACTCCAAGAAAAATTGTTTCCTTTAATCAAACCTGAGAAACTAAATGAAGTTAAAGTCGCAATGGCCCATTTTGCCCAAAGCCTTGCATAAAAAATAGTCACTGTCGAATTTTGACAGTGACTATTTTTATTAGACTTCAAGTTCAGAGTAGATTCTCAAACTTGGAAAGAACATTTCTCTATTTGTCAGCACAACCAAACCAGCAATGCTGATGATGATAACCGTCTGAATACAGCTCGTCCATTCGGTCATTTGAGTCGACGTTTGCATAAAATTCAAGAAGATGTGGAAAATGATCAAGGCCATCGTGCTGCGATTGCTTTTTACATAAAGCCAATTCAAAATGATCCCTAATGGAATAATACTTACAAAGTAGTTGACCGCAAACCAAACATTTTCTTGTAACAACAAATTCATCGAGTAGTTTTTTACGAACATCAACGGCAAGTGCCAAATTGACCAAAGGAAACCAAACATGATCGAACCAGTAAGCAGGCTAAAACGATTAAGCAACGCATCCGCGCCAACCAATTTCTTCTAGTATCGGTGCAATAATCATCACCATAAGCACAGGAATCGAACCCGCTGAAAACTTGAAATCTTCTGATAGCTGCAATTGTTCGATTGATCCGCCTAAAAGAACTGAAACAAGGATTGCAAGTACAACGGAAGAGCCCATGATCAAACAAATTTTTACCAACGGCGCTAGATTAATTTTTTTCATATCGAATAGCCGCTGAAAAAAATCTTTTCTGATTTGACGATTTTTCGGCATCGCAATAAAGGCGATCGTCACAAGGACTGGTGCAAACAAGCCTGGGATCAAAAAGATTGAGTAAAAATCGGGATCGGGGTGATTGTAACTCAGATAAGCGGCAATTAACCAGCTCCCCCATGTGATCAAAAACACCCAGCCAAAGAATTCCCCCGGTTTGTAACCCTCTACTTTAGTATTCATCATTTTTATTTCCTCCTAATTTCGTGTCATTTATTAACTGACTTTAGTATAGAAGGAAAAATTAGACTTTTTAGTAAAATGTAACGTTTGACCCTTTTTCGTGTAACAACTCACCTTTGTCTAGTTGGGCTCCCAAATCGACAGCTCTAAACGAAAAGAATGTTCTTTAGCCTCATAAATCAGATCTCCGTGATACTTTTCAGTAATTGCTTGGATGCTCTTCACCCCAAAGCCGTGTTCGATGGCTTTTTTCTTTTGTGTTTTAAAGTCCGTCACCTGTTCCGCCGTACTATTTTCGATTTCCAACAGCAGCATATGATTAAAATAAATCAATTTCAGATCCAATTCACGTTCATTGGAACATCTTTGACAGGCTTCGATTGCATTATCCACTGCATTCCCGATCAGCGCTCCCAGATCACGCATTTCAAACTGCATCTCCGTGGGAACCTTTACTTCAAAGTTCGTTTGGATATTGCTTTCTTTCGCTCGCTGATACTTATTGCTCAATAGTTGATTAATGCCGCTATTTT
This sequence comes from Enterococcus malodoratus ATCC 43197, assembly GCF_000407185.1. Classification (GTDB taxonomy): domain Bacteria; phylum Bacillota; class Bacilli; order Lactobacillales; family Enterococcaceae; genus Enterococcus_A; species Enterococcus_A malodoratus. The sequence continues at coordinate 1,015,386 of NZ_KE136481.1, forward strand.
GAGTAAATAGACATTCCTCTACCTCAATAACTTCTTCCAATAATTGTTCGATCTGTGATTCAGATTCCATATTATCGGTAACTAAGGATAATAGTTGATTCTTTAAATCATGACGAATCCCGCGAATTTTTGCTTGATGGTTTTCCATTTGTTGATAATACTCTTCTCGATGGGCGAATTCCTGAACTAAAAAAAGGTTCTCGTAGTTTTCCTTTTCCAGCTTCTGATGGATTTCAAGAACCACAAAATGCACCAAGTTAATAACGGCAAATAATAGAACAACCACAAAAAAACGCGCATCATCGTTTTGCGCCTTCTGTTCAATGAAGACGGGATAAATAATAAAAAAGAGACTCGTTAAAAAAGGAATGATGACTTGTAATAAATAGAAACGACTACTTCCATGACTGGATAATGGTGCCTTGCGTTTAGCTCTTAAAAGAAAGACGGCAATCAATTGTAAAAACTGACTGGCAAATATCCCGCCATAAGCATAAGACAGCTGATTGGAATCAAAATAATTGATTCCAAAAATAGTTTGAATAATTAAATAAACCAAGAAATCAAAAAACAATAGAATGATCATTGAAAGGAAAATCAGCAAAAACTTCGTTGCTGCTCGCCCTTTAAAAAAATAATATCCAATACTATACATTAGAAAAACGTATGTAATAATATTGACTAGCATATAGAAGGAACCGAAAGATAGATAAAGCGGGCTGATGTTTCTGATTAAATAGGCGGTTATTACTGTAAGAACAGAAGCCACTCCTTTTAATCGATGCTTCTGCCAGTAGTTAAGGGAATGTCCAGTTAAATAGCACGAGAAAAAGACGCTGACAATAAAAATATCGTTGACTGATTTGATCAGTTCAAATAATCCAGCAAGCTTCATCCTTTTGTCCTCTTCAAGACGTAATTACGATAGGCCCGTTGAAAAGACTGATTAAACTTTTTGTGATCGCAATCTCTCGGCCTGACCGCATCACAATTGTTTCCCCGCTTTTCATTTGGACATAATCCATATTGATCACATACGAATGATGAACTTGCGTAAACAATTGCGGGGAGACTTTATCAATCACTTCCTTCATGGTGCCGTAATACTCATACTCTTTGCCATTTTTTAAATGAAGGACCATTTTACGTTTCATACTTTCGAAATATTCCACCTGGCCTAAATAGACAGTGTAAACTTTTTTCTTGATCGTAAATTGAAGAATCATTTTGCGCAAAGAGAATTGTTCCAGCGCCTTCATTAGAACTTGTTTGACCTTTACTTCATCCACCGGCTTGATCAAATAATGAAAGGCGTTGACCTCAAACGCTTCCGGCATCCATTCCACATGGCTCGTAATAAAAATGATAATCGCCTGCTGGTCTCTTTCCCGAATAAAGCGCGCGACCTCAAAACCATCTAGCGACTTCATTTCAACATCCAGCAGATATAGTTGAAAAGCAGATTCCTCCTTAGTTAAGTGATCCACCAATGATTCTCCAGATAGAAAAGCTTCATAACTAAATTGATTCGGATCGTCTTCAAAAAAAGAAAGCAGCAGTGTCTCAATCTGACCAATCATTTTAGGATTATCATCACAGATAGCTATGTTCATTGTTTCCTCCATTTCATCCTTAAACGTAAATTTCTTCTTTAAGTATCTCTTATCTATTTCTAATAAACAAGAAGCTCAATAAGAAATATTTATCCGTTTTTCCAAAAATGGACAAAAGAAAAACGACCCTTTTTCAAGAGTCGCTTTCTCGCTTATTCAGCCGCGATTTTCTCAGAGCTTTTTGTTTCTACATTAAACAGAGAGTGCAAACACTTCGTTGCTACCATCAAACCTAAGCCTAATAATAAGAAGGCAAAAACTAGCTGCAAGCCATCGGACAAGAAGACGAATTGCCCTGCAGCTGGAACTGCTGGAATCGTTACTAAGTATTGCGTTGCGTTGATCAATTTTGTAACTAATCCGTAAATCGACATTCCTAGCGCGGTAAAGGTGACCGCCAACATGATTCCCATGGGAATATAGAACATGACACCTGATTTTTTAGAAGTTTTCATATACACTGCCACGGCAATCATTACCATTGCAGCTAACAATTGGTTCGCTGAGCCGAACAATGGCCAAACGCTATTGTATCCGCCAAGCGCTAAAACAAAGCCTACGCCCAATGTCACCACAGTTGCTACATATTTATTGGTCAATAATTTTGCTAAGCCTTTTTGTTCTGCACCTTCTTCATAGAAGAATTCCTGCAGTGACATCCGGCCGATCCGAGCTACCGAGTCTAAAGAAGTCAATGCCAATGCCGATACACACATCGTCATAAATGCTTGAGCGATATTCAACGGCAAGCCAAATTTTGTTAAGAATCCTGCCACCGAGCCAGAAAAAATTTGGAAAGGCGTTCCTGCCGGCAATTGTCCATTCTGAGCCACCGCTCCCGCAACAACCAATGCTACGACAGCTAAAACACATTCACACATCATTGCTCCGTAACTAATCGGGCGCATATGCTTTTCATTCGAGACTTGTTTCGATGACGTACCAGAAGAAACTAAGCTATGGAAGCCTGACACTGCACCACAGGCAACCGTAATGAACAAGATCGGGAATAAATATTTCACATTTCCGGTCGCATCTTGTACAGCAAAGCCATTGAATGCGTTCAACTCTACCATTGGCGCTTCTACTAACAATCCTAGGACAGCTGCAATAATCATCCCTAACAACATATAAGTGCTAAGAAAATCACGCGGTGCCATCAGCAACCAAATCGGCATGACCGAAGCCAAGAATAAGTAAGCAAATACGATCAATAACCATGTCTGCTTATCCGCAAAAATTGGGAACATGATTCCCACAGCAAGTGTCACTAGCAAAACGGCGATTCCAAAAGCATGCATCGCAATTCCCTTTAAATGAACTTTTTTCATGAAAAAGCCTACTAACACCGCGGAAACGATAAACAACATTGAGATCGAAGCTGCAGAAGCATTCGCCGTATTAACTGCTGCCGGAACATCCGGAGTCATACCATTAAACGTAGTTGCTACGATGTCGCCAAATGCAGCAATCACTAATAGAGCAAATAACCAGCAGAATAATAGAAACAACTTCTTGCCGATTTTCCCGATATATTTTTCAATAATCAGACCAATTGATTTTCCTTCATTTTTAACCGATGCATATAACGCACCAAAGTCATGAACTGCTCCGAAAAAGATTCCGCCAAAGAGAATCCATAAGAATGCTGGCAACCAGCCAAACATCGCTGCAATAATCGGACCGGTTACTGGACCAGCACCCGTGATCGATGAAAATTGATGGCTAAAAACTACAAAAGCTGGTTCTGGAACATAGTCGTCCCCATCCTCTAAAGCAACCGCCGGAGTCACGGCCTTAGGATTAATCCCCCATTTCTTTTCCAACCAACGAGAATAAATAAAATAGGCTGCAACAAAACAAATAATAGCAAAAACTAAAAGAACAACACCATTCATAACTTCACCCAACTCTCTTTTATAATGAATATTTAATTAGTATATTCCCACAATTCCATGAGCATGTAAAGATAATCATTCTAATTTTCAAGAATTTTCTGTAAATATCTTTCGGAAAAGAAAACCATTCTCATAAATGAAATAGCACAAAAAAAGACTGCTCTAAAAAGAGCAGCCTTACATTTTATCGATTAAACATATTGTAATTCTTTCGTTTCTTGGTATGCATGGTCGATTAATCCGCCACCTAAACATTCCATGCCATCATAGAAAACAACGGCCTGTCCTGGTGTGATTGCACGAACTGGATCATCGAAGATTACTTCCGCACGGTCACCATCTAGTAAACGAACAGTTACCGGTACGTCTTGTTGACGGTAGCGGAACTTCGCTGTGCATTTGAATTCTTTTGGATGGTCTTCGTTTGTCGTGAAATGAATTTCACTAGCATCTAAGCTGGTCGCATATAGTGCTTCATGATGGAAACCTTGACCTACATATAATGTGTTAGTAGATAAGTCTTTACCAACAACGAACCATGGATCTTGTGTTTTTCCGCCGCCGCCAATGCCTAAGCCTTGACGTTGACCGATCGTATAATACATCAAGCCATCGTGTGTCCCTTTTTCTTCGCCATCTAAAGTCACCATCTTACCCTTTTTAGCTGGTAGATAGTTGCTTAAAAATTGCTTGAAATTCTTTTCGCCGATGAAGCAAACACCGGTTGAATCTTTTTTCTTAGCCGTTGCTAAGCCAGCTCGTTCAGCGATTGCGCGAACTTCTGGTTTTTGCATACCGCCTAGTGGAAACATCGTCTTTGCCAATTGCTCTTGCGATAATTGACTCAAGAAGTATGTTTGATCCTTATTGTTATCGACGCCGCGCAGCATATGAACCACGCCATTTTCGTCTTTTTCGACCTGAGCGTAATGCCCTGTTGCCACGTAATCCGCACCTAACTCCATTGCGTAGTCCAAGAATGCTTTGAACTTGATTTCCTTGTTACACATCACATCTGGATTTGGTGTGCGGCCTGCACGGTATTCCGCTAAGAAATATTCAAAGACACGGTCCCAATATTCCTTCTCGAAATTGACAGAGTAATAAGGAATGCCGATTTGGGCAGCGACTTTCGCTACATCCTTATAGTCTTCTGTCGCGGTACAAACACCATTTTCATCGGTGTCGTCCCAATTTTTCATAAAAATGCCGACTACATCATAACCTTGTTCCTTTAACAACAAAGCTGTTACTGATGAATCGACGCCGCCGCTCATTCCTACGACGACTCGTGTGTTGCTGTTAGACACAGTATCACCATCATTTCAATATAGATTCCGAAAACTCTACGATTTGAAGGTCGCAACTTTTCAGTATGACGAATTATACAACATAAATCTTAAATTTTCGATAGATAATCTCTCAAAAAAAATTTATTTGTCTTTTTGTATAGTTTGTATTAATATAAATAATACAAAGGAGGACGAGTAAATGATTTTAGAAATTGATCCCCATTCTGAAGAACCGATCTATTTGCAATTGCGAAAACAAATCATTATCGGCATCGCTCGTGGTGATTTAAAACCAAATGAACAACTGCCGACCGTCCGGCAATTTGCGGATGAACTTGGCGTAAATACGATGACTGTTTCAAAAGGCTACCAGCAACTACGGGAAGAAGGTTATTTGATCACCGATCGCCGCAAAGGAACGTTAGTCGCACCATTACCCGTGACCTCAAAGAAGACAAATGAAGAAAATTTAACTTTGCTGTTGGCAGAGCTGTACTTGGCCGATCCTGATGAAGAGACGGTTCAAGAAAAGGTTCAAAAGATTTTGACGAGTTTCAGAAAGGATGATGTCTGATGTTATCCCCGCTTATTTTAGGTATATTGATTTTTTGTAACTTTATCATGGCTTTTACCAATTCTTTGGCCGCAAAACCGCATAATTATGTCATCGTGGAAAATACCTTTCCCGCGGATAAAATCGATGATCCTCGTGTCTTAGCATTTAGAAAAAGTTATCAAAAGCGTCAATTCCAATTAGCTTTTGTCCTAACTGCCTTGGATTTGAGCTTGTTGATTCCTATGAAGGATTCGATCTTTATGATGCTGTTCTTTGTGCTTCTATATATTACGATCGGCGCAGGCTATTTATTGCAAATTCGCTATATTCGTAAAGGGCATCAATTAATCGTCGATAATGATTGGCAGTTAACCGAACAACCCATTCAAGTCGATACACAGCTTCTGATTGAGAAAAATCGAAAATTGGTTTCTCCCTTGTGGTTTGCTCTTTCGCTAGTAATGTTGATTTTACTAACGGTCGTGCTTCATCAGCAAGGAATGGAAAGTTTGACATGGATTCTATTAGCTGCCTGCGGATTTACTCTGGCACTTTTTGTTTTAGGCTGGTGGGCAATCGGGCGACTGCCTGTACGGGCTTTGACCGATGATTCAAAGATCAATCGCCAGTATAATGATCTGACAAAATTCTATTGGTCCGCTTTTATGGTTGCCACGAGTTTCTTTGTAAATCTGATCGTTTACCTGCCCTTATTGACAATGAACGCTAGCAGCCGCTTTTTCGAAGTCTTAATGATCATAGAATTTTTGTTGATTTTTCTTTTCTGCGGCTTTACTTTTTGGTGGCTGTTCCGTTTGCGCAACAAGCAGGATCAATTGTTGACACAAACACCCAGCTTTCGTTATGCGGGCGATGATTATTATTGGCGTTATGGCGTTTATTACAATCCAGAAGATCACCGTTTGATGCGTCCGGATCGTATCGGCTTGAACATCACGATCAATTTAGCACGAGTCGGCGGCAAAATTTTTATCGGACTGATTCCTGCAATATTGATCGGTGCTATGATAATCGTAGTCGTTCCTTTATACATTTTAGATTATCATCCAGACCCGTTGACCTATCAAGTGAAGCAGGAAAGTGTTATTTTAGATGGGCCGCTTACCAAAGAACGAAAAATTCCTTATGCCGACATAGAAAAGCTGAGCCTCATCGATCGGCTGCCTGCCACTGGAATGAAAGTTAATGGCTTAGCAACAGAAAACTATGCAATCGGCAGTTTTAAGGTTGGCGGTAAATCGGCTTCTCTCTTCGTTGATCATCAGTCTAAACCGATTTTGAGGATCACGACTAAGGAACGAGATTATTATTACACCAACACAAATCCTGCGGTTACCAAACAGCTCTATCAAAAAGTTCGTGCCCATCAACAATAAAAAATGGCAAAACAAATCCCTCTTCAATCAAAGTTGAAGAGGGATTTCCTTTTAATCAACGGTTCCAATCCGATTTGGCGGCCAAAAAACAAATTTTACATTCGTTAAAATATCCTTTTGGTCAATCATTCCAATGATGCGGCCATCTTTAGAAATACGGCGATTATCACCCAGCACAAACAATTTCCCTGCCGGAACCTTTTCGTTTCCGAACAAATTTTGCAGGTCAAAATCAAAGGTCAACGGTTGACCATCCGTCAATTTGCCTTTATATTCTTCCAAATAGGATTCATCGTATTTCTTTCCATTGATATACAGTTGATCGTCTTTATACGCTACAGTGTCGCCTGGCAACCCAATCACACGTTTAACATAATCAGCCCCTGGATCATCTGGTGCCGGAAAAGTCACTACATCAAAACGGTCGACCTCTGTGTGTTTCAACCCAAACATCCGCTCACCATCATTTAATGTCGGCTTCATCGAATCTCCAATCGCTTCAACCGGTGTAAATACATAATGGCGCAGCGCGATCACCGCCCCGATCATTACAACGTAAAAAAGAATCGTTTTTACAACTTCCCTAACCTTCACTTTCTTGCCCCCTTTTTTAAATTTAACACGTTATTCTTACTATAAATTTACCATAGCGGCCCTTCCATGAATACAGCTGGTTAACATTTTGGATTTAATTTATCTACTATTCAAAAATACAAACAGACAAACGAAAAAAGAGACACCGATTCCTCGATGTCTCTTTCTATTTCAATTTCTTTATTTCGGCCTCTTTATAATCGGCGATCTCATCGATTAAATTCTCAGAAATTGGTGTACCAAATGGCAATGCCGTTTTAAGAAATCCCCGTTCTGGAGCGTCTACTCCGACATTGATATCCTCAGCGATCGGCATACTATAGTTATGAATATGTCCGTGAAGATTGCGAATGTTCAGCGTCTTGCCTAAGAGCATTGGATAATGCGTCAGGTAATATTGATGATGATTAAACTTGACGATAGCACCTACGTCGTGAAAATCAAATTTATTTTCTCCGTTTGGAAGCTTTGGGTCATGGGCCGATAAATATTTGAAGAACGTACGCGAGTCATGATTACCTTTGATAAATATAATCTTCCCTTTTAATTGCAGCAGCTGTTCTAAAATATCAGCGAAGCCCTTTTCGTATTGCGGATGCATCGCCACATCGCCTAAATGATAGACCGTATCTTTTTCATTCACCACGGCATTCCACGCTTCAATCATTTGTTGATTCATCTCTTCGACAGAGTCAAACAAACGCGGCGCGAAGTCGTTAGCGCCTAAAAGATTCTCGTGAAAATAATGTGTATCTGATATAAAGTATTTCATCCTTATCACCTACAAATGAATTCTGTTTGTTTCCTTTATTTTACCATCTCTTTCAAAAAAAAGCGCTCATGCTACAAGCGTCACTGACAAAATAAGACTACCAATTTATACTTGGTAGCCTTGTCTTTGCAAAAGTGCTTGATATTTTAGTTTAATAATCGTGATGACCGCCTCTAACTGAGTCAGATCCTCCACTTTGGTTGCGTCAAATTCCTTCGTGCGTTTAAATGATTTTCCAGTATCGATCAAATGAAAGACCTGATTCCATTTTTCAAATTCAGAAAGATTATTCAGATTGGCAATAGGGAAAGCCGCACCGTCACAAATCTCCCACAAACGGAAAATCAAAAATGATGTATCAATCACTTCCAGCTTCATGTTTTTCTTGCTGCATTGAACCAAAACTTTTTCGGGATTGTATTCTAGATACCAATCTAACAGAATAAAAAAAGCTTCCCAACGGTACGTATCACGAAACATTTTTTGCGTGTCGGGCATGTCTCGAAAAATCAACGGGATCAAATAGTGCTTCTTATATTTCCAGCAAGGGATCGAATCGATAAAATAATCGACATAACGTGTCAGATAGCTATTCCCTTGATAATCACTAATATAATAATCTTCTACACCATATTTTTGAAACTCTTTTGTCAAACTGGCACAGTCTTCGATTGAAACGGTCAATCCTGACAAGAGACGAAAATCAGAAATAATTTTATGATGCTCGATCGTGTGTATCTTGTGAACCAACTTCTCACCTTCGTTTCCAACTATTTTCTTAGTAATAGTGTACCATAATCTGCGCAGATTGAAGCTTCTAAGCGTTAAAAAGATTTAGAAAAAAAGATGAATATAGCAAAACAAAAGGAGGATTATAATTATACACGGATTGAATTAATGATCATTTGAAAATATTATCATTATTTCTAAGCTTTAAATAACTAACGGCTTCATTTTTATCCAAGCAAAAAGCGGATCCTATCCGCTTAGATAGAATCCACTCTACAATTAAATTTCTTCTTTTACAAACAATCCGCGATCAATCATTCCATCCATCATGAAATAAAATTTTTCTTGAACCATTTCTTGTTTGCTGTCTTTAAAAATATCTACCGCCTTCAACCCATTGGCTGTCGTTACCGACATTTTCAATGTGCTGATATCCTTTGCTACCGTGACTTTAAGTTTAAAGCCCTCTTTGCTTTGGGGCGTTGCTTGTAATGGGCGAACCAATTGAAAATTGCCCGAACTAGTTTCAGTAAAACCATTATCACGCAACGTATACTTTTTAGCGGTTGGTGCTAACGCGTATTGATATTTTGATCCTTTAATCGTCGCTGTCTTTGTAAATGCCATTTACTCACCTCATCATTTTTTCTTTCACTCTTAATTATAAAGATAAGTATCAGCCATTTCAATCTACTTTGTTAGTTCTTGCAAACTCGCAACCAGTTGTCCCGCAAAATATTCGACCTGTTCCAAGCTATTCCCGTAACCAAAACTAACTCGCAGCGATTCTTTGACTTCAGGAGCATTCTTGCCGTACATTGCTTCTAATACATGCGATGGATCGACCGTCCCAGCCGTACACGCTGATCCAGTAGATACGGCGATACCGCGCAGATCTAATTTCATCAATAATAAATCACTGATGATTTCAGTAAAACGAAGATTCAAGACATGGGGCAACTTGTTGTTCACATCGCCATTCACATGATAGTCAATGTTTGCTTGATCCAGTGTCGTTAAGACTTTTTGGGTGAACTGATCATATAGCTCCCCGCGCTTTTCTCGTTCGTCTTCAGTTAATAGTTCAACAGCTTTGGCCATGCCGCAAATGCCGGCTAAGTTTTCAGTCCCGGCACGACGTTTTTCTTCTTGTTCACCACCGCGAAGCAATGGTGCTAATTTCGCCGCATCACTTTTGAATAGGAAGCCGACCCCTTTTGGTCCATTGATTTTATGAGCCGAGATACTAAGAAAATCGACTCCTAATTCATGCGGGCGAATGAGTTGGTTCCCATAAGCTTGAACAGCATCCGTATGGAAATATGCGGGATGCTCCTTCAATCGTTCCCCGATTTCTTTGACGGGCATCAAATTACCGATCTCGTTATTACCATACATGATCGAAACTAAGATCGTATCTGGACGTAAGCTGGCATCAAAATCAGCCAGCGAGATATTTCCTTTTCGATCCACCGGCAAATAGGTCACTTCAAATCCCTGTGTCTCCAAATACTTCATCGTATTGATCACGGCAGGATGTTCGATCTGCGTCGTAATTAAGTGCCGGCCTTCGTTCTGACGGCCAAAAGCGGTTTCTAAGATGGCGGTGTTGTCGCCTTCTGTTCCGCCACTGTTAAAGACGATCTCATGATATTTCACACCGAGACTCTTGCCGATAACTTCTCTAGCCATTTCCAATTTGCCAGCAGCTTGCCGACCGAACGAATGAACGCTTGATGGATTACCAAAAGTTTCACTCATAACCTCGGTCATCGTTTTAATTACTTCCGGATGCATCGGGCTTGTCGCCGCATGATCTAAATAAATAGTTTCCACAAACTTTCGGACCTTTCCACAGTTAGCTCATATTTATGAAGTCATTTTTGCTGCGCCTGTCATTCTGCTAAGCTACCTGTTCAATATATTTAGTTTCAAAGAAATACTTGCGACCCAAATTTTACTGCGCAGAGCAGAGTCGACAAAAAAAGGCATGACTGCCTTTTTATTCAAAATCTTTTTGTTCCATCGTAAATAATGGACTGACAGATTCATTTTGATGAATCCGTTTGACTGCTTCACCCATCAAATCAGAACAACTAATGATTGATAATTTTTCAGGATGGCGTTCAGGACCTGTCAGAACAGAATCAGTAATACAAATATCCTCAATGTCAGCAGCATCTAAATTTTCTTTTGCTGGAGGTGATAATAACCCGTGAGAAGCACATGCAACAACCTCTTTAGCGCCAGCTTTTTTCAATGTTTTTGAAGCATTGGAGAAAACTTCACCAGTGTTCAAAATATCGTCCACCATAATACAGCAGCGACCTTCAACATCTCCGATTACATAACCAGAATCCGGGTTGCCTTCTTCAGCCACATCCACGATCGCAATCGCCGTGTCCAAATACTCCGCTAGACTACGGGCACGTTGTACGCCGCTGTTTTTAGGCGAAACCACCACATAATCATCGCCCACCATTCCGCGACGGCGGTAGTAATGAGCAAACAAAGGCATCGTGAACAAATTATCAACTGGGATATCAAAGAAACCTTGGACTTGCACAGTGTGTAAATCAAGTGTTAATACTCTTGTTGCACCTGCGTCTGAAAGTAAATTCGCAATCAATTTTGCAGTGATTGGCTCATGTGGTTTGGCTGTACGATCTTGTCTTGCATAACCATAGTAAGGCAATACGACATTGATTGTTTTCGCGCTCGCTCGTTTCAATGCATCGATCATGATCAATAGTTCCAAATAATAATCATTCACCGGCTCATTGGTTGATTGGATCAGATAAACATCAAATCCACGGACCGTCTCTTCCAAATTGATAGATATCTCTCCATCACTGAATTGTTTGACAGTACTTTTCCCTAATGGCACGCCACAAACATCGGCGATTTTTTCAGCCAATGGTCGATTCCCATTAAGGCTAAAAATTTTAAACTTTTCGTTACTTTCTTCTGACATGGTGTCCCTCCAAGTATTTTTGTACCCCCAGTTTAACATATTTTTAGTTATTTGCTGTAGATTTTACTTTTCTTAACGAGATCGTTCCGTTTCCCCACTCTGCTGGAATTACGGCTGCACTCTTGCCCCAATTGTCATGGATTTTATAATATCTTTGCCCATCAGCCGTTTCCATAAAACCGTGCACAACGACCCAATGATTCTTATAGCTGCTGCCTAGCAGTTGCAGAAGTCCTATCATAACAGGCTCTCCCGCCAAGAGACGCTTGGTAACTCGCTGCCAGGTGCCCGCTGCAGTTCCTCTTGCACGATAAGGAATTCGATAGCGGCGAAAGAAACGATTTAAGCCCATAGAAATCTGTAAAGGGACTGTCGGAAAGTCAACCGGCTGCAGTACAGGCTGCAAAGCTCTGATCAATTCTTCGTTTTGACTACTATCTTTTTCTCTTAATCCATTCGGCAAACAACCTTCATCAATTTGATCTTGCCAATAAGCCAGCAGCACACTGCTCGCATACGTACCGCATAAAAAGCCTCGCGGTGTTTTCCACTCACGGTAACGCTCAAAACTTTCTAATTCCACCCATTGGTCAATTGGATACTCCATCGTTTCACCCCTCAGAATTTTTACTTTATGACTCTTCTTAAAATTTATCATAGTACAGGCCCGTCTTGGTTACGAGTCTCTTCATTTTATGTAGGCATTTCTTTAAACCTTTTCAAAAAGAAAAAGTGCCCTTCACTATGAGTAGCTCATTAATTGTTTTATTATAGTATAGATAGAACGATTATGACAAAGGAGCTGAAGTTATATGGACAAAACAAAAATCAAAGAAGATTTATATGACGCGGTCAATGGCGAATGGATCAAAGAAGCGACGATTCCAGCAGACAAACCGGCCACAGGCGGTTTTCAGGATCTTGTCGATGACATTGATGAGCTGTTAATGGCCGATACGAAAAAGATGAGCGAAGATCCTTCCCTGATCCCAAATGATTTGATGAAAGAGTATATCGCTTATTTCAAATTAGCCAATGATTATCAAAAACGGGATCAAGATGGTGCGGCTCCTATGCTGCCTTTGTTGAAGCAAGTAGCTGAATTGAAAGATCTGAAGGACCTAGAACAACAATTGACCAGTTGGGTACTTGATGGCCTTCCTCTGCCTTTTGGCGTAGATGTCGATGCCGATATGAAGAATACTAAAATCAATGCTTTATTCGCTGGCGCACCAAGTCTGATCTTACCGGATAAAACTTATTACGAAGCGGATCATCCGCAAGCACCGCAGCTTTTAGCGATTTTTAAAGAGATGACCGTAAAACTTTTTGCACTTGCAGGCTACGAAACTAAGACATCTGAAAGAATCACTGACGAGGCTCTTCAATACGATAAATTATTAGCCCCACATGTAAAAAGCGCGGAAGAAAATGCAGATTATAGCAAAATGTATAATCCCGAAAGCGGCGAAGAATTCATCAAACGCAGCCAACACATGGATTTGGAGAAACTCTTGGTCGGCTTAGTTGGTGAAGTGCCTGAAAAAATCATCGTGACTGAACCAGCATTCTTCGAAAAATTGGATGACTTAGTAAATCCCGATACCTTCCAACAGATGAAAAGCTGGATGATGGTGATGACGATCAACGCATTGACCGCTTACCTCAGTGAAGAATTCCGTCAAGTCGGCGGCGCATACGGTCGTGCGCTTTCCGGGGCACCAGAAGCTCGTCCTCAAGAAAAAGCAGCATTTTACTTGGCTTCAGGACGCTTCGATCAAATCATCGGCGACTATTATGGAAAAAAATATTTTGGCGAGCAAGCAAAGAAAGATGTCGAACAAATGGTTCAGCGCATGGTAAGCATTTATCAAGAACGTTTGAGCAGCAACACATGGTTGAGTGAAGCGACCCGTGAAAAAGCGATCGTTAAACTAAACACGTTAGGCATTCATGTCGGTTATCCAGAGAAAATTCCGCCAATCTATGCACAATTCAAAGTGACACCAGCCGAAAAAGGCGGTACGCTTTTGAGTAATGCTTTGCACTTTAGTCACTTGAAACGCAAAGAAGATTACGCTAAATGGAACACCCCTGTAGAACGTGATGAGTGGGAGATGAGCGCGGATACTGTTAATGCCTATTATCATCCGTTCCGGAATATCATCGTTTTCCCTGCAGCCATTTTACAAGCACCGTTTTATAGTTTGGAACAATCCAGCAGTGAAAACTTTGGCGGTATTGGTGCCGTGATCGCCCACGAAATCTCTCATGCTTTCGACAACAACGGTTCACTCTTTGATGAGTACGGGAATTTGAATAATTGGTGGACCGAAAAAGATCAAAAAGAATTTCAAGCATTAGCGGATCAAATGATCGCGGAGTTTGATGGCTTAGAAATCGTCGGCGGAAAAGTGAACGGTAAACTAACTGTCTCAGAAAACATCGCTGATGCAGGCGGTTTGAGCTGTGCCCTAGAAGCAGCGAAGAAAGATAGCGATGTCGATCTGGAAGGCTTCTTTATCAACTGGGCAACGATTTGGCGGATGAAAGCTCGTCAAGAGTATACACAATTGCTCTTATCAATTGATGTCCATGCTCCAAATAAATTACGGGCCAACGTCCAAGTCAAAAATTTAGCGGACTTCTATCAAACCTTTGATATCCAACCAACGGATGCTATGTATTTGGCTCCTGAAAAACGCGTAAGTATTTGGTAATTTTACCCACACATATAAATAAAAAGTTCGAAGAGAATCGATTGATTTTCTTCGAACTTTTTTTATTGTGCTGCTCGCAATTTCTTCCATTTCCGAACCTTAGTACGGAAGGACTTGAATGGTGCGACACTGTTGATATGCACCCATTTCCAAACCGGCCAATTAGAAGAGGTCGACTGTGCCCATTTCCTGCCGCCAGATTTGAACAACTGATTGTCATCTAAGCTGGCAATCCATTGACAAGTCATCTCAATAGCGTTGCTGAACAGCATACTCATTTCCTCTAAACTTTTCCCTTGGCAATCGGCATAAAACTGTTCGTGCAAAGGCCCCAGCTGATTCCATTTAATCCCTGGAGCGGGCATCTCGACAGTTTGTCCTTCTCGTTCTGTTCGCTCCCACTCTTGGATCAGCGCCAGCCACCCCAGCTGATAGGCAAGATTTTCAAACGGCGTCCGTTCTGCTTCATCAAATCGTACATCCTTATCCTTTTCAGCGATATCCTCATATTCTTTGATAAACAAATTGGCTCTTTTTTTAATTTCCGTAATGAATGCTTCTTTGCTTGCATATTCTTGCATAATTAACACGCTCCTTTTTTCTGTTAGCTCGTTGCTACACTCATAATTTATCATCCTAGGAGGTTGTTTTTAGCAACCTGTCATGTTTGCACAGGTTTCTCGTTATGTTTGTTCGAATACGGTATTAAATGATCAAAAAAGAAGATCGCTGACCAAATGCCAGCGATCTTCTTTATGCTATTATGCCTTGGGTTTCTTTGAATCAATCGCGTATTGACGACGTCCGCCTGGTTTTGGTACCAAGTCGCCGATCATGTTGCCGAAGCCGCCTTCCACACGTAACTCGTGGCCGTTCGTGTAATCTGAACGTTTGCTGGCAAGATAGAGAACGGCATTAGCGATATCCTGCACTTCACCGATTCGGCGATTTGCAGTCATTCTTCTTCTGCCTTCTTCAACTTCTGCATCTTCATAGAATTTTGTTGATAGCGGTGTTTTAACGAAGCATGGTAATACGCAGTTACTGCGCACGCCATATTGTCCCCATTCGCCAGCAATCATCTTAGACAGCATGTTTACGCCAGCTTTACTTGGGCTATAAGCACCTGAATAGGTTTCTGGAGCGATCGAAGCGATTGTTGAAATGTGGACCATCCGACCTGATTGCTGCTCGATCATTACGCGACCAATACGTTGTGACACTAAGAAATAACCAGTCAAATTCACATCGATTGTACGTTTCCATTCATTTAAAGCCAAATCTTCTAAAGGGCTGAATGTTAGAATCGCGGCTGTTTGAACTAACACATCGATTCTGCCAAAATCCGCTTTAACTGTTTTCGCTAAAGCGTCTACTTGTTCTTCAACCGTTGAGTTGCAGGCATAGCCCTTCGCTTTGACACCGTATTTATTCGCTAGTTCTTTGGCATAGCTTTCTGTTGCTTCTTCACTTAAGTCGACTAAAGCTAAGTTCGCCTTTTGCTCCGCAAAATCATTTGCGATTTTCCGGCCCATGCCGCCTAATGCTCCCGTGATTATTACCACGTCATCTGCTAAATCTAACCATGTATTATCCATTCTTTCCGCTCCCTATACTCTAAGTTTTCTTTCTTTAAATATACTGAATCCACGCAGTAGATACTAATTCTTTTTTTCAATCAATCTATAGTCTTATTCAATCAATCAGCAGCAATTGTTTCGCCATCCTTTGAGCTTGCTCCGGTGCAACCGGATAAAGTAAAAATACGTTCAATAAAACAGGTGAAAAAGCCAAACCCAATAATTCTTGTGCAAAAGTCATCGCAGCAATCTCACCCAAAGAATGTAAACGAGCACTTCGCTTGAATGGACCTGTTTGATAATTCAATTGCTGTTGTACGGTGAACAACTGCTGTTGATTTTCTAGGTAATGATAAAGTTCATGCGCCAATAAAATTTCAGCTACTTGCTGACCGTTAAGTAAATTCTGTTCCGCAAAAAAAGGCGCCGCTGCTTTCAATAAGCTCTGATTGATTCGAATACGATTTGGTAACTGAAATTCTGCCAGAACAAAGCGAAAATTCTCCGCCTTCAGTGTTTCTTGAAAAAACTCGATCTCGATTTTTTCTTGCCGACAGTATTCCCACAAATCAATTGATGAAATATTACTCGCCGCTGTTTTTCCGCATTCAATCGCTTGCTGGATCATTGGTGAGCGCTGCTGTTCAGAAATCTTTTTGTAAAGATGATCCTGGCTAAGCAGAAATTGCCCGATTTGCTGGTCGCTCAGCTGCAATAACTGATCTATATTATCCATTACAAGCAACGCTCCCTTCCTTCTACGTATAACGATTGGCCGCGATGATCATCATTTCATCAGTACCGACAATTTCACTCATTTCGATCTCCATCAGCATCGTTAATTGCGTAAAGTCCGTGCTGGAAAAATCTAACAAACGTGGGCCAACACAGAAATAAAAATCTGGACGAATGATTAGATCACTTTGATAATTAGCCATGCTTTCCCAAAGATTAGTGACTTGTTCAAAATAATTTTGGATCGACGTTTTCACTACTTCTGCATGTTCCCGTTGAACACGAATAAAGCCTTTCTTATCAACCACACGAATGCCATTGCCTTTTTTTGAATTCGCACCATAAATATAGAAGTGATCGGTTGAATCAAGCATTTGAATCTGCTCCGCTGGCAATCGGAAATCTTGTACCGCGATTTCTCGTGCTTCTGTCTCGGTCGCAGCCGTTTGAACCTCGGTAGCTTGTGCCGCCGTGGAACCTGAAGCTCGCGCAGTAATCTTTTGTGTTTGAGGATCAATCTCGATATGAACCTCTACGCTTTCCTCAGTTGCACCGCTTTCGATCGCCATATCCGTGACTTCCTGCTTAATCGCTTGAATGTCTTGCTTTGTCGGACTTGGTACGATTCGCTCCACCACATCTTGGACAGCTGCCAAAGCCACGCCAATTGAAGAAATTACTTCCGCATTTTCAGGAATTTTATAATTCAGATCCATTCGCTCTGCCGCAAATTTGATCAACGCAGCGACACCGCCGCCTACACCGACTAAGGTCATTTGATTTTTTTCCAACTGATATTTCTTAGCTAAAGAACGAATCACCGGCTCAATCTTTTCAACTGCTTTCGCTAAAATCTGACGAGCAACATCTTCTACTGTCGTATTCAAATATTCGGCTAGCGGTGTCATCGCCTTTCGAGCAGAAACAACATTCCCATAAGAGAAATCTTCTTCTGTCACATAGCCCAAAACATTCGCCGCACAAGAATTAGTGATGGTGATACATTTGCCACTGGCTAATTTTATTGCTACATAATCAGCGGGATCGCCTTCTTTAGGTGAGTACAGCTCCAGCTTAGGATCGATGATTTCTTCTTCTGGTGTGTATACCGCATATTCCAAACCGGCGATATGAGCACTACGCGGCCCTACATCTTTTACACCACTTTTGTTTACCCGAACCATGCTGCCGCCAGCTACGCCTAAAACGCGGACATCCAAAGAGTTTACATACGTTTTATGTCCGGAGATTTCTGAATAATCGATCACCGGACGACCATTTTTGATTACCCCTAGATTGGTCGAAGTTCCCCCGACCTCAAAATAAATACCATTAGACGTACGTAAATACATCAGAGCTCCCATAACACTGGCTGCTGGTCCCGACAGCATCGTCAAAACAGGTCGTTTCTTCATTTCGACGACATCCATCAATCCGCCGTCGCCTCGCATAATCATCAATGGCACATCTACACCCGAAGAACGTACACTTTCTTCCGTAGAATTAGCCGTTTCTAGCATTTTAGGCAGAATTGATGCATTGATCGTCGCCGTACGAGTACGTCTTGATAAGCCATAGAGCTTAGTCATTTCAGAGGCCAAGGTCACTGGGATATTTTTTTGTCTCGCAACTTCCGCAATTTGTTCTTCTAAGCACAAATCATCAACACCAAAAGCAGCAGAAGCAACTAATACGTCCATTCCATCTGCTAAGAGTTGATCGATTGTTTTTGAAATCGTCTCTTCATTCAAATCCTTCTGACCAATAAAGTAAGAAGAGATATGAATACTTCGACCAGTTCCTAAATCAATATCCTTTAAATTTGATTGCACACGTGCCAACCAGCCTTCAATTCCTGACTTGGCCGTACTAATGATACCGATTTTTGCGACATCTCCCTCTAATAAAGCATTGGTCGCTTGGGTCGTACTATGAGCAACAAATACGACTTCATCCGGATCAATATGGTAATCCTTTAAGCATTTTAAAAAGGAATTGACGACTCCTCCTGCGACGCCTTTTTCGCTATCGTGAGTGGTTTTTACAGAAGATTTACCTATGATTTCCTGCGTATCATTATCAATAGCCACGGCCTTTGTGTGAGTACCGCCTACGTCAATTCCTATTCGAACTCTTCGTTTCATTCAGAAAGTCTCCTCCTTTCATTTATACTGGACTATTGAGCAAGAAATTCGCGATTTCTAGAATCAGCGCCACGGAAATTCCGGGAACCAGCGACACCTTCATGTAATCAATCGCATTGATTCGATTGAAGCTCAAACCCCACGCGTTCCAAGAAATCGTAATATCAAAATGCGCCATTCCGATCAAGACGGAGGCAAATAATGGATACAAGAAAGTCGTTGGATAGTTGGTCGTCTGACTGACCACTGCTAACAATGCTGCTCCTGAGCCAATCAATGACAATGGTCCTTTGAACCAAGTCAACGGTGCCAAAACCCCAAATAAAAGACATAGTGCTAGCGGCGCTGTTGGAATAATCCCGCCAATAATTTTTTCAAAATAAGGTGCCGCAAAAAATGCCGCATCATTAAACATGGCCAAGGTGATCCAGAAGGCAACCAGAGAAGACGTATCTTTGACTCCTTCTGTAAAAAGACGTGATATAGTTCGGCAAACTTCTCTAAAACCACCGTTCAGCTCACCACAGACCGCCAATGCATAGAGACTGGCCAAAATGAAACACAGAATAACTGGAAGGTCTAAAACAATGACTCCTACCACTGGTAAAAAGGGTGTAATCAATGATATTCCCGGTGCATCGACAATTTTGCTCTCTTTTGTTGCGGCCCATGCATAAGTTAGACTCTCAAATCGCAGATAAATCATCGCCGCGATAGACACAACAACAATCATTACTAAGAAAGCTAAAATACCGAATGGAAAATAATCACTATAAGAATACTCTGCTCCACCGCTTGAGTTCAAAAAGAAGGCGGAGTACTGGGCAAAGTTGATTGGATTAAGAAACAATCCTGCTGCCACCGAACCAGTAAAGGAGAAGAACGCAATTACCTTTGGGATACCAATAGAGAATAAAATCGGTAAAATAATTACCGCAATCGCGATAACAGAGCCTGCCCCGGTCATAGAAGTAAAGATAAAACCTGTTATCAAGTTCACAATTGCTAATATGATCGCGGGATTATCGCCGCCTAACTCCACGCTCTTACGAATGATGGTGGAAGCAATCCCGGTATCCAATAAAATACGTCCAAAAAAAGCACCTAAAAAGATATTCATCAGTGAAGCGCCGTATTTTTCTGGTGCCGTTTGATAAACCGTCTTTAGCATGTCATTGATCGTCATTCCCGCAAACACATCGTTAGGTGAAATCAAATGACCGATGATCGGCAACACTGTCCAAATGGTTGCCATAATGAAAAAGCCGACCATCAAATTGTGTCCCTTTATACAAAATATGACCATTCCTATGAAGGAACAGATTAACAATAGCCCAATTAAAATATCCATGGGTACCCCCTTTAATTCCGCCGCATCCAGTTCCAAAAAAGCTATATCTGAAACTATTTTCTGTGCAACTCCATGATATGTAAACAAGGAGGAGACTGATTCTCAAAGAATCAATTCTACCTCCATAAAAATTATTTTGTTTCGTTTAATCCTGTAATTTGTTAAATGCGCTGTAGCCAAAGATTTTTTTATGTTGAAGAACTAAATAAGTCATCATAACGATTGAGATCACACCGAACATTAACAGCAAGCCCATCATAATGTAGACTGCTTGACCTTCACCAACTGATTTTGTCATGTAAGCCACAAAATAAGGTAAAGCAACGCTGGCAATACTCATCCACGTATAATAAATCCCTGTATTTCTACCTTTACGTCCTGGTGAAAACATTTGACGAACACTTAACCCTGCTTGTAAAGCACCACCTGCAGCGAAGAACCCTAAGCAGGCAATACTAATATAGATCACAGTCACATCATGGATCAGTAAAACCGCAACCAGTGGAATCGTCGTAAAGATCGCATCAATGAATAGAACTTTAACCGGGTTCCATCTTAACTTGCCCATCATGAAAGCCCAGAAAAGAACTGCTAGGATCGAACCAATCGTGTAGACCGAAGTTAAACTTGCCGCCTGCATTTCGGTCATTCCTACATTACTTAACCCATAAGCTTTTGTATACTGTTGACCGCCGTACATAATGAACATACAGACAAAGCCATAGAACATAGTAGTGAAATTAACCAATTTATTTGGCTGAACAAGCATTTTTGCTTTGGCGTCATCAATTTCTTTTTGAACCAAATCTTCTGATGATTCCAAAGCTGCTTCTACTGAAGAATCACTTTTCGCCTTTTTATTGGCCTTCATATCATCATCATAAGCAAACGGACAAAGAAGCGACATAATGACACAAATAAGTGCGAGTACTCCTGGAAGAATGATACTCAGTGAATTTTGTCCAGCGTCAGCAAAGCGAACAACCATTAATGGGAAGATCACTCCTGCGATCGATACAAATAGTTTAATTCCCAAAAGTGCTGAGGCCGCATATTTAGGCGCTGCTTCTTGCGCTGCTGGATACAAAGCCGCATCCCACATTCCTGAATTGGCGATCCCTACAACAAATGCAGCGACATATGCTACATAGACATTCGTTGATAACAAAAGAACAACAAAGAAAATGAAATAGATGATTGAACCGCCAACAGCTAAAACCTTACGACCAACCTTATCTGAAATCTCGCCGCCGATCCAAACAGAGATCAATTTCCCAAAACCTGTAAATGTGATAGCCATTGAGACCGCGGCTGCCCCCGCAGTCGCATCTGTAAAGCCCCATTTATCAAAAAAGTACGTGGCATTTTGACTCAAACTAAGTGTCTGCATACCATGAGTAAAATAGGCTAAGTATACAAAAATCAGCGATGGTAGATATTTTTTCCTCATATGATAATTACTCCTACTCGTTTATTTCGATCCAGTTGCTAGTTTTCTCTGGTTGGAAGTGCTTGGCCTGTGAAAATTTCGAATGCCGCTTTTCCTTGTCCCAATAGCATTCCTTCACCAGTCACCGTGGTGCAACCCTTTTCATCCGCATCCTTGATCAGCTGCGTTTTCGGCGGATTGTAGATCGCATCTGCAACGATCAACTCTTTATGAAGGACACTTGTATCGCTGATCGGTGTTTTGGTTGAACCAACACCCATACCAACGGTTGTTCCATTTACCAAAACATCCGCTTCAGCAAGTTTTGACTTCAATAGGTCTGCATCCAATAGATCATGGATCGCTACATTTAAGTCAGGATAGAATTTTTTGATGCGCTCAACTGTTTCTTCACCTTTTACGAAAAAATCGTCCTTGATATTAAAAATATCGATTGAAGCCGCTTCTTCGATCGCCAATTGAACTTGGATCGCTGTTGCGGCACCGCCTGTTCCCAGAACCACAAATTTTTTGTTCTTTGGATCAACGCCATGATTTTTTAAATTATCAACAAAACCGATACCGTCAGTGATATGTCCTGATAATTTTCCATCTTTATTTTGGAATGTATTAATCGCACCCACCATTTGCGCTGCTGGTGATAATTCATCCATGTATTTTGCAGCTTCACCTTTACAAGGCATCGTTACGTTTCCGCCAGGCATGTTGAATGTTCGAACGGACTGGAAGGCTTTTTCAACTTCCTCAATTTGGACATCAAAAGCCAAGTAGACTGCATCGATTCCAAGTTGTTCAAAACCGTAATTGTACATCGCTGGTGACCCCGAATGTCCGACGGGGCTGCCGATCAAACCATATAATTGAGTTTTTCCTGATACGCCTTCTAACATAATTTTATCCACCCTTTTTTAGTCTTCTAATAATTCCGGCCAAGCTTGCTTGATCACATCAATACTCGTGTCGTAATTCATTTGCGCTGATTTTTCATACCCTAAGCTTAGAATTGGATCAGAAATAACTTCTGTTCCCACCACTCGTGGTTTGATGCCGTGCTCCTTGATTGCTTTCAAGAACCCAACTGTATCGCCCCATCCTGTTCCTGGGCAAAGACGATCATGCATTGATTCTTCACGTAAAATCGTTTCTGGATAACGACGTTCTAATACATCACAGATTTGAACAGAAACAACTTTTTCAGCTGGCACCCCTTTTAAATCTTCGGCTAATGTTTCTGCCCGTGCCCAGTGCCACGTATCTAAGATTAACATGCCATTCTCACAGCCTGATTCTTTCACGATATTCCATGCACTAGCTAAATCTGGAACGCCGCTATAAGGCATGAATTCCAAACCAATCACTAATTCTTTTGCCCGTCCACATAATTCCTTAAAAGCTTGAATGTGGACTTCTGCTGGATATTTTTCCATCAGACCGCAGTTGATATGCCCTACACCGAACAGACGCGCCATATGATAAACAGTTTGTTCTTTGAATTGCTGTAATAACGTTTCTGGTGTTTCTTTCGTTTTATTCGGGTCAGCCCATAACGTGATGTATTCCACTTCGGTAACCTTCATATCGTTTTCTTCTAAGATCTCCAACATACGTTCATCTGAGTAGCCTTGCTTAATCGCCAGCATATAAGTTTCAGCGCGTAAGCCGATGCCGTCGAACCCTGCTGCTTTTGCAATTTTTACTCGTTCTTCAAAATCAATTTCCATACCTAAAGTATATGAGCTGATCGTTAATGGTACCTTTTTCATTTGTCTTCCTCCTAAAATCGTAGCCAATTTTCTTAAAGTTATTTTTTTCACATGAAGGGCTGCAGTCCCCTAAGTGGTCAAACTCTTTTTTGCCGTGAAAACCATACTCTTTATAATGTATCGGCTTTCACAATCAAATCTTGACTTTATTTTAACGTGGCGCTTTTCAAAATTCTAATTGGTTTTTATCGCAGAACCTATAGGTAAAAATAATAGGTTTTGCTATACTTATAGAAAGACTTTATGAACCTCGTTGGAAATCTATAAAACTTATGATTAGGAGTGATGCACATGAATCTGCAGCATTTGAAATACTTCGACGTTTTAGCCCGGGAACAGCACTACACCCGATCCAGTAAACTGCTAAATGTAACGCAGCCTAGTTTGAGTAATGCCATTGCTTCGCTGGAAGATGAATTGGGCATTACCCTATTCGAAAAAAAGGGCCGCAACGTTGTCTTGACTAAACCAGGGAAGATCTTTCAGGATTACGTCACACGGACTCTGGGAACCTTAGATGATGGAATCGAGACGATCACAAAAATCAGTAAAGGCAGCGGCTTTATCAGCTTCGCCTTCTTACCAGTACTGGGAACGACCTTCGTCCCAAAACTAGTTCGAGATTTTCACAACGCACATCAGGATCAAGAGATTCTTTTTGATTTTCATACCTCTTCTGGTGTCTCCAAAGAGATCGTTGATGGCATTAAAAATATGCATTACGATATCGGAATCGCTTCATATTTGCCAGATGAACCCAGCATTGAATTTCTACCGATCGCAAGTCAAGAATTAGTCGTGATCGCGCCATTGGATCATCCGTTGGCACAGTTCGATGCGATTTATTTGGAACAGACACAGCCTTACGAACAAATCGGCTTTAGTAAAAGCAGCGGTCTGCGCAACGTTATTGATGAAGTCTTCCAGAAAAATAATTGCAGCTACAATATCGTTTACGAAGTCACCGTGGATCAAGTCATCGCCGGTCTGGTCAGTCAGGGCTTTGGCATCGCAGTCGTGCCCAACATGTATATTCTGAAGCACTTGCCGCTGAAAACCATCCATCTAAAAAATGTCATGCTGGATCGCTCTTTCTATTTAGTCACCAATAAGGATGCTTATCTGACTCCTGCTGTGATCAATTTCAAAGAATTCGTCGTAGCACATTCGGATTCAAAAGAAATCGTCTATTAAAATCAAATAGCCATTAAAACTCACCCCCGCCAATAGTTGATTGACGGGGGTATATGAGATTGTTCTTCCGATTTTTTACAAGACAGAAAGAATGTTTTGCAACTCAGCTACCGAAACTTGTCCCGGTGCCGAAGCTTTTTTGGCCGCTCCAAACGTTGCTGCTGAACCGAAAGTCGCTCCGGAAACGCGGCTTATCACACCCAGTTCACCCATCGACATCGTAATCAAAGGTCGGTCAGCATACTGATGATACATTTCTTGAGTCGCATCCAGCAAAACGATCACGTCATGCGTTGTTTGCGGCATCACGGCGATTTTACAAATGTCCGCTCCTTTAGCCTGCATCATTTGCAAACGCTGAATGATCTCTTCCTTTGCAGGGGTTTGATCGAAATCATGATTGCACATAATAATTTTTTTGCCTTTTTCATGTGCGCATTCGATCAACTCCTTCACCCCTTTTTCAGGCATAAACAATTCCACATCTAATAAGTCGAATGTTCCCTGCTCCAAAAGAGTTTGGTACAGCTCAAAATATTTCTGATCCTCTAATGGACAAACGCCGCCTTCTTTAGCGGTTCTAAAAGTAATTAATAACGGTCTGCCTACAGCCGTGCGCACCTCTTTTGAGAATTCTGCTGTCTTTTCAAAATCTAAAATATCTTCAAAATGATCGATCCGCCATTCAACAATATCGCAATTACTTTGAACAGCGATTTCTGCTTCTTGTAAAACATCCGCTCTCGTTTTACCAACTAATGGAACGATGATTTTAGGCTGACCTTCACCAAGTGTCACATTTTCAATCGTTACAGTTTTCATATTTTATCTCCCATTTCTCTCTTAAAAATCGACTCTGCGTCCTTCTTCTGCTGACAAGTAGGCCGCGTAAATAATTTTAATCGTATCATAGGCTAGATTCAAATCAGAAAGCGGTTGGCGGTTTTCTGCCACACATTCCGCAAAATCCTGAAACTGAGCTAGATAGCCTCGAAGTGTTTCTTCCGCAACAAAAACTTTATTCCAACCAGTCTTATCTTGAAGCTGTTCGGAAATATACACATCCTCTAAATCATCCTGATCCAAGAAATAAGTCGACAAATTATCTGCTGGCGTAATGTTGTTCACTAACGCACTGTCGTTGGTGTACACTTCTACGTAGTTCTTAACCCCGCCTAAAGTATTATCATTCGAGATGGAGATTGCCTTTGTACCATCCGTAAACGTGATAACCACGGTTGCGAAATCTTCCGTATCGATTGATTTAGCCGGGAAATAGCGTTTGTCATGCTCATTTAAACTTGGTGCCAAGCGCCCCGTTTCCGCAACAACACTTTGTACAGCAATCTCTTCGCCACGCGCTTTTGCTTCTGCTTGTTTTAGGAAAAGCATACCGCCGATAGGATGACTGCCTAAACGAATCAAAGAACCGCCACCTGCTAGTGACCAATACGCTGATGCTGGTGAAGTCGAAGAACGAATACTTTCTTCACCTTTCATATACATGATCTTGCTTTTCTTCGCTTCGATCATTTCTGCTGAACGCAGGATATTTGGTGAATAAACATAATTCTCTGCGTACATAAACAAACGATCAGACGCTTCAAATTTTTGACGGCATTCATCAATGTCCGCTAATAATTTTTTGTACATTTTTGCTTTCGGTACATTTAAACCAATCTGCTCTTCATCGCCCTCTTCACCAAAGTAGCCTGTTAATGGTTTCTCACAAATGACATGTTTATTTGCATCTAATGCTTGATAACATAAATCCAAATGGGTTACTGGCGGTGTAATGATATCAACTACATCAACCTCAGGGTCTTCAAGTACTTGCTGATAAGTCGCAGCGACTCCTTCAATGATGTCCCATTTGTCACACAATTGTCGCGCACGTTCTTGATCATTATCAAAGACATATTTGATTCGTAAATTGACGCCGCTGACCTTATTGTAAGCATTCGTGTGAAAGTTGCCGGCAAAGCCCGCCCCAACAATAGCAATCGTTACATTTTTCATAGATAAATTCCTCCGTTTCGGATAATAAACCGTTTTCTTTTGATACCACTAACTATAGAAACTTTCGATTGTGAAAACAATCTCATTTGTGATTGATATTCATAACCAAAATGTTATACTTTTAAAAAAACGAAGGAGTGCTCTATGAATATTCAAAATATTGAAGCCTTTTGTCGCTTAGCTGAAGTGGAGCATTACGGTAAAGTGGCCGACGAATTAGGGATCGCCCAACCCTCATTAAGCCGGATGATTCGCCGGATTGAGGACGAAATTGGTGTGAATCTATTTAAGCCTAGCGGGCGTAATATCAAGCTGACAAAGATGGGAAAACTCTATTATCAAAAGGTTCGTAAAGGATTAGATGAGATTCAATCCGGTGCCGACACGATCAAAAATATCGTTGATCCTTATTATGGTTCGATTGATCTTGGCTTCATTTTCACCTTAGGCCCAGAGATCATTCCACAGCTATTGAAACAATTTCGCAGTGATCCAGAACGTGCCAATTACAAATTTAAATTTTGGCAAGGAAACACACCACGGCTCCTTGGTCACGTCAAAC
Source organism: Enterococcus malodoratus ATCC 43197 (assembly GCF_000407185.1). GTDB lineage: Bacteria > Bacillota > Bacilli > Lactobacillales > Enterococcaceae > Enterococcus_A > Enterococcus_A malodoratus. Next base: position 1,042,729 of record NZ_KE136481.1, read on the forward strand.
AAGAGACCTGCGACTTCTCAATTTGCTCATATTTGAACAATGAACCTGAAATCGAGTTCACTCATTTAATGGACCAGCCATTAGTGGCGATTGTGGCGAAGTCCCATCCTTATGCCAAAAAAAAAGTATTTCACTGGCCGAACTATCCGAAATTCCAATGATTCTCTGCCAAGACAAGACCTACTTTATCGAGAATCTTTTCAAAAAAGCCGGTTTGCCATTAAACATTTCCTGTCGCGTGGAAGAAGATCAAGCGTTGGCGGGATTAGTGTCGATCGATTTTGGCGGAGCGATCCTACCCTATAATAATTTGATGCCATTTCACGATATTGCGGTTCTGCCATTCGAAACACCAATGTATCGACCTGTTTATTTGGCCAAAAGAAAAGACATTCAGCTTTCGACGGGCCCTCAAGTTTTCGAGAAATTTTTAAAGGACAAAGAATTTTCTCTATCATTATGATTTTTACCTTTAACCAGACAAAAAGCTCCTTATAAAATGAAGTCAGATTTTTAGCTTTTCTGATTTCTTTTATAAGGAGTTTATTTAAACACTATTCAGCTAGAGCAGATTTTTCTTTGTCATCTAACTTCGAAGAATAAATCAAAAATTTGGTTACCTTTTGACAGTCATCCCACACGATTTCTGTAAAGCGGCGCGTCCCGTCCTTTTCAAAGATCGTCAGCTTCGTTAAGATTTCCAGCAATGAATAGAATTCTTCGTCTGATTTGCTGATATCCGCATGTCTAAAGGTCAAATTATGCTTTTTGCCATTGGCGTCCTCAAAAAAGGATTTATACAAAAAGGTGTAGCGATCTTTGTTGGCAAAAGCGTTCGCTTTGCGCTCTTCAGTATCGTTCTTCGTTATCATGGTTAAGATATCGTCAACGGTATCAAAAGTTGGTGCCGCTGCCGCACGCACAAGCTTTGTCAGCGCACGAATCGGTCTCGTTAATTCCGAAAATTCAGCCTTATGTTTGAACAACCGCTTTCGAACAACTTCCCAATCGCTATAATCAAAATAATCATAGAAATACAGACAATAATCCTGCATTTTCTTACTTGGTTCACCAATTAAAAATATTTCACGAATCAAGTCTTTACAAATAAACGAATAATCCTCCATCACAATCGCATTGCGTACTAAGACGGCCATTCCATATTCAAGTACCGCTTCTGAATCGTGTGTTTCTGCGTAGTACTGATTGATTCTCTTTTCAAGGTTCTCACGTTTCATTCTAAACAACTGTCTTTCATTCAAAGGTTTTACAGCCATGTCGGGACCTCTCTTCTTTATAACTTCTATAGTTCTATAGTACCTCTAAATGAGCCAAAAAATTACCCAAGATTTTTCATTTTGAGAAAAATACTCAATATTCATACGATTAAAATGAAAAGATTGTTAACTTGCTCGTTCTGTGCTACTATTTTTTCGGGGACTTCCCCAAAAATAAATCAGAGTAGGAAATAAAGCGTTAAGTGCTGGAAGGATGGGATGTTGTCTTCTGGACGAAAGACTTAGTCTGCGGTTTTATTTTCGCATTCGCTGCATGAAGATGTAGCAGCTCTATAAGGAGATGCTAGGAATGAAGAAACACCTCGATGCTAGAAGCATCACAACGATGGCGCTATTGATCGCCATGATGGTCACTTTGTCTCGAATATTAGGAATCGAGACGCAATTTGTCAAAGTCAGCTTTACCTTTATCCCAGAAATCATTATGGGAATGCTGTTTGGTCCGTTCTGGACTGGTATCGGCTCTGTGATCGCTGATTTTATTGGTATGTCGCTTTTTGCGAAGGCACCATTTTTTATCGGTTTTACCATCAATGCCTTTCTTGAAGGAGCGATCTACGGATACTTCTTTTATAAGAAAGAGATTACTTGGAAAAACTCGATCCAATCGGTGTTAGCCACGACAATTTTAATCAATTTGATCCTGACACCTCTTTGGCTGGCGATGATGTATCATGTGCCATTAAACAGCTGGGTGATCTGGGCACCGCGTTTGATCAAAACGGTGATTTGGATTCCGATCCAATCGATCATTACCTATTTCTTAGGCGGTATGTTGCCATACAAACAATGGATCTCACGATTTAATCGTGCCCATTAATCTTTTAGAAATCATTACGTTTGTGCGAAAGTAGTTATTCTTTTCACACCGTATATCCCTTTAGAGACTGTTCTATCCCATGAGCAGTCTCTTTTTTTGTGTTATTTTTCGCAAGCATAATAATCGCTATTCATTATCGAAAGCGCTATGCTTGGAAAAATTTAATACGAAAGCTGGGAGAAATATGAAAAATTCAGATGTTTTAGTAGTCCCTAAAGACCGTTCACTTTACTTTTTCCCTGCCATTTCTGAGATCACTGTTTGTTCAGGGAAAGAAATCCTTGCAGCAAGCAACGACCAATTACGACGATACTTGAAAGATTTTCAATTGATTATATTTTTAGATTTTGGCTTTGAAACAGAAATGGCGGCAAAAATCCGTCCGTTTACGAAAGCGAAAATTGTCCTATTTTTCTGGAATCACTTCAAATTAGAACACTACCGCAAATTGAATGCCGCTCAAAAAGAACCCGCAATTGACGAAATCTATCACTTTGACCCCTTGGAAGCCCGCGATCTAGGACTAAAACACAATAGCTCCTTTTACACTCAATCTGTTGGTGAACCCTTGCATAATACTGAATACGATATTTTCTTTGGTGCCAATGACAATGGCCGCAAGCAGCAAGCGATGGAGCTAAAAGGCCGCTTCGAGTCCCTTGGCCTCTCTACCTTCTATCACATTCTGCCAAAACGCGGCAATGAACAAGAAGGCTACCTGCCCTATGGCGACTATCTGAACTTAGTTAAGCGCAGTAAAGGAATCTTGGAAATATTACGTGCCGGACAATACGGTGTGACCCTGCGAACCTTTGAATCCCTGTTCTTACAAAAGAAACTCGTCACGGCAAATGAGATGCTGCCATTTTATCGGATGTATGATCCAAGAAACGTCTTCATGATCGAAACCGACCTCAGTCAATTGACGGCATTCCTGAATATCCCCTATCAACCAGCAGATCAAGCCATGCTCGATTTCTTCGAAGCCAAAAATTGGGTCAAACGATTTATCGATTACGATCCAAAACTTTTCGAAGAATTTGAATATTATCCAGAATTGATGAAGCATGAAAGTGCGTTGTAAACTATGATGATATCCAATAAAGAGTAAAAAAAGCAAAACTTTCAAATAGCGAAAGTTTTGCTTTTTTTAATATGACTCCAACGGAAACATCACCCACGGACTGCCGAATTTATACGTTAAATAGGAAACATAGTTTTCTAACTGCTTCTGCGCCATTCGGCCATTGACCTTCGTTCGATTCTCTTGAGCGACAAAATCTTTTGAAAACGAGAGCCAATTTGGATATTTTTCTTTTACAATCGGCAGTAATTCAGTAAAAATCTGCAATGCCTTTTCTTTTGGCACATCTTCAAACTGAACACCTGAAGTTATGAGAGAGGCCACCGCACTTAGCAGCCAAGCATCTAATAGAATGTCTAGCTCGTCATTTGCGGGCAGCTTTCTATCCTCCGAAAGTTCAACTTTCGCTAAAGCTTTCAAATCGATATTCGTATAATACAAGAATTCTTTTGCCATTATTAAGATCTCTTCGGGTCCGCTCACAGAAAAGCTTTCTTCAAGCTGTTTCTTAAGTGAAGCTAATTGTTCATCGGTAATGTAATCCTCCCCGCCAAAGGAAAATAATGGGAACGGCACAATATTTTCCTCTAACGATTCCTTGTCCTTTTTGAAAATCGTGAACCAGCTTTGTAGAGCAGATGCTCGAAAAGGAGCGGCTAATGAACAACCAAAGATTTCAATTTTTGATAACTCAGAAATTTTTCCTAATATTTCCGTCCGTTCTTGATCTTCTATACGTTCTTTCACCAACGCTTCCTGTTTCGCTTCTTCCCTGCCTTTATAGAAACTATCCTTTAGTTCTTGAATAAATTTGAACATTAGATTTCCGCCTCCTTGCTACTTACCCTATTTACATAAGTTTAGCATCCTCAGTAAAGTATTTTATGCGAAAATCTTTAGAAAAAATCTATTTTTCAAAATGAGATTATATGAAAAAAACACCATGATCCTTTGTGATCATGGTGTTTGCTATATTATTTATTCGCGCGTTTTTGGTACGTGCCTTCTGCCGTATTGATTTCCAGCGTTTCGCCTTCTTCAATAAAGTCAGGAACGTTCACGACTAGGCCAGTTTCCATTGTTGCGGGTTTCCCTGAGCCGGTTACTGTCGCACCTTTGATTGATGGTTGCGTTTCAACGACTTTCAAGACCACTGAACTTGGCAACATCACACCGATTACTTCGTCGCCGAAGAATTGGATTTTTACTTCCATGTTTTCAAGAATGAATTTCATTTCTTCTTGAACAGTAGCGATTGGAATTTCGTATTGTTCATATGTTTCTAAATCCATGAAAATAGCTACATCATCTTGGCTGTATAAATATTGAACAGGTTTTGTATCGATCATGGCTTTTTCAAATTTTTCGTCTGGACGGAATGTTGTGTCATACGTAGAACCTGAACGAACATCACGTAATTTCATACGCATAACTGTATTTCCTTTACCAGGTTTGTGGTGGCTAGCATCCAATACTTTGATTAATTTTCCGTCTTGAACAAAAGTCATACCTGCACGTAAATCACTTGCTGCAATCATTAATAAACACTCCTCGTTCTTATTAGATGAATTCATTTTTCTATAAGAAAAATAAATTTGATTCTCACATTGTATACCATCCAACGCAGTTGATTAGCAATCACTCACAAATGACTGGTGAAAGTTGGACAGACATTCTTCTACTATAAAATGAACCTTATTCATTGTAGCAAATAACCCTTATAGTTACTAGGGAAAAATAGTTATCACCCTGTAAAAAAAGGCATTTCGTCTATTTTGCCTCTCGAACGCGAAAAAATTTCATTGTTGGTAAATGGTTCAGAGTGAATTCCAATGAAGGACCCATTAACAACAAAACAATCAGTGTCCCAAAACCAATGTGGCCGCCCAATAAGAAGCCCGCCAAAAAGATAATGGCATCCAAAATAATCCGAGCAACTTTTACCGAGCTTTTCAACACACGTTTTAATAGAATCATCAGCGATTCATAAGCTGCTGAACCGGCATCTGCTAATAGATAGATTCCTGTTCCGATCCCGAAGACGATCGATCCCGCAATAATCGAAAGATAGCCTGTCCCGTTAGGAATCGTATGTAATATTCCCATCCAATCTAATATATTTAAACAAAAGCCTAGGCCAAAACTATTGATAATACTGCCAAAACCGATCATCTTACGGTCATAAAAGAAGATGATTACTAAAATAATCCCATTAAACAACATACTCACCGTGCCAAACTTCCAAGGCACATGCTGCAAAATTCCTAATACTAATGTACTGATAGCATCTGCGCCTAATCCACTGACCACGATCAATCGAACACCGATTGCAGCGATAAAGGTCCCCACGATGGCAAATAATAATTGCTTCGTTACATTTGGTTTGATAATGTCGCTCCTCACTTTCTTAACATTCAAAACTTACGGACATCAAAATTAGTAAACTGTTTTACTTAAAGGGCTTTCATAAAATAAAATTGTAAAAAGCGTAACTGGCAGCTTGCTCTATCTATGGAAATATTTTTCTAAAAACCAGAAAAATAGATTATTTTCGCTTCGCATACGATCCAACTATATCTTTAGATTAAAATTTCAACTCTACTAGTTAAACTTTCATTACGCTAAGTAAACTGCGAAAAGTTGGACTGACAAAACAAAGGCACCAAACATTTTTTGTTTGGTGCCTACAGTTGTTCTATTAGTTCCATTCTTTCTTTAGGCGTGCTTTGTAGGAATTGAATCTGTCTACTAATGGCACGGCGGCTTCTTTAATGGCGCAATATTTGTCGACCATGGTTACGATGTAGCCTTCCTTATATTTAGGAGGAGTAATTGTTGCACCCCACATATGTTTAATAATAATATCACGTTCAAGATCAGACAAGTCGGTGATTTTCTCTGCGTTTTTCACAGCGATCCGCGGATGCATGTAGGCATGCGAACCTTCATCGAACTTCGTTGTCCGCCAGTCATAGTAAAACAGATCATGCAGCAAACCTGCACGAGCGGTTGCTCTTGCATCGCCGTTAAATTGTTTTGCCAATTTGTAGCTATTATAAGAAACACTGATTGAGTGTTCCAAACGTGTAGAATTCATATGTTGAGTGTAATTTGCTAGTCTTTGTACTTCATCGGTAGCTAATAAATCTTCAATATAAGAAACGTATTCTTCATCGTCACGCCAGTTTTCTGTCATGGATATAAAGCCCCTTTTCCTTGTTTCTGTGGATAATTATAGCACGGCTTTGAAAACTTGAATAGGCTTCCATGAGTTTGTGAATAAAGTTTAACAGTTCCTTAATATCGATTACTAAATTGTGAAGACTTACTTAAGTAAATGGAACATTAGGACGCCAGCCGCAATCGCGACATTCAAAGATTCCGCTTGGCCCTTGATTGGGATGTAAAGATTTTGGTCAGTCATCGCCAATAATTCTGGCGATATCCCTTGTCCTTCGTTCCCCATTACTAAAGCAAAGTCGGACATTTTTTCTACTGAAAGATAATCCTTCGCCGTTTTGTCTAATGCGGTCCCTAACACAGGACTGTCTGTTTGCTGGAATTGCGGAATGATTTCTGCTAAGTCTCCTGCATTGACAGACAAATGATACAAGCTGCCTTGTGTGCTGCGCAACGTTTTTGGATTATATAGATCCGCACTGCCTTGTCCTAAAATGACACCTGAAAAGCCTGCTGCATCCGCTGTTCGAATCATTGTTCCAACATTCCCGGGATCTTGTACATTATCTAACAATAACCATGCACCTGTGAAGTCAGCCGTATCCTCCTTTGGCATCTCAGCAACAGCGATTATTCCCTGCGGAGTTGGTTGACTAGCTAGTGTCTTCAACACCTCATCAGAAACTAAGTAGTATTCTTCAAGGTTCTCTTCAATCCATTCAGTCCATTCATTTAAGCCACGTTGATTGATAAAGACTTCCTTTAAAAGGACGTTTGCTGCTTTGGCTTCCTGGATTAAATGAAAACCTTCCAACAAATAAGTTTGCGTTTGCTGGCGGTATTTTTTTTGTTGTAATTTTTTTGTTTCCTTTATAACAGTATTTTTAGTCGACTGAATTTCTTTCATTGTGTTCTCCTCACCCTTTTTAGACAGGTTTTGTAATTGTTCGGCTTCATTCACCGTAATCGGTCTTGTCATCATCGTTTTGCGACAACCTCGTTTGCCATTATAGCACGCGAATTCTTGTAACAACCAGAAAAACTCGCTATCATATAGAATAAGAAGAATAAAAATAGGAGGTTTTCTTATGAAGATGCATTTAAATGTTACTGGACGTGTTCAAGGCGTCGGCTTTCGATATACGACATATCAAATGGCGGTCGAGATCGGGCTGACTGGTACGGTGAAAAATGAAGACGATGGCAGCGTGACTATCGAAGCTGTTGGAACAAAAGAGCAAATGGAGCAATTTCTTACAAAACTCAAAAAACCACAAAACCCCTTCGCGAAAGTAAGCCATATTGAGCAATATGAAGACCCTACCATCAAAGACTACAATCAGTTCAATGTTGTCTATTAAAAAAATGACAAGGTTACCTGATTTTTCCGAATATCATTGAAAAGGCTTGAGTTATCTAGTATAGTATTTCCTGTATAAATTTTTATTAGCAGAGGACGAAATAAATGACAAAATTTAAAAACTGGCTTTTAGGCTCCGGCCTTTTGGGTGTCCTTTTACTCCTTTCAGGCTGTGTGCGATCGGATAAAAATGGGAACCCGGATACATCCGGACTTGTATACCGAATGCTTGTTGTTCCGTTGGAGAATTTTCTTAATTGGATGGTCAACAATTTCGACTGGTCGTATGGTTTAGCAATTATCGTTTTAACGATCATTGTTCGCTTGATTATCATGCCGTTAGGAATCAATCAATCGAAGAAATCATTAATTCAGTCTGAAAAAATGCAATCAATCAAACCACAAATTGATGCTGCTCAAGCCAAAGTGAAACAAGCGACAACGCAAGAAGAACAAATGGCGGCACAACAAGAAATGCAAGCTGTCTACAAAGAAAACAATGTCAGCATGATGGGCGGTATGGGTTGTTTACCATTGCTGATCCAAATGCCGATCTTCTCAGCTTTGTATTACACGGCGCGTTTCTCAGAAGGAATTCAACATTCAACCTTTATCGGTATTGACCTAGCGAAACCAAGCTACATTTTAGTGGCTGTTGTAGGGGTCGCTTACTTACTGCAAGGGTATATTTCATTGATTGGTGTCCCTGAAGAACAGAAGAAAACGATGCGCAGTATGATGATCGCTTCACCATTGATGATCGTCTTCATGTCCTTCACTTCACCAGCGGGCGTTGCCCTTTACTGGGTAGTCGGCGGGGTCTTCAGTTGTTTACAAACGTTTATTACAAATGTCTTGATGCGCCCTCGTATCAAAGCGCAGATCAAAGAGGAGCTTAAAAAGAATCCTCCAAAACAAGTCGTAACAAAACCAATCAAAAAAGCAGAACCGATCAAATCTGCTCCGAAGAACTTGAACAAACCAAAGAATAAAAACAATAACAACAGCGGTCGAAACGCTGGAAAACAACGTAAATAGTAAAATGAAAAACCATCGCCTGCGGGCGATGGTTTTTTTGTGTTATAGATTCTATCTTAAAATATCGATCAAATCTTTCTTGGCAGCTTCTGAGGCTGGCATGACTGAGAATATCAGGCCGATCCCGCTAGAAACTCCGACTGCTAAACAGACCGTGAATAAATCAACGGATACCGAAATATCCATCACATTCCCAATCGCATAAGCCACGATCATTCCTAGTAGATAGCCAATGATTCCTCCAACCAAGGTCAAAGTCATCCCTTCTAATAGGAATTGCATTCGAATCGCTCCTCGTGTCGCGCCTAATGCTCGGCGAATACCGATCTCCTTTGTTCGTTCGGATACAGAAATATACATCATGTTCATAACACCGACACCCGCGATAAACAACGAAATTCCCGCAACAGCACTGATGAATAATGTGATACTGCTTAACACTTCGCTGATCCCATCGGTCATCATCGCCATATTCGAAACTTGGTATTCTCCTTGCTGACGCATTGCTCCAGCCGATTCCAATTTCTTGATCGCTTTATCAGCGACCTTATTCAACTTGCTGCCATCCGCTAATGTCAGAACAACCGAACTGGTATCCTGTTCATTGCCAAAGAAATGGATATACGTTTGACGCGGCAGCAAAATCTTCGTCGTGCCCTGCGAAAACATGGTTTCTTCGGCACCCGCTGGAAACACACCAATGATCGTAAAGACTTGTTTGTCTAATTCAAAACCACGACCGACCGCACCTTTGGCTGATCCATACAGATCCTTTGCCAATGAAGCGTCAATCGTCACGACTTTATTTTGAGTTTGATTATCGTAAGCACTGATCGCTCGACCGTAGCTTACTGCTTCCCCGCTCTTCGATACGACCCCTACTCGATAATTTTTCGTTTTATCTTTTACTTTGATTTCTTTATAGATATACGATAAATCATTTTTAGGATACGAAACAGCTTCGACCCCTTCAACATTTTTTAGCAAACTGAAATCAGAGGCCTGAATCATATCAACGTTGGAATAATACAACGCATCATTGCCGGGAACGAAATTGATATCGACTTCCAGCTTGTCTGACTCTTCAGCAGTCAGACTCTCGATCGTGTCTCGTTCAAACCCGCGGCCGATCGACAAAATAGCAATTACGGCCGCAATCCCAATAATGATCCCAAACATCGTTAAAGCGCTGCGTTTTTTGTTTTTGAAAATCGATCCAATAGATGAGCGCCAATTTACATAGAATTTCATTCTTCGATCACCGCCCTATCTTCCGTGATCGCGCCATCCCTGATCCTGACCAGGCGGGTGCAGTAAGGAACGACTTCAGGGTCATGGGTCACTAGAAAGATCGTCGCATGGTCACGGTGGTTTAACTCTTTGAACAACTCCATGATCTCATTTGACGTATGGGTATCCAATGCCCCGGTTGGTTCATCCGCGATAATGAATTTCGGCTGATTGATCAACGCCCGAGCAATAGCGACCCGCTGCTGCTGTCCACCAGAAAGTTGCCGCGGGTGTTTCTCGGCTTTATCCGCGATCCCAACTTTTTCTAAAGCAGACATGACTTTTTCTTTGGTTTGATGGAAGCCGTACCCGTTGTAAAGCAGCGGCAATTCCACATTTTCATAGACCGTATAATTTTCGATCAAACTGAAATTCTGGAAGACAAAGCCAACCATTTCATTCCGCGTTTGGGAGAGACGATCATCAGTAGTGGTGACTAAATTTTCATCTTCAAATAAATATTCGCCCTCAAATTTCGTATCAATGAAGCCCAATAGATTAATCAATGTCGATTTACCCGAACCGGATGGACCCATGACCGCGATCATCTCACCGGCATCGGCTTTTAGATTGATATCCTTTAAGACATGCAGCGATTCTTCATCGTTGCGGTAGTACTTGTTGATATTTTTTAGTTCGATCATTTAATCCACCGCCAATTCCTGACCATCTCGTAATGATTTATCAGGATTTGAAATAATCCGATCGCCGTCTTTCAGACCATCCTTCAAAAGGAAATAGTCCCCCTTATCTTCTGCTTGAATCGTCACTTCGCGAACTTTTCCTTTACGGTAAGCAAAGACATAATGGGTATCCCCTGTTTTCTTGACGGCCTTTTTTGGTATCCGAATCTCATCCAACGGCAGAACGACTTGGACATTGTAGCCATATTGCAGCTCTTCTGCTGGTTTCACAATAAAACTATAGTTAGAGACTGAGCTTGTCGCAGCAGCTCCTGCCGCTCCAGCTTGGCCTGCAGCTTCACTTGCTTGATCCGGTAACTTGTTGACATGGGTGATCGTTCCGGCGATCTCTTGATTAGTAGTAATCGGTTTGATCGTCACGGCCGCATCTTGATGCACTTGCGGATAGTCATATTCAGAAGCCTTCGCCTCGACTGTTACTTCGTTGCTGACAATTTTTACAGCGGGAACTGAAGGATCGTTCTTACCTTTTTCATTGATATAGGCGATTCCTTTTGTCGCGCTGGCGATCGTTGAGCTGACTTTTCCACGAATTGTGTTGACACTTTGATTCGCGGCGCTTAACTCCACATTGGCACTTTCAAGTGCTTGACGCGCTTGCACAACTGCATCGCTGGCAGCATCTAAACTGCTTTCATACTGTGTTTTTTCCTGATTGTATTGTTCTTTTTTAGCGGCGCCTTCTTCACTATTTTCATTCGTATTATTATAGTTTGTAATGGCATCGTTCAATTTCTGCTGCTCTTTGGCTTGTTTATCTTGGGCCAATGCCAATGTTTCTCTCGCATTTGCTACCGCTAGATTTAACTTATCCAAATTTGTACTCTGTTCATCGGCCTGCGCTTGGTATTCTGTGTTGGTATAGCTTAACAGCACTGTACCTTCTGCAACCTCTTGACCATCTTGAACATTGATTTCAGATATTTTTCCCAATGTTTGATCCAAATAATAATCCTGCGTATTCGTTGCCTGAACGACTCCGTTAAACGTTAACGGATCAGATTTTTTCAAGGTAACCGTTTGGTATTTGTTTTCTTTTGCTGTATTTGTCCTCATTTGTGAATAAACAAAAACACCGATCAGCAATAGTAACGCCAGAACTCCTGCAATAATGCTCCAACGGATCTTTTGTTTTTTCGTCATTTTTTTCTTTTTCATTGACTACTCCTCTGGCTCTGCTTTAAATAAGTGGACGATGACAAGAATAGCGGGAATCAAGAAAATCACTTGGAACACAATCCCAATGATTGCCGTCACAAGCGTAAAATCCATTCCTTCCATCTGCATCTTCGGCTGCATCATCAAATTGATGACTAACCCCAACATACTCCAACCAATATAAACGTAATAAGGAACCTTTGTCGGCGCAATCTCATCTGCCAATTTCTTATTCGCTCTAAAATAGAAAACTAATAAAGCAATCGTAATAACTAAAGATAAGACAGATATAATTTTGGTTATGGGGCTGTTTAGATAATCAAACATTTGCTGACCATAATCCCCCAACATTTTATAGTCACTCATTTTAGGATTTAGAGACTTAGGTAAGCCCGCCAACCCAGTTACGACTGAAATTAGTGTTAATACAATTAAAACCATATTCCACGTTTTTGCCTTTTTCAAATGCTTCTCCATCTAATCACTCCAACTCAACTATTTTCATTATTCTATGAAAAATAATGCAACAACCCTAAGAAAACGTTTCATAAAATAATTCTCATTATACTACTAAGTTTGGTCACTTTTGAAGGGTGATCGTAAAAAAGAGCTTTTTTGTCTTAAACGTGGTAAATCCTAAACATCAACGAATAAAGACGTTTATTTAATTAATAGTTATATATAGTTGTCATTGATACAATTAGGAAAATGTATATTATGATTAATAAAATATATCTCTTCTTCATTAAGCCAAAGTGATAGCGCCGAATCATGTAAGTAAGCCCAAAAACTGAACAATTAAAGAAAAAACTGTCAATATGAGAACGGGAGCCAGTAACCAGAGAATCAGAGGATATTAGAGATTGAAATCCGATAGGCATGATTAATACTAAAATTAACTGTGTTAGATTCACAATCATGATAATAATCATACTCATAGCAAATGAATCAATAACCACTCTCTTCTCCAACTCATCGTAACGTTTGAAATTCACTAAAAATTTTAAAACCAAAAAAATACCGATAAATGAATACAAAGACACCCCTGTAAACAAAACCATACGAATTATTCTTAACATATCTAACTCCTCCAACTTTACTCTCTCTTTTACAAGAGGTGGTCTGCAACCTAAAGTTTTATTATAATTTCAACTCACATTGCACTCTTTCAATGATGATTACCTAAAAGAATTATTTATCATCCCCCTAAAAGAAATGGCACAAGAGTACATAACATTGAAACAGCTAATATAGGTAAAAGACTTTTTCTAACAAAAATATTCTTAGAGAATCCCCCATACTGAACTTGTTTGATCCTATAGATGAATCCAATCAGTGCACAATAAAACCAAATATAATGCACATCAAAAGTTGCGTGACCAATTATCGCAACAATATATTGATCTCTTGACCAAAAGTTTTGAAGTAATTCTGCGGATACAATGGTCGGGAGCTTCCAGCGAACAATACTCAAGATTATAACCAGTCCCACACCGGTCAATACTGTTTCTAAAATAATCTTTCTTTCAAATTCATTACTAGTATGCTGCTTAATCGAACTCCTGAGCGTCGAAAGAAAAGGAATAATCGAACTCAATCCTAAAAAGAAAATCGTAAAACCTATAATATTTATTATGCACTTCACAATCACTTCCATTTTGTCTTCTCCTCCAATTAGTAAATTTCTTGTACAGCTATTCCCTAACGTAAAGATATCTTTACTAAATTTTATCACTCGATTTTATCTATGTAAAGATATCTTTACAAAAAAAGCAGACCACTAACAAATGTCAGTGGTCTAAATCTATTATTAAGGCCTCCTTGAAAGAATCAACTATCCAACAGATTACCCAAAATTTCTTTTTCTGCAAACAAAGCCGTAGCACCGCCTGTATGCAGAAATATCACCGAACTATTTTGTGGGATAATCCCTTTTCTGATATAGTCCAACATTCCGGCAAAGGCTTTGCCTGTATAGACTGGATCTAAAAACAACCCTTCTTCTCTTGCCAATAGACGAATTGCATCATTTGCCGCATCGCTGGGCATTTCATAGCCGGGCAAATAATAATTATTGTCATGTTCAAAATCATCGACTGTCAGCTGTTCACTGACGCCTAACTGCTCTAAACTTTTATTTCCCAAGGCAGCCGAATTCTCTAAGTAACTTGCATCATGACCAATCACGTCAAAAGAAAGAATTCGCATGGGATGATCCAACAATTTTTTTCCGGCAACTAAACCCGCCATCGTACCGCCCGAACCGGTCGCATGGACTAAATAATCAAATTGTTGATCGCACGCCGCAGCTTGTTCTGCCAGTTCCACAAAACCATCAATAAAACCAGTTGTACCAATCGGACTGGCACCACCCATTGGAATTTCGCAGCATTTATGTCCCTCTTCAATTAGTCGCGCCATATGCTCTCGAGCTAATTTGACTGAACGCGCATCAACTTCGGCATCTGATTCCCCTGGATTTTTTAAGATGACATGAACCTCTACACCTAAAATTCTATCCAGCAGCAGATTACTCCGAAGATCATTTTCATCTGGTTCAACGTAAGCAACGAGATACAAAACCGGTGTCAAACCTTCTTTTCGACAGGCTTCTACCGTTTGCATCGCATGATTGGATTGTGTCGCGCCAAACGTAAAAATATATTCAGCCCCTTGTTCCTTCGCGTCTCCAATCAAATACTCAAGCTTTCGAATTTTGTTCCCGCCAAACAGGCTTTGCCCAGAAAAATCTTCCCGCTTGATAAACAGAGTAACACCTAACTGTTTAGATAGATTCTTCAATTGATAAAACGGTGTGGGATAAAAACCTAAATCTGCCTTCGGCTTTTGCTGCAGCAATTGCTTTACACTCGTGGATTCCATTACGCTCCTCCTTACTTAATACCTTATACCTCTCAGTATATAGTACCTATCCTCACAAGTGCACACTGATTTCGACTCTTCTTAATTGAACGTATTCGCAAAAAAAGCCGCTCGACCAGTAAATCATACTGATCGAACGACTCTTTTTTTCATTATAACCCGTACGGGATTTGAACCCGTGCCTCCGCGCTGAGAACGCGGCGTCTTGACCCCTTGACTAACGGGTTGTGCTTTTCTCAACAAAAAGAATTATACTGCTAAATTATTTTTTTAGAAAGTATTTACACTCTGTTTTTGCAATTTATTAAATATGTGTTTATTTAATCGTTCATGTTGTTTATATAGTTATTACGTGTATAATAGGGTGTGTATTCAAGTCATTCATTTTTAGTATTACCCTCTGAATGGCCCATGAAAGACAATCAAATTCATTTTTTCTCAAAGAAAAAAGAATGCATTACTAGGAGGACTTATGAATCTATCACAAAGGCAAGAGAAAATCATCGAGATCGTCAAACGCGATCAACCACTGAGTGGCGAGAAAATCGCTGACCACTTAGGAATTTCGCATGCTACTTTACGAACCGACCTCTCCTTCTTAACAATGGCAGGTATTTTGGAAGCAAGTCCCAAAGTCGGCTACACCTATACGGGTGTGGGAATCGAACAGTTCCTGTTTGATAAAATCTTTTCCGTCAAAGTTGAAGAGATTATGCTGTCTCCGCTGCTAACACCGCAAGACACCTCCATACATGATGCGATCACCAACATGTTTATGTACGATGTCGGCTCCATCTATGTGACAGATAAGGAACAGCACTTGGTGGGACTATTGTCGCGCAAGGACCTATTGCGTGCATCCTTAAACAGTAATTTGCAAAGTACGCCGGTTGCGGTCGTTATGACCCGTGCCCCGCATCTGCAAACGTGTACGAAGGATTACACTATTTTAGAAGCTGGAGCAGTGTTACTTGATTATCAAGTGGACTCACTGCCCGTAGTCAGCGAAGACGATCCGAAAAAAGTGATTGGAAAAATTACGAAATCACGGATTTTTAATTATATCATGCAGCAAGCAAAACAAACTGAAACCAATCGATAGGAGCGAAAAAAATGAAAAGAAGTGTACCATTATACATGATCTCTGATTCAGTCGGTGAAACCTCTCTTAAATTAGTGAATGCCGCCGCAGCGCAATTTCCTACAGTAAATTTTGATTTGTCGTATCGTTTTCCTTTCACTAAAGATGAGGAAGAATTAAAAAGCATTCTAGGCGATGCGTTAAAGGACAGCGCGGTTGTAGTAACGACCTTGGTCAGCGACAACTTAACCAAAATCGTCGAAGACTTCGGTGATCGGACAGGCCTGCAATACATTAATTTAATGAGCCACTTCATGGATATCGTTCATCAAAAAACCGGTGTTGCCCCTTTGCAGCAAGCTGGTGTCGTTCATAAATTGAATCAGGAATATTTTGATCGTGTTGCTGCCATCGAATTCGCAGTGAAATACGATGATGGAAAAGATGCGAAGGGATTTTTAGAAGCGGATCTTGTTTTATTAGGTATTTCTCGTACTTCTAAAACTCCATTAAGCATGTATTTAGCAAACAATCGGTTGAAAGTAGCAAACCTGCCATTGATTCCGGAAGTTCCTTTACCTGAACAAATCAAAAAAGTTCCGAAAGAAAAAATCATCGGTTTGGTGATCGAGCCGGAAGTTCAGAAAAAAATCCGCATGAGTCGTTTAAACTCTTTGGGATTGGCTGAAAACTCTCGTTATTCAGATATCAATCGCATCAAAGAAGAAGTGGATTACGCGTTAGGCGTTTATGACGATTTAGGTGCTTTTACTCTAGATGTCACCAATAAATCGATCGAAGAATCAGCGACCCTGATCTGCGAACACTTAGATAACTGCTTATAAAATTTCTTTCTATAAAGATCCAAATGATTTTTTCACCAGAAGAATGGATTCATTACTATGAATAAGGAGCGCATTTATGCTATCAACCCGTGAAAAATACTATCAAATGTTGGAAAAAGAATTTAGTACCAAGGAGGCGATCATGACTGAATTGATTAACTTGGAAGCCATCATGCATCTGCCCAAAGGAACCGAACTTTACATCAGTGATATTCACGGGGAGTTCTCTGCCTTTGATCATATTTTGCGGACTGGTGCTGGTAACATTAAAGAAAAAATCAGTTTACTCTTCGGCGACCGTTTGACAGAACATGAAAAGGATAAGCTGACAATCCTTGTTGCCTATCCGCAAGAATCGTTGGATGACAAAGATTTTTATGCCTATCGTGATTGTTCTTGGTACCGCAAAAAGATTCGCCAGCTGTTAGAGCTGCTGGCTTTTTGTTCAACCAAATATACTCGTTCAAAGGTTCGGAAGGTTTTACCGAAACAATACGCGTATATCATAGAAGAATTAATGTATACGGATACGAACTATTCAGATAAAGCGGCTTACTTCGATCAAATTTTGACCCATCTTTTAGATTTAGAACAAGGCAAGCCGTTTATTATTGCCTTGTGTCAAAGCATTCAACGTTTAGTCGTTGACCATCTCCACGTTGTCGGCGATATCTATGATCGTGGGCCTGAAGCCGATAAAATCATGGATAAGCTCTGTCAGCACCCTTCTGTCGATATTCAGTGGGGAAATCACGACATCTTATGGATGGGCGCTTACGCAGGTTCTCGAGCTTGTCTGATGACTTTGCTGCGGATCGCTGCACGCTACAATTACCTTTACGAGATCGAACAGGCTTATGCCTTGAACCTTCGTCCACTCTTCATGTATGCGGAGGAGCATTATCAAAAAAATTCGATTTTTACACCAAAGGAAAAAAATAGCAGTGAAAGTTATTCCATCGAAAGCTTAGACAGCTTGGAAAAAGTCCATCAGGCGTTGTCGATCCTGCAATTTAAACTAGAGGGTCAATTGATTAAGCGGCACCCTGATTTCCAAATGGAGGATCGTTTATTATTTGAAAAGATTAATTTCGACAAAGATACGATTCGCCTTGCCGGAAAAGATTATCCTTTACAGGGCAGCTGTTTCCAGACCTTGCAAAACGATGTTCACGCGCTAACAGAGCAAGAAGAATATGTGGTGGACATGTTATTGGCTTCCTTCCAGCAATCAGCACAGATGCAGGAACACATGCAGCTGCTTTTGGATAAGGGATCGATGTACCTGGTCTACAACCAGCATCTGCTATTCCATGGCTGTCTGCCGCTGAAAGCTGACGGCAGTTTTCTTCCGCTAAATGCTGATGGCAAGGATTATGCCGGAAAAGATTTATTGAACTTCTTTGAAGAACAGATTCGCTCTGGCTGTCAGAGTCAGAACAAAGATAGTTCCGCAGCCGATTGGATCTGGTATTGCTGGACCGGGAAAATTTCACCGCAGTTTGGTAAAAGCGCAATGACGACTTTCGAACGTTATTTCATTGCCGACAAGAAGACCCATAAAGAAATTAAAAATCCTTATTACCAGTTTCGCGATACCCATGAGACCTGCCAAATGATCTTAGAAGAATTTGCCTTATACTCGCCAAATTCACGAATCATTAATGGGCACACTCCCGTGAAGGTCAAAAGCGGCGAATCGCCGATCAAAGGTGAAGGCATGCTGTTTGTCATTGATGGCGGACTTTCTAAGGCCTATCAAAAAACCACCGGTATCGCTGGCTACTCGCTGCTGAATAATTCTTACGGATTCCAGCTTGTTACCCATGATCCATTTGAATCTATTGAAAACTTATTAGACAAGCAAGCTGATGAAACTTCCTTGAAACGCGTAATCGATAAAGACTTGAAACGAATCCTGATTAAGGACACGACAATCGGCGATAGTCTCGAAGAACAGATCGAAAATTTAACCGGTTTGTTAAATTACCAAGATAAAAACGAAAACACGGGTGTCATCAACAATTGATGACACTCGCTTTTTTCTGTATAGTAGTTTCGAGGTGAAAAAATGGTTTCCGCATATATCAATATCTTTTTTATTTTTGTTTTAATGTTCATCGGCTATCTGCTGACCTACAAACAATGGTTTTCCAATCAAATCGGGGATGCTTTCTCCAAACTGGTCTTGCAGATCGCCTTACCATGCAATATGTTTCTGACGATCACTAAAAATTTTTCTCGCTCAGAATTCCTGCAGTTAGTCGGCGGGATGGTCATTCCGTTGATCTCTATGCTGCTGACCTTTGTCATCAGCTTTGCTTATCAGCGCATTTTTAAAATTACTCCGACACGCAAAGGAATTTTCTCGACGATGTTTACGTGCTCCAATACAATCTTTATTGGGTTGCCGATCAACTTGGCGATTTTCGGAGAACGGGCAGTCCCTTATGTATTGCTTTATTACATCGTCAATACGACGATCTTTTGGACGTTGGGCATTTATTTCATCGCTCGTGATAACCCTAAGATCGAACAGGCAACAGTCAATTTTCATTTATTGCCGATTCTGAAAAAGATTTTTTCTCCAGCACTATTAGGTTTTTTAATTGGTTTATGTGCGGTTCTAGTTAACTTCACTGTTCCAGACTCGATCGCAACCTTCCTGAGTTATCTTGCGAACTTGACCACACCCTTATCGATGTTCGTCATTGGCATTATCGTTTACAATGTGGGGATCAAAAATCTAACGTTGAATAAAGATATTGTCGGTGTGATTATTGGTCGTTATGTCCTTTCCCCCTTGATCGTCTGGTTATTAGGACAATGGATCAGCGTACCGCCATTGATGCTGTCAGTTTTTATTATTCAATCAGCGATGCCTGTCCAAAATTCTGTGCCGATCTTGGCCCGTTCTTATGAGGCTGACCAGCAATTCGCGGCTTCCGCTTTAGGTTATTCTGTCCTGCTTTATCTTGCCTATATTCCGCTATTATTAAAATTGATACTATAAAAGCCTTCGAGCATTTGCTCGAAGGCTTTATTTGTATTCAGCTTATACTATTTTGTGACGATCTTATCAATACTTGCTAAGGCATTCGCCATGCGTGCAATGATCGCTAATTGGTTCAAACGATTGTCGCGAACTTTTTCGTCGTCTACCATAATCATTGTAGCGTTGAAGTAGCGCTCAATCACAGGACGCAAGTTCGTCAAGGTTTGATAATTTTCAGCCATGCTTTGGTTAGCAAATTCATCTTCTGCTTCTTTTACCGCAGCAAACAATTCCTTTTCGCTGTCATTTTCAAATAACTTAGGATCAACTTTGAAATTAATCGTCGTCGGGTCCATTTTCTTCGTTAAGTTAATGACACGAGTCAAAGCTTCCATCGCTTCTTTGAAATGCTCATCTGACAAATGCTGATCGAAGATTTGAGCCGTCTTGAAGACTTGAACTAAATCATCCTGATGAGAATCCAATACCGCATCGATAATGTCGTGACGGACATTGTACATTTGCAGACGTTGACGCATCCGGCCTTTAAAGAACTCGATAAATTCTTTTTGGTCGCGATTGAAATGAACACCATAATCCAAAACATCCTCGTTGATTGCATCCACGATTGCCCCTTGCATATCGGTGAATGGGAACGTCCAGCCTTGCGCTTCGACGATCCGAACGATTCCGTAAGTTTGTCGACGCAATGCATAAGGGTCATTAGAGCCGCTTGGGATCATCCCTACAGCGAAGAAACCTAATACACTGTCAATCTTATCCGCGATCGCTAAAACAGCCCCAACGGCTGTTTTAGGTAGTTCGCCTTCAGAAGAATTCGGCAAGTAGTGTTCCCGAATAGCAGCGGCAACAGCTGGTTTCTCGCCCTTCAATAAAGCATATTTTTCACCCATGATCCCTTGTAGTTCAGGGAATTCGCCAACCATATTTGTTACTAAGTCAAACTTGTAGATTTCAGACGCACGTTTCAAGTCGGTTAATTCTTCCTCGCTCAAATCGACACGTCCGCCAATGACTTGACTGATCAACCCGACACGCTGCATTTTTTTGTACATGCTGCCGATTTTTTCATGGAAAGTAACGTTCTTCAATTTTTCGACACAGTCGTCGATCGATAATTTTTTGTCCTCTTCAAAGAAGAATTCGCCGTCTTCTAAACGAGCCGCCAAAACTTTCTGATTCCCTTTAACTACATTATCCAATTTCACACTGTTTCCGTTACGAACAGAGATGAAATGCGGTAGCAGCATACCTGCTTGATTACGTACTTCAAAATAGCGTTGGTGTTCCTTCATCGAAGTAACCAAAACTTCTTCTGGAATAGATAAGAAACGTTCATCAAACTCCCCGACAAAAGCCGTTGGGTATTCAACTAAGTTCGTCACCTCTTCTAATAAAACTGGATCAAGCTCGATCACCCATTTATTTTTTTCAGCAATCTCTTCGATTTGTTCTACGATCATTTGTTGGCGTTTGTGAGCATCTGCGATAACAAATTGTTCTTCCAATTTTGCTTCGTACTCACTTGGATCAGCAAGTTCGATTTGATCGCCTAAGAAACGATGTCCTTCTGTCGTTCGTCCAGTTGTAACATCTAATAATTCAAATGGAATCACTTCTTCATCCAGTAGTGCAACGATCCAATGAATTGGACGAATGTATTCAAACATCGTGTCGCCCCAATGCATCATAGTTGGGAAGTTCATGTTCTTCACAACATCTAAAAGCCCAGTCAAGACTTCTTTGCTTTCTTTTCCGTGGATATATTTTGTGACATAAACATATTCCACACCGTTCAATTCACGGAAAGTGATCGCATCCGTCGTTAAGCCTTGCCCACGAACAAACCCTTCAGCAGCTTTACTCCAGTTACCTTCAGCATCCAACGCGATTTTCTTCGCTGGACCTTTGACTTCTTCTTGCACGTCCTCTTGACGATCAGGAATATTCGTCACTCGAATCGCCAAGCGGCGAGGGGTTGAAAAGGTCTCGATTGATTCAAAAGTCAGGCTGTTTTCTGATAAAAATTTTGACACCTTTTCTTCTAATTGTTTGATACTTGGCCAAACCACGTGGGCTGGCATTTCTTCTAAACCGATTTCTAATAGTAGATTTTTCGCCATCTTATTTGCCCTCCTGATTCAATAATGGGAAGCCTAGTTTTTCCCGTTCAGCCACAAAGATCTTCGCTACAGAACGAGCCATATTACGGATACGAGCCAAGTAGCCGGCACGTTCCGTTACTGAAACAGCTCCGCGAGCATCTAATAAGTTAAAGGTGTGGCTGCATTTCAAAATGTAATCATACGCTGGATGCACAAGGTCTTCATCGAGACAGCGTTTTGCTTCTTTTTCAAATTTCTCAAAATTATCCAAAAGCATTTCTTGATTGCTTTCTTCAAATGAATATTTAGAATGTTCATATTCCGGCTGTTTGAAGATTTCGCCGTACTTAACACCCGCGCTCCATTCCAAATCATAGACGCTGTCTACTTCTTGAATGTATGAAGCCAAACGTTCCAAACCATAAGTCAATTCAGAGGTTACTGGATTCACTTGCAGACCGCCGACTTGTTGGAAATAGGTAAACTGGGTGATTTCCATACCATCAAGCCAAACTTCCCAGCCAACACCGGCACAACCCATTGAAGGATTTTCCCAGTTGTCTTCTACAAAACGAATATCATGTTCTAATGGATCGATCCCTAATAATCGCAAGCTGTCTAAATACAATTCTTGGATATTTTTTGGTGAAGGTTTCATTACTACTTGAAATTGATGATGTTGATACAAACGGTTTGGATTTTCTCCATAACGACCATCAGCCGGACGACGTGATGGCTCCACGTAAGCCGCACGCCATGGTTCAGGTCCGATTGCACGTAAAAAAGTATACGGACTCATCGTCCCCGCTCCTTTTTCTGTATCATAGGCTTGCATCAACATACAGCCATTGTCTGACCAAAACTTCTGTAACGTCAAAATCATTTCTTGCACTG
Organism: Enterococcus malodoratus ATCC 43197; assembly: GCF_000407185.1. GTDB lineage: Bacteria > Bacillota > Bacilli > Lactobacillales > Enterococcaceae > Enterococcus_A > Enterococcus_A malodoratus. Next base: position 1,065,485 of record NZ_KE136481.1, read on the forward strand.
TTAACTTACTCATTCTTTTTCCTCCTGTATATTTACTATGTAACTTTACATTTGCTAGCGGGGTGGGTTCATTTTTTTGTTTTAGATGAAGCAGGAATAGGAGTCGACTCAATTGAAAGGTAAAAATTTGAAACAAATTTTTTTCATCTTCGTAGACATACCATTCTACTATATCGCTTGTTCAATATAAGACGGAAAATTCAAGCATAACTGCTCATACTGAACTGACTGCGAAAAGTAGAACTGGCAACTCGCTGCTAACTCAAAAAGAGGAACCCATTTTCCAAAGTACAGGAAAATGAATGTTATCTTCGTACGCATAACATTTTTCTAACCTGCTTAGGCAGGAAGAAAAACTGTCAGCTAGTTCTTACTAAGGAGTTTATTTTTCAAAAAGCGGAAAAATAAGTCCTACTTTCACCACGCATACGATTCCACTAACCGTACTAAAAGTACGGAGTGGAACTCGCAAAAAAGTCCCTATGTCGAAAAAATCGACATAGGGACGTATCAACGCGGTTCCACCCTACTTCCAAGCAAATGCTTGGCAGCTTTAACTAAACGTGCTCACAAACGCCAACAAAATTTGTTTCCCTGCTTGGCTTCCACCGGCCCAAACTCGCTTTGATTTCCACAAATTTCTAAATTTGATCATCGCACCTATTCAACTTGGTTCTATAATAGCGACACCAGACCCCTTTTGTCAAATCTTTCTGTTAGTCAAAAGAGATTGGCTGGAAAATACCATCCTTCAATTGCATTGTCTCTGTAAAACCGATTGATTTTAACAATTCAACAGTTTCAGGGAAATGACATGTCAGCGTCGTTGTCTCATGACTGTCGCTGGTAATAATAATTGGACATTCTCTTTCCTTCAACTGTTTCAATAAAAATGGATTCGGATAAGGCGTGGTTCGCCAATTACGAGAAATTGCACCGGTATTGATTTCCACCATTCCATCATATGTTTGGATTATATCGACGATGTCATTCAACGCTTTCAATGCGATTCCTTGATATTCCGAGCTGTCTTCATCCAACCAAGGATTTTTCTCATTGAACTTCGTAATCAAATCAAAGTGTCCCACGATCTTCGAACGATTCCGCTGGATATGTTTTACTACCGTATCATAATAATCCTGAACCAGCTGCATCTTATCCCCTTGGTACCACTCATCCAAAGTCCTCATTAAGCTTTCAGGACTTTCATCGACACTGCGGAAAATACCCTGACGCGGCGGAAAATAATGCACGGAGCCAACCGTATAATCATAACCGGCAATTGGATCTGCACTATAGTAATCCCATTCCAATCCTAAACTGATGTTTAATTTCCCCGCTAACTTCTCTTTTAGTTCACACAAAGCCGCCTGATAGGCCACTTCGTTTTGGACACCTAAGCAGCTAGGATCAAACAGTGCCGGTGAATGACACGTAAATCCTAGATCAGTAAAACCCAAATCAATCGCTGCTTGCGCCATATCTTCTAAAGTATCTTTCCCATCGCACCAAGTGCTGTGGGTATGTGCGTTTGAATAAAACATCGCTGACCTCCAATTTTTTACTGCAGCCGTTCCTGCTTCACTTTTTTATCGACAACATGACGGTTCGCTAATTCTTGGCGCACTTCTGCCAAATCAATTCCCATCTCTACCATCAGTACAAGAACATGATACACCAAATCAGAAATTTCGAAAACGGTTTCTGTCCGGTCTTCTTTCATCGCACCAATTACTACTTCAGTCGATTCTTCGCCGACCTTCTTCAAGATTTTCTCCACACCTTTTTCAAACAGGTAGCTTGTATAGCTTCCTTCTTGCGGTGCCTCTTTACGACCTTTGACTAATTCGTAAAGCGCATCAATCGTTGTTTGCTGATCGTCACCGAATAAACTCTCATTAAAGCAGCTTTCCGCTCCTGTATGACAAGCAGGTCCATCTTTTTTAACCTTCGCCACCAGTGCATCCTGATCGCAATCCAATTTCAACGAAACAAGATGCTGATAGTTTCCGCTAGTTTCCCCTTTGCGCCATAATTCTTTGCGGCTGCGAGAATAAAACGTCATTAATTGATCCTTTATCGTTAAGTCATAGCTTTCCTGATTCATATAAGCCAACGTCAAAACTTCATTGGTCTCGGCATCTTGTACGATGACCGGAATCAATCCTTGATCGTCAAATTTCAACTTCGTCATGTGAGTCACTCCTTATTCAATACTAATGTATTCATTTTTCAAAAAGCGAAAAATAAAGTCGATTTTCATGCCGTATACCATTCTACTAATCTTGCTAAAGCAAGAAGAAGAACTGGCATCCTTATTCAATACTAATGTATTCATTTTTCATCCCGTATATCATTCTTCTAATCTTGCTCGGAACTGGCAATCTAAACAATCCGGACAGGGATATCTGCCGCCATCAATTGTTTTTTTAGATCTGGAATCTTTACTTCACCATAATGGAAGATCGATGCGGCTAAACCTGCTTCGATCTTGGGCAATTGAAATAGATCAATAAAGTCTTCACTTTTCCCAGCACCGCCAGATGCTACGATCGGCAGTGTTGTAATCTCACTGACTGCTTTCAGCAGCTTCAGATCAAATCCCTGTTTTACGCCATCGGTATCCATACTATTGATGACTAACTCGCCAGCACCTAATTGTTCGCCTTGGCGAATCCACTCCAGTGCTTCCAATCCCGTATCTTCTCGGCCGCCTTTAGCAAAAACATGCCACTGATCCCCCACCCGACGAATGTCGACTGACAAAACAACACACTGGCTGCCATAACGTTTCGCGCCTTCTTCAATCAACTGAGGTCGGCGAATCGCACCTGAATTGACACTGACTTTATCCGCTCCGCAGTTCAGGACTCGTTCAAAGTCAGACACCTCATTGATGCCGCCGCCGACTGTCAAAGGAATAAATACTTCTGAGGCAACACCCTTCAAAATATCAGTGAATAAGCCGCGTTCTTCAGCTGAAGCTGTAATATCATAAAAAACCAATTCATCCGCACCCTGCTCATTGTAAAAACGAGCCAAAGTCACTGGATCATTGACGTCCTGCAGACCAGCAAAATTAACACCTTTAACCACGCGCCCATCGCGAACATCTAAACATGGCACGATTCGTTTTGCGATCATTGACCGTCCTCCTTGCCTGCTGCTAAAACATCTTCAAGTTTTAAACTTCCGTTGTATAATGATTTGCCGACAATCGCGCTGGAAACGCCTAACTTCTTCAATCCTTCGATATCTTTCAAAGAAGCGACACCGCCTGAAGCAACGATTTCAATATTCAACTGATTGAGCTTTTCATATAACGGCAAATTGATCCCTTCGCCTGTTCCGTCACGGGATATTTCAGTGAAAATAATTGTCTCAGCGCCCCACTCGACTAGTTGCTGACAAAATTCAAAAGCGTCCGTTTCAGTTTTTTCCAACCAGCCTTCTACGGCTACCTTTTCGTCCTTGGCATCGACACCGATAGCGATTTTACTGCCGTACTTTTTCAGCATCGCCTGCGTGAACTCAGGATCTTTTTGAGCGATCGTACCGAGAATGACCCGATCCACACCCGCGGATAAACAATGTTCGATCGTCTCTTCATCACGGATACCGCCGCCAACTTCTACGAAAAGATTCGTGTTCTCAACAATTTTTTTTGCGATCCCAAAATAATGTAGTTTACCCGCTTTGGCACCATCCAAATCCACAAGATGCAGATACTCCGCTCCGGCTTTTTCAAAGGATTGCGCAAAAGCTACAGGATCGTCACCGAATACTTCTTTTTGATCATAATCGCCTTGATACAGGCGAACAACTTTCTGATCTAAGAGATCGATTGCTGGAAATATTTTCATACTGGCACCTCCGTAAATGCTTTTAGGATATTCAAGCCAACATCGCCGCTTTTTTCAGGGTGAAATTGGGTACCATAAACATTTTTATTTTGCACAATTCCCGGAATCGAGAGTCCATATTCACTATCAGCGACTAAATGCTCTTCGCAATCCGTCGCATAATAGCTATGGACATAATAGACAAAATCATTTTCCCCCAGCGATTTCACCAGCGGGCTTTCAGCATTTTGTACATCTAATTTATTCCAGCCGATCTGCGGTACTTTAAGGTCAATATTCGCTTGATCGAATGCTTCACGCATCGAAACGATTCGACCGGGAATCAACCCAAGTCCCAAATGCTCACCGAATTCTTCACTCTTATCAAACAACAGCTGCATCCCTAAACAAATTCCTAAAAAAGGTTTGCCGGATGCGGCCAATTCTTGAATCGGTTCGACTAGCGATAATTCTTCTAGTTTTTTTCGTGCGTCGCCAAACGCTCCGACACCCGGCAGAATGATTCGATCCGCAGACTTCAATTCGTCTAATGAGCGTGTAATTTTACATTCCACTTCCAAATATTCCAATGAACGCGACAAGCTGAACAAGTTGCCAACGCCGTAATCGATAATTGCTAGCATAGATTCCCTCCTAGTTCGTAACTAACGAATTCACTTTTCGACCTCTTAATTAATTGTCCCTTTGGTTGATGGAATCTCATCTGGTGCTAATTGATTGATCGCCACAGCCTCGCCTAATACCCGACCAAAGCCTTTGAAGCAGGCCTCGACAATATGGTGACTATTTTTTCCGGCAACTTGATGCAGATGAATCGTCGCACCTAACTCACGGGCAAAAGCGATGAAAAATTCTTCGACTAATTCAGTATCGAACTGCTGACCAATTTTTTCACTAGGAATATCCAGCTCAACAACGGCCATCCCACGACCGCTAATGTCGATCGCTGACATCACTAACGCTTCATCCATCGGCAGCAGCATACTGCCATAACGCTTGATTCCTCGACGTTCGCCTAAGCTGTCAGAAAAAGCACGACCGATCGCGATTGCAACATCTTCCGTGGTGTGATGAGCATCGACTTCAATGTCTCCATCACAAACAAGCTCAAGATCAAAACGACCATGCCGAACGAATAATTCCAACATATGATCTAAAAAGCCCACACCTGTTTTGATTGTTTGTTGTCCGGTACCGTCTACTGTCAACGTTAGCTGAATCTTTGTTTCAGATGTATTGCGTGTTACCTCTGCTTTTCTCATGCGTCCACCCCTTCTAGTATCGTTGTCAAAACTGCGATCAATCGCTCCATTTGTTCTTGTGTACCTACAGTGATTCGTAAATAATCCTTTGTCCGAGGTTGATTGAACCAGCGCACTAAGATTTTCTTTTCTCTTAAAGCATGGAAAAGTGTTTCCCCAGCTAGTTTTGGATGCTTGGCAAATAAGAAATTCCCTTGGCTATCCGTTTGTTCAAAGCCGAGTTTGGTCAATTCTTGTTTGCTCCATTCTCTAACTTGGATCGTTTCTTGAATTTTCTGGTCCACATACGCCTGTTCCTGTAAAACAGCGCCGCCTGCTGCTTGAGTCAGGCTATTGACATTATAAGGATTCAGACTGAAGCGCAAACGATTTAAATCTGCGATTAATTCTGTATTCCCGACACCGAAGCCTAAACGCGCACCGGCCAGTTGGCGGGATTTTGAAAAGGTTCCTACTACTAATAAATTCTTATATTGATCAATCAAAGAAACCATTGATTTACCGCCAAAATCAATATAGGCCTCATCCACCACTACCAAGCGATCTGGATGACGTTCTAAAAATTCACAGATTCCTTCTTGCGATAGATAAATTCCTGTCGGTGCATTGGGATTGGCAAAAATCACTGTTCCCTTCAGCTCATCATATTCTTTGAGATCAAGTGAAAAATCCTCGTTCAATGAAACAACCGTCGCATCCACTTGATACAATCCGCTATAGACTTGATAGAAGCCATAAGTCACATCAGGAAACGCGATCCCTTTTTCCGTAAAGCCCTGAAAAATATACGAAAGCACTTCATCGCTGCCGTTACCTAAAAAGAGCTGTTCCTGCTTCACACCTAGATACTGAGCCAATGGCTTTGCCACAACCTCCACCGCAATATCCGAATAGCGATTCAACTTTTGTGAAGCTTCCGCAACTGCTTCCTGAACGCCCGGTGCAGGTACATACGGACTTTCATTGGTATTTAATTTGATGTATTCCTGCTCATCAACTTGCTCACCAGGTGTATAGGGAGTCAATGTTAGATATTTTTGATTTAAAAAGGTCATTCATTTTCACCTCTTCGTACTTTCATCGAACGGGCATGCCCCATTAAGTCTTCCGTTTCCGCAAATAATTCCACCGCGGGTCCCACAGCCTTCATCGCTTCTTCTGTGTAATACAAGTAACTGCTCTTCTTAATGAAATCATCCACTGATAAAGGCGAATAAAAACGAGCGGTTCCTTCTGTCGGTAATGTATGATTCGGTCCGGCAAAATAATCGCCCAAAACTTCTGGCGTATGATGTCCTAAGAATACACTGCCGGCATTTTCAACTTTTCCTAACAAAGCAAACGGCTCTGCCACAGATAATTCGAGATGCTCTGGCGCGACTTGGTTGGCGATTGCGATAGCCTCCGCCAAATCCTTCACCAAAATAATCTTTCCATTAGTATCAATCGCCGCCGCTGCGATTTCTTGACGCGGCAATTCTGCTAATTGCTGGTCTACTTCTGCCTGAACTTTTTCAATCAAGGCTTCTTCTGTTGTTACTAAAATCGCTTGTGCCAATTTGTCGTGCTCGGCCTGTGCCAAAAGATCAGCTGCGATCCAGCGAGGATTCGCACTTTGGTCCGCTACGATCAATACATCACTTGGTCCAGCGATCATATCGATATCGACTTCGCCGTAAACCATCTTTTTAGCGGTCGCTACATAGATATTTCCCGGCCCTACAATCTTATCTACTTTCGGAATCGTTTCTGTTCCATAAGCAAGAGCCGCAACACCATGAGCACCGCCGACCTTGTAAATCTCATCTACTCCAGCGATTGAAGCGGCTGCTAAAATCGCTGCGGGAACATTGCCTGCATCATCTGTCGGCGTCATCATCACAATTTTGGGTACACCTGCGATTTTTGCCGGCAGCACATCCATCAAAACGGTACTAGGATAAGCCGCGGTTCCACCAGGTACATAGACGCCAACTCGTGCTAGAGGAAGAATTCTCTGTCCCATCACAACGCCGCTTTCTTCAGTAGAAACAAATCCCTGACGAACTTGCTTTTGGTGGAAAGACAAGATATTTTCCTTCGCCTGCTCCATCACGGCCAACAATTCTGGTGAAACTGTCTTCAATGCAGCATCCATTTCAGCCTGACTGACAGCTAAGGAATCCAAAGTGACATGATCGATTTCTTCTATTAATTGATAGAGTGCTTGGTCGCCATCCGTCCGCACACGTTCGATAATTTTTGTTACAACAGCAGAAACATCCGCTGTCTCAGAATATTTTCGCGCCAAAATATCGGCTAATTGATCTTTTTGTGTTGAATAAACTCTCATAGCTGCTTCCTCACCTTCTCGATCACCTTTTGAATTCGTTCTTGTTTAAAACGCCATGTCGCATTATTAATGATCAAGCGAGCAGATGACGGTGCTATTTCTTGAATAACCTTCAAATCATTTTCTTTTAACGTTGTACCTGTCTCAACAATATCGACGATCACATCCGATAGTCCCAACAAAGGTGCCAGCTCAATCGATCCATGTAAGTGAATCAATTCTACGGAGCGCCCAAGCCCTTCATAAAACTCGCGCGTGATTTGCGGATATTTTGTCGAAACGCGCAATGGTCGAGAAAAATCTTCTTCAAAATCGTTATGAGCAGCGACTGCCAAACGGCAAGCTCCCATATGCAGATCAAGAAATTCGATGACCTCTGCTTTGCTTTCTAATAGAATGTCTTTACCCACAACACCGATATCAGCGGCCCCATGTTCCACATAGATCGCTACATCACTAGGCTTCACTAAAAAGAAGCGCAGCTTATTGTCTTCATCGCAGAAAATCAATTTCCGATTGTCCTCGAAGACGCCTTCTGCGGCGACGCCTGCTTTCGTGAATAGATCATAAACCGCATCACCCATTCGACCTTTAGGCAGAGCGATGTTCAGATATTCAGAACTTTCTGTATCTGTAGGAAGCTTTTGTCCGACATGATTCAATTTCATCCCGAAACCAATCGCTCCTTGATCCTTGCCTTGACGACTCATCAAACGATCATAGCGTCCACCATAAAGAATCGTTTCCCGCGCTTCTTTGATAAACCCTTGGAATAACAATCCGCTATAGTAATCCGCATCATTCATAATCGAAAAATCCAAGCGCAGACGAATTTTTTCAGATAAATTTTCTTCCTGCAAAGCTTTGTATAATTGCTTCAACTCTTCTAAGCCTGCTTGTGCTTTGGGATACGCCGCCAACAAAACTTTTGCTCGTTGGTATTTCGTTTCAAAATCCCCGGACATCCGAACCAATTTGGCCAGATTTTCTGATTCTTCTTTGGATAAACCAGCTTTTTCCGTAAGGACATCCATCCCATGAGAGCTTTTATCTCGTAGACAATCCAAAACATCTTGCCGATCTTCCTCTGGGAAACGATCACAGATTCCATTCAGAATCCCCATATGCGAAAGATCCAATGTTCCTTCACCAACCTGGGCTAAGCTTTCCCAAGCAAGCTTCAATACTTCTAATTGATCTTCCCAAGTAATCTCATCAATGATCTCTAGACCAATTTGGTAAATTTTTTGATATTCACCTGCCTGGCGATCATGCCGATATACATCTTCGACATAATAAACCTTTCGCGCTTCACCAGCTGGTGTGTTCTTAGCAATCGAAAGTGTTACATCTGGTTTTAAGGCCATCGTTCGACCGTCATTTCCGGTAAAGGTAATGATCGATGACTTTCGTAAAAAATTGTAGCTTTGCTGATAGTTTCCATATTCCTCAAAGTTGTTTAAGTGATAAGGTTGAAAATGATGCTGAGTATACAACTTTCTTAGCTTCAGTTCGATTTGTTCTTCTGGTCTTAATACTTTCCATAATTCTTCCACACTTATCACTCCTAATTCCTATTTATGTATTTATTTTCTCTTACAGAAAAAATATGTCAGACACCATTGTGCTACCTGTAATAAAGCAAAAGCGAAACATACAATCCTTTTCAGTAAAAAACATTAGTGTTTTCTAACAATATTAATTGTTTTGCCATAAATTAGCAATGGTAATCTGTGAAACAACTCACTTTTTAGAAAAAGCGCTGAAAGAAAAGAATCGATATGACAGATGATTCTTAGATTTTTCTAAGTCTACAGTCTTTTTCTGCTATACTTTTAGATAGAACTTGACGGCTGGTCTTGAAAGTGAGGAATATAAAATGCTTAAAAAGTTAGATTTATTCTTGCGAGAAAAACCGCTCTTTATTTTGATGCTGCTCATAGGCTTCACCCTTTCAATAAAACTGATTGCGAATTCTTTAAACCATTCACCGATATTCGCCAATTTTTTCCCTACAATATTTTTATGTACAGCTTACCTTGCAGGATATTTTGCCGCTCGCTTTAAAAATGAGCGTGTCTTAATTTTCGTCCTTTACTCCCTCAGTGCACTTCTCTATTTAGTAGTTGATGGCTTTATTACCAATAGCCTCGTGAATTACACCTCGTTCATCCTATTGGCGATTGTTGCGCTGCTGTACACTGGGCTTTCAATTTTAGCTGCAGAATTCTTATTCAAAGGAGCTAATTATGGTTCAACAAAAACCTAAAATCAAAAGAATGAGCAATCTTCTATTTATTTTGGTCTTATTTATCGGATCTCTTCTATTCACTTGGTTACGAGACCTGTATACCAACGGGCTTTCTTCCCAAAGCCTATTTAACATTGTCATTGTATTGTTGTTCTTGATGGCTTCCTACTTTATTGAAGCCAAAACAACATTAAATACTTCATTACGAGCACTTTTTTATTTCTGCTATTTTTTTATCATCGGGACATTTGGTTCAGCCTTTATCTATCAAAATCAACTAAACGTTCAAATACTCTTCCTTTATCTTTTTCTATCTTTTATCGCCAGTTTTATGTGGCTGTTTATTTGCAAAAAAATAATCTGCAGCACCTAGTTTAGGTGTTGCAGATTATTCTTCGTCTTTTGGTTTTAATACATCTTGCCACTCGCTCATTTGATCAATGAACTTTTTGCTCTTTAAGTGCAAGCCAATATATTCTTCGTACAATTGATCCAGTGTTTGCCGGATCGCTTTTTTTGTTTCGGGTTTCAAATTGATCGTATTGATATTCTCATACGTCACACTGTTGAACAATCGTAAAAAATAAATGGCCCGGGGATCGGCATGATAACGATGCTGATCTAAATGCCAATGTTCTTCACAAAGAATCCCATTATACTTCGAAGAGAAATCAAAGGCTCCCGTTTTCTTTCCACATACCCCGCAAGCCTTCCAGTTCAACGAAACACCGAACCGCTGCATGATCTGCACCTCAAAGATATTCATGATCGTCTCACCGTCGGCACCGTCATTCATCCGCTGCAAAGCTTCTAGTGTAAATCCGTACAACGCCGGATCATAAACATGATCTTCAATCGCCGCATCAGTTAAACCTAGAATATAGGAACCATAGGCATTCAAAAAGATATCTTCTTGCAGCTTTCGCATAGGATGAACATCTTTTGCGCTATTCAGAAAAGAAAGCCCGTCTGTCTTCAAATTCCCGATAAATATCGCTTCAGTGAATGGCTGGACTGCTGTCTTCAAAGGATTATTCGCGCGATGAATTCCTTTGGCAAAAAACATCACTTTGCCAGCAGACTCAGTGAATATTTTGATCAACTTATCTTTTTCTTTATAATCACGACTGAATAAAATGATCCCCTTTGTTTCGCCAATCTGTGCCATAGATTCATCTCCACTTCGATGACAAAAGCTCCACGATAGAATCGTGAAGCTCTGTATCCATTTTAATAATCGTCTTTACGATATCCATAATCTTTCAGATAGGTTTGTTTATCGCGCCAATCTTTTTGGACTTTAACCCAAAGCTCTAAATAAACTTTGTCAGCCAAAAGCGTCTCGATATCTTTACGAGCCTGCGTGCCAATATTTTTCAACATCTTGCCGCCTTTGCCGATAATGATTCCCTTTTGACTCGTTCGTTCCACAATGATCGTTGCTTGAATACGAACCTTGTCGTTCTCGTCGCGCTTCATTGTTTCTGTCACGACCGCTACAGAATGTGGAACTTCATCACGGGTTAAGCTTAAAACTTTTTCACGGATTAATTCCGACACGATAAAGTATTCCGGATGGTCGGTAATTTGATCATCTGGGAAATACTGTGGCCCTTCGTCCATTTGATCGACTATCGTATCCAATAAATGTTCAACATTATTTCCTTCGGTCGCTGAGATTGGAATGATCTCTTTAAAGTCCATAATCTTACGATAATCATCGATAATCACCAGAAGCTCATCTGGATGGATCGTATCGATCTTGTTGATGACCAAGTAAACTGGAACCTCTTGTTTGCTTAAACGTTCTAAAATGAAGTCATCCCCGCGGCCGCGCTTTTGATCGGCGCTAACCATAAACATGATCGCATCAACTTCTCTTAAAGCGCTGTAGGCCATTTCAACCATGTAATCGCCCAAACGATGTCTTGGCTTATGGATACCGGGAGTGTCAATAAAGACAACTTGTGCTTCAGGTGTCGTGTAAACACCTTGGATTTTATTTCTGGTGGTTTGCGCTTTATCGCTCATGATGGCAATTTTTTGCCCCACAATGCGATTTAGCAATGTTGATTTGCCTACATTCGGTCGTCCAACGATTGCTACAAACCCTGATTTATGTTCTGTCATGTAAACGTTCCTTTCTTATAGCAAGAAAATTGTTGATACTTTCGAGTTTTGCAGCTTTTCACTAAAGAAAGAGCTCAATAATTTTGGGTAAAAAGATAATCACACCTACGATGACAGCAAATATCGAAGTCACTAAGACTGCACCGGCAGCCATATCTTTGATTTTTTTCCCGATTGGATGAAAATGGCAATCCGTCACCATATCCACCACATTTTCAAATACTGTATTGATGATCTCCACGATCCAGACTAGGAAAACGGCCAGAAAAATCCAGAGCCATTCAAGTACGGATACGCCCAGTAAGAAGGCCACGAGAATCGCCATCAATCCAAAAACGACGTGGGCACGCATATTGCGCTCTTCTTGAAAAACCGTCTTGATTCCTTGAATCGCAAATTCTAAAGACGTGATAAAATGCTTATTTTTTTCCGTTTTATCTTTTAAGTCCATAGGCATCTAATATCTCTTTCTGTAGACCAAACATCTCTTTTTCATCCTCAGGTGTTATATGGTCGTACCCATTGATATGCAAAAAGCCATGTACGGCTAGAAACCCTAATTCGCGGTCAAAACTATGCCCATATTCTGCTGCTTGTTCACGAGCACGCTCCGTCGAAATCATAATATCACCTAAATTACGCGGCATCGGATCTTCCTCATCCATGATGATCGGAATTTCATCCTCGCCTTCTTCTTCCAATGCAAAACTGATAACATCTGTCGGCGCATCTTTTCCGCGATAATCGCGATTGATGACTTGAATCGCTGCATTATCCATAAACGTAACGGACATTTCTGTATCTTCCGGCAGCTTTAAATAATCCGCCGCAAATTGCAGCACACCATCGATTTCTTGGATTTTTTCTTCAGAGACCTGCTCTGTTTCATCAATAAAGGTAATATCCATTACTCTTCCCCTTTTTTCTCTTGCTCTTCTTTCATCTTCTCCGCCTCTGATTGCATTCTCGGATATTTGATCCGTGAATGGAAGGTTGAGCTTAATCCGTTAATCAATGATTTTTCAACCATCCGAATCTCTTTTAGCGTCAAGCCAGAATCATCTAGCTGTCCATCACTGATTCGTTCTTCGATCAAATTATGGACAAACTCTGTAATCTTATCAATGGATGGATGATCCATCGCTCTGACGGCTGCTTCACAACTGTCGGCAATATTCACGACCCCAGCTTCACGTGTCTGAGGCTTAGGTCCAGGATAACGAAAATCTGCTTCTGTCGTATCTGGATTCCGTTCTTTTGCTTTAAAATAGAAGAATTTCATCAACGTCGTTCCATGGTGCTGATAACAAATATCGATCACCATCTGCGGCATCTTGTATTCTTTCAAAATCTTCGCGCCTTCAATGACATGACCGAAGATAATTTGCTTACTGTCTTCCGGCAATAGGAAGTTGTGGGGATTTTCTGCCCCGGTCGGGAGATTTTCAACGAAGAAGTTCGCATGTCGAATCTTACCGATATCATGATAGTAACAAGCGACTCGGGTCAAGAGTGAACGGCCGCCGATTTCGGCCACCGCATTTGCACTCAAGTTCGCCACCATCATCGAATGATGATAGGTCCCAGGTGCTTTTTCTAGTAGCTCTTTTAGCAGCGGGTGGTTGGGATTACTTAACTCATTTAAAGTGATCACACCGCTATCCGTTACTAAAATCTCAATATATGGCTGCAGCCCCATTCCCATAATAAAGGACAAGATGCTGGCCGCGAAAGCTCCAAGCAGCAAGCCCCATGTTTGTGAATCGGTAAAGGACATTCCTTGGTAGATGCTTAAAATAATCGACCAAATAATTGGAAATGCCACAATCCATAGCAAGGCTTGTTTAACCTGATCAGATAACCGTTTTTGTTTTACCATAACGGCTAATGTTCCAGAGAAAAGATACGTCATCAAAATAACCGGCAGCATATTCGTTCCAATTGCCTTGTAGTAAATAAACAAAGCAAAAACCGTTTGGAAGACAGCCGATAGCGCACCTGCACGTCGATTAACAAAGACCGTTAAGATCAGCGGCATAAAGGCTGCTGGGAAGAATAGTGCCAGACTATTAGACGTGCTGCCTTGGAAAGACTGCAATATCTTCATAATAAGGACACCGATAGTCATCGTTGCACAGTAGAACAAAATGAAACGTACGCGTTGGAATTCAATTTCGAATTGGCGACTGTAGAACCATAACAAAACGCCTTGTAAGATTACAGCCAAACACATCGCAATCAATGGGAATACCGAGGTACTTGAGCTGGTTAGTCCCAATAATTTTAATTTATTAATCGCATTTGCGTCGATTTGACTACCTTCACGAACGATCACTTCACCTTGGAAGATCATGACTGGCTGAACAGAGTCACTGGCCTGTTCCTTTAATTCATCCGTTCGTTTTTGATTAAGAGAGTCATTAATAATGATTCCCTTTTCTAACAAGTAGCGCATTGTTTGCGCAGCCTCGTCAGATAATCCTAATCCTTGAACTTTATCGACCGCCTGCTGTTTATATTCAGCAAGATCGCTTTGGCGAATCCGCTTCGCCATTTGTTCATCTAATAGTTTCAGACTTTCAGTCCCAACTTTTGTCAAATCAGCTGAGCTAAGTTGTACGACTGATTGATAAAACTCTTCCGGAAGCTGTTGGTAGAATGTGACCGTGTCTTGATCCAAGCCTTCAAAATTCTTTTTAACTGCTGCAACACGCTCATCTACTGTAGGCTGCGGAACTTTTTCTCCATCTTTCGCCTGCGACACTTTGGTTTGATAGTTTTTATCTAATTCACTATTCGCCTTTTGGATCAACGTGATCAACTGACTGACCCGATCGTGTTGTGTCTGGGCTAAATCAGCTTGATAAGTATACTCTGGTGTAACTGCCTCAGAGGCAAGCTGCCGCTTCTGATTCGTTTCAGTCTTATTTTCAATGGTCTTGTTAGCACGGATACTTTCTGTTGCCACTTGACCTTCTTTATAGTCCACACTTTTTTGCATCACACTGGTGAGCATCGACAAAACTAAAATAGTCGAAAAGACACCTAGTATGATCGGAATAAATTTTGAACCTAACTTTTTCAGCAAGTTATTGATGGGTCGATTTAACATCCAATTCCCTCCTGACTACTTTTCTTGGTGTCGTAGGTTCTCGTGTTCATATGCTTCAATGATTTCAGCAACTACGGGATGTCTTACCACATCGCCTGCTTCAAAGGTGACAAAGCGAATCTTTTTGATCCCTTTTAATGTTCTCCCAGCATGAATCAGACCGCTGACCTGACCTCTCGGCAAATCCACCTGGGAAGTATCCCCATTGACGATCATCTTTGAATTGAATCCAAGACGTGTCAAAAACATTTTCATTTGTGAAATCGTCGTATTCTGAGCTTCATCTAAAATGACAAAAGCATCATCCAGTGTACGACCGCGCATATAAGCAAGCGGCGCAATTTCAATGACTCCGCGTTCTAATAAGCGATTCGTATGTTCCACCCCAAAAATCTGATGCAAGGCATCATACATTGGGCGCAAATAAGGATCTACTTTTTCCTTCAAATCCCCTGGTAAGAAACCTAAGCTTTCGCCAGCCTCTACTGCTGGGCGCGTCAAAATAATCCGCTGCACTTCACCTTTTTTCAATGCAGCGATCGCCATAACAATCGCTAAATATGTTTTCCCTGTCCCTGCTGGTCCGACACCAAAAACTACATCAGATTTGCGGATCGCTGCAATATAGCGGCTCTGACCAATGTTTTTAGGACGAATTGGTTTTCCGTTACGATCCTTTAATAATTCTTCTTCATACATCATGACAAACTCATCTAAATGATTCTCGCGTCCTAAGCGTAGAGCAGTCATTACATCCGGTGTCGCTACTTTGATTCCACGATCGATCAAAATTTGCAGTGTCCGAATAATATCCGCTACTAATTTAGCTTCTTCTTTCGGTCCAACAATCTGGATCATTTCGCCTCGTGTATTAATCGTGGTATCTGTATTCTCTTCTAAAAATTTTATATGTTTATCGTGGGTTCCTAAAAGCATACTGATGTCATCTTTTCCATCAAGCTTTATCTCTAACGACTCAAAATCGTTGCTATTCAACAAGCGCTCATCCCTTCATAAATCATTCCTTCTTATAATACCACACTCTAAATAAAAGAAAAATTGTCTAATCTTCCATTAAAAAGAATGTAGAAAGCTAACATTCCGCTGAAAATGAAGAACTCTTTTTTATCACGGATAACATAAAATTTCAAGTAATATTAAGTACTGCAAATCGCTAGTAGTGATACTTTGATTCATAGAAATTTACCAAACGAATCTGCTAAGACACAAAAAAAGCCGAGAGAAAATTCTCTCGACTTTCGTTATTGCTTAATTGTTCAGAAGTTCTTTGACGATTGCGTTGACTTGATTGCCATCGGCCTTGCCTTTGACTTTCGGCATCACTGCGCCCATCACTTTACCAAATTCCTTTGGTGAAGTCGCTCCTGTGCTTGTAACTGCTTCTTGAACGATTGCACGAATCTCTTCTTCGGAAAGTTGAGCCGGCAAATAGTTTTCAACAATTACGATTTCCTTTTTGACTTTTTCGGCCAAATCGGTGCGATCAGCTTTTTCAAACTCGGTTAGAGAATCACGACGTTGTTTCATCTCGCGAGATAAAACGGTCAATTCTTCTTCGTCATTTAAATCCTGACCTTTTTTAATTTGCTCATTTTGAATCGAAGCTTTAAGCATCCGGATCACTTGCAAAGTCTCTTTGTCTTTTGCTCGCATCGCTTGCTTCATGTCTTCATTCAAGGTAGTAAGTAGTGACAATAGAATCACTCCGTTCACAGACTAGAATTTCTTACGTTTTCTAGCTGCTTCTGATTTTTTCTTACGTTTCACGCTTGGTTTTTCATAAAATTCACGTTTGCGAGATTCTTGCAGAGTCCCTGCTTTTGAAACGGAACGTTTGAAGCGACGAAGAGCATCGTCAAGAGATTCATTTTTTCGAACCACTGTTTTTGACATATAAATTCCCTCCCTCCGGGCTTGAAATGTAACCGTTTTTGTTATTGAAATGTGCTTCCAATAAACAAGACCGTCCATAAGTCATTATATCCAATGGGCTATTTTGAGTCAAGGTACTGAAGAATTTTAATTCTTAATTTATTCATTTAGTTTTTGACATTTTTCGCAACGACCGTACAATTCAAACCGATGTCCTTCGATTTCACAATCATCCAGTTGTTCTTTAAAAAAGTTCATCGGACACATGTGGATCTCTTTGGTCATGCCGCAAACCGTACAGATAAAGTGGTGGTGATGTTCAAAGTTTTCGCTGCAGCTAAACCGAAACTTCATTTCCCCTTGCAGCTCAGTATCCTCAATCAATCCAATCTCGCAAAACTCTCTTAGATTTCGATAAACGGTATCATAGCTCAATCCTGGAAATTGTCCATTCAAATAGTCATAAACTTCACGGGCAGAAACGTAACGATTGCATTTAATCAAATAATCCAATAATGTTTCACGTTTTTTTGTATACTTAAAGCCATTTTCTTTTACTTTTGCCAAGGCTTTTTCTAATAAAGTCATCTGTGTCATCGTATCCCTCATTCCAAAGTGTAATGATTCCGAATAAACAATATGGTATAATAAATTATTACTGATTGCAAGGGAGATCTTCTTTATGGATAGCGAAAAACAAAATGAGTTAGTCACTATTTTCATCATCTCCGATTCTGCTGGAGAAACTGCTTCAAAATTGGCACAAGCCTCGATGGCGCAGTACCCTACCGTGGAATTTTGTCTCTTCCGCCGGACTTTTGTCCACACGGAAGAATTATTGATGAAAGCCTTAAACGATGCCAAAGCCGAAAATGGCATGATCATTTATACATTGATTAATCCAACACTTTCTAAAATTGCGAAAGAGTTCTGCGACAACGAAGACTTGTTCACGATGGACTTGTTGAACCCCGTCGTTGCTGAGATAGGACAACGCGCACATCTGGAACCAACCGGTGAACGAGGTGCATTGCATCACTTAAACGAGAACTATTTCAAGCGAATCAAAGCAATGGAATTTGCCGTAAAATACGATGATGGGAAAGACCCTCGCGGATTTTTAGAAGCCGACATTGTTTTACTCGGCGTTTCACGGACATCAAAAACACCATTGAGTCTGTATCTTGCCAATAAAAACCTGAAGGTGGCCAACTTGCCGCTGATCCCGCAAGCGCATATTCCAAAACAATTATTTGAAATCGATCCTAAGAAAATTGTTGGTTTAACCAATGATCCCGAAGTATTGATCGGCATCCGCAAAGAACGGATGCGTGCTTATGGCTTAAACCCTGAAACGGCCTATTCAGACCGTGAAAAAATTCAGGCAGAACTAAAATTTGCTAACGATTTGTACCACAAACTAGGCTGTGAGATCATCAACGTTGCCACTCTTTCAATAGAGGAAACGGCAGCTATGATCATGAGCGCGCTGGATTTAGAAGACCATAGTTACTACTTTATGGAAGAAGAAAGCTGAGATCAAATTGATCTCAGCTTTCTTTCTTTTTGTAATTGACGAATCGTTTCTAGTCGATAAGGAGTTATTTGATACACATCGTTTAACCAATTGTGATAAAACAAATGGGCCTGTGCACGCCAATAGTTATAGATTTTCCCGTCCTCATAATAATTCTCTGGTTTGGCTGTTTCTACGCCACGATCATGATCCCGCAGATATTCTTTTTCCAAAGTATCCGCGGCGTATTCAAAATGCCCCATCAAAAAGACATCGTGTTCGTCTTCAGAAATTAAAATAGCCGAGCGCTCTTTTTCATCTTTAGCAATCACTTTAATCTTCTTTTGTCGTACTTGCTCCTCATTAATTCCGGTATAACGGGATTGAGGCATCCAAAAGCGATCATCGAACCCTCTAAATAAACGAAATTGATGTTCGATATCTTGTTTGTAAATCCCAAAAAGTTTCTTCTCGAAGGGTACCTTGTCTATTCCAAAATGATAATATAACCCAGCTTGTGCTCCCCAACAAATGTGTACCACTGAGGTCACAGAAGTTTGGCTCCACTCCATGATTTCTACCAATTCCGGCCAGTAATCGACTTCTTCAAACGCCAACTGTTCTACAGGTGCCCCCGTAATAATCAAGCCATCATAACAAGTCTCTTTTACCTGTGAGAAGTCCAAATAAAACTTATCCAAATGATTTTTGCTCGTGTGCTTATGTTCATGACTAGCCACTTTCAAAAAATCTACATCGATTTGCAGCGGGCTTTGACTAATCAATCGCAGCAAATGGATCTCGGTATCGATTTTGTTCGGCATCAAATTTAGAATCAATAGTTTCAACGGGCGAATATCCTGATGCTCTGCGCGCGAATTATCAATCGCAAAGATATCCTCAGACTCCAAGATAGATTTCGCCGGAAAATCAGGCTCTAAGCGAATCGGCATGGTTTTATCCCTCCAATTTATCAAAGGCCTGTTGCAAGTCAGCAAGAATATCTGTGACGTTTTCAATCCCGCAAGACAAACGGACTAAGCCTGGTGAAATTCCTGCTTGATGCAGCTCTTCATCGGTTAGTTGACGATGAGTCGATGTCGCTGGATGTAAAGCACATGTGCGAATATCCGCCACATGAACCTCTAAAGAAACAAGCTCCAGTGCATCCAACCATTTTGCTGCTGTTTCCTTTCCTTCCGCAAATTCCACAGAGATTACTCCACATAAACCATTTGGCACGTATTTTTGGGCCAAGGCGTAATTATCATCGCTCTCTAAACCAGGATAATACACGTGCTTAATTGCTTTTTGCTCAGTTAAGAATTTTGCTACAGTCAATGCATTTTGATAATGACGATCCATCCGTACAGGTAATGTCTCCATGCCCAGATTAAGCAAAAATGAATTCTGCGGAGAAGGCGTCGCACCCAAATCACGCATTAATTGAACACGGGCTTTTGTGATATAGGCCGCTTGACCAAATTTTTCCGTATAAACGATGCCATGATAAGTTTCATCCGGCTCAGAAAGCTGCGGGAATTTTCCGTTATTCCAATCAAACGTTCCGCCGTCTACAATCACACCACCCGTTTGGACAGCGTGACCATCCAAATACTTGGTTGTACTGTGAATAACGATGTCTGCACCAAACTCGATTGGCCGACAAAAGTATGGTGTCGCAAAAGTGTTGTCAATGATGAAAGGAATATCTAATTCTTTAGCAACTGCAGAAAATTTTTCAATATCTAAAACCTTAACCGCAGGATTGGCGATCGTTTCACCAAAAATCGCTTTAGTATTTGGTTTTACTGCTTGCAGTATTTCTTCCTGTGAAGCATCTTGATCAACAAAAGTTACTTCAATTCCCATTTTTCTGAATGTATGGGCAAATAAATTATAGGTACCGCCATAGATATAGCTGGAAGAAATCAAATGATCACCAGCCTCCAAAATATTTAATACTGCATAAAAAGTTGCCGCTTGACCTGATGACGTACATAATGCGCCGACTCCGCCTTCTAGCGCAGCAATCTTTTCTTCCACTGCACCAGTCGTTGGATTAGCTAATCGCGTATAAAAGTAACCCGCTGCTTCCAGATCAAATAATTTTCCAATCTCATCTGTTGATTCATAGGCATAAGTCGTACTTTGAACGATTGGCAACACTCGTGGTCCGCCATTCTCCGGTTGATAACCTGCGTGTAAACATTTTGTTTCAAATTCCATAATTCTTCCTCCTATTTTGTATTCATGTATTTGTTTTAAGCAAAAAATCGTAAATTGCTTTAGTGATTGGATTTAGATTTACTACCTGACAGCTAATTTCTTTTTTGAGAAATCATTTTCTTAATTGTCAAATTAAGTTAGACAAATCATCAATACTTACGTAACTCAAAAATACTTCCAAAGGTGTTCGATAATCCAGTGATTTTCTAGGAATATTATTTCGTTTAGATGTGACAGATTGAATAAAAGATTCATCTACTGAATTGAAATCCATAGATTTCAATAAACCATCTCTACGTAACAATCCGTTAGAATTCTCGTTTAGGCCTCTTTGAGACGGCGTTCCTGGATCAGCGAAATAAATGGCAATATCATTGGCATTACTGATTTGTTTCCAATTTGAAAATTCCTTTCCACAATCAAAAGTGATGGATTTGAATAGATTTTTCGGTACAGATTCAAACCAATGATTTAATTTTTTTTCAATATCAATCGCTTGTCTACCACACGGTTTCAATGTGATGATAACTTTTGATAATCGTTCAACTAAGGTAATTACAGCACTTTTATGTTTCAGACCTACGATAGTGTCACCTTCAAGGTGACCAAACTCA
The DNA here is from genome assembly GCF_000407185.1 of Enterococcus malodoratus ATCC 43197. GTDB lineage: Bacteria > Bacillota > Bacilli > Lactobacillales > Enterococcaceae > Enterococcus_A > Enterococcus_A malodoratus. Next base: position 1,086,687 of record NZ_KE136481.1, read on the forward strand.
TTTGAGAATTGGCTATAATCTTTTTCACGTTCATGAATAGAGCGGCGGAAAGCTTGTTTTCCACGCCTTTCTTGATGTCCATTCGGTTTACGCTTGCCTTTCATCGGTAAGTCAGAAGGATTAAATAGCCCCTTTTTGAACATACGATAAATGGTACGAGCAGAACAACGAATAGGAAACGCTGCACGACCAACAATCACATCGGGTGTCCATCCTTGAACAACCTTTCTTTGAATATATTCTGATTGTTCCTCGGGTAAAACAAGCGGGCGTCTACCACAGTTTGATTTGTTTTTCTTATACTGTTGATAGTATTCTAAGGCTGATTTTCCTTGCTTGAAGAATAGGTATACTTTATGGATCGTTTGTCTTGAACGATTCAAGCAATGCGCAGTTTTCGCAACAGATTGATTTATTTTGAAATAAGACTCTATCATTACAAGTTCATCCGTTGTAAGATGGGTATAGGTCATTTGTACTCACTCCTTATAATTCTTTGGTCAGAACTATTTTGAGTGTAGCACAAATGGCTTTTTTAGTTGTCTAGCTTAATTTTACAATCGGCGTTTTTCCAAAATCGAAAAATGAATTTGATTTTCGTCACGCATACGATTCCACTAACCTGCTAAAGCAGGAAGTGGAACTCGCAAAAAACTCCCGTCTTTTCACTTATGAAAGGACGGGAGTTCCGTGGTACCACCTTAGTTTATCAGCCTTTCGCAAGACTGATCTTTTGTCGTATTGTTACGAACTGCTGTAACGGGCATTCCCGTGTCTCAACGACAATCGCTCCGAGGCCATCTTCCAACTAATCGCTGCTGCTTCTTCTCAATTACCGAAGCTCTCTGTCAAGTCCGATTCGTTGTACTCTTCTCTTCAACGCAACTAAAATATTTGCACGCCTTCTTTTTCGACGGAAAGCACATCGATCTCTGCTTCATGGTCGAAAGCTTTTAAGGCAGTAACTAATTTCTCTGTATTCTCTGGCGGGGTTAAAACCAAAACAGTCGGGCCTGCGCCACTTAAAAAACTGCCATAGCCCCCATAAGCTTTACAAAATTCTCGAATTTTTTTCAGATGCGGAACAAGATGCTGGCGATGGCTTTCATGTAAAATGTCTTTCTCCATCATTTTTCCAGCTAATGGCAAGTTGCCATTCAAAACCGCCGCTATCATCACATTGCCGATCGAACTGGCCTTTACTGCATCGCGGTACGACATTTCTTTCGGCAAGACAGCGCGACTTTCTGAAGTTAATAGTTCATGGTTTGGAATGAACGCAATCACATCACAATCAGGAAACGTATGCTTCACGAAGTTCACTTCATTGTTATTGTAGCTTGCCACCACAAAATCACCACAAATCGCTGGCGCAACATTGTCAGGGTGTCCTTCGATTTTTGTTGCATACGACACTTTCTTTTGTGGCGTCATTCCTAGATTTCCCAAACGATTGGCCAATTCAATCCCTGCCACTACGACAGATGAGCTGCTTCCGAGCCCGCGAGCGATTGGAATGTCTGAAGTCATCGTGATTTGATGCGGTGTTAAATTCGGTGCCAAATCTAAAGCCGTTTGAATCAACAAATTCTTTTCATCCGAAGGAATATTGCTGCCTAGTTGATGTTTGATTTGCCATTTTTGTGTTTCTGGTCCTATATCAATCGTTAAGTACTGGGATAACGCAATCCCGCACGAATCAAATCCAGGACCTAAATTGGCGCTAGTTGCTGGGACGCGGATTTTCATAGAGACGCCACTCCTTCACGTAAGTGTCGGCGCATATCCTCCAAATCACTCATCTTGTTGATCTTAATATCTGTTTCATTAATTGCTGTATCAGGATCTTTCAATCCATTTCCGGTAAAAACTGTAACAACTGTTTCACCCGGTTTGATACGGCCATTTTCCACATGTTGGATAACTCCCGCTAAAGAAGCGGCTGAGCCAGGTTCAACAAAGACACCTTCTTGAGCGGCAACTTTACGATACGCATTCAAGATTTCTTCATCTGTCACCGAATCAATGTATCCATTCGATTCATCACGGGCAGCTTCAGCCAATTTCCAGCTTGCTGGATTTCCGATGCGGATAGCTGTGGCAACAGTTTCCGGTTCTTCAATGACTTCACCCTTCACAATCGCAGCTGCTCCTTCGGCCTCGAAGCCGTGCATGCGCGGTAAATCAGTTCCTTTTTTCTCGTGCCATTCTTTGAAGCCTTTCCAATAAGCGGAGATATTTCCCGCGTTACCGACAGGGATCGCTAAAACATCGGGCGCTTTTTCTAATTGTTCACAAATTTCAAAGGCCGCTGTTTTTTGCCCTTCTAATCGATACGGATTTACTGAGTTTACTAAAGCTACTGCTTCAGTCTCTGCAATGTCACGAACTGCTTTTAACGCCTCATCAAAGTTTCCTGGGATCGAAATAATGTCCGCCCCATAAGCAATGGCTTGAGCCAGTTTACCCATTGCGATTTTTCCATCAGGGATCACGACATATGCTTTGATCCCAGCACGCGTTGCGTAGGCAGCCGCAGCCGCACTCGTATTACCAGTTGATGCACAAATAATTGCTTTCGCACCGTCCTCTACAGCTTTCGCAACAGCCATGACCATTCCGCGGTCTTTGAAAGAACCGGTCGGATTCAGGCCTTCATATTTTCCATACAGGTTAATGCCTAACTCTTTAGATAAATTTTTCAAGGGAATCAACGGTGTATTACCTTCAGCTAAAGCAATCTGAGGTGTTTTTTCAGTGATTGGCAAATATTCTTGATATTGTTTTAATAATCCTTCGTACATGTTTATTCCCCCATAACTTTCATCAATGACAATAATTTATAACTAGTCTTTTCTTTGATTTCTTGTTGGATTGTCGCCATCTTCGTTTCCGATGTTTCATGTGTGATCAAGACCACTCGTGCGCTCTCACCATCACCCTTTTCTTGAACCACTTGTTCAAACCCAACTTTTGTTTGAGTCATGATTTCAGCGAGTTTCAAAAATTGACCTGGTTCATCCGGCATTTCTAATGACAAGAAATATTTGCTGATATTGTCCTCTGGAGATGTCAGCTTTGTTGGTTGAGTGTATCCAGTAAAGCGATGACCGACCGTATTCTTCTTCATCTTGTTGACGATCGTCATTAGATCCGCTACGATGCTTGTCGCTGTAGGACGTGCACCTGCACCTGGCCCATAATACATCGATTCACCAATACCTGAGCTTTTAACAAAAACAGCATTCATTTCATTATGAATTGATGCTAGTGGATGCTCGTGGGGAACTAAGATTGGACCAACTTCTACCGAAATCGTATCGTCCTTCTTAACTGTAGAGCCGATTAGTTTTACAGTGTACCCAAGCTGATCAGCTATTGTCACATCTTCACCTGCTAATCCACGAATTCCTTTGATCTTGACTTGGTCCATCGTGATGGACATTCCAAAAGCGAACTTACTTAAAATGACCATCTTATAAGCCGCGTCAATTCCGTCAACATCATTTGTCGGATCACTTTCCGCAAAGCCTAGTTCTTGAGCTTCTTTCAGGGTTTCATCGTATGTCCGATGTTCCTGCACCATTTTGGTTAACATGTAATTTGTCGTTCCGTTGACGATTCCCAAAACTTCGGTAATATCATCTGCCGCTAAACTATTAGCAATCGTTCGTAAAATCGGAATACCGCCCGCCACGCTGGCTTCGTAATACAAATTGCGTTGCTGCTCACGTGCCAGATTGACTAGTTCACTGCCATGCTGCGCCAATAAATCTTTGTTCGCAGTCACCACATTTTTACCTGCCATTAACGCTTTTTTGATAAACGTTTTAGCCGGTTCGATCCGCCCCATCACTTCTACAACGATTGAGATCTCTGGGTCATTTAAAATTGCATCTAACTCTGTGACTAAGTCCAAATTATATTTTTCTGCTATTGCACTTTTATCTTCCTCTGGTCGGATCAATGCTTTCGTAACAACCAAGGGACCGCCAATACTTTTTTCAATTTTATCTTGATGATCTGTTAAAATTTCTAAAACACCGGTACCTACTACACCTAAACCTAATAGACCCACCTTGACTGCTTTTTCCATAATCCGCCTCCAGTAAATTACATTCGTATTAAAACTAATTTCATCATATTCTAATAGTTAGCTATCAGTATAACAAAATTTCTGTAAAAAAAAAGAGCTTTTCCAAAAAATTTGGAAAAGCCGCTTTTTATTGGTGCAAGACATGACGGAAGGTTTGCTCCAAAACATCTAGAACATGTTGATCGTCTAAACTATAGAGCATCGCCTTCCCGTCACGACGTGCTTTGACTAAGCGGTTGTCACGCAATAATTTTAATTGATGAGAAACGGCCGATTGTTCCATCGCTAATGTGTCGCTAATTGCTGACACATTACGTTCCCCTTCTTTTAGAAACATCAAAATTTTTAAACGTGTCGGGTCACTCAAGATTTTAAAAAATTGACTGACCGCTTGAAATTCCTCGTGTTCCTTCATTTATAGCCCTCATTTACTCGGCAATTTTACGGATCGCTTCTTCATATGTCGCAATTTTTTCTGCGGCAGCAGCATGAGAATCGCCTTTCACACCGATATAGAATTTGATTTTTGGTTCTGTCCCAGAAGGTCGAATGGCTAACCATGTTTCATCAGCTAACGTATATTTCAACACATCTGAAGCCGGCATATCGATCGCTTTTTCGGTTCCTTCAGCATCAATTGATTTAGAGGTCTTAAAGTCTTCGGTCAAAGTAACGGCTACATCCGCAAACGCTTTTGGCGCTTCCTTGCGCAGGTTGCCCATGATCGTCTTGATCTCTTCTGCGCCTTTTTCACCGCTCAAGGTAACTGAGATGGTTTTTTCAGCATAGTAACCGTACTCTTCAAGAATATCTTGCAAACCATCATACAATGTTTTGCCTTGTTTCTTGTAGTAGGCTGCAACTTCTGCTAATAAAACTAGCGCTTGGATCGCATCTTTGTCACGAACAAAAGATTTGATCAAATAGCCATAACTTTCTTCAAAACCAAACATGAATGTTTGTGAATGGTCATCCTCGTATTGTTGAATTTTTTCAGCGATAAATTTGAATCCAGTCAATACATCAACCATCTTCACGTCATAAGAACTTGCAATCGTCGTAGCCAATTCGCTTGATACGATTGATTTTAACACAACTGCATTAGCAGGCAATGTTCCCGCTTGTTTATGTGCTTCCAAAATGTAACGAATCATGATGGCACCGATTTGATTTCCGGTCAATACTTCATAGCGCCCGTCTGGTAAACGAACAGCCGCACCCAAACGATCGGCATCAGGATCAGTAGCAATCAACAAATCTGCTCCTTCTTGTTCGCCTAGTTTAATAGCATATTCAAAAGCAGAATGTTCTTCTGGATTTGGTGATTTTACAGTTGAAAAGTCTGGATCAGCAATTGCTTGTTCAGGTACAAGAACAAATTTTTCGAAACCAGCTTGTTTCAAAGCTTTTTCGCCTAACATTTTACCTGTACCGTGTAATGGTGTGTAAACTAATTTTAGCTCTTTTCCCATTTCATTGATCAAGTCTTGATTGATTGTTACAGCTTTAATTTCTTTCAAATACTCCGAATCAACTTCGTCGCCAATAATATTGATCAATCCGCTGTGTTCCACTTCTTCATCGGATAAAACTTCAACCTCTAAAGGATTTTCCACATCGCGTACGAACTTCGTTAATGCATCTGCATCTTCTGGCGGCATTTGCCCGCCATCTTCGCCGTATACTTTATAACCGTTATATTCCGCTGGATTGTGAGAAGCCGTAATCATAATTCCTGTGAAGGCATTTTCAAAACGAACGGCAAACGATAATTCAGGAGTCGGACGTAAACTCTCGAATACAAATGAAGGAATATCATGTTTCGCCAAAGTTTTCGCAGCTTCCATCGCAAATTCTGGTGACATATGTCGTGAATCATATGCAATCGCTACTCCACGACGCTTAGTTTCTGGATCTTGTGTGTCCATGAAGCGAGCCAATCCTTCTGTCGCTTGACGAATGGTGAAAATATTCATCCGGTTGACACCAGGCCCTAAAACTCCGCGCATACCTGCTGTTCCAAATTCTAATTGTTTATAAAACGCATCCTTTTTCAACTCTGGGTCTTTGCCTAAGTCTTCTAATTCTTTACGCATTTTTTCATCTAATTTATCTGAATCAATCCATTGTTCATAAACTTGTTCCCAAGACATGAAACACACCTCTTTCAATATTTTCTTACCATTTAAGTATACCATTACTGTTATATTCAGCAAAGAAAACTTGTACCTGATTCGCTTCTCAAAAAAAGAGGACGATATTTTTTCCTTGATCAGGATGGATTTTTCCACCAAATAGAAAACTCACGAGTATGGGGCGCTTAACAGTAAAAAACGCTATAGGTTCAAATAAACTGCGCAAAGTATAGCTGAAAAAAAGGAAGACAATCTCTGTCTTCCTCAAAATGCTAGTTTTGTTCTTCAATATATTTATACACTTGCTGACCTGCGATTCCGCCTTCACCAACTGCTGTAGTAATTTGGCGCAAGTCTTTTTCCCGTGCATCACCAATAGCAAAGACACCAGGAATTTTTGTTTTCATTTCATAATCGGTTTCAATCCAACCGGCAGCATTTGTGATTCCGCTGTTTTTAAATGGTTCCGTCAATGGTTCTAGACCAACATAGATAAATGCTCCGTCCGCTGGTTCCGTGTGAACTTCCCCTGTATTGACGTTGCGAATCTTCGCGCCTGTCACGACCATTTCATTTCCAACGATCTCATCAACAACACTATCCCAGATAAATGAAATTTTTTCATTTGCAAATGCACGATCTTGGATAATTTTTTGTGCCCGCAATTCATCACGACGATGAACGATCACAACTTCAGAAGCAAAACGAGTTAAATAGATCGCTTCTTCTACCGCTGAATCACCGCCGCCGACAACGATCAAGCGTTTATTGCGGAAAAAGGCGCCATCACAAACCGCACAATAAGATACTCCGCGCCCTGCAAACGATTCTTCACCTGGTACGCCTAGTTTACGATGGACACAGCCCGTCGCAACGATAATTGTTTTAGCTTGGTAACTTTTATCTTCCGTAATGACTTCTTTATAATCTCCATGATCCTTAATATCTTGAACAATTCCATATGCATTTTCAGTACCGAATTTGGTGACACCATCATACATTTTCATCGCAAGTTCTGGACCCATAATTGATTCAAACCCTGGATAATTTTCTACCTCGGCAGTATTGTTCATTTGTCCGCCGGGTGCGCCACGTTCGATCAAGAGAACTTTCAAATTTGATCGTGAAGCATATAAGGCAGCGGTCATCCCTGCTGGACCCGCGCCGATAATTATTACATCATACATTCAGACATTCCCCCATTCGGCTTTACTTTACATCCAAGAATTTATTCTGTCGACAAATCTGCTTACTAATTGTCAGTTTTGCAAATTCGCAGCTAACTCAGTAATAAGGAAATTCATTTTCGTACGCATATCTTTCTGCTAGACATCACACTTCAGGTATTTATTTTAATTACTAACAAACTTCGAGCTTTAATACTGCGAAAAGCAGAACAGACAAAAAGAAGGGCAATCATCCTGCGACGATTGTCCTTTCTAGATTATTGTTGGTTTTTCATTTGCTGCATCATTTGACGAACTTTTTTCTCTGAAGGTTTTTGCCCCATCGACATCATCATTTGACGTAACATATCCTCGTTGATTGGAGGATTCTTTTTGAAATAGTCTTGCATATATTTACGAGCTAAGAAGAAACCGCCGACAGCACCTAATAGTGCAGCGATTACTGCGATCAATACTACGATTCCAGTTGATACCATTTTCACCGCTCCTTTCCTGACACATTCTTATACATTTTACTAAAAGTTCCTATAAAAGAAAAGACGTTTTAAAGAAACTTCAAAACCTAATGCGAAATTCTTAGTTGATTCCTGTCAATTGCCCCAGAAAGCCCCTTTTTTATCTTCGACTAAAAAAATTTCTAGTCTATATGTATGTTTTTATCAAAAATTTTCAATCATTTATAAATAATTGATGAATTATTGATTAGAATATGATAAAATGCAAAACAATATCTTCCTCACTGGTGGCTAGTGAAGAGGTGCAAGCATGAGAGATTTTTTGAGATCCGTGAATCGGATCGTGGTAAAGATCGGGACCAGTTCCTTGATCCATCCAAATGGCAAGATCAATCTTTCTGGAATTGATCAATTGGCTTTTGTATTAACTGACCTTCGTAATCAAGGCAAAGAAATAATATTAGTTTCATCTGGCGCGATTGGTGTCGGTATGGACAAACTTAGGATTGCAGAACGGCCGCATGAGATTCCTGTTCAACAGGCCGTCGCAGCTGTCGGTCAATCAGAATTGATGCATATCTACAATCAGCGTTTCTTAGGCTACAGTCAACAAACGGCGCAAGTTTTGCTGACCCGCGACGTGGTCGATTTCCCTGAAAGCCGCAAAAATGTTATCAATACATTGCAGCAGCTGATTTCAATGGGAATTATTCCTATCATCAATGAAAATGATACGGTCGCTGTCGACGAAATGGATCATACAAGAAAGTTCGGAGACAATGACGAGTTGTCCGCGATCGTTGCGCAATTAATGGATGCTGATTTGCTGATTATGTTAAGCGACATTGATGGATTTTATTCGGATAATCCGTCAAAAAATAAACAAGCTATTCTTTATTCTACTATCTCAACAATTAATCAAACCCTGATGGACCAAGCAGGCGGTGAAGGCAGCCGATTTGGTACTGGCGGAATGGTCAGCAAGTTGAAAGCTGCTCAAAGAGTGCTCGATGCCAAAAGTGCGATGGTACTGGCAAATGGCAAACCCCCAAGAATAATTTTTGATATCTTGTCTGGTGCAGAAGTCGGAACGTTATTCAAGGAGGAAAAACATGAGTGATCTAATGAATACTTTAGGGCAGCAAAGTAAGCGAGCGGCCCAACAATTGAGCCAACTAGAATCCGCAGAAAAAAATGACTGCTTAATGCAAATGGCACAAGATTTAGAAAACAGCAGCAATACTATTCTAGCAGCGAATCAACAGGATTTGAGCCGGGCGAAAGAGAATGGGATTCCTAATCCGATGATCGACCGCTTGCGCTTAACTGGTGAAAGAATCAAAGAGATGGCTGAAGGCATTCGCCAAGTTGCTTCACTGCCTGACCCAATCGGTGTAGTGGAAAAAATGTGGCGCACAGAAGATCAACTGATGGTCGGGCAGCAACGCGTTCCTTTAGGCGTGATCGGCATCATCTTTGAATCGCGTCCAAATGTGACCACCGATGCCGCTAGCCTGTGTTTTAAATCCGGCAACACCGTAATTTTACGCGGAGGCAAAGAAGCCTTCTACTCAAATCAAGCATTAGTAGAACTTATGCAGCAGACACTGCGTCATAGTCAATTGGACCCAGCAATGATCCAATTCGTCAACGATACTTCTCACGATGTGGCCAATGAAATGATGCGTCTGAACGAGTATTTAGATGTTTTGATTCCCCGTGGCGGTGCTGGTTTGATCCAACGGGTCAAAAATAGCGCAACTGTCCCTGTGATCGAAACAGGAACTGGAAACAATCACGTTTATGTTGATCACGCGGCACAATTAGATATGGCAATCAGTATTGTTGCCAATGCAAAAGCTCAACGTCCCTCTGTTTGTAACGCGATAGAGACATTATTAGTTCATGAGGACATTGCTTCTGAATTTTTACCAATGATTGAAGAAGCCTTGACTCCACATCAAGTGGCTCTGCGGGCGGATTCCAGAGCTATGTCCTATTTAAAGCAAGCAGACTTAGCTACTGAAGCGGATTGGGCCACTGAGTTTTTAGATTACATTTTAGCGATCAAAGTGGTTGCTTCCATTGATGAAGCGATCGAACACATTAATCGCTTCAACTCCAAACATTCTGAAGCAATCATCACTGATAGTTACCATAATGGGCAAAGATTCCTAAAAGAAGTCGATGCGGCAGCGGTCTACATCAATGCCTCTACTCGCTTTACTGACGGCTTTAAATTCGGCTTTGGAGCCGAGATAGGAATCTCTACGCAAAAATTACACGCTCGTGGACCGATGGGTTTAGAGCATCTGACTTCTACTAAATACATTATCTACGGAGATGGGCAGATTCGCGAATAGAACTTGCATAAGTCAAAAATCTATTCTATGCAGATCGTTCTTTTGGTCCTCTTACTGTGTATATCTGAATTAACATTTATCTGACAAAAAGGCACACACTCTTTTTTTGAGTGTGTGCCTTTGATCTTATTGTGCCTGAATTTTTTCTAACAAATTTGGATCGAATTTGCCTGCTTTCAACATAGCGATTTCAAAACCGTATGGTGCATGCTGGTTCTTTTTATCCTCTCCAACATAAGGTGTTTCTAAAATTTTCGGTAACTCTTTCAATTTTTCATGATGAACAATCGCATTCAACGCATCAAAACCGATCGTTCCAAAACCGATGTTCGCATGACGGTCCTTGTGAGAGCCCATCGGATTTTTCGAATCATTCACGTGAATCACTTTCAAACGATCTAAACCGATAACACGATCGAATTCGTCTAATACCCCATCAAAATCTTCCTTAACATTGTAACCTGCATCATTCGTATGACACGTATCGAAAGTAACAGAAAGCTTTTCATTCAATGTTACACCATCAATGATGTAGGCCAACTCTTCAAAGGTTTTCCCTAATTCAGTTCCTTTACCAGCCATCGTTTCCAATGCGATTTGTGCTCGCTGATCTTTGGTCAATACTTCGTTCAATCCTTTGATGATTTGATCCAAGCCAGCTTTTTCACCTGCACCTACGTGAGCTCCTGGATGCAATGTAATCTGCATCGCACCTAAAGCCTCCGCTCGCATGATTTCTTCACGTAAAAACTGAACCGCAAACGGGAACATTTCCGGTTTCTTCGTATTTCCTAAATTAATGATGTAAGGAGCATGCATCACAATATTCGACAGACCATGTTCTTTCATGAACGCTTCTCCAGCCGGAATATTCATCTCTTCCACTGGTTTGCGGCGAGTATTTTGCGGCGCACCGCTATAGATCATAAAAGTCGAAGCTTCGTAACTTGCTGCTTCTTGCGCAGCACCTAATAACATTTCTTTTCCCTTCATACTTACATGAGAACCAATTAACATAAAAACCTCCAGATTTTTTATTTATAGAAACAACAACAAACTTGTCATCAATGGCAAACTGATCAAGAAACTTAGTGATGAGGTGAACCCCACCACTTCTGCCCGCATTCCAGCGGCTACACTATTGATCACACCAAAAGTCGGAATCGGCCCTACTGAGACAAGGCATAAAACGATTTTGATCATCGGTGAGATTGGCAGCAGCATAAACAGACCTGCTAACAGTATTCCTATCCCATACTTAATTACCAAGACGCGTAAAACTAATGCTAAATCTTTTTTCGGCAAACGTAATTCCAAAAAAAGACCAATCATAAACATCGATAAGAACGTATTCGCATTGGCGATCGGCTGTGCGATCTGAAAAACGGCCTGCGGTAAATCAATCTTCAGCACCCGAAAGAACAGCATAAACAAATAGCAGAAAAATGGAACTGAACGTCCCAAACGACCGATAACCTTTTTGACACTGGGACGTTCTTCATTACTGCCGCTGATGCCTTCAATCACAACATTTGATCCGCCCGCCAGCATGACGCTGTTTCCGATATCAAAGAAAGATAAAATCGGGATCGCCTGCGGCATAAAACTTTGGACAAATGGAATAGCAAAATTTCCAATATTATAGCCAGAAACGCTATACATCAAAAACTCTCGTTCCACTTGATCCTGTTTTTTTGACAAAAAATGACCGGCTATGATCATGACCAAGTTCAATAAAAGCCCTGCTAGAATCAATAATAATAATTGATTCTTTACTGCCAAGGATTGCAGATTCACAATGATCGCCGCTGGCAAAGTTACGTTGACGACCATTTTGGAGATCATCGAGCCATCCGATTTCAGCAGCAAGTTGAACCGTTTCGTTAAATAGCCTATCAAGATAATAACAAATAATCCTAGCGAGTTTAATAAAACTGCTCTCACACTTTCACCCCATCCAACCTATAAAACGCTTACTCGTTACTATATAGAAAGAGGATTGCTCCAAAGTAATTGGTACAATCCCTTTCGTGAATGTAATTAAAATTGTAAAACAAAATATTTTTTCTTACCGCGACGAACAACAATGTATTCATCAACCAATTTATCTTGATCGCTTAGCGTGTATGCGACATCCTGTACGCGATCACCATTGATGTAAATCGCACCATTCGTAATATCTTCACGCGCTTGACGCTTCGATTTCTCAATCCCTGAGGTTAGCAGAATTTCTACTAAATTCAAATCATCTTCCACTTGAACTTGGTAGCTTGGCACGTTTTTAAAGCCTTGCTTAATTTCTTCTGCATTCAAGTTTTTTACGTTTCCGCTGAATAAAGCCTCAGAAATATGCACCGCTTGATCATAGGCTTCTTCTCCATGAACTAATACCGTTACTTCTTTAGCCAAAGCTTTTTGAGCCGCGCGTTGTTCAGGAGCAGCAGTAAATTCTTCTTCAATCGCAGCAATTTCTTCTAAGCTTAAGAAAGTAAAGTATTTCAAGAATTTAACCGCATCACGGTCATCGGTATTGATCCAGAATTGGTAAAATTCATACGGCGACGTTTTTTCTGGGTCCAGCCAAACAGCATTGCCTTCAGTTTTACCAAATTTTGTACCATCGGCTTTCGTAATCAATGGCATCGTTAACCCAAAGGCCTGTTTGCCTTCTTCGCGACGAATCAATTCAATTCCTGATGTGATGTTTCCCCACTGGTCGCTTCCCCCTAATTGTAATAAACAACCGTAGCGTCGATTTAATTCGTAGAAGTCGTAAGCCTGTAATAATTGGTAGGCGAATTCAGTGTATGAGATACCAGATTCGATCCGGCGTTTGACACTTTCTTTACTCATCATGTAGTTGATCGTGAAGTTCTTACCTACATCACGCAAAAAGTCGATCAGTTTTAATTCGCCTAACCATTCATAGTTATTGGCGACGATCGCTGGATTTTCTTTATTTTCAAAGTCAATGATTCCAGACAGCTGGTTTTTAATACTTTGTGACCAGTTTTGTACAGTGTCCAAAGTATTTAATTGACGTTCTGCATCCTTAAATGAAGGGTCTCCAATCATTCCGGTACCGCCGCCAACTAAAGCAATTGGCACGTGTCCGTTTTGTTGGAAACGACGCAACGTCAAAATCGGTAATAAATGACCAATGTGCAGACTGTCTGCGGTTGGGTCAAAGCCGATATATAGTTTAACAGACTCTTCGTTTAATTGTTTTTCTAAAGCTGCTTCATCTGTTACTTGAAAAATTAAGCCACGGGCTTTTAATTCTTGAAAAAAGTCTGAATGCATGTTTTATCCTCCTAATTTTTGTTGCTGCCTAACTCTAAAAAGTTAAACAGATGCTCATTACGCATATCATTCCTCAATGATTTATACTTTCCCATAGTAACTGAAAAAACAAGGAAATAAAAGCTATTCGCTAGATTTAATCGAAGTTCTGCATCAATAAAACGGCGCTTGAAGAAAAAAAGCCAAATAATGTAATAATCTTTGTTTTGTTTTAGTTAACAATTAGTTGAAGTTTTGATTACAAACATTGCATCCGCTTGTTAATAGAAGTAAAACTTTGCTATAATTCAACAGATAATTAAAATGAATAGAATCTAACGAGGTGGACTTTTTGGCTCACAAGAAAAAAATAAATAAGCAACCGAAAAAGAGCAGCAAAGGTAAAACAAGAACTTCTCTTGGAGGTCCTTTTGCACTCAATGTTTCATTGCGAGTGGTCAAGTCTTTATTGCTTGGCTTAATCGTCGTGCTCTTCCTAGGCGGCATGCTCGTCGTTGGGATCGGTGCTGGGTATTTTGCGCATCTTGTTGAAGGGACGCCGACGCCTACAAAATCCGAAATGAAGCAAAAAGTTGGCGACATCGCTGAGTCATCAAAATTACTTTATTCAGATGACCGAGAGCTGGCAACAATCCAAGCGGATCCGATTCGTGAGAAAATAAATTCTGATGAAATCTCGCCATGGGTAAAAAAGGCCCTAGTCGCTACTGAAGATGAAAACTTTTATGAACACCATGGTGTCGTTCCCAAAGCCGTTGTACGTGCCCTACTAGGTGAGATGGTTGGTTTTGGTGCTGGTTCAGGTGGTTCAACCCTGACACAGCAGCTGGTCAAACAGCAAGTTTTGACTAATGAGACTTCTTTCAAACGAAAGGCCAATGAAATCGTTCTGGCCTTGGATCTGGAAAAATACCTGAGCAAAGACGAAATTTTAACGGCGTACTTGAATGTCTCTCCTTTTGGTCGGAATAATAAAGGACAAAATATCGCGGGTGTTGAAGAAGCTGCGATCGGTATCTTCGGAGTTCATGCAAAGGACTTAAGCTTACCGCAATCCGCTTTTATTGCCGGTCTGCCGCAAAGTCCAATTGTCTATAGTCCTTACACCAATACTGGGGATTTAAAACAAGACTACTCGATCGGAATGAACCGAAAAGACGATGTCCTTTTCAATATGTACCGTGAACAAATGATTTCTAAAAAAGAATACGAAGACGCCAAAAAATATGATCTTGCAAAAGACTTCCAAGGACGCCAAGACGTGGAAGTTCAACAACACGGCTTCTTGTATTACACTGTTTATAATGAAGCTATCAGCATTGTAGCCAAACAGCAGGCTAAAGAAGATGGGATCAGTGATGCCGATTACGGAAAAGAAGAAGTTCAAAATCGTTATATTGAACAAGCCAAAGTCAAAATGCAAAATCAAGGGTTGGTGGTGAAATCAACCATCGACAAAAATATTTACGATGCGATGCAGTTAGGTGTCGCCGAGTACGGACAATATTTAGACGATGGATCAGGGGCAACGGTTGAGCCCGGAACTGTCATGATGAATAATAAAACGGGCCGAATCTACGGCTTCGTTGGCAGTCGTGATTACAATACGAACCAAAATAACCATGCGTTTGACACCGTGCGGCAAGCGGGTTCATCAATTAAACCAGTTTTAGTATACGGGCCGGCAATTGATCAAGGACTATTAGGAAGCGCGTCGCGAATTGCCGATTTCCCAATGAAATATCAGCATGGCGAACACGCAGGCAAAGAATTGGAAAATGCTGAAAATAAAGGTTCTAAGACTTTCCAAACAACACGAGAAGCCCTCGTTGAATCAACGAATATCACGGCCTATCATGTTTATCAAGATATGCTGACAAATAAAGGCTCTGATCAATTTGCTTATGATAATTACTTGAAGAAAATGAATTATCCGACTTCAAATGCTTGGGGTGTGGAATCCGCGCCATTAGGTACCACTGGGGTTTCGACCTTAACAGAAGTCAACGGGTTCCAAACGTTGGCCAATGGCGGTTCTTATCAACAGGGTTATTTGATTGAATCAATCACTGACAGCACTGGTAAAGAAATATACAAACATAAAGAGGCACCCGTTCAAGTGTATTCAAAAGCCACGGCTTCGATCATGAATGACTTGATGCGCAGTGTTATCAATGAACAGCATACGACGCCATTCAAATCGATCTTAAGCGGTGTGAATTATCCATTGAGTACTGCTGATTGGGTTGGTAAAACTGGGACGACTGATAACTATGCCGATAACTGGCTGATCGTCTCTACTCCTACTATCACATTAGGAACATGGACCGGTCGAGACGACAACAAACCAATGAATGATGGTGCTGGAAATCGGACTGCAACTTATATGGCCTACCTTGCTGGACGGATCTATCAGGTCAATCCAACTGTCTTTGGTGAAGATGAGAAATTCGAGCTGGCTGACGAAGTGAAACAAATCAAAGTTTCTGACTTCACTGGATTGAAACCTGGAAAAGTCAATCACGATGGTACAAACTACCAAGTTCCAAGTGGTGAAACAACTTCTCTTTGGGCCAAAGATGGTCCAGCAGATAATACTTACGAGTTTGGTATCGGCGGAAACGACGATGACTATAAATCCTATTGGAATACCCGTAACAAGGTCAATGCAAAGAACAAAGACGATAAAGATGACGATTAATTAGCAAAGACTTCTCTATTGCAGAGAGGTCTTTGTTTTTGTCAGTACATTCGTCAAAGTTTCACTCATGCTGCTTGTAGCGGCACATGCTTTTTGGTATTCTACCAACAGAAAATCATTTTTTGAACGGAGGAAAAATAAATGACATTTGAAGAAATCTTACCTGAATTAAAAAAAGGGGCAAAAATTATCCGTGAAGGCTGGGGCGGTTTTGAATTATATGTGACGCTAGTTGAAGGCGAAGTGTTTGACGGTTCACCAGTGACGCCCTACTTTTTAATCAAGACAGCGGACGAAGGCTTCTCAAGTTTTGCCCCAACTGTTTGCGATATCTTGGCAGAAGACTGGAAAATCGTCGAATGATGACCGTTGATTTTTCGGGCAAGATTGTTTTCATTACTGGAGCTGCTTCAGGTATCGGTGCGGCTCAAGTACAGGCTTTTCTAACAGCAGGTGCACGTGTTTTTGCTTTCGATCAGCAGGAACAAAATCTACTAGAAATAGAAAAAGATTTTCCTAAACATTTTGCTTTTTTCATCGGCGATGTTCGAGAGAAAACGCAACTACAGGAAGCTATCCAAAACTGCCATGAAACTTTTGGCACGGTAAACATTTTGCTGAATACTGCTGGAGTCTTGGATGATTATTTAGCGTTGGCGGAAACAGACGAAGACTTATGGGAACGGATTTTAACTACCAACATACAAGGGATGTTCCTCCTGACAAAGCTGTTGCTGCCCGAATTATTGAACAATCAAGGGACCGTTATCAATATGGCCTCTATCGCGGGACTTGTGGCGGGCGGCGGCGGTATTGCTTATACTACGAGCAAGCATGCGATTGTTGGGTTTACTAAGCAATTAGCGCTGGATTACGCTGCTAAAGGTCTTCATGTCAATGCCCTCGCACCCGGCGCAATCAATACTCCTATGAATCAAGCGGACTTTGCCGGAGATGGTCAGATGGCCAAATGGGTAGCTGAGGAAACCCCAGTTAAACGTTGGGCGAAGCCTGAAGAAGTGGCTTACGCAACATTGTTTTTAGCCAGCGATGAATCCCGCTATATGCAAGGCAATATCCTGCCTATCGATGGCGGCTGGCTTTTAAAATAGCTTGCATTTTTTACGAAAACAACTAAGATAAATAATAGCGAGATTTCGCACTGCGGCACTTCAATCCTTTGGTCGCAGTTATTAACGAGACTTGGTCTTGTAAAGGAGAATGATAAAATGCACCTTGAAAAAAGTTCAACACAACGTTGGACAACCACCGACACGGCAAAAATGGCCGTTGTGACGGGGCTCTATGTCGCTGTCACGATCGTATTATCCGCCGTAAGTTTCGGCGCGATCCAATTCCGCATCGCGGAAATGTTCAATTACTTGCCACTCTTCAACAAACGCTACACTGTCGCAGTAACTTTAGGTGTGGCGATTGCCAACCTAGCATCCCCGCTTGGAATCGTGGATGTGCTCTTCGGTAGTATCTCTACTTTGATCGTTTTATTGATCTGCCGAGCAGTTACCAAAAATATCATAAGCCTTAAGAAAAAGATGATCATTACCGCTTTGATTTTTGCCTTTTCGATGTTTACGGTCGCTGGGCAACTGACCTTTTTCTATCAAGCACCGTTTTTCTTCAATTGGCTGATCATTGGTTTAGGCGAACTGCTTTCTATGTCGCTGGGCGGTGGACTGATCTATTTGATAAATAGACGCATTGATTTAAAAAAATGAAAAACGTGAGCAAATTGCTCACGCTTTTTTAGCGATAAATCGCGATGGATTGATACGGTTTTAGTGTAATTTCCCTCTGAATCGTTTCCGTACCATAATTATCGATCAGAACTTTTCCTGATACAAACTCTTCCGGTATCTCGATCGTCGATTCTTGCGGGAAAAAGTTATTGAGTACCAGCAGCGACTCCTCTTTACGGCGGCGAATGTAGCCATAAATCTGTGGATGATCAGGTAGAAAGGCTTCATAACTTCCTTCAGCAATTACCGGATATTCCTTTCTCAACTTGATCAATTCCTGATAGTAGCTAAATATCGACCCTTCCTGTAGTTCCTTTGCTACGTTGATCTCGTCGGCAGATTTTCCTAGTGCTAACCACGGCGCAACCTGTGAAAAACCATTGTAATCCCCACTGTCCCATTGTATTGGTGTTCGAGAATTGTCACGAGACTTGGCCTTGACGATTTCGAAGGCCTCTTGCTCGGACTTGCCTTCTGTCAATAGTTCTTGATACGCGTTTAGACTTTCCACGTCAACGTATTGTTCCATCGAATCAAAATCGGGATCGATCATCCCGATCTCTTCCCCCATATAAATATACGGTGTTCCTCGATTCAAGTGGATCGCACCAGCCAGCATTTTAGCGCCTGCTACGCGATAGTTATCCACATCAACAAAACGATTCAATGCCCGCGGCTGATCATGGTTATTCCAGAAAAGTGCGTTCCAGCCACTTTCGGCACTCATCTGCGTTCCCCAAGTATGAAACAATTCTTTAAGTTTCGCAAAATCAAATGGCATCTGTGTCCATTTTTTTCCATCTTTGTAGTCCACTTTCAGGTGATGGAAATTGAAGGTCATATCCAATTCCTCACGGTCGGGTTTCGTGTATAAGATACATTCCTCAACTGTTGTAAAACTCATTTCACCAACTGTGATCATCTCGGATTCTTTTCCGAACGTCGCTTGATTCATCATGCGAAGATAGTCATGATTGATCGGACGATCGGTGTAAGCTGGCTTGCCGTCATTTTCAGCACAATCGTTTAAGAACTCATCTTTACCAATCAAATTGATCACATCAAAGCGGAAGCCTTTCACTCCTTTGTCTGTCCAAAAGCGGACAACTTCAAATAATTCTTCCCGCACTTCTGGATTGCGCCAGTTTAGATCCGCCTGTGTTTTGTCAAACAGATGCAAGTAATATTTTCCGGTATCGCCAAATGGTGCCCATGCATTTCCACCAAATTTGGACACCCAATCCGTCGGCTCATCTCGCAAAATAAAGTAGTCCTGATATTTTTTATCTCCAGCCAATGCCTTTTGGAACCATTCATGTTCCGTTGAAACATGATTAAAAACCATGTCCAGCATTACTTCGATATTGTGTTTCTTTGCAGTTGCCATTAAGGCTTCAAAATCAGTCATTGTCCCAAACATTGGATTGATCGCCGTATAATCTGCGACATCATAGCCATTATCATTTTGCGGACTCGGATAGATTGGACTTAACCAAATCATATCAACCCCTAATCGTTTCAAGTAGGGTAATTTTTGTTGAATTCCTAATAGATCTCCTACACCGTCTTGATTTGTATCTAAAAATGATTTGGGATAAATCTGATAGATTACTTTCTCTTTAAAACTCATTTTGTCCTCCAGCTTCTACAATTCTGTTGCGATTAAGATTTTTTCATTGCTTGTGACAGCTGCTTCCTCAATCAGTGGATCAACTTGGAAGTCTATCGAGTTTGTCACAATAATGGGGGTTTGTACTTCGTAACCGGCCGCTTTGATTGCTTCAACATCGAACTCCATCAATAGCTGCCCTTTTTTCACACTGTCCCCTTGCTTCACATGGCTAGTAAAATATTTTCCATCTAGCTGAACCGTGTCGATTCCAATATGAATCAATACTTCTGTTCCTTCGGTGCTCACTAAGCCGATGGCATGTTTTGTTGGGAATAATAAGCTGATTTGCCCGTCGAATGGAGCAATAAGTTTTCCTTCACTTGGATCGATCACGACGCCTTGCCCCATCATCCCTTCTGCAAAAACTGGATCTTTCGCACTGCTCAAAGGATGCAGCATACCAGCGATCGGCGCAAATAATTCAACAACCGAACCGGCTTTTTTTGGTGTTTCGCTGCCTAAAGTTGGAACATTTTCTTCTTCGACGCGGTCGATTTTATTAAACAAACCGATTCGACGGAAAGTTAGGGTCAAAAGGAATGGAACGGCAACTGCAATTACCATACCGATAGCAAAGATCAAATAGTCTTGCGGACGAATCGCTAAAATCCCTGGTAAGCCGCCGACCCCAATCGACAGTGCCCGAACTTTGAACAAGGTAACGAATAACCCTGCGATCCCGCTGCCGATCATAGCCGCGATAAAGGGATACGTATATTTCAAGTTGATCCCAAACATCGCCGGTTCCGTAACACCCAACCAAGCAGAAATAACTGATGGAATTGAAACCTGTTCCTCTTTTTTATTGCCGCGATGAGCGAACACAACAGCTAAAACAGCCGCCCCTTGAGCAATATTTGATAAACAGATCATCGGCCATAAATTAGTTGAACCAAAATCGGCAATCAATTGCGAATCAATCGCCAAGGTCGTATGATGCAGACCGGTGATGACCAGAGGCGAGTATAATGCTCCGAAGATACCGCCGAACAACCAGCTAAAGCTAGAAGTTAAGCCAGCATTCACAACGGCTGAAATGGCAGTTCCGATTTTCCATCCGATTGGCCCTAAAATAATATGTGCCGCTAAAATCGTTGGAAGCAATGAGAAAAATGGAACGAAAATCATTGAGACCGCTTCTGGAATATGTTTTCGGAAGAAACGTTCTAAATAAACGAGTAAGAACCCTGCCAGCATTGCTGGAATAACTTGCGCTTGGTAACCGATTTTGTCAACGGTGAAGAAGCCGAAATCCCATGTCCAATTCTTTGCAATTTCTGCAGCTGTTGTACCGTTCACGGCATAAGCATTTAACAATTGCGGTGAAACTAGGGTGATCCCTAGGACAATTCCAAGGATTTCTGTAGCTCCCATTTTTCTGGCAATACTCCATGTGATCCCTACTGGCAAGAAATGGAAGATCGCTTCACCCGGCAGCCATAAAAAGCCATTGACACCGCTCCAAAAGGTTGAAGCTTCTACAATCGTTTGACCATTCAGCCAGCCCATTGGTACGGCTTCCAAAATATTTCGAAATCCTAAAATCAAACCGCCGACAATAATTGCTGGTAATAATGGCGTGAAAATTTCTGCTAAAACAGTAATGGCGCGTTGAACTGGATTTTGATTTTGTTTGGCAGCAGATTTCGCTGCTTCTTTTGAAACTCCTTCAATTCCTGAAACGGCTGCGAATTCATTGTAGAATACTGCTACATCATTTCCGATAATTACTTGAAACTGACCTGCATTCGTAAACATCCCTTTGACGCTAGGAATATCTTCGATTCGTTCCTCATCTGCCTTCTTTGGATCGTTTAATACAAAACGCATCCGAGTGGCACAATGAGTAACCGCGGAAATATTTTTCTTGCCGCCAATGGCCGCCAGCAGGTCCTTCGTATCCTTTTCATATTTTCCCATCTTTTTTCCCTCCGAATAATTTAACTTGTATGGATAAGTTCAGCTGATACATTTACTATAAGTGCTTTGAAGATATTTGTAAATCGCTTACATTTGTGGGATGTCGCCTTTTATTAGAACTCTCTAATTTTAATAAAGGATAACAAGTTTTATTAACTAAATATTGGTCTTTCAGTTCCAAACAAGTTGGCAACTAACCCAACAAGTTTGAGTAAAAATAAGAATTTACTCATTTTATTTTTCAACAATCATTAGAAAGCGTTTTACTTTTGAATTCGCTATTTGTATAATGAAAATACATATACGGACAAGTTGCGAAACTTTTCAATGAAACATGAATCACCCATTGGATTGGATTGGATTGGATTGTTTTGTTTTGTTTTGTTTCGTTTCGCTGCGCTGCAACTTGAAAGGAGGATTCGATGAAAAATTATGAGGTAATCTATCAAGCAATTGAACGTGGGATTTTAAAGGGTGTTTATGAGGCAGGTTCTTATTTGCCTAGTGAGAATAAACTTCGGCAAACGTATCACGTATCGCGGGACACGATTCGCAAATCGCTTTCCCTTCTGATGGCCAATGGCTACATTCAAAAAATTCAGGGCAAAGGTTCCCTTGTCTTGAAGCGTGAGCAATTGCGTTTTCCAGTTTCTGGCTTGACCAGCTATAAGGAGCTGCAAAATTCTTATGGGTATGAAAGCAGCACTGATGTTGTCAGCTTGAAAAAAATCGTCATTGATGAAAAGGCTGCACAGGTGACTGGTTTTGAGGTCGGGGAGATTTGTTGGGATTTGATTCGAACTCGTGCCATTGATCAGAAGAAAGTGATCTTAGATAAGGATCTACTCTTAACGACGATTGTTCCGGAGCTAGATACTGAGATTGCAAAGGACTCGATTTATCGCTATTTTGAGAATCAATTGGCATTGAATATCGCCTTTGCTGAAAAAGAAATCACGATCGATGCTCTGACTGAGGAGGATCGTGAGCTTCTGGATCTAAATCAACATGATATCAACATTGTCTCTGTAAAAAGCCGTGTTTTCACCAGTGATGCTAGGCAATTTCAATACACTGAAAGTCGCCATCAAGTTGATAAGTTTCGTTTCTTTGATTTTGCACGGCGGCATCCTTCGACGATGTAGTCTTCCTTCAGATAAAAAGAAAGGCTGCGCCGAAATCGGCACAGCCTTTTCACTATTATTGTTTTGTTGAACCTTTTTCGAAGATGCCGTGTGGCAATTCGATCGTTTTTTGTTCGATCTCTTCTTTGTTCATCATTTTCGTTAATAGACGCATAGCGACAGCACCGATATCATACAATGGTTGTGTCACGCTGCTTAGACGTGGACGAGCCACTTCTGTTAGCAATGAATCATTGCTTGTAATGATTTCGAAGTCTTCAGGGACTTTCATGCCTTTGTCGATCAAACCATCTAATAAACCGATAGCCAATTCATCATCGGTCACATAAGCAGCTGTTGCACCACTGTTTAAGATACGATCAGTCAAAGCCAATCCTTCTTTGAAGTTATAAGGTGCTTCAAAGATTAAGCCTTCGTTGTAATCCAAACCATTTTCAGCCAATGCTTCTTTGTAACCGCCCATACGAGCTTGTCCGTTGATTGCATCGATTAACGCACCGCTGATGAATGCAATTTTCTTATTGCCGTGTTTTGCTAATAAGTCGATTGATTCTTTTGTTGCTGCTTTGTAGTCGATGTTTACACTGCCGACTTGTTCGTCTGGATCAATTGAACCAGCTAAAACGATTGGTGTTTTTGAACGAGAAAATTCAGCACGGATTTCATCTGTAATGCGATGTCCCATGAAAATCACACCATCAACTTGTTTCGCTAATAGGTTATTCAGCACGTTGACTTCTTTTTGTGCCTCGCCGTCAGAGTTGGCTAAGATAATATTGTATTTGTACATCGTTGCGATGTCGTCGATCCCGCGTGCTAATGAAGCAAAAAACATATTGCTGACATCAGGGATAATCACACCAACTGTTGTTGTTTTCTTACTTGCTAGTCCTCGTGCGACTGCATTGGGACGATAATCTAAACGCTCAATAACTTCTAACACCTTTTTACGTGTTGTTGGTTTTACATTTGGGTTGCCGTTGACCACACGAGAAACGGTTGCCATTGAAACGTTTGCTTCGCGGGCAACATCATAAATCGTAATTGTTTGCTTTTCCATGGATATGCTCCTTTTATATTGTTTTCAGAAAATATCATTTACATTTCTAAAAGATAATAGCACGTTGTTTCATCGATTGCAACCGTTTTACACATTTTTCCTTATTTTTTTGTAAGCGTTTTATCAGAATCATTTTTCAATAAATTTTATTAGTGTTACAATCAATATAACGCTAATAGAAAGAAGGATGCTTTAATGAACCAAGAAAAAGTTTTAGAATTACGCAAATGGATGGAAAAAAACGATGTGGATTTGGCGTATGTCTCTGATGCAAGTCACATTGGTTACTTCTCCGGCTTTGACAGTAACCCAATGGAACGTGTATTGGCGCTTTTCATTCCACTTGAAAAAGACCCATTTCTTTTTGCACCAGGCTTAGAAGTTGAAGATGCAAAAGCCAGCAGTTTTGAGTACGATGTGGTGGGCTATTTAGATAGTCAAGATCCTTTTGCTTTGATCGTAGACGAAATCAAAAAACGCTATGGTTCTCCTAAAAAAATCGCGTTAGAAAAAAATCAATTGGTTTTGGATCGTTACCTTCGTTTGAGCCAAGCTTTCCCATCAGCTGATTTTTCGACCGACTTAACTCCACTAGTTCAAGAATTGCAATTATATAAAACAGAAGAAGAATGCCAACGTTTGATCGAAGCTGGCTCAACAGCTGATTTAGCTTTCGAGATTGGTTTTAGACATGTGAAACCAGGTGTCTCTGAAGAAGAAATCGTGGCTGAGATTGAATATGAATTGAAGAAAAAAGGCATTAAACAAATGTCATTCCCAACCGAAGTATTAGCTGGACCAAATGCTGCCAGCCCTCACGGTACTCCTGGTAAAAATACCTGTAAAGAAAATGAACTGGTTTTATTCGACCTTGGTACAATCGTCAATGGTTATTGCAGTGATGCTACTCGAACTGTGGCGTGTGGGAAACCGACAGATCACCAAAAAGACATCTACAATATCGTGCTAGATGCTCATATGGCTGCTTTAAACGCTGTAAAACCGGGTGTTACCTGCGGACAGCTAGATAAGCTGGCACGTGATGTTATTGAAAGCCATGGCTACGGTGAATACTTTAACCATCGTCTAGGTCACGGAATCGGCACAACGATTCATGAATTCCCGCAAATTGTTGGCGGCAATGATTTAGAGGTCAAAGAAGGCATGTGCTTCTCAATCGAACCAGGAATTTATTTGCCAAATGATGTTGGTGTTCGGATTGAAGACTGTCTATTCGTAACGAAAGACGGCTGCATCCCATTCACCAAAACTTCAAAAGAATTAACTATCTTATAATAGAAGAAAAAAGAAACACCATCCGAAAAATGGTGTTTCTTTTTTAGTTATCCTGCAACATTTTCTGATCATTGAAAAAATAGTAGCTCGTGACCAGATAAGCCAATAGAATCACTGCTAAAAAGAAATAAAAGACATGATCCTTAAGTGAATGCAGATACCACAAAACGAAGACCAAAACAGCGGGAATCAAAATGAATCGATTCCATGGCCGCTCCCAATACCTCCTGATCATCACCCACAGAAAACGCAACGGTAAAAATAGAATCCCAAACAACAACAAACCTGCGAACCACTGAATTTTTTTCATAACATCTGCCTCCTCAGCTTTTTGTGAAGAAGACCCTTCCGTTAATTGAACAGCCAAAATCCTTTCTAGACTACTTCGAGAAATCGGATCTGGTTCACTTTTTCCTAACTCCCATTTTGAAATAGTTTGTCTCGTCACGTAGATTTGATCTGCCAATTGCTGTTGAGTCATCTTCACTTCTTCTCTTCTTGAGCGAATTTGTTTTCCAATTTCCATCTTCGTCTCCCCTTAATGATTGATTACTATGACTCAAGATTACAGCAATAGCAGGCGTTGCGCACGCAATGGTAAAAAAATAGCCCTCAAAAGTGAGGGCTGCATCATTTATTCTGGATTATTTTTTTCGACTTCTTCCTTTAGTTCTTCTTTGACTTCGGAGAAATCGGGTTTTTCTTTATTTAACTCTTTCGTTTTATCAGCTAAAGCTTCAGCACCTTCAGAAACGGTTTCTTTCGCATCCTCTTTGGCCACTTTCGCATCGATCACGATATCTTCTGAAGCATCCTCAGCGACATCTTTCGTATCGCTGGCTGCTTTACGAAAACGGTCAGACAAATCAGAGCTTTGACGTTTCAAATCTTCCAAAGTATCCGACGTAATGTCATCCATATCGTCCATTGAATCATTTACTTTGTCCTTCACATTTGAAGCCAGATCACTTGCTTGATCACTTAAATCAGAGGCGCGATCTTTTACAATCGATCCCATCTCGCTGGTCTTTGCAACAAAATCATCTGTATAATCAGACGCTAAGTCTAACCAATCATCTGTTTTCTTTGCTAAGTCTTCACGCAATTCTTTTCCTGATTTTGGTGCTAATAATAAAGCAACGACTGCTGCAGCCGTTCCGCCGATCAAAGCACCTGCTAAAAATTTTCCGCGTTTTGCCATTCTTACCCCTCCGTTTTCGTTGTTGTTTTGCGATCTCTAAAGAATCTCATCGTCGTAGCACCAACTTTTCCTGCAACACTAGCTTTCGCTGCATTCTTACTGACACCACCGACTTTTCCCGCCAAATTTCGGCTTGTGGTATTCAAATCAGAGACACTCTGACTCAAATCAGCCACCGCTGTAAACAATGGATCAATTGTTTCAACTTTCCCATTAATATCATTCAACAAGTGATTGCCTTTAACCAGCAATCCTTCGACCTGCTGCATGAGTAAATCTACGTCCTTAGTAAGAACATCAATCGTCGTATTCGCCTCGGTCACTGTCGTTTCAACTTTTTCAACCGTTTTTGAAACTTGACTCAAGACACGCACTAAAAAGATAACCAAAACAACAAATGCTAGTGCCGCAATAATTGCTGCGATTCCACCTAAACTCATTCAATCGCTCCTCTCATTTTTCACTCATTATGCTAACTTAAATTATACCATTCTCATGGAAATTAATGAAAGAGAAAGAATTATAATTAAATCTAATAGAAAAGTACCTCAATTAAATTTCTTGAGGTACTTTCCTGAAGTTTTGACGAATGCCATTGTAAATGATTTCTAGATCACTGATTAAATCTGTTTCATCGAAATTCTGCTCAGTAAAACGATCAGCATGTCCACGAAAATAATTCGTCATCACACGTTCAACTTGAATAATTTCTTTATCAGTTAGTTCACAGTCTATGAAGATACGATCAAATGCAGCTCTTAAAAAAACAGAGATGTTTTTTTCATAAGAGCGTATGTACTCTTTTTCATAAAAAACAGTATAAAAGGCATTTTTATTTTTTGCGTAGGCTGTCCATGTTTTTCCTAACTCTAGAAAAGCGCAAAGATTGGCTCTGCCTAAGATAGCATCCACCAGTTGCTCGCGAAACTCCTCCATTGCCTTTCTGACTACCGCTTGCCGTAATTCTGTCACGCTCCCTGTATGCGTATACAACGAAGGAGATTTGACCTCTAGGCGATCAGCGATCTTATTGAGTCTTAGTCCGCTGATACCAGACTCAGAGACCAAGGCCATCGCACATTCGATGACTATTTCTCTATTTAATCGGGAAGTTTTCATTCAGTCTCCTTTTTTAATTCGTTATTTTCAAAAAACATTATATAACAAAATAACCAATTTTTTCTATTAATTATTATGATGATTTACATTTGAAAAACCAATGATTTAATAAATTAAAATAACTAACAATATAAAAAGCGCAGAATCAAATCTGCGCTTAGTTAATTATTTTTTTACTTTATTTTGACCACTTAACTCTTTTCCTAAAGCAATGATATAGTCATGCAATTTATCTTTGATCTCAGGATGTTTCAATCCATACTCGATACTCGTTGTCATAAAGCCGAATTTATCACCCACATCGTAGCGTTTGCCTGTAAACTCTTGTGCAAATACGCGTTGTGTCCGATTCAAAGTGTCAATCGCATCCGTTAATTGGATCTCATTGCCTGCCCCTGGTTTTTGTGTCGCTAATACATCAAAAATTTCAGGTGTCAGTAAGTAACGGCCAATAATCGCTAAATTACTTGGTGCTTCTTCAGGTTTTGGTTTTTCGACAAAGTTCTTCACATTGAACAAGCCTTTAGATACTTCTTCACCTGGATTGATGATGCCGTATTTTGATGTTTCCTTTTCAGGAACACGCATAACGGCGATCGTTGATGCATGCGTTTGTTCGTAATCGTTCATCAATTGTTTAGTCAACGGAACACGGTCTTCCATCAGATCATCACCCAACATCACGACAAATGGTTCGTTGCCAACAAAGGCACGTGCTTGCAAGACAGCATGCCCCAAGCCCTTTGGATGTGATTGACGAATGAAATGCAGATTAACATCGGTCGTCTCTTCGACTAATTTCAATAAATCTGTTTTGCCTTTTTCTTGCAGATTCATTTCTAATTCAATATTTGAGTCGAAATGATCTTCGATTGGGCGTTTGGCTTTTCCGGTCACGATTAAAATATCTTCGATCCCAGATTTTAATGCTTCCTCAACGATGAATTGGATCGTTGGTTTGTCAACGATTGGCAACATTTCTTTGGCCATCGCTTTAGTAGCTGGTAGAAATCTTGTTCCCAAACCAGCGGCTGGAATAACTGCTTTTTTTACTCGCATGAATACTGTCCCACTCTTTCTATTCTAAAGTAAATTCATTTTCAAACGTACCTTCACGCATCATCAAATCGCGACAAGCCTGACGCACGTCTTTGTCATTGTATAAAACATCATAAATCGTTTCAGTAATCGGCATGCTGACATTCATACTGTCAGCTAATTCCTTAGCAGCTTTCGTCGTTGAAACACCTTCGACGATCATGCCCATATTATCTAAAACTTCATCTAGTTTGTGTCCTTTGCCTAATAAATTCCCTGCACGCCAGTTTCGTGAATGAACCGAAGTACATGTTACGATCAAGTCGCCGACACCGCTCAAACCAATAAAAGTCAATGGATTTGCGCCCATCTCTACACCTAGACGACTGATCTCCGCCAATCCACGAGTCATAATAGCCGCTTTAGCATCGTCTCCGTAAGAAAGTCCTGCCAAGGCACCCGCCCCTAGAGCAATGATATTTTTTAAAGCTGCACCCATTTCAACACCGATGACATCTGGGTTGGTGTAAATTCTAAGATATTCATTCATGAATAGTTTTTGCACATATTCGGCTAATTTTTGATCTTTACAAGCTGCTGTGATCGTAGTAATATCGTGAACTGCCACTTCTTCTGCGTGACTTGGTCCCGATAATACAACCACACCTTGACGATGTTCTTCAGGAATTTCTTCAATCAAAACTTCTGAGATTCGTTTGTGCGTATCTTGCTCTAATCCTTTACTTGCATGGATAATTACGGGTTTATTTTCAGCTACTTTAGCAAATTCCTGTGCTACGGAGCGAATCGCTTTTGTTGGAACTACGAACAAAACAGCATCCGCATCTTTTACAGCTTCTTTCAGATCCTTTTCCCCTTTAATACTGTCGGGAATTTTTAAATCCGGTAAGTAGTGGCGATTCGTGTGGTACGTGTTGATTTCATCAATTTGCGCCTCATGATTTCCCCAAATTCTTACTTCATGTCCATTTTCGGCCAAGACTTGAGCTAATGCTGTTCCCCAAGAACCTGGTCCTAAAACTGCAACTTTTTGCTTCACAGAGATTTCCTCCTAGTTCGTATTAAAGTACTTCTTTTCATCAATATACCAGTAAATAGTATGGCTGGTATCCTAACTCGTACTGCTATTTTTTTAATCTACTATATTATCATAGCATAGATAACTGATACCACGTTCTTATATTAAAGCCTGATTAGCACCCTTGTCACGTTCGTACAATTTGATATTTGTACTCTTTTTGCGACGATAATACAGTAGTGCGATTCCCCCGACAAAAAGAACGACTGACAATAATTGGGAGACTCGAATTCCGCCAAATGCATACAGACTGTCCGTCCGCATTCCTTCGATAAAGAAACGGCCGAAGCTGTACCAAGTCACGTAGCCTAAAAATAGCTCGCCACGTTTGAGCGATACGTTTTTTCTGATGAACAGAATCAAGATAAAACCTGCCAGGCTCCACATGGATTCATAGAAAAAGGTAGGTTGGCGAAAGGCGCCATCAATGTACATATTATTGATGATAAACTGCGGTAAATGGATGCTTTCCAAAAACTGCCTTGTCGTTTCACCGCCAAAAGCCTCATGATTCGTAAAATTACCCCAGCGGCCCATCGCTTGAGCCAGCATTACCCCTGGCGATACTACATCCAAAAATAACCATGGATCAATAAAATGGTGACGTGTATAGACGATCAAAACAAGTACCGCGGCGATCAATCCACCATAAATAGCTAATCCGCCGCTGCGTGTATTAAAAATCTGGATTGGATCGGCAAGATACATCGGCAGATCGAACAAGACATAATACAAACGAGCGCCTATAATCGCAATCGGCAATGCCCATAGAAGAAAGTTCGTCATATCATCTTCTTTTAAACCAACTCTCAATGCCTCACGGTTGGCGAGCCACAAAGCAATTGCTATTCCTGAAACAATAATGATCGCGTACCAATAAATTTGAAGACCAAACAATTCAAAGGCGGTGCGATTTATTTGTCCAACCATCTTATTGTCCTGAATTCTCTTCGATTAATTGGGTTAAACGATCTTCAAAGGTCTTCGTCGCATCGTAACCCATTGTACGAGCACGGAAATTCATTGCTGCTACTTCGATGATGATTGCGACATTTCGACCAGTTTTCACTGGAATCTTCACCTGCGGAATTTTTACTTCTGCAATCTCCACTTCGGTATTGCCGCTGCCTAAACGGTCGTATTTTTTATCTTTCGACCAGCTTTCTAAATAAACTACTAGCTGAACCGGCATCGATCCGCGAACAGCACTGGCGCCAAATAAGTTCATCACATCAATGATACCGATTCCGCGAATTTCGATTAAATGCTGCAAAATTCTAGGCGGTTCGCCGACTAATGTCAATTCGTCTTGTTGATAAACATCGACACGATCATCTGCGATTAAACGATGTCCACGTTTGACTAGTTCCAGCGCAGTTTCACTCTTACCAATTCCGCTGTCACCTTGAATCAGTACTCCTAAACCATAAACGTCCACCAATACGCCGTGAACACTGGTCCTTAATGCTAATCCGCCATTTAGAAAACTTGAGATTTCGCCTAATAAACGCGAAGTCGAGATCGGTGAACTTAATACTGGAATATTGCGTTCACTAGCTGCTTCGATCATTTCCTTTGGCGGCGTTAAGCCACGAGAAACGATAAAAGCCGGAGTATCATCGCTGCACATACGACGTAAAACCATCAAGCGTTCTTCTGGCATCATACGCTCCGCGAAGGTAATTTCTTTATTTCCAAAAAGTTGTAAACGATCATGTGAATAATAATTAAAATAACCGGTCAATTCCAAACCTGGACGAGAAATATCGCCGGTGGTAATGACCCGCTCAAGACTTTCTTCATCGCCAGTTACTACTTCCAATGAAAGTTTATTAACTAGTTCTTTTACTTTTACTGTTTCAGCCATATAATCCCTCTTTTCTACACTTCCGCTCTATTTTATCATTTTATCATTGGAGTGACTAGGTTCAGATAACCTTCTCAGATAAGAATCAAAAAGCCTTCATAAAAAGTTAATGAAACCGCATAAAAAAATATTTAATTTGGTCTTGCCAGTTACTAATTTATCGGTTGAACCAGAAAAATTGTCAAAAAAAAACGGATAGGTGATTACCTATCCGCATATTTGTCGATATTATGATCTGAAACGATCGCATTGACAATCGCCATGACGATCGCCACCAAGATTGAGATGGCAAAGCTGGAAAAGCCAAAACGATAATTTCCTAATAAGTTGGAAGTCAATTGCAACATACCAGCGCTGATCACAAAGCTAAAGAGCCCCAAGGTCAAAATGTTCAACGGAAGTGAAAGCAGAATCAGAATCGGTTTCACTAATGTATTCAAAATTGACAGGACAAAGCTTGCAGCAATAGCCATCGTCAAACTCTCCACATAAACTTGGTTGGGAAAGAGCACCGATAGTGAAATGAAAATCAGTGAGTTAGCTATTAAGCGCTGTAGGTAAGTCATTAAAAGTCGCTCCAGTCATCATCGTCGATTTTATCCGCTTTCTTACGTTGGCGGGACGTTTTTTTCTCGTAGTTGTTGTAATCATTGTTTCCATAGTATGGATTGTTGTGTCCATAAGAATCCCGGCCTTTTTGACCCGCAGGAATCACTAATGCTAACAAGACATATAGTACAACCGGTGCGCCGATTAAGCCGAAACTTAAGAAAACATAAATCACACGCACGATTGTCGGATCGATCCCGAAGTATTCGGCGATCCCGGCTAAGGTACCTGTCAGTACCACATTAGTTCGTGACTTTTGTAATCTCTTTTGCATATGAATCTTCCTTCCTTATTATTTCCTAATTGTCGAAATCTTTCAAGAAAATGCTGCCTGTTGTTGTAGATACATCGATTTTTGCCATTTTATCGGCTACACGACGGAATTGCAACAAGCGATTTGTTTTTTCTTTCTTTTCTCTGATTACTTCATAGTTTGACAGGCGGTCATTGATGCTGCCTAAGCTTGTTTTAGCTAGACCTTCCAAACCAATATTTTTGCCTAAAGAAACTTTGACGTTTCCGTTAACTGAGCTTGCTTTAATTTTTTGTAAGCTGTCATGTCCAGCCGTTAACTTCACATCACCGTTTACTAATGAGATGCCATAATTTTGAACGGCCGCTTTAGAAGTAATATTGCCGTTAACCGTTTCGATGATTGAATCTAAAATCGCGCCTTCGCGGATTTCAATGTTGCCGTTGACGCCTTGGATTTCAAGCATTGTAGCGTCGATCTGTTTGAAGCTGATGTTACCGTTCGTTGATTTAGCATAAACGTCTTTGGCATCCATCTCTTCAACATTCAAATCACCATTTAACAATTTAACTGCTACGTGATCGTAAGTGCGTTTCGGCAAATAGAATACTAACTCCGCTTGAACCCGTTTGTTTGGTATTTGGAATGAGATGTGTTCATCATTCACTTCGATTTGACTGCGTTCCATTAATGATTGTAATGGAGTTGCTTCGTTCATTTTACCATAAAGTTTGATTTTCGCATCTACTTTGATAGCTGCATCGTCCCAAGCCTTTAAGGTTACTTTACCATTTGCCAACTTGATGTCGATCAAGGTTGGTTCAACATCAGTGTATAAGAATTGATGTTCAAATTTCGAAGTTACAAGACCAGGAACTTTTACGTTGAAGTCTTTCCAATCAACATTTTCTTCCACTGTGTCAGAAACTGTTTTCCAAGTCTTCTTCATCAAGCGTCCTAATTGAACACCGGCTTCTCCTAGCTTTTCACCAACTTGTGAGAATGTTTCGCTTGCTTGATCTTTTAAATCATCTGGAATATCAAAGCGTGCACGATTGCGTTCTTTACGCGTTTCGTTTTGGTTGTCCTGCACGTTCTTCAATTCTTCTTCTTTTTCTTCAGCTTCTTCTTCTAACTCAGCGATTTTTTCTTTAAGATTATCAATCGCCTCTTCCACAGCTTCACGAATGTCATCGTCTTCTTCAGATAATGTATCCAACTCTTCTTTCGTGTCTAACTCCATCAAAACTTCTTCTTTTTCATGAAGTGCCGCTTTCAGCTCTTTTTTCTTTTGATTGATTTCATCAATATGAGCAGAAATTTGGTTGGCTTCGGTGGCTAAGTCATCAAAATAAGCTTCAAGTTCTTCCAAGTCCTGTTCTTCAGAACGATCTGCTTCTTCTGTGTCTTTTCCTTTTTCCCATTCATCAACTAAATTGGTTGCTTGGTCGCGGTGGTAAGAATCCACTTTATCAGCAGCTTGTTTGATCTGCGCTTCATCTTTCGCCTTGGCCATAGTTTCTAGTAAATCCAAACCTTCTTCAGTTGATAAAATACCTTTTTTAACTAATTCCATAATTCGTTGTCTTTCATTCATAGAAATTGCCTCCTTCAAAAAGCAAATACCTTACTTTTGTTTACATTCATATTATGCAATGTTTTTGAGCATTTGTCATAGGACTAAAGACCCATCTTTTTATCCGACTTCTTAAAGAATGTGTTTCTTCCTATTAATATGTAGAAAAAACCAGCTAGAATTATCTAGCTGGCAGATTGTCTTAAAATGTTTCGTTGCGATTGCTGTTAAGCTCAGTGATTTTTCCTGTCGCTAAGTAAACGATCCATTCACAAATATTCGTTACATAATCACCCACGCGTTCCAAGTAGCCTGCAACGTGCAGATAATCGGTTCCGCTAATGATCGTATCGGATTCTTTTTCCATAGTATTCGTGGTCATGTCATATATTTTTTGGAAATAGTCGTTCACTCGTTCATCCATTAATGCAATCATTCGAGCGTCTTTTTCGTCAGTCTTAACATAAGCGATCAAAACATTGTCCACCATTTTTTTTACGTAGTTGGACATTTCATTGATTTCTTTTTCGACTTCTAAAATCCGCGGCAGACCTTTTAAGCGAATGGTCGATTTGGCAACAGAGACCGCATGGTCCCCCATTCGTTCCAAGTCAGAGCTGGCTTTCATAATCGTAATGATCGTCCGCAAGTCTGTAGTGACGGGTTGCTGTAAAGCGATCATTTCAAAACTTTTTTTCTCCAAGCGGACTTCCATGTCATTGATCTCAACATCATGGTCGATAACCTCTTGTGCTAATTTTTTATCATGATCAATATATGAACGGACCGATTTGTGCACGGCACTTGAGACCATCATACCCATTTCATAAAACTGATTGTGAAGATTCAGCAAATCTTCTTCAAATTGTGTACGTAACATCGTTGCCCTCCTTTTCATAATCACGAATCAACTTTTCCATGAAAAATTAATTCTATTCGAGTCATAGACTATCTCTACTAGTTTCTTGCAAGCTAACCAAATTTTCCTGAGATGTAATCCTCTGTTTCTTGTTTTGCTGGATCTAAGAAAATCTTCTTCGTCTTGTCGAACTCGATCAATTCTCCTTGCAGGAAGAACGCCGTACGGTCAGAAATCCGCGATGCTTGTGACATATTGTGCGTCACAATGATGATCGTGTAATTTTCTTTCAGCTCTAACAACATGTTTTCGATCTTCCCCGTGGATACAGGGTCCAGTGCACTTGTTGGTTCATCCATTAGAATAACTTCTGGATTGACTGCTAAAACGCGAGCGATACAAACCCGCTGTTGTTGCCCGCCAGATAAGGATAATGCACTCTCATGCAATTTATCTTTGACGTCATTCCAAACCGAAGCAGCTTTCAAACTTTCTTCCACCACTTGATCAAGCCTGCTTTTGTCTTTTTCACCCTTTAATTTTAACCCATAAATGACGTTCTCGTAAATCGAAAATGGAAAAGGATTTGGCTGTTGAAAAACCATCCCGATTTCTTTTCGTAATTCCACCGTATCTGTCTTAGGGCTGTAAATATCTTTGTCCTTATACATCACACTGCCGGTGATCGTCACACCTGGAATCAAATCATTCATTCGATTCAATGAGCGCAAGTAAGTCGATTTTCCGCAGCCTGAAGGTCCGATCATCGCGGTGATCTCACCTTTTTCAATATCCATATCAATGCCTTTTAAGGCTTCCTTTTTACCATAATACAAATGAAGGTCTTTGGAAGTAATAATCTTCGACATTCAATTTCCTCCGTCTCTTAACCAAAGTGTCCTGATACATAATCTTCGGTAGCCTGAATTTTCGGCCGTGTGAAGATTTTCGGTGTTTCATCGTACTCGATAACATGTCCTAAATAGAAGAAAGCCGTATAATCACTGATCCGGGCTGCCTGCTGCATATTGTGAGTCACAATGATGATCGTATAGTTTTCTTTCAATTGAATCAGTGTTTCTTCGACCGTTCCTGTTGAGATCGGGTCCAAGGCGCTGGCTGGTTCATCTAGTAATAAGATATCTGGCTTCATCGCAATTGCTCGCGCAATGCATAAACGCTGCTGCTGTCCACCAGATAGGGCCAAAGCACTTTTGTCTAAGTTGTCTTTGACCTGATCCCACAGCGCCGCTTGTTTCAAACTGGTCTCAACTGCTTCTTCCAGTTGCTTTTTATCACGCATTCCGTGTTGTTTTAGTGCAAATGTGATATTTTCGCGAATCGATTTACTGAAAGGATTTGGTCGTTGAAACACCATTCCGATCCGTTTGCGCATTTCATAGACATCAATGTTTGATGCATTGACATCTACATCTTTGTATATGATTTTCCCAGTTACACTGGCACTGGCAATCCCGTCGTTCATCCGGTTCAGAGACCGCAAATAGGTCGATTTCCCACAGCCTGAAGGGCCGATTAACGCGGTAATTTTATTTTTTTCAAATTCCAGATCGACACCTTTTATGGCTTCATTGTCTCCATAATAGACATGCAGATCTTCCGTATGCAACGCAATTTCGCCAGGCATCCTGATGAGGTTGCGTTCCTCCCAATTGTATTCTTTCATCAACGTTCTCCTTGTTCGTACTGAGGAAATTTAGTTACAAATCATTCACTTTTCTTTTCGCACAATTAAACTATTCTTCTTATGCTGAAGTCATTTTTCTATGCAGTCGTTTACCGATCGCCCGTGCGCCAAAATTAAATAGCAAGACTGCTAAAATTAAGACTGCCGAAGCTCCCGCGGAAACAGCGTTGCCGTCTGGCATCGTGCCTTCAGTATTGATTTTCCAAATGTGCACGGCTAACGTTTCAGCTTGACGGAAAATACTTAATGGACTTGAAACGCTCAATGGATTGAAATTTGTAAAATCCAAAGCCGGCGCACTTTGTCCAGCTGTATAAATCAATGCCGCCGCTTCACCGAAAATCCGGCCCGAACTCAAAATGACTCCGGTTAAAATTCCTGGCAAGGCGTCTGGAACAACAATTTTCGTAACAGTTTCCCAACGTGACAAGCCTAGAGCTAATCCCGCCTCACGTTGTGTGTAATGAATCGCTCTTAACGACTCTTCAATGTTTCTTGTCAGCAAGGGCAAATTGAACAAGGTCAATGCCAAAGCCCCTGAAAGAATCGAGAAGCCATATCCAAACTGGATAACGAAGATCAAGAAGCCGAACAAACCAACAACCACTGAAGGCAGTGAGCTTAAAATTTCGATCGATGTCCGAATAACATTGGTCACCCAATTTTTCTTCGCATATTCAGATAGATAAATCCCAGCTCCCAACGAAATTGGTAAACTGATGATCATCGTGATCAGTAACAAGTAGATCGAATTGAATAATTGAATCCCGATCCCGCCACCCTTTTGGTAAGCTTTTGATGGAGAGGTCAAGAATTCCCAAGAAACATGCGGCAAGCCGCGGATTAAAATATATAGTAAAAGAAAGGCCAGGATCGCAACGATCACAGCAGAGACAGTATACAAAATGACTGTCGCGATTTTATCTGCGCGTTTGGCTTTATCCATTCGTTATATCCCCTTTCTTTCCAATGTAGCGGATTAAAATATTGAAAACTAAAGACATGAATAATAGGATCAAGGCTAATGACCACAGGACATTGTTTTCTACTGTTCCCATGATCGTATTCCCAATTCCCATCGTTAAAATCGAAGTTAAGGTTGATGCTGGTGTTGTTAGACCCGCCGGCATCAAAGCGGCGTTCCCGATCACCATTTGGATCGCTAGAGCTTCACCAAAGGCCCGAGCCATTCCGAATACGACAGCGGTCAGAATTCCCGGGATCGCTGCCCGCAATACAACTTTGTAAATCGTTTGCCAACGCGTTCCTCCCAAAGCCAGTGAAGCTTCGCGGTAATGACGTGGCACTGATTTTAATGTATCGACCGTCATCGTAGTCACCGTTGGTAAAATCATGACGAACAAGACGAAGGTTCCCGATAAGATCCCAAAACCCGTTCCGCCAAAAATGGACCGGATGAAGGGTACGATCACTGTTAAACCGATAAAACCATATACAACAGAAGGAATACCTACTAATAATTCAATGACCGGCTGTAAAAATTTTTGTCCCTTAGTCGGCGAGATTTCTGTCATAAAGACCGCCGCACCGATTGCGAAAGGAGTCGCTACAATTGCGGATAAAAATGTCACCATAAATGAACCTAGAATCATTGGCAAAGCACCCACTAAAGGCTTGCCATCTGGTCCTGTCGCACTAGGATTCCAGACTGTGCCAAATAAAAAGTCGAATACATTAATCTTATCTACAAAAAAGGTCGATAACCCTTTACTTGCTACAAAATAGAAAATCGCTCCAACCACAAACACGATCAATGCGATACAAACAAAACTGATAAAGCGTCCTCGCTGTTCAATCCTTGCACGCTTTGATTTCGTCGTGAGCGCTTTTTTTACATCTTCATTTTCCAAGGCCTACTCCTCCTGATTCCTTCAAACTAATCCACTCGGTTTTACAAACCGACAAAATCATTTTACCTGTTGAAAATCAATTTCCTTTTAACCTCCTGTAACGCTTCCATGACAATTGTAAAGAAAGTGTAAACTAAATCGGAGGCTATTCGCAACTGAACTGCTTGCTAGCCGGCTCAGAATAGGCAGAATTTTTTTGAATAAAAATATAATGACACCATTTTGTAAATCTTCTGATGTTGGAAAGAAAACTGGCAGCTAGTTTATTTTACAGTAATCATTTTTCTCTGAAGAAAAATGAGTTTTATTTTCACCACGCATACCATTTTACTAACCTGCTAAAACAGGAAGGAAAACTGGCAAAAAAAACAGCATCCGCGGATGCTGTTTCTCTGTTTATTTAGTCCTGCCAGTCCCACCAGTTTTGTTTTTTTGGTGGGAGATTGCCATCGTGATCAGTCCTCTTTATATTCAGTGAACGTTAGTACATAACCATCAGGATCTGTGATCGCAAATTCTTTCGCGCCATAAAAAGTTGCATGAGGTTCAGTATAGATTGGATACTTGGTTTTGGCATTTGCATAAAATTCCTCGAAATTATCAATCGTAATATATAGCGTAATCGAAGGTTGGATTTTCTCCGTCGTCAGAATCGGGTATTCTTCGCTCAAATTACTTTGTTCTTGCAGCATCAAGCTTAATGATTCTTTAGCCAGAATCGCAAATTGCAACGTTTGATCTTTAGCTGGAACCGAAGCGACTACCTCTAATCCAAGAACTTCCTGATAAAACTCCACAGATGCATCTACACTTGCCACCATTAAATTCGTCGTTATATTTTTGTACATATTAACCGCCTCCTTATTTATACTCTTATTCTAGCAAGCAGAAAAAGAAACTTATTGTAAAAATGCGTCAATTTTTGTACCGCGCGACTAAATCTAAGGGTGTGATGCCTAGATGATGTTTAAAATCTCGATTGAAATGAGGCTGATCATAATAATTCGTCACCGCCAAAATATCCGCGGGCTTGGCCTGTTCAGAAGTCAATATTTGCAGACATTTCTGAAACCGCAAAATACTCAGTACCATCTTGGGAGTGAGACCAAAATTTTTTGAAAATAATCGCTGGCATTGCCGCGGACTAAAGTGAAGCAATTCATACAAGTCTTCCGTAGTCTGAGGAATCGTTTCAGACATTCGCGGGAAAAGATGCGTAAATTCATTCGGATGCTTCTCAGCAAATTTCCTGACCAAATAGGTTTGAAATTTTTCTTGTGCTTCAGGAAAACTCAGCGAAAAGAACTCATCATGATCCAAGTCAGCAAAAATATCGGAAAGCAATAGAAATTCATCCATTACCTCATTGGCAGGTATCCCCGTTAATTGATGAAAAGCTCCCGGCATCATGCGGGCACCAAAAAAATGGGCAGGTGTCTGAATCTCATAATCGAAATCCGTTTGCTGATTTCCCGTAAAAAAAATCATTTTCTGATCATAGTCCACGATTAAATCAATGCAGCCATCTGCGATGATCACATTTTTAACTTGAGTCAGCTCGTTCATTTTTGAGGAGATCTCCCAAAAGCACAAAATAAAATCGCTGGACTCAGGAATAATCTTCTCCTGATAATTCATTACACGAGTAAATTCCTCGTTCAATAGAAAAGGCAGTTGAATTGGATAGTACATCTTATAGTGCCTCCTTGTTTTATCATCTCTGTGTTTATCATTTATCTAAGTTGATTGAATGAACAATTGATTAGCTCTCATGGTTTATTTAACTGCAAAAAAATCGGGACTGGCAGCTAGCTCATTGCTTTGGTAATCATTTTTTCAAAAAATAAAAAAATGAATTTATTTTCGTACACATACCATCCAACTAAACGGCTTGTACATTTTATTTTCAATAATTTATTTTATTGGCTCTCATAGTTTATTGAACTGCGAAAAAATCGGGACTGGCAGCTAGCTCATTGCTTTGGTAATCATTTTTTCAAAAAATAAAAAAATGAATTTATTTTCGTACGCATACCATCCAACTAAAAGGCTTGTACATTTTATTTCCAATAATTTATTTTATTGGCTCTCATAGTTTATTGAACTGCGAAAAACCGGACTGCCAGCTAACTCTTTACTTTGGTAATCATTTTTTCAAAGAGCGAAAAAATGAATTTATTTTCGTACGCATACCATCCAACTAAACAGCTTGTACATTTTATTTCCAATAATTTATTTTATTGGCTCTCATAGTTTATTTAACTGCGGAAAAATCGGGACTGGCTGCTAGCTCATTGCTTTGGTAATCATTTTTTCAAAGAACGAAAAAATGAATTTATTTTCGTACGCATACCATCCAACTAAACAGCTTGTACCTATAATTTGAATGAACAATTGAGTAGCTCTCATAGTTTATTTAACTGCGAAAAGTTGGACTGGCAAAAAGGGCACAGAAAATTTTTTTCTATGCCCTCTGAGATTCTTATTTTATTTCATTGCCTTGCCAATCTCGTTCTACTTTCATATCAGAGATTGGGATATAGCCGAGTTGTGGAACGACTTTTCCTTGAACTTCTTTTGAAAGCATGTAATCAAGAAAATCCTCAACCAACTTGGTTGGCTTTCCTTTGGTGTACATGTGTTCATAAGCCCAGATTTTCCAACGATTGGTCGTAACATTTTCGTCGGTCGGTTCAATATTATCAATGCTCAATGTTTGAACATCCTTCGTTACATAAGAGAAGGCCGTATAACTAATCGCACCTGGTGTATCGGAAACAATTTGTCGAACCATGCCGCTGGAATCTTGCTCTTGGGCTCGAATCGCAGTTTTGCCATCTAGCACCCATTGCTCAAATGTCGAACGCGTTCCGCTGCCGGTTGCCCGATTTAAGATCACGATTTCTTGATCTTTTCCGCCGACTTCTTTCCAGTTCTTGATTTCACCAAGAAAAATTTTGCGCAAGTTTTCCAACGAAATATTTTTTACGCCAACGCCTTTATTAACGATCGGAGTAATCCCGACGACCGCAACTTTATGGTCGACCAATTTTTTCGCGTCGATTCCATTTTTTTCCTCAGCAAACAAATCAGAATTACCGATTTCAACAGCACCGGACTGTACTTGGCTTAACCCTGTACCACTTCCGCCGCCTTGGACATTAATAAATCTGCCGGGATTCTTACTTTGATATTCCTCAGCTACTGTCTCAACTAAAGGTTGCAGCGCGGAGGACCCGACAGCCGTAATTGATTCGCCGCGGTCGATCCATTTTGAACAACCGGACAAAAGTAAAAGCGTACCTAATAGGGGAATTAACCATTTCTTCATGAAAAATCTCCTTAATCATTTCCTAGATGTTTGATTCACTAAACAAGCTAGTTCATTTTATACTATCAAACCATGAAAGCGCAAATGATTTTTATAAGAGTGGTGAGATCAAACGAGCGATTCCCTCTTTAAACTTGATAACCGTACCGCGCTGATCGTATTTTTCCTGCGTCAGAAGTTCTGATTTCATCGAATCCTTATAAAATTCTTCTCTTAGTTCTTCTGCAAATGCCGCATCATATACAAGTGTATTTACTTCAAAATCCAATTTGAAAGAACGAACATCGATATTCGCCGATCCTACTGAAGCAATCCCAGCATCGACCACCATGGTTTTAGCATGAATGAAACCATTCTCATAGGTCTCGATGATCGCGCCATATTCCAACAGCTCTGCCGCAAAAGAATACGTCGCCCAATAAACCAAAATATGATCGGGCTTATTTGGTATCTGCATTCGAACCTTTACCCCGGAAAGCAACGCTAGTTTCAGCGCCTCATGAATCGGAGCGTCTGGAATATAGTAAGGCGTCTGGATCAAAATTTCTTTTTTTGCCAGATTGATCATTTTTAAGTAGGTCAATTTGATCTGTTCATGTTCACTATCCGGGCCGCTACTGACTATTTGCAGGGCTAATTTACCATCTGATTCGATTTCAGGAAAATAATCGGGCTGATAAACCAATTCGTGTTTTTGCTGGGAATTCCAGTCCATCAAAAAGCGATTCTGCAAAGTATAAACGGCATGACCATGGATGCGCAAATGATTGTCTCGCCAATAACCAAATTTTTCAACCAAACCAAGATATTCATCTCCCACATTGAACCCACCGGTATACCCGATCTCACCATCGATCACGACGATTTTCCGGTGATTCCGATAGTTCATTCGCGGATTTAGATACGGTAAAAATAGTGGAAAGAAAAAATCAACTTCGCCTCCGGCTTCGATTAACGGTGTAAGGAAACGTCGATTGACTTGAGTGGAGCCCCAAGCATCCAGCAGCAGGCGAACTTTCACGCCTCGAGAAACAGCATCGACTAATGCTTCGCGAACTTCAAGTCCCAAATTATCTGCGCGATAAATGTAGTACTCCATATGAATATGGAACTTCGCCCGCTTAATGTCCTCAAGCAAAGCGTCAAATTTTTCACGGCCATCAGTGTAGAGCGTCACTTCATTATTGGTTGTATATAGTGAACTCTCAA
The DNA here is from genome assembly GCF_000407185.1 of Enterococcus malodoratus ATCC 43197. Classification (GTDB taxonomy): domain Bacteria; phylum Bacillota; class Bacilli; order Lactobacillales; family Enterococcaceae; genus Enterococcus_A; species Enterococcus_A malodoratus. The sequence continues at coordinate 1,129,517 of NZ_KE136481.1, forward strand.
ACATCGTCAGCATATAAATCAACTGCCTCGGATCTACTTGATTCGTTGTCGGCTTTGGAAATAGTCCCCGTGTTAAAGCGCGTTGCTGTTGCTGGACTTCAACGTTCATACCGATTTTGGTCTGCATCTTCAAATCAAAGATTCGTTCTTTGGAAATCCCCTTCCCAAAAAAAACATATAAAACAAAACCGAGAACTGGAATAAAGGTCAAGACTAACAACCAAGCCCATGTATTGACCGTATCCTTCCGTTCTCGAAAGACAATAATAAATGATAATATCGTGTTTATAACCAGGAAAATCAATCCCAAGTGCTCTGTCACAAAAGACATGTTTTCACACTCCTTCTACTAAAGGATAGCCGAGAAGGTGCTGATTGTAAACAATGGGCATTACTGATTCCCGTTTTTTTGTAAAAGCATCTCAATGTGCGGAATATCATCCTCCAAGTAAATCTCAGAATTCGGCTTAAACCCAAAGGACCCATAAAATTCGGCCAGGTGAGCTTGAGCTGAAATAACAACTACTCGATTAGGATAACGTTTTTCAATTTCCTTTAATGTTTTCTCCACGATTTTTCGTCCTAATTGTTGTCCGCGATATTCTTTCACCACTAAAACACGGCCAAAATGAATCGGATCGTCTGTCGCCAAAATTCGGGCATAAGCCTTTATCTTGCCATCCTCTTCCAGACAAACATGCAAAGCCTGACGATCTGCCTCGTCGACTTCTTGATACGGACAATTCTGTTCAACCACAAAGACGGCTGTACGAATTTGTAAAATTGTCAATAATTCTTGTGACGTTAGTTCATCGGTTGATTTAATCATAGGGACCTCCTGAATTTTCTATTAGAAATAGTGTAACTCACTTTTAGGTTAATGTCCGCTAGTAACTTTAATCCCAATGATACCCGCGATCAAAAGCAGCACAAAAAAGCTTGTTAAAAGAGATAAATGATCCTTAAAGAAAATCACGCCAATCAAAATTGATCCCACAGCACCGATCCCTGTCCAGATTGGATAAGCCAAACTCATTGGCAGCGAGTGTAATGCTTTTGCTAAAAAGTAGAAGCTCGCCACCATGCCAATCAACGTTAAAAGCGAATAATTCAGTTTGCTGAACCCTTCGCTCAACTTCATCATCGTCGCCCAAAACATTTCAAATAATCCTGCTACAACTAATGATACCCATGCCATAATAATTACTCCTCCTCAGTTAAAATAATAAATTTATACTGCTGAGAACACAAAAAGGGAGTCCAATTTCTTCAAAGACCTAACGAAATTGGCTCCCTTGCTCGGTAGCGTATTAATTTATTTAATTGCTATTCTAAATCTTTCCAGCAAAAATGGCAAGCATAAGAAAAACTTCTCCGAAAATTATCGGAGAAGTTCGTTTGATTAAATCTTCAAGAAGCGGCGCATTGAAATAACTGATCCAAGTGAACCAATCAAATATCCGCCAACGGCCATGACGATATCCAAGATCCAAACAATCTGGCTTGGTCGTAATAACGCTAAGTTTGATTGTAATAGATAAGGTGCTGCTATCCCGTACACTTGTGAATACCCGTAAGTCAAAACAAGAATCGGTACGATCGAACCGATCAAGCCGATCCAACCTCCTTCAAGGAAGAACGGCCAACGAATATAGCCATTTTTTGCACCTACAAGACGCATGATTTGAATTTCGTTTTTCCGTGAAATAATCGTGATTCGAATTGTATTCGAGATCAAGAAGATCGCCACGAAAATTAATAGTGCTGCTGCGGCTAAGCCCCAAGTACGTACGACTTTCGCCATTTGAATGATTCGGTCAGCTGAATTTCCGCCGTAGTTTGCCCGGAAAACATTGTGTAGCTGACTAGCTTCGCGCGTTACAGGTCGAATATATTGAGCATCTGTTGCACTAACAATGTAAACGTCGTACAGCGGATTGCTGTCTCCTTCGAATAAATCCCAAGCATCGCCCATTTGTGATTGAAGCTTTTTCAACTGAGCTTGCTTACTAGAATAAGTGACCTTGTCTACATGTTTGATTTCTTGCAGTTCGGATTTCAATTCTTTTAATTCTTTTTCTTTCGTACCAATATCAACAAAGACCGTCACTTCGACATTTCCTTCAACATCTTGTGCTAACTTTGTCGCATTCATAATCACTGCCAAGAAAATTCCTGCCATGGTTAATGTGATCGTCACTGCACTGACGGATGCTAAAGTCATCCAGCCATTACGTTTGACACTCTTGATACTTTCCAACAAATGTCGGAAGAAATTTCTAATCATCAAACTCGTATTCTCCTTCCGCTTCATCTCGAACGATCAAGCCATTTTCAATCGCGATCAAACGATGGCGCATGGTATCAACAATCGTTTTGTTATGTGTTGCCATAACGATCGTTGTTCCTTGATTATTGATCCGTTCTAATAAACGCATGATTTCCCAAGAAGTATCCGGGTCCAAATTCCCTGTTGGTTCATCGGCAATCAGTACTTTCGGTGTATTCACGATCGCACGCGCGATGGATACACGTTGCTGTTCCCCACCAGATAACTCACTTGGAAAAACGCGGACTTTATGTTTCAAACCAACAAGGTCCAAAACTTCCATAACACGTTTTTTGATGTCCCGCGGTTTACGTCCAATTACCTGCATTGCGTAAGCAACATTTTCATAGACTGTCTTACGGGGTAGTAATTTGAAGTCCTGGAAAACAACGCCGACATCGCGACGCAGAAAAGGAACTTCTTTATTCTTAATTTTTAGCAAATCATGACGCGCAACATCTAATACTTTACCAGAAGTCGCTTTTTCTTCACGATACATCAACTTGATGAAGGTAGACTTTCCGCTACCAGAGGGACCAACGACATAGACGAACTCACCTTGATCGATACGGACCGAAATCCCACGTACAGCAGTTGTCTTATTAGGATATTTTTTTGTTACATCCTGCATTTCAATCATGCTTTATCTCTCCAAATCCTCTTAAATTCTTTGTTATTATAGCATGCCAACATTGCAACTGGCTTTCATTACTTTACAATTTGATTTCATTTTGCACTTAATCGTTTTGTGCTAAGCGCCATTTTAAGTAAGCATCGATAAAAGGATCTAATTCGCCGTCCATTACTGCCTGTACATTTCCTGTTTCATGTTCGGTGCGGTGATCTTTCACCATAGAATAAGGATGGAAAACATAAGAACGAATTTGTGAGCCCCAACCAATCTCTTTTTGCTCTCCTCGCAAAGCTGCAGCTTCTTGCTCCTTCTTTTCAATCTCTAATTGATAAAGTTTTGCCTTCAGCGTCTGCATCGCTGTCTCGCGGTTATGAAATTGTGAACGCTGTGCTTGACTGGCAACCACAGTCCCCGTTGGTAAATGCGTGATTCGCACGGCCGAAGAAGTTTTATTGATATGCTGTCCGCCAGCACCGCTAGCTCGATAAACATCGACCTTTAAATCATCAGGATTGATCTCGACTTCGATATTTTCATCCAACTCAGGCATCACCTCAACAGAACAAAACGAAGTATGGCGTCGACTAGCTGAATCAAATGGTGAAATCCGCACTAAGCGATGAACACCCTTTTCAGATTTCAAGTAGCCATACGCATTGGTTCCTTTGATCATGAGCGTCACACTTTTGATACCCGCTTCGTCTCCCGATTGGTAATCGATCGTTTCAACTGAAAATCCGTGCTGTTCGGCCCAACGCGTGTACATACGCAATAGCATCGAACCCCAATCCTGCGATTCCGTTCCGCCAGCCCCAGGATGCAATTCCACAATCGCATTATTTTTATCATACGGTTCATCCAATAATAACGACAGCTCAAAGGCAGCGATTTTTTCCTGTAATTGAACCAACCGCTCTTCCAATTCAGCTTGCAGCTCGGCATCAAATTCTTCCTGCTGCATTTCCCACATAACGGTCAGCTCATCGGTTTCATTCGCGATTGCTTGAAACTGATCATAGGTTTCCTTCAACACGTTGTTCTGGCTGATCAAATTCTGCGCTTTTTCCGAATCATCCCAAAAACCGGGTGCGGTCATTTGATTTTCCGCTTCAGCAATATCTTCTTCTAATTGCTCTAGGTCAAAGAGACCCCCTGAAACTTGCGACTTGCTCTTGCATCGTGTCTAACAAATTTTGTATCTCTGCGTTTTCCAAATCTATTCCTTCTTTCTCCCGGATAATAAAATTACCCGTATAACCAATCATTCAAAAGTCTATTACATTTTACTAAAAATAAGAGTATTTTGCTCGCAAACCATCCAATTAAATTGCTTGTAACTATAATTTGAATGAATAACTTATCAAACTGTGAAAAAAAGAGTCTATTTTCTTACACATACCATCCAACTAAACGGCTTGTACATTTTATTTCCAATAATTTATCTTATTAGCTCTCATAGTTTATTGAACTGCGAAAAAAACGGACTGCCAGCTAACTCTTTGCTTTGGTAATCATTTTTTCAAAGAGCGAAAAAATGATTTTATTTTCGTACGCATACCATCCAACTAAACGACTTGTACATTTTATTTCCAATAATTTATTTTATTGGCTCTCATAGTTTATTGAACTGGGAAAAGTTGGACTGGCAAAAGACGAGACATAGTAGCTATGTCCCGTCCTGAAGGTTCTTTTCTTATCGAAAAACTATTGTCCTTTGCCATGACAGTTTTTGTATTTTTTCCCGCTGCCGCATGGACATGGATCATTTCGTCCAACTTTTTGTACTTGAACTGGTTTTTGTTTTGTTTGCGTCAGGTTCTTTGGATCGCCATCGGCTTCTACTGGATGCTCTTGCTGGTTTTGCGCCACTTGTTCACGTTGAACGTTTTGGCGGATTTCGGCCTTCATGAAGAGACGAGTCACTTCAAATTCGATGGCTCCAACCATATCCTCAAACATCTTGTAGCCTTCTGTTTGGTATTCAACTAATGGATTGTTTTGTCCATAAGCACGAAGTCCGACAGATTGACGTAATTGATCCATTGCATCAATGTGGTCTGTCCATTTCGTATCAACAACACGCAAGATTACAACTTTTTCAAATTCCAATAATTGTTCAGGACTTTGCAGTTGTGCCACTTTTGTATCGAAAACATCTTTGGCGCGACCATATAAATAGTCCTTCATTTCTTCAGGTGACTTGCCTTCAAAATCGGCTTTCGAAATAGAATCTTCATGAACCAGAGTTGCTCCAGCAAAATCAGCCAAAGCTTCAAGGTTCCAGTTATCTTTATCTAATTGTGTATGGCTGTCGACTACGCGTGAAATCGTCCGGCGTACCATGTTCAACAAATTCGGTGTCAAATCTTTTTCGCCCATGATAACATCTTGACGTTGTTTGTAGATAACTTCCCGCTGTTCGCGCATAACATCATCGTATTGCAAGACATTTTTACGAGTATCGTAGTTGTTTCCTTCTACACGTTTTTGTGCAGATTCAACTTGACGTGACAGCATTTTGCTTTGGATCACGGCATCTTCATCTTCAACCTTCATGCGATCTAAGAAGGCTTTGATTCGTTCAGAACCGAAACGTTTCATTAAATCATCTTCCAATGAAAGATAGAATTGTGAAACACCCGGATCTCCTTGACGACCTGAACGTCCACGCAGCTGATTATCAATACGACGAGATTCATGACGTTCGGTACCGATTACCGCAAGTCCGCCTAATTCAATAACGCCTAAGCCCAACTTGATATCCGTACCACGACCAGCCATGTTGGTGGCGATCGTAACAGACCCTTTTTGGCCGGCACTCATAATAATTTCTGCTTCTTTGAAATGGTTCTTCGCATTCAATACTTCATGCGGAACTTTTTCTTGATCCAACATATTGGAAAGTAGCTCAGATGTTTCAACCGCTACTGTACCAACAAGGATTGGCTGGCCCTTACGGTGACGTTCTTTGATATCTTGAACGACTGCTTTGAACTTGCTCTCTAACGTAGGATATAACAAATCCGCATGGTCTTCCCGAATAATCGGACGGTTGGTTGGGATTTGAACAACTTCGATATTGTAAATTTCACGGAATTCTTCTTCTTCGGTTTTAGCCGTACCGGTCATCCCAGACAGTTTTTTGTACATCCGGAAATAGTTTTGGAACGTGATCGTTGCCATTGTCTTCGTTTCGTCTTCGATCTCTACCGCTTCTTTTGCTTCAATTGCTTGGTGCAAACCATCTGAGTAGCGGCGACCATCCATGATTCGACCAGTAAATTGGTCAACGATCAAGACTTTGCCTTCTTGAACCACATAGTCAATGTCACGGATCATGATGAAGTTTGCCCGCAAAGCTTGGTCTAAATGGTGAGTCAAGGCTGTGTTGTCTAAGTCATACAGATTTTCTAAGCCGAAGTTCTCTTCCGCTTTTTCGATCCCTTGTTCAGTTAATCCAATCGTTTTTGATTGGATGTCGATTTTGAAATCTTCGTCTTCTTTCAAACGTTTCACGAAGTTATCTGTACGTGTATAAAGAGCCGTAGATTTTTCAGCGGCACCAGAGATGATCAACGGTGTCCGCGCTTCATCGATTAAGATCGAGTCAACTTCATCGACAATCGCATAATTTAATGGACGTTGAACCATTTGGCTTTGATAAACCACCATGTTGTCACGGAGATAGTCAAACCCTAATTCATTATTGGTACTATAAGTGATATCACAATTATAAGCTTCACGTTTTTCATCGGCTGTTTTTGAATTGATGTTCAACCCAACACTTAGTCCTAAGAAGTTGTACAGCTCACCCATTTCAGTCGAGTCACGTGTCGCCAAATATTCATTGACGGTAACAACGTGTACCCCTTCGCCTGTTAAGGCATTTAAATAAACCGGCATCGTTGCTGTCAACGTTTTACCTTCACCGGTTTTCATTTCAGGGATGTTGCCGTCATGTAGTACGATCCCACCCATTAATTGAACGTGGTATGGATATAAACCCAAGACGCGTTTCGCCGCTTCGCGAACAACCGCAAAAGCTTCAGGTAATAGATCATCTAGTGTTTCTCCTGCTTGATAACGTCCTCTAAATTCTTCGGCTTTGCCGCGTAATTGTCCGTCTGATAATTTCTCCATATCGCCAGAAAATTCTTCGACCTTGTCAGCGATCCCGCTCAATCGTTTTAATTCTTTTTTATCGTTTTCAATCATTCGTCTCAGAAAGTTTGCCATTCGTTTATCTTACTCCTTTATTTCTTTTCATTTTCTATTTTACGATAGAAACCCGCTAGTATATTTTATCATTAGTCCTTGAGAAAAGAAACTTCTCGCGGCGAATAAAGCGCGACTTATACAATGATTAAACTTTTTTTGTGATTTTCTTTGGCAGCAACGTTCAAGCGGCATAATTTCTTCAAATAATCGGGGCTCATTCTAAAACTTTATTTTCAGTGAAATAAAAAAACCTTCCAGCAAGAGCTGGAAGGCTGTAATTTCTATTAATCTGTTTCGATCAAACCGTATTTACCATCTTTACGACGATAAACGATACTTGTACCATTTGTTTCAGCATCTTCAAAGATAAAGAAGTTATGTCCAAGCATGTTCATTTGTAATACAGCTTCTTCGCTGCCCATTGGTTTAAGTGATAGACGTTTTGTGCGAACAATTTCTAATTCAGATTCTTCTGAATCTTCTGCGTTCACCAATACTTCTACCGCACGTTCAGGAACACCTGTTTCACGAGCTTTGCGATTAATTTTTGTTTTAAATTTGCGGATCTGACGTTCTAATTTATCCACAACCAAATCAATACTTGCATATAAATCTGGTGAAGTTTCTTCCGCACGAAGAACCAAGTAAGGTAATGGAATCGTTACTTCAACTTTTGCCGTTTTTTCTGTATAAACCTTTAAATTGACATAAGCAGTTGCGTCCGGAACATCAGTGAAGTAGCGTTCTAACTTTCCTACTTTCTTTTCAACGTAATTGCGGATAGCCTCTGTAACTTCGATGTTTTCCCCACGAACATTATATTTGAACATACGTATTGCCCCTTTCGTCTTGCCAACTGAAGATAGGAGGAAGGACCACTCTTACCTCTTCTTCTTATCCCTATTATATCGAAATCTAATCCTTTTGCAAAGTAAATCGCTATCAATTTCATAATCAAAAATAATGCATTTCAGCGAGCAAAAGTCAAGCTTTTCACCGTTTCCGCGCCATTTCTATAAAGTATTTCTGCGCCATGAAACAGCGTGCGCCCCGTTGTATAAACATCGTCCACTAATAAAACTTTTTGATTTCTAATCTTTTCATTTGGTCGATTTAGTTCAAAAGGCTGAATCATTTTTAGCCGTTCTTCCCGTGATTTTTCCGATTGCGGAGCCAGCTCTTTTCTCTTCAACAACAATTCATATGTGACCCCCGCCGAATCTAAACAACTGCTGACCTGATTAAACCCTCTTTGCTCAAAACGTTCCGTTGAAAGCGGCAAGGGACAAATCACATATTTTCGATACTCTCGTAAATACTGAGCAAGTTCTGTCGCAAAAGCGCCGCGTAAACGATAATCGCCTGTGAACTTATACGGCTCGATCCATTGCCGAAAACCTGCATTATAGCGAAACAAACTTTTATTTCCCATAACAAAACCAAGCTTTCCTTGCCATGCCCGACAATCTTGGCACAATTCGGCCGTATCTGCCCGCCCGCACCCCGGGCAAGTTGTCCTTTGTTCAATGCGCGTAAATAATTTTTCACAATGATAACATCTTAGACTGGGCGAGAAAAACAGTTCACGAAGAGTGAGATTACTGATCAGCTCTTTTTGACAACAACTACATCGCATCAATCAAGCCCTCCAATAAAGCTTGTTGGTTATTTCCTTTGATTTCGCTGATCGCCGCCTTAATCGCTGTTGTTACTTCGCTAGTCACAAAAACAACTTTAGCACGGGCAAACTCCCCTTTTCGATCCGCCCGTCCGGCAATTTGTACCAGCGCGGATTTTTTAAACACACGGTGGGAAGCTTGCAGAACTATGACCGACACCTTTTCAAACGTCACTCCTCGCTCTAAAATGGTTGTATAGTTGTACGTATAAATAGAAGCATACCTAATTTTTATCTATTTATATAGAAGAAAGAACGTAAAAAAAGACTGGCCGGAAGCTAGATCGGCCAGTCTTAACGGTATATCGAGGTGCTACCTTCGATATATAGAATATATCACTTAGTTAAAATACTAGTCAATATATTTTTAATACTTGAATCCTTTGATATGCGCCGGATTAATTCCAACATCCTTAGCTTTACCCATCTCTTGAATTTCTTTCAAGACAATCGGCGCATCAGTATTGTTGAATCCCTCTCCTTTAACGCGAACGTCATAGCTTCCATAAGAATTCTTCTCTGCATAAGTCTGCTTATCAAGAAGTACATCTTTCAAGAAGTTTCGCATATGATCTTCCATCTTCTTGCTTTGCTCATCATTCAAATTCCGTGCCTCAATATGAATGATCGGTTTATCCATATCAGGAACTGCAATATTTTGTTGCATATAGCTCGGATAATACGTCTTAAGCTCCTGCTTCAATCGGTTGATCGCATTCTCATACTTCCATTTTGAATCGCAAGTGATAACCAGCGTATAGACTTTGTTCGGCTGCAATACTCGTTTCACTTGGTCACGAAGCAACGTCCAGGCGTATTTCGTTTGAATACGCTGAACCATTTTTACCGCCTGATCCTTGGTGACATTATCGATCGCAATACCATTTTTAGTTCCAGCTGGTTGTGGCGTTGGTGCAGGGTTAGGCTTGGGAGTGTTTCCACCTTGATTCTTCAAACGATACGCATAGAAATAAGGACACCCAGCCATTACCCATCGTTGATCATGATTGGCAATAATTGTTGTATCCTTCCAGCCTGTGCATTCTATCCAATTTTGATTATCTAAGGCGATCCCTGTGTGGCCGCCGGCACCGGCAGAGTATCCTTTTTGTCCCCAGATGATGATATCTCCGCGTTGCATTGGAAAGTCACTGTTCTCGGCGATCTTTTCATACCCTAACTTCGTAAGGTAATCGTGCAACGTTTCGGTACTCGGAATATATCCATAATCAAAGCCACCCGATTCACGTAAAATACGGTAGACAGACCCTGAGCAATCACAAGTGCCATCTGTGTAATATCGTGAGCCATACATGCTGTAGCTGCAGTTGTTTACGAAACGCTGAACAACAGCTAAACCCGTTTCAATATTAATGGCCATTATTTTTCCTCCTTCTTTTCTTCGATCTCTTTCGGTTGAGGCTGCAGACCGACATTTTTATCATCGGATTTTTCGTAAGCTTCTTTTGCTTTTTTCATATCCATGTTAGTCGTTCCCTCCTAAATTCAATAGTTTTGTAAAGACTTGATGTAACCCTGTAGAGGCTAACCCGCTCACTGCACCATAGACAATCGATTCCACACTGACGCCATTCATTACTGCGCCTAATGCAGCTCCTAGTACCGCCACGATCAATGGAATATATAAATTAGCCAATTTATTAAATAGTGGTGTCGCTTTAATTACGTAGCCTACGATCAAACACGCGACAACAATTACTGGTACAAAGTTTTCTGTAATAAAAGATAGATCCATGTTTATCTTCCTCCTAAATATTTAAGTAGCTCCATGACAAATGCAAAAACAACTCCTGCAGAACCGCCAATACCAAAAATCATTTTCCAAAGATTGGTTTTATCAATAATCTTCAATTCATAATTTTGTTGTTCCTTCATTTTTTCTAACTCTGCTTGACGACTTTCTGAATCATCGTTCCGTTTTAATACTGCTTGCAGAATTTGCGCATTTTGTTCTGATTGACGTGTATTCTGTTCACGAAGAAAGCGATTCGACTCATCTACCCTAGCGAGTCCTTCATTCATTGACTTTTGCATTTCCAATGTCACATCATTCAAACGACTAAGCTCTTTATCGTGTTGTTTCAATTTATTCTCATGCTGTTTGACTTGTGCTTCTAATTCCATCCACTTGGCTCCCCCTTCCAATCAAAATAAAAAGCACACCCGAAAGTGTGCTGAAACAAGTTATACCTCTTCAATTTTTAGTGACGTTAATTGCACTGCAAATGCTTGTTTCCCTGATCTTAATCCAATTTTTAAGGATAGTACATCCCCGCTATTGACAGAAATAACCCTTTGCCCCATCGCTGACCAAGTCAATCGAAGTGTTCCGTTGGTAGCTGCGGTAGCACCCAAAGCAATAAACTCATTCAAGGCATTATTTACATATGCATTAACATGTAAATAGTCAGTTGGATTTGTATCACCAACAACTAGCTTCATACCTCCAGTCACTAATAAATTTGTTGCTCTTTTGAATGTAAACGATCCATCGCTATTAACTGTATAGGGTCTATTATTCACATGATTTAGCGATCCACCAACAGAATCTCCATGAGGTACTAATGTTCCTTCATTTGCTACATTTGATAACGCAATCCCTTCTTTAAAAACTTCTTTGAATTTTATTGTGTCTGCTAACGTTTTAGGAGAAATCATTTTATCATCTGATGTCCCATTAATAACCTCTAATTGAGAAGCAAACAGCTTAGTAATCTCTTGCCAATCACCCCAAAGATTAGTGTTCTTATTAAGTAGGTTTCTGGCAAACATACGAGCACCACCCTTACTAGCCCCGGCGTTCGGATAAATAACTTCCTGAGAAACAACCGAACTGGTTGGACTGGCCTGATAGACTGTCAACCAACCTTGTTGTGAGCCGATATTTGCAGGTTGATTAATTCTATGATTATAACTAACGGTGTATGTTCCTATCTCATTGAAATCGTTCATATCCTCATCGGCACCTAGAGATTGTTCTTTTTGAATCCATGTGCCTGATTCTTTTTCTCCGCAATAAGCCGCCATCATTGACTTAATATAATCATTCGCCGATACATTCAGGTCAAATTGTAAACTAACATAATCAATGTTGAGAGTTGATGCTGTAACTCCGTCACCAGGTTCAGCATTGACTAGAAAATACATTTTACCAGTCGAATCAATAAATTCATTTGTACTACCAACGCTCCGTTTGATTTTTGTCACTGTACTGTTTGTTGTAGTCAAAGAACCTTCCCATTTGTTTCTAACAGGTGTCCATACTTGAAATGTCATCTTGTTTCCATTGGGGCCCGAACCGTAACCCCAAACGTTACCAGCTATACCAGAGATCATTGATCGAATTACCGTAACTTGACTTGACACCTCTTTAGCCCCTCGATCAGTGAAAAAGTTTTCACCTAGCCTATTGATCAAATAGGCGAGAACGTCATAACAGATTAAAACTTGTTGCATGTAACCGTTGGCTTTTTCATTTCTAAGAAATAATTCTTTATCTAAAGCTTTCACCTTATCAATATCGGCTTGAGGAAATTCTAACCAAGTTCCATTTGAAGGTGGTAACAAAGAAGTATACTGAGTACTTGCGATCTTGTTGACATTTTCTACTAATGACCCTGAGACCTTATCTTTAAAGTCTAATGACGTGGCTTCTATATTGGATTCTTTCCCAATTACCTGATCGACCACGTTTGCGGAACTTTGCTCCTTGTTAAAACTTTCCTCTTTTGTCCAGAAGTTACCAGTTTCAAAGTCTGCTAATGCCTGTTCGATCTGACTTCGAAGATCGCTTATTTGACCCTCTAACTCTACAATTCTTTCTTGAGCAACAGTGAAGTTTTGATCCATTTCATCAATTGCTTCATTTTGTAATTTATTTAATTCTGCTACTAATTTGTTGTATTCAGTGATGATCGTTTCTGCTTCTGGGGCGTCAATATCAGCATTACCGTCTACATAAATTTCAAAGCCAGCTGTGCTGTCTCTCTTGCCGTCCTTTACAATTGAAAAATACGCTTGTTCATACTTTCCGGCAACAGCGAAAGCCATATTTGGAAAAGTGTAATCAAACGTGCCTTTTTTAAGTTCTGAAGCATTACTACTTACGTTATTTGAGTCAAATACTTTAGTTTGTCCATTGTATGTTGTTCCTTCAAAGGTTATATCATACCCTGTAAGGTCAGCAACTTCGTCTCTTCGAGCTACGTTGACAGTTACAGTTTGTAACCGGTCATCCCCTACGCGACCATAGACGATGGCAGGCATGATTGGGTCTTTCGATAAATCTAAATTTAAGATTTTATTACTCATTAAAACCCTCCTCTGTGATATTTTCGTTTATTGTTCTTTGGTTGATCGAGTTTCTTTTCTAAACGCTCCACTTTTTCAATCAACTGTTTGTTAGTCAGGCTATTCAACATAATTTGTTTGTTGACATCTATTCTTAAATAGTGGTCTTTCTCACCTTCGGTGGATAGAAATGGAGAATGCTGGGCAATTAATCCCAATTCCCTCTTCTTACTAGGTTGCTTATTCGGATCGTTACTTTGATAATTTTGTTTTCTATCAAATTCAACAAAATTTAGTTTCTTTGTCTCTTCTATGCCGTCCACATCTGAATCTTCAATATTCTCTTTTAAACGCACGTCAGAATTATTCATAATGCTATAACCGTTCATGTCAATACTGGAATAATAATCCACGACAACATTGTTCACCACCATAAACTTTTTATCAAACTGGGTATTTGATATCAATTGATTGTTAAAATCTACTCGTTGGTAAAAAGTTGCGTCATCATAAATTTCTACCTTTTCTGATTGTCCTCCAATGACAACAGCTGGAGTATGTGCGCTTCCATTCCATCTACCTAACCACAAATCACTACCAGGATATGCAGAAAGAACAGTACCACCATTTTCAAGCCTAAAATAAGTACCAGAAATATCTTTACCATTTTCTTTGTATAATCTCAATCCCCCAGCATCGTAGGATGTGATAAGCTTTTCCAAAACAAAATTCTTTAGTGTTCCTGAGCTGAGAACCGATCTCCATGATCCTGATTCTGAGGATATTGTTCCTCCACTAATTGTGCTACCGGTTATAGCCACACCAATAATATTAATTGCTCTTAAAGTCCCTGTTGTCATTAAGTCAGCGACAATTGCACCATTATTTGTCATAGCAAGGCCATATGTTCCGTTATATCCAGTAGAACTAAATCCTAACCCTCCAGCATTCCAACGCCAGACATTCTTAGCAGTATTAATATCTGTAGTATCCATAATTAGCATTTCTTGTGGATCAGCCAATGATGGATAAATTACGACATGCCCTTTCCCAGGGTTCTTGATAATATCTGATGCCTCTTGCTGTGCTTTTTCTAACCAATCGACTTTGTCATTAATTTTATCTACATCAGGTTGAGAATCATCCAAAACCTTAGCAAAGTCCGTTCTTGCCTCTCCCAATTCGACAGACTCGTACTTATCAAGCGTAACATTCCATAATGTTTTAACAATTTGTGCAGATGTATTAATATCTAGCTCATTGAAAACTACTGTTACCCAATCACATAAATCTATCGTTTCAAGAGTCTTAAGCTGCTCATCCATAACAGAACTAGCAAGATCAACATACTTAGTTTTGATGGATACTTTTGGAATGCCTACTTTATTATTCTTTATATACGCTTGAATTAACGTCCTTAGCGTTGCCACATCTTTGGGTTCTTTATCACTGAAATCAACCATTTGTATGCGTCTCTGAGTGTAATTCCCTACGTACTCACTATCTATATAGGTTTCTGGTAATGTAATTATTTTCTCATCATTGCCGTTTCCTACTTTCGCCCATCCATAAACCGATGTATAGGTATTTTCGATAGATTCCTCCTGGTTAATATCTGTCAGGTTTTTGCCGTAAGCAATAATTACATTTTTCTCTGTTCCTGCTTGGGACATTAATCTTACTTGATTGTTATTGAAAACATACTCTCCGCCAAAATTATCAAGAACTGACCCACGTGTTCCGCCTAAAGCCTCTTGAGCACTTCCGAACCTAGATGGATCAGTGAAATCAATTGACGACCTGGTTAAAATATCACTGTAAAATGTAAAGTCGCCTTTTGGTTCCATTCGATCTCTTAATTGATTTAATGCAGTTTGAGCAGGAATATTACTGAATGCCGATCCAACTTTAACAATAGACCGCAATAATTGATATCGATAGTGTTCGCAATAAACTGTCACTACTCCGTTGATAGGTTTGGTTATTTCAGCAATTTCAAAACGTTGGCTTTGAGCTTGAATCGTTGGCCCTGCATCAGCAACAACCCATCTACCAACCTTTAGTTCTTTAAACAATGGAGAGTCTACAGGATACTTAAAACTAAGATCGTAAATGCCATTTCGTTCTCTTTGTACTAAAGGGTTGATAGCATCACTTAGTGGCCCAATACCTAACGAAGACCAATTATTATTTTTCTTATCGTGCAAAATAATTGTACTCATACGGCTATGTTCCTCCATCTAGGCTTGATCTTGAATTGATTGATGTTGTTATATGAGATTTCATTTTTCCCCGGTTGTAAGATAATCGGATTATAGCCATCCGTATTTAAGAAACAATACTTAGACACATTTACACCGCCTGTCTTATAAGCAATACCATTCTCGCAATCCATTGTAATGATTCCTGTACCCGCTTCTTTCGCTATCCTAAACTGTTGTCCGTTGATATAGACATTACTATCAGCGGCAGCGGTGGTTTTATTGAAAGATATGCTAGGTAAGCTCGTAAAAATTTCTGGGTTTGTGATCGACTGACCGCTAAGAATCTCTCGTTCATCTTCACCGTCCAGTCGAAAAACATATGGTTGGCATTTGAGTGTAAAATCAATATCTAACCAATCACGCCTCAAATCCTTTCCAGAAGTTCCACTGTACCCAAGTGCTTTGTAAAAATATTCGTTATACTCGCTAAAGAGTAGCGGTTCATATTCACGCGATAAATAAAGCCACCCAGCTATATTTCTAAGCTGGGCGGCAATTGTTTTATCTTTTTCTTTATATATTCTTACGGGGAAGCTTTTTTCTATATCTTTTAGCCTTCCTTTATCGTGAATAACGTCAGAACTTCGCCCGTCAACCTCTGTAAAATCTAATGAAGCCTGAGGTATTACAAAATCCATGTCATTTCTTATCCTCATAAGAAATTCATTAGATCGCCTTCCGCGAAACTGAAAATAGGGTAACTTTGTAAAATCTATTTTAATCGCCCCCTCAATTGTCTTTCTGTTAATCTGGCTAGTCCTTCAGACGTATCTTCAATTGCTCGATCATTCGATAAATCTGCATGTTCTATATTGAACTTGAAGATCGGTGAATAAGATTTTGATTCACTAGAGTTATTAATAATTTGATTACCAGCACTAGCTAAGCCCATTCGTCCAGTGCCTAAAGCAGTTTCTGGGCTATTGTTTGACAAACTATAACCATCAAATCCCAAATCAAAATTCGTCGATAAACGATCGCCCATTGAAGAAATATTCTTTTGAACATTTCTAAAGCTCTCATTTAATCCTCTATTTAATCCATCCATAATTGACTGACCCGCTGGGATTAATAGTTTTTTATCGTAGGAAATAGGGCCCTTATTTGCTTCGATCCAATCGGCAATGCCTCCGACAAAATTCTTAACATTCTCGAACCCAGATTGCAGTCCATCCAGAAAGCCATTTATAATAGATACCCCAGCATTCCACAAGGAATCTGGTACAAATACGCCTCTTATAGCATCCAGCAAATTCCATGCTGCATTCCTCACGTCGTCCTGTCTGTTTCTGATGTTGTCAGCAAAGCCATTCACTAAATCGATAGCAGCGTCCATTAATCGCCCCTGCGCTTGAACGATGCCTCTAACCAGGGCGTCTACTAAATTCATAGCTGCATTTACAATATCAGGAATTTTTCTAGAAATTCCATCTAAAAATTTGACAATTAGATTGACTGCTGCATCTATTATTTTGCCAAGATTATTTGCAATCCCGTTAATAAAGTTAGCTATCAAATTGGCCGCTGCACCCACTATGTCATTCATTCTCGAAGCAAGTGCATTTACAAAATTAACCATCAGATTGACTGCTACATTGACTATGTCTTTCATTCTTGACGCTATCGCTTTGGCAAAGTTCACAACCACTGAAATAGCCGCACTTGTTAAATCGCCAATTTTAGAAGCGATCCCCTGTAACAAAGCGATCAATAAATTCATACCTGCGACAACAATATCAGGCAAATGCTGAGTTAAAGCATTCAGCCAAGTAATTATTAGATTGGCTCCATTAGCTATTAATGTTGGCATTTGTTGAGTGATACCCTGTAATAAAGCATTGATTAAGCCAATACCAGCTTCTATTATTTGCGGCAAAGCTGTAGTCAGCCCACTTATCCATGCGATAATTATTCTAGTTGATGATTCGATTATCGTTGGAATTAGGATTAACATTGATTGGGTAAAAGAATTGATTAGTTGAGCTGCAGCTAAAGCAAGTGTCGGTAACCCCTGGGCGATTCCAAGAACAAAACCAGAGATAACCTGTAGTCCTCCGGAAATAATTCCCGGAAGTGCTGTAGCAATTGCTCCTAATATTCCTTGTAAGGCTGTTCCGAAAGAAGTCCCCAATTGTGGGCCATATGTGGCAATGCCTTCAGCTAAACTTTGAATGGAAATGAAGATACTGTCCATTCCCTTTGTGATATCGCCGCCGCCTATAACTTTAGCAAATAGTTCAAACGCTTTAACAACCAATCCTACAGGGCCAAGTAAAGCAATAAACACTGATTTGACTACTTTTAATGCAATTCCAAATATATCAATTGAACCTGAACCAGATTTAAAGCCTTCAATAATTGGTTTAATACCATTAGCCAACTTAGTCATACTATTCCAAAGAGATTCCGGCAACATTTCAGTGAATCGATCATGAAGCTCTGCTACACTCACACTCCAATCGTTAAACGCAATTGCTTTAAATGCTTTGGTCAACATTTTGGTTCCCTCAACAACTGCTTTCATCCCGTTGGCTAACTTTGTCATTCCATTCCATAATGATTCTGGAAACAACTTTGTAAATTCATTTTTTAGTCCTGCAACACTTACACTCCAATCAGATGTAAATATAGCTTTAAAGCCGCTCCACAATAATTTCAGACCAGCTATCACCTTGCCTATTGGAGCCATTAACGCAGATAGAGACTGGCCTATTTCGTTTACCTTATTCCTGAATCCTTCATTTGTTTTATAGAAATAAATAAATCCTGCAGTTAACGCAGCAATTCCAGCAATAACTAACGCAAATGGATTAGCCATCATAGTCGCTTTCATAAGTGTAAAAGCTGTTTTAACACCTTTGATAGCACTAGACACACTGTTGATAATTCCAACCGTTGCCTTAAAAGCGATAAATCCTGCCGCGACAGAAACGATAATTCCACCTAGTATTTTAAAAGCCGTCGCATGTTCTTTTACAAACGCTGTACCTTTTTGAATCAATGGGATTATATTGTCCATAGATTTAACAATATTTTCGAATGCTTTATCAATTACAGAAGATATCACAGTAATATTTTCACCGATAGATTTTCCAGTGAGTTTTTTTGTGAGTTCATCTAGCTTCCCCATGACATTAGCAAGCCCTCGAACGATAGCTGTTTTCATATTCGAAAAACCCGTTCCGATTCCTGCCATCGCATCTTTCGCGATAGTTTCTAATGATTTTAGACCGCCGCCACCTTCTTTATTTAATTTGATCAATCCCTCTTGAAATTGCTCTACAGAAATAGATCCGTCAGATAACCCTGCCTTTAACTCTCCAGTAGTTTTGCCCATAGTCTTAGCCAGAGCATTAAGAGCAGGGCCTAATCCGCTATCAATCATGGAGTTCCATGTCTCGGCATCTACTTTCCCATTGGAAAAAGCTTGAGATAACTGAGTCACTGCATTTTCAACTTGTTCTGTTGTTCCTCCGAAACCAAGAATTCCATTGTTCAAAGCAGAAAATATTTGCTGAGATTTATCTAAATCACCAGTGGATGAAGCAAGCAACTGGACTGATTTCACAGCTCCATCTAGCGGAGTTGGTAATCCCTGGATACTTTTCTTCAAGTTGTCCATGGTGGTTTTAGTATCTTTCGCACTGAAACCCATATTTTCAAAAACTCTATTTGCATTACTCAAAGTATCAAAACGCTTTACTGCATCACCAACTGAGTTTTTAAGCACATTAAAAGCCGCGCTGGCAAGCTTCACAGCTCCGACAGCAACGGCCATATCTCTAATACTTTTATTTGCTTTTGTAGATTTCCCCTCTAATTGATCCAAATTCCTATTCAATCCAGTGACATCTTTACCGTCAACATTGACAGCTATTGAAACAGTTCCATCACTCATCGTCTTCCTCCTCTCTCAACGTATTCGGAAGCGCATATTTTCGTTGTAATTCACGCATTTTTTTCTTTTCTTTGGCATCCATCCCTTTTTGTGGCTCCCAGTTACGAATTTGAATGATTCGTTGCATAATGGTGTCGTCTGGAAGGCTTTCTAAAAGCGCTTGAAACTCTTGCCAAGAAAGTTTTCCTTGTTCTGCAAAGAGATTTATCCCAATTTGTCTGAAAGAAGCATAGATATACTTTGCATCATGAATAACGTCTAAATTTCGTTTTGAAGGTTTTGCAGGTAGTTCATTTCCTAATTCATCCACTTCTGAATGGTTTTCAGCACCTAGAAAGATGAATTCCAATCGAATAAACTCCCACATTTCAAGCTTTTCTAAAATAGTTAAATCGGTGTCTCCAACCAACAGTTGAATAGCCAAATTGATCTTTTGTTCTTTAAAAAGAGATTTATCTGCCA
Source organism: Enterococcus malodoratus ATCC 43197 (assembly GCF_000407185.1). Taxonomy (GTDB): domain Bacteria; phylum Bacillota; class Bacilli; order Lactobacillales; family Enterococcaceae; genus Enterococcus_A; species Enterococcus_A malodoratus. The sequence continues at coordinate 1,149,311 of NZ_KE136481.1, forward strand.
TGACATCAAACACATCTAGAACGTTGTCAAAAGCCAAATCAATTGGATAGTCTTTTTCACCAAAAGAAAAAGAGGTAACAAGCGGATCATTTAACCGCATAACTGTCACCCCTTCTTAGTAGCTTTTTTCTTTAAATATTCATTTTCTAGATCTTTTGATTTGTTCTCCTGCTCTTTTTTGAACACATCGATATTTTGAGCAATACCACTAGCTAAATCAAAGAATGCATTGATCCAAGCAATTAAATCAGGGATTTCTGTGTATAATTTCTTAAATGCACCGTCGCCAAGCATGACGTCATAGCCCAGTCCCAAAGCTTCTTTCTTCGATTGAATGTCATTGTCGTCTTCTAATTCATTTAGTTTTTTTTCAACTTCTGCATATTTCACTTCATACTCTTCGATGTGTTCTGCAGAACAATCAAAAAAGAATTCTAATCCAGCCAATGAAACCGGGAACCCTGTACGTTCAACGTTAATTTTTAATGCTTTCATTTTTGATCCTCCCTAAGCTGTTTTTGGTGTCGCCTTAACGACTGCACTCTCTTTTCCATAACCCATTTCATTTTTAGCCTGCGCTTTAAATTCATATTCTGAACCATTCGTTAAACTATTAATATCACCAGTTTTTGCGGATACTTCTTTTTCAACGAAAGCAGCTGATCCAGTTCTGTACAATATTTTATAGCCAGTAATATCCGACGCACCGGACGGATCAGTAAGCTTGTAACTTACCTTTCCGTCACCGGCCGTTACTTCAATAGTTGGAGCATCGGGAGCTATTTTTTTGGCGTTACATCTGGGATACGATCATAGGTGATTGTGCAGCTAAAATCTTCGTACTCTGTTGCGTCACCAGCGCCAGCGATAATGTCGGTCAAAGTAGCGCGTCCAATATATGTGTCACCATTCGTCATTACGACTTTATGCCACACTTTGCGTCCTTCTCCAATTTTGTACTTTTTAGAGGCAACTAAAGCTTGCGCTTTGTCTTCTGGATCATAAGAACCCTCTGGACTGTAAGCGCCTGATACGGCCGTTACGGTTGTTTCTGGCGTGCCGTCACCGTCGTAGAACCCTGTGTCATCTGTTTGTTCGTCAGTATCATCCCCAATTGAACTGATGTACTTTGCTAATCTCAGCCAGTTCTCTCCGTCAGCTAACGGTGCTGCTTCTTGACCTGGTGTGTATTCAGCTAAATAGTGTTCACGTTTCGCATTCTTGTTACGAGCAAAAGTTTGTAAATTCATTTTTAATAGCATTATTTTTCCCCCTTGAAGGTTGTTAGTTTTGCTTGAAAGTCCAACAAAAAAACGAACCAACCTTGTTCATCAGCATCATTGATGAACGGCTTGCTCGTTATCGTTAAACCATTAAATTCAAATGTTTCATTTTGACTCTTTAATTCTTCTAATTGCTCCAAATAATCTGAGATTAGCCACAAAACTTTTTCAATTTTATCACCATCTTTTGACTTCATTGCAATTTCATAATTCAGTTGTTGGTCCTTGATACCATCATAAAACTCAGTTATCACCTGACCACCAGGCAATGGATAAATTACTAGGCTTTCATCTGCAGAAAGGTATCCTTTTCGGATTTTGATTGGTAGCCCATCAATAGAATTAATTGACTCTTTAATACGATTAATGAAATCCATTAGTTAACACCAGCTCCTTTCAGAAATGCTCTTTTCCACGACTGTCCATATAAACTCTTCGCTTTTAAATCCCAGCGTGGGCCTGTCCCTGGAGTGGAATATTTCTTGCCTCTCAAATAAAATTGTCGTTTTGCGTACTTCGTTTCGTATAGAATTGCGCTCCCGTCATTTTTTAGATGTGCGGTTGTTCGAAGAGTGTTGCTTTTTCTAGGTACAAACTGATTCATATCAGCCATTGCTTGATTTCCCATTGCATACCTTCCACGTTTCATTGCTTCAGGACTAACTTTTGCACGGACGCCTTTTATATTTACTTCTACACCCATTAGACCACCTCTAACTCATACGAGTATGTATCCGTCTGTATAGGCTTCAGCAACTCGGTCAACCTTAGTTATCGTGTGTTCTATTCCATCATAAATAACCAATGATTGTGCTTTAAAATCGAGTATTGGATCGGTCAATCCTGTATAACAGAAGATCACTGCATTATAGAGTAGTTGTTTTCCGTTAGTTGAAAAAGTATACTGGCTGCCACGATCAATTCGGCAAAAAGAAATCTCCTTCTCTTCTGCATAAATGGGCTTGTTCCAATCGCCTTCACCTAGATATTCTTTATAGATGAATGAATCCACAAGAAACTCTTTAGGTGGCTTTGGCATTAACATGAGTCAACACCTCGATAAAGCAAACCCGTGCCCTCCAAATAAATGTAGATGTCCTCGGCTACTAATGATTTACTCTCATTTGCTCCGGACGAGTTGTATCTACTCCCGTTTGAAACGCTAGTACGACCAGCCGAGAACGTCTGTGGTGCTTTGTTAATACTCTCGAAAGTATCTGCTCCAAGCTCGCCAAAGTATTCAATTTGGCTGCATAGAGCTAATTTGAACTGATTAACCCGAAAAGCGACCGAATCTTCATCGATCTTATTCATCTGATAAAATCGATTTGTGATATTATCGATCACTGATGCAGCTTTTGAGTAAAACTGTTCGAATGTCTTTTTATAATCATCGGTTTTCCCGGTAATTGATTTGAACTCATCAAATGTTAGATAGCTCATAGTTGCCTCCTTTCAATTAAAAAAGGATAGCTACTAAACTATCCTTCGCTTGGTGCAGTTACTGTGATTTCACAAGTAGCTGTTTTTCCATTTGTGGTTGTCGCTGTGATTGTTGCAGTGCCCGCTTTGACTCCTGTCACTTTCCCTTGAACAGGTGTTACTGTTGCGATCGTTTCATTACTTGAAGTAAATTGAATCGATTTGTCGGTTGCCGTTTCTGGCGCTACAGTAGCAGATAATGTTTCTGTGGCTCCCACCGCAAGCGTAGCCGTTGTTTTATTTAAGGTTACGCCGGATGGGTCTACGCTTTTGGGGCGTATGAAACGTAAATTGCTTTCTTAGCATTATCAAATACAATTGCATCGTAGTAGTCCAAACCTTTGATAGTGTCACGGTATCCGCTTCGGTCTTGTGAAGCTGGAACTGTGTCAACAGTACCAAATTTAACAATTGGAGCAATTGCAGTTAACGGAGTAATAATGAAGTTGATTGTATCTTTGATGCCAATTCCGTTAATGCGGTTTTTGGCAACTTTTAGGATAGGTACTCCACCATCAATTTGAGCAACTGTACGGTTGATTCCATTGACTTGCATTTGGTTAGTAGAGAATGTTTTGCTTACGCCTTTTGCATTTTTCAACAAGCGATATGTTGCTGCAGAAACAAACATCACGTATCCGCCTGGAACTTCATTATCCGTCATATATTCTTCTGCGGCATCATAAGCAGCTAGGATCGTATCTTCTGTTAATGTTTCGTTAACTTTATTACCAGCATTGTCAAACATTACTTGAACCGCCACTTTGTCCCGATGTGGTACCGTGATCAAGCGCTTGTGTTCTGTCACAACGTTATTGATTGTCAATGCTGCGCTTTCTGATTGATCCAATTGGTCAACATCATAACCAAACCAGTCTTCATGTGTTAATTTGATCGTTTCCTTAGCAATGCTAATCTGGTTACGAGCATTTTCACCATTACGAATATACTCAGTCGCTTCCATAAACCCGGACATTTTGTTGATACGTACTTCATTTGCTCCCACAAAATCGGCAGCAGTAATACTTTTTGCTCCTTGAGTTAAGACATCCCATACCTGTGAATCTGCGCGAAACTCTTTATCAATCGTTGCTAAATCTTTACTATCTAATACTAAAGCCATATTTATTCACCTAATCTTTCTTGAATTTTTTGTACAATCGTTTTGCCACCGCTCTGACTGCCCGAAGGATTGCCACCAGGAACGATTTGCGGTTTTGGATTTGGTTCGGGATCAGGGTTTGGGTCGCTATTTTGAAACAAGAATGCTTTGTTTTCTTTTAATCCGTTCAGTTGCTCTTCAAACCCTTGTAACTTGCCATCGACTACTTTGATCGTCTCTTTATCTAACTGACCTAGAACGATATCGTTATCTAGTGCTTGCGCTTCATTAAGGGCCAATTTGATAGCAAAGTCCTTTTGTTGTTCCGATAGTTGTTTCTCAGAATTGGTTTTCGCTTCGTCAAATTTTATTTGCAAATCGGCTAATTTTTGAGTTAAATCATCATTTCCTTGAGCTGACTCTTTCAAAGCATTCAATTCTGTTTGATTCGTCGCTAATTCTTGTTTAGCATTGTCACGTTCACTTTCTGCGGTAGCTACCTTCGCATTCAAATTTGTGACCGTCTTTCCATGCAATGCCATCACGCTTTTAGCAACATCTTCCTCAATTCCTAATGCAATTAAATCTTCTTTATTCATATTGCTTTCCTCCTAAGTGTTTTTAGAGTGGCAACTCCCACTTTGAGCCGTCTTTTAGAGACATCCGAGCAGGTCTAATAAAACATTAAAAATCGTCGTACCTGAAATCTTTGAGCAATGTGTTTATAGGCGTGTAAACTTTCTCTCGTGGATAATTTCGGCTTAGATACTCATTAGATGCAATAAGCTCTCTCATCTTGGCCTGAGATCCTCTGACTTTTTGCCCCCACGTTTTCGCATTATCAGTGTGCCCTAATGCTTCTGAAACCATTTGATTCTTTTTGAACTTAACGATTTGTCTTTCTAGGTTGCGCTGACGTTTCATTAATTCAGCAACTTTCTCGTTTTCTTTCGCATCATAGCGGGGCTGATTATTCTCATTTACTCCTGGAATAAAGGGAATGTGTAAATGATTGCAATTAACTCCCCGGTGCCCTCCTGGTGTTCCGTACTCTGCTTGCCAATAAGGATCGTAAATACTCTTGTATTCACTCCCACTGGGCAAAGACTCTCTTAAATCAACGACGTGGCCTTGAATTCTCGAACAAGCTTGTCGTGCACCCATGTGACTTGTTACGAGCACCGTATGCACGCCATATTCGCTCATACGGTCTTTTCTTAACTTGTCATACGTATTTCCAAGCGTGGACTTTAAAACCGTTCTAACATATCGTTCTAGGCTCCACGAATGCCCGCCTTTATCAACGAACGCTGATCGAATTCCTTTTTGTGCCCATTCTTGAATTGTTCTTTCGAGTGCCTCCTCAAATGTAAAAAGACCGCTGTTAAATGCAGCAGTCGTCTTGTTCACTATATCGTTGTACATTTTAGTCGTAGCAGTTCCGTATCCAAAGTTTGTTGATAATAGTGTTTGATTCACGTAATTGTTGATATCGCTCCAAACTTGGTCGTGGTAAGCCTTCATTATGTTGTCAAGATCACTCGGAAATGGTAATGGTTCATAAGGCAGCTGACCATCAACATCTTTGACAATTTTCTCTCCCGAACCCTCGAACATTCGTTTTATTTCTGATTCGGCAATTCCGGTAATTTGAGAAATGGCCTTGATTGCATCCTTATTGAAAAGATGCAGTTCTTGAAGCTTTTCACGTTGCCAATCCAGAATATTTTCATGACCTGAATTCAAACGCTTTGCGATTAGACGTATCAGTTCTCCCTCTAACGACTGATAGAGGTGTGCCATGTTGCTAGACCATAAATCTAATTGATGAGGTGTGATCATGCTATCACTCCATTTCCTGCCTCAATCGATTCATTTTATTTTGAATCTCAGCAGCAAGTTTTGTCCGATACTTCCCTGGCTTCGTATTTTGCTGCTTAACTAGCAGAGATCGGATTTCTTTGTCAGAATAAAAAATCGTCGTATTGCCCTGACATTTTTCACACTCAGCAAATTCATGAAAAACTCCATTGCCTATTTTCTCTGTTCTGCGAATGAGCCGTGTTAATTGTCCACATTTACCACACTCAAGTAATTGGTCTGACATTATTCTTCATCTCCTAGCTGCTTACTCGCTGAAACTTCTTCTTGTCTTGAATAATCCATTTCTAGATTTTCCGCACGAATATCATAAACGAGCTTTATTGCTTCTTTCTCTGTAACACCAGTTAATTTTTGAATAGCATTCAGTTTGGATGTTAAACCAGCAGTAATTAATTTTGAATAATAATCGGCTTTCTCATCTTGAGATTGAAAAACACCGTCATCGAAATCGATATTTACTCCGACTTCAGCCGCGCCACTGTATAATCCATAGGCATCTGCTAACTCGAAGATAGTTGTAATCAATTCCTTCAATGCTTCCTCAACGATCAAAACGTTGTCTGAACGAGTAGAGAACGTCTCAGAGTTCTCACTTATGATCTCCGTCGCTGTTTTAACTGACTGACCATCAAAACTAAATGTCCCGCTTGAAAAGCCCGTCTGCAACTCAATGATACGAAGAATGAAATTTATACTTGCAATAAACTCAGTCGACCGTAATGACGGTGAGAATTCGTCAATAAATGGTTCATCCGATTTCAACCGTTGAAATACTCCTGTTTTACTATCGAAACGCTTAACAGGGTTTCCCTTTTCGTCATAGCGAACTTTAAAGAAATGATCAGAAGCGAGTATCTTTCGTTTCGCTTCCTCAATTTCCCACATGAATTCGTCATACTTTTCGTTAATATCAATTAATTGGCGTTTTGCGTTGTCGATGACACCCAGACTTAACGGGCTGTTAAGGTCAAAGTTATTCTTACCTGCGAGTTTAATATAAACAAAAAGTGGTCGACTAAAGCCAGGCATTGCTACCTCTTCCTGCAAGTCTTTGTATTTGTCTAATGATTTCAGGGATATCTTAACGCCTACTTGATTTTGTTCATCTGATCGATACAACTCGTTGCGAATCCAATAGGTACCATCTTCCCACTCATGAAATTCTAACAACGTATAATATACGGTCTTTTGACCTTCTGTTTGTTGAGTAACAGTAGCGATTGCCGCCTCTGAAATATCATTCGTGTTCGATTCCAAGGGATAGAAGGTGTCAGCTCGACAATACGAAATCCTTATTTTCCCGGTATTCGTATCAACATATGGACGCAAAGCCAAACCACCGATAGCGTACCCAGCTTCTAACTCTTCCCCAAAGTTCTTTCTAAATTTATTATCGTTGAATACTTCTTGAAGAAATTTATCTGCATCCTCATTGTCCCCGCTAATGTCACAACCATCGTTAAAAACTAATTTCGATAGTTTCCTTGCGACGACTTTAGAAACGTTTAACGAGTGAAATGGACGGCTTTTAGATAGTCCGTCGCTGTTGATATATTCCACATTAGGAAATGCATTTTTATAAATTCGTTTATTATCACGAATACGGTCAAACTCATTAGCGTTTACAGATATTCTAGGATGATCAGTAATATCATTTAACGTTTGTACAACTCCCACTTTTGCACCTCCAATTCTGAATAAAGTCTTTAATCTTTCGAACATTCCTCCACCTCCTAGATGAGATATGTTTTCGTGAAGTAGTTTCCTGCATATCTCAATGTATCGAGATAGTGATTGTATTTATCTATAGGCAACCCGTTATCTTTTCTAACGTACATACCTATTTCTTTAATTGCATTATAAAAATCGTATTCATTTTGGCCGGTATATAAAAATAGAACCTCTTTTGTCAAAAGATTCTGCACTCGCTCGATTCCAACTTCTATTCTCATACCGTTACTACTAATCTTGTCACGGGAGTTATTGTCTGCAGCATCTGTCATAATTCCAATAAGATGTAGTTCTTCTCTTAAAGTCTTACAAGCTGGATCGACAAAGAAATAATTATAATGCGGATAGTTCCATTTTGAGTAACACCATTCTTTAAACAGTTTGATATCCTTTGCATAGGTGCTCATAGCCTTCACAACGCCTGTATCTGCTCCACTGTGGTAATAGTTCGCTAGTTGATATAAATAATACTGTCCTCTATCAAACGTCACTAAACAGAAAGTACAGGTCGTAGCATCTGATTGACCTCCATCAGCAACAAAGAACGTTTCAATCGGTCTGCCTTTAATTGCATTCTTCATATGCTTATCTGTATCAAACATTGAGTAGATGACACCTTCTGGCATGACTCGTTCGCCTCTCCAATCCCGCTTAAGTAGATAATCAGACGTTTCGCATTGTTGTTTCCACATCTTTAAACGTTCGCCAGTTAATATGGGGTTATCAGTTGGACGCCAATGTCTGAATCTATAAGTGTTTGTTTTCTCGAACTGGTTCAATAGTTCTAAATTCGGATGATTGGGAGCTGGTGGGTTTTGTTCACCCAAATGAAACCGCATCTTGCTGGCCAGTGTTCGCCTGAATGATTCGGCTATCACTTCTTTGTTTAATAAATTAAACTCTAAAAAAGTGACGGTTCCAAAAGACATACCAGTTATACTACCGACAGCATTTACTTTCCCTCCACCTTTATAGTAAATTCGTTTTTCATTTCCTTTACCAAAGTTAATCCAAAGGTGATCACCATTTTCGTTATGCCGAATTTCTGAATTATTTTTGAATATATTCATCAAACCGAATCCTTCGCCATCAATGAACATTCGATAAGCCTGCTCTTGGTTATAAGCTAATACTAGATGATCTCTGTCTGGTGACTTGGCATAGATACGAGCCATCTTGAAAATATCACTCATGGTTTTACCCGATCGGATCGTACCCTCGTTCAATTCAAATTCAACTCCAGTGATATCAGATCCGATGTTATCCACCTGTTTTGGGCTAAATGCTATCGACATCTATATCACTCTCCTCAATTGGAAGATTCACTAAAGCATCAAGCAACTCATTTTGTTGAGCATCTTCTGACAATTTATTAGCTTTGTCTCGAAGAATCGCTGCTTCTGCTTGAGCTTTTTCAAGCTGCGCTTTTAACAACGGACTAGCATACTTCAAAAATAGATCAATTGCTTTTAATCTATTCTCTAAATCTGGGGTGTATTCGTACGTCATATCTTTAACGATTTTATCGCCCTCTAAGTGGTCTATTTGTTTGCTACGGCTGATCATCGTTTTCCCGTCGTATATATCCAAAAGACTATTCAATTGTTCTTGTACATCCGTATTTCGCTTTTCAATGACAGGAGCTACCTTGTTAGCGATATATTCCACGACCTTAACATTTCTTAACAGTCGACTTGCTGTTGCTTCGGCAGTTTTTTTGCTGTATCCAGCTTTGATGGCGGCTTGTGTGGCATTACCACCATTAATAATATATTCATCTGCAAAAGCTTTTTGTCTTGTGGTTAAGTTTGCCACATCAACGCCACCACCTCTCTATATGTATTTCCTGATGTTCTCTTGGATATGATCCTCTTTCCAATAACCAAACCCACAATAGACCATCTTGCACTGATCAACCTCTACTGGCGTTGCTTCCCTGGTCATTTCTACAACCGAATACTTCGCCTTCATTTGAATAGACATCACTACACGTTTATGCTGTCCTTTCATCGGCAGCGGGTATTTATTGTTTAATGATACATACCAATAGTTTCTCATTTGTATATTCCTTTTCCAATTGTCGTGTAAGCGTTACAATGATATAATTTTCCTGTGTCAACATTAATAAATTGTTTACGTTCCACGGATAGATCGCTGCGGAAACAGCGGTCTATTTTTGTACGCAAAATAAAAACAGCCTCACGAGGAGACTGCTAAACTAAGCCTTCATTCTTTAACTGCTCATATAGCTTTGTTGCTCTGTTAATTCCAATTCGCATTCTGTGTTGTAAATGAACTGGCTTTAATTTTTGTTCAACCCCGTTAAAGTCAATTGCTATCTTTCTAGCTTCACTAATTAATTCATCGTCCATAATTATTTTTCCTCCAATAATCGGCCATCGAAAATGTAGGTTTTCGGCCAAAATAAAAAGACCACCGAAGCGATCTTGCATATGTATTGGATAGACAGGGTTACCGATTCTATCCCAGTCATCGTGGAATTAGTTTAATTACTAACTCCGACCATCTAACCAAATATGTATTAAGCAACCTTACTCCATTATGGAACCCACTGTTACTCCATGCCTGGCAGATGGGAATGCTCGGTTGCTGCATCATTCGTTCACGCTTAACGGTGGTGAAACACCTAAGTCACTGGCAAGGAATCAAACCTTGCTCATCGGGAAAGAGTCGTCACCTGTCAATCCCTTAATAAGCTCCAACGCCCTACGTTTTTAGCATTGGCTACCTATGCGTTAATCCTTCCGCCACAGTGACATAAAGACGGCACGTGAACTTTAAAAGAAATGGAGCTTTTCAACTCCATTCATCATTTATTTTTTTGCGTGCCGCCAATTAATCGGACAACTACATAAGTTTTTAGTTTGTAGTCAAGTTGTTGTCCGGATTAACTAACTTTTTGACACTATCATAATAACTCGTTTTATCAGCATATGATCAGTAGTTTTTCACGACAAAGTCCCGATGTTTTACCGGAATTTCAACAATTCTAGTGCTGAGGCAAATTGAATAATTGATTTCGTGGACTCTTGGGATACTAAATCTTCGCTGATGTGTAAACGTTGTGCTGTAACATAAATTGAATTTCCCAAGATATAACGATCGTAAAAGATTCTTTTTCGTCTGGTAGTTATCTCTGGCTTGAATGGATGCTGGATAACGGAAAACCCTTTTTCAAATAGATTGTGCAAATAGTCAAATTCCTCTTTGGCCTCTTCGTTTTGAATGAGAATTTCCTCAGCTTCACCTTGGTTTGTGTTTGCTGTGCTAGGAGGAATGAGCGAAAAGCTGCTTGTCACTTTGGGTTCCCTTGGTTGCCCGACACGGCTTCTTGCTGGCAGATAGGCTGATAAAAATACACCCACGTTATATTTTGTTTTTTCTATGTCTACACTTTTTGGATCTGGGACCTCATATTTGCTAACATCGAAAAGTACCATGACCGCGATTCCCCCTTATGATATACTAAAAATGCGAATAATTAGTATCAGCCGGAGGAATCCGGCTTTTTTATTTTTCACTTACAAGACCTGCATTAACTAAATTATTCAAATATCTCAGTTGTTGTTTTACATAGAAATCATCTTTACAGCACTCCAAACGATGATTTACATCTTGTAATACCTCTAATGGAAAATTATACTTAGCAATCAACGAGTTTATTTCATCTATTGTATCCATGAATTACCTTTGACCTCGTTTCTTTTTGGCCGTCCCATTTGCTTCTGCTTTTTGCTGCAACCGACGCTTTTTCTTCTTAATCTTTGATTTAGTTTTCCCCATCACTTTGTCCTTTCTGATTTTTTATTAAACTTGCGAATGACCAAACTGCTAAAGCGTTGTTGAATGCTTCTTGTCTATCTTGTCCCTGCCTCATTAATGCCTTCTGCATTTTTACTATATATACAGCAAAATCATCGTAATTAAACATTTGATTCCTCCTACTTAAGATATAAAAAGTTAACATCAACAATTTTTATCTGAGTGAATGACTCCAGTTCCATATCATTGTTATAGGTGACATTGTAATATGATCGCTTTTTTTCAACGTTCTCGGGAGGATTACAAATGATTTCGGGTTTGGCCAAGTCTGGCATTTCGATATAGACCTTAATCCCCCAACCATTTTCTATTGCTTTATCTAGTTTTTTTAAGAATTCACTTTTTTTCATTTCAATTTCCTTTCTCTATGTGATATCAGTAATTTCTTGAAGCCCACCAAGGGTAGGTACTTTGTACGCCCCCTTATATTTAGAATTCATTTTTCTGACCGCATCTTTAAATAGTTCGTACGTGATAGGCGTGGTTAACGGAACTAATCTTTCATCCAAAACATCCACTTGATTAATTCTTCCTGCGTTCCATTGAAGTAGAGATTCAATTCTGCTCCAAAAATTATCAAAGCTCCTATAACAAACAGAATAGCCCCAAATACTCGCCAACCTTTTTCGCTTCTTTCGCTGGCATTAAATAAGGTGTATCCCAGAGCAGCTATTATGAAGCCGACTATGGTATAAATTATGGTTGTTGCAATCATTCGCTGTCCTCCACTGCTTCATAGGTTGCTTCAAAAATATCAGGCTTACATGGGTACAGCTCACCTTGTACTCCTTTGATCACATAATCTCCGGGTGTTACTAGCATGTTTCCTTCGAGCGTTTTGATATATAAGTCTCCTTGCCCTTCCCAAACGAACACGCCGTTCTCGTTTGCTTCCATTGCCCAATCTGGTGCATAAGGTGTGCCATCGGAATAAATCAAATCTCCGTCATACTGAAACGCTTCGATTACTACTGGTTTCTTTCTATATTTCATTATTTTTCCTCCTTGATAGTGGTCGTTTGCCGAACTATTCATATTCAACATCAGTGTCATACGGATTAAAAATGACGTTCACATGCTTATTAAGTTGTTTCTCCTCTGACTCGCTCAACCAATACGGCTTTTCACCATCTCTGAGAGGTGTGCCTACGCCTTCAATAAACGTCGCATTGTTATGGACAATGTTGTAAGCGATATGTTCGGCTAACTGTTCCAAATCATAAAAGTCATAGAAAAACTCTCTAAATTCTTCAAACCATTCATCGGTAAAATATGATTCATCAAGTTCCACTTTTACTTTATCTCGTCTAGTCATTTCAATTTTTAATGTCTTCATTTTTTCCTCCTCTAAGTCTTCCGTTAACCTACTAATTCATAATCTCTTGCTTCCCGTATTGACCAAGCAGGAACAGATTTACTTCCGTAATCTTCCCATTCGAGCCACCAACATGCACATGGTTCGTGGTCTTCATTTTGACCCACACGATATCTAACAAAAGCATCTTCAACAACACATGGGACATTTTTATCAAGACCAAACATTTCTTTACGCCATGCTTCGATTGCTTCTTCTTTGGTATATTTTTGTTTGCTGAATCCACCCCAATTAGTCCAATCGCCGTGGAATATTTCTGAATCAAATTTGCTCTTGCCTTTAATCATCACAGTCATCCTTTCCTCTGCTAATGCCCCAGTTAGCGGACTATCTAATAAATTTCTCTTTCTTATATCCAACTTCGAGTAGAAACTCTTCTCGCTGATTCAACGCTGTTCGATAACTCGTTTTCGATTCAATACTCTTAGCTACTTGCTTTGCTTTTTCAATGCTGGTATAGCAGAACAGTTTTCTATCTTCGTCTGCTACGATTGCTGCAATCTTATCGTGATATATGCGATACATTGGATCACTCCATTTTTATTTTTCCGCTATCCAGTAAATGGAGATACAGCAAGCCTGTATCAATGTATTTTTGATCCATGACCTCTGCAACTCTACTAGGAGTCAATCCCAAGGAAAAGAGCGATATAGCACGCTCTATTTCCTCTTTGGACCAAATCCACTTTGCGTTTTCTAAAATCAAAACGCGATCCTCTTTATTTATAGGGATCATCTTCCGGATCTGCATCATCCGTTTGATCATCAGATTCAGAATCTTCATTTTCTGGCGGTTCATTTCCGTAAGGATCTGATTGTCCAAGTAAATCACCCTCAGCTTCAACATCAACTCCCGGAGTCTCTTCATTAGCATCTATTTCGTCTTCTGAGACATTTTGGATTTCTTCCGACAGATTATTCATTTCTTGTTTTGGGTCTTCACTATCGCTTTCTTTCGAATCGGAATCATCATCAACCTCCGAGTCAGTTTCATCTGCATCCTGAAAGACAACTTCATCTCGAACTTTATTCCATGCATCAGCAAACGGTGCAAAATACTTACGAGCTTTTTCGATCTCAGCCAATAGAGCGGCGTCAGACATTTCATAAGCATCAGCTACTTCTCCTAAATCGTCTCCTTGGTCTAACCGAGAGATGACATCACGAGGATTAATGATTCCCGGAAATTCAATCGAATTAGATTTCATGATGTATTCATCAATCAAATCTTTATCAACTTTCTTCTCAATTTCTCGAATATCAATGTTGCCTTTTCCATCAACATCTAATTGAGTTTGCTCTGTTTCCTTCATTTCTGCAGTGCCATCAGGATTGACGATCCATTCCTGAACTGGTTTATTTGTACTGCGATCAAATTTCTGAGTGTAAGAATAATGATCAGGCAACATGGCCACAACTACCGTTTTTCCTGATAATTTTCTTAAATCCTCGTATTGACCATCCAAAGAGCCGTTCTTCACCTCTAAAGTAATCTTGGTCAAATCCTCGCTTGCTATATTGATCGATTTGATTGTTGGTTTAAATTCAATTGACATTTATTTGTCCTCCTCGTTTTTGATGTCTATCATGACGCTCGCTATTACGTCTACAGAATCCGTTGACGTAGACACATGCAGCGTTTTACCTTTTTCGTATTGGATTGCATCAATCGTGACTTTTCTAGATTCATCACCGTGAATTTTCGAAATGCCATTCAAAATTGTTCCTAAATCACTGATTTTCATTAGTAGAACTCCTTTTTGATTAATCTTCTGAAATTCTGTATTGGTTGTGGCCTTCATAGGAACCGCCAAAACATAAATTGCCGCTGTCACAAATTATCAACATGTCTTCATTGCTCAAATCAGTATTATTTTTCAATACTGTATGGATGCTATGGTGATACTTTGGTTCACGACTAATGAAAATGTCGAATTTTTCCATTTCAGCTTCAAGTTCTTTTTCTGTCATTTTTTTTAAACTAAACGAGTTAGTTTTACCGATACTGTATTTTTTAGTCAATTCACTAAACCTCTCGTGAACTGCTTTAGATTTTTCTCTTTCGTTTCCCGAAAAGGCGTACCCTTTTTTCACATCAAAATCAATCATTGTTCTCCTCCCAATAGTTCGTTGCATCTTTCCAGTGGTAATTAAAATTGGTGGTAATAAAAGGCTTTTTATCATTCAAGGGTTTTGTAACGCCCTGAGTGATAACTTTAAAATCATTCTTCCGGATCACTACAGCTTCAACCGGATGCTTGAAGAAAATCGCAAATAATCTGAAACGCAGTTTATTCGCTTGATCAATTCCGTACATTCCAAAACTGTTTTTCACGTCAATTACGTGCAGCCAATTATCATCATGATCCTTAATAATGAAATCTGGTGAATAGGCAATTTGCGTAATCTTGCCGCCTTCCGGAAGTTCAGTTAATTCAGTCAATTTAAAACGTGGATGCACCTCAAACGGCAATCCGCAATCCTTTACAAAACGCTGGTAAAACAATGCTTCTTTTTCTGAATCGAATTTGTAGCCGTCGATGACCACTTTCTTTCCTCGCTTATTCAAAGCTGTTGGACTATTCCCCATCAAAATATCCTTTCCGCATCCAAGCTTGATTTGCTTTGGATGCTTTTTTCTTTTTTGGTTCGATTTTAGTTTTAACCACTTGTCTATCTGTCTTATCAATTAGTTCTACAACTCTGCCGCCACAAGTTGTGGCAACAGCTTCGGCTATCCCGTAATCATCATGTTTCTTGGCATGTATTGAGCTGGGTCTACCATTACCATGTTCATCTAGATAGCACTCTTTCTTTACAACAAAACTCAAATCGGATTCCTCCTTTTATCAGATGTCTCTTTAAATCGAAAAGCACTCAATTTATCATCTGTTTTTGCTCCATTCATCATCCGGGAATAAATTCTTTCACCGTATAGAGTCAAAATCTGTTTTGAATTTAAATTACTGGTAAAGATCGTCGCTTTTTCCAGACGAGCTTCAGCCAACGATTGCAATGTTTCAATGACAAATGGCGTCGGCTTTGTAGGGTTCTCTGCTGTTCCTAATTCGGCACCTAAATCATCAATAACGCAAACGTCCATCTTTTTGATTTCAGTCATCAGAGCCCCGCGGATTGACTTCCGTACTTCATCGTCATTGATGGCCACACGCAGTTGCTCAAGTAATTCTCGAAAATTAATGATCCCTACAGTTCGCTTATAATTTGATTTTTCCAAGACTTCAAAGATGATCGCTGCTGCTAGATGTGTTTTGCCCGCTCCGGGATTACCAGTAAAGATCACATGAAGGTTTTCGTTGTTAAGAATTTTATTCATCCAGTTTTGAGCTTTAAATTTTGCTTGTTGCGTTTCTTGATCCATCACTTTGTAACTTTCGAAACTACTTCGCCAAACTTTCGTATCGGTTACGATGGAATTATTTATCATTTTTAATTCGGCAGCTTTTCTCACTGATTCATCAACAATGACTTGATTTTTATTATTGTTGCGCTTAGCCATTTCCCGGTGCCCACAACCTGGAGCGATACAAACAGGTGCGCATCGTTCTGATCCATCTTTATTTTTATTTTCCCATTTGAGCATTTGCTCTCCACATTTTGGACAAGGTCCACCATTGATCAATGCGCCAAATCGTCTTGTAATTCCTTCGATCAAAAATCATCACCTGATTCTTTCCATTCGCTCGGTTGCGAATTTGATCTACTTTGCGTCTTTCCGTTCTCGAACTCTTCGTCTAGAGTTTTTACGTCAGTCATATTTTTTACGCCCTTTGCTTCCCATTTCTTCAAGATTCCCTCTGTGTATTTGAAGGAACGAGATCCCTTTGATCTTTTGAGTGCTTCAACCAATAATTCAGATGAAAGGTCTTCACACCAATACTGAATACTTTGAGCGTTGACTGAATTCAAAACTCCAAATGTTTTTTCGTAGAGTTGGAAAATTTCTTTCATGATTTCATCCCCATCATGATGTATATTCTTTTCATTCTTATCATTCTTTACATTCTTGTTAGTTGTTAGCTGACTGTTAGGCGTTTGTGAGCTGACTGTTGGTTGGTCTGTTAGCTCTGCATTTTTTTCTTGATAAATCCCCCAATTAACAATAGTTATCAACCTATTCTGCTTTGTTGATTGGTTTGTTAAAAATTCGTACTTTTCAAATCTTTTTAGCGCAGTACGAACATTCTGCAATGAGATACCTTTTCCGCATTTTTTTCTAATGCTTTCGAGTGATGTGACAAATTGACCGGGTTTAGCTTTATAAGGGACGCCTTGCCACTCCCACTCTTTTTCTTCGTGGTTGGCCATCGACAAAAGAGTAATCAAAATTACTTTCTGCTCTGGTGATGATTCCAACCAAATCGGTTTTTCTAGTAGTTGACGATAAAGCTTAATCCATCCACCGGTCATGAAATCACCACCTAAGCTATATAGACGGGAACTCCAACAAGCTGCTGGGTCTCTTCTTTAAATTGTTTTTCGATACTATTTGAATCAGATAGATGAAGAAGCCAGACTTCCTGCAGTCGATCGGATTTATTTGCTTTGATAAATTCTTTCGTTTGATCAAAATCAAAATGGCTTTCTAGTAAGCGAGTTTTTCTTTTCACATCGAAGCCACTGATCATTTTTTCGTCGATCACATCTTTTGAATAGTTGGCCTCCACCATCATGTGAGTCACATTTGGAAACTTATATTTCACGTAATATGAATCTGTAATGAACACCAGTCGATCACCAGAAATGTTGTCAATCAAGAATCCGCAAGGCTCTGCCGCATCATGCTCTGTTTCAAAGGGAGTGACGAACCATGTTCCTATTTTTCTAGTCGCTTTATAGCCAAGGTCTGTAAATTGATAACCGTGGTGACGCTTCAACTTCAAGAATTCATCGTCAAACATTGCGTTGATGGTCCCGTGCGTCGCAAATACTTCGATACTCGCTTGATCAATCAGCGGCCGAACATATTTGCAGTGATCCCGGTGCTCGTGGCTGATCAAGCAGCCAGCGACTCTAGAAAAATCAAAGCTCATTGATTCTTGTACTTTTTTATATTGGACACCCGCTTCAATGATTAATTGAGTTATGCCGTCATCGATCAGGTAACCATTCCCTGAACTGCCCGATCCAAAGCTTTTTATCTTAAGCATATGGATCAGCATCCTCTTGTGGTTCTGGTTCAATAAAAGGCTCCTCAACCTCTCCGCTAGCTTGAGGTTCATCAATTACATCTACAGGTTTGGGATCAAGTATTTCACTGTTGGCATTTTGATCGATCTCATCAATGATTTCTGCTTCTTTTCGTTCGTTTTCGTCTTGGTATTCGTTGGCAGTCGTGTTGTTAATTGCCTCAATAAGTAGATCGCTATCATCACTAGTGTTGACGAAAGCCTTAGCAGCACGATTGATCACTGTACGTTTCGCCATTTCCTGTGGGAAGTCATTCTGAACGTTTTTGGTTTTTGCTTTACTCCAAGATTTGTCGATCTCGTTTTTCGTCATCGTCGTAAGCACACGTTCACCGTCCGTTTTTTCGATAATGCAGTACGCCCCGATAATTTCATTGTCGCGATTTTCAAATGCTGTCTTGTGATCTTTAAGCGTTTCACGACCGTTGACAATTTCAATATCAAAGGTATCTCCTTGATAGATAACATTTGCCCAAATATCCTTAACATTGGATAGCCGTTTTAAAACTGCTTGTGTACCGAAGTATGATCTATTCAATTGCAGCTTATTTCCGTATACAATGAAATAGCATTGCTTTTTCGCAGGACTAAGACCTTGCACTACCATATCTAGCAAAGTATTAGCGATTGATTCTTTCGTACAAACATCAAGAGCGGGTTTTTTATTCCGGTCCTGAACCTCCTGCAGTTCAAAGAAAGCACTCTTTAGCGCATTCGCTGCTGCGTAACCAGGAGGTAAATGTAATCCTTCATTTTTTAAAGCAACCAATTTCCCATTAACTTGATCTGTAATATCTTTTTGCAATAATGCTGGTGTATTTTGATTAGTCATTATCTATTCGACCCCCAAATTAATTTGTATTCGTTAGTACCTTGAACAATGTAGATAGGCCGCTTCAATTGCCCGCCAGTTATCATGTAACTAAGTCCTAAATCATCCATTTTGGCCTCAACTTCATCATGAATATTTTCCATCGATTCAAACGTTCCGATAAAAATTTTCTCTCCATAATCTTTTACATAAGCAATAATTTCCATTTTTAAACCTCTACCTTCAATTTTTCATCTTCGGTTACTTGAAGCTCGATCATTTGTCCTTCGATTGGTTGTAATGTATTAACTGACTCAGCGTTATCAATGAGCACTGGCATCGTGATCCCGATTTCTCTAGACAACGTGCGGATAATATCCAGATCACAATTGATCCGTGCGCCGTTGTTTAAACCGCTGCTGTATTCGATACCTTGATAAGTGGCTTCGCACATTTCTTTGATACCTTCGTTTTTCTGAACATCGAACAATTTCCACTTAACGATGGAGAACAGTTCATTAATTGATTCCTCGATCCGCTTAACCTTCCGACGAGTAAATTCCTCGATAAGCCATAATTGTTTTTCGACTAATTGATTTTGATTCTTCAAATCTTTATCTTGGTCTTTTAACTCAGCTAAACGATCATCATAAGTCTTGATCATGTCGAACTTTTGAAGTTCATGGTTCAGACCGGCGAGTATTTCTTTATCCGACTGGATCTCGGCGGATAGCTTGTCAGCCTCGGCATTTGTATCTTTAGTGGCTGCTCGTTCCATAGCTGTTTCTAATTGAGTATTTTCTGCAATGATGTCTCTATAAATTTGAGAATCTTCAAAAACGCCTTGTTTATTTTTCTGGAAGATCAAATCGTTATTGATTTCGTCTAAGCGTGAATTAGACGCTTCAAGCTGCTTTCTTTTTTCGGTGATCTCCTTTTGAAGTGGAAGGATTTCAGCTTCTAATTTGGCTGCATTTTCTTTAGTCGCTTTTCCAACTTCAACATTTTTTTCTAAGCGATCGGCTTTATTCTTGTTAAATTTAGAAACCATTTTTTCGATCTCATTCGACGGTAAATCTTGGCCACAAGTCGGGCACGTCTTTTGATGCTCATCAAAATCTACGGCTTTGATTTCCTTGTATTTAACTAGATGATCCTGCAAAAACTCGCGCTTTTCTTTCAACGCCTCCTGCAGACGATACTCTTTGCTTTCTAGAGTTGATAAATCCGTTCTGAGCGAATTGACTAAAGCGCGTTGATTATTGAAGTCTTCTTGTA
This sequence comes from Enterococcus malodoratus ATCC 43197, assembly GCF_000407185.1. Taxonomy (GTDB): domain Bacteria; phylum Bacillota; class Bacilli; order Lactobacillales; family Enterococcaceae; genus Enterococcus_A; species Enterococcus_A malodoratus. Next base: position 1,169,310 of record NZ_KE136481.1, read on the forward strand.
AGCTAGACGTTGCTGCAAAAAGACTGGTTTGGAACTTTGTCTTTTCGTCTACAAGCTTTGCTCGTAGGTCGGCCTGCTTCTGTTTAAGTTCATTTAATTCATGATTTACTGTCCCGGCTTTGGCATCTATCAACCATGATTCCTTTTCACTGATCATTGAATTCATATCAGCAATACTTTTTTCTAGCTTCGCTTTGTCGTCTGCTAAACCAAGTTGATTTTTCATGTCAGTGACTTCTTGAATACGCGCTGGCATGCCGTCAATATCGGCTTTAATATCTGACTTCTGACCTTTTAGAATTTTCTTCATTTCATCAATGGTATGGTCACCAATAAATTCGTTGATTTCTTTGAGTTCGTCATCTTCTTTGATGATTTGTTCATCAGTTAAATCAGTAAGGGTAATCAAACGCTCACGCCGTTCTTTCCAGTTCAGTGTCATAAAAAAAGCCGAATTCGAAAGCATTTGTAATGTAGGCTCCCCGCCTAATTTTTCAAGGTATGATTTCCAGTCCTTCTCTTTGATAGGCACTGAATCGATAAAATATCTTGTACTGTCGCTACTACGAGTCTTTTCAAGCTCGCCTTTTTTTGCAGTCCATTTTTCTTCTTGAATTCGTTTGAGTACCGTCACTTTTCCATCGATAATCATTTCGGCTTCAATCGTTGGTTCTAATCCTAAAAGCTCTTGATTTTGTTTGTCTCGTGGCTTTGGGTTTAGTTTTGCTCCGGTGGAATCCTTTCCAAAGAATAGCCACTGCAGGCCGTCTGATAATGTTGTTTTACCTAAACCGTTACGACCGCTGATTACAGCAGACGATCCTTTCAATGACAGTTCAAAATCTTCTAGCCCCTTGAAGTGCTTATACTTAATTTTGTTGATTAGAATTTCGGTCATGTGTTACACTCCTTTTAGATGTATTCTTATTTATTTGCTTACTTCGTTGGCCGACGAGGTAGGCTCTTTTTTTGTTGCAATCAATTCCCCTTCTTGTGTGAAATATTGATCTGTTCGCTGACCGCTAACAATAACTGTGGTTAAAATCAAACTAACTTGTTTCGATTCGATAGAGACATCTGATTGATTCACAGTTGGTCCATTCATTGGAACTTCCTCCTTTTTCTTTGGAACATGAGCAAAACGAGCATCGTTAAATCTAGTCATTGATTCTTTAGCTTTTACACTGGTAGTTCCTTGCTTAGGAGCTTCGGTTATTACACCTTCTTTTCTTAACCTTGAAATTTTCGCGTAGACTTGTTGGAGCTGTTTCCTTACAAGACGAGCAAGTTCATCGTAATTACAAACGAATCCATTCGAATCGAATTTCACGTGGTCAAGAATCAATTGGATTTCTTCATCTGTCCACCTATTTCGAATATTTTTGACTTTCCCTGAATTCTTTAATCGATGTACTCGGCTAACCACTGAGTTTTCGGTTCTTCCGAGATGCTCTGCAATTTCCGCGTGAGTAGAGCCGTTTTTCTTCATGGCAATAAGCCGCTTATCTTCTTTCTTTGACCAGGGTTTCCCGGCAATATCGAATGATTTAGAACGGTCTATTCTAGGAAGTTCTTCTGATCGTTGCAGATAGTAAACTTTACTCTGTACAGATTGAGCGGTGCGATTTAGTTTTCTTGCCATATCAGCAATGTTTAAGACTTCATTGGTTTCAGCTAGTAAAGCACTCTTCTTTAAATATTGAATTTCTTTAGTAGTCCAGTTTTTCGCCAAATTGATCACCTCCCGCTAGCTCTACTTCGAAGATCGAACTCGAACTCCTCAGTCAATAAGAGATTTCCTCCCACGCCCGCAATAAGTAGAATCTTGATCCATACTGGTATAAATCCAGTTGTTGCAGCACCAACGCCGATCATCGCCATTAGAAGTGTTAATCGACGTAGCCAATAGATTTTTTTCATCATTAACCCTCCTACTGGCCCAACTCGTTTACTTTTTGTTGGCTCAAATTTGCTAACTCCGCCATCCGTGCGTCTTTTTGTGCTGAATCATTTTGAGCATTAGATAGTTCATTACGCAGCTTATCCGCCTCTTGCTGTTTCTGCGTGACTTCCTGTTGCTTAGACTCGACTTCACGCTGTTTGGCTTCGATTTCAGACTGCTTCGCATTGACCTCGTTTTGTTTGTTTGCCAATTGCTGTTTCAAACTGTCTAGTTGATCTTGCAGGTTCTTTTGCTGCCCAGTCGTTTGATCAAGTTTGCTTTGAACGTCTGCTGCCTTCTGCTTGTTCTGCGTAGCAATGTTAGCCAGTTTGTAGATGTTCTGTTCAACAGTTGTTGCGTTATCGAAGAACCCAGCGCCTGCTGCGAATCCTACAGTTGATCCTAGTAACAATGCAGCGGTAACTCCTAGTGCGATTTTTTTATTTTTCATGTGGTACTTCCTTTCTGTTGTATAATTTCCTTATCAGCAAGTGGTCTGCTGAAATAACTGATAAGGTGGTGAAAGATTATGAACTATTTCAATATATACAAACTAATTTTAGATACTATCAACAACTCTCGACCTTCTAACTTTCAAGAATTACTAGATTTAATAGATTCATCTGATGAAGTTTCTCAAATCAGAAAAGATTTAGGTGATCGTAGCTCAATTGACTTTTTACAAGAAATCACTGCTAATTTAATCGAGGATGGCCTTGTAAAAGGAAGAACTACTGGATACATGGATGGAACTCTTTTTGATATAGAAGGGCTTAGTACTTCAGGCTATCTATATCTGGAACAAACGAAAAAAGTTGGTGTTTGGGACAAAATCAAAAAATATGCAATAGAAGAAGGACTAGAGCCAACTCCAAAAAACATTTCCAAATTAATCGCTCGAGTCGCTTGGGATTAGACTGAATTCATCACAGACAAAACAGCATGCAACCATGGTTTTGTTGCCAAAAGCAGCGATATCAATACTATCGGGTATTACATTTTTTAGTTTCTTTCCTTGGATTTCTATACCGTCTGAGGAAAGAATAATTTTTCCAAAATTAGTGTTTTCCCCATATATTTCTGACAAGGATTTTTCTTCATTCATGCTGTTGCCTCCTTTACATTGCTTCACTATCTTTTTTTAACGCTACTTCTCTTCGCAATCGGTTAATACCTTCAAGGGCGATCGCGTGTCGTTCGGCAGAAACAGTTATATGGTCACCTTCTACACGTCCGTCGGGATAGCGGGTACGTGTACCACTTGCGTTACGTACAGTAACCGTCAAGCCGTTTTCTTTTTTCTTAGCCATTGTTCACACCTCCTATGCTGTTTCTGAATCTAAAAACTCATTGACGAAGTATTCTTGTCCTTTTCCAGTAACAAGCGGTGTGAATCTCACTTCGACTTCGCCAGAACTATTTGTGTGGAAATGTTCACGGTATTCGAACAGGTCTTTGTCCATTGATTTTTGCGTAGGCTTGTTATAATGCCCTTTGCCGCTTCCTAGGTACTTATGCTTACGCATGTAAGCAAACAATCTGTTCTGCCCAATGTTGATCCCATTTTGATTCAGCATTAACGCCAAGTCCTTAATCAAACAACTATTCGTACTCCCTCGTACTGCATCGGCGAAAAGCGCTTTTGGTTTCAATTCAGCATTTTCGAGTTGTAACGCTTCAACTTTGCGTGTTTGAATTTGTAAAGCTCGCTGTACAACCATCTCCGGATTGTTCCAGGCTTTTTCAACTTGTAAGAAATATTGACGTGCCTGCTTTCCTTTTTCAGATCGTTGAATCATAGAAATTTCTTTTGCCATGTCGAGTTTTAAAGCGTGGTCGGTAATTCTTCGATGCCCACCGAATGCCGTTTCGTCTTGGACAAATTTGTCCATCACGATAAAATCAACGTTTTCGGCAAATCCGTATTCGGACATTCGCCCAAACCATTTCTTATAAGGCGTTTCAACTTCCAAAAATTCGTGTAAATCACGTCCACTGACTAACTGCTCGTCATTTTCGTTAGTTATCACTTTAATGAGTTCGTTCATACTAAGCCTCCTGTCTTTTTTTTGCGATAATACGGATTAACTCGTACTCTTTGCCCAAAAAAATATTATTGATAGGTACTTGATACAAATTAGATAGTTCTTCCAATAAAGAAAATGAAATATCGGAACTATCCTTTTCGTATTTTGTTAGCGTTTGATAATGGACACCAACGGCTTCTGCTGCTTCCTTGCTGGTGAAACCTGCGTTTACTCGCGCTGCTTTTAGAGACATTTGAATCGTTACATCTGTCATAAAGTTCACCTCGCTTTCCTTAACTTGATTTCATTATATACGAATTAAATCGTACTTTCAACTGTTTTTGTCGATATTTTTTATATTTTTTCGTATCAATCTATTTACAAGTACGAAAAAATTCGATATTATATAGGTATAGAAAAAAGGAGGTGCTTTAAAAATGGCAAGGGGAGAATTGACACCTTATGAATTAAAAATACGAGAAGATATTTCTCGCAATATTAATGAGCTAATATCTACCAGAAACGTTACCCAAGTAGATATTCATAATCATACCGGCATTCCGCGGTCTACGCTGACCGGTTATGTCAAAGGAACATCGACACCGAATGCAGGGAATATTCAAAAACTCGCCGATTTTTTTAACGTTCCCAAATCAGCAATAGACCCTCGGTATGAATCTAAAATAGTCAATATGATGCAAGTTAAAGAAATGGCTTCCGTCCCCATCATAGGTGACATCGCTTGCGGAGACCCCATCACCGCCGAAGAAAATATCCAAGGATACCGGGAAGAAGTGGCAGACACACTGCCAACCGGGAATCTATTTTACTTACATTGTAAAGGTAACAGCATGGCTCCTACTATTCCTAACGGCGCTTATGTATTAATCAGACAACAGCCAGATGTAGAAGACGGAGAGATTGCAGCGGTGTTGGTTAATGGGGATACGGAAGCTACTCTAAAGCGTGTGAAACGTCAAGGAAGCCTAGTGATGTTGATGCCTGATAACCAATCGTACGACCCTTATGTAGTGACACCAGACAATCCAGCAAGAATTTTAGGTAAAGCACTTAAAATGAGTGCCGACCTCTAAAAAATACCCCAGTCGGAGTTGCCGCTCCGGCTAGGGTTTATATATTAAATATATTGAAACGAGGAGTTAGAAAATGAAAAAAATTGTTTTATCTTGCGCTATTTTAATATCGTTGGTAGGATTGGGAGCTTGCGGATCATCCAATAACTCAAGTGATACAAAACATGTAAAAAGTTCAGCGACTGCTACAAGCGAAACCAAGAAGAAAGATGGAACATATGAAAATAGGACGCTAACTGTTCCAAATGGTGTCTTAAAAATTACTGGATTCCAAAAAGGTACAGATTACGACGGGAATTCTATGTTTTATGTGTTGTTTGATTTAACAAATAATTCTAATGAGGCTAAAAATGTGCAGACGATGTATATGGGGATGGTACAAGCGAGCCAAAATACTGGCGATACCACAGAGAAATTAGAATTTTCCGTGACTATGGATTCGCCAGTTCAAGAGAAATTAGATATGCTTCAAAAAGATATAAACCCCGGAGGAACTATACAAGGTGCTTATGCATATAATTTTGCTGATGAATCTAAACCTGTAACTTTCACCTTTACTGACGAACTTTTCTCAATGAATGACCCTATTGCAACTGAAGATATTACAATTCAATAGACGGTATTAAGGGCTCCGTTCGGAGCTCTTCTTTTAGCTGAATAAGAACATACATTCGAAAGGATTTTAATTATGAAAAAAGCCGGACTTTATATTCGAGTCTCTACGCCTCACCAAGAGAAAGAAGGCTATTCTATTGAGGCTCAAAAGGAGAAACTAGCTGCTTATGCAACGGCCAAAGACTATGAGGTTTACAAAACTTATATAGATGGTGGCTTTTCCGGAGCGAAAGTCGATCGCCCTGCCCTTAAAGAAATGATCGAAGATATTGAGGATGAACGCCTTGATGTTGTAATTGTCTACAAACTCGATCGATTGTCACGATCTCAAAAGAATACCATGTATCTAATTGAGGATGTCTTTCTAAAAAACAACGTTGACTTTATTAGTCTACAAGAATCATTTGATACAACCACATCTTTCGGTCGTGCAATGATTGGGATTCTTGCCGTATTCGCTCAATTGGAACGGGATAATATTAAAGAAAGAACAATGCTTGGTCGTGTTGAGAGAGCCAAAAAGGGGCTTTACAGAGGTGGTAACAATACGCCTGTTGGATACGTATATAATAATGGGGAGCTGGTTAGGGATGAAAACACTGCTGAAATAATTGAAACTATATTTAATGATTATGTTTACTCACGAAAAAGTATGTATGAGATATTTAAGGATTGCCATACCAGATTTGGCCAAATTTTGTATAACCCTAATTTTGTAAAGCGAGTCCTTACAAATGATGTGTACATCGGGAAAAACACATTTGCCGGGATTACATATGAAGGAAAACATGAACCACTTGTTAGCGAAGATACTTTTCAAGCTGCACAAGAAAGAATAAGTAATCAAGATGATCGTTATTCATCACCGAAAACAAATAGATCAGCTCTGTTAGCTCGAAAACTATATTGTGGATACTGTGGCGCATCGATCGTTAAACTGAATCATTACAAGAATAATAAAGCTGTCTATGCTTACTACACATGTAATTCACATCGCAAATCACGACCATCAGGTATAAAAGATCCAAACTGTCCGCAAAAAAATCGTCGTACCGAATATATCGATGAGGCAGTAATCAAAGAGCTTAAAAATATTGATTTCGATAAAACGATTAAAAAGTTGCAATCAACTAAACCCGTTTCACTTGATACGCACAAGCAATTGAGGCAACTAGAAAAACAACAATCAAAATTGATAGATTTATATCAATTCGACATGATAGAGATCGAGGAGTACAACAAACGATTAAAAAGCATAAATAAGCAAAAAGAAAAACTAGCGGCTAAAATTCCTAAGAAGAATCGCGCCTTGATTAAGGTTTTGGAATCACTCAAAAATTTCGACTGGGATAATAGTAGCTTTGAAGAAAAATGTCTTGCTATTGACTCTCTCGTAAAGCGTGTAATATGTAAGGATGAAGACGTTGAGGTTATTCTTTATGACTGAGTATGTACAATTATCCTCGCTCTAAAATGGTCGTGGTCAGAAGTACCTGATACTTTCCAGCACGCATCCTTTCAACTTTTACTAAACGCTCTTGATCTTGCGAAAAGACAGTCGTTAATTGAACTTCTGAAAATTCACATTGGATACACTCGGCCATTTTTTCTAACAACGGGATATTTGGGCAAAAAATCAGTACGTGATTTTCTGCTAGCAACGCCGCTATTTTTACTAAGATTTTTTTAGATAAACGCCCGTCTAACAACTCCTTCTCTAACTGCCATGAAAAAAGCAATTCTGGGACTGGCAAACTGCGGCGATGGTAACGAGCCGGCAAATAATACAATCGGTCCACCAGCTTTTTTAGTTTGCCATCCGGTGTTGCACTCAAATACACGCGCTTGCCCCTTGGCCGCTGCGCAGTATCCACTGCACGATGTAATAAGGGATCTGTGTCATAAGGAAAGGCATCCACCTCATCAACGATCACTAAATCAAAATAATCGTGGTAGCGCAAAAGCTGATGAACCGTACACACCACAAAAGTGTCCCCCGCGTCCTTTCTCTCCTGTCCGTGAAAAAGACTGATTTTTTCATTTGGGAAAGCCTGTCGAAACCGTAAAAAAATTTCGTTGCAAACATCGACTCGAGGGGACGTCACAGAGATACGTTTTCCCTGTTCCAAAAATTCCTTCAATAGAGGAAAAAGGATTTCCGTTTTTCCAGCCCCGGTCACCGCCCAAAGCAGAAATGTGTTGGCTACTGACTGGTCTTCAAGCAGGGTCTCAGCAATTTTGCTTTGGGCAGAGGATAGTTCCCCCGCCCAAGTCAGTTGAACGTTTCTAGGATGCAGACTTTTAGCCGAGAAATAATAAAGATAACTTCGGCTATCCACCCGCCCTAATGTTAAACAGGCCGGACAATAGAAATAATCTGCTGGAACTTTTTCCTGCGAAACTTCTCCGCAGCGCTGACATAACCAGCCATTTTCAACAGCCAACATCGCGGGGATCTTCTCAGCATGCGTCAAATCTGCCTCTGGATAAAAAGCCTGCCATTCCTTCCATAATAAACGCTGACCTGTCATCATCATTTGCGGCCTCCTCTTTTATAGAAAGGTACGCAGAAGGGTGGTAAAGAATTTTACTACGGAACTGACAGCTAGTTCCCTTCAAGGGATTCATTTTTCAAAGTGCATGAAAAATGAGTCTTATTTTCTCTACGCATATCATCCAACTAAACTGATTGAGCTATATTTAGCTGAAGCACTTAGATTTTATTTCTCACCTAATAACCTGCGAAAAGTTGGACTGACAAAATAAGCACGGCAAATTATTTTGCCGTGCTTCTGTGGTTATTATTAATTTGTGGTCTTTTCTAGATCAGCCAGCTTGATTTTACTAATTTATTAAAGACTACATATTCTTTATCGAGATTGACCTGAACGACTTCGTAGTTGGCATTCAACCAGCCGTATGCGCCTTTTTCTGGATGGCGATAATCATTCGCCCACCAGTCTAGATCTTGTCGCGCAGTTTGCGGCAGGCCACTGCGTGGGAACAACAGCTCGTCAAATTGCGTAAAGGTCAGCGTCACTTGGGAGCCATTATTGCTTTTTAAATAATGGGTAATCCCATCGTATTTTTTTACACGTGTCATGCGTATCCCTCACCTTCAAACAAAATCAGACTGACAAACAGCCTTTAGTTGAAACCTGCCCCGCTTTTCTCCTATACTAGAAAGAGAAAACTAAAGTGAGGCAAAAGTATGCTGCAAAATTATCGAACCATCAAAGAAGACTATCAACATGAAATCGAGATCAAAAAATCACGTTTCATTTGTTTTTTAAAACGAATCGAATCGGAAGAAGAGGCGAAAAGCTTCATTCAGCAGCTTAAAAAAGAACATTGGAAAGCCAATCATAATTGCAGCGCCTTCGTTCTAGGCGACCGCAACGAGATTCAACGCTCCTCAGATGATGGTGAGCCCAGCGGTACAGCCGGCGTTCCCATGCTGGAGGTATTGAAAAAAAATGAGCTGATCAATGTTTGTGCTGTCGTTACCCGCTACTTTGGCGGAACGAAACTCGGTGCTGGCGGATTGATCCGGGCTTACTCTGGTTCTGTAGCTCAAGCGGTCGCCGCTGTCGGTATCGTTGAAGGCCGGCTGCAGCAAGAAGTTTTCGTCCGCATGGATTATCCCAATTGGGGAAAAATGGAAAACTTCATTACTACCGAAAATCTAGCTTTCAAAGATACTCAATTTACCGATCAGGTCGTTGTGACCTGCATGGTTGATGAAGACCAGCTGGATACCTTCGAAGCGCAAGTTACCGATTTATTAAATGGGCAAGCCAGCTTCACTACTGGCGAAGTTGCCTATCATGAACAACTGATCCAAGAAGGCTGACTTCTTGGATTATTTTTCTAAATAAAATTCAAAGCGGCTGCCGACATATTGAGTCCGCACATATTCAAATGGGCGTTCATCCGCTAAATATGAGATTTGGCGCAAACGTAAAATTGCATCGCCGCGTTTCACCGCTAAATAATCAGCGATTTGTTCGGAAGCTAAAATCGCCGATACTGTTTGATTGGCACGACCGATTTCAAAGCCTTTTTCTTGCAGGCTGTGGTAAAAAGAATCAGTGATTTCTACCTTGCTGAAACCTTCGACTAATTTTGCTGGAATACTTGCGACTTCAAAACAAATCGGCACCTCATCCGCATAACGAATCCGCTCCATCCGCAAGACCTGCTCGCCTTTTTCCAAGCCCAATTTTTCCGCTTCACTAGAACTTGCCCGTGAATGGAAGAAAGAAATTGTTTTGCTTGAAGGCACCTTGCCCAACGACTCCATAATATCGGTAAAGCTTGTGGTACCGCTCATTTTTTCTTGTACTTTTTTACTTGCTACATACGTTCCTGAACCGATCTTTCGTTCCAAGATCCCTTCATCTGACAATGTTTGGATCGCTTGACGCAGAGTCATTCGGCTGACATTAAATCTCAGCGATAGCTCTCGCTCAGAAGGCAGGCGCGCCCCGACCTTCCATACACCGTTTTCAATTTCATGTTTTAACTGATCATGTATTTGAATATAAACTGGCACTTGATTCGCCACGTTCCGTCACCCCGTTCAATTTTCTACCCTTATTATAACTGGTATATACCTAATGTACAACAATAATCCTTTGTTGCCCCTCATTCGAACCGCCCTTTTAATGAAGATTACGCTAAACTATCACGTATTTTTCCTGATACATACCATTCTGCAGACATCTTGAAAATGGCCGCAAGAATAGATAAACTGACTACTTACATACAAGTTAGAAATCTGGTTCAAATAATGGCAGAATCAAATTTTTTTACACATACCATTCCTTTACTTTTTCAAATAAATCACGTTTTTTTCCACCAAGCACTCACAAAAACCGGACAAAAGAAAAGAGCAGACCGGTTTTAATTGGTCTACTCTTCCGCTTAATTTTTCACTTCTTCTTTTAACTGTTTGTTGGCTGTTGCCATCATCAGACGAATTCGATTCAATTGGTTAACGATCGAAACACCTGGATCATAATCAATCGCGGCGATATTTGATTTTGGATATTGATGGCGCAGCTCTTTGATCACACCTTTACCAACCACATGGTTTGGCAAACAACCAAATGGCTGCATGCAGACGATGTTATTGACACCGGTCTTCAATAGATCGATCATTTCACCAGTCAAGAACCAGCCCTCACCGGTATGATTCCCGATAGAAAGAATCTTGCCCGCATCTTCAGCCAACTGATAGATCGAATGAATACCAGTGAAACGTTCAGAAGCTCGCAACGCTTTATCCATTGGTTTTTCCACGACTTCAATCAATTTGATCGCCATTTCCGCGATAGTCTTATTCTTCTTCGGCATGCCCATGTTGTCATATTTCCAAATCTGGTTGTACAAGGAATAGTTCATGAAGCCGATCAAGTCCGGCACAACCGCTTCAGCACCTTCAGATTCCAGCAGACGAACAATATCGTTATTGGCGGTTGGAGAATACTTCACTAAGATTTCGCCTACGACACCGACTTTTGGTTTGACCTCATTTGAGATCGGTACGGTATCAAAGTCCTTAACGATTTTCTTCATGTTTCGATTAAAGATCGTCAGCGAGCCATTGCGAACATTGCTCTCCACCTTTTTCAACCATTCTTCATGTAAAGCATCGATCTGGCCTTTTTCCAATTCGTACGGACGTGTCCGATAAACCATTCGTTCGAAAAGATCGCCGTAAAGAATGGCGACAACAATTCGTTTCAGCATCGGCAAGGTATATTTGAAGCCTGGGTTGCTTTCTACCCCTTTATTTCCAAGTGAAACAGAAACAACAGGAACTTGCGGGAACCCGGCATCGTTCAAGGCTTTGCGCAACAAAGGAATATAGTTGGTCGCACGACAGCCGCCGCCGGTCTGACTCATCATTACACTTGTATTGTTTAAGTCATAGTCGCCGCTTTGCAGAGCCTCGACTAATTGACCAATCGAAATAATCGCAGGGTAGCAAGAATCATTGTTGACGAATTTCAAACCAACATTGATCGCCTCGCGGTCCATGGCTGGTAAACAAACCACGTTGTAGCCAGAAGCTTCCAAAGCGATATCAAACAAACCAGATTGATGGATCGGACTAAGCATTGGTAACAGCAACGTGTGCTTTTTACGCATTTCTTTAGTGAAGACGATTTTTTCTGGTTCTTCAAAACGTCTAACGGGTTCAAAGTTTGATTTTTCCCGTTCATTGACGGCCGCTTTTAATGACCGCAATCGAATTCGGATAGCGCCTAAATTCGAGCCTTCATCAATTTTCAAGACCGTATAGATTTTGCCATATTGCTCCATGATTTCTTCAACTTGATCGGTAGTTACCGCATCAAGGCCGCAGCCAAATGAGTTCAATTGAACAAGCTCAAGATTTTTCGATTTTGCCACGACACGTGCTGCCGCATACAAACGAGAATGGTAGACCCATTGGTTAACTACCCGCAGGTTACCCACATCGCTTAAATGAGAAACACTGTCTTCCGTTAATACATGGAAGCCTTCTTGGGTAATAACCTCAGCGATTCCGTGATTGATTTCAGGGTCCAAATGATAAGGACGGCCAGAAAGAACTACTCCTCGTTCGCCCTTTTGGTTGAGCATTAATAACGTCTCTTCCCCTTTTTGACGAATATCATCTTTAAAGGTTTCCAATTCTTCATACGCATGGTGCAGCGCATTATTAATTTCTTCTTGGGTAATGCCCAAATCCTCGAAGCAGCGTCCTAAAACTTTTGCGACAGAGGCTTCATTGGCCAAGTTTAGATAAGGATTGCGATAGTCAACTTTCCCGTCACGAATGTCATCGACATTGTTGCGGATTACGTCAGGATAGCTTTGAACGATTGGACAGTTGAAGTGATTGTCCGCCTCTTTTGATTCTTCCCGTTCAAAAACGACCCCTGGATAAAAGATCATCGGCACACCGCCATCGATCAAGGCTTGGATATGGCCGTGAACAATTTTGGCAGGATAACAAGCCGTATCACTTGGGATTGTTTCCATCCCTTGTTCATACAATTCCTTGTTTGAGCGCGGTGATAATTTCACGCGAAAGCCTAAATCACTGAAAAAGGTATGCCACAATGGATAGTTTTCATACATGTTCAAGACCCGTGGAATACCGATCTCACCGCGAACGGCTTCTTTTTTACGTAATGGGCGATATTTGAACAAGCGGCGGTATTTGTAATCCACCAGATTGACTTTTTTATCTTCCCGCTTCACTTTGATTCGAGCGCCGCGTTCACAACGATTGCCTGTGATGAATTGACGACCATCTGAGAATAGGGTCACTGTCAGCATACAGTTGTTTTCACATAAGCCGCAGTGAGTAAATTCTTTTTCAGCGGTAAACGCATCGATTTCAGCTAACGAAAGTGTTTCGGTCCGTTCACCCACTTCATAATTTTCCAAAGCGATCAACGCCGCTCCGAAAGCGCCCATCAGACCCGCGATCGATGGACGAACCACTTCGCGTCCCGCCACCAGCTCGAAAGCCCGCAAAACAGCTTCGTTATAGAACGTGCCGCCCTGACAGACGATTTTTTCGCCAAGCTCTTCTGGCCGTCGAACTTTGATGACTTTATAAATCGCATTCTTAATAACTGAATAAGAAAGTCCTGCAGAGATATCTCCGACAGAAGCACCTTCTTTTTGCACCTGCTTCACTTTTGAATTCATAAAGACGGTACAACGTGAACCTAAATCGACAGGTCCTTTAGATTTCAAGGCAGCTTGCGCAAAATCCTCTACTTTATAATTCAACGATTTCGCGAAGGTTTCGATAAATGAACCGCAGCCTGAAGAACAGGCTTCATTCAATTGGATCGAAGACAGAGCACCGTCTTTGATCGTCATGGCTTTCATATCTTGTCCGCCGATATCCAGAATGAAATCTACGCCCGGTTGAAAATGGTTCGCCGCTTTATAGTGAGCCATCGTTTCCACTTCACCAATATCAACCTTCAACGCATTTTTGATTAATTGTTCGCCATAACCGGTCACGGCCGCTTTACCGATAAACACGTTTTCCGGTAATTGTTTATAAAGATCTTTTAACACAGTCATCGTTGTTTCCAACGGCTGTCCTTGATTATTGCCATAAAAAGAATACATCAAATTGCCGCTGTCATCGATCAACGCAACCTTCGTTGTAGTCGATCCAGCATCAATTCCTAAAAAGGCTACGCCATCATGGTCGGATAGACTCTTTTCACTAGCTTGTGCCTGTCCATGGCGCATCCGAAATTCGGCCAAGTCCGCCTCGTCTTTAAACAACGGTTCTAACGTATCAGAAGGCGATAGATGCCCCTCTTCTGCCGTCGTTAAACGATGCAGCAATTCTTCTAAGGAAGAGGCATCTGCTTCTTCTGAATAAAAAGCCGCTCCCATCGCTACAAAGAGCTGCGGATTTTCTGGAAAAACAACATTTTCCGGTGTAATGTTCAACGTTTCGATAAAACGCTGGCGCAATTCGGACATAAAGAATAAAGGGCCGCCTAGAAAAGCGATCTTCCCTTTGATCTTGCGACCCGCTGCTAAACCAGCGATCGTTTGATTGACTACCGCCTGAAAAATACTCGCCGCGATATCTTCTTTTGCCGCGCCTTCATTGATCAACGGCTGTACATCTGTTTTCGCGAACACCCCACAACGTGAAGCGATCGGATAAATCGTTTTATAATTTTGGGCTAGTTCATTCACACCATTGGCATCGGTCTTTAATAAGACAGCCATCTGGTCAATAAACGCTCCCGTTCCACCGGCACAGCTTCCGTTCATTCGCTGCTCTAAAGAACCCTCAAAGAAGGTGATTTTCGCATCTTCTCCGCCAAGTTCAATTGCAACATCTGTTTCTGGAATAACTTCTTCAACCGTGCGTGTACACGCGATCACCTCTTGAACAAAAGGAATCTCTAAAACATCTGCCAGGCCCATCCCACCGGAACCTGTGATGCTCATTGTCATTTCTTGATTGCCGATTAATGCTTCAGCCTCGCGCAGCACACGTTCTGTGGCAGTTTTCACATCAGAAAAATGCCGTTCATACTTCGCAAATAGGCTTTCGTTTTTTTCATTCAAAATGACCAACTTGACGGTTGTAGAGCCAACATCAATCCCCGCTCGTAATGTCATACTTATTTCCTACCTTCCATTTTTAACAACACATGTTGATTAACTTACAAAGTGTTTGTTATACTACTCACGTATATTCTAAAAACAATTCGAACGTTATGCAATACTCAAAACCATTTCATTCGTGTGATAAGCAACAATTTATTGGAATATGTTGTGAAAATGAGAGGAAATTCCTATGGCAAAAAAAATTGACCTGCGGGTTAAGCGAACGAATAAAATGATTATGGAATCTTTTATTCATTTAGTAGAAGTAAAAGGATACGATAATATCACCATACAAGAGATCGCTGACGAAGCAATGATTAATCGTGCGACCTTCTATGCCCATTTCAAAGACAAGCAAGATCTTTACGATTGCATTTTCAAACAGGCGATTGATGCCTTTGCCTCCGTTCTCGATCCCGACCAGATTGTCCAAGGCAATCGCCTAAAGGTTTGGAAAGTCGAAATGGTATTGAAAAATATTTACGAACAAATCCAAGCGAATCGAAAATTCTTTTTAACGATCATGGATGCTTCCGGCAATGAAATTCTGCGAAAAAAGATTGCGGAGATTTTGGATGAGAAATATGCCCATATCTTCAAACGCTTGAAAATCACCGAAAACGATATCGAAGTTCCCTTGGATTTCATTATTGAGTACATGACCTCGATTTTCGTTGGTACCCTGCATTGGTGGATCACCAGCGATACAGACATGAGTGCCGACAGCCTCTCAAAACTTGTGGTCAAACTAATCGGTAACGGCCACTTAACTATTTTAGGGATTGAAATTGATCATTAAAAAAAAAGCGCCCAGATTTTCTGAGCGCTTTTCTTAATGATTTTTTGCTTTCCATTTAATGGTGTGACGAGTTGGACGAACATTCCGTACACGCGGCGCTTGTCCTTTTTCTTTCGTTACCTCGATTGAATTGTCCTTAATCGTGGTATAAATTTTAGCCACCGTATCGGTCAGCATTTCTTTGACTTCCTCAACTTTACTCATGATCTTAGACTCCCTTCTGATTTCATTTATCGCTGCACCTTGCTAAGCAGTCTGGCCTTCAACCTTTCAAAAAATTAGCCCCGGCACAAACATTTGCATTAGCAAAATACATCATTCACATCTTCCTCTTAAATGTAGCCTAAATTTTAAATGGCTTCAAGTGAGAGACCCTTGATTCGACCAATTTTTGCAGTAAGCTTGATTTGACAAGACTCTACGCAAAGTAGAGTCGCTTTTTCACTGGATTTCCTATTCATCTTACTGCGAATCCGCTATGCTTAAAGTATCAATAAGAAAGAGGAAATCAAATGAATAATTTTTTAGGGGTACAATTAAGAAACTATCGGCAGCGTAATGAACTGACACAAAAACAACTGGCAAATATTTTATATGTATCGGATCGCACCGTTTCAAAATGGGAGCGCGGGGCTGGGTACCCTGATATCGATACATTAAAAAAAATTGCGCAATTGCTGGATATTTCTTTAGACAATTTATTAAATGAACGCGAGCCGGAATTATATTTTGAATACCGTTCGGCGACACTTTTATTCAACCTGCCGCTGCTGCATATTATTATTCCGAATCTCTCGGAACTCTTATGGCACAATCGACAATTCGCACTCAGTACATTACGCCATAAGCAGCAGCTGATTCCGACAGCACACGGTTTTTTCAGTATCGGCTTTTTCTCCTCAGGAATTTTTGCTTTAGGCGTTTTTGCTAAAGGCTTTCTTTCGGTGGGCTTCTTTTCTTTAGGAATCCTTTCCGCAGGATTTTTATCTTTGGGGATTTTTTCAGCGGGGAATGTAGCCTTGGGAACGATTGGTCTTGGAAACCTCGCCATCGGATTGTTTGCTTTAGGCAATTTGGTGGTCGGCTTCTTCAGTTTAGGCAACTTTGCCTTAGGTTATCTCGCTATTGGGAATAAAGCTTTTGGACCTCACGCCAGTATTTTACCTGAACACAGCAATCTTCCGGAGATCACTCGCGCGTTGAGTGACCTACAGCAGGAAGTTCCGACCATTATTCGGCAACTGATTGTCGAACCAATCTTATCAGTCACTGCTGCACCAATTTTCCCTTATGCCTTGATCTCCTTCATTCTTTTCCTAGTATTCGTCTTTTGCGCAGCCGGTTTTTACGGGGCGCTCAAACTACGCAGCCGATTAATTAATCACTAAAAAAAGCGTCCGCGATTTCGTCACGGGCGCTTTTTCAATAGGGGAGCGAACATCTCTGAACGCCAGGGTAAAATAAACCTGCGAATGATACCTGCAAAGGCCATGACAAATAGCCCTCTGCTTAATCGGGATCATTGCGCGGTATATTCTTATTATCAGTGACAGAGAAGTCTCATACCAACGTTGGATTTTCTGATGAGACGAACACCGTCGCTTATTCTCGTTTTCGGATTCGATCTAATAATCGCGTTCGTTTTTTCTTCGGCTTTTCTGGCGGTGACTTGGTATTCACCGGCAACTCAGGCGGCAATCCTGATTCCGCGACTGATTCAGTTACAATCAGTCTGGCCGGAATGGATTTATCATCGACCTCTACATTTATCAGCTTCGCCTTCGCTGGCATACAAGCCACTACCAGCCCAAAAGCTTGACTTTCGTTCATTTTCCATGGATCGATCCCTCTAGGCAGTTCGATCGTCTGGATCAGTCTATCAGGTTCTATTCTTTCCTCTGTGATGCGCAAATCTTGCGGGATACGCAGAGTCGCTAAATCAACCACTGCTTTTACAGACTCTGGTTCTAGTACTGGTACTTCTTTTACTGCTGCTGGTTCTACGACCGAGTGGCTTGCTGCTTCCATTAATTGGGATAATGGATCTTTCCCACGTTTCTTTTTCTTCTTGCTGTCATCGAAAATTGTTGTCACCTTTTTCTCGATCACGGTTGCGTGCAGCACCTTTTTAAATAGACCAGTGCCTTCCTTTTCAAACAAATTCAATTTCGTTAACTTCTCTAATGATGATTTGATCTCTTCTGCCGTTTTTGTCGGATCAAAATCGCTTAACCGCAAATGATGGTGTTTTCCATTGCTTTTCTCAAATTCCGCATCTAATGTGAACATGCTCTCTCTTCCTTTCCTCTGCATTTTTTAACTCGTCATCATTCTTCGTCATGATCCAGCCAATCTGGCTAAAGGTGCTTTAATGTATTGCGTATATAATTGCTCAAGCTTCTCAGCGATAAAGGTTTTAGCAGGAAATAGTTTGACTAATAACAAACGCCATTCCTTTTTATCAAAGTATTCTGCGAAATAAACATAATAACGGCGCAGCGCGGCTGTCGAACGAGTCCGTGTAAAAATTCTTTTGACCAGTTGACTCAACATAAATGAAAAGTCTAGATCACACAGTTCATCACGCACTTGGAGCGTAATCAGCAGTTCGATTGTGCCCTCGCCATCATTGGTTTGTTGATAGTATTTATTGATTCTTTTTTCAAGACTTCGACGCTTTAAAGTGAAAATCTGCCGTTTGCTTAGGCCATATTCTTCCATCTCACTGCCTCCCTCCTAATTAATAATTTTCTTTGTTGATAGATGTTTTCATCTACAAAACTAAAATACCTCTTTTTGCCGGGAATTACCCTCCGCTTTTTTTATAATATTTTAAAGATAATGATTATCAAACACTCTTTCTGATCACAGCAACGAAAAGTCGGGCAATAAATAATGAAATCGTTTTCTATTTTTTAGTCAATTATCCTAAAAACAGAAAGAAGAAATCCTTTTTTTTTGACCACTTTCTTGATTGTTCGTTCTAAGTCCGGCTTATTCCCGCTTTCAAAACACAAAAAAAGTGAGCTGCTTATGCAACTCACTTAACAACTGGGGTAGCTGGATTCGAACCAACGCATGAGGGAGTCAAAGTCCCTTGCCTTACCGCTTGGCTATACCCCAAAAATGGTGGAGGAGAGTGGATTCGAACCACTGAACCCTAAGGAACGGATTTACAGTCCGTCGCGTTTAGCCACTTCGCTACTCCTCCAGCTAGGTTTTTTTATTATTTAAAAACCCGACTCAGTTATAATACCTAATCTTCAAAAAAAATGCAAGTACTTTTTTCAAAAATTATTCATGTAAATTCCAATTTCGAATTAACGCCTCAATACCATCATCTAGGGTCTTGTAATTCCCTAGTAAATGCCCGTCATTATAGGCTTGAAAATTTTTATTTTCGGGAATAATCTCACCGATATTTTTTTTACCGATCACTAATTGAGTGACGGTTTGTTTTTCTCCGTTAATCAGACGTTCTTCTTCATTGATCTGAACTTGGATATCTTTGTTTTTTTTAGACATATATTTCCCTCCACCCTGAATAGTTTATCATACTCCAAAAGAAAAGGACAACTGATCACTCAGTTGTCTCTAGGGTTAAGGCTGTGTTACTACCGCTCGCAGTACTTCATAGCCATTATCGGTCAGCAGCTGCTTAATCTCTTCGGTTTCTTTGCTGGATAATTGAATCTCCACGATCGTTGCCTCTGTTTTGTGGTCTACGATGACCGTTAGAATACTAAAATCATGATCTGCTAAAATTTTCGTTACTCTAGCCAATACACCTTTTTTGTCTTCTAAAATCTTCAATTGAACACGAGTTCCACCTTCATAGTACCCGGTTAATTTAAGGAAGGCATCAAAAATATCATTGTTGGTGATGATTCCGACTAGCTTTTCACCTTCTAGTACTGGAAGCACATTGATCTTGTTTTGACGCATCAGGTAAATACCGTCTTCTAGTTCTGCATCGGGAGCGACAGTCTTAACATCCTTGATCATCACATCGGCTACAACGGTTTTGTTCAATAGATAATTGACTTCATGCACACTCAGACTAGTTGCTTTTGAAGGCAGCGCCTCTTGAATCGTTCCTTCCGTGATCAGTCCCACCAATCGATCATTATCAATCACCGGAAGACGGTGGATATCATATTTTTTCATCAAATCAACGGCATCAAATATTTTGGTTTGAGATGTGACCGTGATTAACTTTTCTGTCATAAAATCTTTTACACTCATTCTTTACCCTCCTAGATAAGCTTTCTTCACTTCTTCACTTTCTAGCAACTCTTGACCCGTTCCTGACAAGACCACTTTTCCAGTCTCTAATAC
Source organism: Enterococcus malodoratus ATCC 43197 (assembly GCF_000407185.1). Taxonomy (GTDB): domain Bacteria; phylum Bacillota; class Bacilli; order Lactobacillales; family Enterococcaceae; genus Enterococcus_A; species Enterococcus_A malodoratus. The sequence goes on from NZ_KE136481.1 coordinate 1,189,281, forward strand.
GTATCCGCGATCCGCGATTGATAACGCCATTTTGGCATTCTGCTCGATCAATAAAACCGTCGTTCCTTGCTTTTGAATTTCTTGAATGATGTTGAAAATTTCCTGAATAAAGATTGGTGCTAAGCCCATAGAAGGTTCATCTAACAGCAACAAGCGCGGTTTAGACATCAATGCCCGCCCCATCGCCAGCATCTGTTGTTCTCCCCCAGATAACGTTGAAGCATCTTGATTTAAGCGTTCTTTCAAGATCGGGAATTTTTCATAAACGTGTTCATAATCCTTTTTGATGGCGTCATCTTTTCGTAAATAAGCCCCCATCTCTAAGTTTTCTAAAACAGTCAAGCCAGAAAAGACATGACGGCCTTCAGGCACTTGAGAGATTCCTTGAGCAACAATTTTTCTTGGCGCCTTCTTTTGGATCGGTACCCCTTCAAAGGTGATTGTCCCTTTTGAGGGCTGATTCAGTCCAGAGATCGTCCGTAAAATGGTTGTTTTTCCCGCACCATTCGCCCCGATCAATGAAACGATCTCGCCTTGATTGACTTCAAAACTAACATCGCGTACCGCTTGGATCATGCCGTAATGAACCGAAAGATTTTCAATTTTCAGCATTATAGGTCACCTCCAAGGTAGGCTTTAATAACTTCTGGATTGTTCTTAATTTCTTCAGGAACACCTTCTGCTAAAATCCGACCATATTCTAAAACATAGATCCGTTCGCAGACATCCATAACTAAGCTCATATCGTGTTCAATTAATAGAATCGTGATTTGAAACTCCTTTTGGATCTTTCTGATCAACAAGGTCAACGCCGCCGTTTCTTGCGGGTTCATCCCTGCTGCCGGTTCGTCCAAGAAGAGAATTTTCGGTTTTGTCGCCAACGCCCGTACGATTTCTAAACGTCGTTGTTCGCCATACGGCAAGTTGCGAGCTAAGTTTTCCGCTTTGTCCTGCAAATCAAAAATCGTTAATAATTTCAACGCTTCTTCCTTTAATTCTGCTTCCTTACTATAAAAAGCAGGTAAACGCAGAACACTGGAAAAGAAGCCCTCTTTGTTTTTACTATTCATAGCGATCAAAACATTGTCCAAAACCGTTAAATCTTTAAACAAACGAATATTCTGAAACGTTCTACTCAGGCCTAAATCAGCGATCGCGTAAGGTTTCTGACCATTCAGGCGATGATTTTTCCCATCGACTTCTAACAGCACGTCCCCTTCACTAGGCTCATAAACACCGGTAATCAAATTGAATAGGGTTGTTTTTCCGGCACCATTCGGCCCGATCAGACCGACTAATTGATTCTCTTCTAATGCGATATTGACATTGGAGACCGCCGCCAAACCGCCAAAGTTTTTGGTTAACTCTTTAATTTCCAACAGAGGCATTCTGGTCATCTCCCTTTTTAAACTTATCAACAATTTTCTTCACAGATAATTCTTTCGTTCCTAATAATCCGCCTGGCTTGAAGATCATCAAGATGATCAATGCCAACGCGTAGATAATCATCCGTAAGGTTCCGAAATCTTGCAGATACATATTGATGATTCCTAAAAGTATCGCTGCGATAAAGGTCCCTGTAACACTGCCGATCCCGCCTAATACGACTAAGATCAAAATATCGACAGATTTAGTAAATGCAAAATCCTTCGGTGCGATTGATTGCAGATACCCTGCATACAACGAACCAGCAATACTCGCTGTCATCGCGCCAAATGTAAAGGCCATAACTTTGTATTTCGTCGTGTTCACGCCCATTGATTCGGCCGCGATCTCATCTTCGCGAATCGCCATGGTCGCACGACCCGCACCTGAACGAATGTAGTTGACGATAAACAAGGTTGTGATCGCCATAAAACCGTAAACTATTTGCCAGTCAACAAAAGGTTCGATTCCAAATAGCCCTGATGGTCCATTCGTGATGTCTTTAAAGTTGATCAATAGTATCCGAATGATTTCCGCAACACCTAATGTCGCGATTGCTAAATAGTCACCGCTTAAACGCAACGTTGGAATCCCCACCGCTACAGCAACAATACCGGCGATAATAACGCCGACAGCCATTCCTAAGAAGAATCCGCCGTAAGTCGGCATACTCATTGAAACTAGTGCCGCTCCATAAGCGCCAATCGCCATGAATCCAGCGTGTCCCAAAGAAAACTGACCAGAAAAACCAATAATCAAATTCAAACCCACCGCTAAAATCACATTAATTCCGATTTGAACCAAAACATTATCTAAGAACAAATTGACCATCCCAGCAGAGTAAGCCACATATAAAATCACATAGCCAATTACGATCAAAGCTAGCCAAATCAAATTGTATTTCAAATTCTTTTTCATTTGATCCACCTACACTTTCTCTTTTACGTGTTTGCCCAAAATGCCGGCTGGACGAACTAATAAAATTAAAATCAATACTGCGTAAACCACTGCATCTTTGAAATCAGAGAATCCTAACGCCGTTGTTATTGTTTCGATCAGTCCAATAACAAAGCCGCCGATCGCAGCTCCCGGAATAATCCCGATCCCGCCTAAAACAGCCGCGATAAAGGATTTCAGCCCCGGAATATAGCCCATCATCGGATCAATCGAGTTATAATACAGTCCGATCATCATTCCACCGGCTGCAGCGAGTGCCGAACCCAATGCAAAGGTAAATGAAATCGTCCGATTCACATCGATCCCCATCAGCTGTGCAGCATCGGTATCAACGCTGACTGCACGCATCGCTTTCCCCATCTTAGTTCTTTGAACGATCAAGTTTAAGGTGATCATCAGGAATAAGGACAGGCCTAAAATTAACAACTGAATGTTTGAGACGCTTAAGAAACCAATCTTGAAGACCTGCAATTTAATCACTTGCGGAAAAGGTCTGGTTGTCGAGCTGAAAAAATAGATCATTGTATTTTGTAATAGATACGATACACCGATCGCTGTAATCAATGCCGCGATCCGAGTTGAATTTCTCAGTGGTCGATAGGCCAAGAATTCGATTACTACACCTAAGATCGCACTGCCCGCCATTGACAAAATCAATGCTGGAAAGAATCCCATATTGAATTGATTGATCAAAAAGTAGCCAATAAATGAGCCAATCATATAGATTTCACCATGGGCAAAGTTGATCAATTTAATAATTCCATAAACCATGGTATAGCCTAGCGCCATCAACGCATAGACACTCCCAAGAAAAAGCCCATTGACGATTTGCTGAATAAATATTTCCATCTTTATCACATCACTTTTCAAAAAAATAGATTAGCCGCTTATTTTGCGTACTTGATTCTTAAAAGGGAGTGTGCCAAAGTCCATTGGCACACCCCCTTGCCTGCTTTTCCCGATTAATTATTGATTTACGGTTTCAGCAGAAGTTTCTTTTCCATCTGTCAGTCCTAGTACAACTAAAGGTTTCACAGGATTGTGATCCTTGTCCATAGAAATCTTACCAGTAACCCCTTCAAAGTCTTTCAAATTCGCAAGACCTTTCTTGATAGCTTCAGGTGTTGCTTTTCCTTCATCTTCGATCGCTTGTTTGATCATGTAAACAGAATCATAAGCTAACGCGTTGAATGAAGAAGGCTGTTTGCTGTATTTCTTTTCAAAAGCTTTTACAAATGGTTCCACTTTGTCTGTTGCTGGAGCTTTCGTTGAGAAGTGCCCTGTGTAATAAACGTTTTTGACGTTGCTTGCACCAGCAGTTTCAATCAGTTTTTCATCACCGAAACCATCTGCACCGATGATTGGTTGTTCAATACCCATTTCACGGGCTTGTTTGATGATCAAGCCAGCTTCTGTGTAATAACCTGGGATATAGATGACATTGAAGTCTTTATCTTTGATTTTTGTCAACATTGCTTGGAAATCTTTGTCACCAGCGGTAAAGTTTTCCTCCGCTACGATTGTTCCTTTATACGTTTCCTTAAAGGCTTTTTTCAACCCGTTTGCATAATCGCTTGAGTTATCGCCTAAAATCACTGCTTTATCAGCCTTCAAATTATCTTCCGCATATTTTGCTAAAATGACCCCTTGAGAACTGTCTTGGAAACAAGCTCGATAGATATAATCTTGTACTTTACCCTTTTGTACAGTGATCGCATCATCTGTTCCTGAAGGCGTAATAGCAGGTACTTTGGCTTTCGATAAGTTTGGCAATGTCGCTTTTGTTGCGCCAGAAGTAGCCGGTCCCACAATCGCAACAACTTCATCTTTAGTAGTTAAGTTAGCCGCAACAGAAGCAGCTTCATTATTATCTGACTTATTGTCTTTTGAAACGTACTCGATTTTCTTTCCGTCAATCCCGCCGTCTTTATTGATTTCTTCAACAGCCAATTTGACACCTTCATTTTCTGCTTCACCATAAGCGGCTACAGCACCAGATAATTCAAAATTTCCGCCGATTTTGATTGTTTTGGCATCTTCCCCGCCACTGCTATCATTGGCTTTAGGCGAACCACATGCGCCAAATAGAAACAACCCTGCTGCCAATGCAGCTACTGTTCTTTTCTTCATCCTGTTACCCCCTAATAAAATAATGATAATTTGTTAAGATAATAAAGAATATATAGGAAAAAACTCTCACTGTCAATTAAATTTTCTGAATATTTTAATAATTCAACAATACTCAAACAATTTATAGCGCTTACAACCCTATTTAAAGTCTATCAGATAACTAAAAAAAATCCCTTTAACTGATAAACAGTCAAAGAGATTTATTTAAAATAACTGAGTTTCTTAATTGTAAGGCCGCTTCAAGATTCTGCTCAGAATCATTGATCATGGGCTATTTTGAGCCGATTTGCTCATTTTGGATTCGTTTGACTAAACTAGCCGTGAAAAATCTGAAAGAAATCACCCCGTCCATACAATAACCAGATTGCCCAATTTCTTGTCACTCGCTAAAATGAATGACAGACACAATTATCGCTTCTTTTCTATCGAAAATTCAGCCTACTTTTTATACCTTCAAATCCTTCTTCGAATTCTGATAATCAGGTTCTTCTCGATCAACTAAATTTTTCCGCAAAGAAAAATTGACAGGTACATAGTCTAATCCCGGTTTAGCAAATGGATGACACCGCAGAATACGCGAAGTCCCCATCAAAAACCCTTTAAAAGCCCCATGAACTTGGATCGCCTTAATCATGTAACTAGAACATGATGGGTAATAGCGACAAGAGGGCTGCGTTAACGGCGAGATAAAGCGCTGATAGCCTCGTACTAAAAAGATTAATCCTTTACCTATGAAATTCATTCTCTCACCTCAACATCGTTCCTATATTACGTATACCATTCTTTTTAAAGAGAACTTGCAAAAAAGGGATCGCACCAAATAAATGGAGCAACCCCTTATAATCAACTAAAACTTCACTGCAAATTAATGGACAAAATCTAAGATATGACGCCAAACATCTGGCATCAACACTTTAAAAGGATTTCCGCCACCCATTGCACCGTAACCGATCATACTGCCAACAACAAATAATAGGACACCAGCTAGTAAAATTGCCACGATCCGAATTAAGCTGCGTAAGATATGTTCACCCGAACTCATATATCCACTCCTTAAGCTAATACAGTGACTGCGTCGGCCGTTTTCTTGCTTTCATTGTCAACACGTTCCACATCCGCACCTAATTGTTGTAATTTAGTGTGGAATTTGTAGTAGCCGCGATCCAAATATTTCAAATTACGGACACGTGTCATACCATTTGCTCGCAGACCAGCCAAAACTAAAGCAGCTGCCGCACGTAGATCAGTCGCATAAACTTCTGCGCCTTGCAATTCAGATGCCCCTTTAATCAAGGCAACGTTATTGTCGATCTTCACTTGTGCATTCATTCTGCGCATTTCTTCTAAATGTTGGAAACGATTTTCGAAGACCGTTTCTGTAGTTGTGCTAACACCATCAGCTACTAATTGAATAGCGGTCATTTGTGCTTGCATATCTGTTGGGAATCCTGGATGAGGCATCGTTTTAATATCCGTCGCTTTCAAGCTCTTAGGACCGATAACTCGTAATCCGTCATTTTCTTCAGTGATCTTAACACCCATTTCGATCAGTTTAGAGATCAATGGACGATTATGTTCAGGAATTGCTCCATCAATCAAGACATTGCCTTCCGTCATTGCAGCAGCAACCATGAATGTTCCAGCTTCAATCCGGTCTTGAACGATTGGATGAGAAACAGCGTGAAGATGGTCAACACCTTCGATACGCATCGTTTCTGTACCAGCACCATGGATGCTAGCACCCATTTTATTTAGGAAGTTCGCCAAATCAACGATCTCAGGTTCGCGAGCAACGTTTTCGATCACAGTTGTTCCTTTAGCCTTTACAGCGGCCATCATGATGTTTTGAGTCGCACCGACACTTGGGAAGTCCAAATAAATCGTATCCCCGACTAATTCGTCAGCGATTGCTTCAATGTATCCATTTTTTTGGATAATTTTCGCACCCAAAGCTTGGAATCCTTTCAAATGCAAATCAATTGGACGTTTACCAATTGCACAGCCGCCAGGCATTGCAACCTTTGCGTGTCCGTTGCGCGCCAATAAAGGCCCCATCACAACGATTGACGCACGCATTTTGCTAACATACTCATAAGGGGCTTCCACGTTCAATTGACGGGTCGCATCCACTGTAATTTCTTTCGTTTCTTCATTAAACTCAACATCTGTATTCAAATAACGAATCACTTGATTCATGGTAAAGACATCAGATAAAATCGGAACATTGCTTAATGTTGATGTTCCTTCTTCAGCTAATAAAGTCGCAGCTAAAATTGGCAATACGGCATTTTTTGCCCCTTCGATATGTACTGTTCCTTTTAATTGTTTACCACCACGAACGATGATCTCTTCCATTGTATTCCCTCCAAAAAAGCTAGTCGATTATCTCGTATATGTACCTTAACTAAATGTCAAAAATATATTTTTGCATAAAAGAATGATTTCTAAGAAGAACGTACTGCAAGCAAAACCTAAGGCGATCGCCATCATCAAAATCACGATTCGAACTTGAGTCTCCTTAAATGCTTTAAACAGATTTTCAATTCGCAAAGCTCTTAAAGCCCAGAAGGCTAAATAGATAAAGGAAAAATGCGATACAATCCGAACGATTGCATCAATTCCAAATACTTGCATAATTCGTTTCCTTTCAAAAAAATCAATAGTTGGATTATAGCACAGATTTATATAAAGAAGAACACTTTGCGCATTCAAAGAACTATACAGAAACTTTTAAAAAACTTAATCTTTCAATTTTGCTTTTTTATTATCAAAACAACTTTTTTTTATAGGTAAAAAGTCCTTTAAAAATTTTTAGGTTCCTTTTTTAGTCAATATATCAAAAAATACTCAGTGTTTTTTGAAGTCCAAGTTTTTTGAAAATTTGTGCATTTACTTGCTTTCTTTATTCTAATAATCAGTTAAAATATTGAACTATTTCACAAAAAAAAGTTGTGCCGCAATCAGCGGCACAACTTTCAATAATCCTATGGTCTTTCAGAAAAGGATTCTGCAATGACCGTTTTTGCAATATTTAACGATGTTTAGAAACCTTGATCCGATTCATAGCACGGTGCAAAGCAACTTCGGCACGGCTCAACTGATCGGTATCTTCCTTTTCGCGAGCTTCTTGAATCCGCGCTTCCGCACGTTGTTTTGCTCTTTCAGCACGTGAAACATCGATATCTCGTTCACGTTCTGCCGTATCGGCGATAATCGTCAACACATTGTCCCGAACTTCCATGATCCCACCATTGACTGCGATCCAATCCACGTGTGTATCAGCATCCGTCCGGCGAACACGAACCTCATCGATTGCAAGAGGCGCAATGATCGGTGCATGGTTTGGTAATATCCCAATTTCACCGGCGACCGTTTTTGCAATGACGATGGTTGCATTATGATCATAGACGTTACCATCTGGAGTAACAACGTTCACTTGCAGAACTTTGTCTTTTTCTTGTTCCATCGGGCACCTCTTTCTAGTAGCCTAAAGTTTTTGCTTTTTCTACTACGTCTTCGATCGTACCTACACTACGGAAAGCATCTTCTGGAAGGTCATCATACTTGCCTTCTAAAATTTCTTTAAAGCCTTCAACTGTTTTTTCAACTGGTACATATGAACCTGGTTGACCAGTGAATTGTTCCGCTACATTGAAGTTTTGTGATAAGAAGAATTGGATTCGACGAGCACGAGAAACAATCACTTTTTCTTGGTCAGACAATTCGTCCATCCCCAAAATAGCGATAATATCTTGTAACTCGCGGTAACGTTGTAAAACACGTTGAACTTCTGTCGCTACACGATAATGTTCTTCCCCAACGATTTCAGGTGCCAATGCACTTGAAGATGAAGCCAATGGGTCAACGGCTGGATAGATCCCTTGCTCCGTTAACTTACGTTCCAAGTTGGTTGTTGCATCCAAATGGGCGAACGCTGTTGCTGGCGCTGGGTCAGTATAGTCATCGGCTGGAACATAAATAGCTTGAATAGAAGTAATTGAACCCTTCTTCGTTGAAGTGATTCGTTCTTGCAATTGACCCATTTCAGTTGCCAAAGTTGGTTGGTAGCCAACGGCTGAAGGCATCCGGCCAAGCAAGGCAGAAACTTCAGAACCGGCTTGAGTGAAACGGAAGATGTTGTCGATAAACAACAGCACATCTTGTCCTTCTTCATCTCGGAAATATTCAGCCAATGTCAAACCAGTCAAGGCAACACGCATACGCGCACCTGGCGGCTCGTTCATTTGTCCAAACACCATGGCAGTTTTCTCAATAACGCCTGATTCCTTCATTTCATAATAAAGGTCGTTCCCTTCACGAGTACGTTCACCAACACCCGTAAACACTGAAATACCACCGTGTTCTTGGGCGATATTATGAATCAATTCTTGGATCAAGACGGTTTTACCAACACCGGCACCACCAAATAGTCCGACTTTACCACCCTTTAAGTAAGGAGCTAATAAGTCGATAACTTTGATCCCTGTTTCTAAAATTTCATTACTGGTACTAAGTTCTTCAAAAGCCGGCGCTTTTTTATGAATACCGCTTTTTACTGCATCTTCTGGAAAAGGCGCTTCTTTGTCGATTGTTTCACCTAATACGTTAAACACACGACCTAAAGTTTCTTTACCAACGGGAACTGAGATTGGTTTGCCTGTATCGACAACTTCCATTCCACGTTGCAAGCCATCTGTTGATTCCATAGAGATCGTGCGGATAACACCATCACCAAGTTCCAAAGCAGCTTCAAGAACAACTTTTGTTTTATTTTTTTTGTAAACAATCAACGCATTGTTGATGTCTGGTAAGGATTGATCTAAAGAAAATTCCACGTCGACAACGGGACCAATAACTTGAACAATCTTGCCTGAACTCATGTTTTTTCCTCCAATCTCGAAATTATTCTAATGCGGAAGCCCCGCCGACAATTTCAGTAATCTCTTGGGTGATCGCCGCTTGGCGTGCCCGGTTGTATGAAATGGTTAAATCATCAATGATCGAGCCAGCATTATCTGTTGCCGTCTTCATTGCGGTCATCCCGGCTGCATGTTCCGCCGTTTTGGCATCAACGATTGCGCCATAGATCAAGCTTTCTGCATATTGCGGCAGTAATTGATCAAGAATCGCTTCTTTTGAAGGTTCAAACAAATATTCTTCGCGATACGTTTGTGCTTCACTAGGATCCAAATCAGAGATAGGCAGCATTTTTTCTACCCGGAACTGACTAGATAATGAATTAACGTGATGATTGTAGCAGACGTAAAGTTCATCAAAGACTTGATTTTCATACATACTGGTCGTCATCGAAACGATTTTTCGTACTTCTTCAAAGCTAGGCTGATCCGATAAATTGCGTAATTCATAAGCTAATTTAACGCCGCGAGCTTTGAAAAAGTCCGCACCGGTTCCACCGATGGCTAACAAAACATATTCATCAGCAGAATCATGATCATCTTCAAGCATTGTCATCGTCTGTTTTAGGATTGAGCTGTTGTAGCCCCCCACCAAACCGCCATCAGAAGTAATCACAATATAGCCAGTTTTTTTAACTGGACGATTCAACAGCATGCTGTGATAGTTGATGCCGCCTAGTTCACGACCAGAGTTGGCTAATTCCGTTAATTCACTCGCTGTTAAGTGCGTCAATACTTCACGTACTTTTGAAGCGTAAATTTGAAATTTTGCTGAGTAAACTTCTGATTTCGTCAACTTAGATGCTGATACCATTTGCATAGCCTTGGTGATTTGACTAGTTTTCTTCGTCGATGCAATCCGTGTTTTGATTTCATTTAAGGATGCCATGATTTATTCTCACCTCGATTATGCTTTTTCTTGGTTAGCTGTGGAAGCGTCAAAAATATCTTTGAATTCTTGGATAGCACTATCTAATTTATCTGTATCAGGCAATTCTTTTGTTTCGCGAATCGCAGCGAATAAATCAGAATGATTCGTTTCCAAGTATTCAAATAATTGTGCTTCAAAATCTAAAATACTATTGACTGGAATACTATCTAGCACACCATGAGTCAAGGCATATAGAATCACTACTTGTTTTTCAACAGGAAGCGGATCATGTAATTTTTGTTTTAGTACCTCAACAGTTCGGCGTCCACGATTTAATTTTGCTTGTGTAGCCGCATCTAAATCTGAACCGAATTGCGTAAAGGCTTCTAATTCACGATAGCTGGCGAGATCTAAACGAAGTGTCCCTGCAACTTTTTTCATCGCTTTGATTTGTGCGGAACCACCAACCCGTGATACGGATAGACCCGCATCAACGGCTGGACGAATACCAGCATAGAACAAATCGTTTTCTAAGAAGATTTGTCCATCGGTGATTGAGATTACATTGGTTGGAATATAAGCAGAGATATCTCCTGCTTGTGTTTCAACGAATGGCAAGGCAGTTAATGAACCGCCGCCTAATTCATCTGAAAGTTTTGCTGCACGTTCTAACAAACGTGAATGCAGATAGAAAACATCCCCTGGATAAGCTTCACGACCTGGCGGACGACGTAATAATAGTGACAGTTCACGATAAGCCACAGCTTGTTTTGATAAATCATCAAAAACAACTAATACGTGTTTGCCGTTATACATGAATTCCTCACCCATTGCTGTTCCAGCGTAAGGCGCGATAAATAATAGCGGTGCAGGTTGAGACGCACCAGCTGTGACAACGATGGTATAATCCATGGCACCAAATTTACGAAGTGTTTCCACTTGTGAACGAACCGTAGATTCTTTTTGTCCGATAGCCACATAAATACAGATCATATCTTGACCTTTTTGGTTAATAATCGTATCAATAGCGATCGATGTTTTACCAGTTTTACGGTCACCAATGACCAATTCACGTTGTCCGCGGCCAATTGGAACAAGGGCATCAATTGCCTTCAGACCTGTTTGCATTGGTTCTGATACTGATTTACGCTGCATAACACCGGGAGCCATTGCTTCCACTGGACGTGTTTTACTTGTTTCGATTGGACCCATACCGTCGATTGGTTGACCTAATGGGTTTACAACACGACCGATCATGTTATCACCGACTGGCACTTCCATGATTTTACCGGTACGTTTTACTTTGTCTCCTTCACGAATGGACTCAAATTCACCTAGAACGATGATACCGACATCATTGCTTTCTAAGTTTTGTGCCATCCCATAAGAGCCGTTTGAAAACTCTAGAAGTTCTCCACTCATTGCATTTTCTAAACCGTGGGCACGGGCGATTCCATCCCCAACGTAAGTGACTGTTCCGATTTCTTCGACAGACAGCTTATTGTCATAATTTTGAATCTGTTCTTTGATTAAAGCACTGATTTCTTCTGCTTTGATGGCCATTCATTTCACCTCTTCTTCTCTACTTTTTACTAAGTGCTGCTCGTAGGCCATTTAATTGGCTGGCGAGGCTGCCGTCGATCACTTGATGATCGGCTTCAACAATGACACCACCGAGAATTGATTCATCAACTATCGGGGTTAATGAGGCCTTTTGGTAGCCAAAAACATCAGCGACTTTTGCTTCAAGTTCGTGTTTCTTTTCTTCAGAGAGCGGAACAGCCGTTGTGACTGTACCGTGTGCGACTTTGTTCATTTCATCATAGCGACGCTCAAATTCATCAATCATAAATGGAAGATCATCGCTGCGGTTGTACTCAAATACAACCAATAGAAAATTTTTAACGATCCCGTCGAATCCGCCAGTAAAAGCATCCATGATGGCCTTCTTTTCTGCACCTTCTAAACGAACATCAGTTAAAATATTTCCTAGATCAGGAATTTCTTTACAGATTTCCCGAATCGTCAACAACTCTTGATAAACGGCATCGGCGGCTTCATTTTCGATCGCCAATTCAAACAAAGCTTTCCCATAACGTTTACCAACAGTGTATTTATCAAGCTTCATGCTTTGTGTTTCCTAGCTTGTCCATATAGTTGTTGATCAAATCTTGATGAGCATCTTGTGAGAGCTCTTTACTCAAGATTTTTTCTGCGATTTGTAGAGAAAGTGTTGCCACATCATCTTTGACAGAAGTCAACGCATTTTCACGTTCATCTTTGATCTCTGCTTGCGCACGATCTTTTAGACGCGAAACTTCTTCTTTCGTATCTTTGATGATATTTTGACGGCTTAATTCGCCACTTTCTTTCGCATTTTTAATGATATCTGCCGCATCACTGCGGGAGCTGGCCAATTGAGTTTCACGTTCTTTTTCCAACTCAGCAGCTTTAACCCGGGATTGTTCGGCAGAATCTAGATCATTGGCGATCTTATCTTCACGTTTTTGTAGAATGTCTTGAACGGCACCCCACGCGAATTTTTTCAATAATGCCATTAGGATCACGAATGCTCCCGTAACAGCAATTAAATTACCGAGCGTTGTATTGACAGCCTCAGCAATAACTAGATTCAGCATACTCGGTCTTCCTTTCTGTTCGTCTTCCTCATTAAAAGAACCGTCAAGCGGTCCTCCTGCTCACCTTTGAAGTGAGTCTCAACAAAAAAGTACTGATTTTTATTGGAAAACCATCAACATACCTAATACTACACCTAGAATTGGCACAGCTTCGATCAAACCAACACCGATAAACATTGTTGAACGAATTTGTCCTGACATTTCTGGTTGACGCGCCATTGATTCAATTGCTTTTGAAATTACTTGTCCGTTACCATAACCAGCCCCAATTGCGGCTCCCATGATTGCGATTCCTGCACCGATAAAGTTCATAATAAATTTCCTCCTAAAAAGTGTATTAATTTTTTTATTATTCTACCTCGATTTTATGACTAATATAAACCATAGATAGAGTTGTGAAAACAAAGGCTTGGATACTACCAATAAATAGTGAGAATGCGATCCAAATCATTTCAAGCGGTATAGCGAATGGCAGTGTCCACCATCCTGCACTTGTAACCATGCTTGCGATCAGCGAAAGCAATACTTCACCTGCGAAAATGTTTCCGTAAAGACGTAGGCCCAACGTGATAACATTGGTAAATTCTTCCATCAACTTAATAGGAAATAGTCCTGACGGTGTGAAGAAAGAATTTTTGATGTAACGACCTAATCCCAATTTTTCTGTTCCTAGGTAATTCGCTAAGATTAATACAAGTAAGGCCAATCCCATCGTTACAAAAGGATTAGCTGTTGGACTTTTCCAATAAGTCACATCATTACCAGAGACAATTTTTGTGACGAGTCCAATTTGGTTTGCTACAAAAATAAATAAGAACAACGTAAATGAGAACAAACTAAAATTTCTGACTTCCTTACGAGGCATATTGTCACCAACAATGTTCGTAGTGAAATCAATGACCCACTCAATTGCGTTTTGCTTTCCTTTAGGTTTCAATGACAGATTGCGTGTAAAGGAATAGACAAGGAAAAAGACAATTACACACGTTACGATAATCATTGTCGTTACCGTTCCGTCAAACCATATGGGTCCAATATGGAAAAACCAAGATTTTTCATTCAATCAAGTTCACCTCTCTTCCCAGCGACTCGGCGTCAGCTCGTGCCTGCTTAGCGCTGCTCCTCAAAATACTATCGTATGTTACCACCAGAGAAAGAAAATTTCAAAGAATTTTCCTAAAATTTTTCGAATAACTTGAAGATAAATTTCGAAACGTTATTTTATCTTTCGTTAGACGGCTCTGGTACTTATTTTAGCCCGAAATTAGGCTATTATAGATTGTAACTAATCGTATCAAAATCGAAGTTTAAGTAAAGAAATAATCATCGAATATGCGAAAAAGAATATTTTACTGATGAGAATAGTTTTTCAATGTGCGGCTGATTTGTCGATCAACATCTTTACGCTTCAAAGTTTCCCGTTTATCGTACTGATGTTTCCCTTTAGCCACACCGATTAGGACCTTCGCAAACCCATCTTTCAAATAGACTTTCAACGGAACTAATGTGATCCCGGTATTTTTGACCTCACCAGCTAAACGCGCAATTTGTTTTTTGTGCATCAGCAATTTACGCGTACGGACAGGATCATGATTGAAAATGTTGCCTTGTTCATAAGGACTGATATGAACATTGTATAAAAAAGCTTCACCATTTCGAATTCGAGCAAATCCATCTTTTAAATTAATCCTGCTATTTCGGATTGATTTTATTTCTGTCCCTTGCAAGACAATTCCAGCTTCGATTGTATCGATGATCGTATAATCGTGTCGCGCCTTTTTGTTTTGTGCTACTAACTTGCCTTCACCTTTTGGCATATTATCCCTTCTTTCTACCTGGCTTTTTCTTTTTGGCTACTGATTTATAAAACGGCTTCTTGCCTTTTTTATTTTTCTTCTCTTTGCTTGTCTTTGAACGATCGGAAGTCTTACCGTAATTCTTATTAGAATCCCTATTATTCTTTCTGCCGCCCGCCGGTTTCCTTCGTTGATTACGTTGACTATTTCCCGGCACCTCCAATGAAGGTATCTCTTCAGCCTCAAGCAGCTCGAAATCAATTTCACGGGTTTCAGGATCAGATTTAGTCACCTTTATGCGGACCTTTTGTCCAATCTTAAATGTTTGACGAGTACGTTCCCCCACCAAAGCCAGTTGATTTTCGATGAAATGGAAATAATCTTGTTTCATCTCGTTTAGATGAATCATGCCTTCAACCGTATTTGGCAATTCGATAAAGATTCCAAATTTTGTAACGGAGCTGATAATACCGTCGAATTCTTCGCCAACCCTCTCGGCCATGTATTCGGCTTTTTTCATACTATCAACTTCACGTTCTGCTTCCACGGCACGCCGTTCCATTTTCGAACTATGATCAGCGATCTCAGGCAACGTTTCTGCCCACTTCTCTTTCGTTGCTTCACTTTGATCCTGGCTATATGTCCGAATCAAGCGATGAACGATCAAATCAGGGTAACGACGAATAGGCGATGTGAAGTGCGTGTAATATTCCGCCGCTAATCCATAATGACCATAATTGTCTTCCGAATAACGCGCTTGCTGCATACTGCGCAGCAACATTGTGTTAATAACCGCGGACTCGGGCTTGTCTTCTACATCATGGATGACTTGCTGCAAATCTTTTGGTGTAATCGTATTTTTTGTCCCTTTAACTAAAATTCCTAATGCTGCCGCAAAATCAAAGAAGCGCTGCATCTTTTCTTCCTTTGGTTGCTCGTGAATCCGATAAATGAAGGGCAATTTCAATTTATTGAAATGCTCAGCCACTGTTTCATTAGCCGCTAGCATAAAGGATTCAATCAATCGTTCGCCGACACCCCGTTCCCGTAGTTCAATATCTATTGGACGTCCCTCAGGATCAACTATGATTTTCGCTTCACGATCCTCAAAGTTAATAGCTCCGCGCTGCTTGCGACGATTTTCAAGAATTTGATGAAGTTCCTTCATTAAATGAAACATCGGTACTAACTCATGATAGTGTTCGACTGTTTCAGAATCATTGTCCAAAATAGCATTCACAGCCGAGTAGGTCATTCGTTCGCTCGTTTGGATGACACTTTGGAAGATTTCATGATGAACGATCATCCCGTTAGGATCAATCTCCATCTCGCAACTCATGGTCAAGCGCGGTACATGCGGATTTAATGAACAGATACCATTTGATAAACGCTGTGGAATCATTGGGATCACACGATCCGTCAGATACACACTCGTTCCACGTTCAAAAGCTTCTTTATTCAAGATACTATCTTCAGTAACATAATAAGAAACATCCGCGATATGGACACCCAAGAAGTAATTCCCATTTTCTAACTTGCGAACCGTTACTGCGTCATCCAAATCTTTCGCATCAGCCCCATCGATCGTAACGATTTGCTGGTCGCGCAGATCACGGCGTCCAACTAGATCCGCTTCAGCAATTTTATCCGGCACTTGCTCTGAAGCAGTCTGAACTTCATCGGGGAAGGATGTCGGAATGCCTTGAGCGATTACGATGGATAGAATATCCATACCAGGATCATTTTTATGCCCAATTACCTTAGTAATCATCCCTTCCAAGCTCGTAGCATAGCCCTTCTCAGGATAATGAGTGATTTCAACGATGACGATACTCCCATCAACAGGTTGAATCCCCTCTGCTGCAATGAAGACTTTGAACTGCGCACTTTTTTTATCTTTCGGCGTTACGTAACCGAATAAATCTGATTCAGCAATCTCATCAACGTCAAAGGCATTGAATTCACCCACGAGCTGTTGGATCTTCCGCTCTTTAATAGAAACAACACGACCCTCTGCTCCACGATCAGAAAAGAGATCCGCCGTCTTTTGAATATCGATCATGACAATATCGCCATCCATCGCAAAGTTCGTTGCTTCTTTCGGGATAAAGATATCCGGTTCTTCCGGATCAATCGTTACAAAGCCGAATCCTCTTTCATTGCGGCGAAAGATTCCTTCTACTTCGATTGGTTGAAAAGGCAGCATGACACGACCCTTTTTATTAAATTCCACAGTTTTTTCTCGCTCAAGCTGCGCAACCGTTTGAACTAATAACTTAAAATCTTCGCTCTTGCGCATGTCTAAAACTTCTGCTAATTCTTCCATTGAAAGACTTTTTTTATTGGCTGCTTTCAACCCAGCCAGTATTTCTGCTTTAATTGTTTTTCTCTCCATTTTCTTCTCTCCAGCCAAGACCGGCTAAAAAATCGGCCACATCTTGTTCTAATTGTCTTCTTTCGGGCCCTACGGTAATCACATGTCCGCTTTGCGGGTACCAGTTTAAGGTGAAGGCGGTCTGTTTCAAACGCTCTGCCGTTTGAAAAACACCATCCGCTTCGATCATCTCATCCTGTCCTGCCTGCGCCATAAAAAAAGGACAATCGATTTTCGTTAAATTTTCATATGCTGTTTGGGATTGCTCTTCGATTGTTGTCAATTGTCGTTCTACTAGAGGACGATAACTTTCAATTTTGTTTTCAGTCGTTTTCGCACCGTTTCGTTCTAACACCTGTTTGGCATATAATAGGAAGTTTTTTGTTACATTGGTTTTGACTGGTGCAATAGGCGAACAGAAAAAACCGCCTCCTAAAAATTGTTTGGGCAATGCTTGTAATAGACGGGTTGCAAAAATACCACCCATTGAAAGTCCAAATACAGCAATTTCCTGATACCCTTGTGATTGCAAAAATTTGACGCCTTGTTGACTATCCTGCCACCATTGCTCAGAAGTTTCCTGCAAGATATCCAAAGGATCTGCTGTTCCGTGTCCTGAGTAAAGTGGAACATAAACTGTATAATCTAATTTTTCCAAAAAACGCGCCAGCATCCGCACATCATTCGGACTGCCTGAATAGGCATGTAACAGTAAAACCGCTCGTTTCCCCTGGGGCAGAAACAACGATCCTGGGGCTTGAATCATCTTTCTTCACTCCGATCTCGTAGTTGACCTTCATTTTCTCAAAAACGAAAAATTGATTTCGCTCTTTTTTTCCGTACCTTTGATCTGCCAAAACATCGCAAAAAATCGAATTGGCATCCTCACTCTATCTTAAAGTGTACTTGATTTGACCTAAATACAAAATAAAAAAGACCTCTCACTTGAGAGGCCGGTTTTATTTGCTTGATAAAAACATTAATGCGAAGAGCAGAATCATCCAAACCGCACCTAAAACTGCGGTTGATCGTTGCATAACAGCTTCAAAGCCACGTGCTTTCTGCTTTCCGAACAATTGATCCGCACCACCAGTAAAAGCACTCGCAGCACTATTTTGTTTGCTAGGTTGCATCATGATCGTAATGACAATGATCACTGATAAAACTAAGATAACAC
The DNA here is from genome assembly GCF_000407185.1 of Enterococcus malodoratus ATCC 43197. GTDB lineage: Bacteria > Bacillota > Bacilli > Lactobacillales > Enterococcaceae > Enterococcus_A > Enterococcus_A malodoratus. Next base: position 1,207,566 of record NZ_KE136481.1, read on the forward strand.
CCAAAATAAAATTATACAAAAGCTGATCCTCCTTATTTCCAAACTACCTCATTTTTTACTTTAGCACAATTGAAGTCGTTTGACCAGAGAAGTCAAAAACTTATTTTCTTAAAACATCTGCATAATCCGATTTTTCGTCGAATTCTTTTTTAGCAAATGGGCATAACGGAATAATTTTTTTACCCTCTTTACGCGCTTTTTCTACACCAGCAGCAACCAATTTTTCTGCCAAACCTTGGCCACGATAAGTTGGATCTACAAATGTATGATCAATAATCATGATTTCTGAACCCGCATTCGACCAAGTCATTTCTCCTGCTTCTTCATTCGCATCATTCAATAAAACAAAACGTTCTTTTTCTTCTTTGATTTCCATCACAATTCTCCTTACAGCTTTTTTAGCTTTAATTTTTCACAATATATTTCAAGGCACCGCTAGGACATGTATTTACGACATAACTAGCATTTTCTGCACTGCCGTTATCGGGGATAATCCACGGTCTGCGACCCACCTCAAAAATTTCTGGATTTCCTCTTACACAATTCCCGATGTGCGCACAAATATCTTTGTTGTAATAAATATCAACGCCCTCACCATGATATTTGCGATAACCTTGAACCAATAATTCCTCTTCATTAACTGGTTCTTGATCAAATTTACTTCCATCCATTTCCTATCACTTCCTTTAAGTAAGATTATAATGGGAATCAAAAAAAAATTACACTAAATCGTCTTATCATGCTAAAAGATCTATAAGCGTCTGCATTGCCTGATGAGCATCCATTTGATCCGGAAAGGCCAAAATGAATGTGCGACTTCCTAAGGTCTCAATGACCAACTCAAAAACACCTGCGTTTTGTCTCAGCGCAAAAGGTTTTAAACAATCCGCAGTGAAGTAAACATTTCGCGGCCTCTTTGTTAAATCATCTTCTTCTAATACATGCAAGCCACGACTTGAGAAAATCAGAATTTTCTCCATTTGGTCTTCATAGATCGCTAACTGATGTAGTCCTTCGTTCGGAAACAGTGTTCGTAATTGAGCCTGCAGCAACAGAAAACTAGTCTCCTTCATGAGCGGATCCCTTTATTGGAAGAATCTCCTTGTTCAAGTATGCTTGTCCAAGTTCGTAGTAATGCTCTGCATTCTCGCGATTTTTTTTGATTTCTTCAGGTGTCAATTTGCGAATCACACGAGCAGGAGAACCGAATGCCAACGAGTTTGCGGGAATGACTGTTCCTTCTGTCACTAATGAACCCGCACCGATCAAACTATTCTCTCCAATCTCCGCGTGGTTCAGAACAGTAGCGCCCATTCCAATCAATGCCCCAGAATGAATCGTACATCCGTGGATAATACAAGCATGCCCAATCGTTACATAATCACCGATGTTTGTCGGCGCGCCATGATCTACATGTACGATCGTACCATCTTGCACGTTACTCATTTTACCGATTGCTATCGTGTTGCTGTCACCACGCAAAACACTTTGAAACCAAATGGTCGAACCTTCTCCAAGTGTTACGTCTCCATATACATCTGAACTATTTGCGATAAAATCTACCATTCTTCTCACCTCAATCACTAGTATAGCACGCCTTCCACTCTTCAAAACTAAATAAAAAACAAAGAGACCTCAAAATGCAAAGCCTCTTTGTTTTCAATATAAGAAAAACGCTTAAGCCCAGTCGCCGTTTCTAAAAATCGCTACGCGGCTGCCATCCTTACGAATACCATCAATATTCATCTTGTCTGAGCCAATCATAAAGTCCACATGATTCTTGCTGCGGTTCAACCCATGCTCTGCTAATTCTTTTTCAGTCATTTCTACACCATTGGCTAGATTAAATGCATACGCATTGCCGATAGCTAAATGATTTGATGCGTTCTCATCATATAAAGTACTGAAAAAGGTAATCCTCGATTGTGAGATTGGAGAAGGATCTGGCACCAAAGCCGCTTCTCCCAAATGTTTGGAGCCTTCATCCATCGCTACTAAGCTTTTCAAGGCCTCTTCACCTTGATCAGCCTTCACGTCAATGATCGCACCATCTTTGAAAGTCAATTTTATTCCCGTAATTACTTGTCCCGCATAAGCCAATGGCTTGGTTGAAGAAACAACTCCGTCTGCCACACGCCGATCAGGAGCGGTAAAAATTTCTTCTGTCGGCATATTCGCCATAAACTCAAAACCTTTTTCATTGATGCTGCGGGCACTGTCCCAAATATGATTTTCTGGCAACCCGATGGTCAGATCTGTTCCAGGCGCTTGATAATGCAGAGCTTGGAATTGCTCTTGATTCATCATTGCTGCTTTTTCTTGCAACCGCTTCTCATGCAGCGACCATGCTTCAACAGGATCTGCCTCGTAAATTTTCGTTGCCTTAAAAATAGCATCCCACAATGCATCTACTTGCTCCGCTGCTGGCAGTTCAGGAAAAACTTTTGCTGCCCATGATGCTTCGGAGGCTGCTACAACTGTCCAACTAATTCTATTTGCTGCCGCCGCTTGACGCAGACCAAATAATAATTGACGGTCGTATTGTTGATAAGCCTCGATACGTTCTTTCGCTACTCCAGAAAAAACACCTGGATCCTGCGAGACAACGCTAATTCGACTAATTCGACGTTTGAACATTTCCTCCATTTCAGTTTGCTTATATTCAGGAACAGTACGTAATTCTTCGATGTCCATGTTTTCTACTTGCTCTCGTAAGATTGTATCGTCTGTCCAACGTAAAACAACTTGGCTTGCACCTGCTTCATAGGCTTTTTTAACGATCAGTCGAGCTAACGGGGCTTGGTTAACCGAAATATCTAACTGTACTAAGTCGTCTTTTTGTACATTCACGCCTGTTTTGACGATCAACATTGCATACTTATCTAAATAGGTCATTAAATTTTCCATGTTTTCACCTCTGTACTGTTTTTGATGATAAAATATATTTTCGCTCATAGCGGCTGTACATGACCACTGCGATAATTCCAAAAATAACCGGTCCTAAAATTGAATAAAGGGTTCCAGCAATATCTCCCTGCATCGCTGGCTGAACGATGGTAAAGACATTGGCAAAGCCGACCACAAACGTGACGACTGTTACTGCGATGTTTGCCATTGTTTGTGTCTTATAAATTTCAAACGGTTTTTCGATTTCCTTTTTCTTCTTGAAGCCAATAAAGGCAATCGCTAAGAACATATAAGGAATCGTCATCGAAACATTGGTCATTGAAACCAGCACTTGGAAAAAGTACTTCGCACCGCTGCCGCCGAATGAAACCAATGCGACGATTGCGATCACGATTGCTGCTTGAACTTTCATAGCGTTGACTGGTAAATCATTTTTTGTTTTCGTTAAAAATTCAGGCCAGACCTCTTTTGGTGTCCCTTCAATCAATTGTTTCAATGGAGAAAAAATCAATGTAAAGAACGCTCCGGTCAAAGCTAAAAACATCGACAAGCCCATGTAGCGAGATACCCACACACCCATCGTCACTGAGGCTGCCTCTGAGATATTCAATGCATGACCCAATTGATACCCCATATTATTCATAGCAATGTAGGCTACATTTCCTAAAGTTACTTCCGCATCGGAAAATTGTGTAAAAGCAAAATTCCAGTTCGTAAATGCTCCCATCATAAAGATTCCGACCGCATAGCCAATCGCAATTACGATGGCCGATATTGCTACTCCTCGCGGAAACGTCTTCTCTGCATTTTCGGTTTCATCAACTAACCCGCCTACAACTTCTAAGCCGCCATAGGCAAATATTGCAAATACTAAGAAACCAAAGACTTGGATCATTGTTGAATAATCCGCGTTTGGTGATTTGAAAAAGGCGCCTGGACTTAACGGCTGTGCCATATGACCATTTAATAAAAGAATAGTTAATCCGCCGAGAAATAGTACAACGTTGATTAAGGCCACCGCTGTTCCACCAATCGAAGTCACTTTTTTGATACTATCCAATCCTCTTGAAGAGACAAATGTGATTAAAATAATCCAAAAAATAGCCAATATCCCTAACGTTTGTACACCCGACAAACCAAACGGTGTCCATTGCTGTGTTTTATCTACACCAAAAATCGCATTTGATAAAGGAATCCAAATTCCGGATCCTACATTCACCATCCAAATAATGTAAGAGGCATACCACATAAATGTGCCGATAAAGGCAAATTTGGGGTTAAATGATTCTGCCATCCAGGAATAAATTCCACCCTTACGATCTTTAAACGCTGCACCGTATTCTGAAAGCATAAATGCAAAAGGCAAGAAAAATGTAACTGCGGCCAACACATACCAAAGTATTGATGCATAACCCATCAAATAGAACGCTCGTGTAATATTAGTGAAGCCAAATACCGAAGTAAAAATCATAAGAATAAGTGAGATCAGTGTTAATTTCTTTTTCTTGGGGCTCGACATAACTATTTCCTCCAATTTGTATTTTTATAACGAACCGATTAGCTCCTTTCTTTCAATACTTAATAAAAAGTGTTTTTTTATTGATTCGTTTTGTTAGGAAAATTGTAGGAATATTTAAAGAATAAAACAACAAAACTGGTGTAGTTTTTAGCAAAGTATCACTCTCAAAAGAAAACGCTTTCTATTTTTAATAAAAATTATCCGTTATTTTTATTTAGGGCAAAAACTAACTGATAGGTTGAAACACTGCGGCTTAGAGAATCTCCCCCTTCTAAACCAGTACAGTTTGCCGTTAAATGATCTGTCGTCAGAAATTAGAAAAAAAGCTGCTCCTCTCATGAATAAATAATGTGTATGGTCCTCGATTCATCAGTTTTAAGCAGTAAAAAAGAGGCACGAAGAAAACTTCGTGCCTCTGATCATATTGTTCTATTCTGCTTCTTCCATAAACTGACTATTATAAAGCTGTTCATAGAAGCCGCCTTGTGCTAATAATTCAAGATGCGTCCCGTGTTCAATGATCTGTCCATCTCTCATCACTAAGATGTGATCTGCATCGCGAATTGTCGATAAACGGTGAGCAATTACAAAACTAGTTCGACCTTCCATCACTCGATCCATCGCTTTTTGGATCAGACCCTCTAGTCGAGTATCTACCGAACTAGTAGCTTCATCTAAAATCAAGATTTTGGGATCAGAGATAATTGCACGAGCAATCGTCAATAATTGTTTCTGACCAAGCGAAACATTATTCCCTTCTGAGTTGATCTCCATCTCATAACCGCCTGGCATTGTACGAATAAAATGATCGACATTGGCAGTCTTGGCCGCATCAACCACTTCATAATCTGTGGCCTCCAGCCGTCCAAAGCGAATATTATCGCCAATCGTTCCTTCATATAACCAAGCATCCTGCAAAACCATCCCGAATAGCGAACGAACATCGGAACGATTCATTTCTTGGGTATTCACGCCATCAATCAAAATTCTTCCGCTGTTGATATCATAAAAGCGCATCAACAAATTGATCAAAGTTGTTTTGCCAGCACCGGTCGGTCCAACGATCGCTACCGTTTCACCTGCCTTAACCTCAGAACTCAAATCCTCAATCAGCGGTTTCTTCGGATCGTAACTGAATTTAACATGATCGAAAACGACATTTCCTTGAACGGGTTCTGGCAATGGCAGATCTTGTTCATTCAATATTTCTTCTGGTTCATCCAGAATTTCAAAGACCCGCTTAGCCGAAGCCGATGCACTTTGGATCATCGAAGACAATTGCGTGATTTCTCCCATCGGTTGGCTGACTTGCCAAATATATTGAATGAAGGCTTGCAGCTGACCAACTAGGATTACACCATGAATCACGTTCCAACTACCTAAAAGCGCCATTGCAATATAGGTTGCATACGCAGTTAATTGAACAAGCGGCTGCATTAAGCTGGACACAAAAGCTGCTCGAAAACCAAATCGACGCAATTCGTGGTTGACTTCACTGAACCCGGCTAAGGTCTCTTGTTCGCGGCCGTAAAGCTTCAAAACACTGAAACCCGTCATATTTTCTTGTACGAAACCATTCAAGTCTCCAAGCGAATTTTGCATTCCTTGGAAATCTTTTTGCGACACCTGTACGATCTTTCGTGAGATCACGATTGATAAAGGAATCATGATCATAGATAAAATTGCCATCATGGGATTAATATAAAACATCATGCCCACTGCTAACAAAATTCCTAAAACAGCGTTGATCGATTTAATAATCGCTTGTTGCATAGCATTACTTACAGCATCCACATCGTTAGTCACCCGTGACAGGATATTCCCTTGCTGGTTACGGTCAAAATAGGATACCGGCAGACGATTGATTTTTGCTTCAATATCATCTCGCAGATCCCGCATCGCGGATTGAACCACATTAGCCATCAACCAACCAGTCCCTAACTGAGTAACACAATAGAAAATACCAACAATCACAATCACGATCAGCCATTTAAATACATAATCAAAATTGACCGGTTCTACTTGTGCGATATTTTTACTGACCTCAGTTGTTGGCAAACCTGTTAAATACGGCAGCCACGTTCCTAAAACCAGGGTTCCTACGGCAAGGACTAAAACTAAGATAAATGATTTTTTGTAAGGATTAATATAATGCATCAAACGCTTTAAGGAAGAAGTATATTTTCTCATGCTAATTCCTCCTTCGATAATTGTGATGCGGCAATGTCATAATAAATTGGACATTTTTCCAACAGTTCTCGGTGGGAGCCTATACCCACGACATCCCCTTCGTTAAGAACCACAATTTTATCTGCATGCATGATCGTGCCGACACGCTGCGCGACAATCAAAACAGCAGAATCAGTCGTTTCCTTTTTCAAACGAGCGCGTAATTTCGCGTCTGTTTGATAATCCAGTGCAGAAAAGCTGTCATCAAAAATATATATTTCTGGACGACGGATCACCGCACGGGCGATTGCTAAACGCTGCTTTTGGCCACCAGAGAAATTACTACCGCCCTCTGCCAGCTCCTCTTGATAACCATCTGGTTTTTGTGCGATAAAATCTGCTGCTTGCGCAATCTCTGCCGCCAGCTCCATTTCCTCTTGGGTTGCGTCTTTCTTTCCGTAACGCAAATTATCCGCGATCGTTCCAGTAAATAATTGAGCCTTTTGCGGAATATAGCCGATTTTTTCACGTAAATCCTTTAAACGATAATCTCGAACATCCTGACCGTCAACTAAAACCTGGCCCGCTGTCACATCGTAGAAACGGGGAATTAATTGAATTAATGTTGATTTTCCTGACCCAGTACTCCCGATAAATGCTACTGTTTCTCCGGGATTCGCTGTAAAGCTGACATTGCGAATCACAGGGCTTTCTGCATGCCCAGGATAAGCAAACGTTACATCACGAAATTCCAACGAACTTTTTTTAGTTGGTTCCACTGTCTTTTCAGGATTGTCCTTGATCAGCGGATCCATATCAAAAACTTCTTGAATTCGCTGTGCTGAAACATTTGCTCGAGGATACATCATAAAGACCGTTGCAAAAAGCATGAAAGAAAACAATGCGTGGAAAATATACTCGATAAAAGCAATCAATGTTCCAACTGCCAAAGAGCCGTCACTGATTTGAACTGTTCCATTCCAAATGATCAAGACCATCACAATATTAAATAGAAAGAAAAAACCCGGCTGTGCTACTGCCATTAAGTGAAACAAACTCTTAGAACTATTTGTATATGCATCATTGACTAAACGGAAACGCATTTCTTCAAATTTTTCATTAACAAACGCACGGATTACTCGTAGTCCTGATAAGTTTTCTCGCAATATCCCATTGATATTGTCTAAGTTTTTTTGCTGCTTCGTCGACAATGGTTCTGAATATTTTGCAATCAGAATGACTGCTAACAACAATATCGGCAGCGCCAACAAAACGTAAAAACCTAAGCCTGGACTCGTACGCATAATCAAGTACAAGCTCATCCCAAACATCATTGGGGTCATAAAACCAGTCGTCAAAATATTTTGCATGAACAACATGATTTGATAAGCATCATTTGTTGCTCTAGTAATCAATGAAGGTACACCGATCTGCTCGTACTCTGAATGAGAAAAAGTCTGAACTTTTTCAAAAAGATCATCTCGTATTGCCGCTACCATTCTAGATGTGATTTGAGAACTGAAGTAACGCAATGAGATACTCATGATAATTCCAATTACAGTAATCGCAATCATCACAATACCCATTCTTTGAACATAGTCAAAATCGTTATTTCCAATTCCTTTATCGATCATCATGGCTAAAATCGTCGGCAACCCCAACTCAATCAAGATAAATCCAAAAACACTGATGAAATCAAACAATAATAGCTTCTTGTAACGCAAGGTATACCGCAACATCAACTTCATTATTCTCGCCTCTTTCTATACCGTAATGTCTCCAATATAGCATAAATGAACTTCTTCTGCCCGCTTAGAAAATTGTTTTTTTATTTTGTTTTTTAGACTTTCTGAAAATTTCTTATGAATCCCCATTTCACTTCCTAGTTTCTATACTTCTCATTTATTCTGTGATAAACTACAAGTAATTGTTGTAAGGACAACCCAAAGAACGGTGAAATTATTTTTTCAAGCAAGAAGCAAAGACGAGGCTTCTTCTCAGCGCTTTAGCCAAAGCTAAGTCGTCGAGCATAAGAAAATAGGTGGCAGCCGCCCCTCATTTTGTCGTGGAAAAAATTGCTATAAAGCAAATAAAGGAGATAGATTCATGATTTACAAAGTTTATTATCAAGAAACCAAAGAACGCAATCCAAAACGTGAGCAAACACAATCATTGTATGTGGAAGCGGACAACGAAGAAATGGTTCACAATTTATTACGCGAGAATACCCCATATAACGTGGAATATATCCAACTTTTAGAAGGCAACCACTTAGAATACGAAAAAGAAAATGCCGACTTTAAGTTAACGGAGTTCTAATATGAAACTTTCGCTAAAAAACAATGAAACTGGTGTCTTTGCCATTGGTGGATTGGGCGAAATCGGAAAAAATATGTATGGGGTTCAATTTCAAGATGAGATCATCATCATTGATGCTGGAATAAAATTTCCCGAAGATGATCTGCTAGGAATTGATTATGTCATTCCCGATTTTAGTTATGTTGTCCAAAATATCAATAAAGTAAAAGCACTCGTGATTACTCACGGACATGAGGATCATATCGGTGGTGTGCCTTATTTATTAAAGCAAGCCAATATTCCGATCTACGCTGGCGCACTAGCTTTGGCACTGATCAAAAACAAATTGGATGAGCACGGTTTACTGCGTGACGCAGAATTGCATGAGATCGATGAAGATTCTGTGATTCGCTTCCGTAAAACATCTGTAAGCTTTTTCCGCACCACTCACAGTATTCCTGATCCATTAGGTGTTGTTGTTAAAACTCCTTCTGGAAATGTTGTGGAAACCGGAGATTTCAAATTCGACTTCACACCGGTTGGTCAACCTGCAAACTTGCATCGCATGGCAAAGCTTGGAGAAGAAGGCGTTTTGTGCCTGCTTTCTGACAGTACCAACGCAGAAGTCCCAACCTTTACTAAGTCTGAGCAATCGATCGGTCAATCGATCTTGCGTATTATGGGAAAAATCGAAGGTCGAATCATTTTCGCCACCTTCGCCTCTAACATTTCTCGTTTGCAGCAAGCTGCTTCGGCTGCTGTTGCCACGGGACGTAAAATCGCTGTATTCGGCCGCAGTATGGAAAATGCGATCGTCAATGGACAAAAATTAGGTTACATTGATGTGCCTGATGGTACTTTTGTTGATGCTCACGAAATCAACCATTTGCCGGCCAATGAATTGATGATTTTATGTACCGGATCTCAAGGTGAACCTATGGCGGCTCTATCACGGATCGCGAACGGAACACACCGTCAGATCCAGATTCAGCCAGACGATACCGTGATCTTTTCAAGTTCACCCATCCCTGGAAATACTACCAGCGTCAATCATTTGATCAACTTGCTCTCTGAAGCTGGTGCCGAAGTAATCCATGGAAAAGTTAACAATATCCACACTTCTGGTCACGGCAGTCAGCAAGAACAAAAATTGATGCTCCGTTTAATGAAACCAAAATATTTTGTTCCGATTCATGGTGAATTCAGAATGTTGAAAATCCATGCCGGCTTAGCACAGGATACTGGTGTTCCTGAAGAAAATTGTTTCATCATGGAAAATGGTGATATGCTTGCGCTAACCGCGGACAGCGCTCGGCGTGCAGGTCATTTTAACGCGAGTGATGTATATGTGGACGGCAGCGGTATCGGTGATATCGGAAACGTCGTCTTGCGCGATCGCCGTATTCTTTCTGAAGAAGGCTTAGTCTTAGCTGTCGCTACAGTTGATATTGAGAAGAAAGAAATTTTAGCTGGTCCAGACATTTTGTCTCGAGGATTTGTCTATATGCGTGAATCTGGCGAAATGATCAATGAAGGACAACGAATCTTATTCCATGCCTTGCGAGAAGCTCTGAATGAGACTGGTTGCACTGAAACAAAATTGAAAAACGCAATGGTCGCTGCATTACAGCCGTTTCTATTTGATCAAACTGAACGTCACCCAATGATCTTGCCTATGATCATGACACCAGATATTTAATAGCATTAAAACGTTAGTCAAAACACCTATCTGAAAGCCAGATAGGTGTTTTTTTATTCAATCCTGCCTATGATACCTTTTCAGTCCACATAAATAACTAGCGATTTTTTTGCAAAATAAAATATTATTTTCTTGAAATTATCAAAAAATCGATTGACAAATAACCGTATTATTTGCACAATGAAGATTAGTTAGAAAGAGCTGATAACTATCACTAGTTATTTTATAGTTTCTTGAATTTAGGATAAAGGAAGATTGATTATGGTAAGAACACAACGCGTGCAACGGAGCCACATTATTGACGGCGCTTATCAACTAATTATTAATGAAGGTTTTAAAAAATTTCATGCCCGCAACATCGCCCAGCATATCGCCTGCTCGACCCAACCGATCTATCGCGAATTTGCCAACTTGGCTGAATTGAAGTCAGTATTGACTAATCGCATCTTAGTTAAATACACCGACTTTTTAGAAGACCAAGAACCAAAATCACTGCAGGCTATGTCAACGGCCATTACAAACTATGCAACGGATTATCCAGATGAATTTCATCGTTTTTTCTTACAGGACTCAGACACGATTCAATTAGTTAAGCAAGTAACCAGAGAGGTTTTTGCTACTATTCATCCAGAAAAAAGTGATTGTTTCTTTTTTGACTTTTTCTGGCAGTATTGCATCGGAAAAGCCGCCTTAGCGATCAATAACGCTAACCATACCGAAGATTTAGAGGAAGATCGTTTCTTTGAATTTTCATTAGAAAGCTAATCTCAGGATTACTCAGAATCGGCATCACATGGTAAAATCGAATGCGCAAAAAAAGCCTTAGAGAAATTCTCTAAGGCTTGTCGTTTTATTGTTTAACTACGTTAGCTGCTTGAGGTCCACGATCGCTTTCTTCAACGTCAAAAGTTACTGCTTGACCTTCTTCGATTGTTTTAAAGCCGTCACCTTGGATAGCTGAGAAATGTACGAATACATCGCTGCCATCTTCGCGAGTAATGAAGCCAAAACCTTTTTCTGCGTTAAACCATTTTACTGTTCCGTTTTCCATGAATAAAATCCTCCTCGTGCCTAAGCACTAATTGATTGTAACATTGCCGGCCTACGAAAAGGGAAACATACGTATACCAACTCGCAACTCAAACAAAATTACAATAATAGTTTAACACTGGTTTTATCTAGCGCGCAAGGGTTTTCAATTGCTACTTTAAGTATTTTTCTTCACGTAAACTGAAATATTTGGTTTCTCCGACAATAATGTGGTCCATCAGCTCAATTCCCATCATTGAACCGCACTCTTGAACGCGTTTCGTGAAATCCAAATCGTTTTGCGAAGGCGTCGGATTTCCGGAGGGATGATTATGACCTAAAACTACCCGTGCGGCACTTATCCGAACGGCCTCGCGAAATATCTCCCGTGGATGCGCGATTGACTGGTTCAATGAACCGATGAAAATCGTCTTCTGTAAAATGATTTCATTTTTAGTATTCAAAAAGAGCGCAACTAAATGTTCTTGTTGATAATCCTTCAGCTCTGTGATCAAATGCTGGCCTAAAGATAAGCTAGACTGGATCTTGCCCATTTTCGGCTGCAACGCTCGGTTGATCCGATACCCAAACTCCATCATCGCCTTCAATTCAATTGCACGTGTTTCCCCGATTCCTTTAAACTGCTGTAATTCTTGCAGCGTTGTATGTTTTAGATCATAAAGTGCCGGATATTCACGTAAAATACTGCCTGCCAACTCCATAACATTTTGCTGCCGTGATCCATTCCGCAGAATGATTGCCAACAGTTCTTGATCAGATAAATGTTTCTCGCCTTCTCGCAGCAATCGTTCTCGCGGCCATGAACTTTCTGGCAGCTCCTGTAGTAATAAACTCTTTTCCATAAAAAACTCCTTTGCCTACTTTTCATTAAAGTACGCAAAGGAGTCTATTATTATGCTTCTAAAAAGTTGATTACCTCATGCAGCGTCGGTAAAACAGCTTCTGTTTTTTCCTTTATCTCAGCGGTTGGCGGAACAATATCCGGAACCATCACAACCGGGACACCCGCTCCTTCTGCAGCGAGAATGCCATTTTTCGAATCCTCTAAGACTAAGCCGTCAGCAGCAGCAATCCCTAATCGGTCAGCGGCAATCACAAAAATTTCTGGATCAGGCTTAGCAAATTTTACATCTTCTGCCGAAATGATATCAGAAAATTTGTCGCGAATCCCGGCATGTTCTAATAGAATCTCAATCACAGGGCGGACATTGCTGGATGCCAATACACGCGGAATTTCTTTTTCTTCTAAATAAGCCAGCAGTTCGTGGACACCTGGTTTCAAATCGACATTCCCTGTTTTGAAACGATCATGGGCCATTCCCCAGCTCTCATCAATGAACTTTTGGACGGTCTCTTTACCATGGTCAGCAAACATTTTGTGCAATTCCGCCCAGACTTCTTCATCCGAGATACCGATAAAACGTGCATATGTTTCTTCAGTAAAAGGAAGATCATATTTTTCAGCAACAACTAAATTCGCATCACAATAAATCGATTCCGTATCAAACAACAAACCATCCATATCAAAAATAATTCCCTTAACTTTTTTCATTCGTACCTCCCAAGTTTAATAGTAATTGACGTACTTCAGAAACGAAGTACAGTGATCCTGTAATTAATAGTAAATCATCTGATCCCATATCCTCTAACAATTCACCTAATCCAAACTGCCAGAGTGACACAACTTCAAAGCGGCTATCTAATTTATCAAAACGACTAAGATCTAATGCCTTCGGATATTCAAATGTCGTTAGATAGATTCGTGCATTGGGAATATCTGAGAGCAAAGCCAACATCCGATCAACATCTTTTGTCTCTAATGCTGAAAAAAGGATTTTAATCGTATAGCCGCGAAATTCGCGTTTTACATTTTCAACCAAACGCTTCATGGCATGACCATTGTGAGCGCCATCCATCACAATCAATGGTTCGTCGCTGATTTTTTCCATCCGAGCAGGCCAATGTGCTTTAGCTAAGCCTTTTTGAATCGTTTTTTCTTCGAATGGCAATCCCTGCTGCTCACAATATAGATGAAATAGTTCAATCGCGACACCCGCGTTTTCAACTTGGTGACGCCCTAATAACGGAACTTTGAGCGAAGTAAGTTTGCCCGCTTCATCCGTAAAATTGAACAATTCTCCCCAAGTTGTATCTGGCCGCAAGTAATCTACCTGATACTCCTCGCCGTAGCGATAGATTTTAGCCGTTTCAGTCACAGCCTTTTCTACAATTTCAATCAATGGCCCTTTGCCGATTTTCCCAGTCACAACTGGAATATTTTCTTTAATAATGCCCGCCTTTTGCTGCGCGATCTCATGCAGGGTATCGCCTAAAACATCCATATGATCGTAACCGATAGTCGTAATTGCTGTTAAAATCGGTTCCACCACATTGGTTGAATCAAGCAACCCGCCTAGTCCTACTTCGACAACTGCGACATCAACCTTTTTTGCCGCAAAATAATCAAGCATGACTGCGGTTAAAATTTCAAATTCCGTGATCCCGCCAATTGCAGGGTCTTGATCTAGTTCAGCTACAATCGGCTGATATTTTTCTACATAATGGATCAGTTCACTATCTGGAATAGGCTTCGTATCAATGGCAATCCGCTCATTGAACTCTTCAATATAAGGAGAGGTAAAACTTCCAACGGTTATTCCAGCCTCCATCAAGATACTCCGCAAATAAGCTACAGTCGAGCCTTTGCCGTTCGTCCCGGCGATATGAATCACGGATACTTTTTTTTCTGGATTGTCTACTTTATTTAATAAGGCTTGAACACGGTCTAAACCAGGGCGCGACCCAAATTTTTGCCGACTGTGAATCCAAGCAATCGCTTCTTCTATCGTCATAATCATTCGCCTCATTTACAACATTTTTTGCATGCCTCTAGTATAGCAAAGTTTATCAAAGAAAGATTGTTAAGCGCAGATGAAATTCCGCAAAAGAGAATAAATTTATAAAAAGGAAATCCTGCTATCAAAAAAATGAGTGCGGCCTCAGTAAGACCACACTCATTTATTTTATCCATTTTCTTTTTAAGAAATCGTCCGCAAGCTTTCGATTCGTTCTTGAACCGCTGCTTGTTTTTCTAAATAGTCTTTTTCCTTCGCACGTTCTTCAGCAACGACATTTTCAGGAGCGTTCGCGACAAAACGTTCGTTGGCTAATTTACCCTGTACGCGTTTCACTTCGCCGCTCCATTTTGCTAGTTCTTTTTCTAAACGTTTGATTTCTTCTTCAATATTAATCAAACCAGCTAACGGCAGATAAATTTCGGCACCAGTCAATACAGCAGACATCGCCAAGTCCGGCGCAATGATGTCACTTGCGATTACTAATTCTTCTGGGTTACAGAAGCGTTCGATGTAGCTAGTATTCTCAATCAGGAATTCCTCTACTTTCAGATCACTGGTTTTAATCAATAAAGTGATTTGTTTTGAAAGTGGTGTATTTACTTCCGCACGAATATTACGAACAGAGCGGATCAATTCTTTCAAGACTTCCATCCCTTTGGCAGCTGATTCATCGTTGTTTTCTGGATGAACTACAGGATACTCAGCAACAACTAGTGATTCGCCAGTATGAGGAATCTTCGCCCAGATTTCTTCCGTCACAAATGGCATGATTGGGTGCAGCAAACGGAGTGTTTGATCCAATACAAAAATCAAAATACTCTTAGTTGTTTGTTTCGCAGCTTCGTCTTCACCGTAAAGAATCTCTTTACTCATTTCGATATACCAGTCACAGAAGTCATCCCACATAAAGTTGTATAATTGACGTCCCGCTTCACCAAATTCAAATTGATCAAACAGATTGGTTACTTTCTCGATGGTTTCATTCAAACATGTCAGAATCCAACGATCGGCGACAGTCTTTTCACCAGAAAAATCAATGTCTTCCGCGGTAAAGTCTTCAACATTCATGATTACGAAACGAGAAGCGTTCCAAATTTTATTGATGAAATTCCAAGCCGCATCCATTTTTTCATAACTAAAACGAACATCTTGCCCTGGTGCTGAACCAGTTGATAAGAACCAACGTAATGCATCGGCACCATATTTTTCAATGACATCCATTGGATCAATCCCGTTGCCTAATGACTTACTCATCTTACGGCCTTGCTCGTCACGGATCAATCCGTGGATCAAAACGTTTTTGAATGGACGTTCATCGGTGAATTCCAAACTTTGGAAAATCATTCGGCTAACCCAGAAGAAAATAATGTCGTAGCCAGTAACTAATGTGCTTGTTGGGAAGTAGCGTTTGTAATCTTCGCTCTCTTCATTCGGCCAGCCCATCGTAGAAAATGGCCATAAGGCTGAACTGAACCACGTGTCCAAGACATCTGGATCTTGCTCCCAATTCTCGCTATCAGCTGGTGCTTCCATGCCTACATACATTTCACCAGTTTCTTTGTGATACCAAGCTGGAATACGGTGTCCCCACCATAATTGACGAGAGATTACCCAATCATGAACATTTTCCATCCATGTCATAAAGGTATTATTGAAGCGCGGTGGGAAGAATTCTACCGCATTGTCGGTCTCTTGATTTTTAACTGCTTGATCAGAAAGTGGTCCCATTTTTACGAACCATTGCGTAGATAAACGCGGTTCAACGACCACTCCGGTTCTTTCTGAATGTCCAACACTGTGAACCATTTTTTCAACTTTAATCAAACGGCCGATTTCTTTTAAGTCAGCGACAATCGCTTTACGAGCGGCAAAACGATCCATGCCGGCATATTTTCCAGCAAGCTCATTCATACTGCCGTCTGCATTCATCACATTCACTCGCGGTAAGTCATGACGGTTACCAACTTCAAAGTCATTAGGGTCATGGGCAGGTGTAATCTTCACCGCGCCCGTTCCAAATTCGCGATCCACATAGCTGTCCGCAATAATCGGAATTTCTTTATCAACTAACGGCAAGATTGCTGTTTTGCCAATTAAATCTTGATAGCGTTCGTCATCTGGATGAACTGCAATAGCTGTATCTCCTAGCATCGTTTCGGGACGAGTAGTTGCGATTTCCAATACACCGCTGCCATCCGTTAACGGATAAGAAACATGGTAAAAGGCGCCTTCTAAATCTTTATGAATAACTTCGATATCAGATAAGGCTGTTTTAGCTTGCGGATCCCAGTTGATGATGTATTCACCGCGATAGATCAGATCCTTTTCGTACAAAGAAACGAATACTTTACGAACAGCATCAGACAATCCATCATCAAGTGTGAAGCGTTCACGACCATAATCAAGCGACAGACCTAACTTCGCCCATTGCTCGCGGATATGTCCAGCGTATTCCTCTTTCCATTCCCAAACCTGATCAACAAATTTTTCGCGACCAAGATCATAGCGCGAAATGCCCTGTTCTCTCAATTTTTCTTCAACCTTTGCTTGCGTCGCGATCCCCGCATGATCCATTCCAGGCAACCATAGAGTATCAAAACCTTGCATCCGTTTTTGACGAATAATCATGTCTTGCAATGTTGTATCCCAAGCATGACCTAAGTGCAATTTCCCCGTTACGTTTGGGGGCGGAATAACGATTGAATAGGGTTTTGCTTGTTTATCTTCTGATGGCTTGAACAAATCTTGGTCCAACCATTTTTGGTAGCGACCCGCTTCGACTTCCTGCGGATTGAATTTTGTTGGTAAATTTTCAGTCATAGATGTTCCTCCTAATTAATTGTTTCGAAAATTATCTAAAACTTGCTTAACTAAATAATGACTCTTACATTTAGTGAGACTCACAAAAAAAGTCCTAGAACACAAGTGTGTTCTAGGACGTAAAATACGCGGTACCACCTAAATTGCAGAAAAATTTTCTGCCGCTCTTTCATGCCATAACGGGCATGTGCCGTGCGCTCCTACTTGATTCAGCTCGCAAAACTCCCAAGCTACCTTCCATGAGTCAAAGTGAAAATGTTTCAGCCAGGCATCTTCTCTCTAAGACTTCGTTGCTCATGTACTCCTCTTGATCATCGTATGAATCATTCTACAATGAAGTCAGAAACTTGTAAAGTCCTACTGTCCATCAAAATAGATCAGCGTCTGCAATTCTGATGTTAAATCAATATAATGTACATGAACATTTTCCGGAACCTTCAAGGGATCTGGCGCAAAATTCAAAATGGCAGTGACCCCATTGGCAACTACTTGATCAATCGCCCCTTGTGCATTTTGACTTGGAACAGTAGAAATGGCTACAGTAATTTTTTCTTTTGCCAAAACATCATTCATCTCATCAATTGAATAAACGTAATAGCCGCAAATTTCTTTTCCAACTTTTTCTGGATCATTGTCAAAAGCGCAGACAATATTCAAGTTTTCATTGCGGCGAAAATTATTATTTAAAAGAGCTTGTCCTAAATTACCGCAACCAATCAATGCAATCCGCTTTTCTTCTTTTGTTTCTAACATATCGCTGAAAACCTTAATCAGATCGCTAACGTCATAGCCGTAACCGCTGCGTCCAAGTTCACCGAAATGAGAAAAGTCTCGTCGAATCGTCGCGGACCCGACTTGCGTCATTTTACTTAACTCAGAAGATTTGACGCGGGTAACACCATTCTTTTCCAATCCTTTTAAACAACGCAAATACAAAGACAATCTTTTTGTCGTTGCTTTTGATAGTTGAGGTTTTTCAATTATCCGCTCCATGTTTGTTCTCCTTGTTCGTTTTAGGGTAATAAAAACAGTTCGTGCTTAGAACCACCCTGCCAAAGCAAAACGTGGAATCCACACCTTTGTTAATTACTTCACATAAATGATTTTAACATGGAAAAAAATCAATAACAATCTTTTGACAAAAAAAGAGCAAGAAAGTGTCCTTTCCTGCTCAAAAATTTTATAGTAAGTCCGCAAATTCTTCGGCTCTCTCTGCTTGTGCAGGAGTAATTTCTTCAATCTTAATTCCTGCTAAGCAACGTGCCATTAAGCCTTCAATATCAAAACGTTCTTCTAATTCCAAAACTTTTTCCAATTTAGGACGTGTCTTCGGCTGCGGCGGTGCAAAGATCGTACAGCAGTCTTCAAATGGTTGGATCGCCAATTCGAAAGTATCAATTTTTTCCGCCAATTCGATAATTTCTGTCTTATCCATCGTTACAACTGGCCGGATAATTGGTGTTGTTGTCACTTCGTTGATCGCTACCATGCTGTGTAACGTTTGCGAGGCTACCTGTCCTAATGATTCCCCATTAATGATCACTAGACCATGGCGCATTTCACGAATCGCATCTGTCAAACGCAGCATCATTCGACGTGTCAGTGTCATCCAATAGCCTTGCGGACTGCGTTTTTTTATTTCTTCCTGAATCTCTGTAAATGGGACTTCGATAAATTGAATTCCGCCAACATATGGGGTCAATTTTTCTGTTAGATCTTTAGCTTTTTGTAAGGCCTGCTCGCTAGTATATGGTGGGCTTGCAAAATGAACTGCTTCAATCTCGACTCCACGTTTCATCGCTAAATAGCCCGCCACCGGTGAATCAATCCCACCAGACAGCATCAACATACCGCGGCCGCTAGTACCAACTGGCAACCCGCCTGCTCCCTTGATCGTCTCATAAGAAAGATAGGCTGCGTCCTGACGAATCTCCACGCGTAAATTGATATCCGGACGTTTCATTTGAGCTTTGATTTCTGGGAAAATATCGATCACAGCGTCACCCAAAAATTGCTGCAAACCATGACTATCTAGTTCAAAGGTATGATCACTGCGTTTGGCCGTGATTTTGAATGTTTCTTTCCCAGTGTAAATTTCTTGCATGATTTGATGGGTCATTTGTTCAAGAGCATCCAAGTTTTTTTCAACCCGAATACTTGGTGAAAAATTTTGAATTCCAAAGACCTTTTTCAATTTTGGAAATACTAAGCGGCTATCTTCACCATTTAATAATATATGCATCCGATCACGATCCGCTTGAATTTTTAAATTTGGAAATTCACCCAGGGCGTTTCGAACATTTTGAGCGAGTCGCATGATGAAACTACGACGATTTTTCCCCTTTGTCGATAACTCCCCATAGCGCACCATAATTTCAGTATATTGCACAGTCATTCTCCTCATTCGTTTTACCATATTCTTTTCTAAACTATAAATAATCTGCCAGTCTTTTCACAAAACAATCGACTTTGGCGATATTCGCGTTTAATTTATCTTTGAAAATTTTTCGTAGAGATGGTTGATTATCACCATAAATTGTTCTGCTTCAGCCATCGTATTCGCTTCATCCAAACTTACACGAATTGCTGTAGTCGCAACATCGTGTGGAACATTCATGGCATGTAAGGTTGAACTGTCGACCTTTTTCCGACTAGAGCAGGCACTAGTAGTAGAAACAAAGATTTGTTTTTCTTCCAATGCATGAACCAATACTTCTCCACGTATCCCCTTAATACCGAACGTCAAGATATGCGGAGCAAAGTTCTCATCCCCAGAAAAAATCATTACCTTATCGTAACTGGCTAAGGCCTCTTTCAAATACTGGCGAATAATCGCTGTGTGATTAGGCCGTTCTGCCTTTCTCTCAAGATGTAAACGTAAAGCACGACTCATAGCTACGATTCCAGGAAGATTTTCAGTCGTCGCACGCTGCCCATTCTCCTGCCCGCCACCGTTCAATAATGGTGCTAATTTTCTGCCAGCTTTCCAATAAATGAAGCCAACACCGCGCGGCCCATGAAATTTATGTGCAGAGAAAGTGGCAAAATCAACACGTGGTGTTAACCATTTCGCTTGATCAACTTTTCCGATGGCTTGCACTGCATCCACATGAAAATGAATCGTTGGATAATCTTCCAAGATTTCACTGATTGCTACAATTGGTTGGATTGCTCCCATCTCATTGTTAACGCCCATAACAGAAACTAGAATTGTTTCAGGCCGAATCAATTCAGCTAGTTTATCAACCTGAACGAAGCCTTTACTATCAACTGGTGCGATACTGACCTCGAATCCAAGTTCGTTTAATTGTTGAGCTGTTCTGCTGACTGCTGGATGTTCAACACTCGAAATAATAATATGATTGCCATAGTCTCTTTTTTCGATTGCCGTTCCCTTCAAAACCCAGTTGTCGCCTTCCGTGCCGCCGCTAGTAAAATAAATTTCATTATCCTGAACACTCAAGAGCTCCGCAATTTGCTTGCGGGCCTGTTGCAGTAGACGGTTCGCTTGGGTTCCTAAGTCGTGCAGACTTGAAGGATTCCCCATGATGCGCTGGCTAGTTTTTACATATGTATCAAGTGCCGACGGATAAATTGCGGTCGTTGCACTATTATCAAAATAAATCATTATCTGACCTTCCTTCAAAAATTCTTTCCTATTATAGCGAGAAAGCCACAAGTCTTCAAGTATTCCTTACAAATAAGAAGAGTTTCATAAACTATCGTCAATAATTCGCAAAAAAAAAGCCGAGCAGGTCGCTCAGCTTAAACTAAATCTCGGTTATTGAAATAGAAATCTTCTATTCGTTTGAATGCGCCTGGTTCAACACGTTCTAACGCTGTACCAATTTCGTCCAAAGCATCTTGATAGCGATACTCTTTGTTAAACAACTCTAGACTATTTTCAATTGCAGTTTTGATGTCAGGATGTGTATGGCGATAACGATTCGCATATTGCATCATTTGTTCGGTCAAAGCTGCTGCATCAACTAGATCATAGGTCTTTTGATCCAACATTTCCATGTCTTCATCACAAAGGCTGACCAGTTTGTTGATGTCCTGCATGTTGATTCGAATCTTATTCAATGATTTGCTTAATTCCTCTACACGATCTGTTGCTACGAAGAAAAATTCTAAGTAGTCGCCTGGCAACCCAGGTAAACGCTGTTGTTCTACATAGCGTTTCAAATTACGTAAGCGGAATTCATATTTTTCGATTTTGGCAGAGGCTTCTTTTTCACCTTTGCGCAAATCGTGCAAGTCTTCGTCTATTTCAACTTGTTTGGTTTCGATATCGTCTAAGACTTTAAAAGCATCCTTATAAAAGACTTGAACCTCTGAATATGGCAGCTCATGTTTGTCAATCTGCGGTTCAATGTTGCGGTTGCGACGTTCTAATTCTTCGATCTCTGTTTGGAAACCGCGGGCACGTCCCAACTCATTATTATTCAATGCATAACTTTGAGAAGTATGATCCAATTCAACCATCAGCTGATGATTGTTGCGAGAAGCGTGAGCAATGTATTCACCAATCGTTTTACGATTCGTCGTAACATATTTTTTCGCTTCAAATTCTTTTTCTAGCGTTGCATATAGATCATCAATCAACTCAGCAGTTTCTTTGTTCGCTGTTTCCACTGTACCTAATTCAATTTTCTCTAAATCCTCTAATGAACGTTCCAAGTGTTTTTTTACTTGCCCTAAACGTTCTTCAAAA
The DNA here is from genome assembly GCF_000407185.1 of Enterococcus malodoratus ATCC 43197. Lineage (GTDB taxonomy): Bacteria > Bacillota > Bacilli > Lactobacillales > Enterococcaceae > Enterococcus_A > Enterococcus_A malodoratus. The sequence goes on from NZ_KE136481.1 coordinate 1,229,603, forward strand.
TTATCTTCAGGTAGAACAAAATTTTCTGCCATCATCTTCTTGTAAGTTTTTTCTAACTCATCAATTTGACTTGGGAAAGTTTTTTCTAAATCTTCATAAATAGCTGGAACTTTTTGCATCATTTCTTGAACTTCATAGGTATGCTTCTCAGCCTCGTCTAGCACTTCACGGGCTTCAATCGGATCACCGGAGGTATTCAGAGTCACAAATTGTGTAAATTCGATTTCAACATTCTTCACTTGCTTTTGGATTTCCGGTAAAGCAGGACCAAAGTTGTCTTTCTTTTCCTTCATATCCTTTTTCAGTTCTTCAAAAACATCCAGTGCTTGTTGAACAGCTAATGAATTTCGTTCTTCTGTTTCACGCAATTCTTTCAATCCAGCGCGAATGCCTTCAACTTCTTCTTCCATCTCAGTCATCGTACGTTCAGCGCTTTCGATTGCTGATTTGCCCTTCATAAAACGGAAGGTTTCATTTTGGCTCTCAACTTCAAAAATTTGACTTTCTAATTCCGCAAAAGATTTTGTCGAAACGTCCGTCCATTTTTGATTCCATTCACGGAAAGTATTCTGACTTTGGCCGACAAGGTGCATTTTCTTCACTTCATCGACTTCTTCCACAACGGGAAGATCGAATAACGCTTCTTTCCTTTTATCAAGTTCTTTTAAGCGTTCTTGATTCTTTTTCTTCATCAGATAACCAATCAAGTATAAAACGGCAGCCAGTATGACTAAGCCGATAACGATCCCTATGATTACATTACTTCCCATGTATGATTTTCCTTTCAACTATCAAGATTCAGTTTATTTAATGGTCCACTATTTCCTGTTTTTGGCGAAAACATCTAACGTAGATTATAACACAAAAGACTTTTCTCTTCACTAGCTAGTTTCGAATTCGTTTTTTAAATGCCTATCGCACAGTCACTCCTCATACTAGCATTTTTTGGAGATCGCTTCAATTACTATAAATTTAAGAATATTGTAATTTTATAAAATTTTCTATTCGTGAAAGCGACGAATCCTCTTGAAATTGTACGACTTTTCAGATAATATTAAAGCCACATTAAAATAAGAGGTGATTAAAGTGAAAGTGATTAAATTTGGCGGAAGCTCAGTAGCTTCAGCTGAACAACTAAAAAAAGTCTTACAGATCGTTACTGACGACTCCGAGCGTCGTTTCGTGGTGGTTTCAGCTCCAGGAAAGCGAACCAATAAAGACAAAAAAGTCACCGACTTATTGATTCAATTTTACAATGCTGTTTTATACAAACATGAAACTGAAACGTTAATTCGCGAGATCGTTGCCCGCTACACAGAAATCGCAACTGAATTTCACGTAGATGACGATATTGAAAAAAAATTTACTGCTGAACTACAGCACTTGCAAGAAAATTTTAATGAGACAGATCCTTATGCCTTAGACAGTTTTTTAGCCAGCGGAGAAAACTTGAATGCACAATTAGTTGCTGCTTGTTTTCAAAAAGGCGGGACTAAGGCTCGCTACATTAATCCAAAAGAATTAGGTATCACCGTTTCCAACGAACCGCAAAACGCTCGGATTTTAGACGAATCCTATGAAAAAATTTATCAATGGCATGATTCATCAGAAATTTTGATCATCCCTGGATTTTTCGGCTACACGAAGGATGGACATCTTTGTACATTCTCGCGGGGCGGCTCTGACATTACCGGTTCAATCGTCGCAGCAGGTTTGAAAGTGGATCTCTACGAAAACTTTACTGATGTCGATGGTATTTTTGCTGCCAGTCCAAAATATATTCACGATCCAGAACTGATTGAATATGCCACATATCGAGAAATTCGTGAATTAACTTACGCAGGTTTTACCGTTTTTCACGATGAAGCGCTGATGCCGGCTTTTAAAGCACAAATTCCCGTCATCATCAAAAATACCAATAATCCTGAGTGTCAAGGAACCTTGATTAAGAAGTCCTTTGAAGATGAAACTCGGAATGAGGTCGTTGGGGTTGCCAGCGATGGCGGCTTCTGCGGGATTACTATCGGAAAATATTTATTAAACCGAGAAGTCGGGATCGTTCGGCGAATCCTGCAAATCATTGAAGATTTAAACATTGGTTTCGAACACATGCCTTCAGGAATTGATGACATCTCGATCATTTTAAGGGAACGTCAGTTAACTCGGGATATTGAAGCCGAGCTAATGAAACAGATAGAAGAACAGATTCAACCCGATCAATTGTCAATCGAACACGGGCTATCTGTCGTGGCGTTAGTTGGCGAGGGTATGCGAGAACGACCTGGCACTACTTCAGACAGCACTGCTGCTCTGGCACGTAAAAATGTTAACTTGCGGATGATTTCCCAAGGAGCTGATGAACGCAGTATCATCTTCGCGATTCGCAGCGAACAAGAACGTTTGGCCGTTCGTTCCCTCTACTATACATTCTTTGATTAACCATATATCCAATAAACCAATACTTAAAAAGGTAGCAAGTGCTGATTGGCACCAGCTACCTTTTTCGTTTTACCGATTTACTTAAGCTTATACTGTTTTTACTTATTTTCTTTTTCCAGCTCGAATTTCAATTAGTCGTTTAGCCAGATTGGCCCAATCGGTCGCTCTTGGAGGTGCTAACCACAAAATCTTTTCACTATGCCTTTTGTCGTACAATTTATTCAGATCAGTGATAACTAAATCGGTCTGATCATCAGCTACATTCGTTATGTTGATGACAAAATTTATAAAGAAAGACAAATTTCGAGCAATAAACTGATTGTACTGCTGGCCAAAAGAAAAATCGATACAGACGGAAAGCGGCTCGGATATCTCCTCCATAGGAATATACATAATAAAGGTAAGCAGATATTTGGAAAAAAGATAAATTCTGGCATCCAGCAAGTCTTCAGATTTTAAAAAGGACTGGTCTGACAAATATTTTTGGCAAAAAGTAAAATACTCAAAATAGGAATCTTTAAAAAATGTCATATCAAAACGCTCAAAAGAATAGAGTGTATTCAATGGAAAGTAAATTGCCTCATAGTGAATCCGATTAAAATCATTAAATACCTGAACCAACTTATCAGATGAATGGCTTCCCCAAGCATCAATAAAGGACTGGATCAATCGCTCATTTAAACGCGTAATCCGTTTCCCAATGAAAACTTTTTGATCAACCACTGAATCAAACCCTTGGTTCACGTAAAGCAGAGAAAGAATATCCTGACGATCTGCTTCCATCAACTCAGTACCAAAAGCTCGTTCCAATACAGCATTTAAGTGGCCAATTTTGTTAGGATAAGCAGCGGTCAAATTATCAATAATTCTCTGCTGATTGTTTTCATACGCGGCCCGTTCAAAACCATTTTTGTTTCGCATAATAGCAAGTGCTAGGTAATGCCGATACAGGCTCTTCACATTTTCTGCAAGGTTAAATCCTTCATGCTTTGACAGTTCTATTAATGAATCGTCCAAGCGTTGAATCAGTTCTTCCGAATAGAGAGTCAGTTGATTAGGATAGGCAAACTTGAAAATTCGAGTAAGCACCATTCTGAGATTGCACTCATTGCCTACCAGTCGATACTGTTTATCCAGTTCAATCCCATATGGCTTGAACTCTTTTTTTATTTGCTGGACTTGCTTATAAATATTCGTATAGCTGCTGTAATGGTCAAGCGCATAATCATTAACTGATTTAAGTTTGCCTTCAAAAATGGCCAGCAGGATCTCAAAGCCTTGAGAATTTCGCAAGTAGTTTTCTAATAATAAATCCGAAGTTGCTTGGTAAGCTTCTGTCAGATGAACCTCAAATTTGTCGATCTCCAGTTGGAAAAACTGATCAATTTGATAGGATTCAAAATCATGTATTAACTCACTCATTGTTTTATCAAAGAGAAAATCAGATAATCCCATTTGCTCCTGCAGATTAACTTTTAAGTACGAAAAATCGGTCGCTTCTTCTAAAAGCCTGATAATATCTATTTTCCTTTTATCATCTTTACTAATAAAGCTTTCTAATTTCATAACTAAACCCTACTTTTCTAACTTTCGACCATGAAGTACCACACCAGAAAGTAATTTCACTACTTGAACCAATTGATCTTCTTCTTCTCGATCTTGACCACCCGCACCATCCGATCTGCCATCATCTAATAGCGCGATTGCATTCGCTGAAAAAAAATCATCCGTAATGAACGTTCGCGGGTTCTTTTTTTTCTTCTTTTTCACTGGAGCAGGCGTCTTTTGCTTCAATGTTTCCGGTTTTGTTTCACTCGTAGATTCTACTGTAGAGGCTTCCGGCAGATTTTTCGAGCTGCTTTCCGCTTTTTCTTCTGGCGGTATTGGGTTTACTGCCTCTTGCGGATCAACAGGATTCAAAATTTGATTTTCGCCATAAACATTTTCACTGTCAATCGTTGAAAACAATGAAAGCAAGCAAACAACTGCTAAAGTGAACAGAATATTCTTTTTCATTCTAAGCCTCATTAATCGATTAAATTTTTTTGATTATCAGATACGTCACTGAAATTAGTCCCAACACAAGTAAAAATAAGGGCAGCACGATTCGTTTCAGATTTATTTGCTGTTTTTTCTTCAAAAATTTGGTTTCATTTATCTTCATCACTTGTTTCGTTTTATCTGACGACTGCTTCACAAGATTCGCTTTTACAATCACACGTTTCGTTGTGTAATCCGGACTATCGCAAGTAACTAGAGTTAACTGCGGCTTTTCAGCCGCAGCTAACTCTGCTAGATCCTTTTCGTCGACCACCTGTTTTTGATCGATCACATAATCATAATACTTCCCTAGATAGCTAAGCTGTATCTCTTGCCCCTTGCGCGCATTAACTAAATTACCAAAAAGTAGTTCTTGCGCACCAAGATGATGTCCTAATAAAACCAAATTTGCTTTTTTCAGATTTCTGTCAGGATACATTGACCCTACTCCATAAATCAGTTGTGTAGAATCAAGTCCAGCAAAAATCGGCAGCGCTATATTTAAATCAGCAATCTGAATTTCACCAATTGCTGACTGGTCGTTAGGTTTACTCAGTAAAACTTGATTAAGTGTCGGTGGATCAACACGCTTGAAGGGAATATCTCTAACTTCACTTAAGTTCGTTACCTGCGTGATTGAAGTTCTCGAATCCTTTGCGACAATAATGGTCGTTTTGAGCCATGGCAATGACACCATCAATACCCCTGTATAGAGCAAAATGAGCGCCAATCCTTTAAACAGCCTATTCTTCTTTTTGTTCTTCTTCATCTTTTTTCTTCTTTCTCCAAATGAACCAAAGAATAAATAGAACCAATAATAATAGAAGAATCCCTATTAAAACAAATATCCAGGTATTGTCTTTCTTAATCGAGACATCCTTTTTGTTCAGCTCTTTCGCTTTTGTTCCATCAATCGTGAAGTCTTTTTCCAGAATCCAACGATCTTTATAATGAACATCTTTTCCTCGAGTAAATTGACCATCCGTATTCTTATTTCCATAAGCAATTATTTTGATATGGTAATCCCCAGTTTTTAGCGGATCACCTTTGAGTGAGACCGGCAGACTGAAGGTTGAGTTAGGAGCAATTTGTAGTCCATCTTTATGTTCTGAATACAATACTTGCTTGTCGCCCTTTTGAGTGATTTCAGCATCAACAGCAACTTGATTGATATAGGTCATTCGATCATTTTGCAAATCAGATAAAATGACATTCCGCGCATTAATTTGATCTGGCTTAACCGTGTTCAGCACTAAATTAGCTGGGACTGTCTTTTCTGATTGGCGCATCAGTAAGGCAACAACAAAAGAATACTCATTTTTGATTGCCAGTCCCTTTTCATCTGATGAACTGTCTGTTTGAGCAGTGTCTTTTACTTCTTTAAAGGTAATTCCGCCAGCCATCACACCATCAAATGTTTCATTAGGCATGGTAACTTTGATTTTTACAATAGATTCTGTATGTGGTTTAAGTAAAACTTCTTTGGGAAGCTCTGTATAATTGGCCAAATTATATTTTAGGCTTTTATCTGCTTTGATTGCATTTTTGCCATATTCTACAACGCCATTGATATTAGTCGTAGCACTCGCAGTACTCATAGCTACTTTGACTTCTTTATCCGTATCATTACGTAAAACTGTCTCAAGGGTTTGTTGCTGCCCTGGCGTCATCGCCAGATCATAATAAGTCTTAGACTTGTCTATTTGGTTTTCAGGAATTGTTGGGGTTACCGCGAAATTAAACTCACTGGCATGGCTAATCAGTGCCTGCGTAAAAAGGGCAAGCATAATTAATAATAAAAAGGGCAGTATTCTTTTGATTTTCATCGTTCTAATCTCCTATGTATAGAGTAGCTAAAGCCATAAATTGAACAATTTATGGCTCTGACTACTATTTGTTCGTTCATTTTGTTACAGTACATAATCCAATCAAGACTATGATTTTGGCGTTGTGCTGCCATTTCCAGGTACATCTGTTAATGTCCAAACTAATTTTGTTGCGTATTTTTCTGCATATTTTGTTGTTGAGCCAGGAACTGTAAGATCAACAGATTGACCCCCAGTTGCTTCATCGGTACCCCAATCTAATAGGTATGTGCCGGCTCCTTCTTTATCTTTTGCAACCATCACGTCAGCTTCAGCACCTGTTGGATCTAAAGTAATTTTAGCCGTACCTGTTGGTTTTGCAGAAGCCGAATTTGTCACAACATGCCCGTTATTCAAGACTAGTTGAGCTCCAGTTAATTCAGCTTGTTTATCCTCTGCATGTTTTCCTTCAGAAAGAAATTGACCATCTTGTTTCACTTTTAATGTCCAACCTGTTTCTGTTCCGCGATTATCTGTAATTTGAACATAGTTAGGTCCTTTTTTAACGTCACCTGTCGGTTTGCCATCAGCACCTAAGATTTGGTAAGACTGCGCATCTGCATGGTATGTTTCATTTTGAGAAGTGATCTTTTGTTTGCCAAAGTAAAAACTTGAGGCAAAGTCAATTGATAAAGGTCCATTTGTTCCTGGATTAGGTCCTTCAGGATTTGTTGGGTCAGTCGGATCAACTGGCTTTTCTGGATCAGTCGGGTCAACCGGATCGGTTGGATCGGTGCTAGGGACATATTCGATTACTCCATTTGACTTGTATTCGCCCCCATTGTTTGCAGCAAGAGTGGCGATTGGTGCCGCGAACATTGAACCTAAGATCAAGCTTGACATCAATAAATTTTTACCTAATTTCATTTGTTGTATTCTCCTTTTTTACATGAACTTTTTTTAATTCTAGTTTCCTGGAACATCTTGCAACGTCCAATTAAGAGTTCCGTTGTAGTCACCCTTTAATTGTTTTTCTACAGGTACAACGAGGTGCAATCCGTATTCTTTATTCCAGTTGTCGCTAATAACTTGCGATCTACTGTCCTTATCACTTTTCTCTACTAATGCTGGTGTCGAGCCAATCGAAACTTTTCCGCCTTGATTTGTATAAACCAGCAACCCGCTAAGATCGTTATCAGCTGAGGTTAGCCCCGTTTTCTCACTTAACAGCAGCTGCCAATCACCAGCAGTTGCCCCTCTTGTATCAGATACTTCTAATGACCCGGTGATTTTGGGAGTCAGTGTCTGCGTTGAGGTAGTAATTTCATTCATGCCAAAATCAATTGCACTCGGTGCAGTAAATTCCAATGATCCCGCCACTTTTACTTTAAGTGCGGCTAAGAAATCAGCATCATGAAAAGTTAACTCTTCCGCAGGCTCAATATTTCCGACAGCATTGTTGATAGCTGGCGGATTTGATATTTCGGCCTTTCCAGCATGATCTCTTAAGAAAATTTGTAAAACATCATTTTTCTTCAGGTTATCTGGTAAGGTCAAAGTAAATTTTCCAGAACTGTCTGTTTTGGCAGTCAGCCCTGTTTCTTTGCCATTTAATGTCAAGCTGACATCGGTATTTGATTCACCAGTTCCTTGTAATTCCTTGGTTCCGGGTGCAATCGTTGTCGCGTTGCCAACTAATTTAGCCGGTTTTGTCGGTGTTACGTCATAGGTTAGAACCGAATCTGTTTTGATATCTTCTGGTCGGCTCTGATGAATCCATTTTCCTTCATACTGCCCTGACCAAGCTTCTAACACCTTCATGGTATAGCCCGCTTTAAGAAAGTCTTTGTCTGAGGAATCAATTTTAAACATACCAGCTCGCGCCGGATCCCCGTAGACACTCATTGCCGAACCGACTGACGTTCCTTGAACTTGGCCGACCTCTTTGCCCGTTGTATCATAAATACCAATTTTTAGCAGAACCTCATTGTCATAGGCATCGCGAATTTCGCCTTTTGCTTCTGGTACTGAGGCATGGGCATAAATATATTTATCTGCATTCGTTGGTACACGTAAGTCTTCAATTACAGCCGCTTGATTATTTGCCATCATCCGCGAGTAATTTGTTAGTTTTCCAAACTCACTAGACATCGTTGCACTGGACGAAGAATCCAAATTTGCCAGATCCGTCCCCGACAACTTATAGTCAACCGTGAACCATTGCCTTGTCGGAGTACCGTTCAAATCTGATCCGGCATTCCAAACAGCTAAGTCCGCCTTATTACTTTCAAATTTTGAACTGGCACTTGATTCAATGATTCTCCCCCCGCCAGAACGACGATTGGCAAAATCAAAATACTTCACTTGGTTCATCGTGAAATTCAATGCCCCAGCATTAAAAGTTCCTCGACCAGCTGTATTTGTCGCACCCCGCGTAACGAAATACGTTCCTGGATCTGCGACAATATTCATGGAGTACGTTTTGGAATCAATCGCGGCGCCATTTTTAGCATCAATTAAGACAGAAGAATTTTCATCTTTCAAATTGAACTCGTTATTGGCTCCAGCGGTGTAAAGGATCCCCTGATTGCCGGCATCAACGCCAGGGTCATTGGGCGATCCATCCCCTTGGTTAGTAACGATAAAATCTGACCCGCCGGAAACATTTATTTTATTATTCCCGCCATACATTCGAATGGCTGGGGCATTTCCTGCGGTTTTATTTACTTCAATGGAAGAATGATCTTCTACATTAAAGGTCATATCACCATCTAATCTAAAACGTAAAGTGGCTCCCAGTGTATTGGATTGCCCATCGGAAATCAGCTTGATTTTTCCTTTGTTTTTGACATTGAAGGAACCGCCCTTACTTTGAAGCAATAATGCGGGCGCTTTTTGTGAGTGGCTTTCAAAATAAGCCCCATCAGAAACATTCATCGTTGAGTTCGCTGCATTAAAAATAAACAGCCCGCCGTCTTCACCGGTATAGGCAATATTCCCTTCCATCAACAGTTTGGTTCCCTCATCTCGAATCCAAAAATCGGTTTGTCTTTCAACTTTCCAAACTTGTCCGGAAATACTCCCTTTATCACTATTCGTTTTAACGATCGAACCTTTTTCAATAATGATTTGGCTCCCATCGCTGGCAGCAACTTGATTTTCATAAAAACGGATCGCTGTGGAAGTCACTTGAGATTGATTGGTAATTGTAAAGAATTTTGCAATTACGCCTCCAGCAATCGCTGTATCACGATCGTAAGTCAACACGACTCCATCAAAGACGACCGTCCCAGTATTCATATCCGCGATACCAGCATGATTGCCCGGACCTGAACTAACTGTTCCCATTAGAGTTAGTTTTCCTTCACCTTCGGCTAAGTTACCCACTCCCGTTCCCGTGAATTTCAAATCTTTAAGTGTCAAAGCACCAGTATCCTTAATATCAAAGTCATACCCTTTAATATCAAGCTGATGGTTGCCAAAATCAACAGCCACCCCATGATCAACTTTTGGCCCTGTTGAACTTGCTGTCAGATCCGTTGTTACAGTAATTGCCGTAATATTCTTATTCTGCACAGCTGTCTTCAGTTCAGCCCAAGTGTCTACCGATTCAGCGGCTTTTGTACTTTTGGCAAGATCTTGTATTCTGGGTGTCACTGGATCATTTTCTTCATTTGAATCTGTAGTTCCAGCAGGTTGATCACTGGTAGTACTATCGGTCGGCTCTGCTTCAACCAACTCAAGATTTTCTTTCGATGGTAAGCTTTCCGAGGAGCTTGTTGATACTGTCGAACTGGAATCTGTGGTCAAAGGCGGCGTAGGCTCAGAAGACTCTGTTCCAGAAGTCTTTTCAATCTGCGTTTCTGTAGAATCCGATTGATTAACATCAGCAGCAGCTAACACCGGAATACTCAGCAGCAGACTAGCGGAAAGAACGATACTTGCTATCTTACTAAACACTACAAATCTCCTCCTTTTCTATTTTTCAAAACAAAAAATTACTCATACACTAATTCTCAGGAATATCATTAAGCGTCCACGTTAAGCTCGTTTTATACGTAACCGCATCTTTAGGCGTACTTCCAGGTACGCTTAAAGACACTGCTTTCGTAATATTGTAGCTTTGCTTAGGCAAGACACTTTTACTAACAAATGGTTCAACTTTCCCCCAATATTCATCCCAAGTTCCTGATCCTATTCCTGATTTTGCTGTCAGTACTAGTGAAACAGCTCCGGCTGGATCAACGTGGATAGTGGATGCGGCATCCGGTTTCAGCACACTTCTTGCGTTTGATTTCAATTCTGGATCTGCTAACGTAATTTGAGCACCTAATAAATTATTATGCTGCACTTTTTTCTCAGCCATAAATTGTCCATTCTGCGCTACTGTTAGAGTCCAACCACCATTTGTTCCACGATTATCCGTCACTTGAAGATAGTTGGGCGAGTCTGAATGCCCATTATAGTGCTGTGCCATAGCATAGTAGGTTTCATCTTTATTGGATATTTTATTTTTACCAAAATCAAAACTCGAGACATAATCAATCGATAGCGGACCTGCTGTTCCTGGTTCTGGTTCACCGCCGGGTTCAGTCGGATCCACTGGATCAACCGGCTTTTCTGGGTCTGGATTTTCCGGATCAACCGGCGGTGTTATTTCATCATTAGGAACAAACTCAACAATCCCATTTGAATGATACTCTTTTGCTTCAGCTGTAGGAGCGATCGCCGCAGCTGAGATACTTAACATTGCGAAACTGAAAAGTGCTAGATATTTCATGTAATGACACACTTCCTTTTATCAAAAATGCAGCTTCGCAAACTATGGATTTTCAGAACCGTTATCTGGAGTAGAAGACAATGTCCACGTCAACTCCGTACTATATTCCTTAGCCAATTTAACTGTCTTACCTGGGACTTCCAGTTTGACGGCATCTTTGGCAGATGCTTCGTCAGAACCAAAACGATAAACCCAAGTACCGGCACCTTGACCTTTTGCAGCATCCACAACGTTAGGAACTTCTGTCCCCGGAACAAGAGCAACTTCCGCTTGTGCAGTTGGTTTATATTTGGCATCGTCTATATTGGAAGCAACTTCTGCTTTAGTGAATTTCAAACTTGCACCAGCCAGTTCATCTTTGTCAGCTGTCATAAATTGAGCATTTTGTTTTAAAGACAGTTTCCACCCTGCAAGAGTCCCGCGTTTATCAGTGATCTGAACATACGTAGGTCCTTGTTTAGCAGCCCCCGTTGGTTTGCCTTCTGAGTTTACTGGTTGAATTTTTTCAGTAGCGGCAGCGTAAGTCTCATCTTTCGTTGTAATTTCCTGTTCACCAAATTTGAAATTGGAAACATAATCAATGGATAGTGGACCCGCAGTTCCGGTTGGTGGTTGTTCTGGATCAACTGGGTTTTCTGGATCCGGATTTTCTGGATCGACTGGCGGATTTGGTTTTTCACTAGCTTTAAAGCTGACCGTCCCTTTAGAATTGACAGATTGGGGCAGTTCCACTGCTTGCGCGGTCAAAGTTGAAGCGCCAATACTTAGTAACAATCCAGCTGTCGCAAAAAATAATGTTTTTTTCATGATTTCCGATCTCCTTCTATTCTTTTATTTATTAGCAGAATTGAAAAAACAGTAAAAATAACAAGTGTTCCTATTATTTGAATCATTACATAACGTTGATCACCCATGGGTGGTATTACTTGATGTCCCGAGGCAGAATAATTTGGCGACTGTTCATTTCCGGCAATGGCGGAATGATTTGACGATTGCCCATTGTCGTTACCAGGTCTATCACTATGGGTATTATTCTGATTCTCAGATTCACTGGGATAGTCATATTTTCCAAAGAAAGTGGCTTCGCCATGCGAATGGTAGTCATGAGATTCCGCGGCATTAGTCACTGTTATAGGAACTACCAGTAAAGCAAACAGCACTAAACCGATAAAAAATTTTCTTGTCATGTCTTTTCTCCTTTCAATTCTTGTTCACAGCTTAATGAAATACGCGTAGTGAACTGAGAGAATAATACAATAGAACCATGATCGTTTCTATTTTATTTTTTCTATAAACAAAAAATAAAAAAACAACTTATTCACCCACATATTTCATCGAGGACAATTTTACACCTCAGAAAAATAAATAGAAACTAGAATGTTTTTTTGTTTTTTTCACATAATTTTAAAGTTGTCCCTGTCTCAATTTTTTTTTGTAAAAAGTGATCATTCCATTCTCAAAAATTTAAAATCGCTTTTTTTTACGCATGAATCAACAAATCTTACTGTAAAAAACGGTATAAATCATGGCAAAAAAATAAAAGGTGCCGCGAAATAGTTTCTCTCGCGACACCTTTATTCTCAATCAATGACTATCCTTGCTTCCTACTAAAGACCAATTGATGGAATTATTTTCTTTGTCTATCCAACTCTCTTTTGATCAACGGTTCTGGTGCATATTTTTCCTGCCAATCATCCGGTTTCATGACTTTATTCGTGATCGGATGGTAGCGTGGCTTGCCATCAGGGAAAAGTTTTCCCATGTTGGCACGATGAACGATCTCAAAAATTGGTTTGGGATCGACACCGATTAAAGCAAATGAGCCATAAGTAAAATAAAGCAGATCCGTCAACGCATCAACTTCTGCTACCAGCGGATCTTTCACAGGTTCTGCTTTAGTCAAAACCTTTTCCTTTGCTTGCTCGATGCTCTGGTGAAGCCGTTCAACCAAATCATTAAATTCGACTTCATCACCTTCTGCTACACCATATAAAAATTCCACAATTTCCTCAGCCTTGAATCCAGCTCGAAAACTTCCTCGTTCTCGCGAAAAAGCTTGCGTTTTTTTAGGCGGCGCTGGCGCAAACGTCTCATGAAATTCTCTTGCCATTTGATATAGTTCGTCCATTATATACACCTCATACTCATTGGTTATTACTAACTTATCGTCTTTGATCCTTCAGCTAGTTTTGTGAAAGGAAAAAAGCTACAAGAAATTAAATTATTCCGAAATGCTTCATTGCTTTATAAATGCCGTCATTTTCATTGGTTGCGGTAACATAATCCGCTTGGGTTTTAACCTCAGTGAGAGCATTTCCCATGGCCACGCCGATGCCGACCTTTTGAATCATCTCGATATCATTGTAGTGATCGCCAAAAACCATGACTTCTTCTATCTTAATTCCTGAAGCCTCGGTAAATTCTAAAATACCGCGATACTTCGAGCCGTTCTTTGGAACGATATCGACAGAGTAAGGGTTTGAGCGTTGGAAAGAGCAATCCGGCAGCAGTTCTTGTAAACGTTCTGCTTCAGTTTCAGCACTAAAAAGGACACATTGATAAATGGGTTCCGCTAAAATTGCTAATTTTTTGTAGCGGCCTTTTTCACGATTAGGGCTAAAGGACTGCAACAGTCTTCTTGCTGGTCTTACAGGGAACCATTTAGGCATCCACCCTGCTATTTTTTTAAGCAAAGAGTTTTGTGACCATTTCATTAAATGACTTCCATCAACGCGGTCACGACCGCCAAAAATAATTTGCCGATGCTCATCATCGGCAAAATTCACGATTTGCTGTAGTGTTTCCTCAGCAAAGGAACGCTGATAGATATCTTTCTGCTTGGTATACACCAGCTGCCCATTGTACATAACAAAGACATCTAATGGCATTTGCTCGATCCGCTCTTCGATTTTTACCGGACCTCGGCCAGTCGCAACGCCACAAAGAATCCCCTGTTTTTGGGCTAAGCGAACGGCTTCACGTGTACTATCCAGTACCTTTGAATCCTTCGTGATCAAGGTTCCGTCAATATCAAAAAAAATAGCTTTTATCATGGCACTCCCTCGTTTAAAATAAATCAATTTGACTTGGATTCAATCCTTCGTAATCCAATTGAAGAATTTTTTTTAACTGCATCGCATTATCAGCGGCATCTCCGCCGGAATTATTGTTAAATATGACACCGACTTGATCAGAGTCATTTGCAGCTTGCTGAATTTTTTCGCCTAATACTTTCAGCTCAGCTTCATTATAACGGTACAACGTGCGCTTCTTGCGCCAATCCCCAGTACGATCATTCCAATAAGCTTGATTCCTGCCGTGAAAACGAAATAGGCTGAAACTCTTGTTGGTCACCGTATTGTCTAAAGGAACCGTGTCTGGCAGCTGCGGTTCATCCACCATCACCAAACTAAAATTCAGCTTTCGCATCAACTGCTGGGTCTTTTCCAGAAACCCTTTAGCATACCAGCTATAATCCCGCAGCTCGATTGCCATTGGTAAATCGGGAAATAATTCTCGCAGTGTTTCTAAATACCCAACATTCTTTTTCGTACACTTAAATTGTGCAGGAAATTGAGCTAAAAAGCAAAATAACTTTCCGCTTTCGATCATAGGCTGCAGTGTTTCTAAAAAATGCTCCTGCATCGCCGCCATTGAAGGATAGCTATCCTGCCATTTACTTTGCCCAGTAAATCCGGCATAGAGCTTCACAACAAATCGAAATTCTTCCGGAACTTGCGCCAGCCAATTTTCGACGGAGCTCTTACTGGTAATCCCATAATAATTTGTATCCAGCTCTACCAAGGGCAGGTAACCAGCATATTCATACAAGGAAGAGGTCTTCTTACCTGTCAAACTGCTGTGTTCATTAAAAGAAGTTAATCCAATTCGAATCATAGTATCCTAGCCTCCACTTGTTTCATAGTATACAATAAACATAGCAAAAAATTAGCGAAAATGCGCAAATAACGAATGGAGTAATGAAGATGAAACGTATTTTGATTTTACATACAGGCGGAACAATCTCGATGAGCCAAGACGCTGATGGTGCTGTACGCCCGGATAAAAAAAATCCTTTATTGGCGGCAGGTCAAGAATTGCGACTGCCCGCGGATATTGAATTGATCGTGGAAGATTTTTCTAACCTTCCTTCTCCCCATATTACGGTTGAGACCATGTTTCAATTAAAGGAACGAATCAAAGCTGCGAAAAAAGAAGGTCTCGACAGCGTAGTCATCACCCATGGAACAGATACCTTAGAAGAAACGGCCTATTTTCTTGAAATAACGATTGGCGATCTGATGCCGATCATCTTAACTGGTGCAATGCGCTCCATCAATGAATTAGGCAGTGACGGCCTCTACAATTTTGAGTGTGCGATTCGTGTCGCCGCTTCAGACAATGCTGTCGGTAAAGGTGTTCTTGTTGTCATGAATGATGAAGTCCATAGTGCACGTTATGTAACCAAAACACACACGACCAATGTCGCAACTTTTAGAACACCGACTTTAGGGCCAATCGGTCTGGTCACAAAATCAAAAATTCTTTTCAAGCAGGAATTACCTAAAGCAACGCATTATGATATCGACAGTTACGATGCGATGATTCCGATCGTAAAAGTTTTTGCTGGAATGCAGGGAGATTTCTTCAAAATCCTTGACCAAGGGATCACAGTTGATGGACTCGTAGTTGAAGCATTAGGTGCTGGAAATTTGCCGCCGCAAACGTTGCCGCCTGTTTACCATCTATTAGAAAAAGGGCTGCCGATCGTTTTAGTTTCTCGCTGTTTTAACGGGATCGCTGAACCGGTTTATGATTATCATGGCGGCGGAATTGAATTAGCACAACATGGTGTGATCTTCTGCAACGGTATCAACAGTCAAAAAGCTCGTTTAAAACTATTAATCGCATTAAATGCCCATTTATCAAAGGCAGAACTAAAACAATTTATGGAAGAATAAAAAAAGAAGTTGAATCGAAATAAATTCGATTCAGCTTCTTTTTTGCCATAAGATATTCGCTTCGCATGCAAGCTGATCGCCTAGACGAATTTCGTGACGCGTTTTTACTTCATCACCTTCAATGATCTCATAAAAACTCTCAATATCATTTCCATACAATACTTCTTTATCAAATTTGACATTTACATACGTCGGTTCGTGTTGTGTCATAAAGTCATAGCCCAGCACATCGATCAGCCAATTGAAATACATGGCGTTATTAACATGATGATTGCTATCAAGATCATAATATCGTACGTGATACAGCTTTCTTTGTTCCTCTTCGACTTTTTCAATTTTTGGCCAGCGACGAATTTTTTTGGTTTTCGGAGATTCGTAAGGCGCCATAAGTTCGGCGTCGACACTGCTCATTTTCCGATTTTCTATATCCATCAAAACAAAAGACATCTCAATCTTCAATAATTCCGTTCCAGCTAAATCATATATCCAATAGCTTCGATAGTAAAAATAGCGATTGAATTCTGTTGGTTCAGTCACGACTGTAATCTCTTCGCCAACTTGGGGCAGTCGGTTAATCTTTACTTCCGTTTGCGTAATCACCCATGTGATGCCTAAAGTATTGATGTACTCTGTTCCCCGCTGCAATTCATCACTTTGATCCGATGATGCCTTGATAGCGACACTCAATAGAGCAGGAAACGTCATATTTTGATTGATATCGCACTCATAATAAGCGACCTCGTGATTCATGGTGTATCTTTTTCCCAATTACTTTCCTCCTAAAGCTAAGACACGATCTACCGCATCCCCATAACTTTCACCAAAAATATTCAGGTGAACAAGCAGATAGTAAAACTGATAGACCGTTAGTCGATCTTGCCAGCCTTCGCGCATCGGTAGAATTTCTTGGTAGCTGTCGATAAATTCCTGACGAAATCCGCCAAAAAGTTGTGACATCGCGAGATCCATTTCCCGATGTCCGTAAGAAACTGCCGGGTCAACAAAGACCGGCTGACCGTCGACATCGAAAAAGGTATTTCCGCTCCAGAAATCTCCGTGCAATAAAGTTGGTTCAAAAGACATTGTACCCCAATTTTGATAAACCCACTCTTTAAATAACTGATAATTTTTTTCTCGTTGGGCTGTCCAACGATTTCGTCCATTGGCAATTTCAATTTGAACGCCTAAACGATTAGTAAAATAGAAGTCCCACCAATCAGAAGAACGTGTATTAATCTGTGGTAGTAGGCCCATAAAATTATTTCTTTTATAACCAAACTTAATCGCTTTTATCCCATGCAGTTTGCTAAGATCACGCGCCAAGTCCTTTTGGTCGCCTTCGCCTGGTTCGATCCATTCCATCAAAAGAAAGGCACCCCCGGCAAAGCTTCCATGTTGATACGTTTTCGGTACTCGCACAGCATTGCTCAACTCAGCTAAGCCGTCGACCTCTGCTTGAAAGAAATCTGCCGACATTTGAGGATGATATTTCAAAAAAAAGTTTTGTTTGCCATCTGTTACACGATATGCCTGATTGATATCTCCACCACCGATTGGCACTGCTTTTGATTGTAATTGTAGATAATTTAACAATTCATCCATCTCGTCAACTCCTTACAACAAGTAAATTTTTTGTAGGTCTTTGATTTCTGGTGCTGATACTCCAATCCCTTCGTGAATAAACTGTGCTACGGTTCCATAGTGTTCTTTAATTTGTTCAAAACTAGTCTGCAAATAGACTTCCTTAGCAGACATCATGTCTTCAATACCATGTAGCGATTCAGCTGGCAGTCCTGCCAATTCCGCCTTCTTATACATTTCTTGTATAACTTTTTTTAAATAACGATTTGTCGCCATATAATCTTGCACGATCGTTTCACTATCCACGTCTAGACAGTTCAATAAAAGAATCGCTGCGAATCCTGTCCGATCCTTTCCCGCTGTACAATGAAACAGCAAGCTTTCATCTGTTCCCTCGTTGTCCAATACTAAATCAAAAAATTTGCGGTATTGTCCACGAACATGCGTATCTGTTACAAAATGCTTGTATACTTCAACCATTTGCTGAAGAGCATCCTCACCATCTTGCATACGCTGCATCATTTTTTTAGGTGAAGCCGAAGCTGTTTCTGTCTCCTTAATAGGAAAAATTGGTAAAAAAATATTTTTTGCTTCTGGTATCTCTTGATCTGGTTGAGCATTCCGTTCTTCAAGTGAACGAAAATCAACAACTTTTTTGATCCCATACTCGCTTAAATAATTCTTATCTTGGGTGTCTAAATGATTGATACTGGCAGAGCGGATTAGTTTGCGATGAGCAACCTTACGCCCATCCTTTGTCTCATAACCACCCAATTCCCGTAGATTTTCAGCATGTCGAACCGCTAAAAGTTTAGGCATTCAACAAACCTCCTTTTTGCTAAAAGTATAGCACACCCCAGAAGAAAACGCTTTTTCAATCCAAAAAGGACTTAAAACAAGCGCGCTTGTTTCAAGTCCCTTCTGAGTTATGCCAAGGCACCCATTGGGTCCCACGGAGCTAAAACAGTTGGTTCTGCCTCAAAGGCGGTCAATTGTTCTTGCGTTAAAAATTCTTTGCGAACAACGATTTGATACGTGTATTCATCCATCCATTCGTCACTCATAACAAAGAATCCCTTCTCACCGACTTTTTCGCCCCAACTATTTTCAACTTTCCATTTTTTCGCTTGATCATCAATCAAATCGACACCCGTCAAAACCATCGCGTGGGTCATCATACTTTCACCATAATCCAACCGTTCCGCTTTGGTCATTGCCAAATCAACGTCAAACAAATCATCAACATCATACGCATCTAATGCCATAATACCGCTATCGCGAGTGGAAGATTGGCCGACATCACAACCGAACCAAACAGATTCTCCTTGTTCCAATTGTCTAACAGCTAAAGCCTTAAACTCGTCCATTTCAAGATTCAAATATTTTACTGGTTTGTCGCCTACCACATTGCCTAACATATCGACAGTGTAGGACTTCATAAACGGTTTGTCTTCCGTTGGTGCATTGATAATACTTACATAATCATCTAAATTTACACCAACATACTTCTCATAAAAACTTTGCGGTGTTAATGCTTGATCCAAATGATAGTTCTTTTCATCATCGCGATATTCAAAGTCAAAATTATCTGGCGGAGTCCCCAGTGAAATCGCTAAAAGATTATAGACTTCTTGCAGCATCGCTTCACGATTGGCTTGTATCTCCTCATCTGTCGCTTCCTCTGCTGCCATTTGGCGTAATAAAACAGCATGTTTACGCAATAGTTTGTTCAGATAATTATTTAAATCGCGAGAGTTCGAGCTGTTGCTGCTTTCTGGCATCACACTTTTCGGTACGACCCCATATTTTTGAAAAAGGGACACGATCATATCCCATTGACCGCCATCTTGTTGCGGTGTTTGCAAAAGAAAAGCAACTTCGCGACTCGATGTAGGTTGTTCCGCTGTCTTTAAAATATTTTCATAGAAATAATTTGCCTTTTCGTATTTATCCCAAAAAAACGTATAGTTTTGTGAAAGCTCGAAGTCTTTCAATTGGAATGTCGTCAACATTTTATGACGGAAGGTATTTAGTGCCGCGAACATCCAGCAACGACCGGATTGTTTTTGATTCGCTACTTTGCCTGTCGCAAGATCAATCGAAAAGACCGGAGTATTTTCAACATGTGTTTGTATATTTTCGGCAGAGGCACGAATCCCGTTTTTTACAACGCTTCGTTGCAATGCGACTTGTTTAGAATTTTTTTCAAAAGCTTCACGAAAAGCTTCAGTTCGTTCATTTTCAATTTTTGCCATAAAAAAGCCTCCTTGGCCTCATTTTACGCTTAATGAGTCAAAGAGACAATTAGTTTACAAGCTTGGCTGTAATGCTCGCTTTCCTCGAACGATCCAGCGACCGACTTTTTTACTGGATAATGCCGCCGTTAACAACATACTTCCAATAAACAGCAGCAGGACTTCTACGGAACTAATTTCAAAATCAAAATCTAGCGCCCGCAGTCCCTTAACTAAAAATCCATGGAGTAAATACACCGTCAGCGTATTTCTTCCCCAGTTAGAAAAGAAGTAGCGGCCTTTGGGTACCAACATCAAAAAGGCGCTGATACCAATCAAACCGGCTGCAAAGAAAAGCAATCGCTGCGGACCTCCAAGCAATGGATGATTTAGATAATCTTCATACGGTTTAGAACCGAATACCCAATATTTGTTAATCAAATCATTTCCTTGGATAAACAGAAACAAACCGCTAAATAGCAGGATAGCCAACCATTTTTTAGGATAAGACCTCAGCTTCTCAATCCTACTTTTAGGAATCACATATCCCACCATGAAATACGGGAAGAACGTCAATGTCCGCTGAATGGCTAAGTAACGATCAAAAATCGGAAAATAGCCGACTAGTAGTGCAAGAATTAGGCTGGCAATCAAAACTTGTTTAACAGTGAAACGCTTCGTAAGATGAAGAAAGACATTCCAGCAGAACAAACTCAATAAAAACCATAAAGACCATTGCGGGATACCAAGGTCTAAACTAAAGGAATCCTGCAAACCGATCAATGTATAATAGCCGGAATAAAGTAGTTGAAAAAAGATATATGGAAGCAGCAATTTTTTTACCAGACTCATGATTGGTTTGGGGCCGCTTTTCGCAAAGTAGCCTGAAATTAAAATGAAGGCTGGCATATGGAAAGTAAAAATGAAATAGTACAAATCATTATATACTGGATGATCATTCACAAATGGTTGCAAGAAATGTCCGAATACAACTAAGATCATCAAAAAAAGTTTTGCGTTGTCAAAATAGGCATCGCGTTTTTCCATTCTATCCCCCCTCAATTTTGAGTATAACGAGGATTTTTACCAGTTTCAAAAGGATTGCGCTAGTTTTAAAAAAAGGTCATGCTTTCCTCAACATTTCCCTCACATTTAAAGACTTTATTCACAAAAACTTCATTTTTTAGGTGTAAAAAAATAGAGACAATAAAATTGTCTCTAAAAACTCCGGCAGTAGGACTCGAACCTACGACATCATGATTAACAGTCATGCGCTACTACCAACTGAGCTATGCCGGAAGAATACTTTATTATCATATCAATTTTTAAATCATCATGCAATCATAGATTGTTCTTATTAAAAGGTCAGTCGCGCATTTCATTACATTGTGAGAAAAGTACACTAACACGAACTAGGAGAATTTTTTATGCCCAGACGACTTCATCGAAAAAGAAAAAACATCAAGCTAAGACTCGGTCTTTCAATTCTATTAATAGTTATTCTAGCGTTAAGCGGGATCTACATTGAGCACGCTCGCAAGCAACAGACCGCCGCGGAAAAAAATACGGATACCGAGCTTGTCAGCTTGCCCGAAACATCGAATGGCTTCAAAAATAAACAACCAATCGAACCAAAAAATGCCGTTTCGGCTAATATTGAACAAGCTTTAGTAGAAAAAAACTTTAGCGGGACCGTTCTAGTTTTTCAACAAGGCAAAGTCATTTTGAACAAAGCCTATGGTTGGAAAGATCAGGCCAAAAAAATTCATAATACAATTGCCACACAATATTGTATTGGGTCTGTTCAAAAAGGACAAACTGCTTATCTGATTATGCAAGCCGTCAAATCAGGTAAATTGTTCTTGGACGAAAAGCTTAGTGCCTTTTTCCCTCAAGTACCTAATAGCGAAAATATTTCTATTAAAGATATGTTGAATATGAGTTCTGGTTTGCGAATCGATGAAAAAAAAATCGAGACACTAAATACAACCGATACAAAAGAAATACTTTCCGAAACACTTCGCCAAACGACTGTTTCTCCAAATGCCGGTTATTCTTATCAACCAGTTAATTATGTCTTGCTAGCAGGCATTTTAGAACAAATCTATCAAACGGATTACAATTCTTTATTTGATAAGGTATTGAAAGATCCGATGGAATTAAAAGAGACTGATTTCTATTCTGAATCGAATAAGGATCAAGCTCTATCCTATTCGCAATCAGCCAATGGCCCAGTCTACGCACCGACGACCGCATCGTCTTATGCTGACGAGCTTGGCACAGGAAATGTCTTTATGTCCTCAGGCGATCTGTATCAATACTTTCAAAATCTCTTCAACGATCGCTATTTAACAAGTCAAGATCGTGCTGAGCTTTTGCATACCTATCTAGGAGAAAAATATGCCAGCGGTCTCTATACAATGGCAAACAGATACCATACACGCGGCGTTAAAGCTCGCTTCGAAACAGTCGCTGATTTTTCAAAAGATGGAAAAACCGGAATCATCTTGCTATCAAATGTTTGGAATCAACCTAAAGGATACAATGATCTCGTTGGTCAGTTATATAATAAGGTCGCCGCAGTTTCTTAAACGGCGACCCTGTTATAAATAAAGATTTCAGATCATTCGATAGCAACTTTTTTTCTGTTTAAGCAGTTGACAAACAGCCTTTTCTTCGCTATTCTATATCTTGTGTTAAATAACTATGCCGCCTTAGCTCAGCTGGTAGAGCACCACCATGGTAAGGTGGGGGTCGTCGGTTCAAATCCGACAGGTGGCTTCCTAGGAACGTTGAGAAATCAACGTTCCTTTTTTATGCTTAATTTCCTTACAAACAACACAAGATAGAACTGGGCAAGTGACAGCCCCAAAACTATTCCTCCAAAAATATCAGTTATCCAGTGGACTCCGGATACTATTCTTCCTATGACAAGCGCAACCATTCCTATAATGCATAAATAGGATAAATACTTTTTGAGCATTCCCTCTTCCTTGCTCAATAGAAAAAAGCTGAAAATAAAACGGAAACAGCAAGAAATGTATGACTTGATGGATAAGAAGCCTCTAATTGCCCCTCCACTAAAATCGGTCGATAATTGATCACAACTTTTTCAAAAAAGATATAAAAGCCAGCTATAGCCGCATATAAAAATCCTAATCCAAGAATTTCCTGATCAATCAAGCTAATTTTCTTGCGAATACATAATTGTAGAAATCCGCGAAGCGCAAAATAGCCCATGAGTAACAAAGGAAAAATTCCTAATATCTCCGTTAGTTGATACCAAAATGAATGAGTTCCTATCATACTAGAGAAAAATTGATTGATTGTCGCAAATCCTACCTCAGAATGTCGCGGTCCAATTTGCTGTACATTGATCATTTTTAAACAAATCGTGTACGTAATGAAAAATAAAAATAATCCTATCGGTAGGCGTAACGCCTTTTTCTTTTCTTTCATCTGCTTCTTATGCTCCTAACTTTTTATTTGGCAGCTATCCAACTAAAAAGTAGCAAGATTATCAATAAACAAAAAGAAGCGCACCGTCACATAGACGTGACGATGCGTGTCATTGGCTTTTTAATAGGAATCCCACCTTGGTTGCTAAAATCATTAACATATAAGTAGCAGGGTAAGGATGTCTGGTCATGATGAATAGAAGTATGCCGATCAATGTCAAAATTAGGGAAATTTCGTTGTTCACTTTCCGTTCTCTATTAGAAGAAACGAGCTCGTACAATCCAAACGAGATAGTTAAAATAATAAAGATCATAAGAATCGTTTTTAGAAATGGGATCTCAGGATATAATTGCCACATCGTTACAAATGCAATACCATCTCCTCTAGCTTGTCCAAAAATAGGGAGCAGTATCAGCAACCCAACCATACAGTCTAAAATACCTAATAGCAGCTGCTGGAATTTTTGTTTCTGCCTTTTCTTATCGTTTTCTGCAATCGAGATCAACTCGCGATTAGAAAGTAATTCATCAATCGAGATATCAAAAACCTTAGAAATAGCCTTGAGTGACTCAATACTGGGAAACCCTCTACCCGACTCCCACTTCGAAACGGCCGTTCTGGAAATAAACAGCTTATCCGCTAATTCTTCCTGTGTCCACTCTCTATTCTGGCGTAATTGTTTTAGTTTTTCATTGAAATCCACAACATTCCTCCAAATTCTCTTTCAACAATAGTTTTGTTCATAAATCATACCATAATAGAAATTTCTTTTTCGGACAAAAAAAGAATCAGCAGAAATATCGCTGATTCTTTCATTCATTGCTATAGTTTATTCGTCTTCGTCATCATCACTATTGATTCGTTCGTTAACGTGACAAATATTATTTGTAGCTGATTCTACTAGCGCAAGTTCTGTGCCAATCATTTCACTGTTGATAAAATCAATTACCATCGGCATATTCATCCCGGCATACAAATCGATTGCTTGTCCTTCTAAAATCATTCGCGAAACAACGTTGCAAGGAGTACCGCCCATTAAGTCCGCCAATACGACAAACTCATCTAACTCAGCAATCACTGCTTCAAATTTAACACGAAAGTCTTCTGCTGATTCTGAAGGAAGCAAACCGACTGTATAAATGTTTTCTTGCGGTCCCATAATCATTTCCGTACTCTTTTTTAATTCTTCGCAAAAGAGTCCGTGGCTGACTAAAACTAAATTTTTGCCCATATAATTCCTCCCTATCATTCTGCTGAAACTAACAATTTAAATAGTATTATTTAGAAATTACGCCGAATGCAGACAAAGCCACACAAACAACTAAAACGATAAAGATTGCTTTGGTAGAAGTCATGTTCTTTTTGCCTAGCATCCAATAAACACCACCGACGATCCCGGCTGGCAGTAAGCGCGGCAAGATCATGTCTAAATTGTTTTGCATGTTTAGCGTAACATCGCCAATACTTGGTGCCCAAGAAAATTTCACATTGATCATCGTTGCGACAAGTGCCCCGACCATGAAGACCCCAAGTAAAGTTGCCGCATCAGTTAAAGCGGTCAAACGATGCTGCATCGTTGTAACGAGCGAGATTCCTTCACGATAAGCAAATTCCAACTGTTTCCAACGAAAGATCATGACCGCGATTTGTGCGATGATCCAAATAAAGATTCCAGTTGGATTTCCATTGATTGCCATATTGGCAGCTAGAGCGCCAAAGATCGTTGGAATTAAAGCCGCAAAGATCGAATCTCCGATTGCAGCGAAAGGTCCCATCAACCCTGCTTTTAACCCTGAAACTGTCTGTTTACCACCGATTCCTTCTTTTTCTTCGATCGCCAGGTCGATCCCAGTAATGATCGTATTGAAGAAATTCGACGTATTAAAAAATTGTGTATGGGTTTTCATTACTTCTTTTAATTCTGGTGTATCATCGCCATAGATCTTGCGCAGCTGCGGCAAAATCGTGTAAAGATACCCTGATCCTTGCATCCGTTCATAGTTCCAACCTAGCTGGAAAGTGAACAAGCTTCTGCGATTGATCTGCTTAAAATCTTCCTTCGTCAACTTGTAATTAGATTTCGTCATCTTCGATCTCTCCTTCATCTGCATCATTGGAAGCATCATCTTTTTTCGGTGCGGGCGCATTTGGTATCATTTGCCCATTCTTATAGCTGATTGAGGCCAAGGCAAAACCAATCAACGCAACTGCTAACATTGGCAATGCATTGAAGACGCCGCTGAAGTCTTTCACTACACTAGCGACTCCCGTTCCCAATAATTGCATATTGGTGAAGACCGTTCCTAATAAGGCCGTCAATGTGAAGCCCAGAATCAAATAAGGGAAATGTTTTTTGACTGGCAAGTAACGTAATAAAATTGCAAACCCGACTGCTGGTAAAACTGCACCAGCTACTGATAACCCATCACCTAACCATTTTAAATCACCATTTAAGACAGCCACAACTTTTTCTACTAAGCCGCCACCGAAAGCCAAGGCTAGAAAGACTGGTGTCATCCGAGATAAGGACCATGGAAGAGCACCCATTAAGAAGTTCCGTTCAATACCTTTATAATTCATATCCTCAACTAATTTATCGATCCGATGTGCAAAGTACGTATTGGCAAAACGAGCCAGGATATCCAATTGAATCATCAAGCTGGCAACCGGTACTGCGATGGCTGCAATCGCTTGTTCAGGATTCATGCCTAATGCTACGGAAAAGGCTGTTGCCAAAATTGTCCCGGAGTTCGCATCGATTTTTGATGCTCCGCCAAATGTACCGACACCTAAAACGGTCAATTGCATACTACCACCAATAATAAGTCCAGCTTTTAAGTCTCCCATGACTAATCCGGCAAATAATCCGGCAAAAACGGGGGCGCTTAATGAAGAATAAACTTGCAGCTCATCTAAAATTTGATACCCTGCATATAATGTTAATAATAAGATCTGCCACCATAAGATATCCATTGTATTACCCTCCTATTTCGCTAAAAGACTCATAAAGTCTTCTGCTTTGTCACTTGGGACCATTTGTGCAATCAAGCGAACACCTTTATGGTTCAGTTCATTAAATACATCCACGTCCTGATCAACAACATTGATTGACTTTGTAATTGAACGTGTTTCATTCGATTGCGACATATTTCCTACGTTGATCTCTTCAATCGGTACACCTAACTCAACTAGTTTTAACAAACGGTCTGGTTTACGCACGACGATCAATAATCGTTGAGAATCATATTTACCAGCTAAAATATTATGTGCCGCTTTTTCGATTGGCAATACGCTCAATTTCACGCCAGCTGGTGTCGCAAGTTTCAATCCACTTTTTTCAATGTCGTTTTGAGCGACTTCATCATCAATAACCATAATGCGAGAAATGTTCAATTTCGTCGTCCACAAATTTGCCACCTGTCCGTGAATCAAGCGTCCATCAATTCTTACTCCGATAATACTCATGCTTATCCCTCTTTCATTTCTATATATAGTGGTTCTTTTAATAAACTTATTTCAGGTTGATACGTGCCTTCAGTTTCGAAAATGACGATCTCGTTGTTTCCTTTGTTTAGCAACCCTTTAGGAATGTATAGTGAAAGCGTAGGTCCCACTTCCCAGAAACGGCCGATATTCGTTTGATTAACGAAAACGACACCTTTACCAAATTTTGCTAAATCAAGAAAACAATCTTCAACTTCCTCCAAAGCTACCTCATAGCGATAAAAACTTGGCTGATTGGCCTGCCACTCTTTTGAATAATCGACGTTCTCACATGAATCCAACGGCAGACAATAGTGCTCCCAATTAGTAATAAAATGCAGATCCGCCATCACTCCGGTACGAACTCCTTTTTTCTGAGTATCCGCAAATAATTTATGACCGTAATTGACTCGCCCCATGTTTTCGATTAAAACATCGATTTGGTTGTTCGCTTGTTTCAAAGGAACAGTTATATCCTCGCCTATCTCCGTTTGATACTGTGTCGCCTTCAGCTCCTGATTGACAAACAGCTGGCTGCGGTCGCGACCATCAATCACTCTCAGTCTTTCTTCTTCCGCGTCCTTTTCAATTGTCGTTCGATACAGCAAGTACCCGGTATTTTGGCCTAACTGCTCCATTGTTTGCGGATACTTCGAGCGAACAGGTTCGCTGATAGTCTCCAACGTAGCAAACAAACTAACCTTGTCTGTTAAAGGAATACTTTTCTTTTCCATCGTCTGCTTAATCAGCGGTTCCATTTGCGGAAGCTCAGGATAATTCTCGCGGATCATCTTTTGGATCGCGTAATATTTCTCAGTTGGATTTCCTTGTTCGTCTAGTGGCGCGCCGTAATCATAGGAAGTGATCTGCGGTAAATCAATCACTCCGCGAGCAGAGCTGCCATTCATAAAACCAAAATTGGTTCCCCCATGAAACATGTACAAGTTGATACTTCCCTGGACTAGGACCTCTCTCACTGCCTCAGCCAATTCTTGCGGGTCGCGTTGAATGATGGGTTCTTTCCAGCGATTAAACCAGCCATCCCAAAACTCCATACACATTAACGGCCATTTCTTGTCATGTTCATCAAAGAAACTTTGCATCGATGCGAAATTTTCTTTTGCTTTAGAACCAAAATTGCCAGTAACTAAAATATCTTCATCGATCATGCTGCCAGCTCGCAAAGTCGCCCGCCAAGGACCATCTGATGTGAAAAGCGGTGCTGTTATGTCTCGCTCAATCATCAGATCACGAACCGAACGCAGATATTCTTTTTCTTCTCCATAGGAACCGTATTCATTTTCAATTTGAATCATCAGGATATTGCCGCCATTAGAAAGCTGATGCGGCACAATCTTTTTCAGCAGAACATCATAATAGTCAGCGACATGATTCAAATAAACGGTTTCATTTGAACGGATTCGAGTTGATTCATTTAAGAGCCATGCTGGAAAACCGCCAAACTCCCACTCGGCACAAATGTAAGGTGCAGGTCGAACAATTGCATAGAGCCCCAAATCCTGAGCAATTGATAAAAACCGCTCCAAGTCCAAAATGCCCTCAAAATGGAAGTCATTCTTTTTCGGTTCATGCAAGTTCCACGGTACATAGGTCTCAACCGTATTAAATCCTAAGGCCCTCAAGTTATATAATGAATGATACCAATCGGCAGGATCGACCCGGAAATAATGAATCGCTCCAGACATAATCTTGAAAGGTTCTCCATTCAAAAGAAACTCTTCTTTAATTTCAAAAGTATCCAAAAGCTCACTCCTTAATGAAAGCGTTTTTAATATATTAATATATTAAATTATTTTAAATAGAAAGTCAATCCTTTCTATTCTCTTCTGATGTGTTAAAATCAAGCCATAGAGGGAACTCAAACTATTCTAATGAAATTTTTAGTCCCTATTCATTATTTGGAGGAATATTATGGCAATCCCAAAATATCAAATCATCAAAGATGAGCTGAAGCAGCAAATCATTTCTGGTAAATTTGAAAATGGCGACAAGTTTTATACCGAAGCAGAATTGGCAGAGATGTTCAAAGTCAGCTCGATCACAGTTATTCGCGCATTAAATGATTTAGTGAAGGACGGTTTTCTTGTTCGTCATCAAGGGCGCGGCTCCTTCGTCTCCCGAGCTCGGAAAGGAAAAGTAGTCGAATTTTCCGATATAGAATTATTTCCCATCAGCCACGATCAAGTACAAGTGCTATCGATCGTTCGCGGCAATGATCCAGAATTTTTGAGCAAGTTAGAGCTGTCGGATACTGCTTTCTATTATTGTATTGAACGGTTGCGTACCACAGAAGACGTCCCTTACATGTATCATCGGACGTATTTACCGGAACAATATGTAAATTCGAATTTTCCGGAATTAGGCTACTATAGCTCAATTTATCAGCGCTTCAAATTGGATTACAACATTCATATGAACGAAGAGAATTTTACCGAAACCAATGAAATCAAATTTCCTACTCCTAACGAGGAGGCCGAAAAACTACAAATTTCTACCGACGAACCGACCGTTTTACAGATTCGAGTAACAAAACGGCGGGATACTCAACAAGTACTGGAATACGTTGAGACCTATAAGAAATGGAACTTTTACAAGATCGAACTGGTTTCAAAAACGAATTAATGCAGATCGAGCTAGCGCTCGATCTTTTTTACGTTTATTTTTTCAAAATGGTTTTTCACGTTGGCTGGATCGACATGTCCGGTCTTGTTTTCTTGGGCATTTGCCATCCCGGTCGCCATGCACATCTTCAACAGATCCATCGGAGGCATCGCTTTCGATAGTCCATAAGCAAAGCCTGCGATCGTTGAATCACCGGAACCAACCGGATTAACTACCTGAATTTTTGGAATTTTTACGCGATAAAAAGTGTCTTGATATTTGGCAATAGCCCCATGTTTCCCTAAAGAAACAACAATCCATTCGATCCCTTCAAATAGAGGTTGAGACAATGCTGCCTGAATATCATCCAACTCTTCTAAAGAAAACGCTTGTCCCAATAAAGCCTCTAACTCTTCCAAGTTCGGTTTGATTAAATAAGGTTTTTGTTTGGCTGTTATAACCTGTTTCAAACTTTCACCAGAGGTATCCACTAAGACCTTTACTACATGCTGCTGCGCAATTTGGACTAGTTTCTGATAAAAATCTGGCGGGAATCCCTTTGCTAGACTGCCAGAGATTGTTACGATATCTGCTTGTTTTATCAACTCTTCGAACTTTTCCAAAAAGGCGGCCTGTTCATCTTTTGAGACTGTCGGACCAGATTCTAAAATCTCAGTCTGATTGCCTTCATGCAGAATCGCAATGGAATCGCGACTTTCTTCAGCAATTGGTGTAAAGTCTTGCTTGATCCCTGCTTTTTTTAATTCTTCCGCGATGTATGCTCCATGAAAGCCTCCAAGAACACCGGTCGCTAAAACATCCCCGCCCAAATCATGAATGACGCGGGTCACATTGAGTCCTTTTCCACCGGCCGTCTTTGTTACCTTATTGGTTCGATTAACAGTATCGATTTTTAAGGTAGCTAAAGGGTAGGAAATATCAATCGAAGGATTCATCGTTACCGTTACTATCACGAAATCACCTCCTAATTCCTAATTTATTTTTTCCTGCCGTATAATATCTAGCTGGATATTCTATTTCATGACGGCTTCTTCAGCGACTTGAACTTTTTCGAACCAAGAACTTGCCGTTTGGGCTAGAACCTTATTCAAGCCTTCAATATTTTCTCGTCCTTCTTTTTGCAGCCACTCACGAGCAGCCGCTTCGCCTGATTCGATGTAAGGTTTCACGCCATTTTTCCAAGTAGCACGTCCGCATAAAACACCGTTAAATGTTGACCCAGCCTCTTTAGCAAAGACTAACGTTTGTTGGAACAACTCTGTT
Organism: Enterococcus malodoratus ATCC 43197; assembly: GCF_000407185.1. Taxonomy (GTDB): domain Bacteria; phylum Bacillota; class Bacilli; order Lactobacillales; family Enterococcaceae; genus Enterococcus_A; species Enterococcus_A malodoratus. Next base: position 1,260,291 of record NZ_KE136481.1, read on the forward strand.
GAAACACCAGCGCTCAAAAAAATGAAGGGCAAATCTGTCGCTTGGCTTTGTTCTAAGAAATAGTTTGCGGCTTCTGCTTTGGTATAAGCTGTTTCACCTGTTGCGAACCCTTCGACATAATTCATGTTGACCGGCACTTCGACTTTCAAGACATCCACTTTGTATTGCGGTTTCGAAAATTCCTTCATCATCTCATTGACTTTATGTGGTTTTACTTTGGCATATTCCAATGAGCCGGCATCGCTATTTTGAGCATCATAAGAAACCAATTCTAAATAGAATGGCAGGTCTTCTTCCGCACACTCGCTGCCTAATCGTTCAATAAAAACATGCTTTTGATGATTGATCGCTTGATCTTCATCGACATCATAATAAAGCAGGAACTTGATCGCATCTGCTCCTTGTTCTTTCAAACGTAGGACAGACCAATCCGCTAATAAATCCGGTAAACGACCAGGTGTCGTCGCATCATAGCCGGTTTTTTCATAGGCTAATAATAGACCTGCATCTTCATGACGAGCTTTAGCCGCCGGCAAGCCATATTCTGGGTCTAATAGGATAGATGATGCATAGGGAGTCAATTCACTGGAGACTAATTCCTTGAATCCTTCAATATGTGCATCTGTTGGTTCTGCGTCTAATGCTTTGATCATTTTCTTCAACGCCCCACGCTGATCGATCGCCAAAGCACTGATAATTCCTTCTTTTGTTGATAAGCGATCCATCGCCGCCTTTTTGCCTGCTGTTAATGTAAGCATGGTTCTTCCTCCCAATTGACTCTTACTTGTACTCATGAATCGTTACGCCTTTTACGACACGGTTAACCGTTCCTGTTGGTGACGGGGTATCAGGTTTGTTTGCCACTTTGATTGAAGTCAATAATGCTACGGTCTGTGCCACCATGACATCTGCTAAGGCTAAATAGCCGTCGGGCAATAATTGTGCATCTGTTGAAAATTCAAATTTGTTTCCTGAGAAATTACGTTTGCCTGATTGTGTGAAAGCAAAAACACCGGAAGCGATTTCATCTTCATGAACTTCTTCTAAGACATCCAAGTCATAATCACGTGTATACGGATCATTGTTAACAAAGCCGAACATCACTGTTTTTTCATTAATGAAAGATTTAGGTCCATGACGGAATCCCATTGATGAATCGAAAACTGTCGCTATTTTGCCAGCTGTTAATTCTAAAATCTTCAATTGCGCTTCTCGGGTCAATCCAGCCAAACTTCCTGAACCGACATAAACGATTCGTTCATAATCCAGTTCAACAATCTTTTCAATCTCAGTCTCGCGAGCAATAACCTCTTTGCCTAATGAAATTAGGGTTTCAACATATTGTTGTTTTTCTTTTAAGTCGGTTTGATCAAAGGTCAACAACGCTCCTAGAGTCATACAAGAAAAACTACCTGTCATCGCGAACCCGTCGTCGTTCGAACGAGCCGGCATCAATAATAGGAAACTGTTCGATTGTTCCTTACTGATTTGAGCCAATTTCCCATCTTCCGCACAGGTAATCGATAGATGATGGATCGTATCAACCACTTGGTCGGCAACCTCGACAGCCGCTATACTTTCAGGACTGTTCCCGCTTCTGGCAAATGAAACCAATAATGTCGGTTCTTCCTTAATCAAATATTCTTCCGGTTCCGCCACAATATCCGTGGTACCGATACTTTCAAAACTAAAGGTTTGACGATCGCCATGTTTGCGCAAATAAGGAACTACGGTATCGCCGACATATTGTGACGTACCTGCACCAGTGAAAATCACTCTTGTGCGTTTGCCTTGTGCTTGTTTTTTAACTTCTGCTAAAAAGTTTTCTAGTTCCGATTGTGCGGCTTGATAAAGTCCAACGGTTTCTTCCCACAATTCTGGTTGCTGACGGATCTCGCGAGTCGTGATCTCCGCACCTAATTCTTCTAATTTTTCTTTTTCTACGGTAAACATGCTGCAACTCTCCTAACTATTTCGAATATGGCGAATCTGATAATGAAATTGATCCGCACGAGCGACACTCAAAGTAAATTCAATAATTTCATTTTTCATGTTGTAGGTTTGACGGGCCAAATGAAGAACCGGCGCTCCGATTGGAATCATCAATTGTTTCGCATCATCTTTCGCGGCGACACTGGCATACAATTCTTCATCGGCTAAACGGACTGTTTGATCGAAATCCTCTGAAAAAAGATCATATAGCGGCTTACTGCGTAAAAGCTGGTCGTCTAACGTTAAGAAGTATTTGACCGGTAAATAGCTGTCCTCGATCATTAATGGTTCCCGATCGGCACTACGCAGCCGGCTCAACTTAAAGACGGTTTCACCTAATGACAGATTAAGATGCTGAGAAATAAATTTGTCTGCCTCGATTTTTTCAAAAGATAAAATTCTAGTCTCTGGATTTCGTCCCAGACTTTTCATTTGCTCGGTAAAACTATACGCTCCAGCTATATCCGCGGCGTCCTTTTTTAGATCAGAAACAAAGGTGCCCTTTCCATGACGACGATAGATATAACCATCATTTTCCAATTCCTGCAGAGCCAAGCGAACCGTCGTCCGACTAACTCCATATTGTGTTGTCAATTCTCGTTCAGAGGGCAACTTATCATGAGGAATCATGCTCGTTTCCATCCGTTTTTTCAATAAATCAACGAGTTGATGATACAAAGCTTTGTTTTTAAACGCATTTTCCATGGGATTTTCCTACCTTCATAACTGGTTATAACCACAACCCAATGGTAAGGTGGTTTTTTTATGTTTGTCAATACAAAAATTTTAGAAATAGAATCAATATTTAACAATCATTGATCTAAAAAGGTTTTATGTGTCGAAAATCCTTTTCTTAGAGATTCAGAATTTCTCTTCCGTTTTTATTTTTGGACTAAACGAATCAAAAATCTAATACCAGTTGCATGTAGTGGTATTCAATTAAGTACAAAAAAAGTGCCGACCAAATGGTCAGCACTGCAACTCTATTTTTTCATTAGAAAACAAGAACCGGCGTTCCTACTTCCAGCATTGGGTACAATTCATCCATTTTAGCTGGCGGAGTATTGATACAGCCATGAGACCCTCGATACAACCACAGGTCCCCGCCATAAGCATATTGCCAATCAGAATCATGAATCCCAACACCGGTTTTATCAATCGGCATCCAATAACGTACGGGACTGGCATATTTTGAGCCGTCATCATTCAATCCCCGCAAAACCTGATCCGTTGATTTACTGGTCACGTAATTTATGCCTGGCGGCGTCGGTGTCGAAGGTTTCCCGCTGACAATGTCAGTCTCAAAATTCACTTTTCCATCTTTGTAATACCACATGTATTGATTTTGCAAATCCACCTCTACATAAGTATTCCCGATATTCGTCTGCACATTTGGCACATCACTCTCTACCAGCGGAACTCGGCTGAAGTTTTGTCCTTCCAAGATTTGAGCGGACAATGCTTTGACCTCTGCCGGAATATCGATCGACCAACTATAGATTCCAACAGGCACAGCAACATTTCCCCGGCGCGTGCTGCTAAATTGTGTAGGATTATTTTTCGTATTATACTCTTCATTCAGTTTCGTTAGATAAGCGGTCACTTCATCCTGATTCAACGATATTTCTTTCTGCTCGTTTATCGTAAGCCAATTGCGCAGCTCGTCAGTAGAAATTTTCACCTGTTTGCCGCTGATCGTATAAACCGCCTCTAGCTTAGCCAATTGATTCATTTCAGCTTTCCGTTTTCTTAGTCCGCTGTCCTTTTTTGTTAAAATCGGCTGCGCGTAATAATTTTCCGCGTTCAATGAATTTTTGCCATTTTCCAAGTTCTTTCTCAAAGCCTTTTGTGCGGCCGCCACATCAATCGTCGTTCCTTGTTTTTCAGGAACGATTACGAAATTGTCTTTCTTCCATTCGATCGTCGCATTCTTCGTGGGAATCCGCGTCGTATTTTTTTGAAGAATCTCCATTCCTAAACCTTCCACTAGTTGATCAACTTGCGCTTGATCATACGTACTAGAAAGTTGATGCTGGCTCCCTGTGAAAAAGTGCAATCCCCAAGCAAATGGATTTTGCTGCTGCTTGATCCCAGCAAGCTCTTTCACGTGATCCTTCTGCCAACCCAAATCGCTTCGCTTAATGTTCCTCCACGAAGTATTATCTAAACGAATGGCAAATGGCGCTTCTGAAAATTTTGTTTTTATTTTTTTGTTGGCCTGATTGATGGTCAGTCCACCGACATTAATGCTATTAACCTTGGTTTTAGGCAACAATCGATCTGCATATTGAATACTCTTAAATGAATAGAAACTAACAACGACAAGTAAAACTACCAAACTGATAATAATGATTTTTTTCTTTTTATCTTGAAAAAAATCGGTCTCAAACCCTCTCAAAAAACATACCCTCACTTTTCTTGATTAAAATCGGTCTTTTCACAGCAGCCACCCAACTGCCTAGAGAAGGCCATTCCTTTTGCTACCATCATATTCTACCAAAAAAGTAACGGCCATTGTTCTATAATTTATATTTTTTTAGTGAATATGGCGATTTTCGAGGAAGAAAAATTTTTTTCTCGATATTTTCCACTAATTAGTATTCGAAAATAGCTTTTAAATAATTAGGTGATCGCGAAGGTAAGACTGAATATAGTATCCTTTTTTTGTTTGTTCATTACTATTAAGTTATGAATGAAACATGAAATAGCTGATCATCCATTCTACGTTCAGGCTGATCAATGGCCATCTGAATCTTTTCGGCATAGGCCTTGCCTAACTTCTTATAAGGCTGGTGAACACTCTTAATTTGCGGTCGTACGATCTGTGTAACTTCTCCTCCATCAAAACCGACAACGGTGATCTCTTGATCCATTATTTTCCCACTATCGTAAATTGCTTGATAACAGCCGATGGCTACCATGTCATCACAACAGAAAATGGCACTAACATCCGTCTCATTTAATAATTCCGAGGCCCCTTGATAGCCTCCTGCAATAGTTAAAGGCATCTGTTTAATATATTTTTCTTCTATTAATAGGCCACAATCTAGTAACGCTTGCTGATAAGCTTCAAAACGTTCTGCCAAATGATAGTGCTCGGAATTATCTATTATCAGACCAATCTTTCGATGCCCTTGAGCAAGCAGCCACTCAATGGCTCGATAGACACCCGAATATTCATCAATCTTGATCGTCCCATAAAACCCATCATTCAGACCGCGATCTGCAAAAATTACTGGAATATCTCGAAAGCGTCCATTTTTAAATAGCTTCTTGTCCTGATAATCATTCGGCGTAAATAATAAAATACCTTCAACCGCAATGTTTGCCAGTTGATTTAATAATTCCTGCTCTTTATCAAATTCATGATCGGACTCGCAAATAATTAGATAATACCCCTGCTTCTCTAATTGATATTTGATTTCTTTTAAGATAGCCGCTGCAAATTGTTCCGAAAAATCAGGAACGATCACACCGATCGTCTTGGATTTTTTCGCAATAATATTTGAAGCAAAGTAATTGGGTGAATACTCCTGCTCCTCAATCACCTTTAGCACTCTTTGTTTCGTGGCCTCGCTAAAGCGCCCGCCTTTTTGATTAATGATCTGAGATACCGTTGTGACCGATACTCCCGCCATTTGCGCTACTTCCTTTATCGTAATCTTCATAATTCACCTCGCACATTGTTTGCTTCGTTTACCTTTTCTTAAGAAATATTTGGTCGTTTTTCCGATTTTTTCTCGGTTCAATTTTCTGATTTTTTACAGCAGAATTTCAACATTGCAACTTTTACTAGCGCTTTCAAAAAAGGGCGTTCAGAATAGGGCTCAAAATCCTTATCAACTAGCTCTTTTCAATTATTCTTAATAGAGATTAAGTATTTCAAAAGTCCCATTTCGGTGATAAGTTGTTACATTTATACATTACTCTGTAACCTATTGTCACTGGTTTATAACCCATGCAATACAAAACGATGGTAAAGTATGTCTCGTAGTCGAAATGACTGATTTAAAAAAACAAAAAACTTTTTGGAGGAATTTACATAATGAAACTTGGAAAAACTCTAGTACTTACGACTTTACTTACAGCCGGTGCAGCATTCGCATTAGGAACAAGCGATGCTCATGCAGCAGAAAACTACACTGTTAAATCTGGTGATACGTTATCAAAAATCTCAATCAAATTTGCTGGCGACAACAGCTTAGTTGATTCCATTGCAAAAGAAAACAATATTTCTAACGTTGACATGATTATCGAAGGTCAAAACTTAACAATCGATACGGACGCTAAAGGAAACACAACAGTGACTCCTGTCCAAGAGCAAGCGGCTCCTGCACAAGCAGCAGCACCTGTTCAAGAAACAGCAGCCCCTGCTCAACAAGCGGCTCCCGTACAACAAGCTGCAGCCCCTGCTGCTGAAGCTTCAACACCAGCAAATACCAGCTCAGCTAAAGAATGGATCGCACAACGCGAATCTAGCGGTTCTTATACTGCAACAAACGGTCAATACATCGGACGTTACCAATTATCAGCTTCTTACTTAAATGGTGACTACTCTGCAGCTAACCAAGAACGTGTAGCTGACCAATATGTAACTTCTCGTTATGGCTCATGGGAAGGCGCTCAAGCTTTCTGGCAAGCAAACGGCTGGTACTAAGTCGAATAAATAGACTAAAATCCCTCATTCGAGGGATTTTTTTTGGTTACGTTTGATTAACATAGCTCAGACGCAATATGAAAGACTCTATCAATCTGAAAAAACACGGTTGACTGCGGCTGGAATCTCTTCAACCGTTGCTGCGATTTTATCCGCCTCAGCATCCGTCATTTCTTGCAGATCGCCAAAACCATACAAAACACCGATGCTCTTTAAGTGATTCTCTTTAGCACCAATGATATCAAATTTCCGATCGCCGATCATTACAGCCGAGTCGCCCTCTAGCTGCTCAAGCGCATAAGCAATCACATCTGTCTTCTTTGAACGTTCTCCAGCTAAGTCCGCTCCGAAAATCCCCGTAAAATAGCTTGAAAGATTCACGTCTGCTAGGATCTTCTTCGCATAAAATTCTGGTTTTGAGGTGGCAATCGCTAAAACATAATCTGCCGACAACGCCTCTAGAATTTCTTCGATCCCCGGATACACAGCTAACTGTTTAATTCCTTTTTCTGCATAGTATTCACGATAGATTTCGACCGCTTTTTGCGATTCATCCTTATTCAACCCATAAAGATGATTCAGCGTTTCATCCAGCGGCGGCCCAATAAAAGTATGCAGCGTAGCTAAATCAGGGACTTCCAGTGCTTTTTTCTCCAGCATATAACGAACACTATTCAAAATTCCTTCACTAGAATCGGTCAAGGTACCATCTAAATCAAATAAAATAATCTTCTTCATCATCTACCTCCTGTCCCCATCCTACTGATTCCTTTAACAAATATCAACCCAAGGCAATATTCTTGCTAAAAAAACTTATTCCACATATACTTACTTTTAGTAAGATTTTTTAGGAGGAATTTATTATGGACACACAAATTCGCGGATTACACCACGTTACAGCAATGACTTCTAGTGCCGAAAAAAATTACCGCTTCTTTACGGATATTTTAGGCTTGCGTATGATTAAAAAGACCGTCAACCAAGACGACATCGAAACCTATCATTTGTACTTTACCGATGATGCCGGTGCTCCTGGCACAGACATGACCTTTTTTGACTTCCCACAAATTCCAAAGGGAACGAAAGGGACAAATAGTATCTCTCGGACTGGCTTCCGGGTTCCAACGGATGCTTCTCTAGCTTATTGGGCACAGCGCTTTTCAGATTTAAACGTGGCTCATAGTGAAATCAAAGAACGCTTTGGTAAAAAGTATCTAGAATTTCACGATTATGACGATCAGTTGTTCCAATTAGTTTCAGATGAAAAAAATCACGGTGTCGCTGGCGGAACTCCTTGGAAGAATTCAAATGTTCCTGCTGAACATGCGATTTTTGGTTTAGGACCAACGATCGTAACCGTAGCAAAATTCGAACATTTAAAACTAGTTTTAGAAAACTTATTAGGATTCAAAGAAACGGCCGCTGAAGATAGTCTTCATCAATTTGAAGTTGGCGAAGGCGGAAATGGTGCTACAATTATTGTAGACGATCAGCCCGACATGATTCCAGCACAAGAAGGCTATGGAAATGTGCATCATTTAGCTTTGCGTGTTGCTGATGACGAGGCACTTCGCGATTGGATCGAGAAGATCAATGCTTTAGAGTTTCCAAACTCCGGCTTTGTCGATCGTTTCTATTTCCAATCTGAATACTTCTTAGCAGCACCAAATGTTCTATTTGAATTAGCAACAGATGGTCCAGGCTTCTTACAAGATGAAACTTATGATAATGCAGGAGAGATCTTATCCTTACCGCCTCATCTACAATCAAAACGCGAAGAAATCGAAGAATATGTTCGCCCCTTTGATACATCTGATGCCAATAAAAAACGTCAATAAGGAGGAAAACATGCTCTTCTATTCCGCTAAAGACTTAACGACTAAACAGAATTATAAGTTTCTGACTGGCAGCGTCATTCCACGACCAATTGCTTGGATCACGACAATTGATCAAGAGACAAAAGTCATAAACGCTGCTCCCTTTAGCTATTTCAATGTTGTTGCGAAGGATTTACCTTTAGTCAGTCTCTCAATCAATCGAAATGATCAAAAGATGAAAGATACTGCTCGTAATCTGCTTCAGCAAAATGAGGGTGTAATTCATCTTGTGGATGATAGTGTATTAGCGGAAATGAATCAATCCTCTGCCAGCTTGCCCGCTAACGAGAGCGAACTATCTGATAGTGGTCTCACACTTTTAGATAGTCAAGCTGTTGCCGTACCAGCTATTGGTGAAGCACCGATTCGTTTTGAGGTTCGGCTGCATCAATATATCCCAGTCAAAGATCATCACGAGAAAATCATCAGCGACCTGTTTATTTTGGAAGTGTTGAATTATCATTTTAAAGAGACGCTTATCAATCAGGAAAAAGAATATATCAACTCATTAACATTCGATCCATTAGCACGATTGGCCGGCAATACTTACAGTCATATCGCAAAAACTCTGGATCTCAAAAGACCAAAATAAATAAGGAGTGGGCTCGTTTGAGCTCACTCCTTATTTTCACGTAGATCAATAATTTGCACATTTCCATCAATCATACCGCTAGGACCCTTTAGTTTAATCAAAGACATCCGTGGATCAAAAATCAAAGACATCTCATCCTCCAAATACAGTTTAGAATGTTCCTTGATCGAGATTTTACCGATCGTACTTTCAACATCCATTGTATAATCTGAATCGTCTTGATCCTTATCCAAGATTAACAAACGAAAGCTAATGTTTAGCGCACAACTACCTGATTTAGAGTATCGGCCTACACCGTCATCCAAGTCTAAAACAATTCGGCTATCTTGATACTTCTCAAGTCGTTTTACCAATTCATCTGCAATATTTATATACATGATTCTCATCACCTCAAATAAATCATAGCACGATTCCACCAATCAGCTAAATACTTTGCTCACAAAAAAAGACAACCCATAATGGATTGTCTTAAGAACTCCGGCAGTAGGACTCGAACCTACGACATCATGATTAACAGTCATGCGCTACTACCAACTGAGCTATGCCGGAATAATACAGCGTGGCGACGTCCTAATCTCACAAGGGGCAACCCCTCACTACAATCGGCGCTAAGAAGCTTAACTTCTGTGTTCGACATGGGAACAGGTGTATCCTTCCCGCTATCGCCACCACACTAGTAATCTTTTGAGTAAACTTCGTTCACTCAAAACTGGATCAGAAACATTCAAACAACCTTGAATCATTTTATTTTGGTTAAGTCCTCGATCGATTAGTATCAGTCCGCTCCGTACATCACTGCACTTCCACTCCTGACCTATCTACCTGATCATCTCTCAGGGATCTTACTTTCTTAAAGAAATGGGAAATCTCATCTTGAGGTGGGCTTCACACTTAGATGCTTTCAGCGTTTATCCCTTCCCTACATAGCTACCCAGCGATGCCTCTGGCGAGACAACTGGTACACCAGCGGTAAGTCCATCCCGGTCCTCTCGTACTAAGGACAGATCCTCTCAAATTTCCAACGCCCGCGACGGATAGGGACCGAACTGTCTCACGACGTTCTGAACCCAGCTCGCGTGCCGCTTTAATGGGCGAACAGCCCAACCCTTGGGACCGACTACAGCCCCAGGATGCGACGAGCCGACATCGAGGTGCCAAACCTCCCCGTCGATGTGGACTCTTGGGGGAGATAAGCCTGTTATCCCCAGGGTAGCTTTTATCCGTTGAGCGATGGCCCTTCCATGCGGAACCACCGGATCACTAAGCCCGACTTTCGTCCCTGCTCGACTTGTAGGTCTCGCAGTCAAGCTCCCTTGTGCCTTTACACTCTGCGAATGATTTCCAACCATTCTGAGGGAACCTTTGGGCGCCTCCGTTACTCTTTAGGAGGCGACCGCCCCAGTCAAACTGCCCATCTGACACTGTCTCCCACCACGATTAGTGGTGCGGGTTAGAGTGGTCATAACACAGGGGTAGTATCCCACCAGCGCCTCTGTCGAAACTAGCGTCCCGACTTCTAAGGCTCCTACCTATCCTGTACATGTGGTACAAACACTCAATATCAAACTGCAGTAAAGCTCCATGGGGTCTTTCCGTCCTGTCGCGGGTAACCTGCATCTTCACAGGTACTAAAATTTCACCGAGTCTCTCGTTGAGACAGTGCCCAAATCGTTACGCCTTTCGTGCGGGTCGGAACTTACCCGACAAGGAATTTCGCTACCTTAGGACCGTTATAGTTACGGCCGCCGTTTACTGGGGCTTCAATTCGTACCTTCGCTTACGCTAAGCACTCCTCTTAACCTTCCAGCACCGGGCAGGCGTCAGCCCCTATACGTCATCTTTCGATTTTGCAGAGACCTGTGTTTTTGATAAACAGTCGCTTGGGCCTATTCACTGCGGCTGATCGTTAGATCAGCACCCCTTCTCCCGAAGTTACGGGGTCATTTTGCCGAGTTCCTTAACGAGAGTTCTCTCGCTCACCTTAGGATTCTCTCCTCGACTACCTGTGTCGGTTTGCGGTACGGGCCATTGTTTTCTTACTAGAAGCTTTTCTCGGCAGTGTGACATCGGGAACTTCGGTACTATTATTTCCCTCCTCATCACAACTTGTCCTTAGAGATGCAAGCATTTGACTCACATCAAGACTCATTGCTTGGACAGACATTTCCAATCGTCTGATTCCTTAGCCTCCTGCGTCCCTCCATTGCTCAAACAAAAACAACGGGTACAGGAATATCAACCTGTTATCCATCGCCTACGCCTTTCGGCCTCGGCTTAGGTCCCGACTAACCCTGGGCGGACGAGCCTTCCCCAGGAAACCTTAGTCATTCGGTGGACAGGATTCTCACCTGTCTTTCGCTACTCATACCGGCATTCTCACTTCTAAGCGCTCCAGCAGTCCTCACGATCTACCTTCAACGCCCTTAGAACGCTCTCCTACCAACACACCTAATGGTGTGCTCCACAGCTTCGGTAATATGTTTAGCCCCGGTACATTTTCGGCGCAGGGTCACTCGACTAGTGAGCTATTACGCACTCTTTAAATGGTGGCTGCTTCTAAGCCAACATCCTAGTTGTCTGTGCAACCCCACATCCTTTTCCACTTAACATATATTTGGGGACCTTAGCTGGTGGTCTGGGCTGTTTCCCTTTCGACTATGGATCTTATCACTCACAGTCTGACTCCCAGAGATGAATGGATGGCATTCGGAGTTTATCTGAATTCGGTAACCCGAGATGGGCCCCTAGTCCAAACAGTGCTCTACCTCCATCATTCTTACTCTGAGGCTAGCCCTAAAGCTATTTCGGAGAGAACCAGCTATCTCCAAGTTCGTTTGGAATTTCTCCGCTACCCACACCTCATCCCCGCACTTTTCAACGTACGTGGGTTCGGTCCTCCAGTGCGTTTTACCGCACCTTCAACCTGGACATGGGTAGATCACATGGTTTCGGGTCTACGACCACTTACTCATTCGCCCTATTCAGACTCGCTTTCGCTACGGCTCCGTTTTTTCAACTTAACCTCGCAAGTAATCGTAACTCGCCGGTTCATTCTACAAAAGGCACGCTATCACCCATTAACGGGCTCTAACTTGTTGTAGGCACACGGTTTCAGGATCTATTTCACTCCCCTTCCGGGGTGCTTTTCACCTTTCCCTCACGGTACTGGTTCACTATCGGTCACTAGGGAGTATTTAGCCTTGGGAGATGGTCCTCCCGGATTCCGACGGAATTCCTCGTGTTCCGCCGTACTCAGGATCCTCCTAGGTGCCAGTCAAATTTTGTCTACGGGGCTTTTACCCTTTCTAGCAGACCTTTCCAGGTCCTTCGACTATCTCACTGGACTACCATATCGGAGTCCTACAACCCCAAGAGGCAAGCCTCTTGGTTTGGGCTTTTCCCGTTTCGCTCGCCGCTACTCAGGGAATCGAATTTTCTTTCTCTTCCTGCAGGTACTTAGATGTTTCAGTTCTCTGCGTCTACCTCTAATCAGCTATGTATTCACTGAAAAGTAACATCCTATAAAAGATGCTGGGTTTCCCCATTCGGAAATCTCCGGATCAAAGCTTACTTACAGCTCCCCGAAGCATATCGGTGTTAGTCCCGTCCTTCATCGGCTCCTAGTGCCAAGGCATCCACCGTGCGCCCTTATTCACTTAACCTTATCCTAATTTTCATTAGGGGTTTGATTGTTCCATCTAGCGATAGACTTCCCAATCAGAAAAAAATAAGCAATTGAACTTATTAAAAAACTCATTCAACGCGGTGTTCTCGGTTTGTTTGGTTTGTTTCTGTATCCAGTTTTCAATGAACGATCTTGATGACCAACGTCATCAATGGAGCCTAGCGGGATCGAACCGCTGACCTCCTGCGTGCAAAGCAGGCGCTCTCCCAGCTGAGCTAAGGCCCCGATGTTTCTATTTGATTGAGAGTAAACCTCTCAAAACTGAACGAATAAAGCAACCTGTGTAGTCTCCGTAATATTCCTTAGAAAGGAGGTGATCCAGCCGCACCTTCCGATACGGCTACCTTGTTACGACTTCACCCCAATCATCTATCCCACCTTAGGCGGCTGGCTCCAAAAGGTTACCTCACCGACTTCGGGTGTTACAAACTCTCGTGGTGTGACGGGCGGTGTGTACAAGGCCCGGGAACGTATTCACCGCGGCGTGCTGATCCGCGATTACTAGCGATTCCGGCTTCATGTAGGCGAGTTGCAGCCTACAATCCGAACTGAGAGAAGCTTTAAGAGATTAGCTTAGCCTCGCGACTTCGCGACTCGTTGTACTTCCCATTGTAGCACGTGTGTAGCCCAGGTCATAAGGGGCATGATGATTTGACGTCATCCCCACCTTCCTCCGGTTTGTCACCGGCAGTCTCGCTAGAGTGCCCAACTAAATGATGGCAACTAACAATAAGGGTTGCGCTCGTTGCGGGACTTAACCCAACATCTCACGACACGAGCTGACGACAACCATGCACCACCTGTCACTTTGCCCCCGAAGGGGAAGCTCTATCTCTAGAGTGGTCAAAGGATGTCAAGACCTGGTAAGGTTCTTCGCGTTGCTTCGAATTAAACCACATGCTCCACCGCTTGTGCGGGCCCCCGTCAATTCCTTTGAGTTTCAACCTTGCGGTCGTACTCCCCAGGCGGAGTGCTTAATGCGTTAGCTGCAGCACTGAAGGGCGGAAACCCTCCAACACTTAGCACTCATCGTTTACGGCGTGGACTACCAGGGTATCTAATCCTGTTTGCTCCCCACGCTTTCGAGCCTCAGCGTCAGTTACAGACCAGAGAGCCGCCTTCGCCACTGGTGTTCCTCCATATATCTACGCATTTCACCGCTACACATGGAATTCCACTCTCCTCTTCTGCACTCAAGTTTCCCAGTTTCCAATGACCCTCCCCGGTTGAGCCGGGGGCTTTCACATCAGACTTAAGAAACCGCCTGCGCTCGCTTTACGCCCAATAAATCCGGACAACGCTTGCCACCTACGTATTACCGCGGCTGCTGGCACGTAGTTAGCCGTGGCTTTCTGGTTAGATACCGTCAAGGGATGAACGTTTTACTCTCATCCTTGTTCTTCTCTAACAACAGAGTTTTACGATCCGAAAACCTTCTTCACTCACGCGGCGTTGCTCGGTCAGACTTTCGTCCATTGCCGAAGATTCCCTACTGCTGCCTCCCGTAGGAGTTTGGGCCGTGTCTCAGTCCCAATGTGGCCGATCACCCTCTCAGGTCGGCTATGCATCGTTGCCTTGGTGAGCCGTTACCTCACCAACTAGCTAATGCACCGCGGGTCCATCCATCAGTGACGCAAAAGCGCCTTTCAAATAGAAACCATGCGGTTTCTACTGTTATACGGTATTAGCACCTGTTTCCAAGTGTTATCCCCTTCTGATGGGCAGGTTACCCACGTGTTACTCACCCGTTCGCCACTCCTTTTCTTTCGGTGGAGCAAGCTCCGGTGAAAGAAAAAGCGTTCGACTTGCATGTATTAGGCACGCCGCCAGCGTTCGTCCTGAGCCAGGATCAAACTCTCATAAAAAAGTGTTTGAAACAATCTTGCGATTGTTAAGCTCAATTTTAAAAATTGACTTGCTAGCATATTGCTTGCTATGTTGTTTGTTTCTATATAATAGAAACGCCCTACACATTTGGTTTGTTTTATTCGTTCAGTTTTCAAAGGTCTACATTGTTTGCCGCTTTGTTTCAGCAACTTTTATATCTTAACAGCTTACCTAGTAAATGTCAATGGTTTTTTCAAATTTCATTAACAACGCCACAACAACTTAGTTATAATAACTTAACGTTTTTGAAGTGTCAATAGTTTTACTAGACATTTCCCAACAAATGAAATAACTTTTTGATTTACAGGTATTGTCAAGAAAGAAAAATTCCATCCTTTTTAGGATGGAATTCGCGTGGCGACGTCCTAATCTCACAAGGGGCAACCCCTCACTACAATCGGCGCTAAGAAGCTTAACTTCTGTGTTCGACATGGGAACAGGTGTATCCTTCCCGCTATCGCCACCACACTAGTAATCTTTTGAGTAAACTTCGTTCACTCAAAACTGGATCAGAAACATTCAAACAACCTTGAATCATTTTATTTTGGTTAAGTCCTCGATCGATTAGTATCAGTCCGCTCCGTACATCACTGCACTTCCACTCCTGACCTATCTACCTGATCATCTCTCAGGGATCTTACTTTCTTAAAGAAAT
>NZ_KE136481.1:1278135-1993667 GCF_000407185.1 Enterococcus malodoratus ATCC 43197
CTACAACCCCAAGAGGCAAGCCTCTTGGTTTGGGCTTTTCCCGTTTCGCTCGCCGCTACTCAGGGAATCGAATTTTCTTTCTCTTCCTGCAGGTACTTAGATGTTTCAGTTCTCTGCGTCTACCTCTAATCAGCTATGTATTCACTGAAAAGTAACATCCTATAAAAGATGCTGGGTTTCCCCATTCGGAAATCTCCGGATCAAAGCTTACTTACAGCTCCCCGAAGCATATCGGTGTTAGTCCCGTCCTTCATCGGCTCCTAGTGCCAAGGCATCCACCGTGCGCCCTTATTCACTTAACCTTATCCTAATTTTCATTAGGGGTTTGATTGTTCCATCTAGCGATAGACTTCCCAATCAGAAAAAAATAAGCAATTGAACTTATAAAAAAACTCATTCAACGCGGTGTTCTCGGTTTGTTTGGTTTGTTTCTGTATCCAGTTTTCAATGAACGATTTTTGAGAGTAAACCTCTCAAAACTGAACGAATAAAGCAACCTGTGTAGTCTCCGTAATATTCCTTAGAAAGGAGGTGATCCAGCCGCACCTTCCGATACGGCTACCTTGTTACGACTTCACCCCAATCATCTATCCCACCTTAGGCGGCTGGCTCCAAAAGGTTACCTCACCGACTTCGGGTGTTACAAACTCTCGTGGTGTGACGGGCGGTGTGTACAAGGCCCGGGAACGTATTCACCGCGGCGTGCTGATCCGCGATTACTAGCGATTCCGGCTTCATGTAGGCGAGTTGCAGCCTACAATCCGAACTGAGAGAAGCTTTAAGAGATTAGCTTAGCCTCGCGACTTCGCGACTCGTTGTACTTCCCATTGTAGCACGTGTGTAGCCCAGGTCATAAGGGGCATGATGATTTGACGTCATCCCCACCTTCCTCCGGTTTGTCACCGGCAGTCTCGCTAGAGTGCCCAACTAAATGATGGCAACTAACAATAAGGGTTGCGCTCGTTGCGGGACTTAACCCAACATCTCACGACACGAGCTGACGACAACCATGCACCACCTGTCACTTTGCCCCCGAAGGGGAAGCTCTATCTCTAGAGTGGTCAAAGGATGTCAAGACCTGGTAAGGTTCTTCGCGTTGCTTCGAATTAAACCACATGCTCCACCGCTTGTGCGGGCCCCCGTCAATTCCTTTGAGTTTCAACCTTGCGGTCGTACTCCCCAGGCGGAGTGCTTAATGCGTTAGCTGCAGCACTGAAGGGCGGAAACCCTCCAACACTTAGCACTCATCGTTTACGGCGTGGACTACCAGGGTATCTAATCCTGTTTGCTCCCCACGCTTTCGAGCCTCAGCGTCAGTTACAGACCAGAGAGCCGCCTTCGCCACTGGTGTTCCTCCATATATCTACGCATTTCACCGCTACACATGGAATTCCACTCTCCTCTTCTGCACTCAAGTTTCCCAGTTTCCAATGACCCTCCCCGGTTGAGCCGGGGGCTTTCACATCAGACTTAAGAAACCGCCTGCGCTCGCTTTACGCCCAATAAATCCGGACAACGCTTGCCACCTACGTATTACCGCGGCTGCTGGCACGTAGTTAGCCGTGGCTTTCTGGTTAGATACCGTCAAGGGATGAACATTTTACTCTCATCCTTGTTCTTCTCTAACAACAGAGTTTTACGATCCGAAAACCTTCTTCACTCACGCGGCGTTGCTCGGTCAGACTTTCGTCCATTGCCGAAGATTCCCTACTGCTGCCTCCCGTAGGAGTTTGGGCCGTGTCTCAGTCCCAATGTGGCCGATCACCCTCTCAGGTCGGCTATGCATCGTTGCCTTGGTGAGCCGTTACCTCACCAACTAGCTAATGCACCGCGGGTCCATCCATCAGTGACGCAAAAGCGCCTTTCAAATAGAAACCATGCGGTTTCTACTGTTATACGGTATTAGCACCTGTTTCCAAGTGTTATCCCCTTCTGATGGGCAGGTTACCCACGTGTTACTCACCCGTTCGCCACTCCTTTTCTTTCGGTGGAGCAAGCTCCGGTGAAAGAAAAAGCGTTCGACTTGCATGTATTAGGCACGCCGCCAGCGTTCGTCCTGAGCCAGGATCAAACTCTCATAAAAAGTGTTTGAAACAACCTTGCGATTGTTAAGCTCAATTTTAAAAATTGACTTGCTAGCATATTGCTTGCTATGTTGTTTGTTTCTATATAATAGAAACGCCCTACACATTTGGTTTGTTTTATTCGTTCAGTTTTCAAAGGTCTACATTGTTTGTCGCTTTGTTTCAACAACTTTTATATCATAACAGCTTGCCGAGCAAATGTCAACAACTTTTTTGAAGTTTTTTTTATTTCAAAACTCAACGTTCGTCTTTCACTGCATCAGCAACGTTTATTAATTTACCACTTAAACATACATTGGTCAACTATTTTTTTCAAAAAAAAAGAACTTAATTTTCATAAGCTCTTTTTAGTGATTATTCAAATAGAGGTACACCTTCGATTTCGATTGTTCCAAGGATCTTTCGCACACTATCTGGTGTTTCCCAAGCAAATCCAGCCGGCAATTCCGTCACTTGTTCGCTAGTCATTTCAAATACATAAAGTGGCAGGCTATCACCGTGTGATTGTGTATTCGTCAATTCAACCAAACGAATATCGTTAACATTAATATGTAGTGTAGCTTTCAAAAAATTCAAAAAACTTGCTAAAACAGTGTTTTCAGCTTTGGTATCAGTGCGGGCAAATTCTTTATCTATTCCTATTTCGTGAACTAAAAAACGTTTTGATCCATCTTCTAAATGTAACATGATTGTTCCAGATACTTGTTTTGTCACAATTTTCACCTCTGCAAAAGCTAATCGTAAATCGTCCTCATTGTATCATGTTTTCAGAAAAAAAGATATTTTTTGCATAAAATAGGAACTATTTTTCAATATGCTCTTTCAACAGAAAATCTACTGCCTCATCCGTCCATTCCGGCAAGCTTTTCTCAATTGAACGGAAACCGATATTTTTATTACGATTTGTAAAGTAGCGTTTTCTATGATACGGCACTTCAGGTGAATGTTCTGCCAATGTCCGCAATGATAGACTGATTTTCTTTGTGTATTCATCAATATCAATGATCTGAACCTTTACCACTTGATCAATTTCCAAAAAGCTGTGAATATTTTTTGTATACCCTGACTGTACTTCAGATATATGGACCAGCCCCTGTGTCTGATCGTCCAATGAGATGAACGCACCATACGGCTGGATACCGGTTACTCGCCCTTCAATAATATCGCCAATTTTATATCCCATTCATTTCCCTCTTTTCGCATGTTTCATTATACTGTATTTATAAATAAAATTGAAGTTAGCAATCAGGAGGAAAAATAATGCCAAATTTCGAACAGCCGATTGACCGTCTAGGCTCTAACAGTATCAAATGGGATACTATTCTTAAAACCTACAATGAAAAGGAGCTGCTGCCTTTATGGATCGCTGATATGGATTTCAAGGCACCCGCCGGTGTTTTGAATGCCTATCAAAAATTATTGGATCATGGGATATTGGGCTACACGGATACGCCGGAAAGTCTTTATACCGCAATCATCAATTGGGAAAAAGAGCAGCATCAGCTTGCGATCGAAAAAGAAGAGATTCTTTTCTTTTCAGGCGTCTTAGCTGGGATAACTACTGCCATCCAAGCCTTCACTAAACCGAATGACACGATTCTGATTCACGACCCTGTCTATCCTCCTTTTGCAAATATCATTACTACTAACCGACGGCAATTGGTTCGCAGCCGATTGATTGATGAGGATGGACGTTTTGTGATGGACTTTGCTGACATGGAGGAAAAGTTCAAGCATCAGCACGTGAAGGTCATGATTTTGTGCAACCCGCATAATCCTGGCGGTCGCGTTTGGTCGAAGGAAGAATTACAAAAGCTGGGAAATCTTTGTAAAAAGTACGATGTTCTTGTCTTAAGTGATGAGATTCATCAAGATTTAGTTTTTCCGCCTTATGAAATGACCTCTTTCTTTAAAGCTGGTGAAGATTTCAGTGATTTTAGTGTACAATTCACGTCGATGACTAAAACATTTAATTTAGCTGGAATCAAAAATTCGGTCGTCTTTGTAAAAAGTGCAAAGCTGCGTAAACAGTTAACACGCAAACAAGAAGAGAATTTCCAGCAAGAAATCAATACTTTTGGATTAGTTGGTATGGAAGCCGCTTATGAAACCGGCAAGGAATGGTTAAACGAACTATTGCCCTATATTCAATCGAACATTGCTTACACGATGAAGTTTTTCCAAGAACATTTGCCAAACGTTCACATCATGAGTCCAGAAGGCACCTACTTATTATGGTTGGATTTCTCAAAATATGAGCTTTCAGATGCAGAATTAGAGGAACGGCTGATTCATAAAGGAAAGGTCGTCTTGAATACCGGGGTTAGCTATGGTCCAAGCGGCAAACAGCATATGCGCTTAAATGTTGCTTGTCCGCGAGCAACGCTTGAAGAAGGACTGCATCGAATCGCAATGGCATTAAAATAAAAAAAATACGGCCGCTTGGCCGTATTTTTTTTATTCAGTAATTTCAATCGATTCAATCACGATATCATTGACTGGTTTGTCTTGCGGGCCACGTTTAGCAGCTCCGATATTGTCAACAACATCCATGCCTTCAACCACATGTCCAAAGACAGTATGACGGAAGTCTAACCAAGGAGTTCCACCCTGTTTGTAAGTTTCGATGACTTCGCCAGGGAAACCTGCTTCTTCTAATTGAGCCAGCATGTTGGCAGGAACATTTTGATTATTCACGATGAAGAATTGGCTGCCATTTGAGTTTGGTCCAGCATTCGCCATTGATAAGGCACCACGCAAGTTGAACAAATTACGTGAAAATTCGTCTTCGAATTTTTCGCCATAAATACTTTCGCCGCCCATCCCTGTACCAGTTGGGTCGCCGCCTTGGATCATGAAATCAGGAATTACACGGTGGAAGATCACGCCATCATAGTAGCCTTGTTTTGCTAATTCAACAAAGTTCTTCACTGTTTTTGGTGCTTCTTCAGGGAATAGTTGAACGATGATATCCCCCATGTTCGTTTTAATTGTCGCTTTTGGACCTTTTTCTTCTGCTAAGTTTAATTGTGGAAATTGAGTCACTTCAATGTCCTCCTTTATTTTTTGCTGTGTCTATCATAACAAACTTTTCCCCATTTGCCACCTCTCCAAGCTAAGCGGTTCTTTCTCCTTCAAATATTTGTTACAATCGATGGGAAAGAAAGGGTGTTGATATGGAAATTTTTGACATTACAATCGTAGGTGCAGGACCAGTCGGGATGTTCGCTGCCTTTTATGCAGGCATTCGACAAGCAAAGACAAAATTGATCGACAGTTTGCCGCAGCTTGGCGGACAGTTGACAACTCTTTATCCTGAAAAAAATATTTATGATATTCCTGGATTTCCCATCGTAAAGGCGGCGGATCTGGTAGGCAACTTAGAGAAACAATTACGGACCTTTTCACATACATATTGCTTAGATGAGGAAGTTTTAGAGCTGAAGCAGCATGAGGATTACCTAGAAGTAATTACCGCCAAGAATAGCCACTATACAAAATCAGTCGTACTTGCACTGGGTAATGGCTCCTTTCAACCGCGAAGACTGATGATTGACGGCGCCGAGCAATTTGAGAATAAGGGAATTGACTACTATATCAGCGACATAATGAAATACGCTGGAAAAAAAGTTGCGATTGCCGGCGGCGGCGACTCCGCGATTGATTGGGCGCTGATGTTAGAACCAATCGCTGCAGAAGTATCCATCATTCATCGACGCGATAATTTCCGCGGACATGAACACAGCGTTCAAAAATTGAAGGACTCCTCAGTGAACATCTATACGCCATATATCTTAAAAGATCTCCGTGGCGAAAACTATTTGGAAGATCTGACTTTACAAAAGGCAAAAAGTGATGAGACAATTACATTGAACCTGGATTACTTGATCGTCAACTACGGCTTTTCTTCTTCTCTTGATCATTTACGCTCTTGGGGATTAGAAAGTACTCGTCAAGCGATCCTTGTTGAATCAGACATGCGGACTTCGATTCCCGGAGTTTACGCCTGTGGGGATATCGCCACCTATGATGGCAAGGTAAAATTGATTGCAACCGGTATGGGTGAAGCGCCGACTGCCGTCAATAATGCCCTTCACTATGTAAATCCGAAAAATCGCACGCAGCCTGGACACAGCACGAGCCTATTTCCACAAAATTAAATTCAATGGAGGTAAGATATGGTATTCGAAACGACTGCTCTTGAACAAAAAGCCCGTGAACTTTTAGAAGAACGTGGCGTGACGATCAATGACATCGCGGATTTAGTCTTTTTTTTGCAGAAGGACTACATTGATAAACTGGACATCGAATTATGTATCCACAGCGTCAATCGCGTATTGACCAAACGAGAAGTTCACAATGCAATCATCACTGGCATCGAGTTGGACAAGCTAGCTGAACAAAAGAAGCTAGACTACCCTTTACAAAATATTCTTGAAGAAGACGAAGGTCTGTACGGCATCGACGAAATCATGGCCCTTTCGATTGTAAATGTGTATGGTTCAATCGGCTTCACTAACTACGGCTATATTGATAAAGTGAAACCCGGGATCTTGAAAAAGCTGAACGAGCACGATGGCGTCCACGTTCATACCTTCTTAGATGATCTCGTGGGTGCGATCGCCGCGTCGGCCGCTAGTCGCCTGGCACATGAACATCCGCGAAAACTTGATTCTATAGTCAAATAAAAGGGCATTAAAAAAAAGAGCTTAACGCTCTTTTTTTAATGCCCTTTTGCCGAAATAAATCGGTAAGAGATAAAAAATCTCTAGTAAAACAAAAAACAAAATGAAGCAATGCAGGAAAAACGTTTCTGGTAACACGTTGATGATTGGATCGGTCGCCGGATTAAAGATCCATGCGTCATTATTAAAAAAGACCCCATGGAACATGATGAAGAAGCGATCAAAATTCACTGCCATCAAAAAAGCGATCACGATCGGAACCACAACTGCAATCCGAAACGGCTGGATCAGTGTCCAAAGCCGCTGTTGCTTATTCAAATGACGAAGATAAAAGAAACTTGGTACAATCGTCACTAACAGTATGCCGTAATTTAGCAAAAATAGTTTTTTCACTTCATAGAAATGCAGCGCCCCACTTGATGAGACTGGAAAATCAGTCATTTTAAGTGTCTCTACCCAAGGCAGATTCAAATAGCGCATTAATTGATCAAAGTTATGCATCAGCTCTTTAGCCGAAAGCGTCGTGTAATCCAGCAGATCTAAATGCCCAATATCAAACTGGTAAAGCCAGCGGGCATTAATCGTCAACGTGATTGCCAGCGTCAATAAAGTCACTATCAGACAGAGCAATCCAACCCGCTCTAACCATTTATACTTCATTAAAGCTCCATTCATCCAACGAATCGACAAGATACGTCGGCGGCACTGGCAACGTCGGTATATCTTCCTTTTGCGTAAAGCCAGACAAGACTAAGAGAGAATCAATTCCATTATTGATTCCTGCTAAGATATCGGTCGTGTAATTGTCGCCGACCATCAAGACCTCAGACTTTTTCATGTTCAAGATTTCTACCGCTTTATCCATAATGATCGCTTCCGGTTTGCCGATGTAGATCGCTTTTTGCTGCGTAGAAGCTTCTACCATCGCAATCACTGAACCCGCTCCTGGTAATAACCCGCGTTCTGTAGGAATATTTTTATCAGGATTCGTCCCAATAAAGGTCGCGCCTTTTTGAATGGCCAAAGTCGCCGTAACGAACTTTTCATAAGTGACATCTGTATCTAAGCCAACCACTACATAATCAGGGTTTTCTGCATCCCAAACATATCCGGCAGCTAAGATCGGATCAATCAAGCCGGGCTCTCCGATCACAAAGACCTTCTTGCCTTTGGCTGCGTCATTCATATAATCGATCGTCGCAAGTGTCGCCGTGTAAACAGTCTCCGGGTCAACATGGATCGAAAATTCATTGGTTAATCGGTTAGCCACTGTCTCAGGCGTTTTTGTCGTATTATTGGTTAAAAATAAAAATGGGATCTGACGAGCTTGCAGCTGTTCCACAAAGCGGCGGCCAGCTGGGATTGGTTCACTTCCGCGATAAATCGTTCCATCTAAATCAATCAAATATCCTTTGTACATCGTATTACTCTTCTCTTTGACGAATCACAAAGCGTTCGTCCTTTTCTTTAATCTTTGTTGGTGCTTCTTTTTTCGGCTGACGGTTTTTGATGATTGGTTTTTTCTTTGGTTTATCCGTCACTGGCGCTTTTTTCTCTTCTACATAAGCTTGCGGCTTATCTTTACGTTTACGTTTGCGTTTTTTGCGCGTTTGCTGCCGTTTGCCGCCGGTTCGTTCCAACACGAAATAAGCACAGCCAAAGTTGCAATACTCATATAAATAATCTTCTAGTGTATCAATCCGCTGTTCTGGCAAGCTTTTCCGATCATCTTCACGGAAAAAACCTTTCAGCCGCAACTGGTCATATCCCCAGTCGCCAACGATATAATCATAGCGTGTCAAGACCTCACTAAAGCGTTCACCTAATCGTTCGGCCTCAAAGCCTTCACGATAGTTTCTAACTAAGCGATATTGGCGTTCGCCAATCAAAAGATTACTATCATCGACAAATACGACGGTTTCGCCTTTTTTCTTTTCTTCAGTGGGTGTCTCAACGATTTCATCTAAGACTTCAGTCAATTCTTCAGTGACTGTTTTTTCTGAATCATTTTTTGTTTCTTTTTTGTCTCTTTTTTCTTTTGCCATCGTTTCACCACCTGTTTGCTATTATACCTTGTTTTTATTTGATTGGATAGTGAGTGTGGAGATAGTCTCCTAAAACACTGCGAATAAAATCTGGAAACAAAAATTCATACCGGCCGGCGATCTCAATCGTCGGAAAGAAAGGAACGAACATGTAATGATCCACCGTTGCAAACGTGTAATTCAGCTCGGGATCAATCAGCTCACCCAGCCAGCGAACCTGATGATTTACCGGATCATAGTCGATTCCGTCATAAACAAGATGACCAAAAATCTTACCGCGAAAGCCCATCCCCATGACTGGAAAATTGATCAGAAAATGACGGTTTTTTTCCATTTCTAAAATCAAACGAATCAAATTGTTTCCATCTAGCGTTACCTTGATTAAATGCATAGGATGCGGCAATGCCGTATGAAGCTGATCTTGGTTCACGATCCCAGCAGGCACATCGGTCAAAAACAACCCAGAATTCAGAATCGCTGCTTCTGTCCCAGCCGCCTCTTTTACGGCAGCCAGTGTATAGTTGATCATTGGATGATCCGCCTGCAAATCGGTACTCATGGTAAAAGGAATCTCCGCGACTTTTTTATCCGCTAATAACCGATGGCCTTCTTCCAGATAATGATCGATTTCTTCTTGATCCTCTGGTAAAGCCAACATTTTTTCAGTAGCAAAAGTACGGGCCGAGGTTTTCTGGATGCGATGTTCTTCGTCCACTGTTACATGGACTTCACCAACATAGTAGCCATATTTACCAGCCGCCGCCAGTTGCACATCACCAATTTTTTCACCATTTTCAAACAAATGATGGGTATGGGAACCTAAGATGACATCGATCGCCGGTACATCCCGCGCGATTCGCCGATCCACACTGATTCCCAGATGACTCATTAATACTAAGACATCGACTTTCGGACGGATTTCCTCGACAAGACTCGGCAAAATATCCATCACTTGGCGAATATCCCAGCCGTTGGGATTATAGGTCAATGGAAAAGGCGCTGTAAATGCCAACAGACCTACTTTGGTTCCTTGATCAGTAGTGATAATTTTAGATTGCTGCGACCAGGCAGGCGTCTGTAAGGTCTGCTTGTCAAAAAGATTATCTATCAGAACGTCAAAATTGGCTTGATCATATAGCTGATTCAACTCAGCTTTAGAATTTCCAACACCTTCATTGTTACCGATCGTCGCCGCATCATAATGCACCTGATTCATTAATTGGACATTCGCTTGGCCATTGGTCGCCTCAGTCAACGGATGCCAGCGATCGACGAAATCACCAAGATCGATCGTGATGACTTTTTTTCCTGCCGCTTCTTCTTGTTTGCGATTCAACAAAAAGCGGCGGATCTTCGGCCAATTTTCTAAGTGGGAGTGCAGATCATTGGTATGTAAAAGAATAATTTTTTCCATTATTCTACCTCTTTTCAACTCTATATGTTCCATCTATAGTAACATATAGCTCAAGAAGGCTGAACGAACTCGTTCGCTAAAAAGCAGGTGAAAAGCATGAAATTTGAATCTATTCTAGGTCCTATTTGGCTGGACGCTGATCAAAGCGCTCTAAGCTGCGTCTCCTACACGCCCATTGAGGAAAATTCGTTAGCGAATCAAGAAATTTTACAGACAGCCAAAAATCAGCTGACAGAATTTTTAGCCGGAGAGCGAAAAGCATTTGATCTTCCATACGTTTTTCAAATCGGCACCGACTTTCAACAGGAAGTTTGGCAGGCGTTGACAGAAATCCCTTATGGCGAAACATGCAGCTATCTGGATGTCGCTAAAAAAATTGAACGACCAAAAGCCGTCCGAGCCATCGGTCAGGCTAATCGCAATAATCCATTACCAATCATTGTCCCTTGTCATCGTGTCATCGGGAAAAACGGTAAATTGGTCGGTTACTCCGGTTCCAGTGAAGCGGGCCTGAAAATCAAAGAACAGCTGCTGGCGATTGAAAATCCCATGTTGCAAGAGATCACTCTTTTCTAAACACAAAAACACCGCTGTTGAAGAGCAAACTTCAACAACGGTGTTTTTTCAGCTTGATGACGATGAGGCCGAGGCCGCTTCGTCTTCTTTGACGCAATCAATCGCGATCACAAGAGAGATGATCAATTCTTCTAGTGATTCATTCAAAATCGTGATTTCATAGGTATCGCCCCATGAAATCCAGCGCTTATTGATATCCGCGACCTTCCGCCCCTTCTGTGAAACCTCAAAATCCATATCCCACCAGTTTCCTTCAACTTTCAGGTCCTCGGCAGAAATCGAATACTTGGCCTTTAAGAAACTCAAATGCTTTGAAATTTCAATGGCTTCTTTTCCATCCATCTCGACAAAAAATTTCGGCAATAAACTAATGACCTTTTTTGTGATACGGCTGACTTCATTTCCCTGCTCGTCTTCGATTCGGAAAGTCTTCGGAATTTTCATGAAGCTGCCTTTGACAAAATAGCGCGGTCGTTGATCTTCATCCACCACGGTGAATTTTTCACCAATACTAAAAACCTTTTGTTTGATGTACAGTTTTTTCATAGAACGTCTCCCTATAGTTGTTTTTTAAATCTGGTTTTTAATGCTACTTTTCAGATAAATCCCCTGTATTGATCACTGGCTGTGTGCCTTTATCCGTAATAATCGAAACCAATAAGTTGTTGATCAGTTGTACTTTCCGATCATCTGTAAAATGAATGTCTTGGCCATTCTCGATCTGTTCCAACGCCATTTGAGTCATCGTCACGGCACCTTCAACAATTGTTTGACGTGCGGATAAAATTGCTTTGGCCTGTTGACGCTGCAGCATCGCATTTGCGATCTCCGTCGCATAAGCCAAATGGTTCAAACGAGTTTCAATCACCTCTACCCCAGCCATAGCTAAGCGTTCCTGTAATTCTTTGGCCAATTCTTCTGAAACCTCCGTCGTGTTTCCCCGTAAAGTCAGATCGTCATCATTAAACGTATCATAAGGATATTGCGTGGCAATATGACGAATAGCCGTTTCGCTTTGAATCTCAACAAAATCTAAGTAATAGTCGACATCGAATAATGCCTTGGCAGTATCTACAACTCGAAATACCACAACGGCCGATATTTCCACAGGATTTCCATCAGAGTCATTGACTTTCAGCAATGAACTATTGAAGTTTCGTACTTTTAACGATACCGGTATTTTACGGGTCAACGGCGTAGTGATAAACAATCCGTTTTCTTTGATCGTTCCTAAATACTTTCCGAAAAACAATACCGCTTTGGCTCGATTCGGTCCAATGATCGTTAATGAACTAAGAAATAGTGCCGCCACGATCCATAGAAGAATTCCGATGAGGATCATTCCAATACTATCCCGAGTATTCCCCATTAGAACTAACCATAAACCACCTAAGACAACAATGACCAAACCAACTATTCCGGCATAGCCATTTATATGAAATGCTTGTTTCTCTTTCATCACTGCACCCCCATTTTTTGTATCCTTAGTGTACGCTTATTTTGGAAGGGCTTCAATTATTAGTGTCCATAAAATGATCGAGATAAAATAAAAAGCAGACCCGAAAGTCTGCTGTAAAATTCTATATATCAGACACATGCCGGATCCTACTTAGTGCTGCTTCCTTCCAGACCTGACACAATTCACAGGCCCGGCATTGTCCTGCCTTTCGGCAAAAAATAGTATAACAAATTCTAGTCTTTTTGGCTAGTCTTTTTTTTCCGGGCACGCAACTCGCGAAAAAAATTGGTCAACAACAGTCCGCATTCAGCCTCCATGATACCGCCTTCGACGTACGCCCGATGATTGAATCGTTCATCTGTCAACAAATTCATCAGGGTTCCAGCTGTTCCGCCCTTCGGATCATAAGCACCAAAATAAACTTCTTCAACGCGCGACAAGATCATGCCACCGCTGCACATCGGACAAGGTTCCAATGTAACAAACAATTGACACTTCTCTAACCGCCAATTGCCCAAAAATTTACAGGCCGCTTGGATCGCAAACATTTCCGCATGACTGGTGGCGTCTTGACTATGTTCCCGTAAATTATGACCTCGACCGATAATCTCGCCCTGATAAACCACGACGGCCCCGATCGGAACCTCTGCGATCGCTTCTGCTTTTTTCGCTTCGGCAATTGCTTCCTGCATAAAAAAGATTTTTTCTTCTTCTGTTAATTGACTTTCGCGCTCCATTTTTTTCCTCGCTTAATACTTTTTATGTTCGCTTGATTCACTTACTTTAGCATAAAGTATTCAGTAAAAAAATAAGCAAATGCGATTATCGTACTCATCAGAGATGCAGCATGTGTTTAATTTACTAAAAAAAAGATGCGCCATCTCTGGCACACCTTTTAGATTACTTTGTCTACAAAATCCATCAATTTGTCTTTCAAGTCTTCCGTCGTGTCTTTGATCGAATCACCGTAGACCGATACGCGCTTTTTTCCGCTTTTGATCTTGTCTAAAATACTCATGATGTTATCTAGATCATCATCCGAAAGTTTATCAACAATCGCTAACAACGACTCACTTCCGTCAAATTTATCGCTGACAAAACGTTTCACTTTACAACGATTTGAAACATGACGAGCTTTTTCAATTAGCTTCCCTGAAGCAATCACGGCTGTCGCGGTGCTAGCTGCAACAATGACACCTACTCCGATTTTGACTTTGGTTGATTTTTTCATGATATCAGCTCCTTATTCCGATTCATTGGATTAATTTTTTCACATGCTGTAGATCATTTCGCTAGACTCGCTTCTGTCATCAAGTGACCTCATAACAGCCGCGAAAAGCAGAACTATCAGCCTTAATTCAATGATACCACACTCTTAAAATTATCAGTAATAAGAGACCCTAAGAAATGAAAACGTATCCTTCAAATATCCGGATTCTTTTAATCCTTCATCTTCAAATACCCATTCACCATTAAAAAATCCCCGCTCAAAAAAAAGAACCGACAAATTGTCGATTCTTAATCACGGCTTCGATTACCAAAAAGTAAAACTAAACGTAACAGCTGTAGGAAAGTCGCTAATGCCGCCGCAACATAGGTCAACGCTGCCGCAAACAGGACTTTTCGAGCTGCTGCTAATTCATCTTCTGCTAACATATCACCCTCGCGCAAAATGCTCAATGCACGTCGTGAAGCATCAAACTCCACTGGCAACGTTACTAGTTGAAAGATTAAGGCTAATGAAAAAGCCAAGATCCCAATGTTGATCAACGTTTGGTTCCAACTCATAATCACACCCAGCATGATCAATGGAAAAGAAAGCGACGAACCGATATTCGCAACTGGCACGATAGCTGCTCGGATTCTCAGCGGAATATAGTTCTTTGCATCCTGTACCGCATGACCACATTCGTGAGCCGCCACCCCGATTGCTGCGACAGAAGTGGATTGTGCGGTGGCTTCTGATAAGCTTAGCATTTTATTCCCACTGTTATAATTATCGGTCAGATCGCCAGCGATTTGCTGGACGCCGACATCATTGATATTCTGGCTGCGTAAAATGTATTCAGCAGCTTGAGTCCCTGTGACTCCTTTACTGCTGCGAAACTCATCATACTTGCGGAATGTCGAGTTGACATAGGCAGAGGCTAATCCTGAAATGACCAAGCCTGCAATGACTAACAAAAACGTGGGATCTAGAAAATTATAAAATGATCCATACCCATACATATACATTCTCCTCTAATAAAAGATAATTTTACTGTTTGACGTAAACAGTTTCCTAATCTTAGTTTAGCATGAAAGACATGAATTTTTTATGAAAACAACTCTAAGAATTTTCTAGCTTATAACTTCTTAACAAATTCCGATTTCAATTTCATCGGCCCAAAACCATCGACCTTACAATCAATGTTGTGATCCCCTTCGACT
Organism: Enterococcus malodoratus ATCC 43197; assembly: GCF_000407185.1. Classification (GTDB taxonomy): domain Bacteria; phylum Bacillota; class Bacilli; order Lactobacillales; family Enterococcaceae; genus Enterococcus_A; species Enterococcus_A malodoratus. Next base: position 1,292,829 of record NZ_KE136481.1, read on the forward strand.
AAGCGGATGTTTTTGACCTTCGTTCCTTGCTTGATGGCACCTGAAGCACCTTTAACTTTCAAATCCTTGATGACCGTCACACTATCGCCTTCTTGCAATTGGTTGCCATTGCTATCTTTGACGACGAGTCCTTCTTCAGCAACATCACTTTCTGACCACTCATGACCGCATTCGGGACAGACAAATAACCCGCGATCCTCATAAGTATATTCTGACTGACACATTGGACAATTTGGCATAATCTTCCTCCAATAAAAATATTTTTTTCTAAACATTTAGTTTAGCGGAATCCGAGCCAATTGAAAAGCCTTTCCCAAAAATGTCCGCCGCTTATTTTATTTCTGCACAAGTATGTGTCGCCAGTATAAGCTTTTTACGTCCACTATATGTTCGCATTCAGACACAAAGCCACACTAAACAAGCTTGATCGTGTTGCTTTTTCGATCAAACCTATTTTCTATTTCGAAGTAAAACACCGATCATCTTTTTTTCGATCGTTTTTTCTTTTTTCCGAGTTTCTTATCAACGGTCTTTTTCGTCCGTTTTTCTTCTCGTCCTTTCTGGACCTGTTCCTCGCTTTTAGCGTAACGCATGTATGAGGTATCTGGCTTTTGCATTAGAGCGGCCGCGCTCATCTTGGCAGATTCAGCGCTGTCATTCGGATTGTTCAGCGGCACTTCACCTGGCATTGGATACCGCGCATCCACCATATCCGCGATTTCTTGCGGAGTCATCTTGCTAGTCTTTTTAGGAGGCACTTCTTTATTAACTGTTGCCGTGGCTTTCTTCCTCTGTGTTTGCTTCTGCTCTTTTTTAGAAGTAGAGTCAGTTTCTTGAACGGACTCCGCCGGTTCTTTTCGTCGTGTATCGTAGGAAGTAGTCGTCGTTTTTCCAGAGCCGACATAATTTACGAATTTAGCAAATTGCCGCACGCCATCTTTTGAAAAAATGCTCAACGTCGTTAAGATTCGCAGTGCATTGACAATCACTTCCTCGCTCTGATTGGGATCAGTATCCCGGATTGTCAATTTATGCCGCTTGCCATTGCTGTCTTCAAAGAAAGACTCCACACAATAAATATGCTGCTCTTGACGGATATCAAGGGTAGCTTCTTGTTCTAAATAGTCTTTATAGGATCGAGCTTCTTTTGTACACTCGTAAAAATTTTTATTTTTGTATAACCGTTTTTTGACAGTCTGCCACTCATTGTGAGAAAAGTATTCTTCAAAATAGGGACTGAATCTCCGCAGCGTATCATTCGGGTTCGCTGTAAAGTAAAGGTCTCGGATCAGCTCCTTGAACATACCGGCGAAGGTCTCCCCGCCGCAGATGGCGTCACGAACAATGATCGCAACCACAACCTCTACTATTTCTGAAACGTTTTTTGTCTGTTCAAAATATTTCACGACCCGCTTGAACAAGCTTTCCTTTTTCATACCGAAAATTTGTCTGCGTTCTAACTTCAATCCACCCATACTTTCACCCTCCAGCTTTCCAAGAAAACGGTTTCTTTTTTTAATATTCTAATGATAAAACTAAAATAACTGGTTTGTAAATACTATTTAGAAATACTCTTATTTTAAATTAAATATTAAAAGATTGAACATATAATTTGCATGAACAAGTTTTAAAAAGAGCATACTGTCTTAAAAATAACAAATTCCACTTATTGTTTAATGTTTTTTCGAATCAACAAAAAAGCCGTGTAAAAAATATACACGGCTCAATCATTCTTATTTACTTGTCACTTCACCAATAATCTCATTGACTTGAACATCTCTTGGCTCGGCTAATTCAAAGCCTTCGACCTTATCCATATTCGTCAATGCCACGATCATATCAGTTTTCTTGCCTGCCGCAGCCACAGCTGCTAAATCAACCGTCGCGATCATTTGCCCTCGACCGACTTGTTGGCCCGCAGTTACATAAACCGTAAATGGTTTGCCAGCTAGATCTACGGTATCTAATCCCATATGCAACAGAACTTCAATTCCTGTAGGCGTCGTAATTCCCACCGCATGCTTCGTTGGGAAAATATTCGAGATGGTTCCAGCAACTGGAGCGAAAATCTCACCAGAAGTCGGCAATACCGCATAGCCGTCACCCATCATTTTCTCTGAAAAGACATCGTCAGAAACTTCAGTGATCGGCACCAAACGACCTTTCGCTACCGCATACAAGCTTTGTGCCTTAGGCGCTTCTTCAATTACGGTTTGTTCAGCCACTATGTGTGTGCCTCCGCTGCCGCCATGCAATCGACTCATCTCATCAGCTACGAATTGGACTTCTGTTCCCACAATGACCTGGATGTTCTTTCCATCAATCACCTTCACACCGGGAACACCCGTAGCCTTTATTCTGTTTTGATCGATCGTTCCTGTATCCAGAACCTGCAGACGAAGTCGAGTCGTACAGTTATCGATCGCGGTAACATTTGCAGCACCGCCTAAAGCGTCATAGATTCTTTGAGCCATAACTGCATGTTTGCTATCTCCGTTTGTTGCAATATCTGGTGTCTCTTCTCCATCGCCTTCTTCACGCCCAGGAGTCATTAGATTGAACTTAGTAATGGCGAAACGGAAACCGAAATAGTAAATAGCAGCAAAAACTAGTCCTTGTAATATCAGCATAAATGGTTGATTAGCCACTGGATTTTTTAATGATAAGAAGTAATCAACAAAACCGGCACTGAATGCGAAACCGGCAGTCCAATGGAAAAAGGCACTTACCGCCAAAGATAACCCAGTAAAGATTGCATGCAATACATATACCGGCCACGCAACAAACATGAACGAGAATTCTAACGGTTCGGTTACACCAGTAAAGAAAGAAGCAAAAGCCGCTGCGATCATTAATGACGCTGTGATTTTTTTCTTTTCTGGGCGGGCACATTGGTAAATTGCCAACGCTCCTGCCGGCAAACCGAACATCATTACAGGGAAGAAGCCAGCTTGATACATGCCTGTTTTCCCAACGATCGCTAACCCTTGATCAATCGCTTGTTGCCCAGCAAGGAAATTCCCGATATCATTGATTCCGGCAACATCAAACCAAAATACAGAGTTCAACGCGTGATGCAGACCGGTTGGTATCAGCAGACGGTTGAAGAAACCATACAGCCCTGCTCCAATAAATCCTAATCCTGAGATTCCTTCACCTAAACTAACCAATACGTTATAAACAACTGGCCAAATAAATAACAACAATCCCGAAATAACCAGCATACCTACGGCCGCCATGATTGGTACTAAGCGTTTTCCGCTAAAGAAGGATAAGGCCATTGGAAGCTTAACACCGCTGAAGCGATTGTACATTTCCGCTGCTACCAGCCCAGCAATAATACCCACAAACACGTTGTTGCCCATACTGTTGAAGGCAGGATTGACATCGGCGATATCCTTGATTCCTAATAATGCCTGAACCGAAGCCGGTGCCAAAACTGCTTTAGGTACAAGATAGGCTACTAAACCAGCCAATGCGGCTGCCCCGTCTTTATCTTTTGACATTCCTAATGCTAAACCGACTGAAAACAATAAGGCTAAATTATCTAAAATTGCTAAACCACTATTCATTAAGAATGTCGTTACGACGTTGGTTACACCCATCCCAACAATCCAGTTGGCGATCCCAACTAAAATCGATGCTGCTGGTAAAACCGCCACTGGTAACATCAATGAACGACCCATACGCTGCATGTATGCTTTCATATTTACACTTCTCCTCTATGTTCTTTTACTTTACGCAACCGTTCTACATGGATGGCGACATAGCCCAATTCCTCTGTAGTAATTGCCAGCTGATAACTTTTCATCAAAAAAACACGTATCTTTTTTGCGACTTGGTAGCTCTCGGGATATTTATTTCGCACCATTTCAATAATCTCCTGGTCTAAAACGGCGTAGCGCTGCTTCTGATAACGCTGCAGCAACAAGCGTAAATGATTGGCCAGACGAGAATAATCCAACGCGGTTTCTTTCGAACGAATGTCGATCTCAAGTTCCTGCTCAATCAAATGGATCACATCAGAAATAATCGTGACTTCTCGAATGCTGTCATGGTTATTGTTTTTACCTGTCCGAGCACTATGGATATGGATAGCGATATAGCCCGCTTCATCATAGCCGTAAGGAATCTCTAGCGTTCGATTTAGATAATCCACCGCCCATTGGGCAACTCCGAATTCTTCGCTATAAAGAATTTCAATTTCACTCAGCAGCTTGTTGCGGACAACAATGCCGTTCGCAATATTTTGCGCTGCAAAGGCAATATGATCCGTTAATGAAATAAAGATATGTTCATTCAACTTTTCCATCAGGACGGTCTCTGCATGATCAATAATCGCTTCCGCAGCGAAAAAATATTCTTCATTAATTTGATTCAACAAAGTCTGTAATTTCTGTTGTCCTTCCGGTTCCATCACAAATAATCGTTCGATATCACGAGGAAAAAGCAAATCGTTTCTTTGTTTGCTGAATCCGACGCCTTTACCGATAGCAATTTTTTCTTCTCCGTGATCGTCTACCAATACTGCATTTTGATTTAGTATTTTTTTGATTTTCATTGCTTGTCCTCATTCTGCAGAATAATTTCACTGTTTTGACTAGTTATTGGCCAAATAAAAAGGCATGGAAAGAAGCACAAGGAAGCTCCTTGCGTCTCTTTCCATGCCTAGTATAATCTAGTCACATGAAACAGTATTGTTAACACTTTGAATTGTATAGACCAATGACCGTTTTGTCAACTTCTTTTTAGTATTTTTTTCAAATAGATTTGATTTTTTTGTATTTTTCGCATAAATTCTGGATTTCACGATAAATATCTTGGCACATCGCTTGATCCTTTGCATTGGCGCCGCTGGCCAATGGATGACCGCCTCCGTGATAACGCTTGGCCAATTCATTGATGACCGGCCCCTTAGAGCGAAGGCGAACACGATAGTAGCCTTCGGGCTGTTCCACAAAAACTGCCCATGCCAGCACAACATCGATCGTTCCCGGTAAAGGTACAAGCGACGCTGTATCCGAATCCTTGATCCCATATTTGTTTAAGATGGCTTGATCTAAAAAGACATAACCCGCACCATTTTCATCGATTTGCAAGTTCTGATAAAGATACCCCGACAACTTAGCAACATCCAATGAAATTTGATCGAGCTCGCGATTTAGTTTTGTCGCATCGAAACCAAAATCCAACAACTTGGCTGCAATTTGTAAGGTATGGGAAGTGGTTGCAGGATATAAAAAGCGCCCAGTATCCCCAACGATTCCGCCGTATAATAAGCGCGCCGCATTTTCTGTCACAACCAGATTTTCAGTAAATGCCAAGTCCGCGATGATCTCACTGCAGCTGCTGGCTTTAGTATTGACCCATAGCAAGTCGCCATAGGGATCATCATTAGGATGGTGATCGATTTTGATTAATTTGTCACCTAGATTATAGCGATCATCACTGATTCGCGGTGCATTCGCTGTATCAGTCACAATCACTAATGCACCTTCGTATAAGTCGTCAGCAATCTCATCCATTTCCGCGAGAAATTCTAAGCCCTCTACCGGACCACCCACTTGATAGACTGTTTTTTCTGGGAACGTTGCGCGCAATATTTCGGCAAGTCCGCACTGTGAACCTAGCGCATCAGGATCAGGACGCATATGGCGATGAATAATGATGCGGTCGTATTGTTGAATTGTTTGTAAAATTTCTTCTGTAATTGTCATACAACTTCCTCTTTCTAAGAACGCTCCATCACTTGGCAGACGACGATCGCTTTAGCTACGATCACATTGTCGATATAAACTTCCAAGTCAACTTTTGCCGAGCGTCTTCCTAGTTCTAGTGTTTTCGAATGAATCTCGATCTCGCTTTCCAATTGAATCAAACGTAAATAATGCAGATTCATTTGTTCGATCAGAGTGTTGCGCCGCTGATCCATTAAAATACTTCGTTGAGCCACGTTCGCTACAATCTCGCTAAGTACCCCAAAGGAGATTGTTCCAACACTATTGACCATTTGCGGAGTCACTTCAAATTTGAAGTAAGGATTTTCCAGCAGATTGTCTTCCCGATCCGTATCAATCGTCACGATGTCTCCAACAATTTGATCAGAGATCGTATTAGACATTTGCGGTTGCCGTTGAACGAGCTGCATCGCCTTCATTACATCTTGACGGCTGACCATCCCAACTAAGGAAAGATCGTCTTTCACCACCGGCATCATCTCAAGTCCATCCCAAATCATTTGATGACTGACCGAAGCCACACTCATGCTTTGTTTAACAACATTTGGATCGCGCGTCATTACGCGGTCAATTACTTGATTGTCGGCTTTGCCTAAAACATCTTTTGCCGTAACAACACCTAAAACCCGCATACTTTTATTTACAACTGGAAAACGTGAATGACCTGTTTTTTCGGACAAACGATGATAATTTGCAATCGTATCACCGGATTGTAAATAAACTGTTTTTTCTAACGGCATATAGATGTCGCTAACCTGCATGATATCTTTTTTAATCAATTGATCGCTCAAAGCTCGATTGATCATTGTCGCTACAGTAAAGGAATCATAGGTTGTACTCAAAACAGGTAATTCTAAATCATCGGCAAGTTTTGCAATCTCTGGTGTTGTGTCAAAGCCCCCGGTAATCAAGACCGCGGCACCATCCTGCAAGGCCAATTTTTGCGCCCCTTCGCGATTCCCGATGATCAATAATGATCCCGGTGTAATGTAACGGCGCATCGCCTCTTCAGTCATGGCACCGATAACAAATTTGTTCAAGTCCTTATCCAACCCATTAGATCCGCCTAAGACTTCGCCTTCAATGATTCGGACTACTTCACCGAAAGTCAGACGTTCGATATTTTTTTTCAATTTCCGTTCGATCCGAATCGTACCCACACGTTGAATGGTCGAAACCAAACCAATGTTTTCCGCATCCTTGATCGCGCGGTAAGCCGTCCCTTCGCTCACACGCAAATTTTTTGCAATACTGCGAACGGAGATGCGTTCTCCCACTGGCAGATTTTCAATATGTTCCAAAATCAAATCATGTTTTGTCGCCATAATTTCCTCCCGCTATAAAATTTATCTATTATAGTAGTACAGCTTAGCAAAACTAGTATAACAGAGTGCCTATAAAAAAAGAAGTCAACCGTTACCATTCAAGTAACAATCAACTTCTTTTGTACTAATAAGCGTCTTAATTTACTGCTTTTTTTCTGAAACGAACGAGCGATATTACTAAAGCTGTAGCACAAATCGCTAAGGATGCGATGAATGTCACACGCATACCGAAAATAAAAATATCTGGCCGGCCATCGATATAGGTCGTCACCCGTCGACCATACGAAACACTCATACCACCATATAAAATCGTCGTTGATAAAGCAATCCCGATAACCATGCCTAAATTGCGGGCAAATGAATTCATACTGCCGGCAACACCAAGATTTTCTTTATCTACGCTGCTCATAACGATCGTATTATTCGGTGATTGGAACAAGGCATTCCCCATCCCCATAATCGCCGTTGCCAAAACATAATACCAAATCGGGCTCAGTTCATTCATGAACACGTACATTAATTGCGTGATTGACAACAGCAGCAGCCCCATCAGCACTAGTTTTTGCGGACCGATTTTATCCGTCAAATAACCGCTAAGCGGAGAGCCGATGACCATTAAGAATGGAAAGACCATCATCAATAATCCTGCGTAACTAGCTGTTAATCCACGAGCGTTCTGCAAGTAGAACGGCATTACTACATTCACAAAAAAGTTCGCTGAAAAAATCAATAACGCGGTTATTAAACTCATCGTAAACATTTTATTCTTCAAAATGCTGAAGACTAATAATGGGTTTTCTTTACGTTTTTCCACTTGAATAAATAGGATGAAAAATACAATTGCGACAGCCAGCAGACTAAGCGGCAAAGCATGGATGTATCCAACCTCTTGTCCGATAAAGACTGCTCCGAAGAAACTCATGATCGTTATCGCAAAGGTTGCAAAACCCAGCCAATCGATTTTCTTTTTGGACATCGTAATATCCTTCGGCAAAAATTTTTCTCCGATCAAAATTGTTAGAATCCCTACCGGAACATTGATCCAGAAAATATACGACCAAGAGAAATGCGCCAAGATCAATCCGCCAATCCCGGGACCTGCGATCGAACCTAGAGAGACAAATGCACCGATTGCGCCTAACGCTCTTCCACGTTCTTTCATGGGAAAAACCTCTGTTGTGATTCCAGTATTCGTCGCCATCGTCATGCTGGCACCGATTCCTTGGATAACTCGGCCAAAGAGCAGCATCGCCAACGAATGATTAAAACCGCACAATAAAGAACCCAACGTGAATATGATCGTACCGATTCGATAGACCTTGATCTTCCCAAAACTGTCGCCGACTTTTCCGAAAAGCAGTAGACAAGCACAAACGACCATCAAGTATATGGATACGACCCATTCTGCTTTATTCATCGGCACAGCCAAATCTCGTGAGATCGTTGGCAAAGCAATATTTACGATACTAGAATCCAACGTGGACATGAAAGTAAACATGGCGACTGATACTAAAATCCACCAGCGATTCTTTTGAACCACCGAATCTTCTTGATAAGTTTTCATTAAAAGACTTCCTTCCGTTACAGTTAGCTTCGTACAGTCGACATCGCTTTTTCAAAATTCAGAAACGATGCTCTCTTCGCGCAAATGTCATTCAGCTAAAACTGCATGAACGCCATTTGTCAGCGACGAAAAACTGAACTGATAAAAATTAACCATAGTTATTCTATAGGAAAGTCTCCCCCAAAAGCAAACCAAAATAAAAACGAGAGATTACTCTCCCGCTTCTTCACTATATTTTCCGTGTTCACGATCTTCAAAAGTCATGAAATAGCCATTCGTAATCCTTTTTTCATACACATGATGACAATTTGGACATTCTACCGGCATCGATTCTTTGGGATGCTCTTGAACATTCAACACTTCATCAACAAAAAAATAGGTACCGCAATTAGGACATTTTAATGGTTTTTCCAACATATGACCAACCCTCTCTACATTTTCTTCTACTTCAATAATACTCCTTTTTCGCGAAAAAACAGAGTGGGAGGTATCAAAAAAACTTCTCCCGCAAAAAAATGCTGGGAGAAGTTTTTGATTTTAATTATTTACGGCGTCCGCGACGTTGGTTCGCTTCCATGATTACTGGTAAAATCACGGGACGACGTTTGGTTTGTTCAAACAAATGACGGCTCAGCTGATCGCGAATGTCTTGCTTTAATTTGCTCCATTCAAAATCATCGGAATGCAAATGTTTTTCTACGATTTCACTAGTCGTTTCTGCACTTTCCTTAATCAAATCACGACTGGCTTTGATATACACAAACCCGCGTGAGGTAATTTGTGGTGCAGATACGATTTTTTTCAATTTACGGTCGATCGTCACTACGACAACAAAAATTCCGTCGTCTGACAAAACTTTACGATCGCGTAAAACGATATTGCCAATGTCACCGACTCCGATCCCATCGATCATAATGTTATCTGCCGGTACACTTCCAGCAGCGCTCATGTGTTTATTTTTATATTCCAACACATCGCCGCGGCCAGTAATGAAAATATCCTTGAACGGAATGCCTAGCTCATTGGCTAAACTAGCATGAGCGGCTAACTGACGGTATTCTCCTTGAACTGGAATGAAATATTTTGGTGACATAAAGTTCATCATCAATTGCAGATCACGAGGGTTGGCGTGGCCTGAAACACGTAAGTTTTCAGAAATGCTCTTCACGACTCCGCCCGCACGATAGATCATATCTTCCGTTTTCGCAACAGTCGTTTCCATCGCAATCGTTGGTGTAGTAGTAATATACACCAAATCACCATCTTCGATCTTCACATTGCGATGCGAACGATTCGCCATTTTTTGTAATGACTTGATTGGTTCTCCCATACGGCCAGTCTCCAAGATGATCAATTCTTCTGGTTGATATTTCTTCATCTCTTTGACAGTTACCAGAATATCTTCCGGCACTTCTAATTTTTTCAGACGCATCGCTGTTTTAATGATGCGATCCAAATCTTGACCAGTCAGCACCACTTTGCGTCCAGCTTTTTTCGCTGCATTCAAAATTTGCTGTACCCGCTGCAGATTGCTTGCCACACTGGCAACGATGATTCGACCGTTCCACTCGTTGATGGTATCGAAGACTTCGCTAGCAATTTCTCTTTCAGATGCTACTTGAATCGGATTTTCTGCATTAGAAGAAGAACTCAACAACGCTAGAACACCTTCAGAACCAATTTCAGCTAAGCGACGATAATTAGTGGCATACATCGGAATTGCCGTTGGATCAAATTTGAAATCACCGGTGTAGACGACAGTTCCTTCTTCCGTTTTCAAACTGATCCCAACCGAGTCAGGAATAGTGTGCGTCGTACGGAAGAAACTAATTACCGCCGTACCAAAATCGATCTCCGTATGCTCATCGATCACATGAAAATCCTTGAAGCTTTTGCTTTCTTCGTTTTGACTCACGTTTAATTTTGCTAATTCGATCGTCAATTCGGTTCCGAAGACCGGCACCGCCACTTCAGAAACCAAATAAGGCAGTGCTCCGATTGCATCGGCATGCCCATGCGTCAAGAAAACCCCCGCTACACGATCTGCATTTTCAATTAAATAGGTAAAATCAGGAATGACAACATCGATTCCTAATAATTCATTTTCTGGATACTTCAGTCCACAATCTAGGACAAAAATATCATTATCCACCTCAACCGCGTACATGTTTTTACCATTTTCACGTACTCCGCTGAAGGGAATTATTTTGACTGTACTCAAAATATCCACCTCTCTAGTTTATTTATCTATTGTTTCAGCGTACTCAGACCCCGTAATCAGTTCGGTCTGTGCCAATACTCATTAGCTATTATACATGAATTGTTGGAGAAACGCTAAAACCCTTGATCTATCGACCTTTTAAGGATATTCATTTTGAAATTGCACCAAGATTGCACCATTAACATGTTGCTAAAAACCGTATATCTCCTCGATTGCCGTGGGCTATATTTAGATTTTTCATCGTTGGTTTTACTTTGATCACACCTTTTAATTTTGATGCAACTTCAAAATTGCTATTGGGATAAAGATGTCCATAAGTTCCTAAAGTAGTTTGGATATCTTCATGCCCTAATCTATCTTTGATGATTAATGGATTTTCTCCCATCTGAATCAACAATGATGCATGTGAGTGCCTTAAAGCATGAATTTTAATTCTATGAACTCCTGCAATAGCAGAATACTTAATAATCGCATCTCTTACCGTATGATTTAATGTCGGTTCTCCATTATAGCTTAAAACAAATCCAGTTTTAACGATAGATTTTTGCACATCATGCCAAATCTTGAGGATTTCTAAAGTGTCAGCATCTAAGGCGAGAGTTCTCAAACTTGATTTTGTCTTAGGTTCCACAAACTTATATTCGTTTACCCTTTTGTAATATAACGTCTTATTGATTCTTAAAACGCCAGTTTCAAAATCAATATCTTCCCATTGAACTGCCGTCGCTTCACCAATTCTCATCCCCGTCATGAACAAAAGCCATAGTGACACATACAGATAATGCTGGAAATAATCTTCCAAATAGAAACATGAAATTACTTTTTCAAATTCTTCTTTTGTCCAAAAATCAATTTCAGCTTTTCTATTCTTTACATTTCCAACAATTTTAGAAGGATTTCTTTCAGTAAGCCCTAAGATCATAGCTCGTTCCAAAACCATTGTAAGAAGTCCTTGAGTAGTCCGTACATAGGATGGTTTTAGTGTTTGAGAAAGTTTTGACTGCCATCTTTGAACATGGACAGGTTCAATTTCATTAATTGAAAAGCCATTAAAGTATGTGAAATGTTTATTGATCACCTTTTCTTTGTAATCATATGTTTGTGGCTTCACTTTCACTTTATACCAAGGAAGAAATATCTCTTCAAGAAAATTCTCAAAAAGCATGGTAGCCTTATTCTCGGTTGAATTATCTGGACCTTCCAATATAATCTTTGATAAAGCCATTCTCGCTTCTTTAATCGTTCGAAACCCACTCATATATTTTTGGATTCTTTTTCCTTTTTCGTTGTATCCTAAATTAGCTCTAAAATAATAGGTTCCGTCTTCACTTTTCTTTATTATTTCTTTTGATTTTGCCATAGTTCTTGCTCCTCACTTTCATAGGTACAAAAACTAATCATTACTACATAATTCTGTAAAATTGATTCCTAAAATCTCTTCCACAGCCTCGCGAGGAACCCGATCAAGTTTTTTTGATTCGTAATAAGTATGTCCTTTATCAATCATCAAGTTCTTTGCTCGTTTAATGATGTCTGCTGCAAAATATTTTCCATAGCCTAATTCAACTAAATCCTTTTTTGTAACAGTAATCATATTACCCCTTTCTTTACAGGCTATAGACTTCAATTCCCGTAATTATTATAGCAGGTTTATCAAGGTTTTAGCGCTGTAACACTCTATTATTATCCATTTCATAATCATTATCTCTGTTTGTAATAGGCCTGATGAACTAAAAATATTACTTCGATATTTTAAAATAAAAAATTATACTTTTCTTTCATCAAATTACCGGTTCTGTTGCGAAGTTTGAAAATCAAACGCGCCCTCTCTGAACTCCAAATATCTTAGGCTGTTATTCCCATTAATACCTTGATTTCAGTAGACACCGAAAAGCCGAAGAGCGTTCCATTTCTTCGGTTCTTTTTATATATTCCTCGAATGGTCTCCATGCCCTTAATCGTGGAAGAGGCTGTACGGAGACTTTGATAAAATTTATTTCGTCGTTTAATAGGTCGATGGTCTTGTTCTATTAAATTGTTAAGATACTTCACAGTTCGGTGCTCTGTCTTAGTATATAAACCCACACTCTGTAACTTTCTAAAGGCGGAGCCAAGAGAAGGTGCTTTATCGGTCACAATTGCTTTCGGCTCACCAAACTGTTTATGGAGTCGTTTTAAGAAAGCATAGGCTGCTTGCGTATCCCGTTTCTTTCGTAACCAGATATCTAAGGTTAAGCCGTCCGCATCAATTGCACGATAAAGATAATGCCAACGTCCCTTAATTTTGATATAGGTTTCGTCCATTTTCCATGAATAGAAGGATTGTCTATTTTTCTTCTTCCAAAGATAATAGAGGACTTTGCTGTACTCTTGCACCCAACGATAAATCGTAGTATGACAAACATTTATTCCACGATCATATAACAATTCCTGAACTTCACGATAGCTTAGATTGTAACGCAGGTAGTAACCAACAGCGACAATAATGACGTCTTTTTTGAATTGTTTGCCTTTAAAATGATTCATTACTCTGTCCTCTCTGTCTTTTTTCTCAATTTTACACTAAAATAGATTTTTTGGAAAACTTTGCAACAGAACCGGAATAGCTACTCTTCAAGATCAAGAGCGTCCAATCATCCACTCTGATCGTGGCGCTCATTATCGATGGCCAGGTTGGATTGAACGAATGAACAAAGCAAACCTGTCTAGGTCCATGTCTAAAAAGGGGTGCTCACCAGATAACTCAGCGTGCGAAGGTTTCTTTGCACGATTAAAAAATGAGGTGTTTTATCAGCGTGATTGGAAAAACACAACAATTAATCAATTTATAAATCAATTGGATGACTACATCCATTGGTATAATAATCAACGGATCAAGTTATCTTTAGGAGGACTAAGTCCTCTTCAATATCGGAAAAAGCAAGGATGTATTTGTTAAACATGGTCCAGAAAAACATCCGCACCCCCTTTCCTACATTTTAAAGGTGCCGTTGACAATAGTATCAAAATTTCCAATATTTCTACAGTTATATCTAAAAAATCAAACATTCCTAAATCAATCGTAATACTTAGGAATGTTTGATATATAAGTACTATTCTATTGCATAGTTATCTTTTTTTATATCTTCTGCTAACTGTTTTTTACTGTCCAACTCTAGATACATTGTTTATCCAAATCAGCATCTTATTCACTCAAAATACGAATAGGATTTATCTTAATCATTTTATTAAAAGCTGTTTCACTAATTACTTTTAACAATTCTTCTTTCAAACTTGTTAAAATATAGGTAAGACCTGGAGTCCCTCCATAAGTAGGTAAATATTTTTTTCGCCCCATGTCACCTGAGAGACAAATCTGATTCTCATAACCAGCATCAACTAATCTTTTGATTAATTGTACTCGATCTGCATCATGATTCGTCAACTCTCTACCAATATGATCCATACAAATACTTGCTCCTGTTTCACATATTTGAGCTAAATAATGAAAATCCTTAGTTAAATCTACATGACTCAAACAAATACTACTTGCATTTGCACCGTTCTTTGTTAAATAATCAATTTGCTCCAATCCCATCGTTCCATCATCACAATGTGTAATAATAGGAATCCCTGTTTCTTTTTGTACTTGTCCGGCTATCGCCAAAATTCTTTGTTCGGCAAATGTAACCTCATTTTTACTAGTACCTACTTTCATTGCTCCTGGCAGAAGGCTTTGTGAAGTAACTCCACGGGTTATTTCAGAATAAAGCAACTCAAAAACCTCATTATCATTGAGTGTAGTCAACCATTTTGGCTGAAATTCCTCTTTATGAAATCCCGTAACAAATAATACATTCACTCCAGTAGCTTCAGCTATCATTTTCAAAGCTAACGGGTTTCGTCCATAATTAATTGGTGTTAAATCAACAATAGTATTTCCACCAACTTGCTTAAAAGCCATAACTTCCGCAATACTATGATAAATATCATCCAATGTATAATCTTCGTATTTTCTTAATTCATTAGGAATAACATATAAATGTTCATGAATAAATGTTGTGCCCAAAGAATGGGTTTCAATTGGACCTATAACTGTATTAATCATGTGCTCATCCCCTACCATTCAGCAATTGTACCGTCATAATTTTTCCACTTAGGATTCGTCCACACTAAACCTTCTTGTGCAATTTCTTTCACTCGATCTTCATCCATTTCTAACCCTAAGCCTGGTTTTGTTGGGAGATTTACAAAACCGTTCTTATATTGGAAAATCTCCTTATTCTTCACAAAATCTAATAAATCAAACCCTTTATTGTAATGAATACCTAAGCTTTGTTCTTGAATAAACACATTTGGTGTACAGGAGTCAACTTGTAATGTAGCAGCTAAAGCAATCGGACCATAGGGAGCATGGGGTGCAACTGCTATATCATAAGCTTCAGCCATCGCAGCAATTTTTCTTGTCTCTAAAATTCCTCCACATAAAGCTACATCTGGTTGAATGATATCAATTGCACCTTGTTGAAGAATTGATTTGAATTGCCACCTTGTATACAAACGTTCCCCAGTTGCTAGTGGTACGGCAACTGCATTTGCTACTTCACTGAAATGTTCTTCATTCTCTGGCAAAACCACTTCTTCTAAGAACATTGGATGGTAGGGTTCTAGCGCTTTTGCTAAAACCTTTGCCATTGGTTTGTGAACACGACCATGAAAATCAACACCAATGCCCAACGCATCTCCAAAATGTTCTCTAATTGAAGCAACACGTTCCACTACTTCTGCTACTTTTTCATAAGAATCAATGTAATGTAATTCTTCTGTCGCGTTCATTTTCACAGCAGTAAAGCCACGATCTACTCGATCTTGTGCCTGTTCTACCACTTCAGAAGGGCGATCGCCACCAATCCAAGAGTACACTTTGATTTTATCACGGGCTGCCCCACCTAGTAGTTCATAAACTGGTACATTTAATGCCTTCCCTTTAATATCCCATAAAGCCATTTCAAGTCCAGAAACAATCGTTCCATTAATAGGACCACCTCGGAAAAATGAACGGTGCATTTCTTGAAAAAGACGTTCAATTGCAAATGGATTTTGACCAACTAAGAAACGATTTCCTATTTCATACGCTCCTGCAACAACTGTTTCAGTCTTAGTTCCAGAAATCATTTCACCCCAGCCTTCAATTCCTTCATTTGTAGAAACTTTGACAAAAATCCACCTTGGTTTTACTTTATAGACTGTAATTTTCGATATTTTCACTGTATGCCCTCCTGAATTTTAGAAAATATTTGAAATAAATTCAGCAATTTTCATTAAGATAAAACCAACAATATGCGTTCCTGCATCTTCAGTAGATATCTGTGTCATTCCCGCTGGTAATTGAAATCCACCAGCTAATGCTAATTGTGTGTGTATTCCTGCCAAATTAGTAGCTATTAGGAGCACACAAGCAGTTATAATTGTAGTTGAAAGAATTCCTCTAATAATATTTCCTTTTGAAAAAGCAACTGGCCATGCAGATAACCACATTGCTTGATAAGCAATATCTGAAATAGGTAAAAGTTTGTTTCCTGGTAAAATAGCTGCTAACACTAAAGTAATAGGAACCATAATAATACCAGTAGCAATAGCACTTGAATTGGCAACAGTTAATGCAGCATCTACACCCATTGTAAAATTATTTCCTGGAAATTTGATATTCAGGAATTTTTTAACAGAATTAGCAAATGGTAACAAACCTTCCATCAATATTTGCATCATCTTAGGTGTTAGAACCATTGTTGCAGAAGTGCTCATTCCAACAATCAATACCTTATCAACAGGTTCTTTTGCCAACAAACCAATAACTAATCCAATGACAAATCCCATAAACATTGGTTCACCGACAAATCCAAAACGTTCTTGAATCTTTTCAGGACGAGCATCTACCTTTTTTAGACCCGGAATGTGATCCCATAATTTATTAAGCAACCATGCTAAAGGAGCCCAACCAACTGAATTAGCTGTTGGAAAATTAACCCCTTCTAATTCAAAGTACTCTTCTACTAATGGTGTTGTCCAGTCAGCAAGTTTGAAACTAATAATGGCGTCAATAGCTCCAAAAATCACAGCCAATATAATATTTTTATCCGTTGCATAATAAACTAAAGCAGCCACAAAAATATAGTGGTTATAACTCCAAAAATCAACCATTACTGTATTTGTCTGTCTAAAAATTAACATCAGAACATTAATTCCTAAAATAATAAAGACCATTACTGCTGCAAGAGGAAACGACCAAGTGGCTGCTGCACGAGCTGGCCAACCAACATCCATGATACTTGTTTGAATTCCCCAGTTTTTAACCATTAACTGCACAGAGGGCCCTACTTGTGAAATAAACCAATTAATAATGATATTTACACCAGCAAAACCAATACCCACAGTTAATGCTGATTTCAATAATGTGTTCAACTTAATTCTAAAAAATAATCCTAAAATCAAGATAATGATAGGCATCATAATCATCGGACCCAAACTTGAGATCCAGTTTAAAGCATCAATGACAATATTCATTTTTCACCCTCCTAATCAAGCTCTTTCAATGCTTCTAATACTAAAGACTCAGATTTTTCTTCATTCACTCCCGTAACAAATGGTGTTCCGGGTATAACTTTGATTCCTTTGGTTACATTTTCTTGCAGTTTTCCTGTAGGAACGATAAAGTCAATTTGATTTGATTCTAAAGCACCAGCTACTTCTGAAAATTTTAGTTGCAAAATTCGAGGTTCTGGTAATCCATTCGTTTTCGCTATTTCCCGAATCTTATTAGCTGCCATTGTAGATGTAATCATTGATGATGCACATGCGACGATAATTGTTTTTTTACTCATTGTATTTCCCTCCAATTTATTTATTAAATGCAGTTAAAACTTCAGTTTTACTTTTTGCTCCCAGAATTGCTTGTAAAAAATCCTGATTGGTAACTTTGTTCATCAACTCCTTCAATAATTGCGGTTGCTTATCGGGACTGTCAAATAAAAGTTGAATAATAACATTCACTGAAACCGTTTCTTCGGGATCATCCATTCGCTGAAAAGGCAAACTATCTTTAAGAACGGATACTAGAATAGCGGTAACATTTGATAATTGATAATCTGTATGGGGAATCGCGATTGATTGTTCCCCAATATATAACCCCGTTGGATAAGTTATTTCTCTTTTAGTGATTGACTCGAAATATCCCTCCTTTACCATGTTTTCTGTCATCAGTTTCTTTGTAATCTTTTGAAAGTACTCTTCTTGATTTGAAAAACTTTGATTTAACAAAATATTTTTTTCTTCTAATTTAATGAGACTCATCTTCTTCACTTCCTACTTCAGCTAGTTTATCTAAATATGATTGAATTGATTTTCGAATAGCTTGTCCGTTGCGATTTTGTATATCAACTTTTTGAAACATGCTTGATCCTACACCAAAGTACATAACTCCTGCTTTTTTAAAATCTGCAATATTATCAATTGTCACCCCTCCAACTGCCATTAAAGGACGTATACCAAAAGGGCCAATCAATTGCTGAAAGTATGTTGGTCCCACAGTGATTGCTGGAAAAATTTTCACAATATCGGCGCCTCCATCAAACATGACTTGAATTTCCGATGGTGTAAAAGCTGAAGGCACAGTTACCACCCTGCGTTCTCTAGCCAAAGAAAAAATTGCTGTTGAAAATTTTTGTGGTCCTAATAAAAATCTCGCACCACTATCAATTGCTTGATTTGCTTGAGAAAATGTTAAAACTGTCCCTGCACCAATCAATAATTGCTGCCCAAATTTTTTGTTCCCTTCTGTTATGATATGTGTAAAGTCATCATTATTAGTTGTTACTTCAATTCCTACTGAACAATTCATCGCTGCCAATTCTTCCATGACAAACATCGCCTCTTCAAAACTATATCCTCTTAAAATGATGGTTAATTCAGGAAAATTTGTTATTGACATATTGCTTCCTCCTTAAAAAAATTTTTTATTTTTTTTCTCACTTCATCTTCCGTCGTGCAAAGAAGTATTTCTTGCTGATATTCCTCGTCCTTAGAAAGTTGTAGTAATTGGTTAATCGCAAGTAAATAATTTTCCTTCTTTCCAATTGCAAAAGGGGAAATAAAATGGATAGGCCTATTTCCAGGAAAAATAATTGGATCAACTGATATAAGTAACGAGCAACCGCCCTTGATTACCCCATTTTCTGGCGATGAATGTGGAATAGCAATACGATTATTAAGAAAATAATAAGCCTCTTCATCCGCCATTTGACTCATTAAAATAGTCTGATAGTTCTGATTAATTACCTGCTCCTTTAATAAAGGCTGACAAGACAATTCCATCGCGTTCTGCCAAGTAAGTTGTTTCGTAGATACAAGAATAATCCCTTCAGAAACAAGCAATTCCACAAAAGATATCTTTTGTTCCTGTTTACTTTGACGATCTAGATATATTAGTGAATTTGCATAATTAATTAAAAATCTCTCAATATCAGTTTGTAGACTTTCTTCATTTTGAACAGCAGAGTAACGCCTAATAATTTCAGTAAGGTTCCTAGTCTCTTTGCTGATATTATTCGTAGAAAAATCAATGAGTACACGGTTCCGCAAGCGGTTTTTTTCTTCTTCGTTCATAATCGGTTGTATAATATATAATGGAATTTCACTTTTCAAGGGTTGATTGCTAAAAATCAAATCAACATCTTCGACAAACTTATCCATCTCTCTGACCGAAGAACTAGCAACAAACTGAATATCTGGAAAAATTTCTTTCAACGTTTTAGCCATTACATTGGCCATAATCAATCCATTGCTACATACGACGATTGCCTTTTTTCTAACATGTGTTTCGATAATAGAAGAATTTAATAGCTCCGAACAAAAATAAACAGAAATCAAATATAATTCAGTTTCAGGAATCGTCTTACGCAAAAATGCTTCCAAAGGTACAATGGATTCTTTAACAAAATTAAGTACCGCACTAACTTCATGGTTTTCCTTAACAATTTCAGCTAAATCATCTATTTCAAATGGTAATTCGTAGCGAATTCGATAGATTGCAGGTCGTAAATGATTCATCAATCGATTGATCAACTCTTCTTTATTACTAATCCGAATAGCTGATTTACTTTGAAATAAAGTAATCA
Organism: Enterococcus malodoratus ATCC 43197; assembly: GCF_000407185.1. Taxonomy (GTDB): domain Bacteria; phylum Bacillota; class Bacilli; order Lactobacillales; family Enterococcaceae; genus Enterococcus_A; species Enterococcus_A malodoratus. The sequence goes on from NZ_KE136481.1 coordinate 1,312,829, forward strand.
TCTCCATAATTACTTGATAGATCCTTGAATCTAAAATTTCAAACTCATTTGAAATTGTATTGAATGATAAAAACAGAAGCGTCAACCATTCATAATCTATAGCTATCTCAGCGTGTTGATAATGTTGATCAATGCAGTTTCGAATCATTTGAAACTCATCTAATTCCTGTAAATCATAACTAAAATCAATCTGTTCTTTCGTCCTTCTTTTAAAACTAGAAAGTGATAAACCTATCAAATAATAAAGTTTGGTTAGTGAATTATCAGAAAATTTCAATTTAAAAGTTTGTTCGTAGGTGTGAATAAAAAAACTAACAAATTCCCTTTCTTCAGAAAAGAGTGACTCAAAACGGTTAACTGTTGCATGCCTTTCAAATAAATAATTGAAAACTTCTAAGAGCAATGTATGAAGCTTTGCCATGCTTGATTCAATCATATAGCCATTTTGGGGATCGAATATCAAAGTGTAGTCTGGTGGCAACTCTTTTTTTATTTTAGAAAAGTCGTTTCTAGCCGTATTTTTACTGATACCAATAAACGCCATTATTTCTTGGGTTGTCACTTTTTTGGGGTTGGCTAGAATAAATAACAGTTCCGAATATCTTCTTATCTCACTATAAGCCAAATCATCGTTTATATATTCAGGAATCGTACCTTCTTTAAAAACCATTGCTTGATTCATGTATATCAAAAGTTTTTGAAGATCATTGGCTTCATATAACCACTCCCCTGAGTTACTTCGCTTTATCAGACTCAATCCATGAAGGGATAATTCATCATTAATTTTTTTTATAGAGTAAGTTATCTGCCTAGTCGAAAAATGTACTAATGATTTCAATTGTTGAGAGTTTGTCACATGTGATCGTACAATGGTTTCTAACAGTTTTAAATCTTTTGTATTCACATTCATCTACCTCCCTGAGTTAAATATAACCGCTTACAGTATTAATTGGAATATCCAAAATTTGTCAAACCTTGGCTTAAATCAGACAAATGCCAGGCACTTCTTTAATTTTTTATCTTATGCACCATCAGAATGGTGTGGAGTACCAACCAGATTATTAGGCACGCGTGTCATAATTGAAGCAACTGTTTGTGAATCAGGTTCTGTTGCGAAGTTTGAAAATCAAACTTCGCAACAGAACCAATCATTCAAATCATTAGCTGGTGTCAGAGTCTGAATTCCCATGTAACATTGTTCACCAGTAGAATAACTTTCTTCTACGCTACCTAAATGCATAATGATAGCATTGGTTTCAGATATAATATCAACGATTTTATCATATTCATCCTCAGGGTTTCTAGATTCAACAGTTACTTCAAACGATATTAAATTATTATATTTAGGATCTATATTAATTGTAGTAGTGGCATTCTCATCCATTTTTGATATCTCAAATCGTAACAAGTTTACTATTGATTCTTCCACAGTTACATTATATACAGCATATCCAAAATAATTTATTGACATTAATGACATCACATACTCTCCTTTTTATTGGCTCATTGTAATTCAGTAACTGTTCCATTGTTTACTATAAATAACGAATACCATAAATACATTCTTCGTGCATAAATGATAAAATTTTTGATTCATTGCTAGATTGGTTGCTATTATAATACATAGATAGCAGTTCATTAAATTTTGCAAATTTTGTTTCGGGAATGGATAACAATCCTAGCCCTTGGCTAAACATGATCTTATTAGCAGTTAACAATGCAGTTCTTTTATTACCGTCCCAAAATATTTGATTTTTCGAAATAAATAGAAACAGCCGCAGGGCTTTTTCAGTTTCTGATATATCCTGATTCATTATCTCATCATATTGATTATTTACCTCGTCTTCAGTTAACATTGGTGGCACATATATACTTTGAATGGTCGATACTTCTACTCCGCCGGTTCTTATTTCACCAGGAAAAAGGGCATCTTCCGCTGCAACGATCCGATTAATCCGCTTACTTGTCTCTAACAGGGGCTCCTGTACGTCGTTTAAAAGCAATTCAAAGCCTCTTTTTAAGTTAACGACGGTTAGGACATCATCTACGGCCACGTTATTGGCCCGATTATACTTAATAATCTCTTCTGTTTGTAATAGCGTTGTATTCAATCCTTCAAATTTCCCCGCATTGTACACCAGTTCCACAATGTTTTTCTTCAATAAATACACAGACTCTTTGCGAGATAAGTGGTATTTATCAGGAAATGTAGGCTGCATTTCTTCGTTCATTTTCTCACCTCTTGAATTTTTCCTTCTATTATATAGGGTATTATTCTGTCATAAATCCAAACTCTTCACTGCGGTATCTTTGTCTTCCTGAGTGATCCCAATATAGCGTATAGTCTCCCGTTGTGAAGAATGGTTGAGTAGCGACTGAATGATCTCTGTTTTGGTCCCTTGCTTGTACAAAAAATAGCCGAAGGTCTTGCGCATCGAATGGGGACCAATTTCTTTCAACCCAACCGCCGTTCCTGCTTCATGAATGATCCGCCAAAGGCTTTGTCGGGTCAAAGGTGTATCTGCTCCTTTTCGACTTGGAAACAAATAATTGCTGAAGTCTTGTACTTGCAGCTGCTCAGGAAATTCGGATTGAACATAATCAAGAATCACTTTTCGTAATTTGTTCGAAATGAAGACCGAATTGTGTTTAGCTGTTTTTTGTTCCTTCATGGCCAGACGTTCTTTGACAATCACCCGACCACGGGAAATTTCTAACACGTCACTTAATTTTAACTGTCTTAAATCGGAGATTCGATACGCCGTATTGATTCCGATCGAAAAAAGCACCAAATTTCGTTGCCCATATTTTCCGGAAGCTAAAATTGCCTTCATGGCATCGATCTTTTTTTTATCGCGAATCGGTTCCACGCTCTTCATTTTTAGTCCCCTCTCAAATGTTACTTAATATAATTATAACAGATAATAAGTCACATTTAAACAAGCTATGGAAAAAAGGCCCTAAAAGAAAAGTGATTTCCTCTTAGAGCCTCTAAGGATGGAGCGGTTTTAACGAATGTGACAGAATCGGTTTGTGTTACATTCGATAGAGTATCAAAAAGAGATAAAGAAGTTGGATATTCTTTCTCTCTAACATTTTCAAAACTTATTTAGCAGATTCTTTTTTTATTCTTTCACCATAGATTTGTTTAATTACATAAATTGCTATAAACAAAGCAAACATACTCAGTAAGCCAAACATAATTTTTTGACTATTACCTGTTAAATTACTTCCAACATACGAGTAGACAATAGTTGCTGGCAACTGCCCCAATCCTGTAGCAATTAGAAAGGGGATAGGTTTGATCGCTGTTAGTCCAGCAGCATAACTGATGAAATCAAATGAGATAAAGGGCAACAATCGGCAAACAAGTATCGTGTGTTCTCCATAACGATCAAAATATTCATCTAATTTCTGCAATGAAAAATTTTTATTTAGTTTCTCGACAAAATCTCTTCCAGCAATTCGAGCAATGTAGAAGCACAGTAACGCCCCAGCCATTGCGCTGCTCCAGGAAAGGATTGCACCTTGCCACCAGCCAAATATCGCTGCGTTTGCGAACGTAATCAGAAATGCTGGCAGAGGAGCTATGACGGATTGAAACATCATTAGTAGAAATGAAATCAGAATTGCCCATGCACCAAATGATTTAATATAACCAATGATACTCTCCACACTCATAGATCGGAACAGCATTAATACCTGAGTAAGCTTTGATTTAATAGCTGGAACATATAGGAAACACACGATACCTATCACTATCAATAAGACTAGAATAATTCTAGCTACTTGTTTTTTACTCAGTTTTTTCATTGTTTCTCTACATCTTCTACTTTAGCCCAACGATAAAATGAGCCATCATAATTCTTAACATTTTTAAATCCGCACATATCCATGACCAATTGTGTATAAGCAGAACGGATACCCGCAGTACAGTAAGTGACAATTTTATCATCTTTCGATAATCCAGCATCTTCAAAAAGTTTAGTTAATTGGTCATTGCTTTTAAGTGTGCCATTTTTATTGAATAGATCAGTATATTTCACGTGAATCGCGCCAGGAAGGTGCCCACCTTTTGCTTCACCATATAATACTTCACCATCGTATTCTTTATCCTCACGAACATCTACGACTTTGTAATCATCGTAATCCGCCTTAAGTTCATCTGTTTTGATCATATGATCTTGATTAATTGAGTCGATCTCAACATCGACAGGTTTTAGTTCTGTACCGCCTTTATTCGTTTTAACTCCGGCATCTTTAAGTGCAGAGAAGCCTCCATCAACCATTTTTACATCTTTATATCCAGCAGCAAGAAGCTCCCATGCAATCCGACCATCATCTCCCCAGCCTTCTTGAGCAGAAGCAAATAATACAACCTCTTTCTCCTTTGCAATTCCTTTCTCACCTAGATGTTCAGCCAGCTTTTTAGGCTCTAATACTAATCCCCAATTCTCATCACCAGAAGCACCATTCTCCACATCCGATAGATATTGCCATGTCATCGGAACAGCTTCTTTCACAGTCCCTTTTTTAGCCGCATCTTCACCGCGTGCATCGATTAAGATAATATCATCTAAATGGTCCTTCACATAATCGGTTCTGTTGCAAAGTTTTAAATCTACTATCAAATAAGGTAGAATAATAGAAAAAGATAGCAGGAGGAATGACGATGAATCATTTTAAAGGAAAGCAATTTCAGCAGGATGTGATTATTGTAGCCGTGGGCTACTATCTTCGTTATAACCTTAGCTATCGTGAAGTTCGAGAAATCTTATATGATCGTGGCATTAACGTTTCTCATACGACGATTTATCGTTGGGTGCAAGAATATGGCAAACTACTCTATCAAATTTGGAAAAAGAAAAATAAAAAATCCTTTTATTCATGGAAAATGGATGAAACGTACATCAAAATTAAAGGAAAATGGCATTATTTGTATCGAGCCATCGATGCAGATGGTTTAACCTTGGATATTTGGTTACGTAAAAAACGGGACACACAAGCAGCCTATGCTTTTCTTAAGCGGTTAGTGAAGCAGTTTGATGAACCGAAGGTTGTAGTCACAGATAAAGCCCCCTCTATTACAAGTGCCTTTAAGAAACTAAAAGAATACGGCTTTTATCAAGGGACAGAACATCGTACCATTAAATACCTGAATAATTTGATTGAACAAGACCATCGTCCAGTAAAGAGACGCAATAAATTCTATCGAAGTTTACGCACTGCCTCTACCACGATTAAAGGCATGGAAGCCATCCGAGGATTATATAAGAAAACCCGAAAAGAAGGCACTCTCTTCGGGTTTTCGGTCTGTACTGAAATCAAGATATTATTGGGAATCCCAGCTTAAATCATAGATACCGTAAGGGATTTTATTCTTTATTTAAAACTTTGCAACAGAACCATTTGATGAATCGCTCTCTTCCACACAGTCGTATTCCCTTGTATTGCACAATCTCTAGCACCAACATTTCTAGTTTGAACATTAACGATTTGGCCTTCACCATTCCATAAACAAACTTTTGTTTTGCTTGTGCCACCATCAATAGTAATAGTATATTCTTTCATAGAAATTCCCTCTTAGCGTCGCAGAGCATCAACATAACGCGCAGCCACTTCTTCCAATTCATCGTATTTTTCTTGATTTGTTAATGTACAAAATTCACCAGCAATACCATAAAAATCGGCACCAGCTTCTTCCCAAATTTTAATATTAGAAAGTGTAACCCCACCAGTTGGTCCAATCAGCGCGTAATGCAAAGGCCCCTTAATTGCACTAATTGCATCATATGACATTTCGCTTGCTGGAAATGCCTTGATCATATTTACACCTAATTCCATTGCTTGTTGCATTTCAGTAGGTGTAAAACATCCACAGATTACAGGTTTTTGGTATCGATTTGCACATTTAATGACACTTTCGTTTAAAGTCGGGGTAACAATATAATTTGCTCCATGCTGGATTGCGGCTTGACAAGCAGCTTCATCTAAAACCGTACCTGCTCCAATCATCATATCCTCATCATTCGAATATGCTGATATTACATCCAAAGCACCTGGGGTATTGAGTGTTACTTCAATATTCTTCAAACCACCCTTTTTCATTGCAGCAATACCTTTTTTTGCTTTTTCTGGATGATCAACTCTAAGAATAGCAACGATTTTTTCATCCAGTAACTGATTGATAATTTGCACGTAGTTTTTCAAATTCACATCTCCTTGTTCGTATTTAAGAACGCGTTCCTGTATAAAAATAGTATCATGAGGAAACGCTTTTATCAATACCTTTCCTAAAAAAATCATTTAAATATTTTTGTACCTAAAAAGCTAGGACAGCAAAACTCTAACGCTGTTCGCTTTCATTGAATTTCATGAAAATATTTTCATTTTTTTGATGGCTATACAACAAAAAAACATATACCTAAAAAGTTAATCCTTAATAGGTATATGTCTCATTTGAAGTATTTATTTCAGTAAAATTGTAGAGTTATCACACTAAAGCAGAATACGTCCAGCCGTCTAAATCCTCGCTAATCAAAAATTCTATTTTGCTCTTTGCTTTAAGTAAAGCCTCCTTCGCTTTATCCTCAAATTGATCATTATAATAGAAGATCGGTGTCGCAATACTTATAGCAGCAATGACTTTATTGTTATATTTTATTGGAATCGCAACACATTGAACGTCTTTATTTGATTCTTCTTTTTCATAAGAAAAACCAGTCTCTCTTACTTGCTTAAGTTGTTTATAAAGTTCCTCAAAATTATCAATGGTGTACTCAGATAACTTGATAAATCCATCAGGATATAATCTTTTTAATTCTTCCATTGAATAGTCACTTAACAAAGATTTACCTATTGCCGTAGAATATGCTGGAAATGTGAACCCTTGTTTAGCAATAATTTGTATTGGAGTAGGGACACTCTGCTTTAATAAGTAGAGTGTATCGCCAGATGATAATACAGAAAAATACACAGTCTGATTTACTGTACTAGAAAGCTCTTTAATTACTAAATCAATTTCATGTAATAAGTCGGAATCTTGAGTGTAGGAGAATCCAACATGATAAGCTTGCTGTCCAATCTTATAGTTATCGTTTTCGTCCAATCTTATGAAATTTTCTGAGAGCATTGTTTTCAGGATAGGATGCAAACTACCTTTCGGTATATCCAATTTATTGGATAAATTAGTAAGGGACAATCCTTCAAGACTATTGGCAAGTAATTCTAAAATTTTAAGAACACGATATGTCGAACGGTGCAAGTTTATTCCTTCTCTCCATGGTGATAAATGAAAAATAATTAAACTTATCTATTTTCAAAAAACACTTTTTATTCCCTTGATTTAGCTTATCAAAAAAAAGTATATTTTACTAGTTCTTTAAGGAACAACTTACTACAATTCCCCTAGAAATACTGGTTACTTCTGATTTTCTAAGTACCTACTACCTAAATTTTCGATTTTTACAAATTTCTCAAATTCATTACTGTAAAATACTTTAAATATATTCATTCCATTAGTCCAAATTTCTCCATTTTGTTTGCTTCTATGGTGAACAATCACCAAGCCCTCTATTATTCCTTCTTGTACTCCTTTTGTATATACTTCCAAGGATTCGAGTTGTGAAATGGTTCCATTAGCATCTTGATAAGTATTTCTTTTTTGACCAAAATACTCTTTATTTAATTCATCTGATAAGTAGCCAGATACTTCCTGTTTTCTATCCTCATAGTTTTTAGGCGTAAAATTCAAGTTAGCCTCGAACAACTTGGTAACTATATTGATGAAATCAGTGTTTAAGTCAACATCTACTCCCGAATTAATGCATTGTCTCTGAATTTTTTTCAATGACTCAGAAGATTCTTCCGCTTGTTTTGATAAACGCTCATTCTCATGATGCAAATCCTTTTCTTTATCTACAAGTTCTTTATTTTTCTCATTCAGTGCTGCAACCGACTCTTTTAAAGAAACCTTTTCTTGCTGCTGTGTGACATTCCAAAAGCTAATAGCAAGAATAACTAAAATCAAAAATAGGTCGATAAATTTATGCTTCCTCATAATTCTCTCCTTCTTACTTTTTCGCTTCTTTGGCAAGACTTCCAATACCAGATCGTACTTCTTGAGAGTTTGAAACTTCATTTGTCAATACAACGATCGCAAAAGGTTTATCGCTAAGGACAATCCCGATATCGTTTTCCACTGTCGTAAGCTCTCCTGTTTTATTTGCTACAGGAACATCTAGCTGACTCGATATCTTTGTCTTCACTTGCTGATGCTTCATTATTTCCAACATAGCTGTATTTTTTTGATTGCCACGATTTTCATAAAGTCTTTTAAGAAACTTCATCGTATCTTGAAGTGTGGTGTAGTTTTCACTGCCTTGTTCCAACATCTTTCGCTGCAATTTCGTACCAGAATAACCTTTCTCCGTAAAGTAGCTGTTTAATGATTCCATCCCAACATGATCAATCAACACATTTGTGGCATTGTTATCACTAACGGTAATCATTTGCTCAATCAGACTTTGAACAGATTGACCTCCCACTGTTTCACCCGTCCGGCCTCTATCGTATAGATACTCCATGATGAACACTTTAATGACAGAAGCTGAAATCATTTGATCATTATTATTGTTCGATAGATATTTTTTATCATTGAAATAATAGACTCCATAAGCCACTTTCCCTGCATTCTGATTGATTTGCTTCAATGCACTAAATGAACCTTTTTGACCTTTTTCTCCTGCTGGTGAGCCAACAGCTCTCGCAAAACAGATATCGCCTGCTAAAAGATAACCAAATGACGTGTCGATTTGCCCTTCATGTACTGAATCGGCACCGTATCCGCCCATTTCAATGATCTTTGTACTCGTACCATGATAATCTTCTGCTAGGATCGCGGTATGTCCGTCATTTCCGAATCCAGCTCCCAGATTCACCACGATAATATCGCCTGCTTTCGCATCACTTTCTTGGATTTCTTGAAGGTATTGTTTTGCTCCTCGTGCATCAGTTGTCATGGAAGGTGTCGCCCACGGTACTTGCGGAGTTTTATATCCTGCCTTAGTCAGCACAAACCATACAAAACTGGAACAATCCGCAAAGCCATTTTTATCAGGTTTCTCGACCGTTCCAAGTTGCGTTCGTTTTTCTTGGGAATAACTAAAGTAACCCAATAGACCCCGTGCTACTTCAAGAATGTCGCCGCCATCACCGCTACTGGCTGAGGCACATTCTGCCGCTAAACTTTCAAACTGACCTTTTGCTGCATTTTCCATAGCCGCCCCAGAAATGGGATCACTGCTGCCAAACTTCGCAAACCATTTGTCTGCCCTAGCATTCCGTTCTTCTGAATGCCATTGAGAAGAATCTTGGCTGAGTCCTTCAAACCAAAGCAGCCATTGATGTTGGGCTTCATGAACATCAGTCAACTGTAGCGCAGCTTTCGCTTTAGCATAATAAGGATTCTCTAGTTCCTTTTTTAGAAATTCCAACTGGACACCCAGGTTCGACATCTCTTTTCCTTTTTCTGCCGCAAACGATCGTAGTGCCTCTTTCCTGGAACCTAACCATTGCGCCAAACCGAAAGCGCCGCTTGATGGATTTTCAATGGCTGGATTGAATCCACCACTTTCAAAATCCATACACCCCATTGGCCCTGCTGCACCTTGACTCGTTGCATCTAATTCTGTTCTAAAAAAATCATAAATGGCTTTTGCATTTTCTTCTGATCCAGCATTATCAATATTGATTGATACCGCACTAGGTCTATCTTCACAAAGGTTTTCATCGTCTACACCCATAATGTACATTCCTAAGATGAACAAAAAGGCAACGATCAATACCGGAATCAGACAACCCAGGCAACCACATCCGCAGCCTCGTTTTTTTCTGGTTTCTTCCATCCCAGCAATCCTCTCCAAAAATAAAAATCCCTAGAGATTAATTTCTCTAGGGTTGAACGTGTGTATTAAATTTGTGGGCTTCTGCCTTCCGGCAAAGTAAAATCTTTCCCCAGTTTTGCTTCTTCACGACATTGGAAATATTAACTCAACGTTTCACAGGTCATTAGAACCAAATAAATGTAGTGAGACAAATTTTTTCTTTTTTTAGTCACTATTTTTAGTTATGAACATAAAAAAGAGCCCGCTTCCAGACTCTTAAATATTTATACGATGCCTTTTTCAGATATATTAGTACCTCCAAAAATCATTGTCATCCACAAAATATTTATAAAATACTTTCTTCTGATCTTCACTAGCAATTCCCAACTTTAAGTTTTTTATTGCCTTAGCTTCAATTTCTTTTTTTCCATTTTTTACAATTATCTTTCTGTATTTGTCATTTTTTAAAAAATTAATCCACATATAGTCATCTAAATCAAGTTGAGAGTAGTCAAAAGATCGAGGATAGAAAATAAATTTGAGATACTCTGAATATGAAGTGCACTCTCTTAAGTACTCAATATCCTCAATTTTTCCAAGTAAGTGCAATATAATTGAACTCTCAATAGCGACTTCTAAAGGATCTGGATATGAAGAAAAACCTGATTTCTTCCTCTCAGCAGCATCTTTAATTTGTTCAACATACTTGCTTTTAAGCTTATCATCGAAATTAATAATATCCATGCTGACTACATCAATTAATTTGAAAGAATCGATATACATATAGTTCTCTTTTATTTCCTTTGAATATCTCTTCTTTAAATTGTTGGACATGATTGGGTACATTGTCACTAGAAAACTATTCCATTCCATTTTATCAAATTGTTTTATTTTTCGTGTTTTACTAATTGATAATTGGATTTTTCTACTTTTACTATAGACGGTATTTTGAGCTAAGTAAGACATTATTTTAGAAAAAGTGTATCCCTCTCTTGCTTCCTTTGATAAGTTTTTAATTAATAAAACAATAATTTCGATTGAAACGTCACAACCGCCTTGTACTACATTTAGAAGTAAATCTAACAGTTCTCTTTCTATTTCATTGTGACTTAACATAAAATTATTAAATCGCTCATTCTTTAGGAGTATTTCAATAATTGGAACCAATCTTTCCATATCTTTATCCAAAAGATTACTATATCTTAGTAAAACTGAAAAATTGAGAAATTTTCCAGGAAAAATAAAGTTATTCTTTTTTAGAACATAAATAATTGTCATACAAAAATTTTCAAAGAGAGATATCAAATCAAAATCTTTTTCATACATAATCCGAGATATATTTTCTTGTCTTAAATACTTTTTAATATTGGTATATCGTGCAAATAATACTATAATGTTGATGTCTATTAAACCCAGAGGATATTTTTGTAATGACATACTCGGTCCAAAACCTTGATCTTTTTGCCTAATCTCTTTTTGAGTTATGAGCATACATTTTATATAGCTTTCAAAAAAATCTTCAGTTTCAGAAAAATTATCAAGTAAAATACCATTTTTTTTAAAGAAAAAAAAGTGTTGATAGGCACTACTTCTTATTTCTGGTAATTTTCCAAATCTTTCACTAGTGAACAAGGGTGGTGATAAGTAGCTACTTTCAGTTTTGGATAAAAATGAATAGAACTGATTTACCTGCTTTAAATCAGATCCGTCATGTATAATTGAAGACAAATAACTATATGCTCTTTTCTCTTGTTTAGAAAACATACCAATAAATCTCAATACATCATTTTTAGAGCAGTTACTTTCATGGGAGAGCTTTTTAAATAGAAAAGAATTGTAATTGTAAATAGCTAAATTAAAATTCGAGATAGAATTATTTGCATTAGTATTAGTAGGATTAAAATAGTATGCTCTAACCTCAGGATCATTCATACTTAATTGCGCTTTGTAATAGTATTTTGTCTGTTCAGGAAGACTTTCCTTTTTCAATACTTTCTCAATTGATTCATATTGAAAATTGACTAGAAGTTCTAATAACTCATCTATTATACTATTTGATCGAGACTGATCAATATCCTGTAGAGTTACAAAATCAGATTTTTTATTTTGAAAATTGTTAAGCCGTTCTATGCCTGCTTTTATCCAGTAGTCGCAAATCCTTTTGTTATCCACTAACCCTTCCCATTTTTTATATGTGTCCTCATCATAGAAATCCAATGTACCATTATTGAAATGAACATTTGTAATACCTGATACCTTTAATAGATCATCAATATATATCTTCTCTACCATATTGAAAACTTTATACATATCTAATAAATATTCATCATAGTCGGTAAAGTATATATCTGTATTTTCATCATTAATGATTTCTAAACAGGAATAAAGCCTACTAGCAACACCTTTTTCAAGATCATCTTTTTTATATTTTTTAACTAGATCTTTATCCAAAGCAGAACTATCAATAATCGTCAGTTTTCTATTTTCCCAATAATTCAATTCATAATCATTGATTTTGCCATCTTGGATTATAAAATTTTTATGTCTTGATTTTATTACGGATTCTTTTGAAGAAAGATAGTCAATCCAACTCATAATCTGTTTTAAATTGTAATCGTTTAACGAATATCCGACAAAAAGAAATATATGGTCCACTAAAAGTGATTTTATGAATGTCTCTAAAAGAATATGATTATTTGTATAGTTTAAATAGTCATTCTCCTTCAAAACGATATTTGATAGATCATCAATATCACCATGCATTTTAATAATATAATGCTCTCCTTGACTAATAAGAAGATCCTTATCTGAAGAAACTACCTTATACAACAAATTGTTTAAATCACCAGTATTTTCTATAAGTTTGTCGTAATTTGTTGTAATAATATGGTTTGGTAATAGTTTAAGAATTATCTCATTTAAAGAATTTGACTTTGCTGGAACATTCAGAATACGTTCTAATATTTCAAAATAGCTTTTTGAATCTTTATCAAAAGCATATTGAGGAATTTTTAAAAACTCATCTGTCGAAAATCTATAGTTATCCTTATTAAGAACATATGGGCTATACTGAATTTCCTCTGCAAATTCCTCTATTAATTCCTTCCAACTAGGAAGATTAGAGTTCTTTGAAATTCCAGCACCTACAAATATCACCAACTTATTATTTTCACGTGCCTTTCTGATTTCTCTAAATGCACTAATATAATCATTCTTACTCAACTTACACCCGTCCCTCTTTGATAAACTATCAATACATGAACTATACCAAACGGTTAGCTTTTTGCTGAATCTATGAGTCTTAAAGATATTTTGTTCTCTAAGACTGCTCAGCTAAATGATTTCAAACTCTGGTTGACAAACCTCGCTATTACTTAAAAAGTGTTTTCTGTTTTATCTCTTTGGAATCGGTGGATTCGCTTTATTTCCTAAGAGATTTTTTTAAATACTATTATGACGGCATCATCTATTGAGTTTGTTCAGCACCTGACCATTTCAATGTAAAGCTCTTCCAATACTTGTACTCCTATTTCACAATCTTTATGGCAATATCACTTTTACTAATCCAGATGAATATTCTTGTTTAAATAGAATAAATGATCGACCATTTCCTTTATTTCAATAGTATTTACATGATTTCTAATAACTATCTCTTTTAATAGAAATTACTGTTATCTGGATTGAGTATTAAATTTTCAAAATTAAGTTTTATATTATAAAACTTTGTTATCAAGGTTCTTCCGAAATCCTTATTATTTCTCGCCTCGTCACCGACGAGGTCACCCTTGAGACTTTGTAATTCAAGTTCCATTTTTATAAGTTTTCTAACAAACCCAAGTCTTTTGTTATTTATATCCTTACCTTTGTATAATCTATTTCTTAACTCTCTTATTTGCCAATTAAGTTTATTACACTCTTTATTAGTATCATTAAGTTCCTTTAAGTACCTATCATGATCATGTTGAGTATAGAATTCCTCAGATTCTTCATTTTCAATTACTGACCCAGAGTCGAATAAAGTAAATTGATCAAATCTATCTGTAATTTCCGAGTCTGTTTCATTCAATTCGAATAGAGGAATCTGTGAAAAATTATTGAGTAACTCGTTATTTAAATTTAAATAAGAGTGTTGGGAATAATAATGTGTTGTTTTAGTAATATTTGTATCTTGTTCTTCACCTGTTACTTCTGAAATAAACCTAGCTGATCCCATTGTATATAAATCTGCATTTGATTCGTCATACAATTCTTTTTTTAGCTCTGCTCTGGGCCCAACCTTTTCACCTTTAGTCTCATAAATCCAATCTTCTTTCAAGTCATCGGACACAAAAATAACCTTAGAATACCCTCCCTCTTTCGCTTTTCCAATAATATCTTTCCAAATTAGAAGGTCTCCAAATTTTGTATGATATTCTATCTCTCCATATTTTCGAATTTCATCACCCTTCTCCCCTTCATCCATATATCCTGGTGGAAATTCAATAGCATATCTTTTTATTCCCTCATTTTCTATTGAATCAATATAATTTTGTGAAGGCGTAGCTCCTATTTTTGCAAGCATTAGTTCTGCCAGATGATTACTTGTGTCATCAACATCACCAATCAATGAAAATTCTTTTTCTACCTCATTTCGGATAAAAGAATTCACAAATTTGTTCAGTTTCTCATTAAAGCTTTCTTTTATATTTTTTCTCACTTCATTTTCGTCGGTACTTCTAATCAGTGAACCAAAATTATCCATTTCTTCATTGAAAACATTAGTTAATTTCGGAATACTCTTTTCCAGTTTATTACCGAAATTCTTTTTCTTTATCTTAATACCTCTAATTACAGATTGTTTATTAAAATGAAATTCAAGTGCAGCAATATATGGAACCCACAAATTATCTGATACTTTTTCCAAGGAATTGAATAGTTTTTTTCTACTTTCAATGGAAAATCTAAAAATGTGTAGTAACACGTTAGCATCAATAACTATAAGTGTATCTTCAGATAGATTACGAAAGTCAATTTCTTCTTTATGATAAAATTCCCTAAACATTTCTTTCATTTTCTTCTCCTTTGATTATCTTCTCAAAAAATATTATACCAAATTTCATCTGTGATATATGTAGCATCCAATAAAACAATCACTTAGCAAAGAGAGCTTTTGTCAAGGAATTAAATGTGTAAACTATTTTTTAACTGTTTGATACAATAATAAAAAACCTCTTGCTTAGCCTTACTATTTTCTTGTCTCTTCCACCTCAGCAATCCTCTCCAAAAAGAAAAATCCCTAGAGACTGATTTTTTCTAGGGTTGAACATACATGTTAAATTTGTGGGCTTCTGCCTTCCGGCAAAGCAAAATCTTTCCCCAGTTTTGCTTCAATCGTTTTACCTGATACACTATGATTCGAGTGGTCACTTGAGCCTGGATCGATATAAATCTGCTCTTTTGAGCTTCCCGTCATTTTTATTGTTCGATCATTTTGTGTGTGACCACTTATTTGTTGCACCGATTGTAACGAGTTTTGATTAGTAATCAGTGATCGAGATTGCTTCAATTGAGTAATTTGTTGCGTCAAAGAATTATTCGCAATTAATTTTGGTGTACCTTGAGTTAACGGTACCGACTGACCAACATGATTTTTTGATGGTTGTGCCAAGCTCATTTTTCGGTTGGGTTTTCCAGCAACTTTACCATTTTGAATCAATTGATCAATTGGTAAAGCAGAAACAGATAATGGAATGGGATCACCAATTGGAGTTGATACTTTTAGGTTGGTTGGTTCTATCGCCTTTCGTGGACGTGACATTTTTGCAGGCGGACTTCCAATGATTGGTTTGTTTTCTACAAGCAATTTCTCTCCTTCAAATGACAATTGTTTTCTTCTGCCATAAGCAATTTCCGATGGGTTGGTATTCGATTGTTTTACTGGTGTGGTTTGTTGCTGTTTTGTTCGTTGGAACAACTGACTTGCCGCTAATATACCTGGATGAATCTTCCCAGCAACATTTGCTCCTCTTAAAACTGCTCGTTCCGTTAAATCTTTTCCTCGATGAATGGTTCGGCTAACTTCTCTTGTCGTATTCTGTGCTTTAGATTTCGTCTTAGCTAATGTACGATCCGCTTGTCCTAATCCCAGCTTTGCTAGAATATCTTTCCGTTTTACGAATACGATCAGAGAAACGATCCCTCGAACAAACATATTACCGATAAAACCAGCAATGGTATTCATTAAGATCAAATCATCAATGATATTGAAAACAAGAAATGCAACTAAGATCAGAACGCTGTAAATTGATTTTTGAAAAACAAATCCCACAAACGTTTTTAACCCACGAAAAATCATATAGTCCATGCCTGGAAAAAAGGAAACGATCAACATAAAAGCGATTGCCAGCAGCATTAACAGCACGCCTAACTGGAATAAGAAACGAACCATTCCGATCATCAAGATAGGAATCCCAACAGACACATTTAAACTTGGACTCATTAATCCCACGATCATCTTATAAATACTCTTTGTTGGTTGAATGAACGCACGATAAGATGCTGTTTTTTCATCATCTTCTTTTGCAGCATCGGTCACAACATTAGAGATATTTTTTAGGTCTTCACTTTTGATACTTTCAGACAAGAACTCTGTTGGTTTAATGCCAGCCTTTTCTAACTCTTCAATATCAGTCGTTCCATAATTTAATAATAGATACGGATCGACAACCGCCTTCTGATAATACATTTCACGAATTTGTTTGATGGCATCCTCACTGGTGGTCGCAACACTTAGATCATCAATCCCATTGGTCGCTTCAAAAATTAACCCTTCAACAGCAGTTGACCAGGTATTTAAATCTTTCGTCATTTTTTCTCCCTGGCTGGCTACTGTACCATTTCCAAACCATAGAATTGAAAAACCAACGACGCATAGAAATCGGGCAAGGGCTCGCTTTGATTGATTTCCGCTTTTACAAACCTTCAAATAGAAGATATAAACGACATACCCCCCAGTTAATCCTAGGCCGACCACATTAAATAGCTTATCGTAAATATTTTTAGAGAATTGGAAAAAGGTATGAATAAGGCCATCCATTGCCGCACCTTTATAGAGTTTCTCGATGATAAAATCAAACACCTGCCAAATAATTTTGTTCGTACTAAACGACATGTTGGTAATCATCTGGATAAAGTCTGTCCCATTTTTTCCAAAGAGCATCTTTCCAAGCGAGAATTCCGTATCACCTATGTATGAGGAAAAGGTATCTAGGTGGTATTTCCCCACAGTATAGATCGCTTCTTTATCCGACTTTGCATAGGCTGATACAGATATAAACAGGATCAAAAGGATGGGAAGTAAGATAAACAATCGCCTTCGTTTGTTCGTTCTGACCAATTTTAAATCCCTCCTATTTTTATTTTTAGACATCAAAAAAGAGCCTGCTTCCAGACCCTTTTATAAACTATTCTTTTGCTTCAAAAACTTTCGTCACATTTTCTTGTTCAATCGCTTGGTCAAATTCCGTTTCAGAAATTGGTTCGAATTCAGTTCCATTTGAAGTTGCCGCAGATTCACGAACATGATCTTTTATTTTCTTTTTCAAGTCAGGATCAGAATACTCCGTTTCGTTATACTTGATGTAGTAAGCATTGTTCTCATCATTTTTTGCTTTCATCAAGTAAACTTGCGATACATCTTTTTCAGATAAATCAGTCGGAAAATAACCTGAATCAAAATCATAGTCTTTTCGTTCCTCATTATCTTTCTTGTTGTATTTACTCTTAAAATCCATGACCGTTTTCACAGCTACTTTTGTTTGATCCTCCATTTTATTCATGGAGTTACCGCAACCTACCATAAGAAGACAAGTCAAAAATAGTAACGCAGCCATCCCATATTTTTTCATTTTACCCCAACCTTTTTAAATAGTTGCATAAAAGTATAGCAATGAATGATTTCATTTGTCTACAAGGAATTGATCTATGCAACCTGCTCTTCTGCTTCACTGTTACTCGTTTTCTCTGTTGTTTTCAACGCTTCCGTGAATTCTTCAAACAAACTATGAACATTTAATTTTCCAACACGGCCATAAATATCACGCATCCAACATTGACCTTTGATCATTCGTTTCATTTCTTTTCGGTTCTCCTCATTACATTCAAGTCCCAAGTGAGTGAGTATTTTGTCTCGTTCGCTGTCTTCATCAAAAGCAAAGACGATCCCGTAGTTTCCTTTTTCATCCTCTGTACCTAGATCATCAATAAACTGAGTATCCAACACTAACTGATTCATTTGAGAGCGACCTACACGAGCCATCGATGAAATAATTGCTCGACCGGAATTTGATTTGTTAAATACCCAGGCCTCCGTGAAGTAGACGGCTGTTTTTTGTTCAATGTCGCGTTTCCCAAACATCTCACAAAAACGTCCCAAACTAATCATTAAGCATAGGGCTTTTCTATCGGCATCTGAGTATAATTCGGGGGAAATATCATCTTTGGGTAACGTTAAATCTTGGATTTCCAGTACGGTTGTTTTCTCTTTGAAATCCAATCCACTGTTTTCGCCATAACTAAAACCTAAACGTAAAATTGAATCAGTGATCGTTAAATGCAGGAAGCGACCATATTCATGAATTTTTTCATCCGCATGTTCTTCTAACCAATCAACGACATGCATTAATCCCACTAGCTCACCATTTTCTCGCTTAGTCAATATTTTTTGAATTCCTTCTAGTACCGCTCCTTTTAGCTTGTGATCCTTTCCTAACGGACTAAGTTCATTGATCATATCTTGGGCTACTTGTTTGGCCTCAATTCGATCCAGATACACAAATGGGTCTAACACACCATAGTTTTCTTCTTTGTTTACATCCAACGTCACATAGTTAATGCTATTCAAATGCTGCACAAACAATGGATAATTTTGTTGGTAATAGGGATTATCAACGAGCTTCTTGAACCATTTTTTCTTTTCCCCTTTGGGATCGATAAAAAGGCTTTGGGCTTCTAAAAATGAGCTATAGAGGAAAATTAATCCCACAAGAAACGTTTTTCCTTTACCGGTTTTTCCTGTAACTGCCATATGTGGCGCATCATAAAGCGCCCCTCTAATTCCTTCGGCAATCGACAGTGGATTTAAAAATACATACTTATTTGACGCATAAATCAATTCTTCCAGCTCCGTTTTTTCGCCTTTGGAACCATTCAATCCGACAACATCTTGTCTGCCAATATACCACCCCGAATCCATCCCTAATTCTGTGATCGTCCCAAAAAGCAATTCTGCAATGGCATCGACATTCGTTCGCTGCTTCCAATGCATCTGACCGCCTAACGATTGCCCCATTAACAGTTTGTAGAATAGTTTTACTTGATCATTTTTTCCACGACAGACTCGTACACTTTGACTCAATAATTTGATAATGGATAAGCAACGCTGCCGAACTTCTTCTTTCGTATTCCCGTACACAACAAAGCAGCCCAACCAGTCAATGATTGGTTCATTGTTGTTCATACGCTCTCGCATGTGTTTTAGTAAATAGCGAATGGTCAAAACACGATCCGTGGGTTCATCCCCGTGTTTTTCTTGATCAGTTTGTTCATCCTTAAATCGATTGTTTAGCCAACCTGCTCGCATTTGAAGTCCTTGTGAGCCACCCAGTTCTGGGTAATGAAGCTTCATCCGAAATTCAACAGGAAAATTCAAATCTTGAGCAAACTGAAAAATATTCATATTGCTCATATTCTCTGGAAAAGTCCCGATCGGTAGAATGGACAAATAGCTTTCTCCGAGTTCATCCTCAATTTTCAATATGCCCTTGCCTCTCTTTATCGGACGAATAATCGCAGATTGAATATCATCAATAACTTGCCAATGATTTTCATCTTCAATTTTATGAGGCATTCCTCTGATGTATTGCAGACGATTCACATAGATCATTTCTTCTTTAGCTAAAGGTCGAATCGAAAATGAATACAGCAATTGAGAAACTTCATTTGAAGCTGAGGCAATTTGTTCGAGTGTCGTCTCACCGTTAGTTCGTTCATACCCAGCGAATCCTAAAACTTCGTCCGCTAGATCATTGGATACTTTCTTAAATGCCTCCTTCAAACTTTCCGCAATATACTGGTCTTTTATCTTCAAGCCCAACAAAAAAGAAGGTCGGTAAACCGTGCCTTCTCTTTCCAATAAATTGACTGTTTCTTTGGAGTAATACCTGCCAAGATCAGGATTATTTTGATCAAAACCTTCAGATAGTTTTGTGAATCGACTGGATAAATTCATGGTTCGTGGGAACATGATCAATTCCACATCTTCATAAGGTGCCAACAGTTGCATCAAGTTAGCCATCTGTTCCTTGTTTTCCTGAATCGCTTTGGGATTATTTTGGGATATCGTTTTTGGTGAGACTTGGTAGTATGCCCAAATATCGTTATCACTTGTTAGTAATAAATTTCCTCTCAATGCCCGAATGGGACTTTTTGCCAGTAACATGGTAAACCTCCTAACTTGTTTTCCTGTTAATGAAGTGAGATACATTTCTTTCAAAATGCTGGTATAATCAAAAATAAAGTGGTGAAAAAATGGTTAGACACAAAAAGGCTGTTCCCCTGCACAAAAATTTGAAAAATAAGTACAAAGATATGACACCAGAACAAGTTCAGCTTTCATATCAACAAGGGTTTAATATCTGAGGAAGATAATAAACTATTCGAATGTTTATTTGATGAATGTCATGCTCCCATAACTTGCCAAGGAATGACAAAAAAAGGTAGTTCAGCCTTTTTTATTGAAGGCAAAAGATCAGATAACCTGCATATAAATGATTGTCCATTTTCAGAAGAAAGTTTAAAAAAAGATAGTAATAATACTGAAAAAGAACAAGAAGTCACTTATGAACCCAGTGGCTTAACTATAATGGATATGAAAGGTGGTCAATTTTCCAGAGGCTTAAAACTCCCCTCTAATGAAAATGAAACGACAACAATAACTGAACATGACGGAAATCCATCTGAGGAATCAGAAAAAGGGCCTGTAAAAACGGTACCTCCTAAACAGTCTGAAAATTTACCTACAAAACCAAGAAATAAACATTTGAAGGATATTGAAAGTTTTGTAAGCCATTACGAAGAAAATCCTGATTATATTATTGATGAAGGTTTCCTAGGTCAAAGTCTTCCTATCCATAGATATTTTCGTTCAATTAAAGAAAACCACGTTCCGAAAAGAGAACGAGATAGAATCCCGATATATTATGGAAATGGTTATGTTCGTTTTTCGGAAAAAGGATATTATTCATTCTTTTTTTCGGATGGTGTAAGTATTGATTCTAATTGGTATCAACCTCACTTTTTTGTATCAAGAGAGTTTATTGACTACTTTTTCCCATTCGTAAAGAATTATTGTAAGAAAAATGGAGGTACTATTAACATATATATACAATCCCGCTTTTGGTTGGGAAAAACAAAAAATGGTAAGTCCGTTTTACGTTTTCAAAATCGTGGTGAAAAATTGACTCCCTTTATTTATTTTACAGAACGAATGTAAAATAATTTGCTTTTATCTCTAATGGCTATTATTCTATTATAGTTAATATTGGTGTTTTGGATATTGTTATAGTGTAGGTTCAATCCCTACTAATTTACCACCGGATATATTCGGTTTTGCGAACGCTAATTTATTAGCACCTGCTGTAATTGTCCTGTTCGAAAAATGGATGGACACGTTATTAAAAGGAGGCAATAGTATGAAAAGACTATTATTTGCAACGGTGGTAACGGCTGGCCTCCTGGTAAAAAAACTGTCGGAGTTACTAGTCAATATTCTTAAACATATGAAGCCAGCGGATCATCGTTAGGGGGAAATCATTATGATTTCCCCTAAAACAATTCCTCCAAATAAGTAATTCATGTTCGAGCACTAGTTGAAACGTATTTCCTCATCTATTCCTCTACTAGCCTTTCCGTTGAAAAAGACAATATCTTGCCATTGAATAGTTACCATATAAATCATCAGATCAAAGATATAGTAATGGATTTTCTTTCCATCTGGTTGCACCTTGTTTAACAACAACACGCTTGCTACCGGAAATCCTATATAACATAAGGCTGGTAAAAAAGGAAGAATTTCTGCCCCTCGCTGAATCGGTTCACGAAAAACGCCCCACATCAACCCCAACACAAAAAGGAAGCTGCCAATATTCACCACCGCTATTGGCGCAGGCAAGCGACCTAAATTTCCCAAATCTTGTATGCGATACGGTTCTTTAAATGCTGCTGAGTAATTGTACGGTTCCCATTTCATGATTACCCACCAAACAACTTCTCAATGATTGTACCCATGCCATCAAATACTTTTTCTGGATCATTCAAGAAGAAATAAGCGATCGCTCCACCTACAAATGCAGAGATAATCTGAACGACTTTCGACTTCGCAAAGTTTTTGGAAGCCAAATAGACAACCAACATGATAATCGCATATTTCCCTTGTTCCAATATAAAATCAGACAGTTGTTTTAATCCCATTTTGTGATTCCCTCATTTCTACCATGTGTGGTTTATTTCCTGGACATAATACTTGCCCGATTTTTTTATTACTTCAAAAGACATATTTTCTTGCCAAATTAATTCTGTTCCTTTGTCTTTGAACTTGACCGCAGCTTTCACTACAAAATAGTCTTTTTCTTTGAATACCTGGCCTGTTACTTCATCAACGCTGGCTGAACCTTCCAGCCCTTCTGGATCATCCATCATATAGCGCATATCTGCCGAAGAGCTTTTCGCATACTTCTCCAAAAATTCCTCAATATACGTCATTACTTCTCTACGGATATGACCCTCAACGGAATCAAAATTATTCGGGTCATAATCTAAGATTTTCGCCTTCTCCTTGTTTTCTCTCAGTGCAGTGAAATACGGATAAGAGATCACTCGACTTCCTGCCTTTGAAGTTTGAAAGGGAATGTTCAACAGTTGGCTAACTGTGACTTCCTTTGGTTGATCATCCTCTCCCATTGTTTCGATAATATAAGTGACTTTGTACGAAGCAGTCGAAACACCTGCGACTTTTTTCAACGAAATAAAAGCGGCTGCCTTTAACGTCCGCTTTCCTGAAAAGATCGAATTGCTTTCCTTGATTCCTTGTGCAAAATAATCGTTCATTAAGGTTTCTTGTCTCAATTTTTGAGTCTCACTATCATCTGAAACTGCCATGTACAATGCGACAAAGCGGTTCATAAATGATTCGATTTCAGGCGTAAGCACGACCGAGTTACTAGCCTCTTCTTTGCTTTTCTGTTGAATAGTAGTGACCTCTTTGTTTAGTGAACTCACCTTTACTCGTAAGCCTTGCGTTTGAAGAAAGGCCAAAACTCCAGAAATACTTAGAAAAAAGATTCCAACCCAGAAAAATCGTCTCATTGCTTTGGTTTGAATCCTTCGTGCTTTCGGTACTTTTTCACTAGTCGTTTTTTCTTTCTTTTTAATTCGCCGTTCCTTCATCCAATAGACAGCTCCTTTTGATTAGTTGAGCCATCTTACCGCTTGAAAAACCGAAACTTCCAGATCAATCCAACCATTGAAATTATCCCTAAACCTAAAGCGGATAAACTTCCGGTAGAGGCTTCGCCTGTATTTGGTAAAACCTTTGTTGATCCATCCGCAGCTTTCACAGAAATATTTCCATTAGGCAAAGCAGTAACTTCACCTTCAATGGGGGTTACTCCGGTTGCCGTTTGTTTGTAGGCTACACCGTCTTTCACTGAAACAATTTGTTCACCAGTCGCCGTTTCCACAGGTGCATCTACGGTTGGATTCAATACAACGTCTGTTCCTGGTTGGCTTCCTGGATTGGATGGTGTGGGTGTCTGTGGTTTTTCTGGTTGAACAGGTATTTCTGGCTTACTAGGTTTTTCCGGCTGTTCTGGTTTCTCTGGCGTTTCAGGGACTTCCGGTGTTTCGGGAATCTCTGGTGTTTCCGGTACTTCTGGCATTTCGGGAACCTCCGGTGTCTCCGGCACTTCTGGTGTTTCAGGAACCTCTGGTGTTTCTGGTAATTCTGGATCGGTCGGAAGCTCTGGGTCTGTTGGTAATTCTCCTGGTAGCTCTTCATTCAATCCATCTGCCGTAGCTACAAGTTCATGTTGATTTCCATGTTTTACCACTGGTACATCTACCTCACCAGCATGTACAAACGAACTTCCAAATTGTAAGCCATATAAAGTTACACTGGTAATTGCTAAAGTTTTGATCATTTTTTTTTTCATGTTCTATTCTCCATTCACTAAAAATTTATTTCTAAAGAGTACATAATTTGGCTTTCATAGCGTTCTAAAAATAATTGATTCAATCCAGAAATAGTTTCCGACACAATTTGTACACGATCCACTTCTGGATAGAGTTGAGTTAACTGTTCAATGACTTCTTTACTACACCATTTGATAAATCGTTGCCGCTGCTGCTCCCTTTCCTTGATATAGCGCACTCGTTGAAGCACATAGCGTTGATACATTGCTGGATCATTCCGATACTTTGCCTTCATTTCCTTTGGTAAACCAACGAATGGCTCATTTTTTGGTTTCAAAGTTGTTAAAACAGACTCGATCAATTGGCGAAACTCTTGAAACTGATCATGCTCATACCAGAATATAAATTCAGACACATCAAAACAAACCTTTCTTTCTCAGTTTTAGCGGATATTTTTCAGATTCTATCTTTTCAATTTGAGAATAGCGATAATAGAAGACTCGTCCATTCTCTTCAATCCCGACAAATAGGTTACTTTCAAAAAGCTTGAGCAATAAGTCGGCTGCTTGATACTTTGCATAATTGGCAAATAGCTGGTAACACGCAAAACGACCATCATCAAATGTTAGGAATAACTCATACCGATTCCGTTTAAATCCTTGCTTCCAAACCAAACGATCCTTTTTCTGTAGCCATTCAAATTTGGTAGCAAAGAGTTGCTGAATAAGATTTACTAAAAGAAATACGGTGCCCGTATATACTAGTAATCGGATCATTTCTTATCCCTCCTGCCGTTTCTTCATGTACACCGAATAAAGATCAAAAAAACCATCCGCCAATTGCTGGATCACATAGTTTTGCAGGAAACGATTATTCTGAATACGCATCATTTCATAGCCCTCAGTAAAGGTGTCTTCTTCGTCATAACGTTTGATTGCTCGGTGCCGTTCACTTTCCATGATAAAGGCAAAATCAACCGCTCCAAATACAACTGGTGTGAGTAACCCCTCGGATCGCAGAAGGACAATATACCGTTCCGCAAAGTGTTCCGAATTCATAATGTTCTTTTCTCGCTCTTGGAATAGGTACTCACGAGCGATCACGGCATTCGTCACACTATCACTGAGGAAACGGTAGTCTGGCGGACGTTTCTGTTCTGCTTCAAACTTTTGATACAACAACCAAGCACAACGATACTCTGCTTGCAGGTAATCTTTTTCTTTTGGTAAGAATTCATCAATCGAACATAGCTGCCGAATCGAAGACTCAAACAGATACATGTAATGCTCAATAAATTCCTCTTCAACAATTGATTCTCCAATAAATTCCATTTTTATTCATCAACTCCACAAAAAAGAGGCTCCAATGAGTCTCTTAGATTCAAGTGATTCATTTTTAGTCACCAAATAATACGCTTTGCGGATCAACCAACATTCCTTGAGAAAGGCTGCTGTCCTTACAAAGTTCAAAGTGCAGATGGCTGCCCGTACTATTTCCGGTGCTACCTACATAACCGATTATCTGACTTTGCGAGACAGTACCCCCTACTTTGACGATAGATTGTTGTTGATGTGCATATAGAGCGGTTGTCCCATCCTCGTGCTGGATCACCACATAGTTCCCCCAAGAGGTATGGAATTCTGCCTTGATCACTCTACCGGACTTCACCGCATAAATTCGTTCGCCTTGAGCTGCCGCCATATCTAACCCACGATGAAACTCGCCATTGCGATTGCCAAACACACTTGAAATGGTGTAATTTTGCAAAGGAATTTTATAACCTGACCTGCTAATGATTGGCCCTTGAAGCTCTTTGTCATAGTCTGTTAAATCGTAGGTCTCAATTAATCCATTCAGTTTTTGAGCGTACTGAGTATCTGTGGCGTATCGCCCTGTTAGATACTCTGTTGCTTCTTGATATGTTTTCGCATTCGATTTCCAAACGCCTGCATAATAATTGGAGTTACCAGTGATTCCCTCTTTTAGCAATGTGGCGTAATCATTGAAGCAATCTTCATAATTTTCATACACCCGAAAACCTGCTTGGGTCGCATAAAGCGTGCCGTTCCCTAAGTTTTCTTGTGTTGCCATTGAGACGGATTTCCCATTGTGTGTTCCTTTAATCCCGAACAAGTTATAGTTTGGTTCCTGGGCTAACTGGCTTTGACCCGAAGCTGATTCCAAGATTGCTTGAGCGATCATCACAGACGCATACAACTCTTTTTCTTTCCCTATCTTTCGAGCCGACTCGCCAATTTTATGAATAAAACTATCCACGGATTCATTCTTTTCAAAATGAATCGATCCATCTTGTGTCACGGTGCTTGATGGAACTGTTCGAGAGAGATCAATGGTTGCTTCTTGATCAACAATCGTTTCTGGTGTTGGGACCTCTTGAGAAATCTGGTTTGATTGTTCCGCCGTTGATTCTTCTTTTGGTGCTGCCGGTTTTTCTGTTTCTTTTTTTGGTTCTTCCTTTTTCGGAGTTTCTTGATCACTCGGTGTCGAAGATTCCGAAGGTTTCGTGCCACTACTAGTTGATTCTGTAGTCGATTCACTGCTTGAAGAGCTGCTTTCGATAGATTCTTTTGTCGAAGACTCTTCTGTAGACTCGGTACTGCTTTCTGTTGTTTCTGTGGTATCGGTAGCTTTTTGGACTTGTTCTGTCGCTTCTTTGGTTGAGGACATATCACTTGCCAAGACTGCCATTGGTGTCGATAGAAATGCTTGTAGCGTAAAAATCAATGCCGAAGCCATTCTCGAAAATTTCTTCATCTAGTCCATCCTCTCTCATTCAATTCTGTTGTTTACCATATCGTCATATTTTCCAGCGCTCAGTATTGCCATAATGATCACACCAAAGAACGTACCGATCATAAAGGCTACGATGATCCAAAACATACACAACTCCCCTTTTCATTTTAAAATTCGTACTGTTTTCGAGTGGCTATATGCGTCAACGCTAGAAGACCAATCAAATAACCGATCCCGATTACAACAGGCACCTCATTTAAGAGCGTAAATAAATAAATGCAGGCAATTTGAAATAGTGAGTAAATCGGTTCGTTGGACGTTTCAACCGTACTCATTCGTATTCGAATCGGTGATTCTTCATTAGTGCTAGAAGTTTGTTGGTTCGAGATTTTTTCATCATTGATCCAACTTTCTTCAATGAGTCCCAAACCAAGTTTCACCTCTTTACTGGCTTCACTTGCCGGATATTCTTTCAAGAATTCACCCTGTACGACCGCTCGATTGGAAGTGTTTAGTCCACCTTCACAACGGATAAGTGTCACAATTGGTGTCTGATCATCGGTAGGAATCGCCATCAAGTCTCCTCGACTTTGATCAACGACATCATTTCTTGTCGCCACATATTCATAAACTTTCGTAAAGTCAGTTAGATAAAAGATTTGTTGCAAGGTTGTTTTCGGCAGATTTCCAAGCGATCCGCCGCCTTGAACCAGATTGTGAGCCAGGAGTACATAGTTGCCTTTTCCTAACTGCTGATCCTGATAGTACGTTCCGACCCCAACCATTAGATTCTGATTGTCGATTCCTGCAAGAATTTTCGAATGAATATCCGCACTGGGAATATACAACGCCCCTACGCCCCACTGGTTCACGATCTCGCCATACCGCAACTGAGCTTTCGCATAGGCAGCGGGTGTGACTGGTTTGATCTGACGAGGACAGTAAGTCGCTTTTTTCAATTTCTTTTTTTGTTCCTCCCGATTACTTTGTTTCAATTCAATCGGATGTTTGATTTGTTCCGCATGGTCATTGGCTTGTAGTAATAAGTGATACCCGTAATAACTAGCACAAGAAATGACGATCCCTAAAACGATCCATAGAAATGGTAGGTTTTTCCATAGCTTTTTCACGATACCCTCCTCTAAAAAATAGAAGCGCCCTAGTATGGACGCTTCGTTGATCTAGCTTATTTTTTATTTTGACGTTTCTTGTTTGCAACAATAAAAAGAGCACTCGCGGCGAACACAAGTCCTAAGAGAATCCATATAAATGGACTTCCCAATGATCCTGATGTTTGAGGCAATGTACCTGCTTGACCAGTCGTTTTTACTGGTTCGACTGGTTTATTAATCGTAATCGTTTGTCCTTTGTTGTTGAAATCTTTTTCAGAAGCTACAGGCTCATCATTATATGTTGTTTCTTCAAAAGCGACCAATTGGATCTTACTGTCCTTACCAAATAATTGTTGGACAGCAACATCTTCAATCGTCACTGTAACTGTTCCTGTTGATTCTTTCGGTGTGAACTTGATGGTTGAAGTTAATTCTTTCCCATCAATCATGACAGGTAATTTTGTCCGTGTATCCATCCAGGTCACTTTTTGATCGTACTCAACGTTAGGGGTTAAGTCTTCAAAAGCAACTTTATCAGTCAATGTCACTTTGCCATCAGAAGTGACTTCTACTTTACCATTCACAAATGCTTGCGTACCGATCTTAGGATTTCTTACTTTCCCGGTTTGTTTCTCATTCTCAAGTTCTTTTTCATTGGCAATCGGTGTGTCATGTGTTGATAGCTGCTCGTAAGCAACTAAGACTTTTCCTTTCGCAGCGGATAAGTTGGCTTCAAACGGAACATCGACATAGCCTTCCAACAATTCAACATCATTTAGTGTTGAAAATTCAGTCGCTTCTTCTTGTTCTTCCACATCTGCTGGTTCTTCGGTATCAACAACTTCTTGCGTGGCTGCTTTTGGCTGAATCGTTTCTTTTGAGCCATCCGAATCTTTTGTCGTTTCTTTTTCTTTGTCGCTATCGTTTTCTTTTGATTCTTCTTTTTCAGCCGCTTCTTTGGCAAGATTTTCATAGTATTCTCTCGCATTGATAGTAGAAGTAACGGTGCCATCCTTCCCAGCAACAACAGTAATTGATCCTGTCACGCTGTTTCCGTTCGGGTCTTTGAATTCTTTTTCAGATTCACGATCCATCATAGTTAGATCAAATTTGTAAGTCTGACCTGAGATAAGGTTCTTATAGAATACTCGGTCGAATCCTTTCACTTTTGCCAACGGATCAGATAGCTTAGTTTCATTCTCGTTTTGATCATAGAAGAAAAACTCGGTATGGATTTCTGGTGTCACAAATTGAATCGCTTCTGCCTCATTCGCCAAATCATCATGGCGAGCGACTTCTTCCCACTCACCTGTTGACGGATTGTAGAATTCTAGTACATTGATCCAAATACCCTTTTTACCATGCATTCCTGTGGCATCAAAATCTAAATACACGTTTTTTACGAATTGAGCTTGTTTCGCTTCAAACTCATTTACTTGTTTTAAGGATTCTTCGCCAAGCTGCTCACCCGTTCCAAACTCGACAAAATCAGAAGTCAGACGTAGTTTCGCATTTGCAGGTGCTTGGTTCGCCTGGATCATGACTTCATCCCGCAGCTTTTGTCCGATCATTGGATTCACAAATTGTGCCCCATCTTGGTTACTTGCTTGAGAAGTCATGCCAAAATTAAGCGTTGGATTATTCACGTTAATCGTGTTTTCTCCAGATTTCACTACGATCGATCCTTTCGCCTTTTCTGGATCAATATAATGGCCTTTGATGGTTTTAAGCTCTTCCCACTCGACTTTTGCATTGTTCTTCAAGTCGTTGGTGATCTTGATTGTCCCATTTTTATCCGTCTTCACTTTGTGATCCTTGCCATTGTAGTGAAGGTTAAATTCTACGCCTTCAAGGTTTTTACCTTTATCGTTCTGTTTGATTAGTGTTAAATTGGCATAACGTGGATTACTCACATTAATTGTATTAGAACCAGATTTCACCACCAACGATCCTTTCGCATTGGCTGTATCAATGTAATGACCAGCGATCGTTGCCGTTTCTTCCCATTCAATTTTCGTATTATTTTTCAATTCATTCGTCACTTGAATTTGACCGTTTTTGTCGGTCTTGACGGTATGATCTTTTCCGTTGTACGTCAGTTTGAATTGAACGCCTTCAAGGTTTAGACCCACGTCATTCTTTTTGTTCAGCGTAACATTCGCATACCGAGGATTAGTCACTTTGAGTTCATTGGCACCTTCCTTGATGGTGATCTTCCCTTTAGAAGAAGCAGAATCAATATAGTGACCAGCGATCGTTGCCGTTTCTTCGTACTCCACCACTGTACCGATAGGATAATTTGGTGACTTTAAATTCCCATTAGCGTCTGTTTTTACGGTGGTTGATTTCCCATCCGCAGTCAATTTGAAAGAAACTCCAGCCATATTATCGCCTTTATCATTTACTTTTTTCAGTGAAATATAGCCCTCTTCCTTTGCATTATGGAAGACGTAAATTTTCTCAGCAGGTGACTTCGTTTTAATATCAGAAATAATATTTCCATCAGGATAATACGAATGCCAGAATTTATTATCACTAGGAGTATTTCCCCAGAAGAATCCAATATGGCAATCGTAGTTAGTTACCGACACATCCGGTTCAAAATAAATAATATCTCCTTTACGCATGGTACCACTAGCTAACATTTCAGAAACCGTATTGTACGTATCCGCATAAGTTGTCGCACGTAAAACGTCACGCCAGTTATAAGCGTTCGCTGCACCACCAAATCCCGTACTATTATTCGTAATTCTTGAAATATCGCCTCCAGCTCTACGAATAACGGTAGCCACAAATCCTGTACAGTTCATCCCAGGCCCGTAGCTTGTCGGTGCCCCGTTTGGACTTAGACAATACCCTTCATCTGGATTTAAATACAAGCCACGATAAGGAGTACCCAAATAGAAGGAATCATTTTGATGAGCGGTCAATTCAGCGTTAATTGCTTTTGTAGAAATACCGAAAAATGTGGGTAAATCTGCCGATAATGCTCTCGCACTTCGGAAAAGAACTGGATCACCAGGAACGCCAGCTCCAGAACCATAGACACTGCCATCCAAGGTTACTTCTCTTTGTGTCTCTTCTTTATCCTCAGATATCACAGACTCTTCTTCTTTTGTACTTTCAGAAGACTCCGTGCTGCTGGTACTTTCCGAGGTTTCTTGGCTCGATTCACTGGTTGATTCAACCGGATCAGCTTTCGTGGCTTCTGTGGACTTTGTTTTCTCTTCATTCTTTTGTACTTGAGTTGCACTAGTGCTTTCCGCATAAGCCGTGATCGCTTGAATTGGAATGATTTGCATAAGCAGCGTGACGATCATCACGAGCGAAACAATGATTCTACTGATTTTCGTTTTCATAAACTTCCTCCAATAATAATTAGTATTTTTCCATTCGAGTTCACTTATGGACTTCGATTTCTTACCTGATGAAAGGAGTTCACCACCTTTTTTAGACAAAAAAATAGCAACGTTCTATGAATTAACTTCTTAGGACGTTGCTTTAAGTACTTTATTCAGTTTTAGACATTCACTATTTAACAATTTTCAAATGACACTTTTCTACAAAATCGACTGGAATCAGCTTTTCTGCATAATCCGAGTTAATTTCCGTTACACGAACTTCGCCATATTTTTGAAGATATGACCAAAACTGTTCAGTCACATTCCATTGCCTTTTTTTGACATAGTTCATAAAGTAGGATCGCTCTTGATTCACTTCATTCATTCGCTTAATCGCCTGAACAAAGATTGGATCATAGACAACTCGTTTAAACTGACCATCTAACCATTCAAAAGTTATCGGATAGGTTACACTGTCTAACTTTTTTCGTTCTTTCAAAAAAAGATTCCTAAACTGTCCGAACAATTCATCAAAACTCAAATCTTTAAACGGAATTATCAAAAAATAATCAGTCAATTTCGCTTTGTACCAGTAATATATTTCGCCAAAGAAGGCTTTTCCTTCCTCAATATTTTGCAATAAATCTTGATTCCCAAGGTGAAAGGAACCTGCATATTTGATCAACTCCATCGTATGAGAAACACCTTTCTAATCTAAAAAGAGCTACTTCATGAAACAGCCATCCGAAACATAAACAACTTGTCCATCCAATCGAATATCCCGCCCAAGAGCTTCTTCATCAATGTAGTTTTCTAACTCCTTGGGTACAGTAATCAAACCTTGATCAACCCAGTAACTCCCAAGTTTCTCGTCTGTATCAACATCTGCAAAAAACATGACATCCTCAGCATTCTCCAGTAAATCTTCTTCTGACGAAAACAAATCTCCTATTAATTCTTTGGCATGATCACGTACCTCACTGGGTAATTCCGAATACAGCTCATACAGTTCGTTTAAACGATCCAGACTATCGTATTGAGTTACTGTGAATGGTGCATCTGAATCCAAAATAATGGTTTCCTCTTCGGATTCATTTAGACCCAGTTTTGTAGCAATGTCAGAGTAGTCCACTGGCAGATCAAACCAGCCTCCCTGAATCGTTCCACTAACATATTTAGACAAATTAGCAATATAAATTTGTGCTTCCATCAGACACACTCCTCACCTAAACAAATATATTTTCTATCAGTAAAACCGATCCTTGATAAAAAGGTTCGTTGGCATAACGACCAAGCTCAAGTAACTCTTTTTGGATAATTTCCTCAGTCACTCCAAGTTTTGTTTCTTCAAAAATAGATTGTCTCAAAATTTTTTGTACCTCACCAACAGTCAAAAGAATAAATCTTACCTGCTGGTTATACACTTCGGCTACGCAGTTTGCATAAACGGTTACTGGTTTTACACCTGTCTTCACAGCGATCAAAGCACTTTTCGGGACACTGAAAGAATAAAATTCAATCTGACTTAAATCGCTTGGTTTTACTTGCCAATTTAACTCTTCCAATTTGAGTTCGTAACTTTTCCTTACCTCCAACAGTCGTGCTATTTCTTGCCATGCCGGATCATCCTGAAATTCACCACGTTCAAGAATTCGTTCAATCAAATCCATCGAATAATTGAAAATACTCAATGCTCGAATTCGCTGATCAATTGCTTCGATTTTTTTCTGACAATGATTGATTCCTGAAAAAAGGTAGTCCTTATTATCCTCCAACTAAATCACCTCCTGATGATTGGAACCAAGTAAGATAGCTTTCTTTATCTTCACCCAACTCCACATTTTCAATCGTCGCATTCACAAAATCTCTGCCGGAAAGTTCATCGACAATTTTTAGCAGCTTTAGTGTGGGCGCTACTTGGGTTTCAAACCATCGTTCCGCTCGTTCGATCGAAAACTTTTCTGCCTTCATAGAAAAGTTCAACTCTCTGACGGTTCGAAACATTTTGGCCCAACGCTCATTCACAATTCTTGATTCAGAATCAAGCAAGTCATAAACCGTCAATTTATCATTGATCAATCCAGCGCCGATCTCCCCTAAGTTCGTTCCGGTAATAAAGCGATCAATAATCTCGGTTGCTTTTTCAGCAGCGCAACGCAATTCGTAGCGATTGTAGATGCCGTATTTTAGTAAGGCATCTTCCACAGATATCCGTTCACGGTTGGCGATCTCATACCGTTTCTCATAGAAGTTGAAGAACATCGGTGATTTTCTTGAACCAAAATAAAGGGATAGCCCTTTGTTTCTAGCCACCCCTGATTCCGTATAGTATCCACCATAGTTTTCAAATAATTTGAAACTGTCCTCGATCAATCCTTTGTGTTCTTTTTCCAGAATGGAAAACAAATCAAAATATTCTTCATCATCTCGCATCCACATTTCATCAATGGCAATATCAATCCGGCTGCATTGCACACGACTATAGCAGCTTTCTAGCATTCCTTGTTTTTGCCAAAGGTGTAGTAAGTATTCCTGCCAGTCTGTTTTTCGTTCCTTCATTACCAGTTCATATTCACGGCATCCTTGCCCTGAAAACTGAATCAATACATTTTTCGTAGTTTCTTTTGTGTGCCAAAATACCCAGATATTTCCTCGTACAGATACTTGGTCAAACATATAGAGTCCTGTTGAACGGGTTTCAAACTCTAACTCATCCATGCCTAACACTTGTTGGATAATATCTTTGGGTGCTGCATCAAAAAAAGACAAGCGCAAATAATCGATCATGACTCGCATTTCTATCCCATGTTTTAGATAAACACGAAAATACTCTTCGAGCTTTTGTTTGACATCTTCTGGAATCGAGCGCTTGCCTTGTTCCATTTTTTTGTAATAGGACAAAGATATATCCAGTATTTGTGCAAATTTTCGTTGAGAAACTGGCTTTTGTTTTCCAGTCTTCGCATTGGATAACCCAAATTTGTATCGATAGTTTCGCAGTTCTTTAGGCTCCAATTTTTCTACACCTCAATTAAATAACGAAATCGACTTTTTTCGACTATTCAAAAAGAGCCGTCAACCCCTTGTGATGATTGCCCCCTCATTTTTGTGTCCCTTCAAAATCGTTGAAAAGGACACAAACGCTCATCTTCGATGAAGATTGCCGTAGCGCTCTTTATAGACCTTTTTCTGTTTCGTTATTTTATTTCTACCCCCCCTATTAGATACTGGGGGGTAACGGTTTAGGGCAGGCGCAAGCGCCTGCCCTAAACCATCCACGCACACACTTGGCGTGTGCGTTTGCCCTTGCCATACGCGGCTGGCGCCGCTGCCAGTGCAAACGCCACGCTCTACTGAGTGCATGGCTATGCGGGCATAGTTCCCCCACCAGTATCTACAGTGAGTTATTCTTTAAAAAATGTTCTCTTCAATCATCAATCGTTCCGCAAGCTCTTCCGGTGACAAAAAGGTGGCGAAAATCGCAGCCGTCAGCTCTTTCCTCTCTCCATTTCTCAGCCGATAGAGCTTTTTCAACAATAAAATATCTTCTTCTGTCAGTAAAATTTGACTTACAGGAATCCCATTTCTCAAAATATCTTTTCGCAAAAAATGATAGGTTGTCCGTTTTTCAATTTTTGCGATCCACGAATACAGTGTCCTTGAAGAGAATTCCGAATCAATCAACTTTGCGGCCGTCCGTACTCGATAGTATTTTTCACTCACATGTCATCACCTCACTCGCTTAATAGATTACTCGATGGTAATATCACCTGCTTCATTCAACTTCTCTTGCCGTTTTCGTAGGTATTCTTCCGAAACCATTTTTCTGATCTGCATTTCATCATTCACACTATGCAACTCATCCACGATTTCTCGATCTTTTCCAGTGATCCGAATGGTTTCAAAATCCAATTCGATCATCTGATCAAATTTAGCAAACTCACTTAAAAAATCAAAATCTGATGGGACAAAGGGACTATACAATTCTTGGGGAATCCCTTTCCCAATATCCAGATAGCCTCGACCGACTCCCGACTTATTGACGAAACTTTTATTTTTGTTGTCGTCGTAGGGTAAGTACCCAGCGCCTTACTATATTTCTATAACAGGTTTCCAAATACTCCCCTCCAAACCGTACGTACACCTCTCGATGTATACGGCTTTCCACTTGTTTAATCTAGCTTGCCAGCGTGCAATTTCACGTGACAGTTATGACAAAGAATCAGTGTTTTTCTCCTTCTTGCTATCATTACTTGTTCCCATTGTTTCTTCCCTTTTAAATTTTTCAGCTTCCTAACATGATGAACTTCCATTCGACCTTCGGTTTCTCTACACCATTCACATCTGTTGGCAATTAGCCGTTGGGTTAATTCCGTTCGTGATTTATAAATAATCGTATCTGGAAAGCTGTCAACTTTTGGGGATCTGTTTACTGTTTTCTTCTTGGGAAATCCCTCATTATATAACAAACGATAGTTTGTTCCTTGTTTCGTTTCATAAGGAATCATGAATTCGCCATTTTGCTTATATTTTCTAAGAATTTTAGCAATAGACGATTGATACTTTGCAGCTAATGTTTTAAATAAGCTGTAACGCATTACGTACATGAATGAATTCAGCACATTTGTATTGCTAGCTAGGCAAAAATAGTTGTAAATCCCACGAATTTCCGCATTGTAAGTACTTAAAATTTCAATATCACTTAAATAGAGGAGTGCTGCTCGATGCTTTGGCATCCATGACCCATCTTGTCGGATTGTAATTGTCCCCAATTCTTTTAATTTGTTAATCCATGTTTCTTTAGGGATATAGAGTTTACACTTATAGGAGTAATAACGTTTTTTTATACCGTTTTTATCTCTCTTGACTGCTTTATCTCTACTTACGACTACGTGATAACCTAAAAATTTCGCAAACTGTCCAGAATGAGTAATCAATGTTTTTTCCATTGAAAGTTCTATTTTCAATTTTTCTTTTAAGAATTGTTGTATATCACTTTTGATGGTTTCTGCATCTTTTTTTGACCCTATCAGACCAATGATGAAATCATCGGCATAGCGAACATATTTGATTCTTCGATAATTTTCATCAAAACTATCTGAATAAGGCAGTTGTATTAATTGAGTATGCATATTCTTTAACTGATCTATGATTACTTGTTTCTCTGTATTTGTTAGTTGCTCATTTTTTAGTTTTTTCCTTAACCAATACATCTTCGATTCAAGACGTTTATAGTTTTCATCTTTTCTCCGTTTTTTACCTAGTTCAAATGATGCTTTATATTCCTCCATATACTTATCAAGTTCATTCAAGTAAATATTTGATAGAATTGGTGAAATAATTCCACCTTGCGGTGTTCCACTATAAGTTTTATTGAATTTCCAATTTTCTAAATAGCCTGCTCGCAAAAACTTCCATATTAGACGTAAAAATCGATTATCATTAATCTTTTTGCTCAATAATTGAATGAGAATATGATGATCAATGTTGTCAAAGAAAGACGAAATGTCGCCCTCAATAAACCACTTACTTCCGTTAAATGTATTGGATATGTCTCCAAGTGCAGTATGGCAACTTCTATTAGGTCGAAATCCATGTGAGGAAGAACTAAATTCTCCTTCATAAATAGCTTCCAAAACCATACGAATAACTTCTTGAAGAAGTTTATCTATAAAAGTAGGGATACCTAGTGGTCGTTTCTTTCCATTCTTCTTTGGAATGTAAATACGTTTCACTGGTTTAGGGTGATAGCTTTCTGATCTTAGAGATTCAATCAATTTTTCTATTTTTATCAGATTGAAACCATCAATTGTTTCGCTAGAAACACCAGGTGTTAAGTTGCCACTTTTTGAAGCGATATTCCCATACGCCATAATATAGAATTCTGGATTGTATAGATTTCTGTAGATTCTTTCAAACTTATAGTCTTTTTGATTTGTTTTCTTTGCTAGATTGTTTAGAATAACTTCTGGATTTCTCATGAAGCCTCACGCTCCTTCCTTAATTATTTAAACGAAACAAGCTGATTTCCTTCGCCATGTACTAGGCTTTCCCTAGCTCAGACTACTACGAAATCTCCGTTACCTTATTGGATATTCAGTGCCATCGCTCTTGATTTCTCTTGAGTTTTATCACCATGACTTGGCATTGCACATAGCTCTTGCGAGCATTCCAACTTAGGTAATCCCCGTTTAGCACCTGTAATAATAACTGCATAAAATTTCGGATGTGGGTTTCATCTGTATTCTTCTTTATGGAAGTTCTCGTTGTTAGAGATACGTATGTTATAGACTTCGGACGATACCTATAACATCTAACAACATACAACGTATCTAACTATCTTTCGTTGTAGGGATGACTGACTCAGACAGACCACCATTCAAGCAGTATAGCTTTCATCCTCATTTTTATTTTTTAACTTGCCAGCTCAGTCGTGGATAGATAGTTTTCCAACTTGCGGCTTTACCAACATGCTACACTCCCTGCTTAGTTTCCTTTGCAGATAAGTTGGTTGTTAATAGAGCAAAAATTCGTATCTTATTCTCTAGTGTATTGTTAGCACACCATCATTACAGGCCCGTACGGGCGCACACCGTAAGTCATTTTATAGCCCAGCTCAGACAATCTACCCAATGACACTTTTGCGAGTAGATTATCTCGAATACCATTCGGCAAACTTTGCGCATCTGGTCGCTGCAAGGCAATGATCATATATACCCCAGCTTGACGACCTTGAAGAATCAACGGCATCAATACTTTCAATACACGATCTGTTTCTTTATAATCCAAGGTACTAAAAAATGCGGCCCATTCATCCACGATCACAACGTATGGCGGCATTTCATAGAAAACATAATTTTTTCCCATTGTATAATTTTCATGTTCTCGCATGTACTTGTAGCGCTTGATCATCATTTCAAAGCTGTCTTCCAGCAATCGAAAAATTTCTTCTTTTTCCATCACTACGTGTCCTTTAAACGCAGGCAAATCGGCTAGAACACCCAAGTCGGATTTCTTCGGATCAGCAATTTTTACCGTACCGATTTCCATAAACACCTTGATCAGTGTATAAATGAAATACGTTTTCCCCCCACCGATTCCACCGCTTATAAGCATGTTCGGCATCTTGTCATACTCCCAAGAGACACCTTCCATGATTTCAATTGAGCCATTTTCTGCTTTGACCTCTCGAATAGACAAGCGGCGTTCAATGGTATCCAACAGCAACTTGTATGTGACCAACATTGGCTTTCGATCGATCTCAACTAAATCACCAAGAAATAGTTCCTCCAATACCGATCCCATCATCAGAAATTCCTTATGATTTTTCCCTCCAAGTTCAAAGGTAAAACAATCCAAGGAATCCTTTTTTCGATAGTATACCTTTGGCACTCGGATCAGTTCTTTCGAACCAGTTTCAGTTTTTATCTTTTTGGTATCCACCAAATTGTTTTTAATAAGGTATTTCAATAACCATTGGCAGCGTTGAAGTCTGCTAAAATATCCCCCATTTTCTTTGGATCGCTTCATGCCAATTAGAGAAACAGCAATTGTTAAAAATATTAGCCCTGACACTAGTATTCCTAACATGATTATTTGTGGTCGAGCCTTTTGATTTCCATCGATCACCGAAACAATGTTTGTCAAATTTTTCCAACATAGCCAAGCTGCTAAAGTTAAACTCGGGATCGAAAAGAAAAACGTGTACCAAATGTTTAGATACCGATAATACAATTGGATTCTCTTTCCTTTATAGGAGAATAGACCTCTCACATCTTCACCTTCCCTTTTTTTATGACTAGCAGCAATGGCAGACTATTGCTTATTTTTTATTCTTATCACTTTCGCCGGATTGAGTTGAATTTGCGGCAGCTTTTTGAGCGGTTGATTTCTTCAAACCTTCGGCATAAATATCTAACTCATAATATTCTCGATTCCCATCTTGTGCTGCAATGTACGTCAAATGGAACTCTGGATTTACTAACTCAACCGCTTCACGCCATTTAAACGTTTCGATCTCAGCAGTTGGTGGAAATGTAACCCGACTTGAAATTTTCTTTTTATCGCCAAAGACTAGTTCAGCCCTCTTTTTTTTGATCTCGCCTGTACTTTGTCTTGTTTCTTCGTCATAACCTAATACTGGGTCTTCCAACGAACTAAAGCGAATTGCCCCTAAACTAGAAACATCTAAAGCTTCTGTAATGTTGTTGTTGTCTTTGAATTTTAAAACCATAGTTACGCCCCTTCCTTAACTGTTGCATTAGATAGATAAAGCGAGAAATCTAAATAGCCATTTACCGAATTGGTCATTCGTCCATCATCATTCGTTTCTCGACTTGAAATTCGAACTTTATCAGGAACTAGATAAGCTTCGTCAAAATCAATCTCAATTTCACCCTCTGGCAACACCGCGGCACTTTTATCGATCACGATCGGTAAAGCACCATGTTTTTCTGAATCCCCGTAGAATTTTACATAACTGCCAAGAACACCATTCACCTCTTTTGGTGCTTCTTTAAATTGTGTACCTAAAATGAAGACTCTTCCGACCCATTCCTTTTTTACTTTTAACTTTGTTAGTTTCAAGTTCTTTCCTTCTTTCTTTCTTTCTGTTCTCTATTTAATCTTCAAAAAAACATACTTTCGAATGACATATTAATACTGAGTATATTTGAATAGCTTAAACTGACTGTTTAAGCGTTCATTAGCTCTATTCTCAAGTATTTTATCCATATTAATCCAAAGGCTCTTAAAGCGTGCTTTATTTAAGTTTTACAAACAGTTCTTTTCGAGTAAAAATTAATTACCACTTTTCCTGACACAAACAAAAGCTATGAATCAAATTCATAACTTTTGTTGTACAACTATATTTAATTATGGGATTGGGAATTGAAAGCTTTTTTTGTGTCAGAAATTATGATCGCTCTGATTAGTTTTATTGTTCCTAATTTTTGGTGCAATTTTTGTGCAATGCACTTTCATTGCACATAGATTGCACATTTT
Source organism: Enterococcus malodoratus ATCC 43197 (assembly GCF_000407185.1). Taxonomy (GTDB): domain Bacteria; phylum Bacillota; class Bacilli; order Lactobacillales; family Enterococcaceae; genus Enterococcus_A; species Enterococcus_A malodoratus. The sequence continues at coordinate 1,353,149 of NZ_KE136481.1, forward strand.
TTCTTTGTTTTACTCTATTATTGACTTTTATACAGCTTTAAATCCTTGATATGAAGCCATCTCGTTTGATACATCGAAGTACAGTAAAGATACATGATTTTTTCTGAAAAACCATCGATTGAAAATACTAGGTGAAAATGGGCAAAAGAAAAAGCGTGAATGAATCACGCTTGATTGATTTATTTAAATAGACCCATTTCATACATCGTTTCAGCAATCTGTAATGAATTCCAAGCTGCGCCTTTTAATAAGTTATCCGAAACTACCCAAAGGTGAGCGCCCTTTTCTTCATCAGGATCTTTGCGGATACGTCCAACAAATGTTTCCTTTTTGCCCACGCTATTCAACGCTTGCGGATAGATTTGCTGGCTTGGATCATCTTCCAACACTACACCAGGTGCTTGGCTGAGCAACTCTTGAATTTCTGCCACAGTAGCTGTTTTTTCTGTTTCGATATAAATCGATTCGGAATGTCCGCTCATGACTGGGATTCGCACACAAGTCGCCGAGACTTTGATCGTCTCATCTTCCATGATTTTTTTCGTTTCGTTGATCATTTTCCATTCTTCATTCGTATAGCCCTCTTCAGCAAAAACATCGATTTGAGCCAACGCGTTGAAGGCCAATGGATAATGCTTTTTATCGCCGCCGCATGGCAGAATCTCTGCTTGCCATTCATCGAGTGGTTTGTCAGCTAAAAAGTCGCGTGTTTGTTGCTTCAATTCTTCCATAGCTTGATTGCCGGCACCCGATACCGCTTGATAAGTCGAGACGATTATCCGATTTAAGCCGAAAGCCTGACGAATCGGTTCTAACGCCACCATCATCTGAATCGTTGAACAGTTCGGATTTGCAATAATACCATTGTGTTTACGCAGAGCCTCAGGATTCACCTCTGGCACAACTAACGGCACTGAAGGGTCCATCCGGAAATGACTTGTATTGTCTACTACAACCGCTCCGCGTTTCACCGCTTCTGGTGCGAATTTCGCAGAAATACCCCCGCCTGCTGAGAATAAAGCGAGATCAACGCCTTCGAATGAATCAGGAACCAATTCTTCGATCGTCTGAGTTTCGCCTTTAAATGAAAGTTGCTTTCCCGCAGAACGCTTTGAAGCCAAAAACTTCACAGTATCCAATGGCAACGTGCTGTTTTCTAATAGTTTGATCATTTGTGTGCCCACTGCACCGGTAGCGCCGACAATTGCAACATTCATTTTTCTCATCATAATCACTCTTTCATTTCATAGTATTTTAACAGTTTATCACATTCGGTTTGAAACGCAAGCAGTCTTTTCATTATTGGTCAAAATCGAATTATAAAAGGTTAAATATCGGATACTGCTTAATTTTCAATATTCTCTCTATCCTAAATAATTGATATAACAAAGATAAAATAAACTTTCTAATCCAAATATTGTAAAAAAAATTAAAAAAACAAGTTTTTTTGAATACTTTTATTGTAGTTTTCTAATAAAAGCTTTAGAATTAATATGAAAGCGTTATTCGTAGGAGGTCAATCATGAAGGTCCATGGGCATATCATTAAACAAACACGCGAGGACATGGGGTTGCCGCTAGATGCCCTCGATATCATTTGTTCACCTGCTGACTTAGAATTGATTGAATTGAAAAACGAAGGCATTTTGGAAGTCGTTTTAGATCTCTGCACAAGATTAAGTATCCCATACCACCAAGTTTTTCCGGAAACCACTCTTTTGTCAGAAGTCTCTTTGTTAAATATTGTCCGTTGTTTGCACCTGCGCCAAGAATTCTCCAGTGTTTTATTTTTATTGGATACTTATGGAAAGAAAATTTCTTACGATAACGCGCGAATCGTTGGTCACTTGCTGTATTTCCGTGCCTACGCGAACCTATTTGGCAGTCATGATACCCAAAAAGCCGTACACTATTTCCAACGAGCCTACACCTTTTTACATGATGAAAAACGATATGAACTGCTAGTACTCAAAGGATTAGCCACTTGTTATCAAGCAAACGAAGAAAAAAAGCGCGCCCGTATCTTTTTTAAACGCGCTGAACAATTGGAGGAAAAAATGAATACTCAACAACAGTTAGGTCCATCTTATTATCAAGCAGCCTGCTTCTACGCTGATCGTGGAAACCGGGAAAAAGCAAACTCATTTTGTGATGAAGGCATCCAGACTTTATTAGAAGTAAACATTACTGCTGGCTTAGAAGAGTTATTTTTTGAAAAGGCCCTGATACAGGAAAACCTCAACGAACAAATGGAACTCTTAAAACAAGCGGATTATTATGCCAAGTTAAATGAGAATTTTAATCTAAAAGAATTGATTAATAAAAAACTGAATAACAATTAAAAACGTAAAACCTGCAAAAGGGCTGTGCCAAAATTAACTGGCACAGCCCTTTTTATATGTTATGAATTACCCATTAACTTTCGTTGCTTTTCCAGGTTTATAAAAAATCATATACAGAATTGCCACGATAATTGGAATTACTGCACAGAAAATATAAATATGTTGATACGAACCTAGAAGTCCTTTAACAGCTCCCAACAAGTAAGGTCCAACACCTAATCCCAAGTCAAGGCCAATAAAGTAAGTTGATAAAGCGACACCGATACGGTCTTTTTCAACTAACTTCAAAGTAACGGCCTGTCCATTTGCCATAAAGGTTCCATACCCCAAGCCAACGAAAGCACCAGAGGCCAATAATACAAAAGTATTTCCTGTAAAGGCCAAAAGAATCAAGCCAATCGTCAAACAAATAAAACTTGGATACATTACAGCATTTTCACCATGTCTATCAAAAATTTTACCAGACATTGGTCTTGTCAAAGTAACGACCAATGCGTAAACCACGAAGAAGAAGGCTCCTGCTGTCACCAAGTGCAGTTGATCCGCATAAATAGATAGGAATCCTAGAACACTTGAGTAGGCAATCCCGATTAAAAACGCAATTCCTGCGATAAACAGGACTTTGAATTCAATAAAGCTTTCCAAACTGAATGTATTGATTTTTGCACGACTTTCTTCTGTTAACACGATATTGTTTACCTTGAATTTGAAGCAAGCCAGCATCGTGATGAAGGCTAATACGACTGCAAGGATAATAATGGCCTTAAATCCTACTAATGGTAATAGCAGCAACCCGATAAACGGACCAATTGCGGCCGCTAAACTGGTGCTCAATCCATAGTAATTAATTCCTTCACCGTATTTCGCTTCCGGGATATAAGCCGTGACAATTGCGTTTGCCGCTGTCGAAACTGCACCATAACCAAAACCATTCAAGAAACGTACACCATCTAAAATAAAGATATTGCTGCTGACCAAATACGCCGCAGTTGTTATCAAATAAAAAAGTGCCCCGTAACGTAAGACTGCTCGGCGACCAAATAATTCCAGTTTCTTCCCAATATAGAGCCGCGCAAGCAATGTACCGATGATATAAATCCCTACCGCAAAGCCCGCTTGTGCTGTTGATGCACCTAAACTTTGGGTCGCATATTTCGCTGTGATAACGACAAAACAGTAATAAACTAAAAATACAACAAAATTGATAATTGTGATTGTGATAAAACCTTTATTGAATAACTTTTCTTCTTCCTTAATTTTCAAGACCCACTCTCATTATTATGCGATACTCTCATTCAATTTCTTTAAATCAGAAATCTTTTCCGCGATCTTATTATAATTAGACGGGTAGCGATCGACTGCTTGACTAATAAATAAATCACGTGTGTGGTCAAACTCTGCCAAAAAATCCTCTAGTGTATCATCTGATTCCAGCGTATAATCCTTTCTCAGCATCAAGGCATTTTGATAGGCATCATTTAGAAAGACCAAAACGGCCTCCTTTTCAAACCGTACCTTGTAGGCTGATTCCAATCGTTCGATCATTGCGCATGTCCATTTTTTCATGAATAACCACTCCTCTTATTTCCAAATTTTCTAATCACTAGAGCATTTGGGCTGTTTGACTTACTTAACCGATTATAAGGATATAAAAAAAAGAGGAAATCAGATTTCTTAATAAAAAAAGCCCTTAATTATTTCTATTAAAAAAGGACATTAACATTTGTTTGTATCTTTTTTATACATACTTTTGATCTGATCCGACGGTTTCTTGTGATAAAATAGCAATGAAAATTTCAGTAATTTACGGAAGGAACAACGAAAAATTGGATAATACAGCTTTAACAAACTACTTAGAACAAAAAAAATTTCCAATCGTTACCAAAGAATATAAAAAATATTTGCTTTACGAAGGAATCCAGGATCACCATGTGTACATTTTGAAAAACGGCGTCATAAAGACCAGTGTCATCTCCAGAGATGGGAGAGAATTCAATTTGGACTATATCAACGATCTCGAAGTAGTCTCACTGTTAAAGGATGAATACTCCCAATTTATTGATGCCCCCTTTAATATACGGGTAGAGTCAGAAAAGGCCGAACTCTATCAAATCGATCGCGTGGAATTTTGGAAAGACATCAATCAAAATTTCGAACTGCAAATCTATGTAAAAAACTATTATCGAGAGCGGCTGCTCAAATCAATGAAGCGAACGCAACAGATGTTGATGAACGGGAAGTTTGGCGCCGTCTGTACTCAAATTTATGATTTGCACGACAAATTCGGGATTGAGTTTCAAGATGGAATATTAATTGATTTTGTCGTAACCAATGAAGAAATCGCGCATTTCTGCGGCATCAATGCGGCCAGCAGTGTCAGCCGAATCATGCATCAATTGAAAAGCTGCGGAGCCATCAAAATGCATGATCGCAAGATATTCATCAAAAACATCGAGTTGATCAAGGACAATATTATCTTCTAAACAAAACAAGCCAGTCAGAAGAATTCTGACTGGCTTGTTTTAGATTTCTGTACCATACTCGACCGGCTTATCGAATTCTCCCGGAGCATCATCATAAATGTGGCCATAAATAAAAACCGGCATTCCGATGAAGCTATTGTCATAAATTTGAGCCACTTGCGCTTTGGGTGTATTCACACATCCGTAGCTTCCTAGATCTGTCTGATAAGCCCCCGGCTGACCAAAATATTGCAGCTTATGATCCGTATCGTGCAATCCGATTTCTGTAATCGTCTGCCCATAACTCAATAATGGCAGCCAGTAGTCTACTGGAACATTATAGGTGCCGTCACCCGTTGACAAGACTCCGCTTAGATCGACGTTGCGCCGCTTATCCATAATCGTATGAAACCCGGGAACAGTCGCTGTCCCCTTATCATATCGTCCTGTGATCACATCGGTCTCCACGACCTTTTTCCCTTGATTAAAGCAGTACATTTTTTGGTTGTCCAAATCAACTTCGATATAATTCTTCGTAATGTGCAGCGGCTGTTTTTTGGTTTCTCCCCGCAGTACAAGCTGAATGATTTGGGTCTCCGGTTCCTTCAACTTTTTAGTAATTTTTTTAGCTGATTCTTTGATGTCGATAAACCAGCCGTAATTTCCAATATTTTTATACCGTAAATGCTGTCCATGAATATTCGTAAAATCAACCGATTTATAGATTGTCGAATGTTCTCGCTCCAACTCCGCTACCCAACTTAGAATCAAATCCTGATCAAAATTTCCTTGTTCATCCACCGATGCCGCCAGCATTTGTTCTGTAAGCGGTACGGATTTATTAGTCATTTTCAATTTAATTCCGCGATTTTGAACTTCTTCCAGCTTTTGCAGAATTTTTTGCTTCTGTAATTTTTTTGCTGTGACTTCCGGTTCGCGATAAAAATCTGCTAAAGCATACTCCGTTTGTAATGTACCCTCGTCAATATCCTTACAGAGCTCTTTCCGAATTTTGACAGAATCAATCACCGTCCCCTTCTTTTCAGGTTCGATCTTGAATCGATCATTTGCATAAACAATCTTCGCTCTTTTGGCTTCCTTGCCGCCAAGAAAAGACGCCCGATTAATGGCATCGATCAAATCGTCCTTCGCTCCTTTTTTTAACGGCAAACTTACTTCTCCTCTGCGAATATTCCGCTTCAAATATCCTTTTTGAAGCGTGTAGGGTGAAGCAAGCTGAAGCTTAATCGTTTGGTTCTCACCCTTCAACTCGATCTCAACTTGTTTTGTCTCCTGCCGAATCTTTTTTTCGGCCGCAGCGACCGATAGACCGCCAACATCGACATTGGCGACGGTCGATCCAAAGTAAAAATGCGAACCGAAATAAGCATAGACTAGTAAAAAAAAGGCCATCGCCCCCGCAACGACACCAACAATCCTCAATACCCTTTGACTTTCATACTCCTTCAATCACTGTCACCCACTTTATAAAGCCCAATAATTACCAATATTATAAATCAAATAACTAATTATTTATTCTTAAATCATAATTATTAATATTTTTTAACATTTTTGGTAAAAAAAGGATTCAGAGCCCCCTTTATGAGGTTCTGAATCCTTTAAAAATTCTATTTCGCTAAAAATAAAATGATTTTTACATTTTCGTGTGGTCTGTACGTGAAATTACGTCACGACGTTGTTCAGGTGTTAAGTCGCGGAATTTCACGGCATAACCAGATACACGAATGGTAAAGTTCGCATATTTTGGATTGTCGATATCTTTATCCATCTCTTCTAGTAATTCGCGGCCAAAGACATTGACGTTCAAGTGATAACCACCTTTGTCAAAGTAGCCATCCAGTACTTGGCGTAAGTTGTCTACTTGCATCTCTTCATCATCCGTACGGCCTAATGCTCCCGGATTGATTGTTTGTGTATCAGAGATACCATCTTGCGCACAAGAGTAATTCAATTTCGCTGTTGAGTTTAATGAAGCCAACAGACCATTTTTCTCACCTAAGAATTTGCCATCTTGATAACTTGGGTTCGCACCTGGTGCTAACGGTTTACCCGCACGGCGGCCATCTGGTGTATTCCCAGTATTTTTCCCGTAAACAACATTTGAAGTGATCGTCAATAATGACAATGTTGGTGTTGATTCACGGTACGTATGTTGACGTTTGATTTGAGTCATGAAGTACTCAAGAATCCAGTTAGCCATTTCATCCGCTTCGTCGTTGTCATTTCCGTACGTTGGGAATTCGTTTTGCGGAACGTAATCAATTGCTAAGCCGTTTTCATCGCGTATTACTTTTACGTTTCCGTGTTTGATCGCCATCAATGAATCCGCCGCATGAGAAATACCAGCGATCCCAGTTGCGAAAGTGCGGTTCAAATCAGTGTCCATCAACGCTAATTGTGGTGCTTCATAGGCATATTTATCGTGCATGTAATGGATCACGTTCAATGTATTTACATATAATTCAGCTAACCAATCTAAAACATCTTTATAGCTGTCCATGAATTGATCGAAGTCGATGCTGTCACCTTCCAATGGACGGAAACGAGGACCCACTTGCATTTTGGTCATTTCATCAACTCCACCGTTGATTGCATATAAGACTGCTTTGGCTAAGTTGGCACGAGCACCAAAGAATTGCATGTCTTTACCAATAACGGTAGCGGATACGCAACATGCGATCGCTGCATCATCAGATCCCCAGTATTGACGTAATAAATCATCATTTTCCAATTGGATCGATGAACTCTCTTTAGCAACTTTTGCTGCATAAGTTCGGAAGCCTTCTGGTAAATGAGAAGAATACAAGACAGTCAAGTTTGGCTCTGGTGAAGGTCCCATGTTTGTTAAAGTGTGCAAGATACGGAAATCATTCTTCGTTACTAATGAAGAACCATCCATATTCATTCCTGCTAATGATAATGTCGCCCAAATTGGGTAACCAGAGAATAATTGGTTGTACTCAGGAGTACGAGCAAATTTAACCATGCGCAGTTTCATGATCAAATGATCGATCATTTCTTGTGCTTCGAATTCAGTGATAACACCGCGCTCTAAATCACGTTGGATATAAATATCTAGGAATGCAGAGATACGGCCGATCGACATTGCGGCACCGTTTTGTGATTTGATGGCTGCTAAATAGCCAAAGTATAACCATTGGATCGCTTCTTGAGCGTTAGCAGCTGGTTTTGAAATGTCATAGCCATAGCTTGCAGCCATTTCTTTCATGTCAACTAATGCACGGTATTGTTCAGAAACCTCTTCACGTAATTGAATCACGTCGTTCGTCATAACTTTGCTGCCGACGTTTTTCCAATCTTTTTTCTTTTCACTCATTAAGTAGTCAATACCGTATAAAGCAACACGACGGTAATCACCAATGATTCGTCCACGTCCATAAGCATCTGGTAATCCAGTGATGATTTTGTTTTTACGAGCCAAACGCATTTCATCTGTGTAAGCGTCAAAAACACCTTGGTTGTGAGTTTTGCGCCATTTGTTGAAGATGAATGACATGTCATCGTCTACTTCATAGCCATTTGATTCTAATGCTTTGTTTGCCATATTGATACCGCCAAATGGCATGAACGCTTGTTTTAAAGGTACATCCGTTTGCAATCCAACAATTTTTTCTTCCTCTTGGATTAAATAACCTGGTGCGTGAGAAGTGATCGTCGCTGGGATATCGCTGTCCATATCGTATACACCGTTTTGCTTGTGTTGTACTTCAAAAAGCTCTTGTAATTTGTCCCACAGTTTTTCTGTACTTGGTGCAGCGCCTTCTAAAAAGCTGTCGTCACCTTTATATTCTGTATAGTTGCGTTTGATGAAGTCCAACGTATTGACTTCATGCTGCCAGCGTCCTTCGTTAAAACCTTCCCAAGGACCTTTTATTTGTTCTACAGTTTTGTCGATTGTAATAGTTTCCATATGCGCGCTCCTTTGTTAAATAGTTTCATAATAATTTAAAATGATTATAACAAAGGAATCTGTTTTAAGAAAGGGCTTTTTTATTACCTTATGGCCGAAAAACCTTTTAAAATAATGATAATTATTTTAACTATCACGTACTCCTGTTACAGTTTTCACTATAACAGATGATGTAATTGATAATGACAGTTTTTACCTGAGAAGCAGATATTGCTCACCAATATACAATATTCTCCTATAGATGAAACTGAAAAACAGGTGACTAATACAGTCGAGCTTGTGAAAAGTTTCTCCCTTCAAACTCTCATAAAAGAAAAATTTCCAATGAAAAAAAATTTTTTATCTCATTATTCTTGCCACTCATTCTAATCCGAAAATCAGCCTTCAAAACTGTTATCAAATATTTTACGATTTTTTCTTGCTGTTCCTCTTCGGCTTGAAAATAAAGCATATGTAAACTAGAATGATTTCTAACTAAAAATAACTGAAAATTATTTTAAAACGATTTACTATGGAGGCTAATGTCCGTAATCCTAATTATTTAATGACTATCTCTAAAAAAATGACGAGGCACTTCGCTTAAAAATACTCAAATTGATTAAATTGGTATACAATATCAGACGTATGTGTTTATTAATTGGGAGGTACGTTATGTTAGAAAGGTATATTGAAAAAAATATTTTTCGTCAGGTTTATCTTTGTCAACAATTGTATCAGAAGAAAAAGATTGCCTTACACACAATGGCTGAACGATTGAATGTTTGTACAATTACGATCACTAATGATCTCGAATTACTGAAGGAATCTTTCGGGCAAGAGATTCTTACTTTCGAACGAACGAAAAACACCTGCAAAGCATCCTTTAGTTCAGCCTATTCCCTATTGGAATTGACCCAGCGAATCTTTCGCCGCTCTGATTTTCTACGTGTCTTGAATGATTTTTTGAGCGGAAATACTCACTGGTCGGAAATTGCAGAAAAAGAATTTCTTTCCACCAGCAAGATCTATCAAATTCGGGCAGATATTTTTGAATTTGCCGAGGAATTGGGCTATTTGCAGTCAGACCACACGATCAAGCTGCCGGAAAAGGATCTGCGTTACCTGCTTTTAGCCATTTCAAGATATACCGGTGATCGTTCGGCCATTCCATATAATAAAATGATCGCTTCTTCTGCCGCCGATTTAATAGATTATGTGGAGGAACATTTTTTTGACCGCGATTATCCCAGCAGCGAACGGGAAATAATCATTTTGGGCAGCCAATTGAGCAGCCAGCGAGCGAGGCAATTCCCCATTCAGTTTTCTGACGACGAAAAACAATCTGCGCAACAAACACCTTTATTTGGCTTATTGCGTGAAGGCGTAAAGACACTAAAGTCCACTATCTGCACAAATGAAGAGGAATTATTTTTTATTTATTCACTTTTTAACGCAAGAAATTATCTTTGCAATAATTTGGAGCTACTGCAAAAAGATTTTGAAGTCGTCTATCAAAATCCCATCAAATGCTATCCTGAAATAGAAAAATTACTTCAACAATTACGATCAGCATTAAACATTTCAATAGAAAACGAATTGCTCTTAAAAAAAGCTTTTCTGCCTTTTATCCGTTCCACTTGGGCCAACATGCAGCTTTTCCAACCTGATGTAATTTATCTCTTAGATAATAATCAGCAGGAGCTTTATCAAACTGTTCAACATATTTTGAATCAATGGGCGGCCGATTACCAAACTGAGATTCATTGGAACGAAAACCTTATCCGTAAAATGACTTTGACGCTTGATTTATTGCGCAGAAATACCTTCGACGAGAAAGTTGAGTTGTACATTGTCGCGCCTTCAGATTTCAATTTCTTATACTACCGAAAACAGCTTAAAGCCCTGCTGGATGATCATTTCATTATCAGCAATATGATTTACAATACATTGAACGAAGTCGTCGATGATGTCTTCTTTTGTTCAAAACGGGTCATCGTGTGTGACACCGCTCTTTATCAGCCTGACTTAGGCAGTGAAAACACATTAATCTTCCCAGTGTCCTTACAGACGATCAACTCAACCTGTTTTGAAATCAATCAAGTCATAAGACCGCTCGAAAAAGAGGCCGTGACAGAAGTGGGCGGCTTTAAAAAATAAGAAAGCATTTCCGAAATTTGACTTATTACCAAAGAAGCTTCTTCTGAAATGCCGTTTATATGTAAAAAGTAGGTGTGACAAAAATCTTGTCACACCTATCTTTTTTAATGCGTAAATCCGTAAGTTTTGATTTCTGGTTTTTTATGATAAACCACATGAGCGTTGTTCAACGCTTCAATCGCTTCTTGCATATCTTGAACGTAGTCACAAGCCATGTTCATCCCAAAGTCTGAGCGAATAACCAAACGTTGGATGATTTCTTGATCTAAGTTCTTAGGAAGCGGATAAGCGGGAACTTGCCATCCTTTCATCAAAAGACGATCAGCCAAATCATACAAAGTCCATTCTCGTGAAGAATCCTCTTTTAATTTGTAGCATACAATCGGCAATTGAGAGCCATCATTAACAATTTCAAACAGACCTGTTTCTTCAATCGCTTTGGCCAGATACAAAGCAACTTCGTGAGTCCGTTCATGAATCGCCTTATAGCCATCAAATCCATAGCGTACAAAATTATAATATTGACCAATCAATTGTGCCGCACTGTGAGAGAAATTGATCGCCATGGTTGGCAATTCGCCTCCAAGGTAGCTGACTTTGAAAATCAATTCTTTTGGTACATATTTTTGATCACGCCATAAGACCCAACCCACACCAGGATAAACCAAGCCATATTTGTGACCTGAAGAATTAATTGAGATAACATTTTTCAATCGGAAATCCCAAACAAGATCTGGTTCAGTGAAGGGTGCATAAAAACCACCGGAAGCGGCATCCACATGGATGTAGACTTTGTAATCTGTTTGTTTATTGTATTCTTCGACTAAATCATCTAATCCTTTGATATCATCGTAACGACCGGTGTAAGTAATCCCCATGATCCCAACGATTCCGATCGTATATTCATCCACATAATCCATTACTTTATCTAAATTGATTGACATGTGTTCTTTATTCATCGGTACTTCACGCATTTCAATATCCCAGTAAACACAGAATTTTTCCCAACATACTTGGTAGCCAGAAGAAATGACCAAATTCGGTTTTTTCGCATTTAAATCCAAGCCTAATTTTTCTGCCCGTTTGCGCCAGGCGAATTTCATCGCCATTCCGCCCAACATGCAGGCTTCAGAAGAACCAATCGTTGACGTGCCCATAAATTTTTCATTTTCACTAACGTTCCAAAGATCAGCAATCATATTCACACAGCGATTTTCAATTTCTGTTGTGCGAGGGTATTCTGATTTATCGATGGCATTTTTTTCTAAGGTTTGGCTCATTAGTTTGACTGCTTCAGGTTCCATATATGTTTGACAAAAGGTTGCTAGATTCAACCGAGCATTTCCTTCGTCCAGCATTTCGTCTTGAACTAATTGATATGCCACGCGCGGTTCAATCGATTCTTGATTCAATTTGTATTTTGGCAAATCAACTTGTTCACTTTTTGATCCAAAAATAGGTTCTAAATATTCTGCTTCATCACGATTTTCTTTTCCATATAACATGTGTAATTCCTCCTGAAAAATATATTTATCTAATGTTTCAATGTGTGTTCTTCTGTTTGAACAATCTGATGTTCTCCTCGAGCTGCTGGATGGGTTGCCGCATTCACATCTCCTGCTTCCATGTGAACGGGTTCTTCCAAATTTTTATGATCATGTTTATCATGCAACTCATAAATAATGAATGGTAAAATGACCGTAATAACAAAACTGATTAACAAAATTGCCTGATAGGTTCGATCCTCGCCCTTCGCAATTGATGCAGGCGGAACGAAAGAAATCAGCAAAGCAAAAACTGATAGCAATAGTCCGATACCGGCAATCAAGGTTTTCCCTATTTTTTTACCTGGCACATTATAAGTTCTTTTCAACCCTTGCTTCTTATAAACCAAAACAAAATAGCCGATAAAGAACAATAGATACCCTACTAAATAAATGACTACCGTCAGTGAAATGGCAACTAAGAAGGATAAATTATTTCCGCCGCCGCCAAAAGTCAACACCGCACCCCAAATAGTAACGATCACACCTTGGATCATAATTAACGGAACAGGTACGCCGTGGGTATTTGTTTTGCGCAGAAAATCTGGCAGTAGTCCTCGTTGTGCTGCGGCGAACATCCCGCGAGATGGACCGACGACCCAAGAACTTACTTCCCCCATTACACCAAAAGCAATCATTAACGCGATCACCTTAACGAGCCAGCCTAGATGACTATTAAAATGTAAAATCAATGATTGGAAGGTTTGGATCACTCCAGCGCTTAAAGACAAGTCTTTTTGGGGAATCACTGCAGCGACAGAAAAGCCGCCAATCGCATCCAAGGCAATCGCTAAAATGACCAATAGGATCATCGCTAGCGGGTAATTTTTTCTTGGATTTTCCAATTCATTGATATGCGAAGCGGATGCCTCGACACCCATGTAAGCTAAAATAAAAGATACAAATACAACCAAGGTTGATAATTGTGAGAAATCTGGTACAAAAGCCTTTGTACTGATCGCAATCTCAATCGGATTTCCTCCAATAAAGTAAGCCGCTGCTAAACCAAACAGAATAACGGATGGAATGAGAATTCCAATCAAGAATCCTGCCTTGGCAATTTTAGCCGTCCGCTGCGTCCCGCCTAATTGTGAAAAAGTCAGGCCCCAAAAGATGATTAACAACCCGATGTATTTCATCAACGGATCCGTATTTAATGCTTGAAAATTCAAGACATAGGATAATGCCCCCAAAATGAAATAGATCATGGTGACAAACCCTACAGTAATTTGAAACCATTGAAAAAAGATGGCCGCAAAACCAAAACGTTCACCTAAGGTTTGGCTGACCCAACTAAAAATGCCGCCATTTTGCCAGCCTTCCACGGTAGACATTTCAGCCGCACACAAAGCCACAGGTAAAAACCATAAAATCCCGCCTAGTAATAAAAAGAAGACTAGGTGTAACTTTGCTGTAGCGAATGTCGGATACTCATAGACAGTCAAAACCATAGAAGCTGTCAAAGCAAAAAAGCCAAATAGAGATAATTTTTTCTGATTCATAGATACGCTTCTTTCCTTTTCTTTAATTATTTGTTAGCGAATGGCTTCAGGGGAAAAACATCGTTGAATACTGATTGACCATTTTGTGCACCTCTTTCCTTACAAGGACAAGTATAGCGAGGCGGTATCGGATTTTTTTCTTGATTTTTTTAAATCAAATCGAGAAAAATAAAAAAAATGTAGAAAAAAAGTCCTAGCTCTCTTCTGAATCAGAAGAAAACTAGAACCTTTTTGTTTTACCTACATACTGTATTCTTTAATATGCTCATTCATTAAGCCGTTCGGCACATCATGGAGACGGTAACCATTTCCCCAATAAGTAATGATCCGGACATTATCAATATGCGCGTGGGCAATTTTCTTATGGATATTACCTACCGTCGTCGACATTTGAACCAAACGCGACTTGCTGACCTCATTGTTCCAAACCTTGTTACACAATTCGTCTCTGGAAATGATCTTTCCACTTCCTTCGGCTAAAGCGCTGATGATTTTCTTTTCAATATTATTCAACGAACTGTAGAAGAGCACCAAATCCTGCTTCTTCATTTCCGATTGTCTGACTAATCCTTTTGAAAGAGATTCATTCTGGCCTTCTCGTTTATCACTTAATAGTAAGAACTCTCTTAATTCTGTTAACGTACAATCAATCGACAAACAATGATTCTCATCAATGTTCGGCACCGGCTCATCTGTGCGCCGCAAATAATGCAGATCCTTCTCCACAACGATCGGTAAAATTTCGTTAAACTCCTGATTCGTCAGGGTTTCGCTAAAAATGACAATGTCAAAAAGAGACAAAATCTCTTCAAAATATTGCGGCTTGTCGACATCAAAAAATTCTTTTAAAACAAACACTTCGTAATCTAACCGCTGCAATTCGTCCTGAAATTCTTGTTCGATAATAATATTTCTAGTCAAAATGATTACTTTTTTCATTTTACGTCACTCCCGTCTTTACTCAATTCCACTTTTTTTACACCCATTAACTCCTAAAACTCTTCTCTTGTTTATTCGTCTAAACATCGAATACCATTTTTTAAGTCCTTAACAACTTCATGCGGCAAATGATTTTCTCGCCTCAATACACCCATCAATTGCTCCTTTAAATCTGACCCAATATGCTGCGCTTGATCCTCCGCTTGTTGAATAATCCTGCGACTTAAAGTTGTTGCTTCTAGCAACGTATCCGCGACATCCACCTTGACAAACAAATCGAGAGCGGCATTTTCTTCCTCTTGAAATAGATAACTAAATAATTGATCATTTCTATCATGTTCATACATATATTGTTCTAACAGTCGTTCATACTTTTCTTGTAAATTCGTGATTTCAGCCACTTCGTCGGAAGAATCATGACAAACTGCTGCTTGTTCATGAAGATTCCTTCCTTGAAGGATGAAGCGGCGCCTCTCTAAATTGTCCTTATTATGATAGACAACTACTTCTTTTTTGATCGGTATGTCGACATCATCTAATTTCTTTGTTAATTCTTTTAAGTTGTAACGGTAGGCCGAAACTTTTTCTTCCAGTGCCCCACGAATACCTTCCAATTTTTCGACCTTGTCTAATAGTTCTTCGTTCTGATTTTCCAATACTTCAACCTTGTCTAACAATTGCTCATCAGTATTATCATTTAAATTAGAAACATTCCTATTTTTCAAATTGGCTTCATCTCTCTTCTTTGTGATTAAGATCAAAAGATTTTTGCTTCTGTATGTATGAATTTTGACTTATTATGTAAAACTTTATTTCACTTTTAAGCAGATGCTCTGCACTTGTGAAACCGCCAGAAGCTTATCTTCTATTTACTATCTATTGATTTTTGCACTATTTATCTTTAAATTCCCTCCTTAATATGGTACAAACTAGCGATTTAGAAAAAAACAGATGCGTGTTTAAATCTCCTTACAAATTCAAATAGCGAATTACTTTTTTTCAATTTGAATTTGTTAACACTTGAGAATGTCGGACTGTAGTACAAACCACCAGTTGTGATAACCTTAGTTATATAATTGACAGCGAATTCCAATCGTTCTCTAATTCAAAAAGAATAAAAATTATTTTTATTTTAAATAAATAATTTTTATGTTTTATTATACATCTATTTTTAAAAAATTATAAAATATTTTTTATAATAAATCAATAGTATATTAACTTTTAAAGAAACCTTTTTTTTAAAATGATTTTTGCTCATCGAAATTTTTAACAATTTACACATTTAAAAAAGAGCATGAATCTCTTCAACTTTTTTTCTGAAACAATCATTAGAAATAGCTACATAATAATAATTCTCTAAAAACAATAGCTCTGTTCACCCTTCCAATATCGAAACCAACTTTTCAGTTATGAATAACTTAAAGACAAAAAAAGACCTCATTATCGATAAAATCGATCGGCCAACTTTTAATATATTTATCGAAAAAAAATAATAAAACGTGCATATTCATCAAATGCATACAATAAATATTTATTCATGATTAATTCATATTTATCGATTTTATTCACTAACTTCTTTTTGCCCAATCAGTTATTTATCCTTTTACTGCTCTTCAGACCTTTTTCAGACTTATTCTAATCTAGGAGATGTATTCTAATATAATAAATAAATAATTTACAAACTGATGACCAGAAATAGCCGAATCATCGTATTTAGCTACCTACTATTTTTTGTATTACTTTATAAGAATTATTCTTTTGTTGCTATGTAAGCGGCTATCTCAACAGTTTATTGTGCCTCAAAAAAGTTTTAGAAACAGCATCCCAGCTTATTCCGCTTCAATTGTTTGTATTTGAGCGATAATTATTAGTGCATTAATATAAAGTTTCCTTTTGATTCCATTGCATAAATCGTTTTATTTCGTGTCGATCGTTTTAAAAAGACTCTGCTGGGCGTCTACGATAATCGTACACCGCTCCTAGCAGAGCCTATTAGTTGCACCTATTTACAATACTCATTATCACTGTTTTTTGTTACCTAGCTTAAGATGAACTATTTCGATCAGAGTTAAAAGATTTACTTACACTTTCCAGCAAATCACTACTCTACAATCGTTAGTACCGGTTTTTCGCTCAGATCATCGTATAAGAAATCAAAAATTTTCTTGTTCAAGCGATACCCTTGACCCCAAACCGTTTGAATTGCTTCATCCCCAAATTCGTTTTCCAGTTTCTCATTCACTTTTGAGACAACTTTTGACAAGCTCGCTAAAACTGATTTTGTTGGCGCCTTTTCCCATATTTGACGACTAATTTCTTCTCTTGGTACTGTACGATCTCCTGATTGAATTAAATAGTACACAATTTCTTTTTGTTTCAGCTTCAAATTCAGGTCGGATAACTTTTGTTTTACCGTGATTTGTTGACTGCGATCCGCTTCCTTCGATGCTAACTTAGATAATTCCGCGACTAATAAAATTTCTCTTACTCTCTCCAAACTCGAATCCATTGGAATCCAAGCATCATAAATGGAGTCAAAAGTTTCATCACAGCTAACTTCATTTATACGCCGGAAAAATTTCAAGTTTTCCTTTGGTAAAACTTGGATCAATTCTTCTACTTCTTTGTCATACATCGTCTCACTAAAAATAATTCCTTCGAACTGAGCCAAAAGCTCTTTGTTGAATGTGCCTCGCTTAAACGCTGTTATCAAACTATTGGAACAATAGACCTCATTTCCCAATTGCTTTAATTGACGTTCAAAGTTTTCTTCATATAAAGGAACCTTCGTTAATAGTAATAATTGCATGCCATCCATCCTTTCATATCGCCGTATTTTTCTAGTCAGCTGTTCTTCTCGCCTTGCCATCTTCCACTCACTGCCAAAAATATTAGTACGTTTTTTGAAATAGAATGGAATTATTATCAAATATATTAATATATAAAAAATAATTGCATAAATTAATTATAATATAATGTTAATTTATGGTCAATTCCTAGTTTAGTACAATGATTATGCAGACGGTTGTTTTTTATATGTATTATATTAATATGAATACACTTATAATGTCCATTAAATTTTAGTTATACGCTTACAAACACGACAAATGACGGAAACATATAATCTTTAAGTCCTTAGATACGAAAAAAGCACATAAAAAAAGAATCATAAAAAAAAGCTGCTCAGCTTCTGAATACGACAGAAACTGAACAACTTGTTCGTTTAACCTTTTATTTTACATTTAAAATCCACATGAATCCGATGAAGACAAAAAACAACCCATACATGATCGGCGAAACTTCTTTCCCGCGTTTGGCAGCAAGCATCGTAATTGGATAGAAGATGAAGCCTAAGGCAATCCCATCCGAAATACTATATGTCAACGGCATGCCAATCAAAATTAAAAATGAAGGGATCGCGATCTCTAATTGATTCCATTTGATTTGACTCAAGGATTGAGCCATCAAAACGCCTACCACAATTAAAGCTGGTGCGGTGACTTGCGATGTAACAACTGACAATAATGGTGAGAAAAATAGACCAAAGATAAAAAATATGCCTGTCGTGATTGCCGTCAAACCAGAACGTCCGCCAACAGCGATACCTGCTGAAGATTCTACGTAAGCCCCCACTGGTGAAGTGCCTAATAATGATCCGGCCAACATAGCAGTAGAATCAGAGGCCAAAGCTTTTCCAACTCGCGGCATTTTATTGTCTTTCATAAAACCAGCTTGATTCGCTAATCCGACTAGCGTCCCCGCTGTATCAAAAAAGGTCACCAATAAGAAAGTCAGCACAACGACCCAAAGCTGAAGCGTGTTAATATCTTTTACATGTTTCAAAGCAACTAAAAAGGTTGGTTTCAAACTAGGTGCCGCCGAAATAATTTGTGTTGGCGCCTGAATCAAGCCGGTTACTAAGCCTAATAATGTTGTTGCGACCATGCCGATAAAGATTCCGCCTGGAACTCGCCGCACCATCAAGATCGCAGTCACGATCAAGCCAAAGACTGTTAACCATGTCGTCCCCACACTCATTGAACCTAAACCGACTAATGTTGATTTATTCGCTACGATAATGCCGCCTTCGCTCAACCCTAAGAAGGCGATGAATAGGCCGATCCCGCCTGAGATCGCATATTTCAAGTCGGCTGGAATAGCGTCAATGATCATCTCGCGTAATTTAAAAACTGTGATCAAAATGAAGATCAGCGATGCAACAAATACGCCGGCTAAAGCTGTCTCCCAGCGTATGCCCATTCCGATACAAACAGAATAAGCAAAAAAGGCATTGATCCCTAGTGCAGGTGCGGTGGCGATCGGATAACGCGCCAAGACACCCATCAAAATACAGCCCAAGGCGCTGGCTAATGCCGTTGCCGTGAAAACGGCCCCTTCATTCATTCCAGAGGCACCCAGCACACTAGGATTAACAAAGAGGATATAGGCCATTGAAATAAAAGTGGTGAACCCCGCCAGAATTTCTCTCTTTACTGTGGTGTTTAGTGTTTCGAGTTCAAAATAAGCATTTATTTTTTCTTTCATGTTGCTCCCCCTACGGTCTAAAAATGTTCGTAAAATAATAGCATGTTTTTTCAAACAACGAGGATAATCATATAATAAACAGGTTAATAAGTAAACAATAATATGTAAATGAACGAAAACCCGAACATTAAACAAAAAAGCACTTTCAATTATTGAAAACCTTTCCGCCGAGTCAAACAAACTAGTGGACAAATAGCCCAATCCTCGCTATTTTTGAAAAGAACTTCATCGCAAAAATATCCTTTCTATTTTATACATTCAGTACATCGGTTGAATGGATTGCGACTTGAAAATCAGATTTATTTTTCTGTAAGGAAAAATGATTACCTTAAAATGAAAGAGGAGAATTATTTTGAAACAACTAACCTTTAAACAATTCTGGGAATTATCGGAAATCTACACTGCGCCATTAAATCTATTTATTATTTTACTGGGATATGCCATCGCCAAATTTCAATTGAATAGCTTGCCGAGTCCCGAATTTTTTCTATTCGTTTTGATCATCGTGATGTTCCATATTACCGTTAACGTTTTTAATCATTACATGGACTACCGCAACGCGTCTGACGAAAACTACAAGCAGCAAACCAATATTATCGGACGCGATCATTTAGATCTGCGTTTTGTTCGCAATTTTTACTTATTTAATTTGATTGTTTCCTTCCTACTAGGACTGCTATTGGTTTGGCGTACGAACTGGGTGATCGGTGCTTTGGGTGTGATTGGTTTTTACATCGGCTTGTTCTATTCCTATGGTCGCCGTCCTCTGAATAGTTTGCCGATTGCTGAAGCCCTGACCGGTACTGCCAGCGGATTTTTCATTACGGTAGTGAGTTACTATTTGGCCGTTTATCAAACCCATGTTGTCACCCTACCTATGATCGGAAAAGTTTTCTTGATCAGCTTACCTTTGGTATTGATGATGTTCAATAATTTATTGGCTAATAATACTTGCGATTTGGAAGAAGATATCGAAAACCATCGCAAGACACTGGTTTATTATTTAGGAAAACCATTAGCAGTAAAAGTTCTATTAAGCGTCTACGTCTTTAGCTTTATCTGGCTATTCGTTTTAGTGATTGCCGGGTTGGCTCCTTGGACTGTGCTGTTTTTACTCTTCCTCTTCCCAAAAAATTGGCAGAGTTTAAAAAAATACCGTGCATTGCAAGATAAAAAGACGACTTTCCCAATTGTTTTAAAAGCGATGTCGGCAATTATGGTACTCTATCCTGTTCTCTATTTTATCGGTTCTCTTTTCGCATAATAAAAAGCCTGCCCAACTTCCATAAGGAATTAGGCAGGCTTTGTTTTATACCATTAACAAATTGATTTTTAGGGCTTCGATATCCGTCTGCTGCTCACGCGTAATCTGAAGATCTGTAATCAGATAATCACATTCATCCGGTTTAGCAAACTGTTTAAAGCTTCGTTGATTGATTTTACTAGACTCGCATAATACAATTTTTATTCGTCCAATATTGATCAAACTCTTTTTCATTTCAGCCGTTTCATAATTAGGGGTCGAATGCCCATAATTCTTATCAAAAGAGGTGGTTCCCAGAATGACTTTATCCACGGAAAAGCCAGCTAACCCTAGTGCGACAGAACTCCCGGATACATAAGGATAGCCATTACGGATCGCACCGCCGATCACTTGAACTTGATAGTTGGTCTTTTCGCTTAACAACAAAGCGATCTCCAAATCGTAGGTCAAGATCGTCAAACGCTGGAGCTGACTATTAATCAGCTTCTCGGCAAAGGCTCTGCAAGAGGTTCCCGTGTCAATCGCCAAAATATCATTTTCTTCAATCAATTTGACCGCTCGTTCAGCAATCCGATATTTTTCATCTGTAAATTCACGACTCTTGGGAATAATCTCGACGCTGCGCTGAAAATCACGCTTGATCACTCCGCCATGTGTCCGAGTCACTAATCCCTCGTTCTCCAATTCCCGCAAATCATTGCGAATCGTTGAACCTGTAACGTTAAAAATATCGGCTAACTCCGCAACTTGCATGCGATTCTTCTCGTTGACTAGATTTACGATGGATTGCTTTCGTTCCTCCGCGTATAATTGATCATCCATTTTTTATCACCTTTTTGCGTTTTGTTTCATTATAAAAGAAACTGAAAATGTAAGCAATCAAACTAAAATTATTCTTTGAAGACAATCACATTCTTTAAACCGATGGCCTTTTTAGCATTTTCCAAGGCCTCATCAAATTGATCGATCGGATAGCGCTTTGTAATCAGCTCTTTCAACGGAATTCTGCCGCTGGAAACCAATTGAGCTGAAGTCCGATAGCCCATCAAACTAGCACGAGTACAGCCAAAGACTCTCAATTGTTTATAGTGCAGAATATTCGTATTCAGTTTGACCTCTTCTTTTTCTTTCGGCAAACCGCCAAAGAATAAGCAACGACCGTTCATCGCCATATAATTGAAGCTGGCTTCTTGCGCTTGTGGCGCTGGTGCCGCAATAATACAAAGGTCAACGCCTTGATTATTGGTTTCGGCAAAAATTTTCTCCTGCAAATTTTCCGAAGTTAGTGGAATCAAATCGGGAATCATTTTTTTTGCATCTGCCAAACGAGCTTCCGATAAGTCATTCATCATGACTTTTCCTGCACCTCTTGCGCGTGCCAACATCGCGTGCATGATTCCGATCGGACCAGAACCGATAATCAACACATTGTCTCCGGGGTTATTTCCGGCAATTTCTTGCCCGTTGAACACACAGCTGAAAGGTTCGATCAATGCTGCTTCTTCATAAGACAACTCGTCAGGAATCAAAGAAATATTCCCTTGGCGAACTGCTTTTTCCGGAATCACTAGATATTCGGCAAAACCACCAGGCAAATTGATGCCAAAAGCTTCATAAGTTTCACACAAATGAGTATTTCCGCTAACACATTGATCACAAATTCCGCAGCCCATATTCGGAGCGATCGCAACCCGCATGCCTTCTTTATAGAAATCGACCGAAGATCCGACTTCAACGATATCGCCTGAAATTTCATGTCCTAACGTTAATGGTGTTTCTTCACTTGCGGTAGGATAGCCGTTTTTATACATCCGAACATCGGTCCCGCAAATCGATGCTGCTTTGACTTTTATCAAGACTTCTTTTTCAGATATTTCGGGTTTAGCGAGTTCGCTTAATTGAATCTTTTCTTTTCCTAGTAATTGGATTGCTTTCATTTATCCTTCCACCTCGACAATTCTATTTTCCAGCAACGATGTCAGCCCCGCGTTGACTAATCGAACTGACATTAAGCCATCTTTTCCCGTACATTGAGGCGTCGTGTCATTCAGAATACAATCAACAAAGGCTTGATCTTCAGCCACATAAGCCTCTCTGAATAAATACATCCAGCTGTGCATCGTTGGCTGCGTCAATTTTTGATCGCTAGTCGCTACCACGATATTATGCTTTCCTTGATCGCCAACCAGAATACTTCCTCTGGTTCCGAGAATCTCCGTTCGCGCGTCATACCCATATTGAACATATTGAGCGCCATCGATCAGTCCCAGCTTGCCATCCGTAAAACGCAGATTCATCGCAACCGTATCGTAATAATCAGGAAACTCGTCGCTCACCTCTGGCGAACGGTAATTACCGCCATTCGCGTAAATACTACTTACTTCACTCCCCGTCAGCCAACGCAATGTATCAAGATCGTGACTATTTACTTCACCGATTGGCCCATTACTCTTACGTATATCAAACATCCAAGGTTTCGGTTCACTAGGACCGTGAGTCAATGATTTCACCAATACGACATCCCCGATCGCGCCCGAATCCACGACTTTTTTCGCCTCTTGAAAGCTTGCATCAAAACGCCGCATGAAACCGACTTGCAGCTTCACTTGATTTTCTTCAGCGGCTTGGATCATTTCCAAACATTCCGCTTCATCCATCGCTAACGGTTTTTCACACAAGATATGTTTTTTCGCCGCTGCTGCCGCCAAAGCGATCTCTTTATGGTAGATGGTCGGCGTGACGATCACGACAGCGTCGATCTCAGGATTTTGCATTGCTTCGTGGTAATCTTCATAAAGGTATTGGCAATCCACTTCTTTTTGAGCCAATTCTAAGCTTTCCTTTGAAGGATCGCACAAAGCAATCAATTGTGCATTTTCAATTCGGCGAGCGAAATTTTTACCATGGATCATCCCCGCTCTGCCTGTTCCTATCAAACAAATTTTAATCAATTCTGTCATGCCGATCATTACTCCTTAGCTGTTTGTTTCTTCTGCGAGAATACTTTTACTGCCGTTACCAAAAATCCGCTGACCGCTGTTCCGATCGCCAACGCTAACACATAAAGCAAAACATTTTCGACTGCGCCGGGAATCAGGAAGACGAAGAAGCCGCCATGAGGAACCGCGATCCCGCATTTAAAGATCATCGATAATGCACCCGTAATCGCCGAACCGACCGTCACAGAAGCCAACACCCGAATCGGATCTGCCGCCGCAAAAGGAATCGCGCCTTCAGAAATAAATGATAATCCCAAGACCCAAGCAGATTTCCCAGCTTCACGTTCTTCTTTACTGTATAGGTTTTTACCTAAAACAGTTGAGGATAAAGCCATTGCCAATGGTGGCACCATACCAGAAACCATTACCGCCGCCATCACCATACTTGTCTCTCCAGCACCTAGATTCGTTAATGACGCAACTCCGAAGAAATATGCCGCTTTTCCGATTGGTCCGGCTAAATCGATCGCCATCATTCCACCTAGAAGCAGTCCCAGTAATACAGAGTTCATACCTGACAAACTATTCAACCAATTCGTGATTCCTTCGTTTAATGCCGTAATCGGAATCCCTACGATAAATTTCATAACAAGACCAACAAATAATACCGATACGACTGGAAGAATCAATACAGGCAATAACCCAGAAAAAGCTGATGGTAATTTTAGCACCTTTTTCAACCAATGAACGGTATAACCAGCAAGGAAACCACCCAATAACGCGCCTAGGAATCCGGCATTCATTGACGAAGCGATCATCCCAGCAACCATCCCCGGAACTAAACCTGGTCGGTCAGCGATTGAAAAGGCAACATACCCACCTAGGATCGGCCACATCAAGCCCATCGCGATCCCGCCTAGCTCATTGATCGCTGAAGCCAGATCACCCTTGGCGTTGATCCCGCCGAAGGCAAAGGCTAACGCAATACAAATCCCGCCTGCCACAACAAAGGGAATCATGTAAGAAACACCCGTCATCAAGTGACTATAAATTCCGCTTTTTTCCGCTTTCGCTTCTGACTTTACTTCCGCCGAAGTCGTATAAATCGCTGCATTCGGTGCACGATCGAATAAATCATCTGGATGATCGATCGCCTCAGTCACATCGACTTCCAACAAACGTTTCCCATTAAAGCGATCCTTATTCACCGATGTGCTCGCTGCGATAATAACCGCGTCCGCGTCGGCGATCTCCTGTTCAGTTAACACATTCTCCGCACCAATCGAGCCTTGTGTTTCTACCTTGATTTCAATATTGCGTTTTTTAGCAGCGATCTCTAAGTTTTCAGCCGCCATATAAGTATGTGCGATCCCCGTCGAACACGATGTAATCCCTACAATTTTCATTTTTTTCACCCTTCCTATTCAAAAATCTGATAGATTTCTTCGACATCAGTGACAGTCATCAGTTTTTGACGGATATCATCATGCATCAGCTTCCGTGATAGTTTGCTCAGAATTTTCAGATGCTCATCGTTTGACGTTTCAGGGACAGCGATCAAAAACATCAAGTGTACAGGCTTTCCATCCATTGAATCGTATTGAATTCCCGCTTGGCTGCGGCCAAATGCTAGTGAAGCTTCAGTAACTGCTGCACTTTTTCCATGCGGAATCGCTACACCAAAACCGATCCCTGTCGTACTTTCCTCTTCTCTTTTCATCACGGCCTCTAGGTAAACGTTCTCATTATTGACAACACCCTCTGTTACAAAGGTGTTCGCAAGTTCGCTGATCGCTGCTTGCTTATCGGTCGCTGCTAAATCAAAATTAATAAATGCCGTTTTCAATACGTCGCGAATTTCTGTCATCTCTCTACTCCTTTACTAAAGTCTTGTATTCTTCTACGATTTTAATACCTGAACTTGTCCCTAAACGTTCCGCCCCTGCTTCTACCATCTTCAATGCGGTAGCCAAATCACGAATGCCGCCAGCCGCTTTTACTTTTACGCCATCACCAACTGTTTTTTTCATCAACGCAACATCTTCAAGTGTGGCACCGCCTGTTCCAAATCCTGTTGAAGTTTTGACAAAATCAGGCTTTACTTCCTTCGCGATTTCACAGACAGCCACTTTTTCTTCATCCGTTAAGTAGCAATTTTCTAGAATAACTTTACTGATAATTTCACCTTCACGAGAAGCATTCACAATTGCTTTCATTTCTTCACGAATATATTCAGTGTCGCCATCCTTTAATTTGCCAATATTGATCACATAATCAATTTCATCCGCGCCGTTTTTAATAGCATCCTGCACTTCAAATACTTTCGTTTCAATTGTCGTCTGCCCTAAAGGAAATCCGATGGCCGCACCCACATGAACCTCGCTGTCTTTCAAGAACTCCCGACACATTGCTACTGGATAAGAATTAATCGCTACCATTTTAAAGCCATAATCATCTGCCTCTTTGCACAATTGCTTGAATCCGTCTTTCGTTGCATCGGCCTTTAATAATGTGTGGTCTACCATATTCGCTAATTTCTTCAACTCAATCATCTTATTGCTCCTTTTGTTTTTATTTACACCTTTATATTATCATTTACTTTCACTTTGTCAACATGTAAAAATGGAAAGGCTGAATATTTTTACTAGGATTCTATGAACAAAACAAAAGAAGTGATGATTTAAAGGCTAAATCAACACTTCTTCCTTATTCTTCATTTTAAAAGCAAATGAAAATCTATTTAGTTAACTCTCCTGGCCAAGCGGAGGTTCCACCTAAAACATTGATGACCTTGAAACCCTGACTGTCTAAAAAAGCACAAGCACTTTCTGAGCGCGCCCCTGAGTGACAGATTAGATAATAGTCGTTATCAGGATTTAGTTCACTCGTACTAGCGCCTAGTCCACTTAATGGTAAGTTTTTCGCGTGGGGCACATGCCCCATTTGATATTCATAGGCTTCACGGACATCAATGATTTTCACTTCTTTTTGTTTAGTTAAATGATAAAAATCATCCATAGCGATGGCATTAGTCATAAATCAATTCCTCCGGTCGAACTGTTTTGTATAAAGCAAAGGCGCCATCCAAATTTTTCACCTTGAATCCATTTTGTTTTAACTGGCGTTCAGCCACATAGCTTCTCAAGCCGCTGTGACAGCTAACAATATAGTCTTGCGTTGGATCTAGTTCGGCGATTCGTTCGCGTAATTGATTCAACGGAATATTGACTGACTCAGGAAAACGCCCATTGGCTAATTCTTCTGGATTCCGTACATCTAATAATTGACTGCCATTTTGCTGTGCTTGCTTCAATTGATACCATTGGATCGAATCACTGATGCCCTCTGATAAATTGATCGCAGCGTAGCCTAACATATTGACCGGGTCTTTGGCCGAGCCGAATGGCGGTGCGTAGGTAAATTCCAACTCAGGCAAGTCAAAAATCGTTAACCCGCCTTTGATCGCTGTCGCTAGAATATCGATGCGTTTATCTACACCGTTAGCACCGACACCTTGAGCCCCATAGATTTTTCCACTTTTTGGCTCAAACACTAATTTCAATGTCAGGTCACTAGCCCCCGGATAATACCCCGCATGGTCTTTTCCAGAAACATGGACCACCTGATAGTCTAGACCCAATTGTTTGACCACTCGCTCACTTAAACCAGTCGCTGCGGCAGCCAGATCAAATACGCGAACGATCGCTGTTCCAATACTTCCGCGATTCGTTCGTTTCAGGCCAGAGATGACATCCGCTACTTGCCTCCCTTGACGATTTGCTGGAGAGGCAAGTGAAATCAAGGCATCCTCGCCGCTAACCTGCTGTTTGACTACGATCGCATCACCAACCGCAAAAATATCCGGCATACTTGTTTGATAGTTCTCATCCACCAAAATGCCTCCGCCTAAACCAGTCTCTAATCCTGCTTGGTTTGCTAAAGTATTCTCTGGACGGACACCGACTGAAAGAATCGTTAAGTCCGAGGTCACTTCTTCCCCGTTCGTCAATCTGATTTTCTGTCCTCGTTCACTGAAACTTTGAGCAGATTCTCCATTGATGACCCGAACGCCTTGCTTGATCAGCTCATTTTTGACAAAGGCAGCCATTTCTTCATCTAGTGGCGGCAATACATGCGGCGCTTTTTCAATAACGGTCACATCCAGCCCGCGAGACTTTAGGTTTTCCGCCATCTCAAGACCGATAAAACCAGCTCCGATCACCGTTGCCTTCGCAGGTTCTTTTTCCAACGCCTGCATGATCCGATCCAAATCGGGAACATTGCGCAAACTATAGACATTCGTTGCCTCAGTCAGCCCAGCCATTTCTGGAATCAATGGTTTCGCACCTGGAGATAAAATCAATTTGTCATAACTTTCTGTAAAACTCCCGTGGTCATTTTTGACAGTTATAGTTTTATTTTCAGGAGAAATACTGGTGACCTCATGGAAAGGACGAACATCTAGATTGAAGCGGGCTTTTAACGATTCTGGTGTTTGGACCAAAAGCGCCTCACGATCCGCGATCTCTCCGGACACATAATAAGGCAATCCACAATTTGCGAAAGAAACGAATGGTCCTTTTTCCAAAACAATGATCTCCGCATCTTCCATTAAACGACGCAAACGCGTAGCTGCGGACATCCCGCCTGCGACGCCGCCTACAATAACAATCTTCATCTTACTTTCCTCCCCTAGTCGGACCTTGCCAACGATTCATGCCGCCTTGAACATTGATTGCTTCATAGCCTTTTTGCTTTAAAATCTTAACGGCTTGTTTGCTGCGCATCCCTGATTGGCAAATGACATAAACTTCTTTTTCTTTTCCTTGATAACGATCAATTTTATTCAAAGGATAATTGGATGCTTTCGTAATATGCCCTCCACGGTATTCCTCAGGTGTTCGAACATCTAATAAAGTAATTGGTTCTTTGAGTTTTTCAGCTAAGTCCTTGGTTGAAATAGCCGTATTCCTCTGAAATAGATTAAACATAAACTGTCTCCTTATTTTTTCTTTTAAATACCTCATAGGGTATTTTTATCATATCTTTTTGATTCCTGTCAACCGTTCTGTTTAGTTCTCATTATTATTAGAAGCGATCCACTTGACGAAACATACCCTCTCTAGGTATATTCTTCTTAAACAGCTTGCACAAAGGAAGTGGAAATCAATGGAGATAGAAGAAAAAAAGATCCTCAATCGGTTGAAACGAACGGAAGGACAAATCCGCGGTGTCCAAAAGATGATTGATGACGAGAAAGAATGTATTGATGTCATTACCCAATTAAGCGCCGTACGTTCCAGTATTGATCGTGTAATGGGCATGATCGTAGCTGAAAATTTGAAAAATTGCTTTGAGCATCCTGACAAGAATCCTGATGAACAGGCACAAAAATTGGAACAAGCAATCAACATGATTATTAAGAAATAAGGTGTAGAAATGAACGTTGTCTTTCATATTGATGAATTGGAAAAATGGCCGGAAGCAGCCAGTAACGTGAAAAACTTATTGAAAGAACCCTATAAAATAGCTATTATTATTTTAGTAAATGGGAAAGCGATCAATGGCTATCTTGCTCCTGAAAATCAAGCATTCATCGCAACTGCCGGTGTGACTTTTCACGCGTGCAATAATGCGATGCGGGCAAATAAGATCGCAAAAGAACAATTACCGAAGAATGTCGTTGTCGTCCCTGCGGGTGTTTTAGATTTGATTGAATTACAGGCACAGGGTTATGCCTATATCAAACCATAAAACGGTTAAGCAGGAAGCTACTCAGGGGAAGGGGTAGGCACTTGAACACTATTGAAAATATCAACAAAAAAATGCATGTTACAGGTAGTTTGATTAATTTGAAAACGATCCAAGAAAATTTTGAAAAAATCAATGCCAAGGATATTTGCTCAGAAGATGAAAAACAAGAGATCATGGAATTTCTAAATGCCATCGACACAGAGTTGAATTCCATTCAAGAAAAAATCGGATTTATCCGTCAAATGTAATTGAACAGCTAACCAAAAATAGTCCATCTCCATAATTTTGGAGATGGACTATTTTTACATTAACAACGAACTTAGCAATAACTGAAAAAGTTGATTGCGTTCGCGAAATATTTTTAAGCACTGATTTTTTTGTAGACGTCGATGATCTCTTTCGCTAAGTCTGTGAAAGCAATCGAAGTCATCAAATGATCTTGGCTGTGAACTGTCAACAAATTCAAATCGAGATGCTCACCTTGCGCTTCTTTTGTTAAAAGTCCTGTTTGCGAATGGTGCGCTTCGACTAATGATTCTTCTGCTTGTTTGATTTTTTCATCTGCTAATTGGAAGTCACCATCTTTTGCTTCTTGAATGGCTTCCATCGCATTACTTTTGGCATTGCCTCCGTGGATGATCAACCCCATCACCGCTTCTAAATTTTCTTTCTGCATTTAAACACTCCTTATTTTATACCGATTTATCCATTGATCATCGCTACTGCTTGATCAAGTACCTTTTCACCATTCATCATGCCATAGTCCGTCATATTGATGATATCCACAGGAATTCCTAATGGCGCCAATTTTTCTTCAAACTGCTTCTGCATAAAACGAACCTGTGGGCCTAACAAGACCGTATCGATCTCACGTTCCTGCAATTTGTTCGTTGCATCTGCCGCCGCAATCGCAAAAATATCGACATCAAGTCCTTGTGTTTCCGCCGCTTTTTGCATTTTGGTCACTAGCATGCTGGTACTCATCCCAGCATTACAAACTAACATAATCGTTTTTTCACTCATAATACTATCCTTTCTCACGTTCTTCACTAATTCTGAGTTGGTGCGGAAGTGTCTTTATAGTACATCGCCATTACTTGCGATCACTTTTTGGAACCAATGGAAGGAATCCTTTTTACTACGATCCAACGTTCCTGCACCTTCATTATCTTTATCGACATAAATGAAGCCATACCGTTTTTTCATTTCTCCTGTTCCAGCAGAAACTAAATCAATAAATCCCCATGGCGTATAACCCATCAAATCAATTCCGTCATAAATGACCGCTTCTTGCATCGCTTCAATGTGTTCACGCAAGTAATCGATTCGATATTCGTCATGGATCTCGCCATCATCAGCGATTTCATCGATGGCACCAAAGCCGTTTTCTACGATAAACAATGGTAATTCATAACGATCATTGAACCAGTTCATCGCGTAGCGCAATCCAGTTGGATCAATCTGCCAGCCCCAATCGGATGCTTTGACATAAGGATTTTCTACTAAATCATGGGCTTCATCATAATCATAAGCTGGTCCTTTATCATGATCTTTGACTGCGAAGGACATGTAATAACTGAAACCGATATAGTCAACGGTTCCTTTTGTTAACTGTACTTCGTCTGCCGCAGTGATATCCAAATCAAACTGTTTGCGATCAAAGTAGGTCTTCATATAGCTTGGGTAACGTCCTTTACAATGCACATCAGTGAACCAATAGCGACGCTGCATCGCAACTGTTGCGGCCATCATATCTGACGGGCTGCATGAATACGAATAGATTGGAACCATCGCGATCATACAACCAATCTCAAAATCAGGATTGATCTTATGTCCGATCTCGATCGCTTTTGCACTGGCAACCAACTCGTAATGAGCGGCTTGATACATGATTTTTTCCCGATTATCATTAGCTTCAAATTTCAGACCGGAATTCGTAAACGGCGCGAAATCTTCTTGATAATTGGCTTGATTGTTGATCTCATTAAAGGTCATCCAATATTTGACCTTATCTTTATAGCGCGTAAAACAAACTTCAGCAAAATGGGCGAAGAAATCAATCATCTTGCGATTACGCCAACCACCGTATTCAGTTACTAAGTGGTAAGGCATTTCAAAATGCGACAAGGTGATTACTGGTTCGATCCCATATTTCAAACATTCGTTGAATAAGTCATCATAAAACTGTAATCCCGCTTCATTCGGCTCAGTCTCGTCTCCATTAGGAAAAATACGTGTCCAGGCAATCGATGTCCGGAAACATTTCAATCCAAGTTCCGCAAACAGCTTCACATCTTCTTTATAGCGTCCATAAAAATCAATCGCATCATGGTTGGGATAATTTTCTCCCTCTAAGACACCGTTAGTAATTCGACGTGGCGTGCCATGGGCACCGACAGTCATAACGTCAGCAACACTGACTCCTTTACCGCCGTCTTGCCAGCCGCCTTCTAATTGATGGGCGGCTACTGCGCCGCCCCATAAAAAATTCTCTTTAAAAATACTCATTGCTTTACCTCTTCAACTAAGCCGTTGCATTACCTTCGGCTTTATTATTTTCGTTTGCTAAATCTTTTTCGATTTGTTCCATGCTTTCACCTTGCTCTTGCAAATAGTTCAATGAATCCACTTTACGAACAAATGGCAGGTAAATGAAGAATCCGATAACTAGTACAACTGCCTGTAATAGCGCTGTTCTCACACCACCGACTAAGAATCCTGAAATGATTGGCGGTGTTGTCCACGGAACGACGACCGCTGTAAACATTGGAACAAGTCCAGAATACAGTGCAAAGTAAGTAATCACACCAGAAACCATTGGCGTTAAGATAAATGGTAATGCCATGATCGGGTTCATTACGATCGGTGTAGCAAACAGAATCGGCTCATTGATATTGAAAACTGCCGGTAATAATGCTAACCGTCCCAATTGCTTAAACTGTGCGGAACGGGCGAACATCACCATGAACATCACGATCCCGATCGTCATACCAGCCCCTGTGACTGTCATGAATTGGTCTAAAAATTGTTGTGTTACGATGTGACCACCGTTAGCGATGGTCAATTCTTTGCCTGAGTTCAGGATTGCTGTATTTTCTAATGAATTCGCTGTCAAGATTGGTCCCATAATTCCGCCGACCAATGTTGAACCGTGAACCCCGAAGAACCATAAGAATGGTACCAAGAAACCTAACATCATAGCGCCGCCGAAGGTATCCGTAACCCCTTGCATTGGTGTTTGAATCAATTTATAAATGGCTTCTACAACCGTTGTATTGAACACTTTATCAAAGATTACATAGACAACTAATGCCACTGTTGTTATTACTGCCGCTGGAATCAACGCAGTAAATGAGTTCGCGACGTTTGCTGGTACTTGTTCTGGTAGTTTGATCCGAATATCACGTTTCAAGAACCAAGAATAGGCCCAACCAACGAATAACCCAACGATGATGGCACTGATCATACCTTGACCACCTGTCCAAGTCTTATCAATGACATTGGTCACGACCGCATTTGTTTCTGCATTCGTAGCGCTTGAATGTTGTGTAAGTAAGAAGATTACTAACGCGATCATTCCTGCTGGTAAACCTTCGAAGCCTTCTTCCTTTACATAAGAATTAGCAATACCCATTACCGCAAAAATTGACATAATACCAAATGATGCACCGAAAGCTTCGTTAAAATAAACCGCTAAACCACTGCTGGTGACCCAATCAGAAACAGCCGGGATCGGAAAATTCGCTAAAAGTAAGAAAACAGAACCAATAATGGTAAAAGGCATGGTGTACAGCATCCCATTACGCAGAGCAGTAATCGCTTTAGTATTTACAAATTTTAAAATAGGGGGCAATAATTTCTCATTAATAAAGTTATTCATAAATGATTCTCCTTAAAAGATAGTTTTATGCAGCGATGGCCATCGCATTGTTTGTATCCGTTTACAGTTTTATCATAAGTGATGACTTCCCTGAATGGAATACTTCTGGAACAGCAAGAAACATGTTCCAATAAAAAAAACAATCTAGCTGTTTATTAGACAGCTGGATTATTCTCTTGCTAAATATATTTATTTTTTAAATTCGATTCGTTTTATTAAATAGCTAAATCAATAGCTAAATCAATAGCTAGTCTTTTGAATCTTTTTCCCGTTGATAGGCTTGGTGGGCCAGAATTTCCAAAAGTGCGATGACTGGAACTTGCGTCGTAAGGTTGATAAATTCTTCTGTCGGGTCAGGTCCTGTGACTTCTGGCATATAATAGGAGATATTGAAATCCGCCATTTGCGCAATAGTCGAATGCTGATCGTTGGTGACACTCAATATTTTTGCACCGTAGCGTTTAAAATCCTCTATTTGCTTAATGATTTCGACTGTTTCACCAGAAACGGATAGAGCGATCACCAAGGTAGTGTCCAATCCTCGTGTTGGAACAGGAATGAACGGGTCTGTTATCGCGTAGGCGTTAAATTGTAGATTTGAAAAATAGCGGGCACCATATGTCCCTAAAGTTCCACTCGTTCCAATTCCTGAAAAAACCAAATGCTTGCTGTCCATAATCAGATCGATCGCCGGATCTATGACAGTATGGTAACTTTCATTATTGACCTTTTTCAAAAAAGCATCCACATGCACATTCGCATCGTAAAAGGCTTCAAAAGACTGCCCTTCGCGTGACAGATTTTCTTTTAGGGCATATTTGAATTCTGTAAAACCAGAGTAACCCAGTTTGTTTAAGCAGCGTAAAATGGTCGAAGTAGATACATGGCAGCTTTCAGAAAGATCACGGATCGTCATACCGCCGACACGTTCCATATTTTCCACGATAAAAGTATAGACGATCAATTCCAACTCATTTAGTTCTTTTACTTTTTGCGAATCGAACACCTGATTTCAACTCCTAATAATAAGATCTCTGTTTATTTATTATCCCATAAAACCCAAAAATTACACAGTCTATTGATCGTTTTTTGCGTTATTTAATGAAATCACGTAAACTATTTATAGTAGTCTAAATGACGTATTAACATCATTCGATACATTAATCAAAAAACACTATCTATGATCCATAATTCAAGCCGGAGCCTTTGGACATGCGTCCGATGGATTGGATGCTCTAAAAAAAATAGCAGGAGATCAAACCGATGAAATATGAATGGCGCAAAGAAGAAAAACAATTCTATTTACCAAAACAAATTGAGATTCAAACAATTCCCAAGTATAAGTTTATTTGTCTAACTGGACATGGAAATCCGAATAGCGACTTATTTGGTGAGCAAGTCGCTGCGCTTTATGCATTGTCGTATGCGTTGCGAATGAAATTAAAAAAAGGGGAATTAGGCGAACCATTTGAGTACACCGTCTATCCTTTGGAAGGTGTTTGGACTTCTGAGACAGATCCCGGCGATGGTCCAGTGAATAAGGATGAACTGATTTATCGGATCATGATCCGCCAACCTGACCGCCTCACAAAAGAAGATTTCTCGGCCGTCGTTGAACCGACATTCAAGAAAAAACAGAATTCGTATATCAAGGAAGCAGAGTTTATTGAATACGAAGAAGGACGTGCCGTACAAATGATCCATCTTGGTTCTTACGATGACGAGCCCGCATCCTTTACAAAAATGCATGAATTTATGAAGGAAAACAACCTTCATAAAACAACTACCATGGGTGACTTTATCCATCGGGAAATCTATCTTTCCGATCCGCGCAAAGTCGATTCCGCTAAACAGAAAACTGTCTTGCGTTATAAGCTCAAATAAAAAATCCGACACGAGGTCGGATTTTTTTTATTTCTTCTGTTTGCGCTGAATTGCTTTTCGAATTCCCACGCGATAAACTTTGGGGATCGCGAGGAAAAAATTCTGCGTAAATTGATAATGCTGATATTTTTCAATGATGAAGCGGATTAACTCTGCGCCTCCATATTTCTTTTGATGAAAAAGTTCAAAGCTGTGGATTTTTCGGGCAGCTTTAGTTGGCTCTTTCAACACGATTAAAAAGGACAGCAAATCATCAAAGTAACGTTCTTTCGCCTCTTCATAGGTCTCCGTACCGTAACGCTCTAACTGAATAAAATCAGTCAGCTTGCGTCCCCAAAACTTCCGTTCCAAGTAAATAGGAGCTTGAATGTCTTGTTGAAAATCCTCCAAATAGGCTTCAAAAACCTTTTTATCAGCTAAGAAATTTTTCTCCTGTCGATCGAACACTTCCCGATCGACTTGATTGATCTCCGTCACAACACTTAGATAATCGCCAATAAACAGCGGCATCTTCGCTTCACGAAAACGAACCACTCGTTCGCCTAATCTCTGATTCAGAGAAAGCGGGCGGCGCAGCGTATTATTACGATAGTAAGCAAATACATAACGTTGCCACAAATCATCCGGAAACGGAATGCCTTTTTCCGTCAGCCACAATAATTCATCTAAGGCCAAATCCACATGAGCGACACCTTTTTTGATCTCTTCTGCCACTTGCTGTGAGATCCCTAAATGATCCTTGAAATGCTGGATACCTAAGCGAATCTCCTGCTGCTTGAGCTTTGATTCGATCACAAATTGGTATTTCAACGGACGTCCGCAAGCACATTTCAATTGACTGTGAACTCCACGTTCAAATTCGTCATCAATATTCAACGCGACAAATTCCCAATCCGATGTCTGTAAATACTGCTTTTGTAAAAACAGCGAGCGGACTTCGTATTTTCTTTGCTGATTGACCAGCGCTTGCTGAGGTCCCGTTAGTTTCTCAAATAGGGCTTTGCGCTCTGCTCCCGAATACGTCACATGACATTCTGTCGGATAATCATTCAAGCCATAGCTTCGTGGATACCAGTGTTCATAAATCTCTAAATAATTATCCATGGATTAACTCTTTCACAGCTTATTTCTTCGAATCAAATTTATCTTCAAGCTCTTTAATAATCTTTTTCGCTTCATCTTTAAATGAAGCATGCGGTTCTTCTTCCTCTACCGCGTTCGAGCCTGAGCGCGCGACTTCTTTCGGTTCGCCAGAATTACTGCCGGCTAATGCTTCCGGCTTGTTTTCTGTCTCGCTAGAATTTGTCCCTGCTAAAGCGACATCATCGTCGGTTTTTGGTGCCATAGAACCGCGTAAACGGGGTTCTTTTTCATTGTTATAGTTAGTCATTATGCTTCACTCCTCGCTTCTTTTTTGTATTTTACCCGATAGTTTGTTAGATTACCAAAGTTAACCTAGCTTTATGAAAAATCGATAAGCACACCCTAGCAATGTCGCTAACCAACTTAGACCACATAGAATAAAAATCATCCCTACGTATTTTGGCGGATCATATCGAACACGAACAGTATTTTTACCGACGTGCTGCTTAATTGTTGGTACACCAATGTTAGAAAGCAAAACTGGCGTGATTTCTCGATCGCCTTCAACTATTTTCGTATTTTGATAGACAATCACTGGCAATTGAATATTATCGGTTTTCTCTGCCTGCCACGAAATCTCCAACTGATTGTTTTTTACAGTCTTAGAAAATTTTGTTTGATCTGCGAGAATTTGTTTTTCATAGCTGACATATTTGTTCTTCTTATCGTTGTGATAAATTGGCAGATAGTCTGGACTCGACTTTTCTACAGCTTTTAACGCTTGTTCCATATCCGTATCATAAAAACTTTCTCTCGCCTCTTTTTCAGAGACGCGGACAAAGGTGTGTTTACTTGTTAAAGATTCCTTATCCCAACGGTTCAGATCATGCGAAAGAATCCGCCAGTTCTGCCCGATACTGATCACACTAAATAAGGCTAAAACAATAGGAAGGAACCTCTTGCTTGGCAAATCATTGACCATTGAAGCAAAGAAAAAAAGAAACAATATCGTAAATGGTGCGAAAAAGCGAAATGGAAATTGGATCAGTGAAACCAGCGGTACCTGATTAGCCACTAACCAATCCCAAGGAACGATGCTCGTTGAAAGGAATAAAAAGAGACCACTAAATATCAGCAACTGTTTTGTAAAGCGTTGGACACTATGCCAATATACGAGACAAAAAAGAAAGCCGACAATTATTATCAAGCGTAAAATTTCAGGATAATGCAGCCAATAGGCGCCACCCAAATCAATCGCCTTTTCACTCATTTGCGGATTGGTAAACGGCATCTTCAATTGATCTCCAGAATTGATCAAAAATAAACTGACCCAAACATTGATCGACAGGCAACCGTACAAACCGATCGCTTTCGCTAACTCGATCAGAGCCGTTCCCCAACGATTTCGCGCATAAGCAATAAAAAACGGAACATAGATTAGGCCCAGCATCACTGCCGTCAACATATGAATTTGGGTCATCAGCGCGACACTTAAGGCAATTTTCACGAAAGGAAAATGGCGATTTTTCAGATCGACCAGCGGAATCAAGCACAGTGGCAAAAGACTCGTTCCCCAGCTAGTAAACCCTTGATTCAATATCCAATAGTTGATACTGTATGTTGTCATAAAAATAATTGCCGAAAACAGCGCCGTGTTTTCTTTGATCTTGCCGTAGGTCAATAATTTGAACAATGAGCACCCGGCAAATAGATAAACCAAAAAATTCAACAACACTTGATAACGGAACCAGCTGCCGGCCAGTAAAACTAGTCCACCCTGCAAATAAGAAAACAACGGTCCGTATACCGCATTGACGATTCGTCCTGACTGTTGAAAACCAAAGATCGAAATAAAGTAACTGAAATTGCCTGTTTTGAGTTGTTCCGCAGTCTCATAAAAACGATTGTAGTGAAAGACAGCGTCGGCGCCCAAAATCATATTCTGTGTCCAAATCTGCGGAGCGACAAAGAGTCCGGCGATCAAAAAAATGATCAGATAATAGCGATTGCGTTTCATAAACGACCTCCTTGTTCATACTAATGAGTAAATTTTTGCGTACCGTATTGCCCTCTGTATAAGATGACTACGGCTAACTTAGTTAATTAGTACAAACTTCACTCTATCCTATTTAAAAAAATAAACGAAATAAAACGCCTATTTTCATGATGAAAATAGACGTTCCTTATACTTTTATTTTTCTACCGAGAGCCAAACAATCACTGTTCCAACCAGGGAAATCAGCGTACCGATCATAAGCATCGCTGAAACGGATAAGAAACTCAGCATTTGACCACCGACAAAAGCGCCAATGATTCCGCCAATCGTGTTAGCCGTTGCCATCAAGGTTTGACCTTTAATCAAATCTTTTTGCGGAATGATTTGATTCGTATAATAGACCGACGCCATCGTGTGCATCGCAAAACCAATCATCTGTAAACTTTGCGCGACATTAATTAGAAAAATACTTCCCGCAAAGAGAATCAATACTGCCTTGACTGAGAAGAAAAAGGCCGCCACTCGCATCAGTGAATGAATTTTAAATCGCCGTAAAACCCAAGTAAACAAAAACATCGTCGGCAATTCACTCAACGCAGCGATCGATAAGGAACTCCCCGCATTCGCGGCCGTCCCACCCAAAGGCTGCATGATCTGAAACATATAACTGTTGATGATCGTATGATACACAAACAATAAAGACACACCGAACAATAGAAATATAAAGCGCTTATACTTTTTAGTGAATTCAATTAAACCAATCGGCTCTTCCAACGAGCCTTCACGATGATGCTCCGTCAACAATGATTCAGAATACTTTCCACCTTGTTTTCGCGTATCGATAAGCAGTGCTATCACCGCGAATAGCAAGAAAATTCCAATCAATAAATACAAGATGATCGTTGGTGAAAATCGTTCGATCAATACGCCAGTTACCGAAGCAGCTCCAGCAAAGGCCAGTGACCCCAGTCCACGTGCCACACCGAAATTTAGCCCATAGCCGCGGCTAATAAAAAAGGTTCCGATCGAAATCGTCATCGGCTGCAGAAGTACTAAACTCGCATAAAGCAAAACATAAATGACCGCTACGATCAGAAAAGCTTTCGGCAGCGCCAGCAAAATCCCCGAAAACAGTACCAGCAGCAATGCCATTCCCGCCGCTAGCTGGGACAAACGAACTCGGACCATCCGATCAGCAAAGGATGCTAAGAATGGCTGGCACACTGCGGCGAGTAAATTCGCCAATGATAAGACCATCCCGATCTGCCCATTTGAAAAATCACGAGACAACAAGAAAACAGAGGTAAAGCCGCCCAACACCGAAAATCCCATCCAATAAGGAATCTGCATACTGATATATTGTAGATTCAACTTGATATGATTTGTCTCCATAGTCCCTCCCCAAAATTATCGTTCACTCATTATACCTGATAAAATTGTTGAATTCAGACGAATCTTGAAAATAGTCGCGGCGGACTTAATTTAGACCGGAAAACTATAAAAACAGAACTCGCAACTAGCTCAGTTTAGCTGAATGATTTTTCCAAAGACCGGAAAAATCTTTTTTTGTCGCTTCGCATACGATTCTGCTATACAGGGTTTACTATGCATGGGTGAGTTATCGTGAATCAATCCTTTCAACTTAAAGAACTGCTAAAAGCAGAACTCGCAAAATCAGAGCATAAGTTGACTTATGCTCTGATCGATATTAATTTTTCGCTTTTTTATAACAGATATTGCCAATCCATTGAACGACTTGCACGAAGACGATCAATAGGACAACGGTGCTATACATGATCGTATTATCAAAATTTTGATACCCGTATGTGATCGCTACGGCACCTAGTCCACCTGCGCCGACTGTTCCCGCCATCGCGGTATAACCCAGCACTGAGATGACTGCTAAAGTCAGACTTGAGATCATACTAGGAAAAGCCTCTACCAGCATCACCTTGAAGATGATCTGCATATGCGTCGCGCCGATCGATTTTGCTGCATCCAATGTGTAGGGATTGATTTCCAATAAATTATTTTCAAACAACCTTGCTACATACGGTGTCATGGCAAAGGTCAACGGTACGATTGCCGCCGAAGTTCCGATTGTCGTTCCTACTATTGAACGAGTAATGGGCATCAACGCTACCATTAAAATAATAAAGGGAAAGGAACGAATGATGTTCACGACAAAATCCAGCAAGCGATAAATGTTCAAATTAGGTGCCAAACCCTTTTTATTGGTGATCACTAATACGACCGCCAAAGTAAAACCAATGATCGTCGCAATCAATGAAGAGACCAGTACCATGATCAATGTGCTGACTAAGTTCGGCAGCAGCACTTGCGTGATCAAAACTGAATTACTCACCAACCTTCACCTCCTGGCAAATAAAGTGACCCTGATCGGCGAGTTGCGTCAATTTCTCGACATCCTCGTCTGGGATCGACAAGAGCAAAGTAGAAATTGTTTCATTTTTAAATTGTTCTGTTGCTGCTTTCAATAGATGCGGTGTTTCTATACTTGCTTGCCGCAACAAAGCCAAGACATCTTTATCCAGTTGCGTAAATAGTTTCACCAAACGATGATCTGCCTTTAGTTTGCCAAAGCCTGTCTGCTGCTCACCGGTAATTGTTTTCAGCACTTCAGAATCATTGAAGAAGACTTGCTGAACGGTATTTTCTTCTACGATTTTTCCACTCTGTAGAATGGCGACGCGATCACAAATCTTTTTCACCACTTCCATCTGATGAGTCACGACTACGATCGTTAATCCCATTTTTTGATTCAATTTCAGCAGCAAATCCAAAATGCCGTTCGTTATATTTGGGTCTAGTGCCGAAGTCGCTTCATCACACAATAAAATCTCGGGACTCATGGTCAATGCCCGCGCGATCGCTGCCCGCTGTTTCTGTCCACCAGATAATTGCCGCGGCTTCATCTGTGCTTTATCCGCGATCCCAACTTCTTTCAGCAGTTCGTCCACTCGTGCTTTAATGTCTTCTTTAGAATACCCGCTGCATTCTAGCGGTAGTGCCACATTCTTAAATATCGTTTTTTGTTCGATCAAGGAATTTCCCTGAAAGATCATTCCGATCTTTTTCTTTACTTCACGCAACTGTTTTTCTGATAATTCTTCCAAAGCTTGTGTACCGATTTTGATACTGCCCGATTGCCCTTTTTCTAAGCCGTTGATACAGCGCAGCAAGGTTGATTTTCCAGCACCGCTGACTCCTAAGATCCCCATGATAGAACCGGCGGGGATCGTCAGAGAAATATCTTCTAAAATAATTTGTTCACCGTAACTTTTATTGACTTGATCGATGACTATTTCCATCTACTCAACACCTAACGTTTGACGCCTTGATATGCGCCTCTAAAATAATTTTCTCGCTTACGCACATCATAAAAATCCGGTGCATCGTCTTCTGCGGTTTTTTTGATGATTTTGCGTTTCTTTTCTAATAATTCCATCGGGTTCAAGGTTTCTTCTAAGCCTTCGATCATTGTCTCGAACTTTTCATAAGGAACACCGACACATAATTCTTCGTCCTTCCAGCGCGCGACATACCGCGTTCCAGAACACATCATCGAAATGTTGATCAAGCCAGTCTCATAAGGATAAGACGTTCCTTCCTGACAGATCGCCTGCATTCCGGTCATCTTGATATTTTTCGCCTGCCCATTGAAATAGGCATTCCCCTGCAAAATACGCATCGCATTAAAAGGAGTCGTGATGATCAAAATGACATCGGGCGCACTTTGCCACGCTTCGATCGGCTCAACAGCGATCCCATAAGAAGATTCACGACAGTAAACCATGTCATCCGCGATCGCTTTACTCACTTCGATGTCTTTATAGACACCCATCTTGGCATGCTTTTGTCCGCTAGCACTGTATTCGTCGTTTTCGATCAAGCCCAAAGCCACCGCAGACGCCGGACAACCAAAGTTATCGATCGATAATTTCACACTGACACCTTCTGTTGCTTGCTGAACCGAACGGCAATAAGGAACCAATTTTTCGGTCTCTGGTGCATCGTAGGCTTCAAAATCCTCTTTGCTTCGTAAAAAACTAATTCCCACGACCTTGCGTTTTAATTCCAATAAATAATTCAATCGCCGATCTAGCTCTTGAAAATTACTCATAGAAAGTGAACACCCCTTTGAAGTGATCGTTGATTCCTTTTTTGCTCTCTTTCGTAGTGAATGAGCTGTTGATTGCTTTCGCCCAGTCCGTATCCTTGTTTTTATCCTTCACGATCAGGCTGATTGGGAAATCTTTGGCGTGCTGATCACGAATCAAATAATCCTTGTAGTTTTCACCAGAGTTAAACATAAATGTAAAGAAGCAAGTCGCTGCATCTAGATCTTCCAAACTGCGAACCGTTTGTGCTTGTTCGATCTCAACAAATTTGAAGTTTTTCGGATTCTCAACGATATCCAATGCTGTAAAACCAGATTTCTTCTCATCGCTCAATTTGATTAAACCGGCATCCTGCATCATCAATAAAGAATTATCCCGGTTCATCGCATCATTCATAATAGCAATTTGCGCGCCATCAGGTAATTGATCGATTTTGTCATGTTTTGTCGAATACAAACCAATTCCTGTGTAATAAACATGCGGCTTCATCATTGCTAGATCGCCGCCCTTTTGCTCATTGAAAGATTTTACGAAGGGCTCATGTTGTGCAAATGATGCATCGACATTGCCATCTTGAACGGCTTGTAACGCTTCGATATTATTTGAAAAGACCACAAATTCTGGTTTATAGCCTTCTGCTTCCATCGATGCTTTTGCCGCTTTAAGTGAATTCTCCGACACTTGATTACAGGCAATCTTGATTTCTTTCTTCTCATCTTTAGCAGACGCGTCTTCTTTCTTCGAGCCACAAGCTCCTAATACTAAAACCGCCGCTAATACTGCAAATCCAACTTTTAATTTCTTCATCTTCATTCTCCCTTTTACATAAATTTTTGTACTAATAAATCGTATGTGTTCGAGCGCACAAAAAAGAAACATACAAAACTGTATGCTCCTCCGATCCAGCAAAAATAAACGTAAAGAATCACGTAACAAAGAAAGGAGGGAAATTTTGCTTACTCATTGACTTAGTAACTCTAAGCCCACACTTCACTCAAACTCACCGTCGATAAATAAACAAACTTGCCACCCCCCTAAATATTAAAAGCGTTATCATTAAGAGTATAGCGAAAAGAGAAACGCTTCACAATAATTCTCACAAAAAAAGAATAAATACTAAAAAAGCCGAATCCAAAAACGGACTCGGCAAACTCTCACTTATTTCCTCTTAAAGTAAATCAAACCGCTGGCGCTTAGAACGACCATTCCCAATACAACAAAAATCGGCTGTTTCCCTTCACCAGTATTCGGATAAATCTTTCCAATCGTGCTTTCAATCCAATTGCTATTATCTGGTATTCCATTGTTTACACTGGAGATAATTTTCCTTTCTAAAACTGTTTTCTCAAATACGTACGCACCGCCATTTACTCCGGTGATCGTAATCGTAACTTTTTGATCCTTCTTCAAAGCCAATTCAGTTATATCAAGAATGATATTGCCTTTTTCATCCGATTTACCAAGTGCAAATTTTTCGCTCTGAACAACTGATAAATCGATCGTTGCGTTTGCGATCGTCTTACCCGTGAATGACGTGTCGCCCTCGTGTAGATCGTTTAGTGTTGTTTCTTTTTTGATGCGCGCGGTTTCTTCATCAGCGGCTGGATTGGTTCCTTCTTTCGCTAAAACTGGCGTCCGGAAACTAGCACTTCCGCCATTTGGTCCCGTAACGCTGACAACAACTTCTTGACCTGCCTGCAGCTTCAAGTTTTGAACATCAATTTTGAACTTACCATCTGCATCAGATGTATTCGGCTCCTCAGCAGCCTGCGCAGCAACTTTCGCCATTGGTGCAGGTGCCGCAGCTTCAGCCGATTTCACTTCTGGAACAGCAACCTCGATTGTCGCATTTGGGATCGTTACTCCAGTCAGAGATTGGTCACCTTCGAAAATTTTATCTAGTTTTGTACTGTCCTTGATTTTCTTAGTTTCTTCTTCTTTTGGATCAACTACCGGTGTTTTTGCTAATACTTTCACCGT
This sequence comes from Enterococcus malodoratus ATCC 43197, assembly GCF_000407185.1. GTDB lineage: Bacteria > Bacillota > Bacilli > Lactobacillales > Enterococcaceae > Enterococcus_A > Enterococcus_A malodoratus. The sequence goes on from NZ_KE136481.1 coordinate 1,397,492, forward strand.
AAAGCTAGATTTGCCATTATTTGGACCAGTGATTGTCACAGTAAGTTCTTTACCTTCTTTGATCTCTAGTTGGTCTAAAGCAATCGAGAAATTCCCATCTTTGTCTGACGTGATCCCTTGAGGCAATGCGCGTGATTTTGTTTCCTTAGCCGCGACTGATACCGTCGCATTCGGAATTGTCGTCCCGGTCAAATGCGTATCACCTTCATGAAGTTCATTCAATTTGGTATCATTCTTAATTTTCTCTGTTTCTTCTGCCGCCGGATCAACTGGGGCCAAGGTTTTACGGCCTTCAATTTTTGCCGACACTTTCTTGCCATTCGCCTCTAAATCTTTAATGTAGCCAATAAATGTTTCAGTATCAGGATCCATAGCACCTTTCAATTCCGCTTGAGTAAATTCAGAGAAACCGTCTCCTCCGCCGTACAAGAAATCATTGATGATCAACTTGTACGTTTTATTCGCTTCGATTGGTGTGCCATCAGCCTTTTCAATTTCTTTGACTACAGAAGAAGTACCATTTTTCTCAACCGTATATTTCAATCCAGAAACCTGAAGGAAATACTTATCACTTTGCTGATTCAAAACATTCTCGATTTGTTGTCCGGTCATTTCTACAATCTGCATGATATTTCCAAACGGTTGAACGGCTTGAGCCGCTCCCCACGTGATCGACGAATCTGCCTTCACCTTCAAATCATCACGAATGCCACCATTATTCGTCATAGCAAAATCAACGTCTTCGCCATTTTTCTTCGCCATGTAGACTTGTGCATCTGTCACAAGATTTCCGACTGGCGACTCACCCAGTTCATTGACTGTACGTGTGATATCTTCCGCTTTATCCGCTGTTCCGATTTTTTCATCCGTTACATCCTTAACACGAGTATCAGCATCGTCAACAATCTCTTTTACTGTCGCATCAAGAGTAACACCGCCATTTGGATCAACTGGATTAACTGTTGCTTTCGGTGTCGAGACAAAATCATTGGTTGCTGTGTCGTATTCTCCCTGCAAATCAATGTATCCTTTTCCTTGTGAAGTGGATTGTACGATCCGCGTATTACCGACCACACCATTCGTGTACACATGATTATGTCCTGCAAAAAAGGCATCCACGCTATTATTAGGATCTACTTGATTTACCTTGGTCATAATATCAGCTGTTTCACCACTTACACTTTCGCCAGCTCCCTGCACTGATGGTGTATGACCAAGTACAACGATCGCATTAACACCTTGATTAACTAACTCTTTTGAATATTTTACAATTTCATCAGCTGGATCAGTAAAATTATAATCCTCATGGTATTTAGCTAAAACCAGATTTGGGATTTCAGTAGTAACTACTCCAATATAGCCAATCTTGATTGGCTCAGAAGTCGTGCCCACATTTTTAATAGTATATGGTTTCCAACCATATGGGATATCTCCCGTATTCTTATCACGAACATTGGCGATGACTAAATCGAATCCGCCCTTTAATTGATCTTGAGTATAATCATTATTGTAATCCTTCACGATCTGATAAAAATCAGAAGTTGGATCTGGTTTAGTTCCGGTCAATATCCGATTGAATTCTCCTAATCCCTCATCAAACTCATGATTTCCTAAAGTTCCAACATCAAACTTCATTTGATTCAAAATTCGCATCGTCGGTTGATCTTGCAACAAGCCAGAATTTGCCGGACTTGCCCCAACCATATCACCTGCTTGTACTCGCAACGTTTTTCCAGTACTGTTCTTTTGTTTGAAAGTTGATTCGGCCTGGCTAAAATATCCAGCCAATAATGCTGCCGTTCCAGCGCCAGACACTTTTGCTCCATTCGCACCATAATAGCTGCCTGTCGTACTCAACGCACCATGAAAATCATTGATTCCCAACATCTGAATTGGAACAGTCGTTGAACTTTTCGCTGCTTTTTCTGGAGATGAACGCCTTTCAGCCGTCGATTCAGTCGATAAAGCAGAATCTGATGACTGACTATCGACCTCACTATTCATCTCACTAGTGGCGGTACTATCTGTTGTATCACTAACTTGACTGCTTATCGTACTATTTATTTCGCTATTAATCGTTTCTGCTGCCGCTAACCCAGACGGCAAAGTAAAACCTAAAACGGTAAGTAATGTTACAGCACTTCTAATTAGATTCGGCTTCCTCAAAGAATTCATCTCCTTCAATATTAAAACGCTTACAATAGAGATGTTAACAATTCTTCACGGAATATTCAAACTTTTTTCGAATTTTCTTATTATTTCTTGTCGATACAATAAAAATGAGCAAAAAAATAAACCTAAGTAGATTGATAATTTCTTAGATTTATTTTAAATACAACGAAAAATCCGTTTCTTAAAGTTGGGCCATTCATAAGTATTGTCATGTTAACTAACCAATAACTTAATCAACCGTTCTTCGTTATAATCAGCGATTAAGTCAGAAAAATCTTTGAGCAGATCACTTTCACGAATCCTTTTTCCATCGAAGGAGCCTTTGTATTGTTGGACGATCGATTGGAGTCTGCTAAATATATTGGCTAGAAAATAGCCTTCACTGAGCGTTTCATTTTTCTGTTCTTGTTTCATTTGTGCTAAATCCTCAAGTAAAATATTTTTCTTGTTTTGGTACCAGGCTTTTGCGGAATTACCGCCGATCGACAGTTCGGCTTGAACTAACCGATCGAAATTCAGCAGCAACTGTTCAAATGAAGCATAGTTGACCAAATAGAAATCTTTTTCTTTCATATATTCAGCCAAATAATAAAAGGTACTGGCTAGTTCACTGTTGCTATTGGGATATTGCGTAAGTTTATATTTCGGTACAAAGATTTTTTTCTCGATTTCTTCTTTGGTCAACGTTTTATACACTTTTATCAGCTTCGTTCCAAAAAGTCTTTTTTTCCTGACTGTAAATTCATTCGTGAGGAATTTAGGCAGCAGATCATTGATAAAGAAGGAATACGTATCCACAACACTATACGGCTGTTCTGGTTTATTTTCACAATCATCGAGATATTCCCAGATGACATCTACGACTAATTTCTCCGAGTCATAACTTGACTGCTCGTAACTGCCGTACACATTGAAAAGCTCTTTCCCCTGCTCATCCTCGATACCGATTCGGTTATTGTCCTCAAAAGGAATAAAAATATACCCCTCTTCAAAAGAGCCGTTGCTCAGCTGATACTTCTGGACGTGCTCGCGAATCGTCTCCCAAAGTTCTACCTCAAGCTGCATCAATTTAAAACGGCTATGACTTCCGCGATAAGGTTCAAAGGCAAATGACTCCAGCTCTTTCATGAAGCGAGTGATTTTTCCTACATAATTTTTGATGAATGTATCGATAACCACACACAGCTCATCCACTTCATCTTGATACAAATAAGCGATACTATTGCCGAAATCCGCAAAGTATTGATCGATTTCTTCTAAGTACAATTTGATAAACTTCCGCATTCCCAGCTTTGCGTCGGTTTCTTTGCCAAAATAAAATAAATCCAATAGTTCTTTATGCGTTAAACGTATCTCCGCATCCGGTTTCTTTGCATATCTGCTGAATTGGATCAAACAGCTCGTCTCACGCGAAGCCAGATTATCCATTGGATAGGATGCGGTTAGACGAACATTTTTGTAGTTGATGGTGATTGATTTTTCCGCTTCTTCAATCAGCAGCTCCTCTGAAAAATACTCAACTTCAGAAAAAGTAGCGATATCTTGGCTGATTCGATCTAAGGCACCATTAAATAAATGGTTATCAAAGCGTTTCATATGCTCCATAAAGTCTGTCGGCAGGTCTTCTGATTTTTCATGTAACAGGTTCGTTTTAGGCAGTTTGATCACGATCGATTCTTTATCTTCAGAAATTTCTTTGATCTTCTCAAAAAGCTGCTCAAAAGGATCTACCCAATAAATATCTTCCTCTTCCGGATCAACGTAAAATAGAAAAGTTACATATCTTTTTTTGAACCAAAGCCGAACCATCGCTGGATTCATTTGCAGGGAGACATAATCATCGTCCTCAGCAATTTTTTCTACTCCTTTGTATTGAACAAAAAATTCTCTTCCATTAGCTACTTCCCCCGAAGTAACCGTACACGAAAGATCGATCCCAAAATCATCGTGCATTTTGTTTACAGTACAGTTCCTTGATAAAAATGTGTTTAATAACGATTCCGTTTTATTTTCCATTTCTTGTATCGTTTCCATTTCTACAACCAACGATGTCCCACCTCTCATTTAATCATTTCCATTAACAAAAATAACATTTTTCACAACTTAAGTAAATGGCCCAGGACTTTTTATAACGATAAAATAGTACATTTTATAGTTGTTAAAAATAAATATAACTACATTAATAATAGATAATAAACGAAAAACCTCCTCTTGGTTAAGAGGAGATTCGCATTATTTTTATATTTATCCTGTTACCCAAAGTTTATTATCATCTTTATACGGCCATTTCTTCGCGCCATTTTCAACGATGAACAAACGAGATTCATCCACACCTTCGTCGATCATTAGCGAGATGGTGCGTTTGGCACCGCCACCGCCGCCAGGACAAACAACATAGATGGGTTTGTCGCCCTCTTTGAATTGATCAACATTATCAACGACTAGTTTTTCTAATTTTTCAGTGTCGACCGGATAAGCTGGCACACTGATTGAATTTGGCATATGGCCTTTGTCAAACTCAGCTTCTGGTTGGATATCGATGATTTGATAGTCCGTTGAATCATCGGTTTCAAGAACCTTTTTCATATCTGCCGGCTTGATCATCTGCCAATCGATATCGGCCTCTGCACGGTCTTCTTTAGCATCCTCTTTTTGGCACCCTGTCAATACTACCGCAAACACCGCTAAAGCGATAATTAATAATCCGCTTACTCTTTTTTTCATTTCTTAAATCCTTCTTTCATTCAATTTTTTGTTGGGATCACTTGATGAGCTTTAACTCTCCATCCGTCAAAAAATTCCCTGCAAAAAAGCATCTATTTGTGTTTTTAATCACATATATTTCGAGGGAAAGATTGTTAAATACACTCGCTTAGAGACTCTAAGTATACTTTCACCTCATAGTCATAGTCGTTTTGACAAATCTTTCACCTCCGCGTCAGAATGTAAGGGCTCTCTCAAATCAAAGTATATAGAAAGGAAATTGCTTTTTCAATAACAAAAGGGAAGATTTTTCGTTGTTGCAAAATCTTTAATATCAAGTAAAAAAATTGAATGAAATAACAATATTTATTTTAAAAAAAGACATAAAATCACTTTTATGTCTTGCTGCTTAGAGTTCGATTCGATTCTTTAGTCCATCGCTATACGCCATCTGCTGATCCGTCGTAATGACGATCCCATCGATGCCTTCATGCTGATTCAATTCAGCCAGAACCTCATGGGCATTTTTCCCAAATAAATGTGTGGTCCAAATCTCGCCGTCTAATGATTTTTTAGACACGATCGTTAGGCTGGCCAAGTCGTTTTGGATCGGATAGCCGGTCTGACTATCAAAAATGTGATGATAGCTTTGCCCTTGCCACTCGAATTTGCGTTCATAGATGCCTGATGTTACTACCGATTCATTTTGCGCCTTTACGACAGCGACATAATTCCCTCGTGGCAAGAAAGGATTTTGAATTCCGATTCGCCAGCGTCCTTCGGCTCGTTGCGGTGCTGATCCATAAGTCAGCACATTTCCGCCAAGGTCAATAAACGCCGCGGCTGCTCCAGCAGTTATAAATTCAGCAATGATTTTATCAGCAAAGTAGCCCTTGGCTAATGCTCCCAAGTCTATCGCCATACCTGCTCGCTCCAAATAAACCGTCTGTTTCGCTTCATTTAATTGGATCAAAGCTGGATTGATCAAAGCAAGCAGTTCACAGATTTTTTCTGGTGAGGGATATTTCGCGTCTTTGAAGCCAACCCGCCACTTTTGAATCAAGGGACCGATGGCAATATTCAACGCGCTATCTGAAACCAGACTTTGTTCCTTTCCAATTTTGATCAGCTCAAACAGCTCTTCGTCTACCTTAACCGGCGCCTGCCCTGCTTGCTGATTGATCTTCATTAAGTCAGAGTCATCCGCGTTGGCGCTGAAGCGCTGCTCAAAATCGCGTAAATGGTCTTCCGCACTGATCAATAATTCTTCTGATTCTGGATGTTCAATCCAAAGCTTGATGACCGTTCCCATCAAATGCAGTGTCTTCTCATTCATACTCGTGTTCCTTCCTTATTCTTCTATTATCTAGCTTAATGGAATCGTGGACAGAACAAAAGAAGAATTTCTGGAATTGTTTTGAAACCAGCAATGTAATCGCTTATACTTCTAGGTGTGAAAGAAAATTTATAAAGGGGGATTTTATGCTACTTTTATCTCGAGAAAATATCAAACAAGTTTTTACTATGAAGGACGCCATCGAGGCAGACAAGGTTGCCTTCCAATTATTCAGTGAGGACAAAACAGATGTGCCTTTGCGCACGCAAATCGTATCAGAAAAACAAAATGGGACATTTCTATTCATGCCTTCTTATGTACCTGATTTGGATGCGGCGTCATTAAAAATCATCAATATTTTTCCTGACAATATTGATAAGGGCTTGTCATCTGCTCCGGCACAAGTGCTATTAGTTGATGGCAAGACCGGTTACGTCAACGCTTTATTAGACGGCGTGACCGTTACACAATTCCGAACAGGAGCTGCTTCCGGAGTTGCCTTTGATGTCTTAGGTCGAAAAGACGCTAAGAAAGGCGCTTTGATCGGAACAGGCGGACAAGCCGCGACGCAATTAGAAGCGATGATTTGCGCACGCGATTTGGAGACCGTTTATGTTTTCGATCAAAATCCAGAACGGACGAAAGAATTTTCGGAGCAAATGAATGAAGAATTGAAGGCTTACGGGACAGAAATTTTACCAGCCGCAACTTCTGATGAAGCCATCGGAGATGCCGACTTGATCGTTACTGTGACTCCGGCTACCTCCCCTGTTTTTGACGGCAGTAAAGTTAAAGCTGGTGCGACGGTCAGCTGTGTTGGCTCATATCAGCCGCACATGCAAGAAATGGACCCGGTTGTCTTGGAACGAGCAAGCAAAATCTATTTTGATTCAGAAGAAGCCGTTCTTTCCGAAGCAGGCGATATCTTGATTCCATTGGAAGACGGCACCATCACCAAAGACGATTTCACTGGTGACATTGGTGAGGTATTAATGGGAAAAATCGGCGGCAGAGAAAATGACGAAGAGATCATCGTCTTCAAGACCGTCGGAATCGGGGCACAAGATTTAGTCACTGCTCAAAAAATCTATGAGCGCGCCCTTGAAGAAAAAATCGGAACAGAATGGTCTTAAACAAATTCCGATTCTTTACAGCAAAAGACTTCAAAAAATAATATATATAGGAGGAATAAACCATGCCACATTTATCAGTTAGATTGTATCCAGGTCGCACGAAAGAGGTGAAACAGGATTTCGCCGAAAAATTGCAGGATCTAGTCGTGAAGGAATTAGGCTGCGAACCAAATGTCGTGTCTGTTTCTTTTAAAGAAATCGAAAAAGAAAAATGGGATGACGTGATCGATGTTGAAATCGCGGGTGAAGATATTTATATCGAAGCGGATTTCTAAAGGAGGCCGTGAATGAAAGAACACGCGAGTATTTTTAATGATGTTTTAGGACCGGTGATGATCGGTCCTTCTAGTTCCCATACTGCTGCTTCTGTCCGAATCGGTCGCGCCTTACGTCAAATGGTCGCCGGGAAAATCACATATTTTCAAGCGGATTTCGATCCATCGGGTTCTTTAGCGGCAAGTTATATCACGCAATGTTCCGATATTGGCTTAGTCGGCGGATTACTAGGCATGGACCCCACGGATAGTCGGCTCACCAACGCGATTGAAATTGCCGAAGACGGTGGTATGGAGATTATTTTCCGGATCATCCCTTATGAAAATGAGCACCCCAACACCTATAAAATGACGATTAAAACGGATTTAGGGGAAGAATTAGCTGTAGTCGCTCTTTCTGTCGGCGGCGGAATGATCGAGATCACTGAGATCAATCATTTTGCAGTTGAAGTTACTGGCGGCTTTTATGAAACGCTGCTCTTTGGGGAGGCGTTGAATTTAACGGAGGCTGATTTTGCAGAAAAGATCAGTAAATTCTGCTCCGTTGTTATCAAGGAACAGTCTGAAAAAACGCTGCTGCACCTCAAAACGCAGCAGATTATTCCTGAAAATGAAATCGCTTGGCTGAATCAGCAAATGACGGTCGATCGTTTCATCGCTTTTGATCCTGTCTTACCGATCATGTCGCAAAAGGAACCAAAGATGCTCTTTTCAACGGCTGAGGAAATGATTGCTTTGGCAAAAAAAGAAGATTTAGCTGATATGGCGCTGCGCTACGAAAGTCATCGTGGCAGTATTTCAGAAGAAGAAGTGTATCAAAAGGCTGAGGCGATTCTTGAGATCATGTCTAATGGAATCAACGTCGGATTAGCGGGAACCTCTTACGAAGATCGAATGTTAGGTTCGCAAGCACCGAAGATTCGAGCAAATCGAGACAAATTGATCGGCGATGATTTACCGGCAAAAATCATCGAAAACATTTCTGCTTTAATGGAAGTCAAAAGTTCGATGCAGGTCTTTGTCGCTGCACCCACCGCGGGTTCATGCGGTGCTTTACCGGGAACATTGATCGCGGTCGGTGATTATCAGAAAAAATCTCACGATGATTTGGTACGTGGGTTATTAGCGGCCGGAATGATTGGTGTTTTCATTGCCGAATACGCGACTTTTGCCGCCGAAGTCGCTGGTTGTCAGGCGGAGTGCGGGGCAGGTTCGGGTATGACCGCGGGTGCCCTTGTTCAATTGATGGGCGGTACGATCGAAGAAGCCGTGGATGCTGCATCGATGGCTCTGCAAAATGTTTTCGGAATGGTCTGCGATCCGATCGGCGTGCGCGTGGAAGTCCCTTGCCTTGGGAAAAATATGATGTGCGGTATGAATGCGCTAGGCGCTGCCAATATGTCCTTGGCGGGCTACGCGGTCGTCATTCCATTGGATGAAACGATCGACAGCTTTAATAAAGTGGGTCGAATGATCCCACCTGAATTACGCTGTACCGGTCATGCCGGCTTGGCTCAAACAAAATCAGGTCTAGCGATCGCCGAACATTTAGGCTGTCCGCTGGATTGTTGTTAAGCTAAATTTGCTGAAAAAAATAAAACCAGAGCAGCAGTCTAACCTGTTACTCTGGTTTTGTTGTCTAAAAAAATTGAGTCTTATTGCAGTAACTGAGTTGCTATAGAAACGTCATCGCTAAAAGAATGAGCGATATGAAAATACACACGGCACCTGCAAGTTTAAAGACTGCCGGTCCTTTTTTCCGTGAACTTCTTGTCGTTCTGCCTACGGATTTCCGTTTTATTGGAAAAAGTAAGAGCAGTAATCCCAAAACAGCAAGGACACCCGGTAATAGATAATTCTTTTTTTGATCCGAAGATGAGTTACTTGTAGCCGGCAGCTGTTCTTTTTTTGCCTTATCCGTCTTCGCTTCTTGATAATTTAGTGACAATTTAGGCATCTTCTCGGTTAACTGCTCGTTTTTATTCGCTAACATCACCTGATTGTCTTGGATAGTCAGTTTTGGTTTCTCATTCTTTTTCACTACACCATAGAAGTCTTGATCTAGTTTAATCGTTTTATCCTCTATGCCGTGTTCTCCTTTGGGTAAAAGCAGACGATGTTCGTATTCATCAAAGGTTTTTTTCAGCAATGCATTTCCAAAAGGATGTCGATAATATTCGCCATCTTGATCCGACCAGTCTCCAACACCTAGTATTACTTCGATCAATCGCGTATTTCCCCGCTTGGCTGTAGCAATATAATTGAAGGCACTGCTAGGCCCAGAACCGGTCTTCAGACCATCGACTCCTTCAAACCCGTATTTTGCGCCAGGCAATGAATAGTTGTATGTCTCAAAGGTTTCTTCATAAGGTGTGCCCTCCATGGCAGTAACCTTTGCTTGACTCGTAAACTCTAATACCTCGGGATGATCATTGAGTAAAAAGAAGACCATCGTGGCCAAGTCACGGGCGGTAGACGTGTTGCTTCCATTCGGATCAAAACCGGCTGGATTATAAAGTCCCTCAAAACTTACCGCGGATGCACCACTACAGTTGTAAAAAGCCGTTTTATTCATTCCGATTGTTTTGGCTTTTTCATTCATTTTTCGGATAAACTCACCAGAATCATTCTTTGAAACGGTGTTTGCTAACATCACTGTCGCCACATTCGATGACGGAACAATGACCATTTTTAGCAATTCTCTTACCGGATACTCGACACCCGCCACAATTTTATTATTGCTGATCGCATACAATTGGCTGATTTCTTGGTCTTTCTCAGTCGCTGTGATTTTAGTATCCAAATTCATTTTGCCTTCTTTTATGGCATCAAATACTAAAAAGACGGTCATCATTTTGGATATACTCGCCGGTTCCCTCACTACTTCGGAATTCTCTTCCCATAATATCTGACCATTCGCTCCATCGATTACGATAGAAGCTTTTGGCTTATTCACCTCTAAAACATCTGTATACCCTGCTGCTTTAGTTATTTCCATAATATCTTCAACCGCAAAGGCAGGTGTTTCTAAAGAAATTAAGCATAGAGTAACTAATAAAAAGACAATTTTTTTGATTGCAAGTCCCCCTTATTTCGTCAAATCATACTTAAAATTTTAGCATATCTAATAAAAATAGTTTAGAATTTTTTAAATAATAAATTTTATAGCTAAGAAAAACTGAGAAATAAATAGTCCAAAACTTGTTTATTTAAATTTGCGCAAATAAAAAGTGTTCAAAAGATTGATTCCACCTTTTGAACACTTTAAAATTTATTCACGTCAAATTAAAAAATAATTTTCTACCGAATCCTCTTAAGCCTCAGCTATTTTTTGCTTGATTCCTTCAAAGTCGTTCTCTACGAGCTCATGCTCATCGTTTATACTTCAATAATCTTCGGCTGCCGTTTTACATAAGGCAAAAATTTCTTCAGGACATCCTCCGTTTTCAATTTCAAGTAACCAGTCGTAGTTCCATCACTGCAACCGTAATATTCTTGGTCGCAAACATCCTTGTCCAGAACAAGCTGGACCTTTCCGGCTTCCTTCAATAACGTACTGAAAATTGTCGCTGCACCAATTTTTGTCCCCAGCATCGAATCCATCCGCTCGGCTGACGCAAAAGAAACGCGGGCAATTTCTAAGGCCTGACTAAATTCTTTTGATTTAAACGGCTTATCACCACTAGTCACGAATAGATAGAAATTAGTTTTTTGACGATTACATAAGAACAGCGTCTTCACCATATCCATATCCAGCCGTTCATTGATCTGCTGGCAATCCTCCATCGTGATGACTTCCTCAGTTTCCACCCGTTGGAAATCTATTTCTAATTCTTGCAAGACTTGGTAGACCTTTTCTTGCAAAGGCGTGTCGCATGCTGCGGGCACCGCCGTATACACTTCACTTACAAAGACCATTTTACTCATTCCTTCTTGAATAGTTAATAGTAGTAATCTATCATAGAATCTAAGATTACAAAAACGAATTTTAATCATATTTAGCATGACGAAAACAGATGCAAAGATATCAGTTCAACTTTTCTCAGAAATACAAACAAGGAGGAACAACCATGGATATGAACATTCAAAAATACATCGCTTTTGTCAAAACGGTCGAACTAGGTAGCTTTACTAAGGCCGCTAAAATTTTGAACTATTCTCAATCCGGGATCAGCCGCATGATCAGTGATCTTGAACAAGAGTGGGGCATTACCTTATTAGAACGAAATCGTGCTGGCCTGCGCCTGACTTCCGACGGTATGAATGTCCTGCCTTATGCTAAAGAGTTAGCAGAGAAATATCAAACGCTGCAAAATCAACTAGCCGAGCTTGGGCATTTAGACACGGGCCTGATCCGTATCGGGACTTTTTCTAGTGTCGCAACTCACTGGCTGCCGGAGGCGATCAAAACTTTTCAAGCTGACTATCCTAAGATCGATTTTGAATTATTGTTGGGCGACTACGAAGAGATCGAGCAATGGATATTAGAAGGTCGGGTTGACTTTGGTTTTTCACGCTTGCCTGCTGCTCATGATTTGGAACAAAAGTTTCTGCATGATGATGAACAACTGGTCGTTCTGCCACAGGGACATCCTTTTTTGAATAAAGAAAAGATTCCTGTAACGGATTTAGAGCATCAGCCGTTTATTTTACTGGAACGTGAAGGCAATTCCGATATCACCGAATTATTGACGGATGCTAAGGTCCAGCCGCAGATCAAATTTCGGACATGGGATGATTATTCTATCTTAGCAATGGTGGAGAAAAATTTAGGCATCAGTATTTTGCCAAAATTAATTTTGCAGCGAATCGCTTACCAAATTGAGACGAGACCGTTAGAAAAACCGGTATTTCGTAAAGTCGGCATCCTCTATCGCAACCCGTCATTACTCTCTTTAGCCAGCCGAGAATTTCTAAAATTGTTTCTTGAATTTTGAGCTAAAAAGGACTTATTTTCCATACCAATAGTTCAACGAATCACAAAATTTTCGGATTTTGTGTTTTTTCATTTTGTTTATTGTTATAATTATAGAAAAAGGAGCTATGGGAGGACTTATGGCACAGATTATTTTTTATGTATTGATTGGTCTGATGATCTTTCAAGCATTCATGCTTGTACGCGATGTATTGGCTCATCGTGATGATTTAGGACCGGGAAATTGGTTGATTAGCGGTATTATTGGTTTTATCGCGGACTTTGCGGACACGATCGGAATTGGGAGTTTTGCACTCACCACCATGATGTTAAACATTACGAAACAAAACAATGACGATAGAAAATTACCAGGGATTTTAAACGTTGGACATGCGATCCCTGTATTGACTGAAGCTGTGATTTTCGTCACAGTTATCAAAGTAGATGCGTTAACACTAGTTGCCTTGATCCTCGCGGCAATCGTTGGATCTTGGTTCGGTTCAAAATTTGTAACAAAATTATCGGAAACAGCCGTTCAAAAATGGATCGGCTGGGCACTATTGATTACGGCTATTTTGATGCTGTTGCGTCAGACAGAAGTCATTGCGTTATTAGGAAAAGGGAACACCGCGATGGGATTGACCGGAGCAAAATTGATCATCGGAATCATCGGAAACTTCTTATTTGGAGCTTTGATGACAGTCGGCGTTGGTTTATACGCACCATGTATGGCGATGGTCTACATGTTGGGAATGACGCCACTTGCAGCCTTTCCGATCATGATGTGTTCATGTGCGGGACTTCAGCCAGTCGCTAGTATCAACTTCATTCGTGAGAAAGCTTACTCTAGAAAGATTGCTTTGGCGATTACGATCGGTGGTATCCCCGGTGTAATCATCGCCTCACAATTCTTAATGAACTTAGACATTTCAATGGTTACCTATTTAGTAATTGTCATTATTTTCTATACAGGAATCCAGTACATTTTGAAATCGCGTAAAACTGCTTCATTAGCTTGACATGCCACATAACAAAAATAGCGATGTGCCATTTCTGGTACATCGCTATTTTTCTCCTTTATGAAAAGCTTTGACTTTTTCCAATAGAAACAAGACGGCCACTAAAACCAAAATAGAGATCGACAGCAATAAGGAATTAGCACCATTTCCATGGGCCAATAAAAGTTCTCGCAAGATAGCGGTAATACTGATCAAAATCAAATAACGTACAGGAATATGGTGTCCTTCTTTGATGTAGCGCAGCAGCATCAAAATGACCTCCAGCAAAATGAAGAGCGTCGCGATTTCTTCGATCAACAGGGTCAATTCAGAGACATTATTTAACGGAATCACATGTAGAATAATATTAAAAATTCCCTCTCCCATAACGATCACCACAACGATGATCAGCAAAGCCAATAAGATATCAACGATCGTACTGATTGCTTTTTCAAATTTCAAAAAATAATTTTCTTTCATCGTGCGTCCCCCTTGTTCCATTTTCATCTAAATTATAGCAATTCTTTTCTTAAACAAAAAAAGATATGCGCCGACCATAACTGACTTAATGATAAAAATTCGAAACCTCTTAGCGAAAAAACGCCTCGTCTCTTTTGCGGGACGAGGAACGTTTCATTTATACTACATCAATCGTGACATCCACTGTTTGAATCGGTACATCGTAAAAAGGATCTTCACGGCGGCCTAAGAAATCTTTGGCTTGCTGCGGGAACAAAGCATAGGATAAAACATCCTCTGCTGTTTTCGCATAACCATCGATCTCTGCCGCAAAGGCTGCTAGTTGCGGAGCAATCAAATCGGCTGGCCGTTCTGTGATTACTGGTTCATCCCCAATAATTTTTTGTTTGATCTCTTCTGCGATCGCTACAGGCGGCCGGCCGTACAGACCGCGAACATAATCCTTGATCTCACTTGGGACCAATTTATAGCGTTCTTGCGAAATAATATTCATCAGCGCTTGAGTTCCCACCATCTGAGATAAAGGAGTCACTAACGGCGGGTACCCTAGATCTGCCCGCACTTTTGGAATTTCTTTCAATACCTCTTCATATTTATCTTCAAGATTTTGTTCTTTTAACTGGCTCAATAAATTGGACAGCATTCCGCCAGGGACTTGATAGGTCAACGTTTTCGGTTCAACGTCTTTAACTTTTGGATTCAGTAGTCCTTCTTCTCTAAAACGGTCGCGAATTGGATTGAAGTGCTCGGCAATTTTTGAAACTTCGGTCATTTTTATCCCAGTTTCAAAACCCAATTCCTCTAATGCCATAACCATCGACTCGGTCGCCGGTTGACTCGTGCCGCCAGCAAAAGAGGAGATGCTTGTATCGATGATGTCGGCTCCTGCTTCCGCAACTTTTAAATAAGTCATTTCCGCGATTCCACTCGTCGCATGGGTATGAACTTCCAACGGCAGATCGACCTTTTTTTTGATCCGGCTAACCAATTCGAACCCTGTTTTAGGTGTCAAAACTCCCGCCATGTCTTTGATACAGATAGAATCTGCTCCGATAGCAGCCATTTCCTGCGCCAACGCTACATAGTAATCGACAGTATGAAAATCACTTGTCGTATAAGAAACCGCTGTTTGACAATGTCCGCCCGCTTCTTTAGTCGCTTGGATAGCTGTCTGCAAATTGCGAACATCATTCAAAGCATCAAACACACGAATAATATCGATGCCGTTTTGAATGGATTTCTCTACAAAATCCCGCACTACATCATCCGCATAGTTTTTATAGCCTAATAAGTTTTGTCCCCGCAAAAGCATTTGTAATTTTGTGTTTTTAACTTCTTGGCGAATGGTACGCAGCCTTTCCCACGGATCTTCATTCAAGAAACGAATGCAGGAATCAAATGTTGCACCGCCCCACATCTCTAACGAATGATAACCCGCTTTGTCCATTGTTTTCAAAATCGGAAGCATATCCGCGAGCGGCATCCGTGTCGCGATCTGGCTTTGCTGACCATCGCGTAAAACAGTTTCCATGAAACGTATTTTTTTAGTCATTTTGATGCACTTTCCCCTTTTCTACAATTTCAACGATTTTTGTTTGAATCTCTTCTATAGTATGGCGGCGGGAACGCCCGCAAATTTTGGCGTTGGCATCACATACAAAGCACTTTCTCGGTAACAGATTCAACTCCGCTCTGCCAATCGCCTGAATTTCTTCCCCATCCATGGATAGAACATCCAGATCGACCAATCGTCCATAATCGTGATTCTCTTCGATCTCAACCATCCGATGCTTCAGCTCTTCTTTAGCTAAAGGAACCAATAGATAGTATTCAATGCCTGTCGGTTCCTCGCGAAAAAGATTCACTAAAGGGGTGACATCGTTCACCGCTTCCTCAATGGCTTCCATGACTCGCTGAAAAACCTGACTGAACGTTTCGGAGTATTTGACCGGACCCGGAATATTCATCGTGGCTGATAATAAAACTTCTTCCGTGTCCGCGCTCAGTAACTCCCGTTGTGTTTTTACCCGCAGTTCTCGTGCTGCCAACATTTCTGATAAGCTGATTTTTGAACCAGAAAAAATCGAATTAGACATTTTTTACCACATCGATAATGGAACCATCACGATATTCAATCAAGGCAACGACTTTATCGCCATACTGAATCGGCATTGGTTCACCGACAATGCTGTAGGCTTTTTCTTTCAGCTCTTCAATACTGAATTGCGGAACATCAATTTTTTTGAAGTGTTCGATCAGATCTTGGCGGTTAGGATTGATAGCCACACCAAGCTCAGTTACTACGACATCGACACTCGTTCCCGGTGTGACGACTGTATTCACAGTATCAACCACTGTTGGGATACGTCCGCGAACCAACGGAGCAATTATCATGCTCATTTGACACGCCATGCTGGTATCGGAATGTCCGCCGGAAGCCCCGCGAATCACACCATCTGAACCTGTAATCACGTTGACGTTATAATCCGTATCGATCTCTAACGCAGAAAGGATCGCGATATCCAATTGATTGATGACTGAGCCTTTGCTTAATGGAGAAGCGTACATGTTCGCGTCAATCTCATAATGATTCGCGTTTTTTGCAAGTGAAAGAGCGGACGCATGATCAAAATCTTGTACATCGATAATTTTTTCAACGAGGCCTTCTTCGGCTAATTCCACCATCGCATTCGTAATTCCGCCTAATGCAAAGCCTGCCTTGATATCATCTTTGATCATCGCTTCGCGAATAAAACGAGAAACCGCTAATGACGCGCCGCCAGTCCCTGTTTGAAATGAAAACCCGTTTTTGTAATAAGGTGAATTGGTAATTATTTTCGCTGCATATTCGGCGATCAATAATTCTTTTGGGTTTTTCGTGAAGCGTGTCGCTCCTTTAGCAATCCCTTGCGGATCACCGATCGCGTCGATTTCTACCACATAATCAACATCCGTTTGAGGAATACTGATTGGCGTGTTCGGAAACGGCATCAAGGTATCGGTGATGATCACGACTTTATCCGCATATTTCGCATCAACCATTGCGTACCCTAAGGAACCGCAAGTCGCTTTTCCGACTGTTCCATTAACATTGCCGTAAGCATCAGAACTAGGTGCTCCTAGAAAAGCTACATCAATATGCAGATCGCCCGTTGCGATTGCTCGTGCTCTGCCGCCGTGGGAACGAATCACTACAGGATTTTCTAAAATACCTTCAGAAATCGCCGCACCAACTTTGTCTCTTAGTCCACTAGATGTGATGTTCGTGACAACCCCATTTTTGATATGGTCGATCAATGGCGCGTGGACATTCGCGATCGAACTTGGCGCGATCGAGATGTTTTTGAAACCCATATCCGCGATTTCTTGCATCACTCTATTCATTACAAAGTCGCCTTCGCGGAAATGATGATGAAAAGAAATCGTCATCCCATTTTGCAATCCAGTTTTTTCAATCGCTTCGCGGAGATCGTTTACCATTTTCGAAGCTCGTGGACGAACGGGGTCAATCTTTCGGCTCGCTTCTTGATAGGCGTCGATATGAGCCAGCTCACCAGCATAAATCTGATATTTTTCTGCGTATTCTTGAGGAATTTCTTTGTTCACTTGATTGATCGCCATGCTTAAATCTCCTCCTCTGTAATCAGTTTGGCGGCTTTAGCTATCGCGATCACGCGCTCTGCCCGCTCAACGATCGGCTTGTCCACCATTTTGCCATTCACTGAAATGACACCCGAACCTTTGGCCTCCGCCTCGCGAATTCCCCAAATCACTTCTTTCGCATTTTGCAGCTCTGCTTCAGTCGGCGTATAAATCGCATTTACTAAGGGAATCTGGCGTGGATTAATGACTGATTTTCCATCAAAGCCTAATTGTTTGATCAAGGACACTTCATTTTTGAAGCCTTCCGCATTATCCACATCGGAATAAACCGTATCGATTGCTGCGATTCCAGCTGCTCGACCAGCATGCAAAATCATACTGCGGGCAAAAAATAATTCTTGTCCATCTGGATAGCGCTTGGTTTTCATGTTGGTCACATAGTCTTCCGCACCTAGAGCGATCCCAATCAAGCGAGTTGAAGCCTTCGCAATTTCTCGGGCATTCAATACGCCTTCAGCCGACTCGATGGCGGCCATCATTTTGGTTGTCCCAACCGGGATTCCGTTGGCCGCTTCGACGTTGGTGATCACCTCATCAACATCCACGATATCTTGCGCTGTTTCTGTTTTCGGCAACCGAATCACATCTGCACCTGCCAGAACCATCGCCTCAACATCGGCCGCGCCATCTGTATCTAAACTGTTGATCCGCACAACAGTCTCAACCTGACTAAAGTCAAAAGTCTTCAAGGCAAAATGAACCAGCACGCGGGCAGAATCTTTTTCCTTTAAAGAGACCGCGTCTTCTAAATCAAACATAATCGAGTCCGCTCCATATAGCGGGGCATCTCTCAACATCGCCGCATTCGCTCCGGGAACAAACATCATCGTTCTTCTTAAACGTCCCATGAGTCGATCTCCTTCCAATTGTAGGCGGATTCTCCGGCCGCCCGATAAACTGTCGTGATCGTTCGTGCTTTGATCGTACAGTCCAACGCGCCCTTATCCACCGCGATGACTTTGGCGGATGAAACGCCTAATTCTTTTAATGTGTCTTTGATCACTTGTCGAATCTGCTGACCAAATTGCTTTTCAACACTGCTGTCCAGAGAAATACTGATCTCCGGTTGAGAATTTCGGTCAATGGTGATCATGATATCACTTGATTCTACTGTCCCAGTGACAGCTTTTTGCTTGATTTCCACTCTTCCTCACCTCTTGATTGAATTTGTTCTTTCAAATAATCGTAGGTCGTTGCTGGTAATAATCTGCTAAGTAATTCCTGATTATTTTGCTGATAAGCTGCTCGTACTTTAGTAGCGCTAACGATCTCTCCTTCAACAGCGATCCTAGGTAAAATAGATAACGTCAATTCTTCACCAAATATTTTTTGCATCGTTTCATTATAAATTTCCGTGACCTCTGAATAAGGTTCATCCCCTACAAAGCGCCGTTTAATGGCTAAAACTGGCGCAATTTTCTCTTTAAACAAAAGAGCATCCAGCTCCGCTTGTTGGGAAGCCTTTTTCGCTTCAGTCCGATCTTTCAAAAAATAGGTAGGAAAGGTCGCCGATGAGATCAAATAGTGCCCCGTCAATAAGACCTCAACGTTTTTTAGATGCGCCACACCTCGTTTGACCATCTCCAACCGATCCTCCGTAGAAAATTCAGAGCGATCTTCCGATAAGACAAAAACATAAACGAGCGGACTTTCCTGTGCGGCCCTCTCAACCAAATACTGATGTCCTTTAGTAAAAGGATTAGCATTCATCACGATCCCGCTAGCACTGTCACCCTTTTTCTTCCGACTTAAATACTCGAGATAGTCCTCAAAGGTCGGCAATCCTTGCTCCATAAAAAGAATCTGATCGGTCTTCACGATTTCATGAAACCCTAAAGATTGAAAAATAGCTTGATTGCTTGGCTTAGTATATAGAAAATAATGTGTCTGGTTTTCCTCTCTCAATCGTTCTAATAAATGAATCACCAGCCGCGTTAATAAGTTTTCGGATTGAAATTCTTCTGCTACAGACAAACATTTGAGAATGTTTCGTTGATAAGAGCCCGTTGCGATTAATCGGTCGCCCTGATAGATCCCCGCACTGTAATCAAGTTTTTCATTCACATCGATCTTGCTCTCTCGCAATAATAACGACCAATCCTTATATGCTTTAGGATCTTTTTCTAACCAAAGTCGTTTTATCCTGTACATACGGCATGCTCTTTTCTTAACGTTTTACTGGAAATAATTTCGTTAATGCCAGCGACGCCAAATAAATGACCATGATTACGACAAAAACGCCGCCCCAGCCCAGCACCAATAACTCCAATGATTTTTGCAATGCTTCTGACATGAAACTTCCTCCTTGTTTCTATTTAATAGGATGACTTTTGCGGTGATTGATAGTTTATTGATTAAGTCAATAACGCCAGTAGTAAACCGCCGGCGATAACCGAGGCAATCTGACCAGAAACATTGGCGCCCGCCGCATGCATCAGAATAAAGTTTTGTGGATCTTCATCCGTCGCCATTTTTTGGATCACGCGACTAGACATCGGAAAGGCAGAGATTCCTGCGGCACCGATCATTGGATTGATTTTTTCTTTTCGGAATAGATTCAATAGCTTGGCAAAAAGTACGCCGCCCACTGAGTCCATAACAAATGCAACCAGCCCTAAACCGATAACCATTAATGTATCTAATCTTAAAAAATCGGCATATTGCATTTTGACTGAAATTGTCAGCCCCAATAAAATACTGATGATATTCACTAATTCGTTTTGCGCAGTTAGAGACAATCGTTCCAATACACCACATTCTCGCAATAAGTTCCCAAACATTAAAAAGCCGACTAACGGTAAAGACACTGGTGCAATCAAACCCGCTACGATCGTAATAACGATCGGGAATAAAATTTTAGCTGTTTGCGAAACTTCGCCCGCGCGGTAAGTCATGCGAATCGTTCGTTCATGTTTCGTTGTAACTGCCTTGATGGCAATTGGCTGAATGATCGGTACTAAGGCCATATAAGAATAAGCCGCGACCATGATCGCTCCCATATATCTTGAATTCAACGTATTCGCCACAAAAATAGAAGTTGGGCCATCGGCTGCACCGATAATCCCGATCGATACCGCATCGTTCAAGTCAAAACCGATCACTACGGCAACGATGATTGTAAAAAAGATACCGAATTGTGCCGCAGCACCAAATAATAGTAGAAATGGGTTTTGCAGCAATGGGCCAAAGTCGATCATCGCTCCGATCCCAATAAACAACAGTAATGGGAATAGCTCAGTACTGATCCCAAAATCAAATAAAACTTGAAAAGGTCCTGCTTCTCCGCCAGCGCTCAACACACCGGATGCTGGGAAATTCACTAGGATGGTTCCTAGCCCCATAGGAACAAGCAGCGTTGGTTCATACTCTTTCTTAATTCCTAAATACATCAATATTCCGCCGATAACCATCATCACTATCCGACCTGGCTCTTGGCCCATACCTATTACACCTTGGATCAACGTCTCCAAAAATCTTCACTTCCTCTTTTAAAATAATAATTAATTGATCGTAATCAACGCTTCACCAGGATTGATGACATCGCCTTCTTTTACATGCAGAGCAGAAACCGTGCCGGCTTTCCCAGCAACAATCTCATTCTCCATCTTCATTGCTTCTAAAATCATCAATGGCTGGTTTTCTTTTACCGGACTGCCGGGCGCCACTAAAATCTTTAAAATCGTTCCCGGCATTGGTGCTGTGATGGCATCCGCCCCTGCTGGAGCAGTTTCTACTATCGGTTCTGCTGCTGGTTCCGGATCAAGTGTTGCAGTCGCGGCCATCGTCGGTGCAGCAGCTGGTTGTGGTACGCCGCCGATTTCTTCCATTTCAACTAAATACTCGCTGCCATCAATGGCAATTTTGAATTTTCTTAACATAATGATGCCTCCATCTATTTTTTCTTAGCTACTCTTTTTACATTCAGCTGATTTCCATTCATGGTGGTCGCCGTTAAGCTGGCCGCAATCACTGAAACCAAACGAACTTCGGGGTTGCGTTTCATAATTCTTTTTACGACAAACTGGCTGTTCGGGTGGTCGCCCGCAGCAATAGCTGTAGCAATCAAACTGACACGTTCATGCTCATTTCTATCTGAAGAAACAAACGCAGGCAGCGGCTTCCAGCACGACTCAACATCTTTATTTTCGTTATTTTTAGGTTGTTTCTCAGCCATTTTTCGTTTTCCGAGTAATCGTTCAAAAATTCCCAACACGCTACTCCTTTCCAACTATTTTTTTGCTCATCCACATTATAGAAGCATTCCAAACAGAAGAAATATAATTTAGTTAAACGAATTGTTCTTTCATTGTTTTTATTTTAAAAAAATCGATTAAAAATCATAAAAACGTTGATATAAAAGGTTTTTAACAGCGTTAAGATTTTGTTAATAACTTATTAAACAATGGCTAAGAATTATCAATTGAGAATTGTTCTTTTTCTGTTTTTTACGAAATTCCCGCTATCTAAATACTTGCATTTTGATTATTCTATAGTCGTCAAGCGGAGCAATTCTATCAAAACAAGCAGCTGCCATGGAAGAACTTCTATATGTTATTACGTTTTTTAATCGGTATTTATTGTTAACGCTTACAAAGAATAGAGAGGAGAATATCATGTTACTAACTGTTTTATCTTATGCAATGATCATCATCTTCATGTTTGTAATAATGAAAAAGAAAATGTCGCCCTTTACCTCGTTAGTGATCATCCCATTGGTTTTTACGCTGGTGGCGATGGCTTCAGGTGTAGCCAAGAAAGGAAATATTGGGGATTTTGTTTTAGAGGGGATTCAAACGACAGCAAATACGGGAATTATGTTACTATTCGCGATTCTTTACTTTTCAATTATGCTGGATGCCGGACTATTCGATCCAATCACGAAAAAAATGATCCTCTTTGCCAAAGGAGATCCAATGAAAGTTTTGGTTGCAACGGCGGTCGTTGCTGCGGCAGTTTCATTAAATGGTGATGGAACGACAACAACACTGATTTGCTGTTCTGCTTTCATTCCGATCTATAAGAAGTTGAATATGAAAATGATCAACCTTGGTGTTTTGGTAATTTTACAGAATACCATTATGAACTTACTACCTTGGGGCGGACCTACTGCACGAGCGATGGCGGTTCTAGAAGTAGACGCCGATATTCTGACTTATTTAGCTCCGGGAATGATCATTTCCCTTCTATATGTCATCTTCTTTGTTGCTCGTCGAATGGGTAAACAGGAACGTGAACGCTTAGGGATCACAGAATTGACCGATGCTGAAATCGAAGAAATGACCACCGTTACTGATCCCGAAACACTAAAGATCCGGCGGCCAAAAAACTTCCTATTCAATGCTGTACTGACATTTATTCTAATTGCTTGGCTGGTTTCCAGCTCATTCATTCCATCTATCGCGATGCCTCCGCTGCTATTGTTCTTGATCGGAACGTGTATCGCATTGATGGTCAACTATCCAGTTCTAAAGGATCAGTCAAAACGGATCGGCGACAATGGCGGCGACGCGGTCCAAGTAGTCATCTTAGTATTTGCGGCGGGCGTTTTCATGGGCTTATTCCAAGGTTCAGGAATGGCGGAAGCTTTGGCCTTGAGTTTCACCCAAATCGTTCCGAAGCAGCTTTCTGGTTTCTGGGGGCTGGTCATCGCTTTGATCTCTGCTCCAGGGACATTCTTCATTTCAAATGATGGTTTTTACTTTGGTGTCTTAACGGTTCTTGCCGAAGCCGGTCGTGAATACGGCTTCACCAACATGCAAATGGCTCTGGCTTCTTTAATGGGACAAGCGTTCCATCTATTAAGTCCTTTAGTCGCTTTCATCTATCTATTGCTTCGTCTAACTGGTTTGGACATGGGGCAATGGCAAAAGGAAACCGCAAAATACGCGTTAGGCGTTTTCGCAATTTTCATCGGTACGATTGTTTTACTTGGCCATATGCCAATCTATATTCCACAATAATCAATTAAAGGGATCAGGCTGTCTTAGCAGCCGGTCCCTTTCAGACGTATATCTTTTATGTATGGACTGTTCATTTTTTTACGAAAGGAACCTTTTTATGAATACAGTCGTCGAATCTGTACGAAAAAATTTAGATTTTACTCAAAACAAAACATTAAAAATTTTGATTTATGAAGCGTTCAAAAAAACTATAGTCCTGGGAGATATTCCAGCAGGCTCAAGAATCAATGAGAACGAGTTCGCCGATGTCTTGAATATCAGTCGAACGCCGATTCGTTTCGCCATGTCGCAACTAGTGAAGGAGCAATTAGTCGAACATGTTCCTCGAGTCGGCATTGTGGTCAAAGGAATCAGTATCAAGGATGCTCATGAAATTTATGAGATTCGAAAATCGTTAGATACTTTAGCTACGATCGCCGCGATGAAACAAATGAACGAAGAAGATTTTGCCGAACTGAAGAAAATTTTGGAACGTGGTGAAGAACTAAATAAGGAAGAAAAAGTCGACAGTGTCCTGCAGAATTTTTCTGATTTTAATGCCTTCATTTACGAAAAAAGCCAAATGTTTCGTTTGAAATCCTTTGTCCTAAGTCTGCAAGCCTACTTGCTCTACTTTAGAGATATCGCCATTCGTTCATCTGATCGTCGGGATCGAGCATTGGAGGAACATTGGCTGATTTTCCGCGGTATGCAAACCAAAGATGAGGATCAAATTCAATTAATTACTCATGAGCATCTTGATCACTCATTGAAATTTATTCTAGCTGAAATGGAGCGGCGCAAAATTGATTGAACCAACATTACAAACGATCGCTGCCTACGCGGAAAAAGCGCTGCTTTATGAAGTCTCACTGTCGCCAAAACCTGGTTTGGTCGATCGTTTAACTAATGGTGCGCATCAAGACATGGATTACGATACTTTTATTGACAGCATCACTGGCCTGCGTCCGTTTTTCATGCGCTACCTTCAAGCCGGCTTTAAACATCATGGAACAATGCCGCAATTATTCACACAACTGCGCCAAATCGGAATCGAAGCAGAAGCGGCTATGTTGAAAGCAACCGCTGGTATCAACACGCATAAGGGAGCGAATTTTTCTTTTGCCATATTGCTTGGCGCGACCGGCTACTATTTACAGCAATCATCCGCTCTTATTTTCAGTCCCGAGGATAGTCAAACGATAGTCCAATTAGCTAGTGAGATGACCACGGCTCTTGTCGAAAAGGACTTTCAGCAGTTACCAGCAAAAAAGAACCTATCTTATGGCGAAAAATTATATCTAGATTATGGACTGACCGGTATTCGCGGTGAAGCCGCGGCGGGCTATCCATCGTTAACTAAGCTTTCTCTCCCTTATCTGCGAAAAAGAAGCGAAGAAGCGACCGAAATACGCCTCTTACGAACTTTGATCTATTTAATGAGCGAAGTGGAAGATGGCAACCTTTTGCATCGCGGCGGCTATCAAATGTGGCAGCTCGTTCAAATGGAATGCAAAAAAATTCATCAAGAGAAGCTTCCCGCAGAAGAATTTCTTGATGAATTGGTACGTTATGATCGGCTCTTGATTCAACGGAATCTAAGTCCTGGTGGTTCCGCTGATCTTTTAGCATTAAGTATTTTTTTTGGTTTCTTAGAGGAGCTATTCTACTCTCCTTCTGGAATGAACGTGTACCCAATGCCCCAAACCGTTTTCAAGTAGCGGACATTTTTAGTGTCATCTTCGATTTTGTTTCGCAGATGATTGATGAAAACCATAATGGTATTCGCATCAAATTTGCCGTCATCCCAAACTTTGCTGTAAATCTGTTCTTTGGAAAAAACTTGATCCGAATTTTCCATAAAAAACTGCATAAGCTTGATTTCCTTTGACGATAGCTTAATCAATTTCTCATTTTTGAAAAATTGATAGCGTAATTTATCTAAGCGAAAATTGCTTTTCACAATCTCCTTGTCACTGTTTTTCCGTGTCTGATCACGAATCAGTTTACCTCGGTCAAGCGTTGTTATGACTTGGGTTTTTAGGATATTTGGTGAAAATGGTTTGGTCAAATAATAGTCGGCGCCGACTTCCAATCCAGCGATAATTTCTTCTTCACTTTTTTTTCCGCTTAAAAAAAAGATTGGTACGATGGGATCTTGTTCACGTATAATCTGAGCTAAGTGATAGCCGTCATTTTCATGCTCCAGGCTAACATCTAACAGAAAAAGATCGAATTCGATTCTCGAAAGAATATCCACAGTTCGCTCAACGGAATCACTTTGATAAATAAGGATGCCCGTCGATTGTAATGATTTCCAAATTAACCGTCGAATCGCTGGATCATCATCAACTACCAGAATTTTTTCTTTTCGCATTGTCGCTTCCTCCTCGTGTTTCTGGACTGATTTGTATGAAAGGGTTAGGTCATGAAAAAACCGTCGAACAAATGGCTCTATGTCGGAATTATCACCGTATTATGTTTAACTATCTTAAGTATTCTTTATACCGCTTTTAGCTATTACAACACTCAAAAGCATGCATTAAAAATAGGTCAAAGTCAATTAGCAATCATAAATAATTCAACGATCAAAATTTTACAATTAGAGCTTGAGGCTTATTCCCTAGCACTGGAAAATTGCGCTACAGATATCCAAAACGGTGGACACGGCACAGTTCAAAACCAGCTGCAGAAAGAAGTGCCCGCCGCAAAAGGAATCTATCAGATCCAACCAAACGATCAGTTCAATAAAGGCTGGCAATTTCAAAAACATAAAATGCTTGATGCGGCGACTGCACCGGATTATCTCAAAAATGATCCTTTGTATTTAGACGCTTTACAGGGAAAAATTACGAAGAACGGACAAGCCTATTTTTATAAAAATACTTCCTATTTAAATTTGTATTATCCCATCTTCAAAGATTCGCAGATCCAATCGCTGATTGTTCTGCCTATCGATCTTGAAAAAGTCTATCAGAACAACTTTCAGCAGAATGAACAATTGAATGGATACTCCATGGTGAAAGATCAGGACATGGAAATTATTATGCATCCATCCACTCAGCAAATCGGATTATCTGTGGTAAAGGATCGCAAAAGAGAATTCCCTGACCTTGATTATTCTGATTTGAAACGCCTAGAAAAAGATCAATTGACTCATCAATCGGGAACCTTGAGCTATTATTCTTATTGGTGGACAGAAAATACACCAAAAAAGGTGTTGAAAATGACCGCTTATCGCTGGATCACTATTGGCGATGCTAAATGGATCGTGGCCAGTGTTTCTGATTTTAACGAACGCAACGGAACCGTTTTACAAAAAAGTCTGATCACATTGGCCTTGCTGGCTATTCTATTGATTGTAATTATCCTTCTTGCAATCACGATGCGCAACTATGCGAGACATAATCATATCTATTTGGAAAATATTCGATTAAAGGAACGACAGGCGTCCTTGAAGGAAAAGCATTCCTTAGAAAAGAATCTATTGCAAGAATCTAAATTGGAGACTATCGGCCTATTGACCACCTCGATCGTTCACGACATGAATAATTTCTTGACGCCGATGATCGGCAACCTGCAACTATTGATCGACGAACACAAAGACAATGAACTGCTCATCGCTGATTTGAACGAGGTCTACCATGCTGCTGAAAAAGGTCAGCAGTTATCAACTAATGTGCTCCGGTTCAGCCGTGTCAGTAATACCCAGAAAAAAACGTTCTCTATTAATGCCGTTATCAATGAAGCGCTCGATACGATGAGTATCTTGATTCCCAAATACACTAACCTAACACGCGATCTTCAGACAGATGGTCTCTGCTATATAGAAAAAGACGATTTACAAATTATTTTGTACAATTTGATCACTAATGCCTATCAAGCACGTAGTAAAGGAAATGTCATCCATGTGACGACTTATTCCGCTGA
Source organism: Enterococcus malodoratus ATCC 43197 (assembly GCF_000407185.1). Lineage (GTDB taxonomy): Bacteria > Bacillota > Bacilli > Lactobacillales > Enterococcaceae > Enterococcus_A > Enterococcus_A malodoratus. The sequence goes on from NZ_KE136481.1 coordinate 1,425,036, forward strand.
TAAGCAGCAACTAGCACGTTTTGAGAAACATTCCTTAGGTTATCAGCATAAAAATATTCTTGTGATTGAGGTTCGAGACCATGGTCCCGGAATACCAAAAGAAATTGGTGATAAGATTTTTACGCCGTTCTTTACGACCAAACCAACCGATGGCGGAACCGGATTAGGATTGTTCATCGTCTCTTCAATCATTAAGAAAAACGATTGGCTGCTGGAAGTCGAAAGCTCGACGGATGGAACCCTCTTTCGAATTGCTCTGCCGATAAATTAATAAAACGATGCCGAATTTTTGGCATCGTTTTTTTGATGCAATCATCCGCTTCTCACTTAATTATAACGAGGATTCTTTTATCTAGACAGGAAGTACAACGAAAGAACAATCTTTTCAATTAATACACAACGAAAAAGCCGCCAAATTCGGCGGCTTCATTTTTTATGAGTGTAATTTTGCTTCTTTGGCTAGTGCTAGACAACCGATCGTTCCCGCATTGTTGCCAAGTTTCGGAGTAACGATATAGTCCTCTAATTCTGGTGTCTTCACATATTCGTTCACTAGTTCCTTAAAGCGAGCACGTACTTTTTTAACTAAGTGTTCTTGCTGCATCACACCGCCGCCAAAAATGATCACGTCTGGTGAAAACATCAAGGTCGTGTTGTAGGCGCATTGCGCGATGTAATCGGCTTCGATCTCCCAATAGGGGTCGTCTTCACTCAAGTCTTGCCCCTTGCGTCCTAAACGTTTTTCAATGGCTGGGCCTGCCGCCATACCTTCCAAACAATGTCCATGGAAAGGACAGCTGCCTGCAAAATCATCATTAGGATTACGACTCACCAGCACATGTCCCATCTCTGGATGGCTGAAGCCTTCGATGAAATTGCCCTTTTGCAAGGCACCGCCGCCAATACCCGTACCGATTGTGTAATAGACGACACTATTAACACCATCGCCACGGCCTTTTACATATTCGCCATAACAAGCGGCGTTCACATCTGTCGTCCAAGCGATTGGTAAATCGAATTCTTGCTTTAACGCGCCAACAAAATCAAAATTTTGCCAAGCAAGTTTCGGCGTTGAAGTAATATAGCCATAGGTTTTCGAATCCCGATGAATATCGATCGGACCGAATGAACCAACACCAATACTGACTAGTTGTTCCGCATATTTCTTGAAAAAGCCGATCACCAAGGCCATCGTTTCTTCAGGTGTGGTCGTTGGGTAGCTGGCCCGTTCTACGATTTCCAGCTCACTATCTCCCACAGAGCAAACAAATTTTGTTCCGCCGGCTTCGATGCCGCCAAATAATTTTTCCACTAAGCTTCACTCACAATCATTTAGATTTGTTCCACATACAAGGTCACAAATTTCGCGTGCCCGATGTTTTCAAGCTCTATTGTATCATTAATTATTGATAGCGGTTCCTTTGTTTCTTCTTTCAAGTCAACTTTTTCTGCTGCTTTGACGGCATGATTAAAGGTAATCTTTGCTCGACCATTTTCCTTCAACAGACCATTATAAAGACGTAAGATATATCCTGGCCGGTCTTCGGCTTTTTTCAAGACACTTAAAGTCAAATTCCCTTCGATTTCAAAAAGGCTGAAATTCGCCGGCAAAGTCTTTTCCACATCGCCTAAAGTAAAGATCAGACGCGAATTTAAAAACTCTGCATATTGATAAACTTCGATCGGTGTAACCACTTGTTTCGCAAGTTGCGCAACGTTTGACTGATCGAAACCATCCGCAAAATAAGCCACTGAAAAATCAAAGCTCATAGTTTTGTGGCATTGTGCATCGGGAGTAGCAATTACGGTCTCACCGGATGCACGACCCGGACGATACATCAGATTCTCTTTGCCCATAAAGCCATAGGTCCGGAAAATCGTTAAACGAATCGTATCGAAAGCTTCACCAACAATCTCATACTCTCGCACAGCTTTTGGCATCACGGAAACACCACGACGCTCCTCGAATAGACTAACGAAGGATTGACACGTTTCAACCGCAATCGGCTGTTCATTCCACTGCTCTTTATTGGCTTCCCAAAGCGCCATTTCCTTTTCAAAAACAACTGGACGCTCCAGCGTACCAAATTGCTGATCGGCGATCGAGAATTTCGAAGCGATTCCGGTATCAAATAGGACACAAACGCGATGACTATCCACCTTTTGATTTTCGGCAGTCAATGTGAAATCAATGATCGGCGAGTTTTTCCTTAAGGCTAATTCTAAAGCGATCGGGAATTCCGCCGAGGCCTTTTTCTCAGCCCGTTCAGCTAGATCCTTTGGTACCTTCAACATGAATTCTAAACGCACCGACTGATAAATAGCCGACTGCTTGATCGTGATTTCCGGTTCGAAATCAGCGGATGAAATCACCCAATCCTTAACTGGCGGCGAATAGTTGAAGGAATCACCATCATCCCCGTTTTCTTCAATGATTCCTTGATTCTTATAGAGTACTTCATTGGCTTTATCTAAAATATCTAAAGATCCGTTCTTATTGACTGTGATGTGGTAATAGCCATTTTCGATCACGTTATCAGAGATTGTCTGCAATGGTGCACTGCTGTCACCTTTAAGATCGATGGTCAATTGTGTATAGCCAACGCTTGGTACTTTGCTTGCTTCGAATGCGATTTTGGCTTTGTAGACTTTTTCTGGCAAATAGATTTCCTTAACAGAGTTCAATACGTTGCCTTGATTTAAGACATACTCTGTTTGATCGATCAGTTCTAAAATCGTGTATGGCAAAGAATCGCCCGCTTGATCAAGAAGCGCGAATTCTTTTTGCGGTAGGTAAACTTCCGCTTCAATCACACCTTCACGTTCTGTGTCATAAGTATTGAACAGCGTAAATGTGATTTCGTGTGCCTGCGGATTATCGATTGCGGTCGAGATTTGGCGCAAGGTTAATTCAACTAAGTTCATAGAGATATCCCGAGCCTGCTTGTAGCGCATATAGACATCTTCATTCGTTGTGTCCGATACACAGGAACCGATAGAATCATGGGCAGCATTCTCAAACATCAGCTTCCAGATTTCTTTGACTGTTTCGACAGGATATTCAAAACCGAGCTGCATCGCCATCGTCAGTACCGGCTCCATTACGTTCACTAGATAATGCTGAATCTGCGTGTTCATCGCCTTTAAATCAGAACGGGAAGAGAAAATCGTTTTGTGGATGCGCATCAGCTTGCCATTGATCAATTCACCCGCGACCTCTTCTAATTCCGGCTGACGTTCTTTAACTGCTGCGATATATTTTTCGATTGTTGAAAATTGCAGCTCGTATTCCGCTTGATAAAGTTTATTCATTTGACCGACTAGCTCAGGCAAATTTTCTCGCACGGGTGCTTGGTCAAAACCATTTGGGAAATAGACTTGATCGGTCGAACTGCGTCCCCATGTTGTTTTGAAGGGCTCTTGATGTAAAAATTCTGCTAAATCTTTTTCCCGTTCAGGAATCGCACCGCCGATATAATAACCGCTAGGAATTTGATAAACATTGACCACCGAACCATCTTCTCCGCGCCAAGTGTATTCTGTATGGGCCACATCGTCGTCACTCACCCCGCGCCAAAACATCGTGTCCTCGATACCAAACTCACGATAAATTTGCGGCATACTGGCTGCTTGCCCAAAGGAATCGGGCACATAGCCGACATTCATATAGTCGCCGAATTCTTCGCAAATCTTCATGCCGTATAACATATTGCGGACAATACTTTCACCAGAAATTACCAGCTGATCCGTTTGGGTATACCACGGACCAATAATCAGTTTGCCTTGTTGAACCAATTGCTTGATTCTGGCTTTATCCTGCGGACGCCAGTTCAAATAGTCATCCAATAGCGAGGCTTGTCCATCTAAAATGAAACTATCATAGGGCGTGTCTTTTTCTAACTGCTCCAAAACTTTTTTCAAATCGTGCATCAAATAGATTTTTGAACGACTGGTAGTAAAATACCATTCGCGATCCCAATGACTGTGAGGTACTACGTGTACTGTTTTTTTCATACAAAAATTCCTCTCGTTTGATTAAAATAGGCACTCAACGATTTTCACCGTCAGTGCCTATTAATTTTTTTCGTTTGTCGAACCCGCTTTTTAATTTTCAAAGCTGACATCTATGTCTTCCAAATCGATGTCTTCAGCTTTATCTTCCTGTTTGTCGAAGTTCACGAATAGTGGAGCGACAAAGCCGATAAAGGCTGCCCCAACGAATAAACCGACTAAGTAAGCCCAGCCATTACCAACGGTGAAGAATCCATAAATTCCTCCGACCGGCGGCATTTTTGCGTACATTCCAAGGGCAATACCTAACCCAGAAGCGATCGCACCGCCAATCATGTTGATTGGTACTAATTTCAAAGGGTTCACTAAAGTAAATGGAATCGCCCCTTCCGTGATCCCGATAAAGCCCATCACAAAATTGTTGCGTCCTGCATCCAATAATTCTTGGTTGAAACGTTTTTTATGGAACAAAGTAGCTAACGCATAGCCAAATGGCACAGCACAAATCGCTACATTTACAATAATCGCTGGTAAATAAACGCCTTCTGCCAATAGAACATTTCCGGCCATCCAAGCGGCTTTGTTGACTGGTCCGCCTAAGTCAGAACCGATCATTGCGCCCATGATCATCGCAAGCAAGATCTTGTTCACATCGTTTTCGATCATCGTACGAATCCAATCAACGAGACTGGTATTAATCCACGCGAGCGGTTCGGACAATAGAGCACCCATTACGATCGCTACCGATAATGTCGCGATCAGCGGTAAAATCACTAATGGCATAACCCCTGAGAATGATTCCGGTAATTTGATTTTTTCTCTAGACCATTTCACTAAATAACCCGCTAAGAACCCGGCAATTACAGCACCAAGGAACCCGGCATTGGTACTTGTCGCCACCGCACCGCCGATAAAACCAGCACCCAACGCGGCTTTGTCTCCAATAGAATAAGCAATAAATCCAGCCAATACCGTATTGATCAACCCGATCCCGGTCCACCCAACTTGCTCAATCAAATAAAGTGCATGCTTCAAACCTTCTGTTTCTGCGTAAGGATCTAAACTCGTCAGTCCCATACCCAATGCAATCATTTTCGGAATCGCGACGACTAAAGAAGCACCAATAATCAACGGCAACACAAAACTGATTCCACTCATTAAATGACCTTTGAAATCTGCTAGAACTTTTTTCATCATTCTTGCCCCTTTTCTTTAATTAGTTTGTCTTTGTTCAACAGCAGCGATACATTTCTTCAAAACAGCTTCCGGCGCTTTAATACATGTATTGATATTCACGCGAAGCTGCGGTTTTCCATCGAAGCGTTCTAAGCCAACAACCTTTTGATCCGTCGCCAACAGTAAAAAATCTGCCGCTCTTGCTTCTTCCGGGGTAATCTCATTGACCTGTCCCAGTGATCCTTGTTGTTCAATTTTGACATCATAACCTAATTTTACTCCAGCCTTTTCTAGTGCCTTCGCTGCCATCGGTGTGTGTGCCAATCCTGCTGGACAAGCGGAAATTCCTACGATTTTCATATGATCCTCTCTCCAATCATTTCTTTTTTAATCAATTCTACTAATTGTGTTTTATTCTCAGATTGTTGAATCTGCTGAGTAAACTCGTCTTCTAGCAAAGCCGTTGCCAATCGACTCAGCATTTCCAGATGGACGGTTCCTTCATCTTTTTTTGGAACCATCAAGGCAAAAACATTTTTTACCTCAGAATCATCAAAGGTTTCCCATTCAACTTCATGTTTTAAGCGAATAAACAAAACCGTCGGCTCCAAAACTGTCTCTGCCTTCGCATGAGGAATCGCGAAGCCATCTTGCAGTCCAGTCGAATACTCCGCTTCCCGTTCGTTAAAAGCCGTACAAGTTTCGGCCGCGTTCGCGACATAACCTGATTCATAGGCATAATTCGCTATAACTTCAAACAGTTCTTCTTTCGAAGCGACCGCTACATCCAGAAGGATATTATTTTCTTTAAAGTCCATATTGGAAACTCCTTTCTCATAATTTAGGAAGTAATTTTTTAAGAAAAATTTCTTACCTTCGAGCCGTATACCATTCCACTAAAGATATTATTCATATCTAGTTGTTACCTTTACTAATCAGTTTTTTCTTATAATAAAACTGTGAAAAGTGGAACTGGCATCCTTTCTCATAATTTAGGAAGTAATTTTTCTTTGTAGTTATTTTGACTCGTGTTTCGTTTTTCTTTACACGTTTAATTTACGAGTTCTGGGACGCTATGTAAACACTTCCAATTTCCAACTAATTTGGCAATTGTTAGTAAAACGTTTTCCAAAGGGATTGCCAACTTTTTTGGAAAATAGCGGTACTGCTGAAAGATTTCAATCTTTTCTTCTATACTGTATGATTGTTTTAAGTACCGGAGGTGAACCAAGTGTCGAAGCTTGCTTATCAACGATTAGATGACCTATTGGAATTATTAGCCAAACAAACCACACCGCTGCCGATGAAGGAATTAGCCAAGAGCTTTTCCATTTCTGAACGAACCGTGCGGACAGACATTGCGAATCTGAATGACCTATTAAGCAATGTCGGTGCCACGATCACACTGGTTCGGGGACAGGGCTATTTGCTGACGATTCTTTCCAAAGAACAATTCAATGACTGGTGGACAAAAAGCATGTCTTCTGCAGATTCTTTTTTGACGACAAGCGAAGAACGACAGGCATATTTACTCTTTCTTCTATTTAAGAATGAAACCCCTTTACCATTAGACGATTTTCTAGATCAGCTGTTCATTAGTAAAAACACGTTCTATTCCTATTTGAAAACTGCGCGCGATAATTTGATGACCTATCAATTAAAAATCGTGAATCGTCCGAATATTGGTTTTGAGCTTTTAGGGAATGAATTTGCGAAACGACAGGCGATCAGCGATTTGTTGATCGAAAAGGATTTGCAAGAATATTTGATTGGTTTCACTGAAATGGAGCTGGCTCTCTTTGATAATATCGACCTAGAGCTCTTACAGGACTTAGAACTCACCTATCTCGCACCTTTGGAATTATTGGATTCGGATTACTATCATAAAAATATCCTTTCTCATTTTGCATTAGCGATCAGCCGCTTTTTAGCGGGTCATGAAATGACTGGATTTCCTTTGCGTGTACCAATCCTAAAACAGCATGCACAAAAAGCCTTATGTCATTTTTTAGATGAGATTGACCAAGCCTTTGATATTCAATTGAGCAGTGGAGAAAAAGAATATTTCACCTACTATTTAGCATTGAATGCTCCGCGGTTAGTTGAAACAGCATCGACCAGCAATTCTTCTAGTGAGACAGCCAAAGCGATCGTTGATGACTTACTGCATGCCATTAAACGAACGTCTAATTTTGACTGGGTCGAAGATAAGATGCTGATTGAAGACCTAACTTCTCATATCGAAGGTTTTATCAATATGAACTTAATGGAGGCACGCCGCAGCAATCCCTTATTAGCAACGATCAAAAAGTCCTTTCCACAGGCTTATGATCTCTGTTTGACTCATTTAGAAATATTGGGCAAACAGCATGGATTGTATTTTTCTCAGGATGAGGTCGGATATATCGCACTGCACATCGCCGGCGCAATGGAAAGAAACTCCAGCAGTGCCCATCGAAAATATCGCGTAATCCTAGTTTGCGGGACCGGTCGCGCTATGAGCCGGATCATTGAAGCTAAGATCAACAAAAATTATCAAGAAACGATCGAAGTAGTGGATCGCCTTTCGTATGTGGAGTTGCAGCAGCACAATCTATCCACTGTTGATTTTGTGATCACGACCGTTCCGTTGGAGCAATTAAGTATTCCTCATATCTATATCAATATGGCAAAATTAGATAAAGAAATCGTAAAAATCGAACACTTCATAGAGAATTTTAAAGGCTCGAAGGCCGAAATCTACTCATTATTTTACGAAGACTTTTTTCTTCACGAAGATTTTGATACTAAGGACCAACTGCTTAAAAAAATGACTCAGCAATTATTTCAAAAGGATTTTGTCCCAGAGAATTTTCATGCCAGCATTATGAAACGAGAAGCGATCAACCAAACCAATATTAACGAATGGTTGGCGATCCCGCATCCGATGTCCTTATTAGCCAAACAATCTGCCGTGTCGGTAGCAGTCATTCCGAATGGTGTAGATTGGGGCGAAGGCGATCTGGTAAAATTCGTCTTCCTCTTTGCTATCAGCAAGGAAGACTACGAGGATACCGAAGAGATCTACAGCCTGCTGCTAGAGTTAATGGAACGTGAAGACATTCAACAAGCGATCTTGCAGAACAGTGAATACAAAAACTTTTTAGAGCACATCAAACAATTATAAAAAGGAGCCGGGAAATTTTCCCAGCTCCTTTAAATCTATCTCAATGCCGCTTTGATACTTTTCGCAGCCTTTAGCGGATCGGCCGCATTTAAGATTCCGCTACCGACAATCACGATATCTGGTTCTAATGCGACATAATCACCAACCGTTTCACTGTTAATTCCGCCGGCTACAGCAACTTTTACTTTTTTCGTATATTGCTTCAATTCTTTTAAATCCTCCAAAGGTGTTCGTCCAGCATGCTGCTGATCTGCCCCAGTATGAACCGCGATAACATCAACACCTAAAGCCTCAATAACCGGAATGCGTTCAGCATAATTCTGTACACAAATCAGGTCTACCATAACTTGCCGATCCTGTTTTTGCGCCTGTTCCACACACCCCTTGATCGTCAAATCATCGGTGATTCCTAAAACGGTTACATATTCAGCGCCGGCATCATAAGCCAATTGCGCTTCATACGCCCCCGCATCCATAATTTTTGCATCACATAATACTTCAAGCTTCGGATAACTCGCCTTAATTTGGCGCACCGCTTCACGGCCTGCATCAATCAAAAACGGTGTGCCTACCTCCACAATATCAACATACGGATGCAGTTCTTTTAATGCCTCAAGTGCCTCAGCTAGATTTAACTCGTCAATCGCTAATTGTAATTTCATTTATTTTCCTCCTTTATGACTTCATTCTAAATTCGCGTGCTTTTCAAATGCACGATCCGTTGGTATCTTTTGTTCTAGCGCCAGCTCAACAATCAAGGAATCCGCCAGCAATAGCACTGCTTCTTCAAACATACTGCCGCCAGGTAAAATCCCCTTTTGGTTCTCTCCACTCTCGGGAAGTTTGTCCGTATAGGCTGGAATTCTGATGATTCCAGCTGATAGTTTTGCTAAAGTCGATTCTGGAAAAATGGTCAGGCTGATGATTTCTCCGCCAATTTCTCGCGCTTTGCTTGCTGTGTTGATCAAGGATGTCGTTTCGCCTGATGCGCTGGCAAGTATCAATAGATCATCTGGCAAAAATGCCGGTGTCGTCACTTCGCCTACGACATAAACGTCATAACCTAAATGCATCAAGCGCATTGCTAATCCTTTTAACATCAGCAATGAACGTCCCGCTCCCGATACGAAAATTCGCTTTGCTTGCTTAATTCCTGTAGCCAAACGATCGATTTCTTCTTGATCGATGTTCTTCAACGTATTTGCTAGTTCCATCGCCGCTGTATAAGCTACCTCTTTGGTTTCCATTCTATTCCTCCTCGTTTTTATAACTTGCGACAAACATATCTAACGTTCCCGCGATCTCTAAGGAATCGACTCCGGCTGGAACCAAGATCGTTTCACCTTTCGAGACAGTTACATCATTCACCTTGCCTTCACCTTCTACTATAGTAATGAAGGCAAAACGTGCGAGCTGATACGTGCCCCGATCTTCCGTTTTGATTCGGCTTAAACTGTATAAACCCGGTTCATCCCAATAATCAGTAATCTCACAGCCAGCTTTTTTATAAGGTTCGATCCAAACAAATCCTTCTGAGGTATCAGGAACCAGGACATTTTCCAATACCTTGTCAATGTGCAGTTCTCTTTCTTCACCAGTTTCTGGTTCGATTCTGCCATAATCATATAAGCGATACGTCAGATTCGCGTTACGAGAAATGTTGTAGGTCAAGACATCTCGATTTATTGCATGCAAGGTGCCTGCGGGAATGTCAATAAAGTAATCTTTCTTAGCTGGTAAATACTTCAGTAATTTTCCCCATTCACCAGTCTCCGCCCATTCGGCAAATTCCTTTTTGCTTTTCGCATGATGGCCAAATTCGATCTTGCCATCCGCAGGTGTATCTAAAATTACCCAAGCTTCTGGTTTCCCCCGTGAGTTATCATGTTCCAATGCATATGCGTCATCAGGATGAAGCTGAACCGATAAATCCGATAAAGGATCCAATAAATTCACTCGAATCGGCAGCTCCTCCGTATCGCAATCAAACCAGTCCGGGTATTCTGTATAAAGCTGAGAAAGAGTCAGATCAGTCCCTGCCACCGGACAATCCGCTGCGCCTGGCAAAGCAACAACATTGTACACTTCTCCAATTGGATAAAGATCCGTCTGATAATTAAATGTTTCAAGTATCCGTTTGCCGCCCCAAATTCGCGGTTCAAAAAAAGGTAAAATCTTTACTATTTGTTTTTCCATCAAAAACCAACCTTTCTATTTTGTTTTGCTTCACAATTCAAATTATACATATATTATTGGTTTTATCAATATAAACCAAAAAAATAATTTTGTTTTACCAACAATATAAAGATTTTGTGCTATAATTCTCTCAGGAGGGATCGTATGCGTTTATCCAGTGAAGAACGAAGAAACAAAATTCTCCATGAGGTCATGAATCAAAAAGAGGTCTCGATCAATGATTTAGCTGCAAAATTTCAAGTAACGACAGAAACCATCAGAAAAGACGTCGGTTTTCTTCAAGAAAAAAACTTACTAGCAAAAAAACATGGTTCAGTCGAATTGACGAAACCCTTCTTAGAAAGCGAATTTTCAGTTAAAGAAAAACAGCAAATGAAAGAAAAAAACGCGATCGCGGAAAAAGCTTTGGCCTTTATTCCACAAAACGCGTCGCTTTATTTAGATACCAGTACCACTGTTTTACAGTTAGCAAAATTGCTTGTGATGCGCAATGATTTAACGATCGTGACAAATTCACTGCAAATCAGCCAAATCCTAGCGACCTCTGATAATCAAGTCCTATTAGCTGGCGGTCAATTCCGTAAAAAAAGTAATTCCTACGTGGGCGCTTGGACTTTAAATGCTTTACAAAGTTTAAATCTCGACTTAGGCTTTTTAGGCTGTGATGGCTTCTCCAAAACGGGACCGACAATTCGCTCCTATCAAGAATTGGAAATCAAGAGCACCGTTATTGCTCACTGCCAAAAAAATATGATCCTCTGCGACAGCTCAAAAATCGGCAATCAAGGTCTCTACACTTTCGCGGACTTTCAAGACATTGATATGGTCTTGGCAGAACGTCAACTGACTGAGGACGAACGAAAAAACTTTCCGGATGAGCTGCTCTTTTATTCGCAAGATTAAAAAAACTCCTGCTGAAAAATTTCTCGGCAGGAGCTTTTTACTATTTAGTTTCCTTTTTTGCTTGTTCAATCCTAGTTAAAATGTCTTCTGTTGTAGTCGTTTGTCCCAACTTAACAAATAATTTTTCGAAAAAAACTTGATGCAGCTCATCATCGCGATCGGCACAAGCATCTTCTACTACAATGACCTTATACCCATGCTGATACGCATCAAGGGCAGTTGCATAAACACCGTTGGCTGTTGCTACGCCCGTTAAGATAATCGTATCGATATCACGGCGGCGCAATTGCAAATCTAAATCCGTTCCAAAGAATGCACCGGGATTATGCTTCGTTACTTTAATGATATTTCCAGTACTTTCATCCGTCGCAATCGGCATCACATAGTCAGCAAACGCCGCAGGTAAATCGGTGTATGCTCGACCACTGCGCTCCTTATTCAAAAATTGCATTGTCGTCGGATCAACGTTGACCAGCGTGATCCAACCTGCTGTATTTTTCAACGCTTCGGCTAATTGATTATTCTTTTCCAATACCTCTGAAGCAGTGTAAGGCTTCAACTCACCAGTCCCCATAATCCCTTTTTGCAAATCAATGACGACCAAAGCCGTTCTCGCTAAATCTAAATTCTTCAAATAAAACACTCGCTTTCTATTTCTCAAAAAGTTCCTTTCGTAATCTACGCCATTTTTCATTGAAAATCCAGTTAAACTAATCAATTTAAGAAGGAAAACGTTTCATTTAATATTTGTGATCCCTCAATTTGCTAGGTACAATAAAGAGGAATAGCCTGTTTGATATTTCTCACAAAGGAGGAACGTATTATGAAGAAAGCATTGCTCGTCGTGCATCGGTATAAACCAGAAAAAGATGATGAATGGGGTTCTATCGCAAAAGATTATGCTACTTCGGATATGATCGAAAACATAGCTAAAATGCATCCAAACTATGATTGGCGTCCCGCTACTTTGGCGGAGGCTAGACAATTAATGCATGACCTTAAAATCGATTGGCTGATTTTAGTCCCCATGTTGAAGGAACATATCGAAGAATTAAACGCTTATCCTGATGTTCAAGTCGATTACCTCACTCCTGGCGAGTACGGCAAAGTAAGCAAGCCACCATTCAACTTCCTAAAAAAAGATTACTTAACGTGATTCATTCTCGTGAAAAAACCACTCTCCTTTTGAAAGGAAAGTGGTTTTAATTTAATCCTGTTCTTCTAAAAACTGATAGACTGCACCAATCAAATTCGCTTGACTCAAAAATTTACATGGCATAATAGAAGCCTTTAATTCCTTCGCGCCTTTTTTCAGCAATAATTGCTGTACCCGTTCTTCTATATTGAACAATAAATCTTCTCTTGTTGATATTCCACCGCCGATCAATACTCGATCCGGGTCCAATGAAACCAAAATGTTATAGATACCGATACTCAAGGCATTGTAGAAGTAGTCGATCTGTTCTTGAGCCAATTCATCGCCAGCTTCAGCCAAGTCAAAGATTTCTTTGCTAGTATAGCTTCGATCGTCCGCTTTGATGTTTGAAAAACGTTTAGACATAGCCACTGGACTGCCCAGGTCGCTCAACGTTTCCAGGGTATCATCATTCATAACCTGATACCCGAATTCGCCGCCAAATAAATTCGTCCCTGAACGTAATTTCCCATTGATCGCGATTCCGCCGCCAATTCCCGTACCGATAATCATAAGTGCAGCCGACTCTAACCCTTTCGCATTTCCCTGCCAAATCTCAGCTAGCGCCGCACAATTCGCGTCATTTTGAAAGGAGACCGGCACACTTAAAAAGTCTGCCAATTCTTGCTTGATCGGAAAACGATGAAGATACGGCACGGCGCTTACGCCATAGATCACACCCTCTTCGACATTGACCGCTCCCGGCGCACTGATTGCCACCCCGTCAGTGATTTGATGTTCTTCCACCAACAATTTTAAATACGCTTTCATTTCATCCCATGTTTTTGGTGTTGGATAGCTGGGCAGCTCCGTTAACGCCTCATTTCCCCATAATCCGCTTTTGATCGCCGATCCGCCGATATCGATTGCTAATATTTTTTGACTCAACACTTTTCCTCCCTAAAAACGGCAAAAGAACTTTTTCTTTTGCCGTTTATTTCTATCTTTTAATTTTAATGAATATGAAACATCGTTACAATATTCTTCTTTATCGAAAAAACAAATTCCAGCAAAAAAATCAGCCGGTCGATTTATTTTTTTAGTTTTAAATAATGCAAAGCCAAATTGCAGTAAGTCATATTCGCCCAGGAAAACCATTCTCGGGTAAACTGATTAGGATCATCTACATTGATACCTTCATGACATTGCAAAGTACCTGCATCTGTTTTTGAAATCAGTTGAAGTTTTGCTTCGATCACTGCTAAATCATCTGATGTTAAGCCTTCCATCGCCAAAGAAATCGGCCATACATAAGCGGATGGTGTATGCGGACTGCCAATCCCCTTCAGACATTCACCAGTATAATAATAAGGATTCGCAGTGCTCAAGATTTTACTTCGAGTAACGAGGTAAGTTGGATCATTTTCTGCGCAAAAGCCTAAAAATGGCAGCGAGAGTAAACTAGGTACATTCGCATCATCCATAAATAAACTATTTCCTAGCCCATCGACTTCATAGGCGTAGTAATACTCGCCATTTTCATCGACTAAACGTCCATATTTTTCAATTCCTTGTGTGATCTCCGCCAACAAGCGAGTCATTTTCTCTTCAAGTTTCGGATTCGATTTTTTCGGCAGCAACTCTAATAACTGTTTCAAAATAACCACGATGAACTGATTCCCCGGAATAAAGTAACCATAGTAACAAGCATCATCACTCGGACGAAAACCGCTCCATACCATGCCTGTATACTCAATCGGACGGCCTTTTCCATCACAAGGAATTGTATCAGATGGCGGACAATCTGTCCGAACAAAGGTGTACATTGAAGTCTCATGATGCTGCTCGCGAATGAATGTATCTATCGCAACAGAAGCAGCTTCCCAAAATTTTGGGTTCAAATGCTCAGTATAACCTGCTTGCTGCAACTGATACCCTAAGAAAAACGGAGCACATAGTGAATCAATTTCAAATTTACGTTCCCAAACTAACGCCGAAATAGGAACATTTGATGTGTCATTACTGTAGTGTCCGCCATCCGCTTCTTTGTTAAAAGCATTCGAGTATGGGTCATGCAGCAAATAAGTTAATTGCTGCTCCAAAACTCCATGAACCAATTTTTTAACGGCCGGAACTTTGTCTGCAATCATTAAATATGGCAGCACTTGAAATGTGGAGTCACGCAACCACATCGCTGGAATATCTCCAGTCGCTACAAAAATTTCACCATTTTCACGAACCGATACTGTATTCGTGATCGTATCAACGAAGGCCTGACGAAAAAGCTTTGTTTCTTTTTCTGTAGGAAGCTCTACTGTATCAGCATAAGCTTGAATTTCTTCAATTAGTTTTTTCTGATCAATCATTGCTTCTCCCATCTTTTCCTCGATTGAAGTAGATACCATATGTGCGAATCTCCCCGCTGTTGAAGTCGGCCAGTTCAAATTCAGTTACATTTGACGCAATAGAACGGATAAATTTTCCTTCTAAATCAAGTAATACGATATTCGCAGGCTGTTCAAAGGATAGTTTTCCGGGAGCTGTTTTAATAGTCTCAAAAGTATTATATAAGCGCAGTTCAAATCCGCTATTATCGATCGTTGGCAAGAAGCTGCTAAAAACGACCGCTAAATCTTCCACCGTGATGAATGATTTTAAAACAAGTTCTTTTTGCAACGGATTTACTGGAAAATATTGAATCGGTGTAGTAAACCGATTGATCGTCTGCGTTTGATAGTACAAGTTTTCCTGAGTAGTTTCCAAATAGAGCATCTGTAATTTTTGCGGATTGTACAGATTTTCTAAAACGATACTGCCTTCAAAAACAAGTTCTCCAATTAATTGACTTTGCGGTGTTGGCACTACTTTTGTTTGCAATCCAGAGGCATCACCGGGTCTTCTCAAAGTATCTGGACGACCTAAAAATCCTACTCCGCGAAACAAAGTGATTGCCAATGTATCATACATTTCTCCTACCACTTGAAAATCTTTTGTTCCTCTGGTCAAAAAACTCCAACTTGATTGTTCATCATGAATATTGGCAAAATGGATCATTGGACGCATACTAGTCGGCTCTTCCTTATACCCGATTTCTCGCCAATCATGTAAATGTGTATCTTCAACTGGACGTTTGATCACACCAAATTGTGTATCCGCGTAAGAGTATGCCGCCTGAACATCTGTTACGATCATTAATCGCAAACGATGATCCAGTACGTGATTGTCAATCGTCAATTTCACATCGATTGCCGTACTATTTTTAGCCAGTTGTAATTCCAATATATAGTCAACTTTGCCATCTAATTCTTGTGCTTTACGTGACTCAAGGTTATACGGGAGTTTCCATTGACCCTCCACGATGATTCGGCTGAGTAAATTTCCTTGCTCGATCCTCACGTCTTTTGTCTGCGTGAAATCAAGAGTCAGTACCCAATCATCAAAGGCCGGAGAAAAATCATATGTGTCGCCTTCGTCTCCCCCGTCTTCAACTTTCAAGAAATCAATCTGCCAAGTTTGCTTGTTCTTTGAGAACAGATCAAACTTTCCTTCTTTAAATTGTAGTAAAAAGTGTTCATTTTCGATTCGTTCGGCTTTGTTGAGCGACTTTGCCAAATCCTCTGTTTCTAAAAGCTGCAGCTGCAGCCATCCCATCGCAGGTAAGTCGCACTCCAACATAATCGTTGACAAATAATAGTAATCATCAATCATCTCAGATCGATCACGTCGCAAACAGCCGGCATTTTCTTTTTGCTGATCAACAATTTCAAAATCGATTACATTCCCTGCCTGATCCATTAAGGAGAAGGACGAGTTTTTCGTCGAAACAATGATTTTACGTATTGTCGCATTTGTAAATGGCAATGGATTCCAAATAAACAAGTCATTTTCCTGTTCGTTATTCAACGAGATGCTTAGTTTTCTCAACAAATAATCAACACACGATTGTGCCTCTTGTAATGCGTTGATTCCACGCATCAAGATATCTTGGTTCGTTTCATCACTATTACAGCCACCGGCGCTGTCATGCGCTTGACCGCGTGCGACAGTTTTCCAAAGACTATTGATCAGTCCTTGTTTTGTCGCGATCCCGTAATTGTTTGCAAGAGCCGACATGGGTTCCAATTGGTACGTAAGCACTCGCTCCAACTGATCATAAACTCGTTTCAAGTCATAGCGTGAAGAATAAATACCTCGATGGATTTTTGAATCAGACGGATCAATGAACTCACCAGATAATTCTTTAAAAGAGGCCTCGTTTTTCTCTAAGGCTTTAAAAAAATCCGGATAGCTGCTTTCGATGAATTGACTATCATTTTCAATTACTTGATTCGCTTTAGCAATCCGCTCTTTTAAATTGAAATCAATTGCACGCTGATCTCCTCCGACCGGTAATACATGTGCATTGCTTTCCGTTTCTGTTGAAATACGATCAAATAAATCAGCAAAATTATCCTGTTCAATCAAATCAACGCCAGCATAATACCCGTTTTTGATATTAGCAGTCAGAACTTTTGAACCATCATTACTTGTCCAATAGAAATAGCGTACCTGAGCTTCTTTAGGCATCCCTCGCCAAAACAATGCTTGCTCAATCCCGAAACCGTTAAAGATTTTCGGCATATCTTGACTTTGCCCAAAGGAATCAGGTAAATAGCCGATTCGCATACAGCTACCTAAATTCTCAGCTTCTTGAATCCCAATTCGCAGATTGCGAACCGTTGACTCCCCAGAGGTCGTCATCTCATCGATTTGTGTAAACCACGGACCAACAAATAAACGACCAGCTGTCACTAATTTCTTGATTTGTTCTTCCTTTTCAGGAAAAATCGTCAAATAATCCTCCACGATCGACATCTGACCATCTAATGTATAATAATCTAATTGGTTGTTTTCCAATGCGGCTAAAACCTCATCCATATGGAAAATAAATTGAACCCGGGCTTCCTGTCTCGTAAAATACCATTCATAATCCCAATGGGTGTGAGCTACCGTGTAAATATCCTTCATCACAAAAAATTCCTCAATTCTTAAAGATCTTTGTTTCTAACCTGCATTTTCTGCCATTAACTGAGCAGTTGTTTCTTCTTTTGTTTGTTCTTCGATTAACTGTTCCGCTCTTTCATGGCGTTGATTTAAAACAACGAATGGTGCGTACAGCACGACATCTAGCACCA
The DNA here is from genome assembly GCF_000407185.1 of Enterococcus malodoratus ATCC 43197. Classification (GTDB taxonomy): domain Bacteria; phylum Bacillota; class Bacilli; order Lactobacillales; family Enterococcaceae; genus Enterococcus_A; species Enterococcus_A malodoratus. The sequence continues at coordinate 1,442,797 of NZ_KE136481.1, forward strand.
CTAGTACTGCTGTTAATATAACCGGACTAATATGGAACGCACCTAAAACCCACGTACTTAAAAAGATCGGTTCATTTCCGGAGTTCAGTACAACTAATGGAACAACCCAGCCGATTGACGTCACAATATATGCAATCACTGCATTAATGATCGGTACTAAAATCCAAGGAATGAACATCAATGGATTTAAAACGATTGGCAAACCAAAGATGACTGGTTCATTGATCCCAAAACAACCGGGGATCAATGCCAATTTTGCCACTTCTCGTTCCTTCTCACCTTTTTTTGTGAAGATCAGCATTGCGATAATCAATCCAAAGGTCGCACCTGATCCACCGATCATGGCATAAACATTGGTCATCGTATTAGGCGAAATCGTGATTCCAGCAAAACTTTGGGTCTCTGCGAATTTTGCGACGTTCTCTAAGAACAATGGCAACCAAAAAGCAGATACGACACCCCAAACAATATTAAATCCATGCAATCCAAGGAACCAAAGAATTTGCTGCAGCAAGATAACGATCAGTATCGCCGGCAATCCCGTTCCAACTGAAAGCAAAGGTTTTATCAGTATTTCCGAAATCATTTGCAGCAGTGAAACGTAGCCTAATGATTCAATCAAGATACGTACTGCTCCAAAAATCAACAACACTTCACTGATCGGAATCAATGAAAAGAAAGAATCAAATACATTTTGCGGTACATTACCAGGCATTTTAATCGTAAATTTACTTCGAGTAAATTTTGCAAATAGAGCAACTGAGATCATCCCAACGATCAAGCCAGTAAACATTCCTTCATAGCTGAAGAACGAGGTTGAGAATCCTTCGATCACCTTAGCTTTTGGTTCTAAGAAATTTACATTCTTAGGGACCATCACAAAATACGCCGCAAATGCCAATAATGTTGCTATAATAGGATTTAAACGTTCATTATTTTCTTTACGTTTTAATTCTATCGCATATGAATATGCAGATGAAAACACAACGATCAATGCGACAATACCTAATGTTGCGTTTCCTAAGTAGCCAAATAATTCACTGATATTTGTTAAAATGACATTATCAATATGTTGACTCTTAATAAGTGCGTCTAGCTGCATTTTGATCAAATTGGAAAAAGAACCTACAACTGTAAATGGAATCGTTCGAACAAAGGCGTTCTTAATTGCTTGTAAGATGGTGTTGCCTTCAACCCAAGCAGATGCTTTAAGTAAAGGTTCTTGAAGTTTTTGCATATCAAATTTCATCATCGGTACTCCCTTATCAAATTAGTCGAAAACGTTTTCTGAATCCAATTATATACAAATTGATAAATTTGTAAACACAATATTTTTTAAAAACATTTACAAATTTTATTTTTAATGTTAAATTGTATACACAAATGCTAAAAAGGAGGTTGACAAGTTGTACAAGTACCGCGAAATTTATTCAGATATTAAACGTGATATTTTAACAAATCATTATCGTGCTGGGACTTTACTACCGACACAGGAATTTTTTGCAGAAAAATATGATGTTTCGAGAATTACTCTAAAAAAGGCATTAAATTTATTAGAAAATGATGGGTTGATCTTCAGTAAGCAAGGTTCCGGAACATTCATTCGCCCTCAAATCGAAAATAATGACAGTGAATTATTACCATTAGATTTACCGGTTGGTGTGACCTACTCTCATCGTGATCAAAAAATTTCCAGTAAAATTTTATCTTTTGATGCACGTTTGCCAGAAAAAGAAGAACAGCAAAATTTAGGGATCAACGCAAGCGATCCTGTCTATCAATTCAAACGTGTCCGTTCCATTAATGAACAAATCTATAGTTTGGAGCATGTCATCATGCCTACACAAGTTGCCCCGTTGAATGAAGAAATCCTTCAAGGTTCTGTGTATGATTATCTTGGACATGTAGCCAAATTACAGCTGACCGATGCGCGGCGAATTATCTATGCGGATCACGCGGATCAAGAAGTCAGCGATTCTTTAGAAATTGAAGCAGGTTCTCCTGTTTTGGTTATTGAACAGGTCGCTTATGATCAAAAAGGCAGTGCCTTTGAATTTTCAAAATCCTACTTTATCAGCAGTAAAAGCAAGTTTTCACTAGATATCCATTTGAATCGAAAATAGAAAAGCGGCGGTGACAAATTTTGTCACCGCCGCTTTTTTTATTTATACTAATCGATCAACATCATACTCAAAACCATTTTGATCGCTGAGCTGTTTGTAGAATTCGCCGCTTTTCTTGATCGTCCGTTTTTGTGTTGGCAGATCAAGAGAAACTAAACCATAGCGATTCTTATAAGCATTGATCCATGACCAGCAATCGATGAATGTCCACAGATGGTAGCCTTTGATATTGCACCCATCATTGATTGCCTTCCAAAGATAGGCTAGATGGTCCTGAACATATTCGATACGGTAATCATCGATCACCTGACCTGTTTCATCCATGAAACGTTCTTCATTTGCTACGCCCATCCCATTTTCCGAAATGAAGGATTCAATGTTGCCATAGTTTTCTTTGATATCCATACATAGATCATGAATGCCTTTTTCATAGATTTCCCAACCACGGTATTCGTTCATTCGACGGCCAGGCATCACATGGTTCTCAAAAAACCAGTCTGGTAAAAACGGCCCCTCTGGATTGACAGCCGTTAGACGTGCTTTTACCCGCCGCGGTTCATAATAATTCAGACCCAAGATTTGAGCAGTATTTTCTTTAATACAAGCAAGGTCTTCTTCTGTATAATCACTTGGTAGTTGGTCATATTCCCGCAGCAGTTCGACTAATTTTTCTGGATACCTGCCTTTGACCATGGGATCTAAGAAGCTGCGAACATAAAATAAATCGGCAATCTCCGCTGCCTTCACATCTGCTGGATTTTGACTTCGCGGAAAGGTCGGACTTAAGTTCAAAATAACACCGATCTTACTATTTAAATCACGTTTCTTATGCGCCGCAATCGCTTTGGCGTGGGCCAAGATCGTAAAATGTGTTGCCTGCGCTCCACGCTTAAAATCAATTATATTCGGATAATGGAAATCCTCTAAATATGAACCCAAGATTGGTCCTAATGGCTCGTTAAAGGTGAACCAATGATAAACCAAATCACCAAACTCCTTGAAGCAAGTATCCGCAAATTTCACATAAGCATCGACCACTTCCCGCGATTCCCAGCCACCTTTATCCTGCAAGACAGCCGGCATATCAAAATGATATAAGTTGGCAAATACTTTGATGTTATTCTTGTTCATTTCCGTAAATAAATCACGATAGAATTCGATTGCTTTTGGATTGACTTCACCTGTACCATCCGCTGGAAACATCCGCGCCCATGAGATCGAAACTCGGAAAGAATTATGACCGGTTTGTTTCATCAACTGCACGTCTTCTTTGTAGCGGTGGATATGATCCGTCGTAGTCTCTGAACTAATGCCTTGATAAAAACGATACGGCTGTTCCTTATACCAGCGTTCCCAGACAGTTTCCGCTTTACCTGTTTCCCCCCGGCCTTCTGATTGTTCCGCTGACCAAGCGGAGCCCCACCAAAAATCCTTTGGAAATGTTAATTGCTGTTTATTCATTGTGTCCCCCTTTTTCATAATTAAGACTTCATTTTTAGGCTGTATGTCTATCAGACATACTCTCTAGCCAAAAATTTGGTCATCAATTTCAGTTCTTAAACATGTGAACTGAGAGAAATGACATTTTCTTGAATGCCATTTCATCATAACACCGCTTCCGTAAAAATAAAATAGCTTTTTCATTAAAAATATATACTTTTAAAATCAATTTATCTTTTTACCTTTTAAAGCATTGCTAAAACGTCGCAAAAGTATATAATTATTTATATCTTTATTCGCTTATTCAAGGAGGTAAAAATGAGAAAGAACGCTAAATATATGGAAATTTATTTAGATGTAAAAAGAAAGGTTGAAGATGGCACCTATGCTATCGGGGATAAATTGCCTACTGGTATTGAGTTGGCTAAACACTACAACACTAGCAAACTAACGGTTAAAAAGGGGTTGGACATGTTAGTTTCTGAAGGGGTTTTGCATAGTCGAAGCGGATTTGGGACTGAAGTCTTGCGTAAACCGATCGACAATTCAAAGGTTTTTGGCCCTAGCGAAGGCTTGATGAGCGTTGTTGGAGAAGATCATGTTGATTCGGAGATTCATACCTTTTCAATTGAACTTCCTTCAAAAAAAGTGGCTGAGAGACTGCAACTCAACGAGAAAGAGTACATTTATAATATCGTCCGCAGTCGTTTTGTCGATCAGCAGCCCTATTCCTTAGAACAAACCTTCATGCCCCTCTCCATCATTCCCGGCTTGGAGCCGAAGCATTTAAAAAAATCTGTTTATTCCTATATTCGTGACGAATTGCATTTAGAGATTAATGCCTCACACGTTTGGATGAAGGGAGTACTGGCAACAGAGTTTGATGCTAAAATCTTGGGAATCGATGTGGGCGACTTTATGATCGAAATTGAAAAGAGTGTTTCTTTAGCGAATGGCACACCTTTCGAATATTCCATCACGAGACACTTGTACAAAGACTTTATTTTTGAAGCTGTTTTTATGGAGAATTAAGTTATGAGCTGGATATTTCAGCTCTTTTTTTGTCGCCTCTCAACAAAAGTATATATTTTTCAAAAAAGGTATTTACTTTATTTGAATTACGTTTTATTATGTAACCAAGGAAAGTGCTTACAAAAAATAAAACAATAAGGAGAATCTAACGTGGATAAAACAAATAAAAAGGAACAGCTCTTTGAACGCTTTGGAATTATCGCGACGAAGCTAGGCAATCAGATCCACATGCGAACTTTACGTGACGCGTTTGCCACATTCATGCCTTTCATGATGCTGGCAGGGTTCGTGACCTTAATCAATTACGTCATTTTAGAACCAACAGGTTTCATGGGAAAGATCGTCAATCCGGCAACACTGACAAAAATCCAAGAAATCGGTATGTCAATCGCCAATGGTACATTGAGTATTACGACATTATTAGTCGTGGCCGCAGTTTCATATCATATGTGTGTCAGCAGAAATTATACCAATCATATTGCAGCGGTCTTGGTTTCGATCTCCACTTTTATGGTATTGACCCCAATGAAAATGATGTTCACTCCTGAAAATGCAAAAAAAGCGATTGAAGTCACAGGGGTTATTCCTGGCACACATACTGGTGCTTCGGGTATGTTCGTCGGAATCTTTGTCGGCTTATTAGCAACAGAGCTATTTATCAAGTTGTCTACAAATGAAAAACTGCAAATTAAATTATCGGGAAATATTCCTCCAGCAGTATTGAAATCATTTAATGTTTTGATTCCGATCATGATTACCGTCACACTATTCGCGGTCATTGGGTTTGGCGTGAACCAACTTTTCAATATGGACGTGAATGGGCTGATCACAAAAGCAATTACTGGCCCCCTAAGTCATGTGACGACAGGTTTACCTGGATTCGTCTTGATTACATCAATTGCGAATTTATTCTTTGGTTTCGGGATTCATCAAGCCGTGATTTCAGGTTCTTTGCTCGATCCCTTTTTACTACAGAACATGCAAGAAAACATGGCGGCCTATGCCAATCATGAACAAATTCCACATATCATTAACATGGCCTTCAAAGATACGTTCGCCGTAATGGGTGGTTCTGGAAATACGATTGCTTTATTGATCGCGATCTTCATTTTTAGTCGCCGTAAAGATTATAAAGACTTCGCGAAGTTATCTGTTACACCTGCCCTGTTCAATATCAGTGAGCCGATCATCTTCGGTTTGCCAATCGTGTTTAATCTTAGTTTGATTATTCCTTTCGTCTTGGCTCCAATCTTCTCATTGGTCACTGCTTATTTTGCGACAGCCGCTGGATTAATCAACCATGTCGTTGTTCAGATTCCTTGGACCACACCACCCGTCATCTCAGGATTCTTAGCAACTGGCGGTGACTGGCGTGCCGCTGTATTGCAAATTGTCATCATTGCCGTAAGTGTCTTTATTTACTTGCCATTCCTGCGTATCGATGAACATGTCACCGCTAAAATGGCACAAGCTGAAGCGGATACGAATGTATTAAACTAAAATTTCCAGCCATAAATAGAAAGGCAAGCAAAACTGTTGAATCATCAGGTTTGCTTGCCTTGTTTTTATATTATTTTGACTTTATGCCTTATTTTAGTAAGCTCCAGCAACTGAGCCGTTTGAGTGATCATAGTTCGTGTTAGCAAATGAAGGTCTGCCACTATTTGTTACATCTTTACCATCTCTCAAGACTTTCAAATTACGGATTTTGAGTGGTGTGTTCGTAGTATCATGTAAAATGTAGGCACCGCCTTCAGCAGTCAAATTCGTTTTATATTGTCCAACGAGTGTATTATTCACAAAATTTTGTACATATCCCGATGCAAAATACTTCACGCGCAGGTGAACGGTTTGGCCATTAGCGATTCGCGGTGCATTTGTGTTAACAGAATAGTATTGTTGCCCAGTAACACCTGAATTTGCTGGAAAATTAATATTGGTTGTATTGATTCTCCCTTGTGCGAAGTTGGCGTCTGATCCCGCTTGGTAATGCAGACCTACCCCAACTTGACCACATGCTTTTCCATTTCCTGCGATAACAAATTGCATCTCATAGTCACTTTTATTTCCTGTCATAGTACCATTTGCCGAAAAATCAATTCTCGCGTTCCCGCTTAAATTTGCTTGATCAAAAGGTTTATTTGAATACAATAAACGATACGATCCTGAAACGCCCTGTTCAACACCGCCAACACCAGTTATGTTAACATCAACTTTCTTTGGTGTTACTCCCGGATTTGGATTATTGTTTGATGCCGCCTTAGTGGAATAGAAACCGATACCCTCATAGCGCCAGCCTACCTTTACTAAGTGATCTTTTTCAGACGCGTGCAATGTGTAATGATGCGTGCCGGTCTTTGCATTTGGGTTATACAAACGATAGACAGGAACAGATCCGCCTGATTGCCACGAGACACCTTCATAACGCCAGCCTACTTTGACTAAATGATTTTTTTCATTTGCATTAATTGTGTAGTGATGGTCGCCGCCGTTGTTTGGATTATATAAACGATAGACAGCCGTTCCACTTGCCGGCGTTTCCCAAGCGTTTCCTTCATTGCGCCAACCTACTTTAACCAAGTGATTACGTTCATTCGTATTTGCCGTATAATGGTGCTCGCCTGAATTCGGATTGTAGACCCTCAGTAACATCGCAGCATCAGCATCCTCCGCCTGAACAAATAATGTTCCGCCGATCAATAAAGCTGCTGCAACAAAAACACTAGCTAAAAACTTTTTCATCTCCATTTCCTCCTATAAATATTTAATAGTTCCTACCAACTAATTGCTTGAATAACGGCTTTTACGTTCTCCTTTCATGCTATTTATTTTTCGAGAATTTCTCCTCTAAAAAAGTACTCGTTTTTTTGTTAGCGCTTTAAAAATAAAATTCTATAATCATCTATTTTACAGACATGAAGCTACATTTTATAAAAAGAATGTTTTATTAATCCATGATGTCAAATATTTATAGAGCATTTAATTCTTACCGCTGAATAAATAATATTTAAAATAATAATTCTATTAATAATGATTATACACATTATCAGGCATTCGTTCTAGTCAAAAATGTCCAGCTATTTGTCATTAATAGCTGGACGATTGTATTCTATAGTGATCCATTTACATTAGTTTGTGGGAGCTGACACATTCAAGAGGACTGTTAGAGTTGTTTCAATCTCTAAACTCGAAATCCATTAGCCAATTGCAGCTCGGCTTTTTCTTTTTTTACGAAAGCTACTTGGGCATCGATTAATTCTTTTGCCTTAGGAGAGTTGTAGCGATCGATTTTGATATCGATCTCCTTAAGATTTTCCATCAATTGTGCTTGCTGCCGCAAAACTTCTTCCTTGTGGGTTTGCAGCAGTGCCTTTCTTTGCGGAATCGTTTTAGACCCGTCCATACAGTATTCAATGTATTGCTTGATATCGTGGATCGGCATACCTGTATTTTTCAAGCAGCAAACGGTGTGGATCAAATTTAAATCAGATTCGGTGAACTCACGATAACCTGAATCATTTTTTGCAACAAATGGTAATAGCCCCTTTTTATCATAAAAACGAATCGTGGAAATCGTCAAATCGAATTTTTCAGCTACTTCTTTAATTGTATATGTTTCAGCCATTTTTATACCTCCTAATTCAGATAGCTAAGTTGATTTGCAAACATGAAAAACCGCTAAACAAGCCCTTTGGCCTAAACCATGGTTTAGGGTTTATGCTTACAGTAAATCAGAAAGAAGAAATAGTCAAACGGAGGAATTTATTATGAAAACAGCAGTAATCACTGGCGCAAATAAAGGGATCGGCTTTGCGATCGCCAAGTCATTGGGGATCAAAGGATGGCATGTCATCATTGGTGCTCGCAACAAAGAACGTGCTGAAACGGCGGTGACTAAACTTCAAGAAGCAGGCGTGTCGCATGTTGACTACGTCTTGATCAATCTTAGCAAGATTGAAACGATCGAAGAAGCAGTAAAAAAAATCCAGCAAGATTTTTCAACGATCGATTTATTAGTGAATAATGCCGGAATCCCTGGCGGACACGGTTCAAGCCTAACTGAAAGCATTGAGGATCTTCAAACGACAATGCAGGTCAATTTCTTTGGTACATTTCAATTAACCCAAGGATTGCTGCCAATTTTAGAAAAAACAATGGTCGTATCGTGAATATTACGATCCCAACTGAAGCAAATCCTTTTTGGAATCCTTTCGCCTACAAGTCAACTAAAGCTGCACAAAACGTGATGATGCAGGCATTAGCAATTGATTTCGAAAAGGAACATAAAAAATTGGAGATTTTCAGTATCCATCCCGGTCCAACCACGACCGATCTAAACGGGAATATTACCGCGGAAGGATTCCATACACCTGATGATGTTGCTGAAAAAATCTCGGACATTCTTTTAGATGGCAACTCTCATCAAGGAGAATTTCTAGAAATCTACGGCGAACTAAAATAATCTCTTTCGATAAAAACAGAACCAATATCAGACTAGCAAACTGATATTGGTTTTTTTATACAACTTAGCGGTCGTATCGAAAAATGAGACGTAAGTCTGATATTAAGGAAATTACAAGACTGGTATACTTTAGAAAAGGTCACGAGGAGGAAAATAAATGAAGAATTCAGATAAAAAAGTGAATGTTGGTAGAAAATTCTTCTGGATTTTATTCTTTTTAGCATTTGCGATTACGGGTTTTACAAACTTTGCGATTGATCATCAATTTACTTGGTTTCGAATTGTCGGCAGCGCTTTGATTTTTGGCGGTTCCTTATTGGATGCTTTGCTTTTCAGTAAGAACTATCGTGTGATTCATTCAGTCTCAGTTTTCACCGTTTTAATTGTCCCGTTTTTCATGGTTATTGAACGGACGGTCAACACTTACTTCTTGGATGCGCCGATTTACTGGCTTTTTCCGATTGGGTTGCCAATCGCACTGACTTGGATCGCGTATTTCTGGGCCAATATCGGGGTTCGCAAAATTTTACATTGGAATATGGGTTCCTGTCTAGGTATCGCCTCACTGTTAGCAATTCCGGCAGTTTTGATTACCAATACCATCGCTAATCAAACAACTGTTTATAACATTATTGAAATGAGTTTTATTACCATTGTTACGCTGTTAGCTTGTGGCGGTCTAGGGTTGATCGCGGGGCTCTTTATGCGTAAACGTAATTAATAAAAAATGAAGGCATCCAGCGTTTGTTCAATCAAACTGGATGCCTTTTTTATGCTTAATTTATTTTTACTAGCAAATAACTATCTACGTCATTTTCATCTGCTGGAAGGTCAAGCGCCCTATTCAAGATACTGTCTTTCGATGATTTCCGCCGCATTCTTAGTACCATTTGTCTTTCTCATTAATTCTCTCATCTCTTCTGCCTTTTCGTACATTTCAGGTGTTTGGAGTATTTCGATTCCCTTATCCAAGGTTTGAGCAGAAACCTTACTCGGACTTAATGCGAGTGCATTGCCAAATTTTTCGCAATAAGCAACATTGACTTCTTGTTCATACTGCAGCCCGATCCCAATAAATGGTTTACCAGAGGAACAAGCCGTCTGCACAGTTCCTTCACCGCCGTGAATCACAGAAAAATCAACTAGCTCAGATACCTCCAAAGCTGGCAGCCAATCGAAAACATGGATATTGCTTGCCGAATGATCGACCTGTAAATAATTTTTGATTGGTGCAATCACCTCAATAGTTGTATTTTCGAAATAGCTCAACACTTTTTTGATCAAGGAGCGATTGCCTGAGCTTCCCATCACAAAATACACGACCAGTTTCTTTTTCTTGCGCGCTTCTTTGATCACTTGAAGAACTGCATCCGGAATAGTATAAGGCAGATGAGCAAAAATCGGACCAACGGATTGGTAATTGACTGGAAAATCTAATTCTGCCGTGAATGCCGGATGCGTGGTAATTAAATTCAAATCACCGTCTAACATATCTATCGTATATTTTGGCAGCTCCAACTGATAGCCTCGAGCAACTTTTTTAAAGGCAGCTGGCTTCCAGGTTAGATGTTTAGCAACTCCAAGAAATGCTTTCCAAAGGGTATTCGCCGGAAGATACGGCTTATTCAACTGGCTAGGCAGCGCACATGACGCTGCATTATTGAAATGTGGCCGCGACATCGCAACTGGCTTGACATATACCAGAGGAATCTTGCTGATACGAGCAGACATGAAAATCGTAACATTGCTGCCGGTCACGATTACCTGCGGAGCTAGTTCTTTGATCAGCGCCAACTCACTCTCGACACGTTCCGCGACCATCTTTGTAGTAAAAGGATTTTTCAAACTTTTCCCTTGATCAAATTTCATAATTGAATCTTCTTGCTGCGGCGTCAGCTTTGGACTCAGCAAATAAACTGCAAAATTCTGCGCTTTGATCAGATCAAGATATTTCTCAGAGAAGCCGCAAAAGGCACAATGATGATCCTGTCGTAATTGTTTGGCAATCTCGAGCATGCGAGTTGTTTCGGCTAGGTTAAACGTTGCGGGTGCAAAAAGAATCGTCTTCATCATTCTCCTCGATTATTCTGCCAAAGCTTGTTCGACGGCTTTTTGAGAATGGATCTCGGTCGTATCAAACACAGGAATCGTGACATCCATTTGCTGAATCAGCAAACCGATTTCGGTACAGCCTAAAATCACGCCTTCCGCTCCCGCTTTGACGGCCTGTTCGATCACGGCAATAAATTTCGCTTTCGATTCTGATAAAATTTTACCGTGGCACAGTTCATCAAAAATTATCTGATTAACCGTTTCGATATCTTCTTCAGTCGGAATCCATACCTCAATTTCACTCTCGATAATTTTTTGTTTATAAAAATCTTGCGTCATCGTATATTTGGTTCCTAATAACGCGACTTTTTTGATACCTTCCTCCTGCAGCTCAGCGATGGTTGCGTCTGCAATATGCAAAATTGGAATCGATAAATAATCCGCGATTTGCGGTGCAACCTTATGCATCGTGTTGGTACAGATCACTAGAAAATCCGCCCCTGCTTGCTCCAATTGCAGTGCTTCTTTTCCTAAAATCTCACCGCTTTTTTCCCATTCGTTTGCTACCTGACACTTTTCGATCTCTTCAAAATCAACGCTTGCCAACTTGATTTTGGCTGAATGCAGACCGCCTAATTTTTGATTTACTATTTCATTGATTCGAGTATAATACGTCACCGTACTTTCCCAACTCATACCACCTAGCAAACCGATCGTCTTCATATACACACCTCTTCTTACTTAATTATTTCTTCATTATAGCAAGAAAAACAGTCTCACACGATTCCGCCTATTATTTTTCAACCACAAAACAAAGTGTCTCTGACTCGACCATAGATGGACGCCCGAGAAGATCTCCGCAAATTTCGTTAGATGCAAATCCGATCTTTTTCAATTCCGCTAGTAGTTCTTCTTCAGCAAACACTGTTTCCCATATAAAAAACTCTTTAAAAGAATCAGGATAAAGCAGATAGTGCTGATCCAAATAGGTGGTTGTTCCAGGATAAGTTTTTTGTGCAGAGAGATGGATACACTTCTCCTTCGTCCAAAAATTATCCTCTTCGACTTGCCATGTATTTGCCTCTTCAAACGCGGCATATTTCTGCGGTGTGAAGACATCAAAAATGAATCGTCCGCCTGGTTTTAGTGCTCTGTAGACCTTTTGAAAAATCCGTTGTCGATCCGTAGGTGAAAAGACACCCAGATCACAATAAATCAGTACGATGACATCATATTGTTCTTTTCCAAGATCTGCTGTTAGATAATCCCCGCACTGATAGTCGATGGTGTAATCCTTTTCCTTAGCCGAATTTTTCGCATAAGCAATACTCAATTCTGAAAAATCGATTCCTTTTACTTGGTAACCCGCCTCACAAAATTTCTCTGCATAAATTCCCGGTCCGCAACCAAGATCCAGCAGTTTCGGAAATTCCTGCACCGGACATTTTTGCGTCAACCACTTCATAGACTGACTAATATATTCTGAATTTCTAGTCGCTCCATCAAACTCGCTGTCTAAGTGAGCAGCTAACATTTTGGGTGCTATGTGGTCATCCAACCAAATTGAATCTTGGCTCTGACTAAACATTGGTACTTCCATTTTAATCTCTCTGATCATTTTCTTTTCCTCTTTCTGACTGACGACAATCCCAAAGGCAACAAAAAAACGTAGAAAAAGTTCTGCACACCAAATAAACTGTCTTTTCTTGCGAAAATTTTCAGTCTATTCAATGTCAGAATCCTTTTCCACGTTTCACTAAATTACTTCAGTTGCGTAATGAGTAGTGCGCCGGACCGAAATCCCCTCTAATCTTTTTTAATGTGATTGTCGTCTGTTTTATTTTAGCATAATCCATAAAAAAGGATCAACCACACATTATGGTTGATCCTTTGATTTAAGTTGCCATCTGACTGGTTTGATCTAACGCCTCTTCAAGCTGTTTGTATTGTTCTTCCGTCAAATAAGGTTTATAGGTCCGCTTGATCTGATCGATCTGAGTTTGTGTCAACTGACTTCCGCTACTGCGGATCGCTTCTAATAGATCGTTGAAATCAGTTTCTGAAATAAGCGCGCTGCTGCTTTGAGCAGAAGAAAGAATTTCCTCTATTTTTTCCATTGAAACCGTATCAGCCTTTTTAGGTAACTGGATTTTTTTCTTTGAATCCTTTGCTTGATTATTCATTGTCAAGTCGACAGTCACTGTTGCGCCATCACTTTTCGCAGCAAGTTTCAGCGTTGTTTTTTGCGTATTCTTTTTCGTATTTAAGGTCGTGGTTTGTTCATATTTTGTCAATTGATCAATATTTTTCTCAAAATCTTTCGCGGCCTTTTTCTCGTCTTTATTGCCATTTTCTTTCGCATACTTGATAAAGCCTTGAATATCTTTCTTAGTGAATGTTCGTTTGATCGTATCGTCTGTTTTCTCAAAAGAATCCGAATCTAACGTATCAAGATAGTCACTGAAAAGTTTCGAATCGATGTTTCCGCTAATTGCTGCTTTGCTTGTCTTACCTTCAGCCGTTTTCTTCATATCCTCTTCTGTGATATGAACATATTTTCCTTGAAGCTCTTTCAAGTCCTGATCATTAATCGGAATCTCCTTACCAAACTCTTTGGCGATTTCGGTCGCCTCTGTCAAAAATTCGGTGCTGAGATAAACGGATTTGTTCTTTTGATCGCTAAAAAATTCGATTGGAATCTTTTGTCCTAGAGCATCGAATTCCATATTCATCGCAAGTAAATTCTTTTTGCTGTCTTTAAGATAATCCCCGGAGATTTTAGTTCCGCTGATCATTTTTGAAGCCATTTCCATCGAAGTGCGTGTCGGTGCGTCTGCATCTTCTGCCTTGATCGACACTTTATCAATCACGATAGAGTAGTCGCCAGCATTCATTTCAGCTTGCTTTGCCAAAGCGCTGGTGAATTCCTTCTGTGTCTCTTTCTTACATCCGGCAAAAATGATCAACGCTAGCGCTGCAACCATAACCAGTTTTAACTTTTTCATTTGGTTTCCTCCTATATTAAAAATAAAGAAACGTATACAAAAATATCTTTATTCCATCATATAGGTAGCGATTGTTTAATACAAATTATTTAGCCAATAGATTTTATAATGCTGAAAATAAAAAATAAATCAAATTATTTCATGTTTATGCTTTTACAAAAAGGATCAGCCAAAACAATTGTTTTAGCTGATCTTCTCTTGAATATATTCTTCAGAAAACTAAACGAATCTTATACTAAACTCAATCCCTTAATCGTTTGTTCTGTGTCGGTCATAATACCGGCGATAATTTGTTTTGCTGGTTTTATTTGACTGATTAAGCCCGAGACTTGTCCAGCCATAACTGAGCCGTTTTCAATATCGCCAGCAGCCGCTTTTCTAGCAGAGCCCATTGTTAATTCTTCAAGTTGTTCTCTAGGCATATTCTCTTTTTCCCATTGAACGTACTGATTGATCATTTTATTTTTTAGACTTCTGACTGGGGCGCCGCCGTTACGACCAGTCACTGCTGTATCCATTTCTTCAGCATTGGCGACAAACTCTTTTACATTTTGTGGAATTGGGCATTCCTCTGCCAGCATGAAGGCTGTCCCCATTTGCACGCCTTGTGCGCCTAATGCGTAGGCCGCCGCCATCCCCTTACCATTGGCAATACCACCTGCTGCGATGACTGGAATGCTTACTGCTTCAACCACCTGAGGCAATAAAACCATCGTTGACAGTTCACCGATGTGTCCGCCAGCTTCTGAGCCTTCCGCAACGACCGCATCTACTCCAAGTGCTTCCATTTTCTTAGCTAGTTTTGCACTGGGAATCACTGGGATCACTTTTACATCCGCCGCTTTGAAAGCTTCCATATAATTTTTCGGCGTTCCCGCTCCAGTCGTTACGATCTTGACGCCTTCTTCGATGACTACTTTCACCATATCTGGAACATTTGGAGCCATTAGCATAATATTTACAGCAAAGGGTTTGTCCGTTAATTTTTTACAGTTAATAATTTCTTCCCGTAATTGCTCCTCACTCATTCCGCCAGCGGCAATAATTCCCAGTCCTCCAGCGTTCGATACGGCTGCCGTTAATTGATGTTTCGAAACCTGCGCCATCGCGCCTTGAAAAATGGGGTACTGAATGCCTAAAATCTCGGTAATTTTCTTCATTATTATTTTCCCTTCTCTGCAAAAATTCTTTGTGTTGCTATTTATATGATTCTAAGAAACCTTTTGATGCTTCCATATCGATCGTAAAAATCCGATCCTCTTTAACAAAACTCACAACCTCGCGGTAAGCCTGATAGAATAGCTTTGTAGCTTTTCCTAAAGGTAGAGCAGCTTCTTCCATCCTCAAATCAATCGCCTGACTGGCATGCATTAATTCGACGCCATAGATATAGTTCAAGCTTTCATTGATTTCTAACAAACGCTGCGCTGCCTGCAAAGTATTCGTCCCAGTATCCTCCACACCGCCCGCGACAGGTTGAACATTCAATGAAATTGGGTTCGCTAATGACATGATCTCTCCATGCAATGCAACGATTGGGACATGCAGCGAACCAAAACCATGCCCTTTGTTTTCAGGCACTGTCAAGAAACGCGGCAAGCCAGTGAATTCTGCTTCTTCTAAACGCAGACACCGTTGAATGACATTGTGTGAGATGTGCCCTAACGTTAAACTAAGCCGTTGAACAGCTAATGCAACAGGTAAGGATTCGAAATTGGCTGATGGAAAAATTCCGCCAGAGATCGTTTCAGTCTCAACGAAATATTGAGCGATTTGATCATATTCTTTGTACTCTTCACTCGCATCTTCAATGATACTAGGATTGTCGTCAGAACTATTGATCTGAATTGTCAGCATTTCCTCTAAATCTACTAGCGCTCGTTGTGCCTCTGATAAGGTGTAGACAGTCGTTCGATAGGATAACGGATCTTGCAGCGGTCTTTCGTCGTTCAATTTCCATAAATAAGACCCGGATAAAGCATCCCGCATCGTCTCCGCGGTCTCTTTTAATAGAGGAAACGGTCGAACACTGATTGGTTGAGGAAGGATCGGCGCAACGTTTCCATTCAATCCTTCTAAACTCAATCCGAAAACCAGCGGACTAACGTCTAATGTTTGCCGAACATTGCGTGCTCCGGCTATCGCGTAGGCTGTTGAGATACTATTGGTCGATAAAATAGCTAACCCATCTTTTCCGATCGGTGTCAGTTTTTCTAAACCAGATTTTTGCAGTGCCAGTTCTCCGCTGATTGTTTCGCCTTGGTAATTTGCCTGCCATTCTCCCATCATCACCAAACCGATATGACTTGCCAACATGATGTCGGCTTCACCCATACTGCCGCGGCTAGGGATCAATGGCGAGATTCCTTGATTCAAGAACGCTTTATACAATTCGACCACCGCTGGTTGAACTGCTGCTTGCCCTTGAAGCAGGGTGTTTAGTCGGATGACCATCGATAATCGGCTTAAGTGATCCGGCATCATCGCACCCGCACCTGCTGAATGCGATCTCAGCATGGAGCGGTTAAAGCTTTCTGAAGCGGTCAGGACTTCTGGTGATAATTCGCCCGATGCATCAAATAATTTTTGATCTTTATTCAAACCAACCCCAACCGTCAATCCGTAAACCGGTGTTCCAGATACAGCACCGGCCATTAATAATTCGTAAGAGCGTTCCACCCGTTTCAACGCCGCATCAGTAATTGTGACCTTGACTGCTTCTTCAGCAACCAGCCAAGCATCTTCTAACGTGAGGCTTGAACCATCTAAAACAATTGCTTTCATTTATTATCCTCCCAGTTACATCCCTTAGCTAAAATTGCCGACCATACTTTGCGATCGATAGAATTTTAGCTATTATTTTTTTGATTGATTTCCATACATTAAGCATTCTTATTTTTCTTTTTAGTCAACCCTGCATTGATTTGTTTCAGTGAAAAGGCTAAGACAAAGCCGATTACTGCGACTATGACACCCGTGACGAACGCAGAAGTAAAGTCGCCGCTATTCTTTTCACCGATAAAAGCAGTCAAACGCGGTGCAATAAATGCCGCCACAGAGAAACCTAAGAAGACGAAGCCGTAGTTTACCCCTTGATTTTTCGAACCAAAATTTTCGATCGTCAAGGGAGACATCATCGCCGCCACGCCGCCTTCACAAAGGCCTAATCCGATCAATCCGATACCAAAACCAACAGTTGCCTTTATAAAGATCATACTCAATAAAGATACCGCGATAAACATAAATAAGAGCATGAAGGTATTAATTCGAGTCAATTTATCAGAAAGCGCGCCCCACAATACCCGACCTAAGCAGTTGCACATTGCATAGATACTAACAAAAGTCGCTGCTACCATCGGTGTAAGACCAAACATGTTTTGTCCAATATCCGCTGCATTTGAAGAAATCACTAGTCCAGAAAAACAGCCTGTCGCGTACAGCATCGCAACTAAATAGAAACGTAACGTTTTAATCATGCCTTTCCAATCAAAGTTTTCTTCGATCGTTGGACTAACCGCCTCGCTTGTTTCTTCTTTTGCCTCTGCAGAATCTTCGATTGGCGCATTTCTAATTAACGCTGAACAGATCAAAGAGATAACCAAAAAGATCGCGCCTAATTGAATGAAGGTCGTCCGCACACCAAATTGTTCAATCAACCAGCTGCCTAATGGTGCAAAGATCATCGTACCAGCACCAATCCCGGTAATAACGATCCCGGAACACAACCCGCGTTTATCAGGGAAAAAGCGTTGCGAATTGTTGACGCAAGCGATATAGCCCAGATTCAATCCAAATCCGCCCAGCAATCCGTAGGTTAGATATAATTGCCATAATTGTGTTGACAATCCTGCCAGCGCAAACGAAGCCGCCAGCAATAGTGAACTAAATAAAATTAATTCTCGTGACTTTCCTTTATCCGAAATTCGCCCGCCGATAATAATTGGCAGCGGTGAAATCCCTACAGCGATTGTAAAAGCTAATGCCACATCTGGAACAGACCAGCCGTTTGCCGCTGCTAAAGGTGAAGAGAAAACACTAAAGGCGTAGATCCCTCCTTGGCAAATAATAATGCCGACTGATGCAAATAAAACAACCCAACGATTCACCTTTGTAGTAGCCTGTTCGATACTTTTAGTTCTTTCCATGATCTTCCTCCATTATTCCAGCTAACTTGCCCCAATTTTCCATAAACAACTCTTTCGGCATTTCTTTTAGATTCTCTGATACGGCAACCTCAAACTCCATTTGAGCTAAAATATTTGCTTTTAGATCAACCCCGGGTGCGATTTCGATCAATAGAAGTTCCCCATCCTCTAATGTAAAGACCGCTCTTTCTGTTACAAAAAGCACTTCCTGCCCGGTTTTGGCAGAATAATTCCCGTTAAAAGTAATTTGATTCACTGCCGGAACAAATTTCTTATGTTTCCCTTCTTGCGTGATCGTTAAGCGGCCCTCCGCTACTTCTGTTTTCAGTCCCCCGGCTGTAAATGTTCCAGCGAAAACCAACTTCTTAGCCGTTTGAGAAATATTGATGAATCCACCGCAGCCAATCACTTGATTGCCCAGCTTACTGACATTTACATTGCCGGACTGATCAACTTCAGCCAGTCCTAAAACCGATAAGTCCAATCCGCCGCCATCATAAAAATCAAATTGCTCGTGATGGTCAATAATCATTTCACTGTTGTACGCGTGACCAAAATCTTTTAATCCGGCTGGAATGCCGCCGATGGTTCCTGCTTCAGTCGTCAAAATGATTTGATCATCAATCGCTTCTTCAGCGGCAATCGTTGAAACATTTACAGGGATACCAACGCCTAAATTCAAGACCGTTCCCTTTTTCAATTCCATCGCTGCACGTCGAGCAATGACTTTGCGATTATCCAGCGGTAATTTTGGAACACTTTCAATCGGCAGCTTTACATCACCGCTGAAGGAAGGTTCAAACAATGTTGTACCCGTTTGAAAATGATTTTCTGGTTCCGATACCACCACGTAGTCCACTAGGATTCCCGGTATTTTTACATCTTTAGGATGCAGGGTTCCATTTTTGACTACCCGTTCAACTTGAACGATGACTTTTCCGCCACTGTTGTGGACCGCTTGGGCAATTGGTAAAACTTCCATATGGAGACCTTCTTTTGCCAATGTCACATTGCCGTTTTCGTCGGCGACTGTTCCACGGAGCAACCCGATTTGCAGAGGGAAACTTGGATAAAACATCCATTCCTCCTCAAGCAGATCAATGATTTTTACCAGCTCTTCCGTGGTAGCTTCGTTCATTTTTCCGCCTTCTTGCCTCGGATCAATGTAGGTTTCTAACCCTATTTTGGTGATCAGACCCGGTCTTTTAGCGGCGATCTCCCGATAGAGCTGCGCTAAAACACCTTGCGGAAAATTATAGGCTTCACACTCATTGTTTTGGATCATCTCCGAAAGCTTTGGTGAAGACGCTTTAACGATGCCGCCAATCCAACGTTTTAACAAGCCGCTGTGGGAAAGATGCGACATTCCCTTATCTTGCCGGTCTCCCCAGCAGCTAGAGTGCATGACCGTCAACTGTTGCGGACTTCCTGTTTTAATGAATCGATCCTCCAGAGCCAACGCTACTTCTTCATTGGCACAGGCCAATTCAAAACCGCTGACAGCTAACGTATCATTGTCTTCAATCAGCAAAGCTGCTGCTTCTTTGGTGATTACTTTCACTTTCGTTTACTCCCTTCGTTCTCTATTACTTAGCAAGATTAAACTGACCTTTTGACTAAGTTTTCAAATATAGTGAAATCAATCACATTAATTGCTACTTTTCTATTAAGCAAATGCTGTGCCAAAATAACAAACCTTATCCTTTCGCAAAAGAAGGCAAAAAAAAGCAGCCAAAGTGTAATCGATCATTACACTCTGACCACTGTTTCCCTCATACTGTATCGTTTCTTTCCAATTCGAGCTCACGTATCTTTTTATAAACAAACGGACGGCTGACATTACTGTCCTCGGCTGTCTTACTAATGTTCCATTGATTTTTTTGCAGATTCTGCTGGAAATAGATTTTTTCAACATAGTCAATAAAATCCGGGTAATCATAAACGTCTGCTAAGGCTTGCAGCTCATCACTTTCCCCAATACTTTCATCAACAAGACTTTCTTGTAAAAGGATCGGCAGCTCGGCTGTCACCACTACATACTCAATATAATTCTTTAGTTCCCGGGCATTGCCCAACCAATCAGAAGACATTAAATGGTGCAGGTGCTGTTTTGACAATGTCACATTGGCTTCGTACTTTTGATTGAAGGAATCTAAAAAGTAATTAGCTAAGGCTAAAATATCTTTTTTCCTTTTTCTAAGCGGAGGGATCGTTACAGGGATCGCGTTGATTCGATAATACAGATCCCGACGAAATTTTCCTTGTTCGACCAACTCGAACATGTTTTGATTAGAGGCAGAGATCAAGCGAAACGCAACCGGCATTTCGTTCATGCCTCCGACTCGACGCACCGTCATTGTTTCTAAAACGCGCAGCAGTTTCGCCTGCAGCTCCAAAGGCATTTCTGAGATTTCATCCAAAAACAGCGTTCCCCCATCGGCATTTTCGATCAATCCCGGTTTGCTTTTCTCTGCCCCGGTAAAGGTCCCCTTCTCATAGCCAAAGAATTCGGATTCAAACAAACTTTCAGGTATCGCCGCACAGTTTACTGCGACAAATTTATCATCGGCGACTTGGCTATGCCGATGAATGAAATTCGCAATTACTTCTTTCCCGACACCTGATTCCCCTAATAGTAAAATCCGGCTATTGTACGAGGCAACCTGTTTACAAACGCGAATGATCTTCTTCATTTCATTACTCTCAGCGATCACTGACGTCGCTATCTCGACTTGTTCTTCAGCTTTTTCCGGCTGAGTTCTTTCGTTGCTTGATAGCTCCTCAAATTCTTCCTGGGTCAGCGGTTCTGATTTTGTCACGACTAAATGCATCGTGCCATCTGGATAAAAAATAGGCGTCGATTTTGATTGAATATGATACCCAGCTTGTGTAGTCAGGGTTACTTCAGAATTTTTTTCTGATTTCAAAGTTTCGATCGTCGCAGAAGTATCATAGATTTCACTGGCGACAAGGTCATAAACATTTGAATTCAATAATTCGTTTAACGTAATTCCCAAAGTCATGGCCGTGAAATCATTGGCTAATAAAATATTTCCGTCCCTGTCTGTTACAAACAATGTCGTGATATCGTCTGTCATCAATTTCGTTAAAGACTGACTCATTCTCCTGTTCCTTCCTAAATCGTTCTTCGTTTTATGATTAAAATGACTTGATTTATAGCTAGAAAAAATGTGATATAAATCACATGGTTTGATAGACAAGGGTACTATACCATTGTTTCGTTACTCCGTCTATTCCAGATTTCATTCGTTGGCTACATAAATTAATTCCCTTTGCTTGCTCAGAAGAACAAAAAAGCACTCAACCAATGGCGAGCGTTCCTTTTTACCTATTCTTCTAACTTTAACGAGATCGTTTCTTTATTTCTCCCATCGTCAGAGCAACGATCGGCAAATAATTGAAAACAAAGCTTAGCCGCTGCCAAAAACCTAATTGCTTAAAAATGACCAATTGATTCAGCTGCGGAATACGTGCCAAACCGTAAATAGCCGCAACAGTCAAACTTAAAAGCAATAGGACAAAATAACGTCGGCTTAATTCTCGCTTATTTTGCTTTTTATAAATCAAATAAAGAAACAACGGAAAAAGCAGAAAACCAGCATAACCGATTCCCGATCCAATATTGTGGACCCAAGTCGAAAAATTCCACTGTGCATCCGCAGTGTCTACACTAAAAAGACCGGTGAAAATGCAGTCTCCAATTCCATAGGTACCAATCGCTGCGGCAGTCAGTCCGGCCAATGGACGCGATGTTTCTTTAAAGGTCGTATAAATAGCTGGTAAAGATAACGTGTAAAAGCAACCCGCAACCACCGACCAAATCAAAAAAGCTCCGCGAACCGGACTGCCGACATCACCAAACAAGCTCATTACAGCAGTCATCTGATGGAGTTCCGGATAAAAGATTCCCAATACATAGGGTGTCAAAAAATCACTGATGACACCTATTAACAAAAAATGAAAGCCATATTTCTTCAAGACGTTCAATGTTCCCATCTCCTTAAATCTTAGCTAATACTATTTTAGCATTGAACTTCTTAACGAGAAAAAGAAACCCTTTGTTCAATTCAGGAGATAATGCAGCATTCGTTTCGGATCATCGTAAAACAGTTTCGTTTCTTTAAAGGCGATCGTTTCCTCCAAAGGCAGCTTTTCTAGCCCATCTTCTGAAAACTGATAGATCGTCGCATCAGGATAAGCCATCAGGATCGGAGAATGCGTAGCGATTATTAATTGACTGCCTGCCTGCACTAAACGATGAATTTCCTGCAGCAAGGTATATTGCCGGCTAGTTGCTAATCCAGCTTCCGGCTCATCCAGTAAATAAAAACCTTCTTTGCCAAAACGATTTTCAATAATCGTCAGCAGGCCTTCTCCATGCGAGCGGGTATGCAAAGATTTCCCTCCATAGGAAGCATACGCCACTTCGCCATCCTCTTCGGCCATATATTCCAATTCCGAAGCAACATTATAATACGTTTCTGATCGCAAGAAAAATTTGGATTTAGGAAGATTTCCCTTCCTGACTAAGCGAACCGATTCATGTAAGTTTGAATGACTTTCGACCGTGTGAAACGTGAAATTTTGACTGCCGCCTTCCGGGTTAATCCCATATGCCACAGCGAGTGCTTCTAAAATCGTCGACTTGCCCGTCCCGTTGTCGCCAGATAAAAAAGTAACAGGACTATCAAACACCAAACTACCTTTATGCGCTATTTCTTGAATCGCAAAAACATCAAACGGGTAGCCTATTCCTTTTTTCATATTCGA
The DNA here is from genome assembly GCF_000407185.1 of Enterococcus malodoratus ATCC 43197. Taxonomy (GTDB): domain Bacteria; phylum Bacillota; class Bacilli; order Lactobacillales; family Enterococcaceae; genus Enterococcus_A; species Enterococcus_A malodoratus. Next base: position 1,465,847 of record NZ_KE136481.1, read on the forward strand.
TAGTTTCAATTCATGAACAAACATTTAGTCACCTCCATTGAAGTTAGTCGATACTTTTATTCATCATACCTTAATCTTCAGCGAGAAAGAAAGTGCCCCTCAATAAAAAACCTTCGATCCATTTCAACATGAAATGAATCGAAGGTTTTAGTTAATCGACAATCAAACAGTTTAATGATTTGCCATATTCTTGTACCACAGTATCCGCAATTTCTTGATCGATTCTGCCTTCTTTTTCAAGCTGCTGAATCAATTGAATAATGTTGTCATTTTCTTTGCGCTCACTGATTCGAATCTTCTGAATCAGCTTATCCAATTGTTTCCGAAGTGTTGGATAACTGGTTGAGTAGATGGTCGCCAGTTCTTTGATCGACCCCGACGAAAGAATAAAGAATTTTATAAACTCGATTTCCTCTTCGTTTAAATCTGAAATCCAACTTGGTTCTCCGCTAGTTTTCATAATCCCCCTCATTTCTGCTAGTTGATGCTAAGCTTTTTTTCGTTTACTAAATGCTACCAATCCAATCATCGCTAAGAAGAATAATCCTAAAATGATCAGTCCATTACTTCTAATGCTGCCGGTTGATGGCAATCGTTTTGCGGTCGTTGAACTAGTTCCACCCGTATTTCGATAAGTCGTTTGAACATTTGTTTTTTGATTGTTAGTCTTGCCGGTTTCAGGCAACCCAATCGGATCATTTTTCTGATTGATTTCTTTTTTACTTGGCTGACTGTTTTTAACTGAAAATTCAATCGGCGTCTCATCTATCTGATAGCCTTTTGGTGCTTTTGTTTCAATTAGTTGATAGTTTCCATCAGTCAATCCTTTGATAAAGATCGAACCATCTTCACCCGTTACTATCTTTTCTTGCCCAGCTACCGGTTGTCCTTTTTCATCCACCACTTTAAATTCGGCCTCAGCTAAAGTTCTTCCCGTTTTACTGTCGAGTTTCTTCAAAAGAATCTCGCCAGCCGGAACTTTCTTTTCAGGTGTGAAGCTATTTTTAAAGGTCGGAATTTCGTTCGACTCTGTGCCTTCATACTTGGCAACAGCCTCTAATTCCCCAGCTTTCTCTTCAACCGTCACAGTCACTTTATGCTCTGTATCGTCATAAGTAATACCAGTTTCTTTTTCTGCTGGAATCACTTCCGAGATCGTGTACTCATAAGTTCCGGCTTTGTCGTAATCGATCTTGTCGAATGATACTTTGCCATCTGCATCGTTCTTCACTGTTTGATCGAGGCCTTCGCCTTTTAGATTGAAGCTGAATTCTTTATCTTTCAATTGACGACCTGTTAAGTCTTTTTGAGCTTCAAGTTGGATATCTGTTGGTAAGACTTTGTACCTGTTTTTGAAGATTGGAACTTCTCCAGCCTTAACGTTTTCGTATACTGCGGTCGCTTCTAATTTCCCAGCTTCTTCTTTAACGGTAACCGTAACTTTGTAGTTTGTTTCATCATACGTTAGACCCGTTTCTTTTTCTGCTGGAATCACTTCTGAGATCGTGTACTCATAAGTTCCGGCTTTGTCGTAATCGATCTTGTCGAATGATACTTTGCCATCTGCGTCGTTCTTCACTGTTTGGTCGAGGCCTTCACCTTTTAGGTTAAAGCTGAATTCTTTATCTTTCAATTGACGACCTGTTAAGTCTTTTTGAACATCAAGTTGGATATTTGTTGGTAAGACTTTGTACACATTTTTGAAGATTGGAACTTCTCCAGCTTTAACGTTTTCGTATACTGCAGACGCTTCTAACTTCCCAGCTTTCTCTTCAACCGTTACCGTGACTTTGTATTGCGTTTCATCGTAAATCAATCCGGTTTCTTTTTCTGCTGGAATCACTTCTGAGATCGTGTACTCATAAGTTCCGGCTTTGTCGTAATCGATCTTGTCGAATAATACATTGCCTTCCGAGTCGTTCTTCACTGTTTGGTCGAGGCCTTCGCCTTTTAGATTGAAGCTGAATTCGTCTGCTTTGATTGGACGGCCAGACAATTCTTTTTTTGCTTCAATTTTAATATCTGTTGGTAAAACCTTGTACACATTTTTGAAGATTGGAACTTCTCCAGCTTTAACGTTTTCGTATACTGCGGTTGCTTTCAGTTTCCCAGCTTCTTCTTTGACGGTAACCGTAACTTTGTAGTTTGTTTCATCGTAAGTCAATCCAGTTTCTTTTTCTGCTGGAATCACTTCTGAGATCGTGTACTCATAAGTTCCGGCTTTATCGTAATTGATTTTATCGAAAGTGACTTTACCGTTTCAATCATTCTTCACTGTTTGGTCGAGGCCTTCACCTTTTAGGTTGAAGCTGAATTCATCCGCTTTGATTGGGCGACCAGACAATTCTTTTTTCGCTTCAAGTTGGATATTTGTTGGTAAAACCTTGTACACATTTTTGAAGATTGGAACTTCTCCAGCTTTAACGTTTTCGTATACTGCGGTTGCTTTCAGTTCCCCAGCTTCTTCTTTGACGGTAACCGTAACTTTGTAGTTTGTTTCATCGTAAGTCAATCCAGTTTCTTTTTCTGCTGGAATCACTTCTGAGATCGTGTACTCATAAGTTCCGGCTTTATCGTAATTGATTTTATCGAAAGTGACTTTACCGTTTCCATCATTCTTCACTGTTTGGTCGAGGCCTTCACCTTTTAGGTTGAAGCTGAATTCATCCGCTTTGATTGGACGACCAGACAATTCTTTTTTCGCTTCAAGTTGGATATCTGTTGGTAATACTTTATACACATTTTTGAAGATTGGAACTTCTCCAGTTTTAACGTTTTCGTATACTGCGGTTGCTTTCAGTTCCCCAGCTTTCTCTTCAACCGTTACTGTGACTTTGTATTCCGTTTCATCATACGTTAGACCCGTTTCTTTTTCTGATGGGATGATTTCAGAGATCGTATATACGTGTTCGCCTTCTTCGGTGTATGTGATCTCATCAAATGTAACTTTGGCATCAGCGTCATTTTTCTTAGTTTGATTGACACCATCACCTTTTAAGCTGAAGCTGAACTCATTCGCTTTTAGCGGGCGGCCAGATAACTCTTTTTCTGCCGCTAACTCAATTTTGGTTCCTAGTTTGTTTGTTACACTTTTATTTTCTAATGTGAAGGTATGTTCAACATTACTTGTTGAAATCTCAAATTCGTGTTCTTCCTCATTCTTCACATAGCCGTCTGGTGCTTTGCTTTCCACAATAACATACGTACCGTAGCGTAATTTGGAAAGGCTGGTGACTTCTTTCCCGTCTTCTATGATCTTGTCGCCTTTTACCTCAATATTTGACAACATCAGCGTCAGATTGCCGTCTTTATCTTTTCGGTAAAGATCAAAAAGGGCGGAGCTAGTCGTGATTAATTCTTGATGTTCATCTAATTTCTTAAATTTCAATGACCCGTTTTTCCCGCTTGAGGTCCCTTCGCCATTGGTAGATTTCACAATAACCTCTTTTGATGTTTCCTGAATACTTACATCTTTACCAAACAACGTAGCTTTATTGCTGACCTTTTCATTGTTGCTAATGCCAGGATCCAACATGGTTTGATATTCAACAATGTACGGCGAATGAATGGACTCGCCTAATTTGATTGTTAAGGTTTGTGTTCCTTCTGCCGAGTCGGTTGTGACAAATGGTTTATCCGCTTCGTCAAAAACAATCGCATCGCCGTCTTTTACAAAGTTACCTTCTCCTTCTTCTTTGGCTTTATAAACCTTAACTACGACATTTTTATCTGCATCGTAAACAAACGTTTGATCCGCCATATCGATCGTATCTTCAATATATGGTTGATTAACTTTATGACCATCCTTATTTAACACGACGGTCCAGTTGATCAAGCGATAGTCATCGTCCGTGCCTTGCTGTCCACTTTTATCGATCCATGCATCCTTGTCACTCTTTTCTGCCATTCCCTCCACTTTTAGCGGCTCTTCTCCAGGGATGGTCATGGTCGCTACATTTTTGTATTTGTAGATATCTTCAGAAGCATCGGCAGATACAAAGATCGCGAACATTTTAGTTTTCTCTTTTAATAATTTGATCACCGGCACACCATTATCATCGTTGATTTCATAATCGATACCCAGCTGCCATTTATCGCCTAGTTTATTTATTTTCATTGCCGCACTGGAAAGGCCAACATCATAAATCACGATCTCGCGTAAATCTTGCCCTTCGCCTAATGCCTCACGAATCGTCGTATTTTCTGGTATCTTGGTATTCCATGTGTTGAAAATGGCTGACCAATAGACACTGTCAACGGGGGCCTTGGTATCACTAAATGGATTTAAGTTATAGATATCTAATTTTTTCTCAACATCGGCATCTTTAGCGACGTACGTACCAAACTTGACGCCATTTTGTGCCATCGTTGAATCAACCCAAAAAGCGACTTCGGAACCATCCGTGTGTTCTTTACCATCTTCGCCGGTAAAGGAAACCATCGCACTATTATCAAATCGAATACTTGGTTTGCCATATTCATTCTTTTCTTGTTCGTCAATAAAGTACCTAGCCGTATAGGTCATAATGATTGTTTCTTTGGTCTCAGCGTAGGTGCCCTTAAGCTTAACAACAAATCCTGTTCGATAATCAGGATCACCTGCTAAATGTTCCAGCTCGTAATCCGAACTGCTTATTTCTGTTCCGCCAGCTGTTTTTAGTTTTAAGGTAGTTTCGAGTAATTGCAGCGCACTTTTATACTTCCCATTTAATGCTTCAAAGCGGTCAGTAATCACAGCATTCTTCATCAAAATTTTATTCGTATTGATTTCGACCTTGTAATCGATCGTTGAGTCCGTGTAATTCTTATTATCCGCCCATTTTTTTACACCAAGTTCGCTGCTGACCTTGACCGTTTCCCCGGCAGTTAATCCTTCTTCATTAGCTCCATCTTTCACCAACGCATTGTTGGCAACTGCGGTGCCAGGTTTGACTGGTGTTTCAAATGCTTGTGTCGAATACTTGATGGTATAAACACCAGGATTTTTGAATTTCAGAGTAAAATGGACATACTCTCCATCTTTTTGTTTGAAATCAGCGGCAGTCGTCAAAAATTCCCAATCCCCATCAGCAATTTTCTGTCCGTTCTCATCAAAAATTTCCATCGTTTCTTTTTTTAGAAAATGGACGGCAGTTTCTGAATCACCATATCTCGCATACATCCAGTCTTTAAAAATACCGTCGTTTTGAGTATAGGTCGCCTTTACTTCCCAATTGAAAATTCCTTGATTCAAGTTATAGTCTAATAATCGTTTATAATTATCTTTCTTGCCGTATGAAATGCTTGATTCAGAGGCGTTCGGTCGGAAATTATCTCCTTCGATTGTCGCTTTGTTCAAGAACTCCGTCTTAGTTTTATCTTCTATTTTCATTCGAATCACTATTTTTACTGGAACGTTCAATTCTTCTGAATAGGTAAATTTGAGTATGCCTTTTTCTGGAGCACTGCTTTTAAACTTGTCTGTTGCCACCCAATCACCATTATTAGTCTGTTCATAATAACTGGTGTACCAAACAGATAATCCTTCAGGCAGATAGTCGGTAATCACTACATTTTTCAAAGCTCGACGATCGCGGTTGGCGGTAATCGTCCAAATGACTGTATTATCCGAATCGATTATCCCCTCTTTAACGATATCCCCTTTGACAACTGGGATCTTGATGATGATCTCATGACCATCTTCATTTTTGATATCTGTGTTGATTTCAATTTGCTCTGTTTCCGTTGTCACTTTCAACTCAGTCTCTAAATCAATCGTTCCTTTACGTTCACTTAGACTGGTTCCCTCTCCATTAAAGGTAACTGTCAGCTTTCCGGTTTGATCTAATACGAATTTCCCCATAACAAGTTGATTAACATCCTTCAGATCCCCTTCGACCCGATTGTGGACTGAAAAATAATCCGGCAGCTGATACGTGTACGAATCACCATCTAAAATATCTTCATCATTATCTAACGCCCAATCAAAGTGGATCTTGATATCCGCGTCTTTAACGGCGGGATTTGCTGCGCTGAACTCATTTCCTGCCAGGTCAGTGATTTTGATATTGTTAAATAAATCGACACCACGATCATTTAAGTTCGGATTGTGGGCTCGCGATTGAATTTTCTGTTCGCTATCTGTCTCGGCATTTACTGGATCCGCTGCCGGATCAACTTTCTTGTCGTAGTACAAGGTTGAGATGATATTATTCCCAAAATCAACATTTTCTGTTTCTAACTCTTCTGAAGTTGTTTCTGCGGTCAGTTCAATTAAGCCTTCATAAAATTTGGCACTGGCAAAATCCGGTGCACGACCATCTTCTGTTTCTTGATAGTTTTTGTTAAACTGAAAAATCAATTGTTGGTTGCTGACTTGATAATTTCCCATCTCGCCTAAACTACCGGATTGATCTGGGTAAGTTAGATTGGCGGGCAAAGCAACTGACATCATCGTATTTGCTTCGATCAATGCCGCTTTAGCCAGCGACCAATTCAATTTCACTTTTACCGAATCCTTGTGATTGATGCGCTGGTCCTCTGTGATTGCTTGATCGTCCATATCCGTGATTGCTGCTTCGTTAACCACCACATTTGCTTCTTCGATGGTTTCTGCAAAGATCGACATTGGGAAAATCCCAATCATCATTCCGCAGATTGCTGTTAGTGACCATAATTTCTTTAAACGATTCATTCGTTTTCATCCCCTTTTTAAAACGTAATATATTCCTGCTTGTTGGTTTCCGTCATTTTCGTACCATATAAAATCGTTCCTGACATACTTGCCAGCATTCGAACAAGTTCCCGCTCGCCTGTCTTATCGGTCGGAAGTTCTGCCAAAGGCAGCGCGCTGATCTTCTGTTCGATTGTTTCCAACGCTTCCGTACTTTTCGTCTTCTCTGTTTGCCGTGAGGCTTTTTTGCCGGTTTTTGGAAGCGTGGATTTAGTCGTTGGCGATTGCGTTGTTTCACTTGTTGAAGACGTTTCATCTGAGGAGCGTTCTCCAATTGATGACGTTTCTTCATTTACTTGGTCGGGCGGCTGTTCCGGTTCGACCGCTTCATCGGCGGGAACCGTCTCTGCATTTTCTTCTATTCGATCATTGGTAATAATCAACATATTGCCGCTTTCCGATAAATCAAACGATCGTCTGACCTGTTCCTCTTTGACCTGCTCGATCAATTTTTCACTGCTGTATAAGATCGGCGCATTGGACTGATAAAACATCATTGAAGGCAATGCAATCGCGATCAATAAACTTCTATTCATAAGCGCCTCCCTTAACCGTTAATAATAAATGCCCAAATTCGGCCCAATCCTCCGGTGTTGGCGGCCGCTTCCAAATCATTTGGTGGCATGGTAATGTATCAATCAAAAAATCAGACAAATAGATTTGGGTCTTCGTACTTAATTTTTCTTCATAACAGATATTCATACTTTGCAACGAACGCAGCATCGTTTGAATGTATTCGTTATAGCTGCTGCCGTGAGAAAAATCGATGCAAATATAGACAGGGTCTTCTAATTCCTCAACTGAAATTTTCGTGATCAGGAAAAACAAATAATCATAGTACAATTTATTCCGTTCCTGTTCAGAATGAAAAAGTCCCTGTTGACCAATTCGTTCGATGAAATCTTGGATCAGCTCATCCAACTTAGGATTGATCTCTTGAAAGTAGCGGCGCTGGATTTTCGTCACAAAAGTCGTTTCGCGAAAATGATAGATTAGCCACTTCCGATTAATTCGCAGCAGTCCAGCTACTAATGACCGATCCTCTTTCAATCGAGCTAACTCAAATCGTGAATGGTTAGCTAAATATTGCAAAAACTCCTCCACCAATACTTCCGCCTGCTGGTTCTCATCTTGCTTGATAAATTGCAGTTCCTGTTGCAGATCAACCTCCATCATTTGGCAAAACAGCAGCAACGCAGCGATCTCGCGGCGCTTTTCTACTTGCGTCAACGTAAAATGATTGTACAGCCATTTTGAAAGATACTCAGTCGCCGCATTTTCCTGATAATCAATGTAGTTATCGGCTATCCCGTGTCCTTTTCTCAGCCGAATCAATGCAACACTCATGTAGAAAAGAAATTTATGTTCCTTTGTTTTAGGCAGCGACAGATTTAAGTAATGTTCCAGATAGCGAAAAATTTCTTTGGCTTGTTTTTGAATCTCTTCATCAAAAGGACTCGTTAACCCGTTGAAAATCTCATAATATAAACCAAACAAAAAACTTCGAATCGAAAACTCATTTCCTATTAATTGATTTTTCTTTAACTGAAATCCTTCATCCGTCAACTGCTCTTTTAGACGTTTATATAAGCGATAAGTACTTGAACGGCTTACATGCAGCTCTTCAATTTGTTTATCCAAACTCGTTTCATTGGTCACATACCGATGAAAAATCTGATACGTCAAACTACGCTTTACCAAAAAAAGCCGCATTTTTTTTACAATCGCATGGGTCAATCGATGAACCTCGATTTCACCTGTTTCAAGCAGTTCGATCGTCGCATCGTAGTGATTTTCCTCTAGCTCTGCTTGGAGTTCTTGCAGGTACTTTTCTAATTTATAGCGAGAAATTTCCAAAATATCTCCGAGCTGTTCAATTGAGCAATACGCATTCTTATTTAATTCTAAGTACTGAAGTAAGTACCATTTATAGCGGTCATCATCTATCAATAAATCGTTTGCCTGCATCTCTCGCTCCTTTCATACCACGATTAATAATTAACTAATTTTATTTAATTATATTATCCAAATCGATACATTTTAATTAGCAAAATAATCAATTTGTCCTTACTTTTTTTTATTCGCACAAAAAAAAGAGATTTGCATAATGCAAATCACTTTGAATCTATAGTTCAATATTAACATATTATTAATAAAATTTAAAAATATAATATGTTTATTTGGCAAAACAACAAAATATATGCCTTGTTCTTTTATTATATGCTTACTTTATGGTACCTTGCTCATTTTTAAAACTTATTTAATGAGAAAAGACATAAGTTAAAAAATAATTATTTTCTGTTAATATTTTTGATAACTGAGGTCACCCGTTTTGCCTGACTCATTCATTTAAGAATCCAACTCAACAGCTCTAGAACAAATTCTTTTACATTTTCTTTTACAATCACTATGCTAAAAATAATTTCAATTTGAGAGGAGTCTATTGATATGGACAAACATTTTTTTATTGAGAAGAAAAATGATTCCCTAGATTTTCCCTTTTACAATGGAAAACCTAAAACTATTAATACGGCACAATGGGCAATTATTCTTGGAATACTTTTTATCGGTTTTCTTATTTCATCTTTTTGGGATCCTAATACCTCTTCTTCTTTAGCATTTTTAGTAATCATCGTTTTTAGTTTTATGAAGCTTTTTTTTGGAATAGGAAGTTTGGCTCTATTTGCTGGAAAGGATGCCTTTCTATTATTTAGGAAGTTTAAACCAAAAGATTTACTATTTTTAGCAGGTATTTTGATCGTTGATTTTCTTTATGCAGGTGCCGCGGTCGTGATAGTCAACCTATTTGATCCGGCAAAAGCCAATCCAGCGGAGGTTTCGTCCACTCAAGCACATGGTCTAGAATTATTTTTGATCAACACATTGAGTAATATCCCTAATCTTTTAGGTGAGGAATTTCTCGCACTGCTGCCCTTCTTGGCGTTCTTGTATTTCTTCTACCAAAGAGCGCATTGGTCTCGTAATAAAAGTATCGCCATGGCGTTGCTCTTATCTTCGATTATTTTTGGTTTGCTGCACTTACCGACCTACCAATGGAATTGGCTGCAGGTCATCTTTGTGATCGGGTTAGGCAGGTCAATTGAAACGGCTGCCTATATTCGAACAAAATCCATATGGGCCTCTTTTCTTGTTCATTTTATGTTCGATACCTTGGCCTTCTTGGTAGGATTCTTGGCTTAGAATACAAAAAAACAGAGGAAATTCCTCTGTTTTTGTTTTTATACTAATGTTCTGCCTTTGATCAATAAGATAACCAAGAGTCCCACCATCGCACCTAAGCACGCTCCCTGAAGCAGAGATAATACAAGATACATTCCATTGATTTTTTTGCCTCTCGCGAAGATATTCAAAATAAATGATAGGACAAGTCCAACGATTGATAATACCAACAACACTTTTAACATACTAGCTCCTCCTTTTGACTTTCGTCAGTAATAAATATACTCAAAGCCTGATAGATTTCTGCCAAAGTGAAACTATTTTTTCAAGTTCTTGATCTATTCAGCGAAAAAGGCGGCGCTTCTAAGAAATCTGAAAGTATTGTTTCCTGTTTAGTGTAACCCGATCGCACATTTCGATTAAAACGTTCGTTTTGCAATCGTGATATATTTTTTCAAGATACTTCCGCAGACGTATGATAAGGCCAAGAAGATCAAACCAACTAAAAATCCAACGAAAACTTGCGGAAGTCCAGTCAACGTAACGAATAAGACGTTGAACGGTATATGCAGAATGCCAAAAAGATTCAGCATAGAAATCGCCGGCAAAGCGACACCAATCATACCAAAAGCTCCTGTTAAAACGGACAAGATCGGCAAGATAAAGATTCCTGAAAAGACCACCGCTACACCACTACCAATTCTTTCAAACATATTTCTCTCCTCCTTATTTCCTCCATTAACACCATAACTACTTTGCTTGTTCATTTTTTGTTCCATCTTAAACACTCCTTCTTTTTTTGTTTTTTATTTTTTATTCGCTTTATAGGTTTTATAAATAAAACGATGATTCCAGCTTTAGATACCGAACGATGGTATGTATAACTTTAAAATAAAACTGCCTGTGCAGGCAGAGATTATTTTTTTTGTTCATATAACTTGCGGAATTGTTCCAGCTTTTTGACGGCAGTAGCATCAAATACTTCAATTCCTAATTTATCCATCATCTCTTGAAAAAGCGCGAAACGATTAGCGACACTGCTTGGATCATCATCATGGATCAATGGCGTTAACCAAATATTGATGAGTAATAAGATGACCTCGGCCAATTCTTTGGGATACTCTGTTTGAATGGAGCCATCCGCGATTCCTTCTTCAATGATCGGCTGAACATAATGCGGCGCCGATTCTTTGAAAATCCCTTCTAGCTGCATAACCAGCATCTGCGGGTTTTTAAGAAAATCCGGTGCCATTTGAAACATATCCTCTTGGCGGGGATTCTCTAATGCTGAAGTGAACAAGGCTTGTAGTTTTTGCAAACCGGTCATATTCTTATTTTTTTCAAGCCGTTTAATATGTTCCAGCTCGTTCTCATTATTTTGATAAAGCTTGTCCATCACACCATCCAAAATATCTTCTTTGGATTTGAAGTGATGATAGATCGCCCCTTTTGATAAGCCGCCAAGATTATTGACGATATCTTGAATCGAAGTATGTTCGTATCCCTTTTCTAAAAAGAGCTGCGCGGCCACATCCAAAATTTTATTGATCGTTTCTTCAGGATATTTATTACGTGCCAAGACGATTGCCTCCTATTCATACATTCGGTTGGTATGTATATAATATAATCCCTTTCACCTTGGTTGTCAACAATTTTTGAAAAATTCATTTAAAACGATTTTTTTCGCCGCAAACCTACTCGCAGTTTCCCCTTCAGATGCTGATAGGTTAGGAACTGCTGCCGTTCTCGCTTGATTGCCTTATAACGCTTAGGCTGCTTTTTATAGAATTCTTGATGATAATTTTCTGCTGGCCAAAAAGTTTCCGCTGCTCTAATTTCTGTAACAATCGGTTTACTATATCTGTCAGAGTCAATCACAGCTTGTTTCGTTTTTTCCGCAATCCTCTTTTGTTCGTCATTTGTTACAAATATGATCGGGCGGTACTGAGCACCCCGATCTTGAAATTGACCAGTGTCATCCGTTGGATCAGTGATTTGCCAATATAGATCAATCAATTCTTGATAGCGCACAACGCGTGTGTCAAAAATGATTTCTACCGCTTCAACATGACCTGTGGCGCCGCTGCTGACCTGATCATAACTAGGATTTTCGATCGTCCCGCCGGTATATCCTGAAAGAACGGAGACAATTCCCGGATGGTTTTCGAAAGGTTCCACCATACACCAGAAACAGCCGCCAGCAAGAATTGCCCGCTCTTGATAAGCCGGATCAGTCACAAAATGCTTCTCCTTCACAGCTTCCTCGACGACCGGATCATTTCCAGTGATTTCTTGATAAAAGTCCGTTACATCCGGTGTCAAATTATTTCGTAAAGCCAATGGACGCAATTCTGCCTCCAGCTTCGCCAATTGTTCTTTGAAATTTCCTTGGTCAGCTAACGCGTTTTTAGTCGTCGTTAATAAGTAGCGCTCCCACTCACGAGTATTCGGATTCAAGATCAGATTATAAATCCTTTGCAGCACTTCTTCTTGAGTCAATTGCATTGTTTCCATCCCCTTACTCGATGATAAATGTCTGAAATCATCTGCAATTTACCACAATTTACTTGAATAATCGAATAGTTGGATTGGGTAAAAAAGAAGAACCGCAAAATTTGCAGTTCTTCTTTTAAAATTTAAAGTAATTCAAATTGTTCTTGCTGTGTATCATTTGCATTTCTGCCAACAAATACGATGAAATCACCAGGTTCAGTGCCAAACTGCATGTCCTTCATATAGTAATATAAATCATTTCGTTGAAGTTGGAACTCGATAATTTTCTCTTCATTCGGTGATAATTTTACCTTTTGGTATTTTTTCAGCTCCTTGACCGGACGAACTACTGAGCCGGTAATATCTTGAATATACAATTGAACAGTTTCCAGATATTCATAGGAAGAAGTGTTTTTCAACTTAATCGAGATGTTCAAGTCCTCAGTCATTTGTTTTGAGTTTAATGTTAATTCACTATAAACAACTGTCCCATAACTTAATCCAAATCCAAAAGGGAATAACGGCGCATTAGCACTGTCTAAATACTTCGTAACGAACCGACCTCTGTGCGTACTACTGTTTAACGGGCGGCCTGTTTTGAATTCATTGTAGGACATTGGCAATTGACCCACATTTTCTGGAAATCCCATACTAAGTCTCCCCGAAGGATTTACTTTTCCAAATAAAATATCTACTAATGCATTTCCACCTTCAGTTCCTGGGAACCACGCTTGAATGATTGCATCCATCTGCTCGACTTCTTTTGCAAACGTCAAAGGCCGACCGCTGATTGCAATCAAAATATTCTTTTTGCCTAATGAAACCATCTTCTCCATAAATTCTTTTTGAACCGTAGGAAGAGAGATATCTGTTCGACTGCCTGCTTCTCCGCTTTGCATCGTGTGTTCACCCATCGCATATATGATAATGTCTGCTTGTTCGCCTGCCTCAAGGGCTTGTTTTAAAGCAATACCTTGTTCTTCATCCGACATTCCTAACGAATGAATCTGTTCTTTGGTTGCTCCAAACTCACCTAAAAACTGATAATCCGCTAATAGCCCGCAGCCTTTTTCAAATGAGAATGTTTCACTTGAAAGTTCTTTTTCAAGTGCTGATTTGATCGAAACAACATCTGAACTTTTCCCATGAACTGCCCACAGGCCAATCAGATCTTGTTCATCACCGTATGGTCCGACCAATAGGATTCTTTCTTTATTTGGTGTCAACGGAAGCAGTTCTTCTTTATTTTGCAATAGTACAATTGACTCTTGTGCAACTTTTCGAGCCAGTCTTCTATTTTCTTCTGTTAACAAGGTCTGTTGTTCTTGCCCGATAGTACTACCTCGATAGGGATCTTCAAACAAGCCTAAATCATTCTTCAATTTCAAGACCCGCCATACCGCATCATTGACTAGATCAGTATCAATCGCTCCATCACTGATTAACGGCTCCAATTCATTGGCATAACAACCCGTTTTCATATCAATGTCGTTTGTTGCCTGCATTGCTAAAAGTGTTGCTTCACGTTCATCTTTTGCTACACCATGTGCAATTAATTCTTGAACAGCAGCGTAGTCAGAGATGATCACACCATCAAAGCCCCATTCTTCGCGTAAGATTTCTTTCAATAAAAATTCGTTACCTGTCGCAGGCATCCCATCATAGGTGTTGAAGGATGTCATAACTAATTTTGCTCCTGCATCAACTGCTGACTTATATCCACTTAAATAGTCTTGTCTTAATCGACGTTCACTCATATCAACGGTATTGTATTCCCGTCCCGCTTCTGCAGCCCCATAAGCAGCAAAGTGCTTCACGCAAGATGCGATTCCTTCAAGTCTCCCGCCACGCTCCTGTTGTAATCCGCGAACCATAGCCTCTGCGAAATCAGCATTCAACTGAGGGTCTTCTCCTGTTGACTCTAAACAACGCCCCCAGCGAGCATCCCGAACTAGATCCACCATCGGTGCATAGGTTACGTGAGCACCTGCCGAGCGTGATTCTCGAGCAATAACACCATAAGCTTCTTCAATCAGCTCAGGGTTCCAAGTTGCCCCTAAACCTAACGGGATTGGAAAGATCGTACGATAGCCATAAATAATATCAGCCATAAACAGCAGAGGAATTTTATGCCGACTATTTTTCAAGTATTTTCCCTGAACGTCTCGTGTCGTCTCCGCACCTGTCACATTCAAGACAGAACCAACAACGTCAATCGTTTCCTGAGTAATTCCCAACTTCTTTTTCGGACCAACCGCTAACTCTTCACTATGAAAAAAATCACCTGATAACTGAACCAATTGTCCGACTTTTTCCGTCCAAGTCAACGAATCCAATAGTTCTTTTAATTTTGCTTCTTGCATTACTCATCAACTCCTTCGGCTGCTTGTTCATCCTTGTAAGTACGCAAGTCTAATCGTTTAAACCACGGATACCACAAAACTGGCGACAACACTAATTGAATAAATAACTGTAATATGATAATTGATATACTTCCTTCAACGGCCGCATGGAAACCAATTGGCAAGCCAAAGATTGCCTGAACCCCAATAAATTTGGCGACGATCCCCAGTTTTGTCAATACATAGGCAATGATCAATGCAATTGTATTGTTTGTAATGAATGGAAACGCCAAATCAAAATTCAGTACTAAAGGAGTTCCGAAAATGACCGGCTCGGTTATTCCAAACAAAGCCGGAACGATTGATATCTTCCCAACTTGGCGATACTGCTTGCTCTTAGCCCGCAACATCAGCAAAACCAGTCCTAAACCTAAACCACTCCAAGTAATGATATTAAAGAATGCTAACCCAACGATATTTGGTGGAGTTAATCCGGCTTGGACGGCATTCAAGTTTTCAACGTCCATTGCTAACCACAACGGTGTAACCAGCGGCATAATAACATTTGTTCCGTGAATCCCGAAGAACCACAACACTTGCTGCAAAAGACTTAATAAAATCATCGCTGCAATCGAACCGCCTATCCCTTTCAAAGGTTCTTGAATGATGCTGTAAACAAATTGATGCATGCTACCAAACGCAGTCAAACTAAACAATAAATCAACAATTGCAAATAAAAGACCAATCAAAATCGTCGGAATCAATGCCTCAAATGTTTTTGTCACCATTGGAGGGACTCCTGCCGGCATTTTAATCGTCCAGCCGCGATGCTTAATTGCTAAATATAAACGAGCGCTTACAATTCCGACAATCAAAGCTGAGAACACCCCTTGAGCACCGAGCCAATTAGTTGGAATCCCCATTGAATCATCAGCCATTTTACCTAAAGGGGTGATAATCAGAAAACCGACCAATGAGATAATTGATGCAGAAATCGGATCTTCGTCCTCATCTAATTTTTTAACTAAATGATAGGCGATCAAAACAGCGATATAAACAGCTAATGCCCCAAGTGTCATCGTATTTACTTTAGACAACAGATCAGTTACTTTATCCAATTTGGCCAATGATGGAACCATCCCCATCAAAACAACGATTAATACTGACATTGAACCAATGAAAAGTGGACCCAAGGTTGCCATCATAGCGCCAGAAATCGCTTGTAGATATGGGTTGGCTCCCAACTTATCAAACCATGGATTCAGTTTGTTAAATAAATTTGTAATTTTCTCTTTCAATGTTTCTCCTCCTCATCAAACGATTGTTATAACGCTTTCATTATAGAGGCGTTAGGCCTTCTAAGTCGTTCCGCTTTTTTACGACAAAGTGGAAACTTAATTACTTTTTTTTAGAAATTGCTTACGAAATTTTTGCGGTGACATTCCGAATTTATTACGAAAAACATTGTAGAACGTTTTATTCGTGGCAAAGCCGTTATTCAAACCTATTTCCAGAATCGTTTTGTCTGTGTCTCGCATTTCTTTATAGGCCGCATCCAACCGGATGGAGTTGAGATACTCCGTAAAGGTGATACCCATGAATTTTTTGTAAAAGCGCGAAAAATAGGAGGGATTATAATTAAATATTTTTGCCACCTCTTCGATCATCAAATTTTGCGTATAGTGATCCTGAATATACTGGTTGACCACTTTCATTTTGTCTAAATATTTGAATGATTTGATTTCATACATGTCTGTACTAGAAAATGTATTACTTTCACAGAGAATCGCTAATAGTTCATATATCTTGGCCTTTACATATAAATGATTCACTAGCTCCTCTGAAGAAAAATTTCGATAGATATACAGTAAACAAGCGAGCACCTCTGAGTTTTGCTGATCTGGAATTGCTTTGAATAGGAATTTTTTTAAGTATTGCTCCTCAGTGATCCTTTGCAGATATTCCAAAGGAAACTGGATCACCAGACATTCACCTAAAACGGGACTTCTTGTTGAATGAACATGGTTCGAATTGATAATAATGAATTCCTGCGCTTTCAAGTGATAGGTTTGTCCAGCAAAAATAACTTCTAACTCTCCGGAAAAACAAAAAAGCAGCTCTAAACTTTCGTGCCAATGAGGTGGAATCAAACGATCTGATGACTTCGAATGGAATGAAAAAATTTTATAAGGATAATTATCTGTTGGCGATATTTTTTCGTACTTCATACCATTTCCTCCTTTTCTAAATTTCTTACTTGTACCGTACCCAAATCATTAAAATTATGCAAAAAGAAAAACCCGAGGAACAAACCTATCTGGTTTTTCCTCGAGCTTCTAATTTTAATCGAATATAAAGATATTTCAATCGAATCTCAATCTTAAATTTTCAAAATCCCTTTGATTTTCCGGAATGACACGCCATAGATAATCACTTGGTAAAGAATGACTAAAATCAGCAGCACACTATCCATCATCAGTGCGTTCATTTCATTACTGGTGAATTGACCATCATTTGTACTGAACATCAACAGGGTAAATCCATAGATCAGAATCGAAGCGAGAACAGTCGGTAGAATAAATAATTTATTCAATTGACTGACCACACATTTTCGAATGTAGTGATTGTTTGCGCCTAAGCGTCTTAAATCTTCAAAAAGCTGTTGGTTAGATAAACCGATCGTGATACTGCGAGTATAAGAGATCACGCCAACCGCGGCTAAACAAATGATCGCAACAAAAATGAAGACTAAGAAGAAAACTGCGACACTTTGGAAAAAGGTGTTTTCCACCAGCACTTTCATTGCTGGATAATACTTCCAATCATCCATCAAACCAGTGTTGCTAGGTGTCAGCTCAATCTTTCTATCATACCCATAGTCTTGATTATTTGCCTTGGCTTTTGCCGACTGATAGGCATCATAGGTATTGTAAACCGCCATTTTAGGTGACGCCTTCTCAATAAACTCCTGATAAACATCCTGAGCGAATGGATAAGAGGCTTCCACATCCGCAACATTAAACAAAATCTGTTTCGTTTGATTTTCTTGAGTAAGGTTTGTTTTGACTTTTTGATAGTCTTGATCGTTCAAAACATACCGGCGGCTTCCTTGACTGACAAGCTGCTGGCAGCGAACGATTCCCTTAAACTTCAACGGAAACGCTTCTTTTGTGACCGGATTTGTCACTTGATCCATGTCGTCATCTTTTTCGAAAAAGGATTCTGCCTCTTCTTGTCCTTTCACTCGATAATAGTGGCCTTGAGGGATTTCGAGCGTATTATTCGTTTCCCGATTAAAGGTAGCAGCATCGATAAAATCGGCTAACCGATGATCTTTCCTATAATCCTCGATCAATTTGCCATCATCCGTCCAATCACGCTCTACCCCACTAGCCAGCAGTTCTGAAAAAATTATTTCCTGATAATTCTTGATTTTCACATCGTGCTTCTTTGCCAAACGATAAAGGTCTTGCTGGTCTACTTCATCTTCAGCATGATTATAGTGCAGCTCGTAATCTGCTGGGCTATTGGCAATCGCATTGGTAGAACTAGCCAACTGCGGCGGATAAAAACAAGCGAATAAGCTGGCCGACAGCAGCAAAGCGATAATACACATATTCCGAACGGTTTGTCGGCCCTGAAATTTCATCATGTTGGAAGCAATCAGGTCATTATAATACTTCTGCGGATTTCTTCCTCGTTTGCTCTTCATAATAGTGTACGTCATGATACGGTAGATTCCGATCAATGAAAGCAAGTAGGTAGCGCTCCATATACCTGGAAGCAATACTCCCATCGTATTGGATACGATACTAGGTACTACAAAACCCAGCAGAATCCCTGCAATCAATAAGATGATTCCAGACACGCCATATTTAGCAGTGGCTGGCCGCAGTGGTTCACTCTTATGCTGATGGTATAAAATCTCCATCATATCGGTGCGGCGAACAAAATTGTACAACTGAAACAATACCGGGATCATCGAAACGAGTCCAAAAACCAGACCAATCGCGATACCTTCGACGGTCAATCCCAACGACATCTCACCTAGATTCACCAAAATGAGCCGGAAAATCTGCCAGATCAGAAAAGCTAGACCAATCCCAAGAATTACGCCTGCCGCAATACAGCCGATCATCAATTGCAGCAGCTCGATCGTCAGTTTTTGCGACAAGTATTTTTTCTTTGCGCCTAAGGCTAGAAAGACACCTGTTTCTCGACTTTTATATTTTAGAAACAGATTGGCCGCGTACATGATGAAAATCAAACAGCCTGCGATCGCGATCGCAAAAATCATCATTACCTGTTTACGGCTGTCCCCGCCGACTGGCAATGTTTGTTGAACAATCGTACTGTAAAGCATCACAGCGTACGAAGTGATCAGCAACACTGAAAACGTCATACAGAAAATAAATTGCAGGTAATTCCGCTGATTGTATTTTCGCAGCTTTTTTAATAAATCAGATAGCGATAGCTTCATCAGGATTCCCCTCCAATTCTTTCAGGACATGGAGCAGCTCATCGAAGAATTGTTGTCTGGTCCCCGTCCGTACCAGCTCTGTGAAGATAGTGCCGTCCTTCATAACTAATACGCGATCACAATAACTCGCTGAAAAAGTATCATGAGTCACCATGAAAATCGTCGCTCCTAAAGTATTTTTGGCTTCTATAAACGCTTCGATCACTGTGTCTCTTGATTTGCTGTCTAAATTTCCAGTTGGTTCATCCGCCAATAAGATCAGCGGATCATTCATCAGGGCTCTAGCCACCGCGGTTCGCTGCTTTTGTCCTCCGGAAATCTCGACCGGATACTTATTGGCGATTGAGTCAATTCCAAATAATTTAAGTAATTTGCTGACCTTTTGTTCCATTGGACGATATGGTGCTTGAGTGATCACCTTTGGTACACAAACATTTTCAAAAATTGTCAGACCATCCAACAACATGAAATCTTGGAAGACAAAACCGAGTTTCTTATTGCGCACCTCGGCCATCGCCTCTTCATCGAGATTCGCCAATAAAGTGTCATCTAAACGAATCTCACCCTTTTCATATGGAATAAAACAAGAAATACAATTTAATAAGGTCGTTTTTCCACTTCCTGACGGCCCCATCACCGCAACAAATTCGCTCTCATCCACTGTAAAAGATACATCTTTCAACACGTCATACTGAACCCCACCAGTATGAAAACTTTTATACAAATGATCCACTGTTAACATTATTTACTCCCCCTTGTTTTCTATACCCTTATTCTAAGCAACTCCGCCTCACTTACCCATGGGGCATTTTGTAAACTTTGACTCGTTTACCGTCATTTTTGGCATCCCTTTAATGATATAATGGTGAAAAAAATGGAGGGTGGTTGAATGTTAGAGGTTGTCTGTTGTGACGATGAAAAAGAAATGCGTAAAGCATTGATGAGAATAATCGAGCCGGAGTTGCAGCTGCAAGGTATTGAGTATCAGCTGCGTGAGTTTTCTTCGGGGGAAGAATTACTCAGCAGTCGGCTGGAGTCGATTGATCTTCTTTTTTTAGATATTGAGATGAAAGCTTTAGATGGCATTGAAACGGCCAAGCAATTACGAAAAATTAATCAACATGCTGTGATCATCTTTGTCACAGCGTTTGCGGATTTTGTCTTTCAAGGCTATGAAGTGAAAGCCTTAAATTATATCTTGAAGCCTTATGGTGAGAAAAAAATCGTTGAGGTCCTACATAAAGCATTAGATGAGCTGGAAACGGCTCACCCGAAGTATTTTGTGATTGAGCAAAAATCAGGCATCACTCGAGTGGCGCTAAAAGAGATTTGCTATTTTACCAGTGATCGCCGCATAGTAACGATTGTGACTGCCAAAGATCCCATCACCTTTTATGGAAAATTGAATGACTTGGTTCTGCCGGATCACTTTCTCCGCATCCATAATCGTTATGTCGTCAATCTGCATTATGTGGATCAAGTAGAAGCAGGGTCTCTGACCTGCAACCAAGAGCAATTGCCCATCAGTCGAAAATATCGCCAGTCGCTCATGGTCAGCTTTGCTAAAAATATGTTAGGTTAGGTGGTTCAATGAATTTTGTAGTGGGCGTACTCAACCAGCTATTCGGTGTAATCGGCACGTACTTTTTGTACCAATTAATCAGACAATTCATTGCTGTTAAAAAGAATTCTTTTTTTAAGCTGATCTTTATCTTCATACTTTTTTGCTCCATCGCGCTGCCGATTTACCCAAATGATTTATCAAATGTGACTTTTCTTTTTCTCTTTTTTTTGGTGTCTAACCTGCTCTTTTTGCAAGGTCCGTTCATTCATAAAGCCTCCTTGACCCTTATTCTATTTCCCTTTATCATCGCACTCAATTTTTTGGTGGAAGATATCGGCTTAAGACTTTGGCAGGCTGGCGGCAAGGGATTTGCGCTAGACTTCTTTCTACACGGCAGCATGCATTTGCTGCGCGGGCTTATTTGGTTTGGAATGTATCAGCTCTTTCGTTTTGCCGTTCCATATTCAAAGACCCAGATCACTACGAAGCTGTGGGTGGTCATTGACTTAATTTGTTTGACCCCGTTATTTGCTATGATTAGTTTCATCATTTTTACCCCAGCGGAGACACGAATTGTGTATCCTACTGCTTTTGCTTGTATCCTAACAAGTATTTGCAGTCTCTACATGACCGCTCATATTGCGAAAAGTTTTCGTTATAAACTAGAAAATCAAAACTTGCAGCTGCAAAAGGATTATTATCAGGAGTTGGAAGGCAATCAAAAGCAATTGCGCAAAGTTCACCATGATATGAATAATCACTTTGGTGTCATGTTGAATTTGATTCGTGAAAAGCAGCCGGAGCAAGTAGAGAATTATCTGGCAAACTTAACCGAGCAGCACATTCTCTCGAATCACATTTTCTGTAAAAATACGATCGTCAACGCTGTATTGAATGCCAAATACCAAGTGATGCAGGACTATCAGATCGACTGCTCGATGCAGTTAGATATCGACACCCTGATCACGATCGATGACATCGATTTGTGTTCCCTCTTTGTCAATACCCTAGACAATGCGATCGAGGCCGCCAAACAAGCGCCGATAAAAGAAATCACAATGAAGGCTAGATATTATAACGGGTTTCTGAGTTATGAGATTACAAATACGAAAAAACATCAGATAAAAAAGAATGGTTCCCGTTTCTTCTCAACGAAAACCAAACCGCAGGAGCATGGCATCGGCTTGCAGGCTGTCCGCTCCATCGTTGAAAGCTACAATGGAACCTTAGATATTCATTATGATGATGAGCTGTTTTCACTAGTCGTATTAATCAGTGATATTTAAAAAGCGAAGCACCTCTGTTAAAAGAGGATACTTCGCTTTTTGCTTACAATAATTCTTTTCTCAAGGTCGCATCATCGACGGGAGATAGATATTTTGGCGCAATATCTAATACCGTAAATGCCCCGAATTGTTTTTCTGCGGCCAACCGAGCGCAGGCTCTAGCATAGGCTACAAGAACACTGGCAGTGAATTCAGGATTGCTTTCTAATTGTAAATTGTATTCAATCACTTGTTTCGTATTTTCGTGGGTAGTTCCCGTACGCAACACGGTTCCGCCGTGAGGCATCGCGTGATGATCCCGCTTTAATTCTTCAGCTGAAATAAAATGAACGATCGTATCGTATTCATCAAAGTAGTTCGGCATCGTCACGATTTCCTCTTTGATCGCCGCTTCATCAGCGTTTTCTTCTAAGACCACAAAACATTCCCGCAGATGTTTGTCTCTGGTCGTCAACGTCATTTTTTCGCCGGCCTTCAATTTCTCGATCACTTCACTTTTAGGAATCGTGTATTGGATCGCATCGGCGACGCCATCGATTCTTCGCAACGCATCTGAATGTCCTTGACTGACACCCTTGCCCCAAAATGTATAGGTCTCGCCTTCCGGCAAAATACTTTGCGCGTATAAACGATTCAAGCTGAATAAGCCTGGGTCCCAACCGGTCGAGATAATCGAAACCGTCTGATTTTCTTTAGCTGCTTGATCGACATTGGCGAAATGTTCTGGGATTTTCGCATGGGTATCAAAGCTATCGATCGTATTAAAATTCTTGGTAATCGCAGGCGTTTGAACCGGTAAATCCGTCGCTGAACCACCGCATAAAATGCACACATCGATGTTTTCCTTTTGCGCTTCTAACTCATCTAATACATAAACGGACGCGCCATCTGTTTGAACCGCTGCCGGGTCTCTTCTAGAGAAGACTCCCACCAATTCCATATCCGCATTTTGTTTCAATGCTCGTTCAACGCCGCGTCCCAAATTTCCATAACCTACAATCGCAATTTTGATCATCCGCAATTCCTCCTAATACTATTTATTAAAATTATACTACAAAAAAATAGCGAATATTAAGAAAATCTCATTCTAATATTTTTACAGCTTGATAACTTAGAACCGACAATGAAAAAGACCAAGGAACTCTTTGTTTCTTGGTCCGCCTTTTAAATTAGGTTGTATTCAATCAAACTGTCAACGGCTGCCAATACAGCCTCTTCTTTGGTTCCAATCGGTTTCCAGCCTAAGATTTCTCTCGCTTTGGCGTTGCTGACATTACGGTTTATCTCAGCCATGAACTGCCCCTCTTTGGCCGTTGCATTTACGTAAGATGCCGTTTTTAACATCCAATTGGGCATGACTCTTTTCGACAAAGTAGCTGCTAATTGAGGACGTTCTCTACGCAACAGCTCCGCGATTTCCGGCATTGAGATCATTCCATCCGTTGAGGCGATAAAACGCTGGCCCGCAGCTTCTGGTGTGCTCATTGCTCGAATATGCAGATCAACGACATCTCGTACATCCACCACATTCAACTGAATATTCGGTATTACCTTCATCGAACCGCTGGCAACCCCCTTCAATAAATCAAAACTGCCGGAAACGTGACTATCTAAGGAAGGGCCAAAAATAGCTACTGGATTGATCGTCGCAAATTCCAAGCCCTTACCTTCCGTTTCAATAAACCGCCATGCGGCTTTTTCGGCCAGCAGTTTAGATTTTTCATAGGCTGAAAGACCCTTGGCATTTTCATCAGTCCAATCTTTTTCAGTCGTTACCGAATGCCAATCCTGATTAGTAAATCCTACTGCACCAAAGTTTGATGTCATAACGACTCGTTTAACTTTCGTACGACTAGCCGTTTTCAAAATGCGAAGGATTCCTTCGACTGCGGGACGAATCACTTCTGCTTCATCCTTAGGAATTTCAAAGAACACGGGTGAAGCGACACTCAATACGTAATCGCGATCCACCATCGCCTCAGTCCAATTGTCATCCTTTGAAAGGTCTGCTTCGATAAATGAAAGCTGTTCAAAATTTGTGACACCGTTTTTGCGTAAGGTATTGATTACCTTGTCCTTGCTTTTCAATGAACGGACCGTTGTTCGAACATCATAGCCTTTATTTAATAGTTGTAAAAGCATTTGCATGCCTAAAAAACCTGTTCCGCCTGTTACCAATACTTTGTCTGCCATAGTGAAGACCTCCATCAATTTTTCTTTACTTTAAACCCTAAACTATGGTTTAGGGCAAGAGGTTTGATAAAAAAAGAACGGACCAAAATTAATTGATCCGCTCTTATCAGAAGCTATTGCAACAAATGATTCTCTTTCAATACATCACCAATATACGTATCTTCGACTTTCTTCACAAAGTGTTCCAACACTTTTTTCTCAACAAAAGGCAGATCCATTTCGGAAAGTTTTTTGCGATCGCTTAAATAGTAGACCGAGTTAGCTAAAGTTCTTATATCATAGGCGGAAGCATAAACTTCTGGTACGCCTCGTTCAATATCCAAGAATGAGTAAACAGCTTCCATCGCTGTCCGAACAGAATATTCTGTGGTGAAGACCGTATCACGTTCTGTCTCGGCAAAGTTTCCGATGAAGGCTAGATTTTCTGAACCATTCGGAATCACTAAAGGACGATCGCCAGGTTCGCGTAGCATAAAGTACGATGTGATAAATGGCATGTAGACAGGAACCACTACACAAGATTCTTCAGAGAATTTCTTAATGTCGTCTTCTGGGACACCTAAGTGATACATCAATTCTTGAACGATTTCTTGCCCGCTGCATTGTTCGATCGGTTTCTTGATATAGTTTCCGGGTGTGTTAGACAAAAGTCCGTAAACCCAAGTTACTGTTTGTTGGTCTTTTTGTTCTTTGAAATGCGGTTGACGATGTGTCGCGAAGCTCATCATCCAATTGGAATCCTTGATCGTAATGATCCCGCCGGTCACAACTTTACCTGTCCGTAGTTTCCGTTTAGTTAAGCGTGAGATATACGGTTCAATGTCAAAGTTTTCCCAAGTTACAGTCGCTGAAACAAACCAGCTTTCGTCTGGCAAATTATCGCAAAAGACTTCTGGATGACCAAACTCAGCTGATTGTTTCGCTAAATTTTTCCATAGGTTCCAGCTGCCGCCCAATTCATGAGTGATCGGTGCTGGTGTATGATGGTCGCCTTCAGTAGAACTTTCCGTGATTGAGCCGTTTGTAACAAAGACCAAATCCTTTTCTGTCAACGCGATTTCTTCTGCTTTGCCTGCACGCGTCAGCAAGATCTTTTGCGCAACCTTTTTATCTGGTGTTGCTTCAACTTGAATATTGTTGATCTTCGTTTCGTATTGGAAATCCACTCCGTGATCATTTAAAAATGATAATAGTGGTTTTACTAAGGATTCATATTGATTGTAACGCGTGAACTTCAATGCCGTGAAGTCTGGCAGCCCTTTGATGTGATGGATAAAACGCATCACATAACGGCGCATTTCGATCGCTGAATGCCATTTTTCAAAGGCAAACATCGAGCACCAATACAACCAAAAGTTTGAGGCAAAGAATTCATCGCCAAAAACGTCTTCGATTTTCTTGCCGATCAATTGATCTTCCGAAGTCATAAAGAGTTCGACTAGTTCTTTTTGCGCTTTTTTCGATAACGTGAAGTCGCCATCATCCGCCGCACGTTCACCGCGGTTATGAATGATCCGACAATTTGATGAGTTGGGATCATCATGGTCCAACCAATAAAATTCATCTAAGACTGAGGCATCTTCGACTTCCAGTGATGGCACAGAGCGGAACAAGTCCCATAGACACTCAAAATGATTTTCCATTTCACGTCCGCCGCGTGTAACAAAGCCATCGTGAGGAATAAATTTTCCATCCAATGATCCGCCGGATAAAGATAGTTCCTCAAAAATGTGGATATTTTCACCCTTCATTTGGCCATCTCTGATCAGAAAAACTGCTGCCGCTAATCCAGCTAAGCCTGCACCCACGATATAAGCGCTCTTCTCATCAACGCCCGCTGGTTTTCTCGGTCTAGCAAATGCTTCGTAATTTCCATTCGTATATCTCATGATGTTTCCCCCTTCAATTTACTATCTTCAGCTTACCAATTCAAAAAAATAATTGAAAACAAGACGCCTCCTGCCGGTGCAAAAGTTAGACTATTTAAGTGATTTGTCTAAAAACCCTGACTATTACGCGCAATAGCATATTTTTTCCGAAAAAAAAATACTAAATGCTGGATTCCTCCTAACATTTAGTATTCATCATGCCGTATTCAGTTCACCTCAAAGAAACTCTTTTGTTTCCCTCGATTCGTTTCCACGCTAAAGAAGCCTGACTATATCCGTGTTTCGTCATGCCTTACTTAAGAGCTCTTATCCCAAAAAGGACAGCTACTTCTTTTTTTCTTTTTCTTCTTTTTACCGTTCAGCCTGTCCACTTCTCGCTTAATCCGTTTATCTTCCCTCCCTTTCGCTATTTGTTCCGCCGTTTTCCCTATACGTTTATAAGCAGTATCTGGCTTTTGGATCAATGTGGCTGCGTTAGTCGATTTTTTCTTTGAGTCGCCCTTGATTGATTGGGGCTTAGGCAAATTGCTATTATCAGATAAATCATCTTTACTTGAAGAAGTAGATTTATTGCGGGTTCGTTTTGTATCTTGACTTGTTGGTGATGCGACGCATTCAGTCAAAGGAGTCTCTGGCAGCCCTTCATTTACAGGAGTTATTTCAGCATTTTGTTTCTTGTCAGGATCACGCTCAGCTAATAATGTTTGACCCGCTCCGCTTTTCGCTGGTCCGTTTTGAACGGCTTGTTTCTCTATTATTTTTCGTTGTGAAACTTTTGGTGAAGCCTCAATAGAGTCCTTTTCATCTAAGGAAGCTTGAGCCGCTGCCTTCTCTTCTTTTCGGCAATTGTATGCAGTTGCGATGACCACTCCTGGTGTTTTATAGCTGATCAATTCGACAAATTTTCTTACTCCGGTATTTTCAAAAATGGTCAGTGTCGTCAAGGTTCGCAAAATATTCGCAGTCAGCTCCTCGTCTTTTGTCGGATCCGTATCACGAAGGGTTAATTTATGCTTTTTACCGCTGGCATCCTCAAAGATAGATTCCACATGATAAACAAGACCCTCTCTGCGATTATCGAGCGTCCCTTGTTTTTCTAAATAATTATTATAAAAACGCGCTTCCTCTGTAGCAGCGTAATAATTTGACTCTTTCTTGAATAATCTTTTAATGATTGTCTTCCATTCGCCTCCGTTAAAGCAAGTCTTGAAAAATGGACTATACTGACGCATCGTGTCATTAGGCTCCGTTGTAAGATACACTTCACGAATTAGATCCTTCAGCTGCTCAGTAAATGTACCTTGACTAAGTGCGTTGCGTACAAGAATAG
The DNA here is from genome assembly GCF_000407185.1 of Enterococcus malodoratus ATCC 43197. Classification (GTDB taxonomy): domain Bacteria; phylum Bacillota; class Bacilli; order Lactobacillales; family Enterococcaceae; genus Enterococcus_A; species Enterococcus_A malodoratus. Next base: position 1,493,316 of record NZ_KE136481.1, read on the forward strand.
CCACCATATACTGAATCAAATGCTCACTATTTTTATTCGTTTCATAAAAATTCTGCACCCTTTTAGCTAAATTCTCCTTTTTCATCAAGAATATCTGTCTTTGCCCTAAGTCCGATCCACCCATATTTCACATCCTCACCTTTTCTGGAAATCGCTTCCATAAATTTATATGCTTATAATATAACTAAAATAACTAGAATGTAAATAGTTTATCGAAATACCTTTATTTTTAATAAGTTATTAACGCTTTGAATAAACCAGATGATTCATCTAGCTAATTTTCCTCGATCTCAAAAAAAATAACAAAAAAGAGGATTCAGATTTTTTCTGAATCCTCACTGATAAAAAATACTAGGCGTCTTGTTCCGTCATGATGATCGGACCTTCTTTAGTGATCGCAATCGAGTGTTCATATTGTGCACAGAAGCTGCCATCTAAGGTACGAGCAGTCCATCCATTGCCATCGATTCCAGCTTCCCATGTTCCTGTGGTGATCATCGGCTCGATCGTGATTGTCATGCCTTCTTTCAGTCGCGGACCTTTGCCTGCTGTCCCAAAATGCGGGAAAAAGGGTTCTTCGTGGATCGTTGGTCCAATGCCATGTGCTAGAAAATCTTGTACGACGCCATAGCCTTTGCCTTCCGCATATACTTGGATAGCGTGACCGATATCTCCTACTCGGTTGCCGACTTGAGCTTGTGCGATCCCGATCATCAACGCTTCTTTGGTGACATCCATCAAAGCTTGATGTTCAGGGGTAATCTCTCCGACTGCATAGGTCCAGCAGCTGTCAGAAATTGCTCCATGATAATCAACACAAAAATCAACCTTCAAGACATCCCCTGATTTTAAACGATAGTTTGACGGAAAGCCGTGACAAATCTCATCATTAACACTTGTGCAAGTCGCAAATTCATAGCCCTCAAAGCCAATTTGTGCGGCAGTTGCTCCGGCCGCTTCAACCTTTTCTTGAACGAATTGATTGATTTCCTTCGTCGTGATTCCCGGAACGATAATATCCCGTAATTGCTTATGGATACCAGCTAAAATAGCGCCGGACTCCTTCATTTGATCAATTTCTCTGCTTGATTTCAATGTGACCATTTAATCGCTCCTTGTTCGTTTCAATGTATTTATTTTTCTTCAAGAAAAATAAGTTAGATTCTCACGCCGTATATCATTCCTCTAAACTTTTCTGGCTTCGGTTCTGAAAATCTTTATGTGTCAACTTTGAGCCAAAATATCTGCGAAAAGAGGGACTGACATCTTTTTTTGTTTCATTTTTTCTTCTATCTATTATTCACTCACAACACTGAAATGTTATACCACGAAATGTTTTTGAAGGAAAGTGTAGACACTTTTAGGTCATTAATCGCTCGTCGTTCTTAATTTCAGCTTAAAATCTTTCAAAGGTCCGCTCTGCCAAAGCTCGTCATTTTTTAAATAGACTTGACCATATTCGATGATCCAGCCGTGAAGATTTTGCGCTTTGAGTGTATCCATCGTCTCGGGCCACATTATCTGACTCTTTAATTGCTTATAGCCTGCAGCAGCAAAGCCAAATCTTTCAAACATTCGCTGGGCGTACTTATCGGCGATAAAGGTCGAGTGGTCAAAAACATAGACTAATAATGCATCGGCGGTCTCTTCACCGATACCCTTGATTGCCAACAGTTCCTTCCGCAGCGCTGAAAATTCTTTGCGCGCTACCTGCGCTAAATCAAAGTGATAGCCCTCCAGCCAAGTTAATAAGGCCATGATCGTATTGGCTTTTCCTTTATAAAAACCGCTTGGTCGAATTAAGTCCTGCAGCTGTTCCTTATCCAATGCCAAAACCTTTTCCGGCAGAAATTGGGTTGCTTCCTCTAAATTGACCAACGCGTAATCAACATTGCGCCAATTGGTATTTTGGACCAGCACCGCACCAAGCAGAATCTCCCATTTATTATCCGTGTCCCACCAGCGTTTGTGTGTCATTATCTGACTAAACGCTGTATATAATTCTTCAATGTTTATGATCATTTTTTCCTCACCAGTAGTTGATTTGCTTTTCATCGCTATCAATTATATTAGAAATCATTCAAATAAGCTTGTAGAGCATCCGCCAATTTCCCGATATGCAGACCATCGACAAAGGAGTGATGTGCTTGGACTGAAAATGGCAAAATGATCTGATCCCCTCGTTGGAAATACTTTCCCCAATCAATCAGCGGCGTTGCGTTATCCTTTTTGCCAGCGTTCGTATGAGAAATATGAGTAAAGGATACCCATGGCATAGGTGAAAATTGAAAGACATCTGTTCCTAACGGTCCCGTGAAATATTCCTTCTGATCCTCCGCCGTTTTCGCCGCGGAAGCCGCATACGCCTCAATTGTGTCTTCCATCGGGACATTCACTACTTTGAACAGTTCCGTCTCCTGATCGAGATACGTAAACGCCGTATCGATCTGATCAAACAGCACTACATCGCCATCCACGAATCGATAACGAAACTCCTCAATTTGATTGGCGCAAACAGTCACAGCGTAAATCATTGAAAAAGTGAAGGACAGCTTTTTCTCCTTTATTCGTTTTAAGAAATTCGTGATATCCAGCTCAAAGGTCACGCAAAAAGCCGGCTCCACACTCTCTCTAAACACTTGGCAATGCATCGCACGTTTCCAATTTTTTTGATCAATCCGAACAAACTGATTTCCCATTTCGACACCTTCCTCATTTCATTTTATCCTTCAACTATAAAATAGAATGAGGGGAAGAGCAAAAAGAAATCCGGCTAGCAGATGCGCTAACCGGATTGATCAAAGCTTATTTTTTACGTTTAAAGTAGATAAATCCACCAAGTGCTATCAGTACGATTACGCCGATTACAACTAAAACAGTCGATTTTTGTTCACCTGTTTTCGGCAGATACGTATGACCACGTCCAGTGAAGATCGTGCTCGAAGTGATTCGGGAGCTGTTTGTTCCTCCAGTTTTCCCGCTCGTTGCTTCCTTCACATTTTCTTTCTTGACTGTCACCATTTGTTTCTTCGCATTGGTCAATTGGAAAGTGACTGGTTTCGTATTCAGTACATAACCCTTAGGCGCCTCTGTTTCTACTAATTGATACTTGCCCGGTTTCATTTCCGACACGACAAGTGATCCTGTTTTATCCGTCTTCAATTTGTCTTTTAAGACTTTGCCTTGCTGGTCTTGCAAAGCAAACGTAGCATCCGCTAGTCCTTCACCGGTTTTGCTGTCTACTTTTCTCAGCACGACTGTGCAAGCTTTGCCCTTATTCGTTTTCTTCACTCGAACAGGACTTGTTTGATCCGCTTTAATCTTGAAGGTCACTGGTTTGGCATCCAGTTCATAGCCAGCAGGAGCTTTGGTCTCTACAAATTGATAGTCGCCTGGAGCTAGCTTCTTCATCGCTAAACGACCATTATCATCTGTGCTCATTTTCTTAGTCCGAATCGTTTTGCCTTTTTGCGTCTGCAAAATGAATTCCGCTCCAGCTAACGGCTGATTGGTGGTCTCATCGATTTTGTCTAAAATAACGCTATCGACTGCCTTATTCGTCTTGGTCAATTCGATCGTTTCTGCTTGATCCTTGATTGTAAATTTGACCGGCGTTGAATCCTTCTCATAGCCAGTTGGGGCTGCTGTTTCCACTAACTGATAACTTCCCGGGCTTAATGTTTCAAATAGCACTTTCCCTGATTTATCAGTAACCTCAGATGCTAAAACTTTTCCTTTACTATCCTGCAAGTCAAAGGCAGCGCCAGATAATGCTTCGCCGGTTTGTTCATCCGTTTTTGTCAAAATGATTGAGCCTGGTTTCAACGGTGTTTTTGTATTCGTCATTTCCACTTCCGCAGCCTTTGATTGGGCTTTTGTGATCGTGAATTCAACTGGTGTTTGATCCTTATCGTAACCAGTTGGCGCTTTAGTTTCGACAAACTGATAATCACCTGGAGCTAAATCGTTTATCTCTAATAGCCCCATTCCATCAGTTGCTAAATCATTTTGCAGCATCTTCCCGCTGCTATCTTGCAACTCAAAGATCGCACCTTTTAATGTTTGTTTTGATTGGTCATCAACTTTTGTCAATCTTACTTTGCCAGTAGTTAATTTATTGGTCTTCTTAAGATTGACGACTTGTCCTTGACGTTCAGTGATCGCAAATTTGACCGGTGTCTGATCTTTTTCATAACCAGTTGGTGCTTCAGTTTCGACAAATTGATAATCACCGATCGGCAGTCCAGTCACTGTGAATTGTCCATCGATGTCTGTTATATGGTCATCGCTGACTAGTTCTCCATCCGCTTTTTCCAATTTGAATTTGGCGCCTGCTAGAACTTCTTTGGTTTGTTCATCTGTTTTAGTCAGCTCAACGCTATTTGGAATAGTCTCCTTATTGACTACTTTTATCGTATCCATATCCTCAGTCAAAGTGATTGCTTTTCCATCTTTGTACTCGGAATTGACCTCATAGCCATTCGGCGCTTTGCTTTCTTTTACCAGATATTCTCCTAGAGGCAATCCGCTAAAGGTTACTTCACCAGTATCATCCGTATCGGCCTTCAGTCCTGTTTCAGTTCCATCCGCTTTAAGAATCTCGAAGGTCGCTCCTGCTAACTTCTCATCCTTTTCATTCACTTTCAGCACGGATAGATCAGCTGTCTTCACTACCCCGGTTCCGCTTCCGCTGGTAAAACTCAAATTGACGATTGCAGAGGCTTGACGATAGCTAGTATACAAACTGCCATAGCTTGTGGAGTTCACTTGAGAAAGATTTCTAACGCCGCCTGGGAACTCACTGACGGTATTGTATTTCACTTGGATGTTGCTCTCGGCCTTGTAATCAGAAAAGGCAATTTTGAATGTGTTCCCTGTGATCGTCAAACGATAATGATCCGTACTGATCTTTTCGCCAGTTGCTGTATCAGTAACCACAAAGGAAGTTGGGTCATAAGCCGCATTTGTCGTTCCTGGTGTCAAGGTATCCGTAATTTCAGGATCTTGGACAGGCAGATCGGCAGAAATATTTCTTGTCGTAACGGTCCAATTTGCCACATTTTCTTTTTCAGGATCTTTCGCGACTGATTTTAACAGCGCGTATTCATAGTTGTACGCATAAAGTGATGCCTTGTATTCTGCTGGCGCTTTGGTATCATAGGTCACTTTGGCGACATTATCTAATCGACTGTAGACATACCAATCTCGTTTGACCCGTGTCTTGTACTTCACGTAGACTCGTTTCGCGCCTAACTTGCCAAATTCTAAATTGACTTGGTTGTTCGTTGTATCGATTTTTGTCGGATAAACATCCGAACCTTCAGGAACTAGATTGTAATCAGTTGCTAGATAACGCTGCATGTTGTCGATCATTGATTGACTCGTGACCTCTTCAAAACGCAGAGAGCCAGGAACCAGTTCTGTACCTGCCGGCAAGCTGTCTTCCATCTTGGTCATGTTGAAGTTCGCCCCAGTAGAATTTAAAAAGACTAGCCAGTTTTGATACAAATAGTTGCCAGTAGTCGTCGCATTACTCGCTAGTTTTGCCCCACCAGTGTAATAAGGATCGACGAACGTTCCTTTTGCTTCATACTCGATTACGCCTGGAGTATCTCCGTAGTTTAAAGTTGCTTTATTTTTGATTTCTGTTTTCTGATCGGAGGTTTCGATCTTCGTTTTAATCGTGATCACTAACGTATCCTTCAATTCGTTATAATCACCGAGAAAATCGATTCGGACACCGCCATTAAAACTATCCGGCGCGCCGTTGACATTCGGCTGCGCACCAACCGGCGAACCATTTTCGTCAAACTTAGTTATTTTGTAATCAACATTTTCAACTAAAGGAACCAGTTCCGTATCGGAAACTTTTTTATTGATGACCAATCCAGTGTAGTCTTTGACCGCCCCGATAAAGTAATCATGCACAACCGGTTTTTTCATCGTATATTTTTCGGCATTGATGGTGATATTCCACTCCATCGTCCGATTGAAGATATCGATCGTGCCTGCTTCTTTTGATAATAGATTCGGAATCAGACTTACTTGTGCTTCTTTATTGACCGTTCCATTCGTTACCTTGTTCTTGATCACGCGTTCAGTTGGATCAGTAATTTTGGTAGAATACTTGATCACGTAAGCCTGTGTCGTATCTCCCTTAGAAGTGAACGTCATTGAGCCGGAGCTGTCAGGCGAAACCGTAAAGTCCCCGCTTCCGTCACCCTGCGATACCACATCGTAGCTATTGCCGCTAGTGTAGTTGAAACCGACTTTTTCAATACTGACCGATCCAGGCACTAGTTCGACGCCTTGATCAGTTAAATCCGTAACGACTTGAGATGCAGTCGTCAGCGGCTGTTCATTGAAGTTATACTTGATCTCCCAATCGATCGCGCCAGTATCTTGATTGATTTTCCCTTTGGCTTCCAACGGCTGCAAAGTCACAAAATTTTTGCTGGCACTGGAATAGTTTAATTGTGTCCCATTCACATTCGTATAAGAATAGGCATAGAAATAGTTGTATTCATTCCCTGCAATTGATTCATCCACATAGTTTTTTCCATCAACTCCAGAAACAACGGATTCCGCGATGATGGCTTTCTTTGCGATTGGCTTAAGCAGATTAATTTCTGCGGTCGCTCGAATCGTCCCGGGATTCTTATAGGCGATTTCATAATCGTCCCCTTTTGTTAACAGGGTTTTTCCGCCAGAAAGTGCTCCGTTAAAATCAACGTCGTTCGAATAGACTTTAATTGAATCAAAGCTGATTTTACTAGTGCTGTTATACGCCTCAATTTGATACGTGCGGTTGGCATTATCCGTACGATCCAAATTAAAGACGGAAGTAATTTCAGATTTTTTTGGATTCAGTGTATCTATCGTTGTCGTGGTAGTCGTTTTTCCCGGATCAACGCTTGAAGTCATCTCGATTGAGAAGACGGTTTGCGTTGGTGCCGTATCAAAAATAATTTTTTGATTTTCTTCATCGACCCCCGTCACTTTTTCTAAGGATGTGGTCAAGGTTAGATCATAGACTTCGGAGGAAACATTATCTTCTAAAAAAGTAATCGTCAATTCTTTAGTCGCCGCATTGATCGACCAATTTGCTGAAGTCATCGGACTAAAGTCGCCAGACAAGTCTTTAGCGATTGCTACTTGCGCAGGCAATTGGGTAGTAAAGGTATCACCAGTCTGATAATCCTTATTTGAGAAAGAGAACTTCAGTGCTAATTTTACCCCTGTCATATTCGGCAGAGTATCATTCGGCTGTACTTCATCGCCATTGATTTTATACATTTTTACTGAACTGAAAATATTGTCAGCAATTGCCCCGCGTGCTTGTCGTTTCGGTGTTTCTTTCTTTTCCGTCTCTGTTGTCGCCTTCGCAGATTCACTAGAGGCTGTCGTGTGCGTCTCCTCCGTTGCTTTTTTCTCGCTGCTTGAAGAAGAGATCGCTGGTACTAACGGTTTTGCTGAAGAAGACACTGCTTCTTTGGCCTCCGTAGAATTTATTGTCGAGTCTGTCGTGCCTTCTGCATAGACAAAAGCAGGACTGAGAATTTGTAAAACAAGTAACGCAACCAACCCAAGAACTACTAATTTGTTTTTCATAACCACTAACACCTTTCCTGATTTCTTAATGAACGAAAGCGATCACAGCAACATCAATGAACACCTTCTCGTTATAACAGTTATTTATGACTTAATTTTGTTTATATAAATAATTAAAATATAACTATTATCAATCAATACATTATAAATTAATGTTAATTATAAAACAACATCAAAAAAGAAAATTTATTTTTAAACCTCGCAATCCTACTCAAAAAGCTGCTAAACCCTTTGGTTAATTGATGTTTCTCGCACAAAAAAAGCTGACCGCAAAGTCAGCCTTCTTCTTATCTATTAGCGAATACACAAAAAAGCGACGCCAGAATTTCTCTAGCGTCGACTGCTTTTATATCGAATTGACGATCAGTCCAAATGCAGCGAGAATCGCGCCGCCGACAATTTGGATGACCAATACTTTGGTCGGTGTATATTTTTTATGCTTCAACAAATAGTACGTTAACAGGGTCACGCCTAGTGGTAAGATTCCTTTTACCAAAGCATCCAGCACATCCGTCTGAATCGACAAACTTTCTTTTCCACTCAGATGGACACTCAGCGGTGTGGCAATCTTAACGAAATTCGCGGCTAACGAACCAATGACGATCGCACCCAGCGTTTGCGAGAACGTCATGATATACGACAACCGTCCGCCGGCCATCATTTTCTGAATACCTTCTTTGCCTTGCTCGTACCCTTGAATCCATAAGAAGTACGCGATAACAGTCATAATGATCCAGTGAAGCGCAAAGAATAAAACGGGCCCCATAAAAATATTTCCTTTAGCCCCGAATGGCAGAGTAAACGACAGCAGGATCGGAATTAATGTTCCTTGCCACAAGGTATCCCCGATTCCGGCCAACGGACCCATCAGACCTGTTTTTAAACCGTTGATAGTTTGGTCATTAATATCCGCACCCGACGCCCGCTCTTCTTCCATCGCAATCGTCATAGATAAGATCGGACCGCCAAATGAGGGTTCGGTATTGAAAAACTGCATATGCCTTTCCAACGCGGCCTTCATCTCAGCCTCGTCTTTGCCGTACAGCTTTTTCAAGATTGGACTGAAGGCATGGACGACCCCCGTAGCCTGCAGCCGTTCGTAGTTGTAGTTTGCATGAGAAAAGAAGGTCCAGCGCCAAAACGCTTTGACGATATCCTTTTTAGTCAACAGCTTATCTTGTTTTACTTCCGCAGTCTGCTCCATTAAATTAACCCTCCATTCTTGTCTTTCAAGTACAATTCAGTGAAGACATACCCGATAATTAGGGCAAATACAGCGATCGGCACAGATGGCAGACCGGAATAGATAGCGAACATGAAGCCAAAGGTAAAGAATAATAATGTCCCCTTGCCATTCATTGCGCGTAAGTTCATTGCGATCCCTAACGCGGGCAGAATCCCTCCGATTGCTGAAAGAACATCCAGCGGACGACCGCTCAAAGCATCAACGATTCCTTCGACTGCATCGGCGCCTAAATAAGCAGCCAATGCAACAGGCACAACTGTAATTAATAGTAAAAATAATTGCGGCGGTACGATGTGCAGCCAATTGATCCGATCAATTTTTCCTTCTTCAGCAGCTTTATCCGCCATATGAACAAAGGTGATATCGACCGTCATATGAGCTACCCAGATTAATGTTCCCAACAAACCGATCGGCACGGCCAACGTTACAGCAACCGCTGGTTCAACCTTCGCAGCCATTGCTAAAGCGGTTCCAAGAGTTCCCGCAAGTGCCGGATCCATTGCGACTGTTCCTCCGGCTGAAATAAATGCTAAATACGGTAAATTGATTGCTGCACCAATGATACATCCTTGCACCGGATCTCCCAAGATCAACCCTACAACAGTCCCATTCACTAACGGACGCATCCAACCATGTGTCCCGACTAACGAAAGCCAAGGCGTTCCATTGATCCCAAGATAGTAAACGACACCGATTAAAATTGCTTGGATTAGGCTTATTTTCATTCCTACACTTCCTTTGCTAAACTATTTTTTTAAAGCAATCCTTCAATTGCTTGCGAACCTTGGTCAGGAATTACATGGATCTTCATTTTGACATTTTGACCAACAATTTTTCGGAAGGTCTCTTTTTCTTCTTCTGAGGCCGAGATATTTTTATGGAAGGTTTTACGATCCTTTCGTGCACCCATTCCGCCAATAATGATCTCATCAAACCTCACACCTTTTTCAATCAGCTGCCAATATGTCTGCGGCTCCTTTGCTAGCACTATGATCTTATGCCGCTCTGGAATATCAGCAAGCAGTTTCGCGCCATCATCAATCCCTAAAATAGACAATTTGATCCCATTCGGCACTGCCATCGACATAATTGATTTAGTGAATTCATCCCCCGCTGTCGCATCATCCACAATCACGATATGATTGCCTCCAGTAAATTGCAGCCAAGCCGTCATGACCTGACCATGAATCAAACGATCATCGATTCTTGCTAAAACGATTTGTCCCATCTCTGCACACTCCTAATTTTTATCTGTTCGAATTATTTTGCAGCTTTGCCATTTCTTCTAAAAATTCTTTGATGCCTTCTTTTCCAGCAGCCATTGCCGCTTGGTACATCGTCTCCAAATCCGCACCGATCATCCGCTGATTAAACGCTTCGATCAGCATTGGCAGATTCACGCCTGAAATCAAACGATAGCTATGATCCTTCAATTTGTTAAACGATAATGCCGTTTGGTTATAAGGACTTGCCGAAAATAGATCGACTAAAACCAAGACCCCATCACCCTTATCCAATTGACAAATACCCGCCTGAATCTTTTCACTAAATTCAACGATATCGTCGCCATGCTTCAACCCTAATGTTTGATAATCTTCCTGCTCACCCATAATAAGACTCAAACTGTCCATCAAGCCCGTCGCCATTTCACCATGAGTGACCACTAGAATTCCTGTCACATTCTCCACCTCTTTCTGTAATTTGAACATTCCGACCCTTACCAATGAAAATGCATTACGGTCTTATTCCAGCCAGGATTCTCTACAAATTTTTCCATAACTGCTCTAAAATCATCACCAGTCGCGATCTCCACGATTTGTTCCGGCAAGATTTTGCTCAATGCTGCTCGATATTCTGGTTTCTCCATCCCAGCGACAACGGCTTCAAAATCAACGGTTGATGAACGACTGCTTCCATGGGCAGTGATTCCCTTTTCCAAAATATCGCGTGTATCGATTGGAACCAGCTCTTCTGTCACACCCATGAAAATAATATCTGCTAACGAATCCGCACTGTTGATCGCCTGATTTAATGCACTCTCGCTGAATTTTCCGCCCGTACATTCGATCAAGACATCAAATTTTTCCTGTGAATGATCAAAATCATAAGTCAATACATTCTCGGTTCGAGCAAAATCAAAATGAGCTAGCTTGTCATCCGCCGCACCAAAAACGACGAAACGTTCTGCATCGACACCATACAAATATTTCAACATAACTGCGGTAAAGTAACCGACAGGTCCATCGCCAAAAAGAGCGACCCGAGTATCCGCTTGTTTCAACTTGTCTTCCACATGACTAAGCGCGTGATGGGAAACGGAAGAAAGTTCTGCCAAAACAGCGATCTCATTCGGAATCTCATCCGGGATCTTCACCAAACATTCCTCTGGATGAACCAGACGGCTCTGAGCCAGTCCATCATACCCGCTGCCTAAGAAGGCATTTCCTTTTGAATAGTTCACGGGAACATCCGGTTTCTGATCAATCTCTGGATGTAAGATTTGCCCGGGGATATTCGGAACAACGACAACCCGATCGCCTACCGAAAATTTTTCTGAACGCGTCTCTTTTACAATTCCGATCCCTTCATGTAAGAGTGCCATTGGTAATTTTTTAGCCAATGCTTCTGGACGCCGCAAGCCAGCGAAATATCTTAAATCAGCGTGGCAGATACTTGCATACGTCGACTCTACCGCTACCCATCTATCTGGAATCGTTCTGGTTTTATGAACTTCTTCAATGACACCTGGCTTAACAAGACTAAAAACTCTTGATTCAACCGAATTATTCATTTCATTTTCCTCCTCATTTTCGAGCGCTCGTTTACACTCTTTGTTGCTCGTTTACGAGTATATCACCGCGAAACACTTTTGTAAACGCTTTATTTTTAAAATAGCATTCGATTCTGTTTTATATCGCTAGACATGATACCTTTAACTAGATTAAAAAAACAAAGTTCTTCATTTCTTCGAGTTTATTATGGTACTTTATACCTAATAAACCTTAACTGTCGTTGCCCTTAAACAAAAGCTCGAAACAGCTCGTTTATGCACGAAACTTAGCTGTATATATTGACACTTCCAGCTATTTTCCCTAGACTAAAGGATGAGAACGCCTTTCAAGAATGTTGATATAGCTCTTATTAACTGAGAAAGTGAGAGGGTGAAATGAAATGTTAACCGAAGAACGAAGAATGAAATTATTAGAAGCCATTGAAAACAAACAATTTATCTCTGTAGCCCAGCTATCGGAGATCTTTCAAGTCCATGAAACAACGATCCGCAGAGACCTCGACGAATTAGAATCTCAAGGTTTAGTAGTTCGAATTCACGGTGGTGTTGTTCCAGCAAGTATTAAACATGACGAACCAGTCTTCGAAGATCGAGCCACTGAAAACATGCTTGAAAAAACTCGGATCGGTAAATACGCGACTAAATATATAAAGAGCGGCGAAGCGATCATTTTAGATTCGGGAACCACTACCTTGCAGATCGCTAAAACACTAAATGATATGCCGCAGCTTCAAGACATCACGATCATTACTAATGATGTTAATATCGCTTCTGTTCTGCGATCCAACCGAAATATCACGACAATCGTGACTGGCGGAACGCTTTTTCACGACAGCTACATGCTAAATGGGCAGATCGCCAATGAAACACTGCACCAGCTGAGTGTTGATAAGGCTTTTATCGCAACGCCGGCTCTTAATGTGGAAAAAGGGTTGACCCACTTCAATGAATTACTGATTGCGACCAAAAAAAATATGATCGATGCCTCCGTTAAAAAAATCGTCGTTTCCGATCATACAAAAATCGGGCGCCGAGCCTTGTACACCTTTCTTCCGATTGATCAAATCGACTTGCTTATTACGGATAATCAAACAGAGCAAAAATTGATTGATGAGATGTATAAAAATGGAATCAAACGGATCGAGAGTGTTTAATCCCGTTTTCTAAAATCAGCAAACGCAAAAAAGCAAAGAGTTCAGGACTAGTCCCAACTCTTTGCTTTTTATTTTTCGATCTATTTTAGACTTTGCGCCTTCTCACTAAAACCATCAAGGCTGAAACAAGAATAACGCTGCCTAGCAACACCAAGATATTTGCCAAGAAAGTTTCTTCACCTGTTTTTGGTAAATTTTTCTGACCGGCTGCATGTCCTCTCGCTGCTACTGAGCGTGTGCCATAAATAGAATATTTAGTCGATGTAATAGCTAACTTCCCAGTCTTTTGGTAAACATACGTCACTACCTGATCGGTTTCACTAAATTGACCTTTGCCATTGCTTGGTAATTTGTCTTCATTTAACTGATAATCCTCAATTTGAATTAGTTTATATTTCTCAGTCGTGGCATCATAAGCTTCGCCCGTTTGCCCTTTGATGGTTTGAGCATCCCGAATTTCTTTCCCTGCTTCATCAACATATTTCACAGTCACATTCTTCGCGGCTGGTACCACGTTCTTCTTATAATAATGGTAGGTCACGGTTTGATCGGCTGCGGCAAACGTTCCCTTTCCATTGGTCGGCAGCTTATTTTCATCTAAAATGTACTCTTTGATCGCGGCCAATTTGTATTCCGCGGTCGTCGCATCATAGGTTTCCCCTGCATTGCCGCTGATCGTTTTCGCTGCTTGAATTTCTTTTCCGGCTTCATCGATATAGACCACGCTGACTTTGCTGGTAACCGGCTTGCTCTCTTTCTTATAATGATAAACGATTGTTTTCGCTGTATCATCCAATGAACCTTGAGCATTTGCCGGTAGTTTACTTTCATCTAGGACATACGCATCGATTGTTCCCAATTTGTATTCGGCGGTCGCTGCATCATAGCTATCCCCAATTTTCCCGCTGATCGTTTTCGCTTCACGAATTTCTTTATCTGCTTCATCCACATATTTCACGGTAACGTCTGCAGCTGTTCTTTTTTTGTAATGATAGACAACCGCTTGGGCTTGAGCACTAAAATTTCCCGCAGCGTTCGTCGGTAATTTAGTCGTATCCAACTCATAGTCACCAATCACATCGAATTTGTACTCGGCGGTCGCTGCATCAAAACTGTCGCCTACATTTCCGCTAATGGTTTTCGCAGGACGAACTACCTCATTCTTTTCATTCAGATAGCTGACAGTTACATCTTCCGCTGGTGTCGCCCGCACAATCGGGATCATCGCACTCAATAAATAGCTTGTTTTTGGTATCGCTGATCTGATTGGCGGTGCTAAATAGTTAAACACAATATAGGCAACATTTTGAGGAAATTGAGCAAAGGTGATCCCTTCGTCCGTTAACTGCCATTGACTATCCCCGACAGATTGCATGTTTTCATCAACAAATCGCACATATAATGGATTACTCACACTCACTTGATTAGAAATAAGCGGTGCGCCATCATACGCTTTTAAAACATCCTGCGTATACGAAACTTCTCCCGTTTGTCCTTCAACGATAGTCAACGGCGGAAGCTGATACGGTGTTTGAGCATTGTAACTCAAACTGCTGAAAACCCCCGTCTCGGTCTCAGTTGTTATTCCCAAAGTCGAAAAATCCAGCATATCCGCCGAATAAACACGAATGACATCAGTCGGATTTAAACGATTGATATCTGCTGCAACCCCGGTCAGCTCAGCGGCAGGAATTCCAACACCATAAGCAGTTCCCAAGGATAATTGTTTCAACCGGCCATTCACTTTAAGATAAGGGAGCACATTGGGCTGCACAGTCGCCGTTCCGCCATCCATCATTTGAATAGTCGGGGTATTTTCAGCAACTATATTGCTGCTGTCAAAACTTTCAAGCGTCCCAGCATATTCCAGTCCGGTCAGATCGACCACCGTTCCACTAGCAATATTCAATAAATACAAATTGAAATTCAAGTTTTTCAGCTTTGCCATGGACTCCTTCGTAATGTCCTCTGGATTGATGGTATTGACTTTATCGCTAAGATAATAAGCGACTGCCTTACGTAAATTAGCATCAGGCATCCAGGTTTCTACAGCCGCCGCTTGATACGAAGCCATAGTCTTCTGCTCTGAATAATTCGTTTCCTCACCGGTAGTAGTTGATTGACCTGCTGCGCCTGGTTCAAAAGATCGTTCTGTCTCCTGTACTCTATTTTCAATTCCAGAAACGTCCGTTGAACTTTCTGCTGCAAGAACTTGTCCAGGAAAGACACTATTCAACACCATTCCTGCAACAAGTACTGGCAGCCAACGATTGATTTTTTTTACTCTTCCTAATTTATCCACTTTCTTCCTCCCAAAACAACTTTCTATAACATTTCATTATTATAGCAAGCATATTTTACTGGATGTATATTATTACGAGTGAAAATAATTAGAATATATAGTAAAAAGTTTTTTTGGTGAGGTTTATGACAAATAAAACGTTTATCATTCTGCCTACGCAGGATCATAAACGTTTTTTTAATAGCTATTATTACTTATATTTTTAATCTCTATAGATAGAATTAAACTGCGAAAAAGTCCCTAAAAAGAACCACACTCGTAAATCCTTTTTAATTTTTACTCCATACTTGGTCTTGAATGATCCCGGCTGCTTTCAAAAACATACAGGTGACTACAGGACCAACGAAAGTAAAACCTCTTTTTTTCATATCTTTAGCAATCACAGTGGCCTCCGGCAATGTGTTCGGCACATCTTCCGCCAGCTCATAATCCCGAACAATAGGCACTCCGCCCACAAAGTCCCAGAGATAATCAGCAAAACTATCATAATCTTCAAGGAGAGTCACGATTGCGCGGGCATTTTGAACGACCGCTTTGATTTTCCGCGGATTGCGAATCATCTCAGGATCTTTAGCGATCCGTTCGATATCCTCCGGAAACAAAGCCGCCACTTTGCGAAAATCCATTCCGCAAAAATTTCTTTCAAAGGCTTCCCGTTTACTGGCTGCTGCTTGCCAGCTTAACCCCGCTTGAAATACTCCTACCGTCAGTAATAGGAACAGCATCTGATCATCCTGCGTTTTTGTCCCCCATTGATCGCTATACCATTGAGATTTACTCATTGTCCATATCACCTCCTTTTTTCCATTCCTATCATACAAATAAAGCTGGCTTTTCAGCCAGCATTTACTCTAACTTTCTTTGCGGCAAACCGCCTCAACATTGTAACCATCAGGATCGAAGACAAAAGCTCCATAATAATTTTCATGATACTGGGGTCGTAAGCCCGGCGCTCCATTGTCCACACCATCAGCCGCCATCGCTGCTTGATAAAATTGATCGACAATCGCTCGTTCCTCTGCGCGAAAAGCCAGATGGATCTTGCTTGGTTCACTTTTTATGATCCAAAGGTCACCATCGTCAGAACCAAAACAAACACCATGATCCATTTCAAATTTCACCTGATACCCCAGCGGTTTCAGTGCTGCTTCATAAAACTTTTTGCTCTTTGCTAAATCGCTGACACCAATACTCAAATGATCAATCACACACTGCACCATCCCTTCAATTAATTAGTTTTAGTATAGCCGAAAAAACGTTTGCATCCAAGGAAATTTAGGAGCGATTTCTCTTATATTACTTGTTCAAAAGAACCCCCCAGTCCTTTCTGGATGCTTTGAAAAATCCCTTGGCAGACAATACAGCCTATCCTGAAAAACATAACAAAAGAAACATCCATACTTATCATAATTATCAAATTATTATCATTTCCAGAAGCACAAATCGACTGACAAACACGCTGTTAGCCGTAATAAAGGCTGATATCATCACTTTTCCAATAAATCCCATATTTCGAACCGAACGTAATGTTTTTGGGTTCATTTTTCAAATCCGAACATTTAATGATTTAAAACGATTTTTTTTATTGAAAAATGACTATTTAACCCCAAACAAGTTTCGATATTTATAGATTATCGAGCCAATTACCGAATAATCACTGTTGGCATGACCATTTCCATGAAATTTCAATCATTAAAGCTATGCTAAAATCAACTTATAAATAACCTTTCTTTATTAAGAAATAGTCACTTTGTAAAAACAACGCCACTGAATCTCTCAGCAGCTTTCATCGGAAACCATCAAAATAGAAAGGTGTGGCTCGTATGTTTAGAGAACTTTTCTTGACTAAACGGCAACAGAAAAAAATCCATTTTTTTAAATTAATGGAAGGATACCCCGCAGGCGAATACTCAGTCCGTACTCTCAGTCAAAAACTAGATTGCAGCTATCAGTCTCTCTTGCAAATGCTACAGGAGATCAATGAAACGCTCATTAAACTGAACGAAACACCCCTGTTCGTCACCACCTCAGACATTTATTGGGAAAGTGATTCTAATCGGTCCAATAAATTTTTGATCACACAAGTGAAACGTTCCCTTCCTTATCGCTTCTTATTGACTACGCTATATCGGCCCGAGCAAGAATTAGCCGACTTTTGTAAAGAAACCTTCGTCAGTGAATCCACCGTTCTACGCAGAATGCGCCCAGTAATCGATTATTTAGCAGAGTGCAGTATTCGAGTCAACCTGTCAAAAATGGAACTCACCGGTCACGAAGCAGTCATTCGTTTATTCTATATCAAAGCACTTTGGTCAGCATCCTTAGGTGACGATCTGGTAAAATGCGAGTTGGATTTCACAGCTGAAGAGAATCTGCTCAGAGACTTGATGTCGGTTTTTCCTTTGCCAATCCACACAAAATTGATTCGCCTGATGCTTTGTGTCTGCAGATTGCGTAATGATCAAAAAAGATACCTCAATGAGGCACCTTTTGATGACCTGCTATTTTCGCAGACAACGCCGCTGCTTGAGGTTTATCTATCCAAGACCTTGGAGTCCTCTGTACAGGTTAAAAGGAATGTCGAATTTTTCAATTACCTGTTTTATTACTATCCATATTGTATCAAGAAAAATCCGCAAATGATCAATCCTTTGATGCTTTACTATTCCAAAAATGTCGAAGAACGCGACCCCCTATGCTTAGCGATCGACAGCTTCTATCGTTATTGTTCAAGGGAACTGCTGCAGAATATTTTAGGTGAGCAGGAGGAAAAAATATTACTGAATAATATTGCCCGAACCTTTTTAGGTTACTCGATTCAGAAGAAAAAAATCCCGCTGCTCTTTGAAACAGGCAATAAAGAAAAATTTTTGCAATCGGAATTATATAGTGAACTCTATCCGGCAGTTAAAAAGGCGGTCAAAAAATTGAGCCGGCGAAAACAGCTAGAGTGGTTGGCCCCTGTCAGTGATTCTCTCTCAAAAACACTCTGTTTGAATCTCTTACCTTTGTTTGTCGTCAACGATGAGAAGATTCGCGTCGGCTTATTATCCATACCCAACTACCTCTATTTGCAGCATATCGTCAAATTTTTACAAAGTTTGAAATTTATTGAAATTGTCTTTCAGCCTCAATCAAGCGATAAGATCGATTTATTCATCACGACTTTTAAAGAACTGCTGCCGACACAAAATACCTCCTATTATTTATTAAACATTCTAAATACTAACTATGAAACAGATCTCTTGCCGATACTGCTGTCTCTTCAAAACAAAAAGAAATTCTCCTAAAAAAAAGTCTGACTCAACATTGAATGAGTCAGACTTTTTTTAGATATTATTTTGCAGATCTTCATAGAATGCCGCTTTAGTAGCAGACGTATATGGTGCTACCCATAAGTAAGCAATTCCGAAGGTGATCGCCGTCAATAAATACCAGCCGATAAAGGTCAAGTCAAGCCAGAACAAACGTCCTTTATGACCGTCCATCAAACGGCGGCTCGCTGTGATCGTATCTAACACTTTAGGCTTTTCACCTGTTTTTTGAATTTGATCATAATAGATGAAATAGCTTTGAGAATAGGCATAAGCCTTTACGATCCCTGGAATGATAAATAGGATCATCCATAAAGAAGTGAAGATATTGGTAAGCAGCGACAGCAGAATGACTCCGCCGATAAATACACCTTGAAACCCGCGAAACGCATCCTTCAATGGATCAATTTCTGTCCGTTCTCCACGAATTAAATCCAAATAAGTCCAAGAGATCCCGCTCATAAATAAGGCACTGATAATGGAAGAAACGAGACTTGATCCGCTGCCGCCGGCATGATTTTGCTGATAGTCCGAAACGGAAGCAATCATTCCATCGCCTGACCCATTAATAAAGAACCAAATAATTCCAGATAATACGACAAAAAATAGCACAGCCATGGTCAATAACGTCGGGATAAGATTCATGATGACCGCTTGTCCCCATTTTCCTCTCAGCGCTTCCTTCGCCTCTGCTTTTAATTCAGCAGTTGTTTTCATAACTAATTAACCCCTTTCTATTGAATACTTTATTATATAGTATCTTTTTTCGAAAGTCTTTTAAAAGAGGCTTCCAAAATTGTCACTTCGACTGATTCAACATTTCCCAAAATTCTCTGAGCCAGCTGGCTTGGTAGCGGCTTTTTCGAACTAGAGCCGTAATATCGTTGGTTAACTGCAAATCCGTGATGGTGATTTCCTTTAACTTTCCCTGCACAATTTCTTCCTTTACTAAGCGATAGGGCTGCACGGAAAAGCCGAACCCGGCCTTGACTGCTGAAATCAGCGCCTGTGAATCGACACTTTCCCAAACTGGAAAAAGTTTGAATCCTTGTAAAACGGCGGCTGATTCAAAAGTTTCTCGCACCGCGCTGCCATGCTCTCGCAACAGGAGCGGGCGTTTCAATAGTTCTGGAAAGCTCAATTCTGATTCAACAACACTTGGAGCCGCTACAACACACAATCGATAATCAGTGATTTTTTTCGCGTTGAAGGAAGGCTGCAGAATATGACCTTCAATAAATGCTAAATCGACTTCCCCCGTTTCCAACCGCGCAATAGATTCTGCTGCTGGAAAAACCTGAACATTGAAATGGGCCTCTGGATAGTGATCGTTAAATTTTTGCAAAAGCTGGGGCAATTCCGTTTGCGCATAAGTAATACACGACGCAATTTTTAATGGCGGGCGCTTTTCTAAATTCGTCAAACGAGCCTCGACAGACTCAAACTCCTCCAACACTGGCTGGATCTCTCGTAAAAATAATTCGCCGGCAGGAGTCAGCCTTACACTGCGATGTAGCCGCTCAAAAAGCTGAGTACCTGCTTCAACTTCCAAATCCTTAACCGCATGAGAAACGGCCGATTGAGTTAAATACAAATTATTGGCTGCCTTCGTAAAATTTTTCGTTTTCGTGATTTCACGAAAGATCATACATTGTTTAAAGTTCATAATGGCTCCTTTCCTATGAATTGTATTCATGTCTATGGTTTAATATTATCATTTCACACATGCCAAACCAAACTTTATACTATAGATAGAATGGAAAGAAAGGTTGTTTTTATGACGAAAATCAGGTTTTATTTATGGTTGGCCATGATTAATTTATTCATCAGCACATTTACCTTTGGCGGTGGTTATGTCGTCGTCCCGATGATTCGTAAATACTATGTAGAAGGAAAATCCTTGTTCTCCAATGACGAGTTGATGGAGATGTCCGCAGTTGCTCAATCTTCACCCGGTGCTATCGCGATCAATTTGAGCGTCCTAGCGGGAAAAAGAGTCGCAGGAATACTGGGCATACTGATCAGTGTCGTTTGTTCGATCCTTCCACCTCTAATAATCTTGGGACTAATCTCTAACTGGTACGAAGCTTTTGCCGCAAACCAAACAGTTATGGCCGTTCTGAAAGGCATGCAGGCCTGTGTAACTGCCTTGATCATTGATCTTGTCATCGACATGTATCAGCTGATTCGGCAGGAAGACTCGAAATTATTAAGCATCCTCGTTCCAATCGCATTTATCGCTAATGCATTTTTTAATCTAAATGTGATCTACATTTTATTGTTTAGCGTTGGTGTCTGTCTTATTCAGACCTACTTTCAACACACGAGGGAGGTTTAAGGATGCAGCTATTTTGGACATTCCTAAAAATCGGACTATTTAGTATTGGCGGAGGTTATGCCATCATTCCTTTGATCCAAGAACAAGTCGTCCATCAGCAAGGCTGGCTGACTGAAAAGACCTTTACGGATATTATCACCATCTCACAAATGACTCCCGGACCACTGGCGGTTAATACCTCGACCTTTGTAGGTATGCAGATAGATGGGATACCCGGTGCCATAGTGGCAACAATTGGTTGTATTCTAGGCGGTTGTGTCATTTCGATCAGCTTGTATCAATTTTTCCAAAAGCATCACGAATCGCTTTACGTCTCAAGCGCTTTAAAAAGTTTAAAGGCTTCATCCGTTGGTTTAATCATGTCGGCCGGCTTCACGATCCTGCTGCTGACCTTTTTTGAATCATCCGATTTATCAACGATCGGACTTGCTGCCTTCGATTGGCAGGCCGCTATCTTATTCGCGATATCCTTAACACTCTTACGAAAATTCAAGCCCAATCCAATCTTATTAATGGTCATAACCGGTTTCATCGGCTTTTTTTTATACTAATAAAAGGTCACTCTCAACTGAGAATGACCTTTTAACTAATTCAGGAAATCTAGCTTACGAAAGAAGTCTTTCCTGCTCTTTCTCCTGTGCGTAATAATCCAGTGCCGTCGTCGTTAGTAGATATCCTTCTCCCCAAGAGGTCTGGACGGTCTCGCCGGCTACACCATCTTTTTTAAAGGCGATCCGCAGCTTCTTGATCAAGATCGACAGCTGTGCCAGACGAGATTTTGTTGCCCCATCCTTCCACAAATATTCACATAAATCCTCGCGGGAAATCACTTTTCCTTCTGCTTGATACAGTTTTTCTAGCGCTCGACGCTCTAGTTTTGACAAGGTCAGCGATCCAGTTGGAGTGCCTTCCCCTTCACTACCAATTCTGTTTCCTACAAGAGAGAGAATAACTTCTTGAGATATAGGACGTCTTTCCCATTGACAAAGTCCTTCTCGCAGCTCTTCAACCGTGGACTCTTCACTGATCCAGCCATGAATTCCCTCTAATTGTCTTTCTGGATCTTTCTCCAGTTTACGCAAAACAATTTTTGACTCCGGCAGAACGGCTAAGATTTGCCGCATCTCATTTTCAGTGATCGTCTCACTAAGAATGATGTAATCAAAATAATTGATCATCGGCAGCTTTCTCGTTTGCTGAGTCATTAAATAAAACATGTTTGAACAACAAAAAACTTCATAGTTTAATCGTTGTAATTTTTCTTGGAGTTTCTGTTCCACTAAAATATTCTTCGTTAAAAGTAGTACAGATATCATTCTTTCACCTCTTCTTTGGTGTATACCTTGAGTTTCCATTGATTTACTCATTATCCCGTTTTTGAAATTTCTTTTTTAGTTGTCTATTCATTTGCTCGGTCATTTTCACACTGACGCTGAACAAAATTGTTTTTCCGATAAAAAAGCCAACTACCATTACGACAAAAGCCAATCCTATGATCATCGGCGGAACATTCCAAACAAAAACCTGACTGCAAACGATGAATGCCGTGAAGATCAAAGAGAGATAGACTACTTGCACCCAAAAAATCCCTAAGAAATCCACTAAAGGATCAATATAAAAGATCGTGCAGCCGATACCTAATACTATTGAGAAAACCAGGATGGAAAAAACACTTTCGCTTGTTAGATTCGCACCGGTAAAGAGCGCAAATATGATACTCAAGCTAAATATGAAGGAGAAAATGATCGTTATTTCCCGAATAATTACCCATTTATTCATACTCACTCCTCCATCCCTAATTGACTTTTTAAGTTTCGAACATAGTTTCTTGAAATAGAAATTTTTTCATTGTTCTTCAACTTTACAATCAGTCGGCCATTAAATGTCGGACTGATCAGCTCAATTTTTTCAATATTAAGAATAACAGACTTAGAGACTCGGATATACTGCGTATCTTTATATTTTTCTTCTAGTTGATAGAGTTTTTCTTTGATTTCGAAGACTTCATCTTTCGTGTATAAAAAAACCTTTTTCTCTACAGCCTCAAAGTAATACACATCCTTCAATGTGATCTTATGCAGCTGTTCATCCTTATTTACCCATAAAAAAGCATTTTTCACCTGCAGAGAATTGATTAAGCGCAGCAAATCATCATCTAGTGATTTCACTTTTAGGATAAGTTCTTCCTCTCCTTGATCAATGATATCTACTTTAATTTTGATAGAAAAAACCTCCCAACCTTACCAGAATATTATACATAAAAAATAAATATTATTCTTTTAATTATTTTAGTTATTTATTTTATATGAAAAATCCGCTTGATTGATTTTGTCTATCCAGAGCAGATAATGTTGATTTTCGCCTTTTAATACGTACTTTCCGCCCCTTAAGCCGGGCTTGATCAACATTGATTCAGAGTTTGATTGTAATATAACTGGTTCCTTATTTTCAAGAACTAATTTATTTCTTTTTTTATAATACAACTTATAATTATCATTTTTGGCATTATCAATTGAAACATCGTAGTAATGATGTGCGATAATGCGTCTTTTGATACGCCGCCAAAAAAGATACAAGATGGCTAAAAGAACAATAATCCCTGCAATCACAACCACAAGTAACAGCCACTTCTGCTTTTGCTTCAAGCCAGCAAGCTCTTGTTTCGCCTGATTTGGCAATTTCGTTCGCTCACCGGTCACCAATAAACGATGTGAGTTGACCATATATGGCGTGCAGGTAAGCAGCGTCACTAAATCTTTTCCCTCTTCGATCCGCAGCTGTTCGGTTTCTTCCGGTTTGACCACTTGAACATTCATGACCTTATACGCGAAGGTATTCCCGCCAATCTCAATATAAAAAAGATCCTTCTTTTTAAGTTCAGGCAAATCCGTAAAAAACTTGGCTTTTGACAGGCCTCGATGTGCTGAAATCACCGAATGGGTATTTTTCCCGCCGATCGGATATGAGGTTCCTTCCAACAAGGAGGCCCCCCGCTCAAGGAAAAAATCGCTGGTTCGATCAAAAATCGGCAGGCTAACATCAATCTTAGGAATCGAGATCGTACCAATCGTATGATCCGTTAAATAATCAGGATTTTTGGAAAAATCCTTTTCTTCCTCTTTTCCGGAAAATGGGTCGCCGCCCGCATTGATTCCCTCTAAGGCCAGCTTCGCATTTTTCTCCTGCATCTTCTTTTGAGCCGACGCCAAGTTTATTTGATCTTCCCGGTTTGCCTTATCCTGTGCCTCTTCAATGATTCGCTGATCAAGATAAGACATGACGGTATTTCCGACAAAAGGATACGCAATGGCTCCAATCCCAAAAATTAGAATCAACATCATAATGACGTCGATGATGATTTTTCTCTGCCATTTTTTCATTGAGCCATTCCACCTCTTTTAATACAAAGACCGAGATTCAAATCACAAGTGATTGATATCCCGGCCTATGACTAATCAGTTGTTCGTTTTAATCTTCAACTGTTTCTTTGTTGCGCAAGAAGTATGCACCAACTGCAAGCACGGCTACAGCACCAACTGCGATAATCGCGTAAATGCCATTGCCCCCTGTACCTGGTAAAGTCCCTTTACGTTTGTTTTCTACTTCAGTTTCATCGCCAACTTTGATTGTTGCGGTGTATGTTCCATAGTCAACTGTAAACGGAATGTCTGAAGTTAATGCCACATATTGATTACTTGGTGCTTTTGTTTCTTCTAACCAGTATTGAACCAATGGTTTTCCTACAGTTGCTGGATGTGATGGATCACCAACAGAAGAGCTGCCTGGTACTGTTTCTAATGGTAATGCTGTCCCTGCTGAGTCATGACTAACTGTTCCTTCAAGACCTTCAACTGTGAATAGACCGCCACCTGCAGAAGTTAATACTAAAGCATCTGTTTTCGTCGTAGACCAGCGAGATGGGCTTGTAGTTGTCGCTTTAGCGATCATGTATTCAGTCACGCCATTGTTTTTACGTTTTACGATAAATTCCGCGCCATCCAATGAAGAGCCATTATCTTGGTCAACCTTTTCAAAACGACGACCATAAGTGATCACGTCGTCACCAGTCCAAGGCAAAGTTTCTAAACCATTGGTTGGATTGTTTTCATATTGCAATGTTGCTTGGTTATCGATCCATTCATCCGGAGTTGTATTTTCATCTAAATACATACGGTATTTGAATACTAATTTTTTCCCAGCGTATTTACCAAGTTTTGCTACATCTGGTGTTTGGTTTGCCAAACTATCTTTATCATTGAAGAATACATGGAAAATATTGTCATAACCTGTTTTGATTGGTGTGCCGCTTGGATCAGCTACTACCGAGAAATCAACATCGCTGATTGTTGTCAACGAACCATCTGTTTCAACAACATACAACCCTTGATTATCTAAATAGTGCAAGTTCGGCTGTGATTCATCGCGTAAGAAGAATTGCGTATAGCGATATACAGGATTCAAAGGATCATTATTTGCCAAACCATCGATCCCTACTGGTACATCAAACGTGATTTTGTATTCGATTGGTTCGCCGACAGTGAAATCGTCTTTAATTTCTTTTTCTTTCTCTACATCGATATCATCTGTTTGAACGTTCTTTGGATATAAGAAAAGCTCAGAAAGTTTATCATTCGTAGGCGTTCCATCTGCGTTCATCTTGTAGACTGGGAAAATCACTACCATATTATCCGCTTTTGTAGTGACATTGCTTGGTGCGGATGTTTCCACAAATAGATAAACCGCATCTTTTTCCGCTGCTCCGACAGTCACTTTATCTGGTAATGTAAATTTCGTGTGACCGCTCGCATCTGTTGTTTGTTCCGCCTTCGCTTCAGTTAGCCCAGCAGAACCAGCTGTTGCAATTGCATCGCGCAATTGATTGACTGTCCAAGATGGATTTGCCGCAGCTAATGTGTAGAAAGATTCCGTCGCATCATAAACCGTAAAGCCAACGTCTTTCAACGGACGACCACCTTGACTAGTATGCCAAGCTTCATTCTTTTCCCCGGTATTCTGAATATCCGTAGGTTTTGTATCATAAGCCCCTTTATAGATATTTACATCGACATTTGTTGGTGCCGCTTCTGCAACAAGCCCATTGCCTAATAATCCAGCAAAACTGCTCGCCATGAAGATAAGAACACCCAATAACCCCAAAACTTTTCTCTTAAAATTCATGCCTCATACTCCTTTTTCATTTTAATGTATTTATTTTTCCTTTCAGAAAAATAAGTCCGATTTTCAAGCCGTATACCATCCAACTAGGTTTCCTAGTCTTTTATACTCATTGTTTCTTTTGTTGCTTTTGTATAATATGAACTGGGAAAAGTTGGACTGGCATCCTTTTTCATTCATAAGTTAGATTCTTATTCTTTTTCTTATAACCATTACTGCGAGCACACAGATGAAACCGATAACTAGCAGATACATCGAATGTTTCATCCCAGTTTGCGGCAACCGTCGACTAGGCAGATGATAAGCAATCTGTTCACTTGTACGAGTAGTCGGCAATTCTCTATTTTCACCTTTTTTATTAACGATTTTCAGCGGTTCTTTGGTTCCGCCGCTGGCTTCATTAATCTCAAAATCAATAAAATGATTTTCTGGTAAAAAGTAGCCTTCTGGTGCCTTAACTTCTAATAAGGAATAGCTGCCGTATTCCATGTCGGCTAACTCAAAAATTCCCTGGTCATTGGAAGTCAAAAGCAATAACTCCTCTGGATGCGTATTGCCATAGTCAGCTGTGACCCATTGTTTTTGTTTCGTTAGATAATGCGTGTCTTTATTTGAGACGACAAAGTTCGCATCTTTTAACGCCTCGCCGGATTTTTCATCGACTTTTTGGAAGTTTTTCTTTCCTGCTACGCGTTGGTTATATACGACTGGTAATTTGTCTTTTTGCGTCAATGCCCCTACTTCGGTCCCATTGATCAAAATCAGTTGCCGCTGATCTTTAGGAATCTCGACCGTTATTTGACGCGCCTGCTCAGAAATTTCATACCCCTCTGCAGTGGCGACCTCTTCAAAGAGATATCTGCCGCTTTTTAGTCCTAGATTGGTTCTAACGATACCTTCCTGATCAGAAACCATTTTTTTCACACGTGAATCTTTTAAGGGTGAATCGCTGATCTCTTTTTCGGAAAGCCAATCGCTGACTGAACCTGCCGTAGTTCTCAAATAGAATTTTTCACCATTCTCATTCTTCGATAAAACAAAGCTGGCACCAGCTAATGGTCTCGTGGACCCGTCACTTTCTTTTGCCATTTTGACGAAGTAAGGCTCACGAACATAGCCTTTATTTTTGGTATAGACGTGCGTTGTTCCTGCTGTGAACAGTCCACTATCCAAAACCAGATAATTGGACAACCCAGCTTGATCAACTGGTAAACTGTCACCGCTGTCTAACTCAGCAATGAGATAGATTTGCTGCTTATCCGCTTTTAAAGAAACCGTCAGCAAACCGTCTTCAGTCACCATATTGCCAGTGCTATCATTAAAACTGCCAGTGGCAGTCTTTTTCGTTTGAACAAACTTAATGCCTTGATAGCGATCTTGCATGGCTGTAAGTTCCGCATGTCCAGGCGTTGCCAAAATCTCCAGCTCACTGCGTAAAACGGTTGCCTCATCGGCAAGCATTTCCTTCGCTTGATCCAAATTGGGGTTCAAACGCCGAAGATACTCGCCAACCTCAAAGATCGCAAAGGTCGAATCATTAACTCCATAAGAATCTTTCAGCAAAGCGGCATTTCCTACTTCTCCACCTTGATTGATTTGACTAGGCGCTTCTTGATTCACAAACAAACGTTTATGGAGATGGACTTGCGTTTCTGCTCCTGCGGCGTCAGCTGTCTGTGTCCAGAAAATGCCGACCATACACACCAGCAGCAAGGAAAGAAGATGCTTCATTTTCATCGTCCATCACCCACCTTTTTTTGCTTAAATTGTTCGAGCGCAAAATAGATGATAATAATTAAGAAAGAAGCGGCGGCTGAAGCGAAAATCAACGAATGACCATTGCCACCTGTTTCTGGCAGGGTTCCTTTGGGATCATTTTTGACTGTTACCACATTGACAGCTGCCAATTGTCCGCCAGTGATCGTGAACTTGACTGTTGTTGAAGGTTTTACATAACCCGTTGGCGCTTGGGTCTCTACGAAATAGTAATCCCCTTCCGGCATACCAGTAATCACTAATTTTCCGGCAGGTGTCACGACGTTTTCTAGTTGGAAACTCCAATTGGCACCCGTTTTGACTGCTTTATAGGTTCCTTTGGCAGCTGTTCCATCGCCAACTTCCAATTCTTCGGGAGCAAACCAAGTAATTCCCGCGTTGTCCGTGGCTACTTTAAACTTCGCGCCTTTCAAATTCTTATCATTCGTGGCATCCTTTTTCTCCAGTGTCACGCCGCCTTCAGCTCGCTCATTGACAGCTTCATAAGTAATCGTTAAGCCCTCATCAGCAATTTCACCGACTGTTGTTTTGCCGTCACCGACAATTTTGTGACCATCTGGTGCTTTCGTTTCTAGCATGTAGTACTTTCCTAAAGGCAATCCGGTAATATTGATTTCCCCTTTAGTCCCTGAGCTTTCGATAAACTCATATTTCTTATTGGTGGTATTGTACTTATACTCATAATCCTTACCAGTAATAAATTTCGTGCCCAATTTGCTTTCTGAACTATCTGGATTAACCAAATAGAGCTCAAATTCCGCACCATCTAATTTTTCACCATCCGGATTTTTCTTGGTCAATTTTAGTTTTCCGACTTTTTGCCGGTTTTCTCTTGTTACACTGACCGTGTCCCCGTCCGCGGTAATTTCTGCAGGATCAGATTTTCCGTTGTCGTCGTACAAATAGCCATCTGGCGCTGCTTCTTCTTGGAAATAATACTCTGCGATCGGCAGACCTGATACGGTGATTTTTCCTTTTTGCCCCGTTGATCCAGTGTCTTCTACCAACTCGTATTTCTTGTCTGTTGTATTGTATTGATAAAGATAATTTTTGCCTGTTTCCAATACGACTCGCGGAGTTACCAGCTCGTCCCCGTTTTTCTTACGCAAGGTGAACTTGGCACCGTTCAATTTCTCACCGGTATCTTCATCTTTTTTGATCAAAGTAATTTTCCCTTTGGCCAAATGATTGTAGGCACTGACTGCAACGCCTTCTTCCGCATTCTTGTTGATCGTGAAGTAATATTTCCCTGCTTCATTAATCCCATCTGGTGGAATGATCTCCAGCTTGTCTGTGTAGTGTGGATCAGGATTATTCAACTCGACCAAACAATATTTTCCATCGGTCAAGTTCTCATAGAGCAAGACTCCGTTACTATCCGTTTTCTTTTTTCCGCCTGAAATTGTGACATACGTATTTGAACCAGCGGGTGTTTCTTTCTTTAGCTCAAACTCAACATCTTTTAGCGCCACTTGAGTATCCTTATCCATTTTTTTCAAACGGAACGTGGTTGGCGGTACGCGGGTTGCACCGCCGCCCCAGTTGCTGACAGTGACTTTACTGATTTCACTATCTTCACCGGCCGTATTGGTCTCCCAGTATAGTGTCGCTTTGTTTTCGATGATTGAGCCTTCCCCTAAAGTAGTTCGCGCATAAATTCGCGTAACCAAGTTAAATGGATAATTATCATAAGTGTCTCCACTATCATGGCTAAAATATTTTTCGTAAGCTTCTTTGGTCTTATCTCCACGTGAAGCAGTCATTTTCCCTTGATCGACCGCTGCTTGGATAATATCCCAAATCCGCTCTTTCGCATCTTTTGTCCCATTACCAAATAAAAGCAGGCCGTTGCTTTTATCATTGGTCAGATTCGGCAGATCCTTAAAATTCATAATTAATTTATTGCCTGATGTTACCCCATAGCAAGGATAATTATGACTTTCAATTCGTGCTTCAAAATCACTATCAGATTCAGAATCACCTTGTTCCAGCAATTTTAAAGGCATCGTGCTTGGCGCATTGTCTTGGCCCATCATCTGCATTTGTCCGATGGGATCTTTTGTCATTTTCCCATCGTCATTCACCGCATAGATATTCATGTAAATACCATAATTGGATAATGTTAGCGATGGATCAAGCTGGTCTTTTAGGACGACTTTTTTGTACAACGCAGGTGTGTCGCCTTCAAGAGCCTTTTTGTAGTTGTCCATCATCAGCGGCATATTCCAATAGACTTCATTACTATTGTTCGTAGCAGAGCCGTTTTTTGTGAACGTTTTTTGATCACCGATCGGTGTATCGGAAACCGACTCCGATGGTTTAGGTTCGATCTCGATTGGAAAACGCCCTGTTTCGGTATTTCCCGTAGATCCGCCGCTGCTTTCCAAATTGGCCGTTCCATAAGCAGTAGCAAAGCAATCTTGCAGACCGTTCCAATTTGTTTCGACCGCGTCGTTAAAAGTGATTTTCAAAAATTTCTTTCCTGAAATCGTTTCTAACGTCATATCCCCAATCTTTTCACCAGAATTCTCATAGAATGGGACCGAATTACTCACACTAGAAAAGGTGAAATATTCTTCCGGCAAAGCAATATAAATATAGTCGCCTTCTTTTAAGTTTGCGGCCGACGGAACGGAAAAGGTGTAATCAAAGTACACACCGTCTCCAACTTTTACGGTCGGTTGCGGATTTTGTTTTACGCCATTCTTCACAATGTAGGCTGGCGGATTACTTCCGTTCTTGATATAAATATCATTCAACTTCATATCATCGATTGCACTAGTTTTATCAGTGGCCGCAAAAGGTGTGATCTCACCATTTGACCCCTTCGACTGTTTTCCGCTCTCAGTTGAACTTTTTTTACTTGCTGCGTCTTTTGCTGCAGTTGTCTGTTTATTGTTCAGCTTGAACTCAAACTCATTGAAAAAGTTCAACGTTACCTCAGCTAGCGAACGTGCCGGCTCAGCCAATTTAAATTCAAAATTCACTCCTTCAAGTGAAGCTGGCTGGTCGCTGTCATTCACAATCTTTAACTGATTTTCTTCAATCGAAACGATGGTCTCGTTTTGGTGATACAGTTCTTGATTATTCGCTATAATTTCTGCAGGAAGTCCGAATGTCGTCTTCTTATTTTCAGGAACTACTAAATCAAACTGTGCCACAATTGAAGCCTTTGGATCATTTTCTTGCGGAAGTGCTTTTCCCTCAAGCGTCGTTAGCTGCATATTATTGACGCGGCATTCCTCTGAACTTGATAAATTTTCAGCAATTGTTTGAAGCGGAAAACTGGATAACACAATCAGCAAGACTGAAAGAAGCGACCACCAATGTTTTTTGAACTTATTCATATTACCCTCCTTTCATTTATAGCTTTTTAAATCCTTCGATCAGCACTCCCCCCACTCCATCTCCTAATGCATCCATTTCAAAGCCATTAACAATAAAATGATTTTGATTATTCATTAATAGGAATATTCAATTTTACGGCTTACGAAAATAAATACAGAAAATCATTTTAGAATCATTTTTATTATATTTCTACTATTTTTGTAAGACAATATTTTTGGAACAAGATGCGTCAGAACAGAATAAGAGGTTAAAATTAAGTCATAAAAACATTCTTTTTTGATTAAATTTAAGAATAAACTCTTAAAACATTTATTATGTTGATGAATATATTTCTATTCAAATTAATTTTTAATTATCTTGACGATGTAAAGATAATTATGTAGTTTGCTTAAAAATAAATAATAGTTCTTTGAAAATAAACTGTTTTTAAAAACAAAAAAAGCCGTATCCTTTTATTGGATACGGCTTTAGTATTTCTATAGAATTTTCCATTCTCCGGAAGCCCGATATTTTTCGGCGTATGCCTCAGCTTGAGACACAATTTCCTGATCGTAGTGACAATAAGCCAATAGTTTGATGGCGTTACTGCCGGTTGTCACACCTTCACGCAGCGTAAAATCGAATAGAATATCCTCCGCTGTAATCACTTCGCGAAAATGATAGTTTTCATAACGATCGCCTAAAATTCGACTTAATTCAACGTCATGTGTCGCTAAACAAATGAAACAATTTAAAGCGGCAAATTTTTTCAGGATAATTGATGCTGCAGCTATTCGTTCGATCATATTGGTGCCCTTAAACATTTCATCCATAAAATCATGGCATATTCGGTCGATTCTGCTATTTTTAACAAACGCTTCAGTGATTTTATCTCCGCCATATAAAAGCTGTCACCTGTAACGATATCATCCTTAAGATTCATGGAACTATAAATAGCACAGGGCTTAAAAGAATATCTTTTTGCCAGACAAGTATTGAAAAGCTGTCCCAAAACGGCATTGACTGCCAAAGTTCGAGCAAAAGTCGACTTGCCGCTTGCATTTGAACCCGTGATCAAAATTTTATTATCCATACGGTGCGTATTTGGGACAGCTTTTTTTAACAACGGATGAATGATTTCTTCAAACTCGATTTGATTCTGATCAGTAAAATCAGGCTGGCAATAATAC
Source organism: Enterococcus malodoratus ATCC 43197 (assembly GCF_000407185.1). GTDB lineage: Bacteria > Bacillota > Bacilli > Lactobacillales > Enterococcaceae > Enterococcus_A > Enterococcus_A malodoratus. The sequence continues at coordinate 1,525,540 of NZ_KE136481.1, forward strand.
GTCAGACTGTTTCGATAAGAAGCAATCGCAATGCACAGTTCGACATACCCGATAGTTTCATACAGTTCCAGCGCTTCACTTCGATATTTTCGAAACAGCTTGACCATCGCAAAATAAGCATACCCATACAAAGAAAAATAAGAAGTGATGATCATCATTAAACTGTTCGAAGATCCAGAAACTTGAATGATGTAGTCGGCTAAGGCGGTAATATTCTTAAACACATTAAGATTTTTACGCATCAGCTCCGTTTCTTTCTCAAAAACAGGAGGATCTAGTTTTACCATTAATTTTGCCGCGCGAACCATCCGGGTAAACATTCCCAGCGCTTCAAAAGCCTGATAAATTTTTCGCAATACGATAGAAAATAGAATCATGCCTAAACAAAAACTAAGACAAACAGCTAAAATTCCATAATCAATATCAATTGCCAGCCAGATTAGACTTCCAATACTTATGATCGTCGCTAAAAAAATCAGCAGCATCGATATTTTAGGAAACTTGCTTGGATCTACGAGTAAATCAATCAATTGATTATTTGTTTTGCGCCCAATTCGATAAAAGGCAAACTGCAGCCGTTCACGCGCTTCGGCCTTTTCATCCATACTTTGGACAGCTTCTTCAAAATGCTGCAAATCTGGATTTTTCTGTCTTCTAATAAAATAATAACTATATTCGTCGCCAATACTGGACTGTGTATTTTTCACCTGTTTGAAAATCTCGTCCATATTCAAATCTGTCCAGGTAATATCATCAAGCACTGCTCCTTCAAACTGCTTTTGATGATAGTACTTTTTCATACTGGCATAATCCCGTCCATCCAGTTTCCACTCCGGTACTTTCCCATACTCAGCTCTGATCTGAGCTTTGATTTTTTGATTTCGCCGATACACATAATAAAAATAGAACAGAAAAAAGAGCCCAACAATCCCGAAAACAATTCCATAAACCCCGATAACTCCCACCAGCTGACCCTCACAATCTACTTTATTTATAAAGTAATCTTACCATCGAAAAGGGGTAGTTAGAATATGCGTAAATAAAAAATACCTCACGGCAATCACACCGGAGGTACTCGTTTTACTAGTTAAACATCTTTTGAATGTCTTTCGCCGATTTGAAATTCTTCGGCGTGTTCAAACATGTAGCGGACAGAGACTGGCAGATCCCCAGTCAATTCTTTAAAGTCATTCGTATGTTCAGCCATTTTATTTTCACGGATAGCCTGCGCAAAGGTGACCATTCCCTCGGAAGAGAACGGTGCTTCCGAATCGTCTTTGAATTTGCCTTCGGTTGTTCGAGGCACGCCCATCGCATCGAATACAGCATAGTTTTCTTCGTCTGATATTTCTTTATAAGTCACATGGTTATTGGTTACTTCATTTCCGATAGCAACAAACTCGCTGATCGTCATCAAGTCTTTCCCATTGATATTCAAAATCTTGTGATGCAAGGTTTCATTGATCAATGCATAGGCGACTGCTTTGGCACAATCTTTTCTTGAGATATAGGCCATTTTCCCGTCACCTTGACTGTTAGTTAGGACACCGTCGCCTTTAACATAGGTGAAGTAATTAGTGACCATCGCTTCTGCATATTGGGAATTGCGTAAGAAAATATAGTCAAGTCCGCTTGCTTCAATGTATTTTTCGGTATACGCATGGTCAATTTTTTCAATGCTGGGATTACTTGGATCTGCCGCATTAACTAACGATGTATAAATGATTTTCTTTACTCCGGCTGCTTTGGCCGCATCAACGACATTCTTATGTGCTCTTTGCCGTCTCTCTCCAACGAATGGCATAGAGATCAGTGCCACTGTTTCGCCGCCAGCAAATTTTTCAGCTAAACCATCTAAATGATTGAAATTGGTTTCGCGGGTTTCAACACCGCGAGCAGAAAACTTTTCTAAGGATGCTGCATCGTACCCGCAAAAAACTAAACGTTCTTTTTCCGCTATCGTTAATAGATACTCAGCCGCTTGTCCGCCTAAGTTCCCATCTACGCCAGTCAAAATTAACTTATTCATTGAATGAAACCTCCTCATCTTTGATAAGTTAATCATATGTGATTTATTGATCAAGTTCCAATACATCTATTTAATAGCCCATAAGCAAAACTTATTGGTGCCTACTTTAACAATTCCAGTAATCGCTGCACCGTTGAATTCTGCTCGGTGTTTAAATACGCCAATACAATTTCAAATTGGTGATGCGACTCTTTGATCGGTAAAGCCTTCAAATCCATATCATCCGCAATTCCCGGATAATTTTCTGGGAAGAAACCGACCAACTTGCTATTTTGAATCATAAAGATTTCGGTCTCGACATCATCGGTCACCTTCGCGATATTAGGGGCGTAGCCATCCTTCAAAGCATTCTCCAACATCAAATAGTAGGATTTACCGATAGTCTCCGGTGACAGCATAATAATCGGTTGGCTATACAGCTCTTCCATTGAAAGCATCTCTTTTTCAAAAAACGGGTGCTCTTTACCAACGACTGCACAATAATTTCCATAATATAAAGGCAATGTGCTGATCTGCTCCTCTTCAAAAAATTCCGAGTCAAAACTAATCGCCAGATCATAGCGCTGGTTCCTAAGATTTTCTGCGACTCCCTTTAATGGTACCTTTTCCACATCTAATAAAATATTTTCCTGTTCAATCTGCTGCTCCTGAATGATCTGGGAAAACAATTGGATATCCATGATGGAGGTATATTCGATTCGAATACGATTCTGCTGCTCTTTATAATCAGACATCCGCTGAGTCAAACGATCGTATTGCTGCACCAAATGAAGTGCTTCTTGATACAATATTTTTCCAGCATCCGTCGGCTTTACGGGAATTGTCGAGCGGTCGACTAATTGACAGCCAAAATATTCTTCTAAAAAATGAATCTGCTGGGTAATACTTACTTGAGAGACAAAATTCTTTTTGCCCGCTTTCGTAAAGCTGCCTGTTTGAACCAGATCAATGAAGTATTTCAACTTTTCTAAATACATGATTTCCCCTCCGCTTCTTATTCTCATTCTAACAAATGTGTCCAGCGAGTCACGCTAAACAGCTCTACTTATTAAAAGGCACGTCTGTCGAGAGTTATTTACAAAAAAGAATCGGGGAATAATAGGCTTTTCCAGTTGTGCTCATGAAAATGAATGATAAAATAGGGGAATCACACTAAATAAGGCTGACCGTTTACACGTTCTATTGTTATTTCAATACGATAATGGAACGTGCAAAACGAATGTATAAATAAATAAGAACGAGGAGAACATCTTAAATGACCTACGCACTCGAAATAAACGATTTAAAAAAGGTATATGCTACTGGTGTCGAAGCTTTAAAAGGCATTGATCTATCTGTTGAAGAAGGTGATTTTTATGCCCTTTTAGGACCAAACGGTGCTGGAAAATCTACCACTATTGGGATCATCACTTCGCTTGTTAACAAAACCTCCGGCAACGTAAAAGTTTTCGGCTATGACTTGGACAAAGAACTAGTGATGGCCAAACAGCAAATTGGATTGGTGCCGCAGGAATTCAATTTCAACCCGTTTGAAACGGTCCAACAAATCGTCGTCAACCAAGCTGGCTACTACGGCGTGCCGCGAAAAGAAGCATTAGTCCGCAGCGAAAAATACTTAAAACAATCCGACTTGTGGGAGAAACGTGATGTAAGAGCGCGGATGCTTTCCGGCGGTATGAAACGGCGCTTGATGATTGCTCGAGCCTTGATGCATGAGCCACGCCTGCTGATCTTAGATGAACCAACGGCTGGAGTCGATATCGAATTACGCCGCGAAATGTGGAAATTTTTAAGAGAATTGAACGCGAATGGCACGACGATTATCTTAACGACCCACTATTTGGAAGAAGCTGAAATGCTTTGCCGCAACATCGGCATCATTCAATCGGGCGAATTAATCGAAAATACTAGTATGAAGTCTCTATTGGCGAAGCTGCAATTTGAAACATTTATTTTTGACTTAGAGCCCTTTGATAAGGAACCAGACATCACTGGCTTTGCCCATACTTTTACAGATGAGCAAACGCTGGAAGTCGAAGTTGTTCGCGATCAAGGAATCAATGAACTATTCGAACAGCTAACGAATCAAGGAATCAAAGTGCTTTCCATGCGAAATAAATCCAACCGCTTAGAAGAACTGTTCCTAAAAATCACGGAGGAAAAACATGTTTAATCTATATTTTACCGCGCTTAAAAGTCTGGCGGTCAAAGAAACCAATCGCTATATGCGCATTTGGGTTCAAACCTTAGTCCCGCCAGTTATCACTACTTCTTTATATTTTGTTATCTTTGGAAACTTAATCGGCGGACGAATCGGTGATATGGCCGGCTTTTCTTATATGGAATTTATCGTGCCTGGGCTGATCATGATGTCAGCCATCACAAGTTCTTATGCGAATGTCTCCTCTTCGTTTTTCTCGCAAAAATTCCAAAAAAATATCGAAGAGATCTTAGTCGCTCCCGTCCCAACGCACATCATTATTTGGGGCTTCGTAATTGGCGGTGTCGGCCGCAGCGTCTTAGTTGGAACATTAGTGACGATCATCTCACTATTTTTCGTTCCACTGCATGTGTACTCATGGTTTATCGTTGTCATCACCTTGTTAATGACCGCTATTTTATTTTCTTTAGCCGGTTTACTGAACGGGATTTTCGCCCAATCATTCGATGATGTCTCGATCGTTCCGACCTTTGTTTTACAACCCTTAACTTATCTCGGCGGTGTTTTCTATGCTATCTCTATGCTGCCGCCATTTTGGCAAGGCGTCTCAAAAATCAATCCGATCGTTTATATGATCTCTGGTTTCCGTTACGGCTTCCTTGGTGTGATGGATGTATCGATCGTTGTTTCGATGTCTATTTTAGTATTATTCATCGTCGTTCTTTACAGCGTCTGCTGGTATTTGATCGACCGCGGTCGTGGATTAAGAAGCTAAAACAAAAAAAGAGTTTGAGCAATTGACTGCTCAAACTCTTTTTTTTATTGTATGCTAATTCAATATTTTCTTCATTATCCCCAACAATGTTTTAACATCTTCTGTTTTTGTATCCCCTGTCTCCGCATCAATGATCGAGCTATATACATGCGGAATGACCTTTTTGACTCCCGCATCGACAGCGATTTGAACGATCTCTTCAAAATTAGCTAAATCAATTCCGCCAGTCGGCTCTAAATAGAAATCATACTTCGCACATGCTTCCGCCACAGCCTGGTATTCTGCTTTATGTGCCAGACCCTTCATAGGAAAATACTTCACCGAACTACCTCCCATATCTTGCAGCAGCTTGATGGCTGTCTCAATCGGTACGATTGCTTCTGGTGCCGACGAACTTAATGGCCCAGTCGCAATATTGACATACCCGACTTTTCCAGTCGGTGAAACTAACCCGTTGATAATTGTTTCATTCTGTCCTAAAAGTGCGCGCGAATTCCCCACTCCGGTAAAAACTTGATTGACATGCTGCGGTTGTAAAATAGCTGAAATCCGCGAAACCATTTGACTTTGATTCGGATCGCCCGCTCCTAAGCCGACGGATAAGGCATTATTTGTTGCCGCTTGATACCGTTTCATATCTGCGATTGCTGCTGCATCCGTCGCGTACTTTTTCGATAATACTCCTAACACAACATGTCCTTCAGCCGCCTCGTAACATTCTTTGGCATTTTCAACTGAGTTTGCTAACACATTCAAACAGATCCGATTTTCTAAATAGCTTGGTGTTAATGACATACCGTCTCTCCTCTATTTCATAATTTCTTGCAGACGCCGAACAATTTTTTCTAGTTCCTGTTCATTGACTGAACGAACATCAAATTCAACGATGCCATTATTCGCTTGGTACTCACGCGTATAAATGGCGGGATTTTCTGCTTTCAGTTCAGTAATGACCGTCTGCGCACTTTTTTCTCCAGTAATTTTCACACTTGCTCGGTAAATATCTCTGCCAGCACCATCTTGTACGATTTTCGCTTCTAAGCCGGCAATTTGATTCACACTTGCTATGAGTGGATCCAATCGCTGCTGCATCATTTCGCCAGACTCGCTTCCAAGAGCTAAATAATCCGCCACTGCCTGCGTAAAGCCTAAAACATTGTCTTTGCCAATTTTCATTGCGCGGCCGATGCCTTTACTTTGCAGCCTAGTCCACTCTACATATTGCTTTTTGCCGATAACCAATCCAGCACTAGGTCCTTCGATCGCTTTTGCTCCAGAATAGATAACCAAATCCGCACCTGCTTGCGTATAATGAAACAGATCTTCTTCTGCCGCTGCATCGATGATCAATGGCAGCTTGTACTTCTTAGCTACTTTCACTGCATCTTCAACACTCAACATACTTTTTTGAACGGTATGATGACTTTTTACATATAGAATCGCCGCTGTTTCTGGTGTTATCATCAACTCAAGATGCTCCGCTGAACACATATTAGCGTAACCAGTCTCGACGACTCGGCCGCCGCCTTGCTGGATCATAACTTCTACCGGTGTGCCATAATCAACATTGTGCCCTTTAGGAATGACAATCTCTCTTTTGGCTATTCTATTCGTATAGGGATGGTAGGCATGATACAGACTCCCTTCCCCAATCACAGCCGCAACGGATTGCGCAATTCCCGCCGAAGCAGAAGAAACGATTTGTGCGTCTTCCGTTTGCAATAATTCGGCGAGATATTTACCTGTTTGAATCATCAAGTCGCTCATCTCAAAAAAATGTTCCCCGCCAAAACGTTGGGCAGCCAATACATTTTTCGATACTTTGGAAACACCTAAAATCGTCATCCGTCCGGAAGCATTGATGACTTCCTTTAAACCAAATTTTTCATAGCTGATCATTTTTACACCTTCAATAATTTTTATAATAATCCAAAGAATGACGCGACAATACTGATTACAACAATCGTTCCAATAATGATCCCATATCTCGGTCCTTTTTTGACCATGAAGAAGTAGATGGCAAATACCGCAGCTAACGGCAGTAATCCCTTCACGATCTGATCAAAAATATCCTGTAAAATAATCGTAGCGCCACCTGGAACTTTGAATTTCATTGGGCTGGTGATATTTACATAACTCGCACTCAAAGCACCCATCATCATCATCCCAAGAACATTCGCAGCATAGATCACTTGCTTGATTTTCCCGTCCTTCAACAAACTTAAAATAGAGTTACGACCTAACGTATACGATTTATTAATCAAGAGCCAGCTGATATACATTGTAACGGCTGTATAAATCACAATCGGACCAACCCCGCCGATCGCATTCCCATTAGAAGCCATTGGAATAAAGATGGAAATGATCAACGGCATAACTGCTGCCCAAATGATCGAATCACCAATTCCTGCCAACGGTCCCATCAAACCAGTCTTAATCGAAGTGATCGCTGTATCGGTAATCGCCGCGCCGTTCGATTTTTCTTCTTCCATCGCAATAACGATCCCTTGGATAGAGGAGCCGATCGTTCCTTCCGTATTAAAGAAATTCAAATGACGTTTCAATGCTTCTCGCTGTGCCTCTTCATCATCTGCATACAATTTCTTTACAGCTGGAATCATTGAAGCACAAAAGACCAAACTCTGTAATCGTTCATAGGAATTGGATAATTCACACCCTAATTGATAGATCCAAAACGAGCGAGACAATTCTTTTTTGGTAATTTTCTTTTGTTCCAATTGCTGTTCATTTTTTTCTGTCATTTGTTCCATTACGCTGCCTCCTCTTCTAACGCCTTGTTTCTAACCAAGAATGCTACACAAATACCAATAATTGCTACGGCCATAACTTCTGCCCCAAAGTAAACAACAGCCACAAAACCAATTAGGAAATAAGGAATCAAATGCTTCTTGCCAATCACCATGATCGTTAAAGCAAATCCAAGTGCTGGTAAGATGCCGCCCATTACTTCAAAGCCATGCATCAACCATTCTGGAATCACATCCAAAACTTGATTGACGATCGATTGACCAAAGAAGTTCGCAGCAAAGACTAGCGGAAAGCGAATAACAAAACCTGCAATTGCTGGATAAAGAAAAGCTGCACGATAAATCCCTGAATAATTTAAATCCTCCGCATAGTTGTCTGCCATATGAACCCAAGTCGCATTGACTGTCCGGCGTAGTTGATCCATAAATACGCCTAATACACCGAATGGAACAGCTAAAGCAATCGCTGCTTCTGCATTCATGCCGACACCCAAAGCGATTGGAATCGCAATAGCTGAAGCCAGCGCTGGATCACTAGGGACATTCCCGCCTGGTGTAGACGTTACTCCTAAATAAACCAACTGAATCCCCGCACCGATCACCATTGCTTCTGATAATTTGCCCGTCGCAATCCCTGCAACCAATGCCGCAGATAACGGTTGAGACAGCATTCCCGAGAAAGTATAACCAAAACGCAGCCGAGCAAACCAATAGTACAACCCCATCACGATTGAAATACCTAGAACACCCATAATTCAAACACTCCTTTTTCTTTTTAATGTATTTATTTTTCCTGCAGAAAAATAAGTTTGATTTTCAAGCCGTATATCATCTAACTAAACTGTTCTTCTTTTGTTTTGGTTCAATAACTTCATTTCCAGTTCTTACTAGACTGACTGCCAAAAGTTAGACTGACATCCTTTTTCTTTTTAATGTATTTATTTTTCCTGCAGAAAAATAAGTTTGATTTTCAAGCCGTATATCATCTAACTAAACTGTTCTTCTTTTGTCTTTGATTGAATAATTTCAATTTCAGTTCGTACTAAACAGACTGCTAAAAGTTAGACTGACATCCTTTTTCTTTTTATTGTATTTATTTTTATAATGTCTTATACTTTTCAATCAATTTATGAATTGGGACTGGTGTTTCTTCTGGGATGGCTTGGAAATAAACCTCCATATTTTTCGCTAAGAGTCCTTCTAAAATCTCGACGTCATCTTCGGATAGATTAATATTTTTTACTACGTTTTTACGACTGGGACCACCGCCAAGTCCGCCAACTTGAATCGCTTCTTTGACAACTCCCGCTTCGACCATTTCCCGCAGCGTTGTTAAATCTGGTACTAGAAACAGCACTTTACTATTTTTAGCCGCCGCTTCATTTTCCCAATAGGCTTTGACTGATTCGGTTCCTTTGATAATGACTTCCACACCGGGAGGCGCCGCCATCAAGTAAATACTTTGCAAAAATTCATCCTGCTCCAGCTCATCACTTACTACGATAATTTCATTGGCCGCGGATTGCTGCAGCCACTTAGTAACAACTTGACCATGGATCAAGCGACTATCTACTCTAGCTAATACGATTTTTGACATTTTCCTCATCCTTTACTTTTTTATTGGTAATTCCAATACTTGGCAGCTGTCGATGACGGCCGCATGAATTTCTTTTGCTGTTTCTCGTGTAAATCCTCCGACGCCTTGTTTCATTACTGCTTCCAGCAACATCGAAGCACATAATCCCGATATCGCTACGACTTCATAATCTTTTGATAAACGTAATGCGACATTACTGGGTGTTCCGCCCTTGATATCCGTTAAGATCAATAATTTATCGTTCCATTTTAGTTGGTCAATTTGTGCCTTGACTCGTTCTAAGTACTCAGGCAACGAATCTTCCGCATTCAAAGCAACTTCATAAACATTGTGAATCTCCCCAACAATCATTTGAACACTTTTTAAAAGCTCTCTTCCCCATCCATTATGAGTCAAGATTAAAATCGGTTCTTTTTCCATACCCTCACTCCTTACATTGTTTTCACCTTTCTATAAAGCAAGTGCTGTGCCAAAAAAATAGCCCTTTAAAAAAGGGCTATTCTTCGCGGTTTACACGTTGACCTCAAACAACAATTCATAAATATATTTCACTTCCAACGGCGGAATGATGACATTATATGACACTTCGATCGGTCGGAAGGCCATTTTGATGACAGATGCCAGCTCCGGCAGCTCACGATATGACAGTTCATAGGAAGTATGATCATATTCTGGATGTTGGATTTGCCGTTCGATCATACATGCGCAATGAATGATGAAGCGCAGCAGCCGTTTCTCATCACTTTTCTTTTTAGTCTGCATACAAATATCCGAATAAATCTTGGACAATTCGATCGTGATACTTTTGGGATTTAAAATACTCAATAGATCTGTAATTGCTTCGATCGACAATCCTTGGATATATTTGGCTGAAACTTTTTTTAGCACCGCTTGATTTTCATCCTTGGCTAGATCGAAGCCTAACATCTGGAACACCAGCCGAATTCCTTGATCAGACAATAAATTATCCAACGAAACAAAAGGAATATCCGGAATCTCCGTCTTCACAGTCCCAATAATACCCACTAACTTCTCATCTTCGTGAACAAAGGAAAGCAGTCGACTAAGATTTTCCAATTCTTTTTTCTCAAGCGTGATGATTCTGACGTTGGTCAATAATTCTTGCGGGAAAGTATTTAACAATAGTTTCTCAATTTTCAATGCTGTTCCTAAACCGGTTAAGCAAGAAATAACTAATACCTTGGAATCCTCAAAATTCCCTCTACGGCAAATGAGCGCCTTATGATTTTTCTCCTTTAGAACCGGCAGAAGATACTCAAAATTAGTTGATTCATAAATGGCTTCGCGAGCCACCTCCAGTAAAGTCAGCAAATTGATATTGCTGATCAATAGCACTTCTATCTGAAATTCTTTACTGATTACATTACCGAAATAAACCAATGAACCAATATCAACCATCAAAATCAATTTGCTGTAGCCATTATCTCGTACGACTTGTCGAACCTTATCTAGGGTTTCCTCCACGGACTGATTGATCGGCATATTAACGGAGTTCATTAAACTCGTCGAAAATAATACATTCGTATACTCTACCATGCTGGATGCCGTTGCACTTCCATGAGCGACCACAACAATCCCGCATTTTTCATCTAACTCATAGCGGCGATCCGTTGCTTTTATTTTCCGTATAAACAAATCATAAAAAATGATTTCTGTATTCGGCAGCTTCAAGGCAAAATAGTCTTCAATGTAATCCACGATTTTCTCCGCAAGCTGATAATTTTCTATTTTGCCGGAGAAAATATTTTTCGTCAGATCAAAAAAATCTTCATTTATCTGTGCCGAATAAAATACACTAGAGTAAATATGCGCAGCTAAAACATCTTTCAAATTCTCAGGCAGAAGAATGCCCAACTCCTGTTCGATATAGTGAATAATCTGATTTATTTGTTCATAGAACTGCTCGTCTATATCGTGATCTTCGGAAAAGGATTGATTGAAAAGATCCATATCGTAGAGCTGGTCCAGTTTATTTTGCATCATGGCTACCGCATCTTTGGATGAAATATTTACATTCTTAAGATCGGCATACTCCTTTAACAAGAAATTATAAAAACGATCATTCTGCTTGTCCTTCACCTGTAGCAACTGCTCCACATGAGGATAAAAATAGTCATGCTGGATTTTGATCCCTCGACTAGGAACATACTCATTCAATACAACGATATCCTTCGTATCCACCGTGTTTTCGTCCAGCATCCCCAACGGTACCTCGATGTTCAATTCTTGGATCTCGTAGTCGATCGCATCAAGATACGCCTGCGCACAAATAAACTGGATCTCTGACTTCAATTCACCGACATTCGCTTTGTACTTGGAGAAAACGAGATATTTCAAGGTATTATAAGAAATAGAAATATCCTTTTGAATTCCCTGACTCTCTTCCATGAAAAAGGTCAGGATCAGCTGGATTTTCTCTTTGATCGACCGTTCGGACAAGCTGGGAATATGTAAATTTACCGGTATTCGTCGCAAAAACGTTTTTAGAAACGTTTTTTCCAATTCTTCTGTTGTGGCAAAAATGAATTTAATTGAAACATGCCGCTGCTTTTCAGCCTCGCCCATTCGGGTAAAATAGCCCTTATCCAGCAACGTAAATAGCTTTTCTTGTCCCTCATTAGTCAGTCGATGAACCTCATCTAAAAAGAAGAATCCCCCATCCGCCAATTCGACCAATCCCTGATGATCGTTATCCGCACCAGTAAAACTTCCTTTTTTATAACCGAATAAATGGGAGGTCAGCAGTTCTGGATTATTGAAATACTCCGCACAGTTAAAATAAATAAAAGGAACTTTCTGCGCTGTTTTGGCTTCAAAAAATTCATGTAAATGTTCCGCCAATAACGTTTTTCCTACTCCAGATTCACCTGTCAGCATAATATTCAAGCCTTTAGGTGGATACAAGACTGCTGCCTTCAGCTTTTTAATACTATCTGCCAGGCTGCCATCGTAGCCGATTACTTTGGAAAATGGATTGTTTCGAAACTCTTGCTTCTGCTGCTCCTTTTTCTCTAACTCTTGGCGGATCTCTATTTCCAATTCTTCAAGTGAAGCGTATTCATCTTTCCGCGGAGAAAAAAAGAAAGTTTTTTCTAAAGCCGAACGAGCAAAAAATAAAACTGGACGTGATTTAACTTTGATGACCTGATGTTTATTGGTTAATTTTGATAAATCTTCACTGACCGCAGTCCGAGCATAGTCGGTCACCTCGCAAATATCTTTTACGGTGCAACCCTTTAATTGGCTTAAGGCTAATTCATTCTGCTGATGGAAGGTATACAGACATTCAAAAATAGTATCAATTCTCATAGTTTTCTCCCCCAAAGAGTCGTTAGCTTGTTTTTATCATCTCCCGAGTCATAAAGCAACACAATCTTTTATAAGCAAACTAAAAAAAGAATGATTGCTCATTGTATTAAGAACTTTAAAAATGATAACTGTGTTTCATTCCCCTAAAATTTTACGTTCATCATCATTGATCCAGATTGCCTGATGATCCTTGATCGCCACTGTTTCTTTCTGGTCTTCATTTGATTGAACCATTTTATCCGCCGCGTCTTTGAATTCTCGACTTTGATAATGTGGAACGACATAAAAATCAATCAGGTCTAAACCAGCATAATCCGTCAAATCAGGCGCCTGTTTTGGATCGTCCATTACAGCCGAGTAACCTATATCTGGACAAACTACGATCGCTCCAGCAGATTCTCCAATGTAAAGTTTTCCTTTTCTTACTTCTTCAATAATGAGCTGATCCGTTCTTGTTCTGCGTAATTCTTGCAATAAGAAGAATGTATTTCCACCAGCTATATAAATGATCTCGTTCTTGGCTAATGTAGCTTTACTCTGTTCATACGTCACTTTACCAATATCCAGCTCCTCTACCTTCATTCCGCTGAAACGCAAAGCCCATTTTCCGATTCTGACAAAAAAGCCCAGCTTTTCAACTTTGCTGGCAATTGGAATATAGGTGACTGTTTGTCCTTTAACGTCCTCAACCGATTTTAGCAGCCCCGAAACATTTTGAAACATCGACACTAAAAACATTCGTTTCATCTGCGATCCCCCGCTTCTTTTCCGGTATCCATAACTTTATTATAAACGCTCTCGGCTATCGAAAGAACAAATAAAAAAACTAGCCCTGAACGTTTTTCCGTTCAAAACTAGCTTTATTCAATCTAATAATACACTTCATCTAGGAACAGACCATGCGCCGGTACTGTTTCTCCAGCATTTTCCCGAACCTTTGTCTCAAAAATTTCGTCGATTACTATCAACTCTAATTTTCCCGCACCAATTTCTAAAATCGTGCCCATCAGAATTCGAACCATTTTATGCAGGAAGCCGTCGCCGACAAAAGTAAAATGCAGCATGCTGCCTTCGCGTTCGATTGAAATGTCATCAATCGTTCGAGTCGTTGATTTCTTCGTTTTTTTCAATGCCGAAAAACCAGCGAAATCATGCTTGCCAATCAGTTTCTCACAAGCCGCAGTCATTTTGTCCATATCCAACGTTTGCGGAAAGTAAAAACTATGATACCGTTCAAAGGCCGTTGGAATTGGATCATTCCAAACATAGTAGCTGTATTGTTTGCCCTTCACATTATAACGTGCGTGGAAACGTTCAGGCATCTCTTCTACTTTTTTCACCACGATATCACCCGGTAAATAGCGATTGAAGAACGCCAGCATTTCATTTCGTGCCATTTCTGAATTGGTTTTGAAATTCGCTGCTTGACCTTTCGCATGTGCACCGGCATCTGTTCGACCAGAACCGATAATCTCGATTTTTTCATTAGTCATCTGCTCGATCACACTTTCGATTTTCCCTTGGATCGTTTTCTCTGAATCACCCAGCCGCTGCCAGCCAAGGTAACGCTTGCCATCGTATTCGATGGTTAATTTAATATTTCGCATAGGATAAATCCTCCTCTAAAGTTTCACACTGAACCAATGTACCACAGAACGCTGAGATGCCCTAGTGTAGAGGATAAAAAGAAAGCCAGAACACTCCGAAAAGTGGTCTGACTTTTAAAGTTAAACAAGTTCGACGCTCTTGTTGTATTCTTTTTTTATTCGACTTAAAGCCTCTAGCAATAGCTCTCTTGGCATTCCGATACTCAAACGGACAAATCCTTCGCCATCTTGGACAAAGTAGCTGCCGACCACCATTGTCAAATTAGCCCGACGGAAAAATCTCTGCATTTCTGCTTCATCCTTGAACCAATCACGCACATCGATCCATGCTAAGAATGAAGATTCTGACGGCATCACTTTAGCCTCTGGAATTTCTGCAAAGAAATCATCAATGATCTGCATATTTCCTTCTACATAATCAATCATCTCATCCAGCCAATCTTCACTCTCGTTATAAGCCGCCACGATTGCAGGTACAGCAAACACATGCGGAGAAGTAATCGAATTTTTTTGCAGTTGCAGCAGCAACGTTTCTCTGATCGCCGGGTTTGGAATCACGACATACGACGTTTTTAATCCGCCTAAATTAAATCCTTTATTCGGAGAAAGACACAACACGCTATGCTGTGAAATTTCTGGGTGAGCGTTCCAGATCGAAGTAAAGGTTTGATTTTTATAAACAATGTCACGATGAATTTCATCACACACCAAAAGAACGTTGTGCCGAATACATAATTCCGCTAATTGAAAAAGCTCTTCCTTCGTCCAAATTCGACCAGATGGATTCTGCGGACTACAGAAAATGAACAGCTTGATTTCATTTTCTATCATCTGCCGCTCCATATCTTCAAAATCCAAATAGTAGCGATTGTCGCGATTGATCAGCGAACTGCAAAATAATTTTCGTTCATTATGTTCGACCGCCTCAGCAAAAGGATCATACGCAGGCGTATTGATCAAAACCCCTTCGCCTTTTTCCGTATAGGCTTGCACAATATAATGCAATGTTGAAACTGTTCCAAAGGTCAGCTTAATCCAGTCTTTTTCGATGTACGTATCATAACGACGTTGATTCCAATCAATCACCGCCTCATAAAACTCATCCGGCACATAAGAATAGCTGTAACCCCCAATACTCGCACGTTTCATCAAAGCTTTTTGGATCGCTGGTGCGACTTCAAAATCAATGTCCGCTAAATCCATCGGGATCGCATCCTCATTCAAGCCAAATTTTTCTTTCAACACCTGATTGCTCCACTTCCGCGCATTTCCCTGTTTGCGGTCGATAACCTTATCCAAATTATACATAGCATTCACCTACTGTTAACAGTTCTTTTGTGGTTTGATTTAGCGGAACCCCAATACCATTTCGGATCACGACATCATCTTCAATTCGCACACCGCCGACACCCGGAAGATAAATTCCCGGTTCAACACTCATCACCATATGTTCTTTTAAGACCATTTGACTCTTCGGATTCAAAATCGGCACATCGCCGCCCATTCCGATCCCATGTCCTAAGCCATGACTAAAATAATCACCGTAACCAGCTGCGCTAATAATCTTTCGTGCCACCGCATCAACTTCTTGACCCGTTACACCTTCACGAATAAAATCAGAAGCAGCTTGCTGGGCTTCTTTTACTACTTGATAGATCGTTCTTAATTCTTGGGTTGCTTCACCTAACGAAACAGTTCGAGTCATGTCCGACTGATAGTCATCCAGCACGATCCCAAAATCAATCGTAATAAAATCACCTGCTGTAAACACCCGCTGCGTCGGACGACCATGAGGCAATGCGCTTCGCGGCCCACTGGCAACGATTGGATCAAATGCCATCGCGGTAGCACCCTTTTTCAATGAAAGATAATGGATCAAAGCTCCAAGCTCATTTTCCTGCATCCCAACCTTAATTTCAGGAATGAGTTCGGCGAAAATTTCATCCGTGACCACACAAGCATTTTGGATCAGTTGGATTTCTTCCTGTGATTTGATTGCACGAAGTTCTTGAATTTGGCTCGACCAAATCTCAACGTCAAACGAATCAGCCAACGCACGATATTCTTGAATCGACAATCCATTTGGTTCAATCGCCAAATCTGTCATTTTCTGTTGATTCAGCCAATCGAAAATTTTCGGCAGATAACTGCCTTGCGGTACTTCAACATTTTCAAAACCGTTTGTTAAATCTTTTATCTCTTGGCGGTAACGCCCATCAAAAAACTGAACTTGAGAAGAAGGCGTGACAACTAAATAGATGCCACTGCCTCCTAATGAACCAAAGTATTTTTTGTTCTCGCGATTTTTGATGATGATTGCGTCCTTACCCGACTCGTTTAAAAGTTGCTGTAATTTTTCAATTCTCATCTGACACACTCCAATTTTAGAAATCGAGATCCAAGCCATCCAGGATATCCGTATCGCCTTGGTCGAAGATCGTTTTCTTTTCCTTTTTCTTCGCTTCATCTTTCAACTCGTTGCGTTCCATAATCTTGAAGAACGGTACATAAATAGCTACTGCAAGAACCAGCTGCAAAGCATTGACTAGGATCGTTCGCCAATCCCCATTCGTCAGGAAGCCCTCCAAGAAGATACCCACATACGGCGGATCAAAGATTGGTTTGTTCAACCAGCCCCAATGCATGAAGAACATCGGCAAGGTTCCGATGATCGCTCCGCCAAACACATGTGGAACGAACATCAACGGATTTAAAATGATTGGTGCACCAAACAAGATTGGTTCATTGATCCCAAACAAGGCTGGGAATAAAGAGACCTTTCCAATTTGACGATACCGTTTTGATTTTGAAAACAAACAAGCCACGATACAGCCGATCGAAATGCCACAGCCAGTAAATCCGAAGAATGCACTTGAAGCGCCCGCTGTATAGAAATGCGGAATCGGTTGACCTGCTTGGAAAGCTGAGATATTTTCTGCAATAAAAGCTACCATGATTGGACGCGTGATCGGACTGAATACTGACGAATGAATCCCAAAGAAGAAGATCAGACAGATACAGAAATTCAGCGCCAATACGGACCAAGGATTGTCCATCGAACCAACCAGCGGTGACAAGAAGCGCGTCAAGATTGTTGGCGGCAATTCTCCAGCCGTTTGCATCAACGCAAAGCGCCCAATGATAAAGGTTCCACCGACGATCAATGTTACTGGAATCAATTCAAACGATTTCGAAACAAAATCGGGAACGCCATCTGGCATTCGAATCGTCATATTGTGTTTTTTACAGAAGTTGTATAATTCTACGGTGATCAAGGCGACAAACATTGATGTAAACAATCCTTTAGCACCAAAATTAGTAATATCCAGCATTCCATTTTTATCAAAGGTCGCTGTCATAAACAAGAAACCAAAAAGTGATAGCGTCACAGCACCGGGAATATATAATTTGTAATGATTTCCTAGATTATACGAAATCGCCGCACAGGCATAGAGACCGATCAAGCCTGTCGATAAAGTTACCGGGAGATTAAATAATTCCGCATTATTAAGAATAAACTGACTAAACGCGTTGGATTCTCCCAACATGTTTGGCAACGCCGGCAAGATAGCAAAGAAACTTCCTAAAATAGTAAATGGTGTCATAGCAACCATCCCGGCTTTGATAGCACTCAAATGTCGTTGATTATCAACTTTGTGCGCCAGCGGGACGAAGAAACGATTCATAAAAGCCTCGAATTTTGCGAACATGGTATTCCTCCTAGTTCATATTAATGTATCTATTTTTCCAAGAAAAATAGGTTTGTTTTTCTCCACGTATATCATTCCACTAAAGCCTTAAGTTTTATGATTCTGCGAAAAGTGGAACTGACATCCTAGTTCATATTAATGTATCTATTTCTAATTTCTGTATGAAGTTAAACGAGC
Source organism: Enterococcus malodoratus ATCC 43197 (assembly GCF_000407185.1). Classification (GTDB taxonomy): domain Bacteria; phylum Bacillota; class Bacilli; order Lactobacillales; family Enterococcaceae; genus Enterococcus_A; species Enterococcus_A malodoratus. Next base: position 1,543,694 of record NZ_KE136481.1, read on the forward strand.
ATTTCTTTTCTATTTTGTTTAAATGGCCTGTTTAGCCAATTGATGTTTTTTATGCGTGACTAAAGCAAGCTTCATTACTGTTGCCCCATCCATTTGTCCATAAACATCTTTATCGATCACCGCATAGGGAATATCTCTCGGTTCTATTATTGATTTAATGAAATCAATTTTGTGAGTGATTTGCGGTCCGACTAAAACAATATCCCAGCCGTCTATTTGGCTTTCAATCGAATCTGCTGGGATCGCAGTAAAATCAAAATCCGCCTCGTTTAATTTTTCGCTTTGTTGAACTACTTTTCGCATATTTTGCATCAACATATTGGTAGAGAATCCTCCAGCGCAGCATAGTAAAATTTTCATAATCTTTTTCCCCTTTATCGTTTTATTTTATTATTGCAATACCGAAATCAATGTTTCGATTAAATCCCGTGCTAATTGACTCGTCATGTAGTGATCTTGTGCGTGGACCATCAGCAATCCAACATTTGATGATTCAACATCCTCATTCAACTCACGAGTAATTAAATCCGTTTGAATATTATGCGCTTCTAAATCTAAGTTGCGAGACTCCGCAATCAGGTCCTTTGCCAAATCAAAATCTTTGGTTTTCACACATTTCAACGCTTCAAAAGCTTTGGCTTTGCTTTCACCAGCAATTGAAATTAGTTGTACGATTTCTTGTTCTTCTTTTGTCATGTTAACGTCTCCTCGTTCATACGAATGTAATAAGTTCTTTTCAAAATGTTTTTACATCAAATGGTCTTCTAAATAAAATCCACCATGCGGTGATAGGTTTCTTCTGTGAAATTTTTAAGCATAGCTGCATACAGGTCGATCATTTCTTGGATATCCTGTTTATTTACGATCGAGTAAGCACAATGTCCATAGCGAACGGGTAAAATCGTCACGACAGTCGGTTTGCCTTCATTCACTTTATGCGCCTCCCCGCCATCGGTCCCACCAGAGTTAAACATATCCAGCTGCAATGGGATTTCCAGATTTTTCGCAGTTTCTTTGACATAATGGACCATTTCCAAATTCGGTGCTAATGTTCGGTCAAAATGTGTTAAGATCGGTCCTTTGCCGATTTGCCGCTGATTGGTATGATCACGAACAAATTCAGTACTGAAGGTCGCCACATCAATAACAAAAACAATATCTGGATTGATCGCTTGAACAGCCGTTTTCGCTCCCCTGATCCCAACTTCTTCGCTGCTGGTATTCGCAAAGTGGACAGTCAATGGTAATTCTTCTTCGGCTAATTTTTTCATCAACTCGCCCATTACAAAGCAGGCCAAACGATCATCAAAAGCCTTTCCAGCATAGATATCTTTTATCGCAAAATCTTCAAACTCAGTCGCATAACAACCCATGTTTCCAACTTCAATTCCCAACTCAGCGACTTCTTCAGCAGTCGTGGCTCCGATGTCACAATAAAGATTTTCTGTTTTCCCATCGCGATACTCGCCGTTGATAACACCACTGATTTTTCTTCCATCAAAGGTTGTGATACGAATTTTTTGCAGACGTTGAGCGAGCGGTTTTACTCCCCCGACTACCATTAAGTGGATCAAGCCCAACTGACTAATACTGCGAACCATGAAGCCAACTTCGTCCATATGTCCACAGATCATGATGCTCTTTGGACTTGTTCCTTTTTTAGTAAAGATCAAACTGCCAAGACCGTCCGTTCCTTTTTCATAAGATAATTCATCCAGCTCGGTCAAAATTGCTTGTCGGACTTCTTTTTCATTGCTGGCAATCCCATCCGCATTAGAGAGGTTTTTCAAAAATTCAATGTTCATTCTGATTCCTTCTTCCTAAAACTCGTTTTAATGTATAGTAAAATTCATGATAATCTTCGCTTTCAACTAAGGCGTTGATCGCCGCTGGATGATTCATCAGCTTGCTCAATTCTTTTGAGATGATCTGATGAATGTCTAATTGCTCGGCTTTCAAAGAAACCATAAAAATGATTTTCGCCGTTCGATCCGTTTCTTTTGCACCCTCCGGCAGGAGACATACGGCTACCCGATTTTCCCTGCCAGACATAATTAATGGATGGGGAATCGCGATCCCGTTTTGATAGATCGTTGATAAATAATTTTCCCGTTCCATTAATGAATCTTTATATCCTGTAAAGCCGACCTCTTGCTCGACTTGTTCGGCCAACTCCAGTAGAATCTCGGAATACGCTCGCTCTTTTTCAATGCGGAACAAAGACTCGGAAAATAATTCGAAAAAAGCCCGTTCAATCGAAAAATTTTCATCACTTTTCAATAGACTAAGATTTTCACTCACTTCTAAATAGTCCAACTCACTTTGAATCTCACTCATCAAGATCACCGGGCAATCGATCTCGATCGTTAATTCGATAATTGAAAAAACCAAATCAGGGTAATACGTTTGGATTTTCTCGATTTCGAACATCGAAAAGGTCTGAATCTTCGCCCGAGGAAAAATTCTTCGTAATTTCATTTCCACAAGATAAGCCATTCCTCCTCCTGAGGAACAAACGACTGCGATTCGATAAATATTTTCGATCAAGCTTTGCTGCCATTTATGATAAGGGACCGTCATATGTGTCGCCAGATAACCAATTTCATCAGAAGCGATTTTTAATTGAAATTTTTCTTCCAGCCATTTAGAAAAGATCACCGCAAAATTAAAAATTACTGGATAGTCCTTGCTGATATCTTCTAAATAAGGATTGCTGAAATTCACATTCTTGCGCGATCGTTCGATCAACGCCGCTACATGAAGATAAACTAGATCAATAAATTCTTGGTCTGCAGAAAAATGTGTTTTTTGCTCCTCATCCATCTGATGAAAAAAATCAGTGATCTCTTCCTTCAACAATTGTTTATTGCTTAGGATTTCCAGCTTCTTCGTTTTTGCTAATAAGCTAGCTTCAAAATACTCATGAATCTCTTTTTGTCTAGGAACAGGAATTGTAGTGCTTTGCAGAACCTCTGTTAAAAAGGATTTCGGTTCTTCCGTTTGAGTGTCCGTTCCTTTGATCAATAATAGTAAAAATAGTTCTTCTTCTAATCGACGAAACTCCACGTAATCAATTTCCCACTTGTGATGACTGATCAGATGATAGAGACTATCCTTTAACTGTTTTTGTTTTTCAAAATTGAAAGCTGTTTCTAATTTCTCCAATAACTTTCCGTTGCCTCTTTGAAAACAATCTAATAACAGTAAAAGTCGATTCTTTAATTCACTGATAACCCGAATCCCGTAGTGTGCTTTTCGTTCCAAAACTAAGGAACTTCCTTTCAGATATAGCTCAAGCTTTGAAAGATCTTTTTTTATTTGACTGCCGCTGACTAGCAGTTCATCACTTAATTGTTTGACTGTTTGATAATTCTCGTTGATCAACAGCAGACTCAGTAAAGATTCGATCCGATCCTTTTGCATTTCAATCGTCGTCTCAGAAAAACCTGCTAGATACGAAGTAAGCTTTTCCTTGTCCGATATACTCAGCCGATAACCCAACTTGGCGGACTTTTCAATCGTGAAACCTTGCTCTATTTCCGCTAATTCTTGTAGATCATTACGAATCGTGCGAGAGGAGACACCGATCATTTTCGCTAGTTGATCGATTTTTAAGTAGTCGTTTTCCTTTAAGGCATTCAGTATTTGTACTTCTCGCATCCTACCTCTCCTTTCTCCTCAATGAGGAATAAATCATCTATTTATTTTCGTGCTAATTATTTTTCCACTAAGATCGCTTTTTTTGCAAGCGCAATCATTTACACGTTTAGTATAAGAAAACCCTTCCAAATAGAAAAGTTGAACTTTTTCCAACCACAAGTGCAAAACGTGTCTCTTTTTATCAATAACCTACTGCTCTCAAAATTGTAACAACCATAAGACACCCTCACAATAAAAATGAATGATTTGAAATAATCATGGACCTCCTAGTTAGTTAGGCCCCATTAAGTTGAAATATTCATCTAATTTTAATCATGTCAGTAAGTTTTTGAGCCGCCTTTTTTACTCAACTGACCTTTAATAAAAAAATCCGAGCCTCAACAAGGAGGTTCGGATTTTCAACACTAAAGAAGTATTATTTATTTTTTAGGAAAACGAGCTAATTTTGCATATCCTTCTAGTTCTTCCTCGATCCGCAGGAATTGGTTGTATTTTTCAACTCGTTCGCTGCGAGCCATTGAACCCGTTTTGATTTGTCCAGCATTCATTGCTACTGCAAAGTCTGCGATGAATGTGTCACCAGTTTCACCAGAACGATGAGAGATCATGGTTGTATATCCATTAGCACGAGCCATTTTGATCGTTTCGATTGATTCTGACACCGTCCCGATTTGGTTTAGTTTAATCAAAATGGAGTTGGCAACCTTTTTATTGATTCCTTCAGAAAAAATCACTGGATTCGTTACGAAGATATCATCGCCAACTAATTGGATCTTATCTCCCATTTTTTCAGTCATTTTCTTGAAGCCTTCCCAATCATGCTCTGAAAATCCATCTTCAATAAAAATGATAGCCGAATATTTTCTTACTAGCTCTTGATAATATATCAGCATTTCATTTGAAGACAGCTCTTTGCCTTCAAATGAGTATTTCTTCGTATTGTCATTATAAAATTCACTTGATGCTGGGTCCAATGCGATAGCAATTTCTTCACCCGGCACATAACCGGCTTCTTTGATGGCCCGATACAACATTTCGATTGCTGCTTCGGTACTACCCAATTTAGGTGCGAACCCGCCTTCGTCACCTACGGCCGTTTCATATCCCTCTTTGCTAAGAACACTCTTCAACGTATTATAGGTGTTGGCGATTTTTTCTACACCATCTCGGAAGTTGTCGCGTTTCACTGGTGTCAATAGGAATTCCTGAACATCGATTCCTGAATCGGCGTGAACGCCTCCGTTAATTACATTAAAGAAAGGCTGCGGCAATTCAATATCTACTCCGCCAAGATATCGATACAGTGGTATTCCTTGGCTTTGGGCTGCTGCACGAGCAATGGCCATGGAAACACCCAAAATCGCATTGGCACCCAGCCGGCTTTTATTCGGCGTTCCGTCCAAATCGATCATGAGTTTGTCGACCTTCGCTTGATCAAATGGCGATACACCCTTTAATGTATCATTGATTTCAGTGTTGACGTTTCTAACTGCTTTCATAACGCCCTTTCCCATCAAATAATCACCGCCATCACGTAGTTCGACTGCTTCACGATCCCCTGTTGAGGCACCACTTGGTACTTCTGCTCGTCCTAAGCTACCGTCAGATAGAATAACATCCGCTTCAACGGTTGGATTTCCACGTGAATCAAAAATTTCTCTTGCTTTCACTGTTTCGATTACGACTGTCATGTTTTTTCCTCCTTAAAATTAAAAACAGTATTTCCTGCTTATACGTCAACGTAAAAATCTCAACGATGTCCTACTTTCACAATTTTCGCTCCCATCCATTTTTGACACCTGCGAAAAATTAAAGACGCAAAAAAGCCTGTTACAAGTTAAAGACTTCTAAAAACACTCCAAACAAATAATCGGAGTATTAAAAGTATTTAACTTACAACAGGCGCCATCAGCTGAATAATTCAGCAGTTAGGAGGGAGCACCATCCCTCTTACAAGGACAGAATAGCACTATCCATTTTTTCTGACAATCAAAAGCACTTCTTACTAGAATACTCATCAATTATTAAACGGTTTTCAAAAAAAAAGCAGATAGATCTTTTACGATCTATCTGCTCCAATCTCATTCTTATTTTCCAATCACTAAACGTCTTGTGTAGACTGCTTGTCCCGAATGCATCACAGCATCATCAATTGCCGAGATAATTCTGACTTGACGAGTAACTGGTGGTGTCCAGTTGGTATCAATGACCTCATCAAGCTGGTCTTCTTTTAGACTGTCTAGATAAACATTCGTAAAGTCCACACTTGCTGATAAATAGCCTAACAGCAGCTCTTTTTCTTTCACAACGACTTTTTTTGCTTCCTCTGGGGTATGGCGCCAATCTTCGGTATCATTCGGTAAGTCCAACGAAAATTTTTCTGACCAGCCTTCACTCAACCATAGCGGTTCGCTGCCATTAAGCCCTGAGATTTGCAGATCCAACTCGCGAGCCGTGTGCCAAATCAACCAAGTCACAGATTTGATCAATGGAGCAGGCATCGTATTGGCTTCTTCAATCGTCATTTGATCCAATGTATCTTCTAGACGTTCTTGACCACGTGCCAAAGTTTCAATCAATAGTTGCGTACTTTTCATAGCAAAATCCTCCTCTTAGTATCTACTCTTCACTTTACTACGATGATTTTGCGACGGCAACTATTCCCTATTCGAATATAAATAGATCAGATCCTCTGCGACTTGTTTAGTCTCTTCTACCTCGGAAAATTGAAACTGTAGTTTTCGATCAAACAAAATTAAAGTCAGATTTGTTTCGTTTTGCTGCAGCTCCAACTTAGTGATAGGAAAGAACACATGCGTAAACTGATCCAAGTCGATGGCAGGATCAATGATCATCACTCCGGCAGAATAGAAAACGACAGGTATTTCGTCGACAGTTTCCAATAATGTAAAATTCATCAATTCATCCGACGAGAGTTGCGAATCAATATAGGCCTGCAAAATCAGAAACTGTTGTGATTGGCTAAAGACTTGTTTAAAATCATTCATCCGTTATTCCTCGATTAAGACAGCGGGAATGCCAAACCCAGCCAAAATACGAACCGAGGTATACGTGTTCAATCCTTTTCTAAAGGTAATATAGACTTTCCGATCTCTAGGGATCTCGTTGATCCGTTCACGTAATTCATTCATCGGGATATTTTTTGTCGCTTCAATGCTGCCCGATTTCGCCTTATCTGGTTCGCGAATATCAAGGAAAAAGGCATTTGCTAAATCTTCTGCCGGAATATCAGCCGCTTTGATTGTTTCCACGACATTCGTCATTTGATTGATCGCTACATAACCGGCAATATTCAATGGATCTCTCGTTGTTGAATACGGTGGTGAGTAAGGCAGTTCTAAATCAGGCAAATCAAAAACAGTTAGATTTCCAGTGATGGCAACAGATAATTCACCCATCCGTTTATCGACACCTTTTTCACCAACGGCCTGTCCACCTAAAATTTTCCCACTCGCTGCATCAAAAATAATTTTTAGATTCAACCGCTTTGCCCCTGGATAAAAGTATGCGTGATCAAATGGGGTAACAAAAACAGATTTATAATTCGTAATCCCTGCAGCTTTTAGCGCATGTTCGGTCATCCCAGCGTAACTTGCCGTGTAATCAAAAATCTTCGCCACACCGGCACCAATATAGCCGCGATAACGCATTGGTGTTCCATTGATCATATCCGCAAGCATATGCCCTTGACGATTAGCTGCACTAGACAACATGCTGGATGTCGCTAGACCTGTTACGACACTAGTCGTTTTAATAATATCTCCAATCGCATAGATATCTGATACATTCGTTTCCAATTGATCGTTGACGATGATTTGTCCATCATCGGATAGTTCAATCCCCGCAGTTTTTGCGACCTCATTATTCGGCGCAACTCCAGTCGCAAAAATGATCATCTCCGGATAAAGACTGGTTCCATCAGAAAGTAACACTTCTTTCCCAGCCTGATGGATTTCTTCTATCCGCGTACTCAAGCGAACGTTCAAACCTTTTTCAATCAATTTGTCATAAATCAAATCTGCAATTTCTTCATCATATGGAAAGGCCACTTGCGGTAATTGATCGACAAGGGTCACATCCATCCCGCGGTGTTTAAAGTTCTCAGCCAATTCTAAGCCCATCACACCAGCACCTAAGACTAAAACATTCTGAGGGTCCTGTTCATCAATAAACGATTTGATATCAGCCGCATCGGTCACGCTGCGCAAGACAAAACCATTTTTAGCCGTTTCAGCACCTTTGATTGGCGGTAAAGTTGGTCTTGCACCAGCAGAAATTACTAGTTTGTCATAATTTGTAGTAGTTGATTCTCCGGTGGTTAAATCTTTTACGATCAATTCCTTTTTATCCGGATCAATCGCATCTACCTCGTGCTTTATAAGGACATCAATATTGTTTTTTATTTTTAAAATTTCTGGTGTTCGTTCAATCAACGAATCTAAATCTTCAATCACACCGCCTAAATAATAAGGCAAGGCACAGCTAGCAAAAGAAATATTTTCCCCTCGTTCATAAATCACAATCTCATGCTCTTCATTCAAACGACGCAAACGCGTGGCAAATGAAGGTCCGCCTGCAACTCCGCCAATTACTACAATTTTCACGGTAACATCTCCTCGTAATATATTTTCAAGCCGTATATCAATCCACATGCTATCTTCATTTATGATCTAGTATTGATTCAGCAAGTAGAACGTACAACCGTCATTCTTTTTTGATAGTACTCCTTTTTCAAAAGACCAGCAAAGAATTGTTCTTAGCGATTTTCGCCATATAAAAAAGATCAATCATCTTCATTAAATGATTGATCTTTACTCATTTTTCTTTAGTTCTATCGTCCGTTCTGATTTGCCATTTTTAACTATTTTCAACTTCAATTGCTTCCGTCCCGTTCGGATAGCATGATATTCAATATTGTTTCCGTCATCTGTCATTACGACTCTTTTCTTGGTCGAGTTTACTGCTATTTTCGCTTTCTTCAATGCTAAAGTGCCTTTACATTTAATCGTCCAACTATCGAAATGATCATTCGTAGCCTTAAAGGAATAATCACTTGATTGGTTCCTCCAGCTCCCTTGTAACCAGGCTGTATTATTAGGTGTCAGCTTGTTAATGATGGTTAGTAATAGGAGTATACCAATAATCATCAAGGCTGCCGCAATTTGTTTTTTCCATTTAAACAAATAGTCCACAAGTTTTTCTTTAATTTTTTGAATAGTTTCCTTGTCCATTCTATGTACTAACCCCCACGATCCAGAATTGTCAGTCAATTTTACTATCTGGATAGTGAAAATCGTAACATAGAGCTTTGTGCTTTACAAACTCTTTTTTTAACCAATTCATTTTGATTTATGAATAAAATAAAGATCAACCACTCTGCTAATGATTGATCTGCTTGTCTTTTTATTCTGGTAGATTTTCCTCAAGAATCGCTAAGGCTGCACGGACATATTCAGCGCACGGACGCTTTCCAAAGAGTTTTGTACAATAGAGTGAGCCGCATGTCTGCTCAAAATCTTGCGTCATTGCCACAAGTATTTTTCCAGCATCATCATCTTTACACTTGGCTGGATCAGTCGCTTCCATTGTTCCCTTTAAGGCATTAATCACCATATAGTTTCCTACTAATGCCCCGCATAAACCCTGATAATTCCCGCCACCATACTCGGCAGCAAGCTCATGTGCCTGCTCCTCGGTGATGCCCATTTCAGTACAATAGGCACAGACAATCGCTTGACAACAGTTTCGACCGGCTTGAAAATAAGTCATCGCTTGCTCCTGATGATTCATGATTCGCTCACCCTTTCAGTTTACAGTCCTTTATCCAGTGTAATACAAGGTACGCCATCTTCCTCATAAGGCTGTCCAACTCTTAAATAGCCCAAATTTTCATAAAATTCGGCCGCTGTCAATTCTGCATGGATCACAATCTGTTTGATCTGTTTCTTCCTTGCCAAAGCTTCTAGGGCTTTAACTACCTGACTCCCCAATTGCTTTCCACGATACTCCTTCAAAGTCGCTACACGTCCGATGCGAGCAACTTCGTCTGTTTCGAATAAAAACCGGGCCGTCGCAACGGGAAGATTCCCATCAAAAAGAACGCTGTAGATTGTTTCAGCAGTGTCATTTTGATCAAACTCATCAGTCAATGCCAATGATTTTTCCAAGACAAAGACCCTCATTCGAATATAACTACTTGCTGCCCGCAAGTGAACCGCAGTGCCCACTTCTAATCTTAAGTCCTCCATATGCCCTCCTGTTTAACTCATTATACTATTTTGACTGAAAACTGAACGAGTATAAAAGTTATTTTGTTTTTTGATAATCCTTCACAGGCAATCCAGCCTCTTTTATAAAGGGAGAAGGCTCTGTTACTTTATTGTTGACTGCCTTAGGAAAAGTCACGTAGAGATTTTCCTTTGCACGCGTGATCGCAACGTACATCAAGCGACGCTGCTCTTCCATCGTTGTTGGCGGATCTGCTTTTTCTATCGCCGCCTGGATATCACAATCTGCTTTTTTCACCGTATGATGATTAGGCAACGCATCATTATAAACACCTTTGATAAAGATATTCTTTTTGCCTAAACCTTTGCTGGCATGGATCGACAAAAGATAGACAGCATTTAGCTTTTGTTGATCGTAATCATTTAAACGTTGCTTCATCCCTTGCGTCTGTTTGCTGGCATGCTCAAAATTCGCCAACAACCCTTGCCAATCGGCTGCCGCAGATAACTCCTTATTCAACCACTCGGCTTCCTCTTCACTCAAGTCCTTCTTAAATTTTGGTGTTGCCAACAGTGCTTCCGCTAAAGCGACCAGGTTTAGTTGTTTCTGTTGATAAAACAGATAAATCTGCTTAAAAAATTCCTTCGTTAACCTTTGTGCCGCTGAATTCAATTTCTTCTCACCAATCAAAAAATCGACCAGATCATTGATTTTGAACTTGTTTTTACTAAACAGTTCTGCTGTAAATTTTTCACTTGTCCCAAATTTTACATAGTGATAAAAAGCATATTGCTGAATGATGCTTTTTAAAGCATTGTTCTTCTGTTCGACAGTTTTCGCTCCATCGATGGTTCTTAATTGTTCGAATAGATTTTTGAATAACGGAATCCCAAAAATCCCCAACAAATCATCGTTGGCTTGAGTCACAAAGGGTACCTTCTCTTTCGCTAATTGTTTTAACAATGAGCGAAGCTGAACCCGCGTTGGATATAAAATTAACGTATTCGTATAATCTGGCTGACCAGCAGCAGTCGGAGTTTTTGAAGCAAGCTCTTGAATTTTTCTACCGATCCAAGCCGCCTCTTCTTCATCATCTGGAAAACCGATGCTGTAACAGTCATGCTCTCCCGCCGTTTTATAGGCAGTCATCGTTTTTTCCAAACGATCGTGGGCATTGCCTTTGATCAATTGATTTCCAGCCGCGACAATTGGCGCCTCCGAACGATAATTCGTCATCAGTGTCAGTGATGTTTGTCGATATTCTTGATCAAAATCCTTGATGTATTTAGGTTCTGCTCCACGGAAATAGTAAATACTTTGATCGTCGTCCCCTACGATAATCAGCTTACTAGCCGATTTTTGTTTCGTGTTTTTATCAGGTGGACAAATCAGAGCCACGATTTGCTTTTGCAGTGGATTGATATCTTGGAACTCATCAATAAAAATATACCGATATTTTTGTTGAAGTTCTTGCTGCGCCTGGACATCGTTTTCTAAGATCAATTTTAAGTTGAACAGCATATCATCAAAATTAATGAAGTGCTGCTCTTTTTTTATCGCCGATAATTCTGCCATGAATTGCTTGAAGACAACACTTAATTTCTGGTTAGGCAACAAGTCTTTGCTATCAAAATACTTCGCGATAAAATGAGTCATTTCTTGATCAGAATATCCTAGATTACGCCAATAGCTGATGCGCGTTAAAATACTGCGATCCTCATATTTATCAAAATTATATAAACGATACTTTTTAATCAATTGATTGACTGTCTCCAAGTACAATCCCTCATTGATCGTTCCTTCAATTCCCCAGCGCTTCAATTCAGGCGCTTGTCGAATCAACTCATTATATTCCGCATTGAACCAGCCATGAAAGGTCTGGACTTTGATCTTGGCATAGCCGCCTAAGTATTGATTCACTCGAGCTTCCATCTCTAATTTTGCCTTACGAGAAAAAGTACACATTAGAATTGTTTTGGAATCAACTGATTTTTCCAGCACCAAATAGGCGGCTTTCGCACAAATCGTTTGCGTCTTTCCACTTCCCGCACCAGCAATAATCCGCAAATGCGTCTGCATTGGAAATCGAATCGCCGCCAGCTGTTCATCACTAAAAGAATTACCGCTGTTTTTAGCGATCAATTGCTGCAAAGTATCTTTATCTTCCTCTGGATCTGCTTCGATTAAATCTGATTTTATGTAATTTGAAAGCTTAGTAAGCATCAATAAATGGTCCCTTCTATGTAAAAAAAATCATACTTACCTATTATAACGGAATCATTTATTTTTGATAGTAATTAATGTATAAACGAGCCTACTCTCGTTCGAGCAGGCCGTTGCTAGATCTACCAAAATTTATTTAAAAAGAAATCAACATCTGCTTGATTCGGACGTTCACGAACTTGGGTGTCTTCATTAAGAACCAGAATTTCTTGTTCTTCTTCAGAATATTTGGGCCATTCAATACTGGTCTTTTCACCCTGATTCGGATCTCCTGAAACAATGAAATTTAACCAACGATTATGCAAGTCTTCTTTAAACTGCTCTTTTTCTGTCGTCAATTCGACTTCTTCTGGAATCGTATCAAAGACAAAAAATAGTTCCATAGCGTGAGCTGTTCCCAGACCCTGTTCATTTAACTTTGGCATATTCAGATCAAAATTATAATAATAAACGTTTTTACCTTGTTTAGCCATTTCATTGGCAAAACTTTCACTGCCTAACCGCATAGCATAGTAGAAAATATCACGCGCACGTTGTGTTGCATTGTGTGTTTCATCTACAGGGTATTTCGCCAGCACTTCCTCCGCTTGGTCTCCAAAGGTCAAGCGAATCGTCCGTTGATACTCCGCTTCGGAAATTCCTTCTGGTACAAAGAGTGTTCCTTCATCTGTATTGTAGCCAGCGAGCAGATCAACTGAATTATAGTCACCCTTTTGCAATGCTTCATAAGGATTTTCTGGAATCACCTTTCCATCAAAAGTAGGCCATAGATTGTAATCAGTCGGTTTTGTAATATCAATACTGAATTGACTTTCTTCAGCCAGTAATTGCGCATCCAATTGCTGAGCTTCTTCTAATGTCCCAACCTGCAGATGCTTACGAAAAAGCTCTGCATTCGCTAATGCCTGTTGCTTATCTCCTGTACTTTTTGGTACTACCATGGGTTGCCCTACAATACCGCCGCTTTCAAGAATGGCTCTTTGGAAAAGTCCCTTTGCTAATGGACTCATTACTAAATTTGAAACGCTGAAGGCACCAGCCGATTCTCCACTAATCGTAATATTTTCCGGATCACCGCCAAAAGCCGCAACATTTTTTTTGACCCATTCTAACGCTTTGATTTGATCTAGCGTTCCCAGATTCCCAACGTTTCCATACTTTTCAGTTACTTCCGGAAAAGCCAAATTTCCAAGCGCACTTAACCGGTAAGGAATATTAATCTGGATCACATTGTCCTTAGCAAAACGAGTACCATCATACATCGTCTTTGCAGGACTTCCTTGAGTATATGCCCCTCCATGAATAAATACTAAAACCGGTAATTTCTCTTTTTTCGGTTTAGCAGGCTTCCAAAGATTCAAATAGAGGCAATCTTCATCGTAGGTTATACCGTCCTCCTTTTTTGCTACCTGAATCGCGGAAGGCCGAAATTCAGTGCAGTCTAATGTTTTCGTCCATTTTTCAGGTGTCTCTGGAGGTAAAAAACGTAATTCTTCAACTGGTGGTGCTGCAAACGGAATTCCTTTGAAGCTGATCACATCTGCTTTTTTCCTTCCCTTTACAGGACCATATCTCGTATCAACGACTAAAGCATCTGTTTGATGATCACTTTTCTTGGAAGAATCATCGGCAGATTCTCTTCCACACGCGGAAATTAATAGCAAGACTGCTGTTGTCGCACCAAACCATATCCATCTTTTCTTCATAAGTACCCTCCTCTAAAAAAACTGACAAAGTGATAGTAAAAAATTAAATGACCAATAATTACCCTTTAATTAATAGTTTAACAAAGAATACCTCTTTTCTCGTGTTGGAGACTGAACACATTCTTTATAAGCTATAAAAAAAAGGAGTAATCATTATTTTTAAATAGCAACGAAGATCGACCTTTTTATAAAAAATCATTTCTTTTAAGAAATTATGGTAAAAATTAATCCCCAAAACTTAATTCCAAATAAACAAATCGCTTTAAATAACCATATCTCATTTTTTCTCACAAACGAATAGTACTATATAAATCACTTGATACATATAAATAACGAACTATCGTTTTAATTAAGAAATTAAATTTTTTTTCATTTTTTCTATAATGAGAATGCTATAAAAAAGACTATTTATAAAAAATGAAAGAGGCGGAAATCATGGTATGGAATAAAATCGGCTTTATAATGACAGTATTTGCGATTATTTTTCTAACGTGCTTGGAAATTTTACCAATTACTGCAATCGTTTTTGCTGAAACGAAAGAAATCTGCTTAATGGATAAGGGCGGTATAAAGGTTTCCTACAGCACCGAAACGTCGAACAAAGAAAATGTGTTTCGAATAAAATTCGATCACAGGGCTTCCACGGAAAATACTCAACAACGCTTAAAAATAAAACTTTTAAGCGAAACTGGAAGAGTCATCGATTACTCTCCAATTAATGAAATGGAGAAAGAGGAAGATTGGCTGATTGAAAAAGGCTTCACGTCTTCTGCAAAAAAAGAGATACCCATCGTTCTTCCAAAAGAGGAAACAAAACTGCAAATGTTTATTGAAATGGACGAACGGGTCAAACACCCCACAAATCAAGATGAACGTAAAGTAAACAAAAATATTCTGGCCCAAACTGAATCTTATTGGTTAGAAGTCGCAACGAATTCAAACCAATACTCTCCAAATAAAGAGACAGAAAAAAGTACAAATGCATCAATTTCATTGGAGAAAACTAAACTTCTTCAAGCTGGGCCAGAAATTCCAGCAACTGCTCAAGCATCACTTTCGGGACAAAATGATTTGTACAAAAATAAACTTCCGAAGTATCTGTTTGGCAGTTCAATCGGCGATTATCCAGAACATTCTTGGGTCCCCAATAATCAGCTGAATGTCATAAATCACCAAGGCGGGTACGAAAAACAAGCTGCGGATGTCTGGGATGGTGTAGATCATTGGGATGTAGCCGCAGACGATCATACCAAATCATACATCCACTACGGTCAGATGACCAAGCCAAATTTATCTATAAGGAAACTCGTGAAGGAAACAAACGTAGAAAATGAATTCGATGTCCAAATGGACATTCGCGGATATCTTAATTACGACCCTGGAGTGGATCTTGTTTTCTTGTTAGATAATTCTTATTCGATGCGAGAGCTCAAGCGGAAACCGGACGCATCCAATGCTTTTACCAGTCTGATTAATCAATTGGAGAGTATGCATGTTGCGAATACCGATAATATTCGAATAGGAGGGAATATCTTTGCCGCCTACCAACCCGAAATCGGCTGGAACGATAGTCAGACAGTTGTCGACATATCAAACTCACCGGCAAAATGGAAATCCTTGGACACTAATTATCGGAATCTTGAACCTGATGGGAATACACATACGGAAAGAGCCTTGGCCACTGCACGAGATTTATTTCAAAAGGCAGATGCGACAGGCAAACGAAAAAAAATACTTTTTCTCTTAACAGATGGCGGACCGACACATAGTTGGACCCCTACAGAAGCTATTGCTGATAATAGCATGTATTTCGATCCGATTCGGATCACAAAGGTAAACGATAAAGTCGGGAATCAGTATCGCGTGGGCACCACTCTCGGTAATGGAAATCTGCCCTTAGAAATGACCACCAAAATAAGAGTTCCATATAATCCGCAAAACCCGCCAATACCACCTAACAGTTTGAGAATTACTAGTCATCTGACTCCGGCAAACTCAATGGCGCAATCGCTTAAGGAGTCAGACATCGAGATTCATTCTCTGGCACTTGAAATTTCTGCAAAGGGAAGCAACCCTAATGAAAAGCATTCGGATGCCGAATTACTAAGAGGACTATACAAAATGGCATCAAAAAAACGCGATGCTGCAGGGGATACACAAAATGATTATTTCTTCTATGAAGCTAAAAGGAGTTCAGAAATAGCAGATTACTTAAAACAATGGTACAACACCATCGTTCGAACCGTTGACCAAGGAGAAATCACGGATGACTTAGGCGACATGGTAGAACTTGTGGGAAATCCAGAAAATCCAAAGCAAATTAAGCATGGGCAGGAAAAAGACATTACTGCTACCGACATGCCGAAGATCGCAACCGCAAACAACAAACGAACAATTAATGTAAGCAACCTCAATCTATCTGACGGACAAGAAGTTCAACTCACCTATCGTGTTCGTTTAAAAACTGACGATACAAATTTCAAGTCGGGAACTTGGTATCAAGTTAACAAGAGCTCCACTTTTAGTCCGACACCCGAACGGACAACCGATAAATTAGACTTTGGTATTCCTTCAGTAAAGGCACCAATCAAGTTTGAGGATTTCGATATACCAGTAGAAGTACAATGGGAAAACGATAATGCAGATCATTGGAAGATGCGCGAGGATGTAACTGCCGTCTTACAGAAAAAAGAAGGGGCAAACTGGACCGATCAAAAACAACTTACTTTGAAGAATGATGCCAGCACGAAAGGAAAATTTATGGATGTTCCAGGCGATCCTGCAATCAATTATCGCGTGATCCAAAGAGTCGGCAATTCAGATAAAGTAATCGGATATGCTAAGCCAGCTTACACTCCCAATAATTTCCATTCAAACGATTTGCCAACAGAAGGAGTCATTATCAAAAACAGGTTGATGACAACCGATACTTCTTTTAAGAAAGTCGGTCATGATGGCAGTACGCCTTTCACTGGAAATGATAAACCGAAATTTACCGCCACTTTAACAGAAAAAAACATTGTGGCAGAAAAAGATGTGGCACCAACTGATGATGGAACAGTCACTTTTAAAGATCTTCCTATTGGTATTTTTAATGTCGAAGAAACAACGGTACCTACTGGCTATATCAAAATAAAGGATTTTGCGATCACTGTTTCTGAAAAAGACGATGGCTCAGGAGTCGAAGCAACCATTGACGGCAAAAATACCGATGTCACAAAAACGAATAAACTAAAACCTTTCGAACTAGTTGTACACAAAACTGATAACACGGATACTGCCCTTAAAGGAGCCGCTTTCCGTTTAACAGGTGTCGAAAATACGTATAATAAAACGCTTGAGAACGGTCCAACATTTACCTTCACTGGACTAGAACCAGGCACTTACGAGCTGGCTGAAACCAAGACACCCAATGGTTTTATTGGTCTGGACAAAAAAATTCAGATTAGAATTACTCCACAAGGAACAGTCGTGATTGAATCACATCCGCAAGTTGAAGGAATCGGTGGGATCACTGCTTCAGGAAATAAGCTTGAAGTAACTGTTAAAAATGAACCTCATGTAGGTACATTGCCCAGTACGGGGAGTTTAGCCGGCCAAAAAATCTTATTCATCTCTGCTTTGTGTCTTGTCCTTGGTGTTAGTTTAACTATTGGTTATTTATATTGGAGTCGTCAAAAAGCTCACTAAAATAATAAGGATTCCTCTTTTCGTTTTTCCGTTGTTTATAGTTATTCATTTTCCGTTTTCTAGATTTTACTTATAATAAATCAGCCTCTTAATAATTTTGATTTTGTGATTACAAAGCTAAACGGCCTGCATTATAATGCAGGCCGTTTTCCTATTAACGATACCAAGCTGGCTTATCACCATCGGTATTTGGTTTATTTACACCTAAAGAATCACCCACAAATGAATTCGGGGTATCAATAATTTTTGTAACGAGGTCCGCAATACTTTTCCGAGAAACCTCAGTCCCCTTGAACACTTCGCCCTTTTTAGTTAGTTCATAATCGACCTCTTCTTGATCGGTTAACCATGCGGGGCGAATGATTGTGTAATCTAAGCCAGAATCTTCAATCACACGGGCCGCTTTGCTATATGCTTCTAGATAGCCCCCATCTAATTGTTCATGATTCCATTTTCCATAATTACCCGGAACTTCATCATAAATTCCTAAGGTTGAAATCCAAATTAAACGTTTGACCTTTTTAGCCTTCATAGCGGCAACAAGATTTTGGGCTTCCTCTACAATTTTTCCCGCTAAGTTTGCGTAAACAATATCGACTCCCGTTAATGCCTGTTCTAAATCGAATAGACTTGTCGCATTTCCTTCAATCAATGATTCTTTCACCGGATCATCAATGCTCAAACGAGCCGAGTTACGCAAAAAAAGTTTTTGATGAACGTCCTGTGCCAAAAGATTCTTTGTGACACGTTGTGCAATTTTTCCATGAGCGCCTAATATTAATACTTGTTTCATGAGTGATTCCTTCTTTCAAGCTAAAAAACATTTTCTCTCATTCACACCAATCATATTAGCACCACGACTCTCCTCGCTCAAACAAAAGTACTTTCACTCTAAAATCAGCGAAATTTTCTTTACAAATGATTAAAAATTCAAAGAAAACGTTTCATTCGTATTTTTATTCTACAATCACTATAATTAAGAAAAATTGGAATCCTCGACTTTAGGAGGGATTGTTATGGAAAAACAAAAAATACTTAGCAAAGAAATAATTATTTTAGGACTGTTTTCTTTTATTACTGCTTTATCCGGTGAAAGTACCAATTTGGCATTGCCAACAATCAGCCGGGCTTTATTGATTTCTAATAACCAAGCGACTTGGATCGTACAAATCGGTTTGATCACCACAACTATTTTACTGGTAGCCTTTGGTCATCTGGGCGATCTTATTTCTAAAGAGTTTATTTTTCTTTTAGGCGGTGTATCATTTACCGTGGGCTC
This sequence comes from Enterococcus malodoratus ATCC 43197, assembly GCF_000407185.1. Taxonomy (GTDB): domain Bacteria; phylum Bacillota; class Bacilli; order Lactobacillales; family Enterococcaceae; genus Enterococcus_A; species Enterococcus_A malodoratus. Next base: position 1,562,501 of record NZ_KE136481.1, read on the forward strand.
ACTAATCAATGGGTTCGCTCCTAATTTTCTGATCCTCTTAATTGGTCGTGTTGTTCAAGCCATCGGATCTGCCATGATTATGGCCAACTCACTCGGAATCACAACAGAATACTCAACGCCTAAAACTCGTGGAACGACGATGTCGATAATCTCAATGTTCATTTCCGTTGGTTCCATTTCAGGGCCGGCTTTAGGCGGCGTTGTTTTATCCGCTGTTTCTTGGCGCTGGATTTATTTGATTAATGTACCTATCGGATTACTATTCAGTATTATCGGATATAAAGTTTTTCCACTTCCAAAACTGTCTAAAGCTACCGTTGAAGGCCCCTTAAAAGAAGCAAATTGGTTAGGACAAGGACTCTTTTCCATCGGAATCATCAGCTTATCACTTTCCAGTCTGTTCTTTCAGAGTACACATGGACGGCTCTTAGTAGGAATGATCGCCTTTTTCGGCGGAACGGCACTAACTATTTATTCTTTTATCCAAGATGATCATAGTAAGAATCCTTGGATCTCACCAAGTGTCTTAAGGAATAAACACTTCATGCTTTCCATGTTTGCCCTATTCTTAGCAATGCTTACCAATGTGGCGTCCAATATCTTACTGCCCTTTTATCTTCAAAGCTTTAATGGGATCAGTCCACTGATTAGTGGGCTAGTCATGATTCTGCAGTCTGCAATAATGTTGATAATTTCTCCCATTGCTGGTCGTCTCTCAGACCGTATCGGTTCAAGCAAATTAATAATTATCGGGACACTGGTCCTGATTGCTTCACAAATTGGTTATACATTTTATCCACTGCATTTTAGCTGGCCACTAGTATTATTTCCGATTATTTTGAATGGTATCGGGATGGGAAGCTTTTTATCACCAAATAATTCGATGGCGATGTCTTTTGTTGAAAAAGAATTTACTGGTGTCGCTGGTTCATTGACTTCTTTTTTTAGAACAATCGGAATGAGCTTAGGAATCAGTATCTCATCTGCGGTTCTGTTCGGTCAGCTGCCTAATGTGCGCTATATCACACCAAAGTTAGGGATGGATTTTATTCGTGCCTTTCATAATATCTTTTGGATAATGGCCTTTCTAGCAGTTATTTGTTTACTATTGTCCATTTACGCTATTATAAACGGCTCAAAAAAGACTGTTTCCTAAAAGATCTTTCTTTATAGCAAAAAAACGAGTTTCCGAAGATTCGGAAACTCGTTTCTATTTTATTTCTTATGGGTGAATATATTGTAACCCAGCTGCACTCAATGTTGCAGTGTTTGGTCCAGTTGGTGATGGGAAGCCCATACCACCTTGAGTAATAGTGATTGTGTTGTCTGAAGCATTGTATGATTGAACATACGCTACGTGTCCATAGGAGGGATCCGCATTCCATGTTCCAACTGATTGACCTTGGCCAAAGACAACGATCGAACCAGGAGTTGGTGTGCCGTCTACTTGGAAACCATCAGCTGCTGCTGAAGCTCCCCATTGGCAACCATTCCCCCAATAAGTTCCAGCCCAAGGTGCAACATTTTTCACATACCAAGTACATTGACCTACTGCGTACATATTACCTGAACCAGTGTGGTCAGTTTTTCCACCTGTTGGTGTTGGTACAGGTGTTGGCGCCGGAGTTTCATTATTGTCAGTCGTAGTCGTTTCTGTTTTTGATTCTGTTGTTGAAGAAGATGAAGTTGAACTTTCTTCACTGGCACTTGATGATGCTTCAGTAGAAGATGCTGTTGAGCTTTCAGTAGCTGCTTTCGCTTGTTCTTCTTGTGCTTTTGCAGCTTTCGCTTGAGAATCTTCAAAAGCTTTTTGCGCTTTTGCAGCTTCCTTCGCTTGACGTTCTTGCTCAGCTTTTTGTGCTTTCGCAGCTTCTTGCTGTTCTTTCAAGACACGTGCTTGTTCTGCTTTCGCTTCTTCTTGTTGTTTCTTCAATTTAGATTTATCTTGTTCAGCAGTTGCTTGTTCTGCAGCATAATTTGCTTTCACAACGTTTAGCTCTGCTTGCTTATTCGCAATTTCATTCTTTTGTGTTTCTAACTCTTTTTGGTTTGCTTGGATTTCAGCAACCTTTGTTTCATTAGCTTTAACTTTTTCTTCAACCGCTTTTTCATCGGCTTTTTGTTGTTCCATCAAAGATTTATTCGCTTTTACAATAGTTGACATCGCTTGTACACGACCAACCACATCTGATAATGAATCAGCTTCTAAAACAGCTGAAACATAATTAGTTGCTTGACCTTTTACTTGAGTATCACGCGCTTGATTTTTAATCACTTCGTTACGTTTTGCGATACGCACTTTCAATGTAGCAATTTTATCTTGCAACTTCATTGTATCTTTATTTAATTGATCTTGCTTCGCTTCTAAGTCTTTAACTTTTCCACTAACCGTTGCAATCTCACTTGTTAATCCGTCAATTTGTGTTTGAACATCCGATTGTTTACCTTGTAGGTCACTGATCTTTTGATCTTTTTCTTGGATTTGCTGATCATAATTATCTGCTAAAGCAATACTCGGTACTGCTGATACAGCGATTGTACAAACTAACAATGCTGCTAATATACTTTTTTTCACTAATTATTCCTCCGGCTATTATGTTGATTTAAATGATAGATCGCATAACGTCAGAAGTAATTCTAACACAGTGATATATCATGCAGATAAAAAGAATGTTACAAATACATTTCAATATTATTTTTTAAATTATTGAAATACGATCGATATTTCCTCCATATTGCCGCCATTTAAGTGTTTTACAGAAAAAATACCCATTTTTTCATCCTTCATGACCGATTGAAAAAAGTGAAAAATAAATTTAAAGATAAACCTGTCAACGAACAGTCACAGCTCTCTTAAAGCATTATTCTTTGGCTCGTTGTCCCTTTCGTCTAAAATAATTATAAAAGACAGAAGGAGGAAACACTATGCGTTGGCGAGGAGATCGGCAAAGTTCAAATGTAGAAGATCGTTCAGGCAGTGGCGGGCGACCTGCGGGTAAAATAGCGGCCGGTGGTGGAATCGGTGTATTTTTAATTGCTATTCTTGTTTTTTTCATTTCCGGGGGAGATTTAAGTACGGTCACGGATACTCTGGGTGGTGACATCACACCAGCAACTTATGAAACAGAAAATGTTTCAACTAAAGAATATACCGATCAAAAAGAATTTGCGGCGGTCGTTTTTGCTCACTTGGAGGATTATTGGAATGGCGAATTCGATCAGCTTAATGAGTCATATCAAAATCCTAAACTTGTCCTTTTCACAGATAGTGTCAGCTCCGCTTGTGGTCAGGCCAGTTCACAAGTCGGACCTTTTTACTGTCCAGCAGATCAAAACGTATACTTAGATTTGAGCTTTGCAGATGAATTGTCCAGCAAATATGGCGCAACAGGTGATTATGCAATGGCGTACGTTATTGCTCATGAGGTTGGTCACCATGTGCAAAATGAACTGGGAATCTCAGCTCAATTAGATAAAATTCGAAAACGAGTTTCAGAGACCGAATACAATAAGTACAGTGTTCGTTTAGAATTGCAAGCCGATTATTTGGCCGGATGTTTTTCTAAATATCTAGCTGGCGAGACCTATCAGGGACAGCCGATTTTGGAGGAAGGCGACATCGATGAGGCTATCACTGCGGCAAATGCGATCGGAGACGATACACTGCAAAAAGAGTATCAAGGCTATGTTGTCCCTGATAGCTTTACTCATGGTACTAGTCAGCAGCGAATCGACTGGTTCAAACGCGGTTTTAAATATGGGGACTTAGATCATGGAAATACCTTTAATGAAAAAAATTTAGATTTATCTGTTGCAGCATAAAAAAGGGAACCGCAGACTTGGACAAACACGTCCCAAGTCTGCGGTTCTTTGTTTATGAGTTACATTTTTTCTTTATCCTTTTTCCGCTTCGCTAAGATAAGCCAAATTATTCCCAGCAAAATGACTGCTAATAAAATTCCAATCACGATAAAGACCCAAGTCGGCAAGCTATCTTCAGTTGCTGCATCAATAGTCGCAGCATTGACTTCCTTCGCTTGTTTATTTGAGATAGTAAATTTCCGATCAAATACCCAAACATTGTTTTTAGCATCAGATACTTTTAAATGCAGGCTGTAGTCCCCTGCTTCTAATCTCTTTTTCTCCCAATCGATTGCGAAACGATACCGGGAATTTGGAGCCATCTGCATATCTTTGTCGTAAGAAACCGTGCGAACCACTTTGTTTGTGGCTGAATTTTTGACAGTTGCTTCATATTTTAAATGTCCATATGCATCCATCGTTGGATTTTCCAACACAGCCGCAATACTTGTTTTGCCGAAACTTTCAGCGGGTTCCACTTTTTTCAGCTTTAATTGACGATGAACCTCTGTATCTGATTCGGTCAATTTCAAACCTAATAGATAGCCGTAATTATTGGAAATACCCGATTTAGTCTCTTCGCTGTCCTTAACAACTTGAATCGCTGATAAAATTTGACCATCATATTTTTCATCTGGCATCGTTAAAGTAATTGGTACTTCTCTGCTGCTGTTTTTGGCAACGTCAACTTTACTATCGGTTTTAGCTATAGTATTGATTTTATAAGGATAATTATTTTCTTGTGCTTTCTTCGACTCGCTATAATCGATAAAGCCTTGATCACTCGTATACGCTTGATTAATATTGATTTGGTATTTTGAATCTTGATTCGACGTGTTATTGATCATAATAGAAACCGTTTGTTTTTGTCCCGGAGTCATTCTCAGATCAAAAAAACTTTTCGTCTTATCTCCTTGGTTTTCAGGAATGACCGCTTGGATATTGTAGCCAACCTCTCCACTAGTATCTGCCGCATAAGATACCAATGGAAATAAAATGGGGGAAGCCAAGAAAATAAGCCCTGCTAATCGAATCGTTGTTTTTTTGAACATCTACCTTATCTCCTTGTTAATGGAAGAACGGTCAGTACAGGTTTTATTTTGCGTCTGCCGTATTATACAATTGGTATTGAATCTTCCCATCTAACTGATCCCCAACTTTTAAAACTTTGTCCTTATCCGTAAATCCGATTGCAATAGCTGTAATAGGTGTTTTAACGACCCCAGTGTTATTCGCTTCTGTCTTGCTAGTTTGAGCTTTCGCTACTACGCCATCAGCTCCAGTTGCAGAGATTTCTTTATCATTAATTTTGAACGAATCAACAGTGAAGTCTTTCGCATCAGAACGAGTGATTTTATTATTTAAGACTGCCGCTTTTACAGACCATTCACGATCAATTCGATCATTAAAGACATCCACTGTAGGGTCAGTGATTGTTCCGCTGCTGATTGTATATTGATTATTTTGCAATTTAGATTCAAATGTATAGCCGCTTGGTACCTTTTCCAATGTCAGCATTTTTTGATCAGGTGCCGCTGGATTTAATGGGTCTGTTGGGTTTGTCGGATCTGAATTGTCTTTGATCTTGACGATCGTTGTTGTTTCACCTTTTTGTCCTGCAACTTCGGCAGCCTGTACACCAGTACTTCCTACCGCTATTAATAGCGCACCTAATACTAAAGAACCTAAGATTGTTGATTTTTTCATTTTACACATCTCCTCATACTTAAATAGTTATTTTATATTAATCAGCTTATTAGCTAATTAACCTCAGGGGTGTTTAGCAATAGAACCGTTTGCTTACCTGTAAATTTTCCTGCCGGAAGATTTCCTGGAATAGTCAAAGCTATTGCCTGTTTATCGACCCGATAAAGGTAATCAGAAGCTTCCGCGGAATGAGCAGTCACAAGTGTTCCTGTTTCATTCGCACCTACTGATACGGCATGTGGCATCGCAGTGATTTTACTCTCTTCGCCTAATGCACGTACAGTTCCTTTTCCTAGATTAATCGTTGCCGAATACTTTTTACCGTTAGAAAAATTCGTCAGCTGATAGAGTAATTTCCACGGTGTTGTTTTACTTTGCCTTAGATCCTTTACTTGAATCTCAAAATTTCCTGTGGCTTTAAGCGTCTGTCGTTTTGAAGATACATGAGCTGTCTCAAAGGTGGGGGCCCTCACCTTTACCAATCGAATTGGTGTTTCGATAATATTTATCGCAACCGGGGTCTCGACCTGTGCATGGGCAGCAACTTCAGCAGTGCAGAAAATCAGCAGAAAGCAACCTCCAGTTAATAGGAGAAAATTAATTTTTTTCCATTTCATCGGACTCCCTCCTTTTACTCCATAAGATCAAAAAAGCGAGACCGACAAATAATGTACCAATGAAGGAAAGAATCAGCAGCTTAGTATCATTCGTTCTAGGAAACATGCGCCACCTTTGGAAAATCGACTTCTTTTTATTAAGAGCATACTCACTAGAGGATGCTTCATTTTTTTGATTAGGATCTGATGGTGGTTGTTTATCCATAAAAGCGTTACCACCTTTTTCTTCAATCAAATGAAAAACCACTGTCTGTTCTTCAGAATCAAAGTTTGGTTGGTCTAAAGCAAAGGTTTTCGTTCCATTAAAGAAAAGAATCCCAAATAAAAGAACTAATAGTATTCCCTTTTTTTTATCCATATCCATCCTCCTACTCTGGTGATTCCGTATCGTAGAGATTCCAGTGAACAATGACCTTCCCGCTATAGTCGCCCACATGCATGTATTCTTTACTTTGCAGCAGGACGCCTTCCGTCTCTCCCCATTCTTCGGAATAGACATAGTTATTAGCCGGAACATTGCTTGAATTCATCACTGTTAACGGCTTGTCAGTGATCGTCTGCTTCTCAGCCTCGTTTTTCCCTTGCCAGACCAGCTCAAATGGCATATTCGTTGAGGCTTTTGCAGTCACTCCCAGAGACCAGTTGTGATCCTTTTCTCTGCTATCCATAATACTCAAGCGCATCGTATTTCCACTATCGCGACTCAAGGTGCCTTTTGAATCCCCAGCCAGTCGGTTCGTCCATTTAAGTTCATTGGGCGCTGATTGAAAGATCAACTTTCCACTGACGATTATTTTTAAATTTAGTGTTGCAGCTTCTTTGACTTCCTTTGAATTACGATCCAGATGATACGCTTCGATAGTAAAATCATTTTCACCATAGGAAATCTTGTCTTTTGGAATTGTAAATGCAGCCTCTTGAAAATCCGTCGTTCCGCTTGTTGACACTTGAGATAGTTTTTGGATCATTTCACTGCCTTTTTTTAGATAAAATTGCAGCTTTTCGTTTTTGTCTGTATCACTCCAAAGAAACTTTCCTGGGTAATCCTGAGTAGTTTCCGATTTATCCAAACTAATCGATTTGTTTTGTTCCGTTGAATTTTGTTCCCACGCCAATTTCGTTGGAGAATCCATAAATACCCAAAAGGGAACAGGATTGCTCGGAAATGATTTTGCAGTATTGTTTCCTATCTCAGTCGTATGGAACAAACTAGAAAAAACAGTCTTTGTAGTTTTCCCGCCAGCCTTTGTCTGAACAGTATATTGAAAATCAACGGTCTTGCCTGGGGCAATTTTTAAATCTGGAAAAACTAGTTGAACCTTCCCTGTAGCACTATCTACCGTTGCACTCCCGCTTACCGCTACATTGTCTGTTACTGCTTTAACCTCTGTTATCGGTTTTGCCAAATCAAACACCTCTGGATTGATCGTAGTTTCCCAGTTGTTGACGGCCAATGATGTTTCCCCAGCTTTTAGCGAGAAAGAACTTTTCAACGTAACTTGATCTCCATATTCCGCCGCCGGCATATTTTGTTGGTATTCTTCACTATTATTCGTATCAACAATTGAAGCCGCGTTATCGATCACATCATTTTTCACACCCGCATCTAGATCAACCGGTACTTGTGTGAAAACAAATTTCACCTGACCGTTGGCCGCGCCGTTTGAACCAGTAAATCCCCAATAGGCCTTATTTGCATTAGCAGACAATTTTAGTTCAGAACTTAAGTCTGCCCAAGGAATCGAAAACGTCTGAGTTTTTACCCCAGTTAGAGGATTCAACAGATAGTAAGTAAAAGAAGAGGTTGCTTTATCAAAGTCATACCGAAACTCATACCATGTTCCATCCTGAATGTTATCGCCAACAACTCCATTTAGGACTTGCGGATTATAATGATGGATTTTAGCAACTGCTCCTGTGCCAATAATTCCCTGCCAATTTGATCCAACAGGGGTGTAGCCCTTTGCTAAATTCCCTGGAAAGCTGTAAGCGATGTGGGGAACCTTTGGAAAATCAGCATCATACATTGAACCGCCATTATTGTTCGCATATAAATCAAATTCAATTGCGATCGAATTCTTAATAGCAAAACTTTCTGGCGTAGTTACATTCCAAAATGCACCATAAGAACCAGATCCGCCATACACACCTAAGTTCTGTCCATCCGTATTCGCCAACGCGTTCGTAATAGCCGTCGTTTTTTTGTCATCATTTTGCATAACAAAAGCGAAACCATCCGCTTGAGAAGTACCAAAATTGACATACTCACGACCGTTAAAGCTTTTAGAAAAATCCATTTTGTATTTGTCATCCGCCCAAATAGAGACAGCATTCTGACTTCCAGACAATACAACCTCCGAGAACGGGACCCCGTTATTTTGATCGCTTGGTCCAAGCACTACACCAGTATTCCCACCACTGCCGCCAGGCTTCATCTTGATATTCGGCGGTGCAAAAATTCCGTCCACCACGATCGCACCTTTAGGGACCGATGGGTTTCCAGTAACAGCTTGAACAGTGAGCACATGTGTAGAAAAAGCAATGGTTAACGCGATGAAAGTTAGTAAGCCAAAAAAATTTAGTTTCCAATCCTTTTCCTTAAAAAAATCCCCTCGCACTCAGAACACTCCTTTTCGGTTTTATATGCCATAAAATAATAAAAACAAAATAACCATATCAATAAGCTTATATATAATGATTAAAAGGAAATAATGACTATAATTTAGTTTCCTTACTAATAATAACAGATGGATTGTTATTTTAGTAACGATTAATCTTTTGTTATTTTCTAGTCATTAAATATAAAAAAATTACTTATAAAAGCGGATTAAACTCATTTTTATCCTTTCCATCTACTGCTTTTACTTTTTCAATTATGTTAAAAAATCGTTATTCGCTAAAACAATATCAATACTGTAAAAACTCATGTGAGAGAATACGCTTACTATAAATAAGTGGTATATTTAATGTTATTGACGAATATATTTTTTTATAATAACAAAAAAAGAAGTCGTATCTTCTAACTGAGATACAACTTCTTTAAATTAACCTTTTTTTAAAGCAGTAAGCGAAATGATACATCAAAACCCACAGATCGGACCATGTTTTCGGATCTTTTCCAGTTAACTCATAGATACGTTGAATTCGATAATTTAACGTATTCCGATGGATATGGAGTTGTTCTGCTCCCGCTTTTATATTCGTGCTATTGTTAGCAAAACAAATTAAGGTCTCATGATATTCTTCATAAATGGCTTCAACATTTTTGATTAATGCCTGATCCAATTCCATTGGAAAATCAAACAATTGAGCAAAATAATAGGTTTCGGTAAAAAAAGTGTGTGTGATTGGAATTTGCAAAAATTGCAAATACAAAAAGGTATTCTCGACTTCCTTAATACACCGGCCTGCATTTAAACGCGGAGGACTAACAAGCAACTTCGCCGGTCCTGTATCAATCTTGACTTCCATATCAACAAAAACCAAATAATTTCCATTCCATTCAAATACCTCATGCAAAGGAAATAAACTTCGGCATTCTTCTTGTTCAGTTGACCAAACACAGCGATTGGGTCTTTGTAGATTGATGCCATAATCGTTTAACGCTCTTTGAATCAGCTCTTCACTGCGGTGTTCTTTATCCAAAAGCAACTCTTTTAAAAACTCATTTTTTTGTTGATTCTTCTTCTCTTTCTTACTGAACTCATTCAATTCTTCGACTAGAAGCAGCACAATAGATTTCACTAGTTTGGTAAACGGCCGAACCTCTTCCGGTTCACCTGAAATTCCTACGACACCCAACAATTCACCCTTTAGAATAATCGGTTCATTAGTCCCACGCTTCTCTAAAGATGTATCTCTAAAAACCTCGACCATTTGTCTTTGCTTAATTGCACGCTCTGCACCACGATGCCGCTGTCCAATTCGATGTTCTTTCCCGCTTGCGATGATATAGCCTTGCTCGTTCATAATATTTATATTGTACGGAATATCAGCCATCAATTTCTGTACGATCAGATTTGCTTGTTCCTTCGTTAATAAATTACTCATCGATTTCCCGTCCTAAGAGTTTTCTGTTTGTTTCTTAGTTTAACGAAATTCCGATAGATGACAAAAATTTTGCACCGCTCAAACACATAAGACACGAACGATATTTTCCACTGTTCGTTCCAAATTGGCTTCTCCCGCCTGTAAGGCATCATCCAATGAACCAGACTTTCCTAAAATACCAAAAATTGCAGTTATACCTTCGTCATATAGAACTTCGACTTGTTCGCCAATATAACCGGCGCAAGCAAAAACGGGTTTATTATATTTTTTTGCGGCTTTTGCTACTCCATAAGGTGCTTTACCAAATTTTGTTTGAAAATCCATACCACCTTCGCCTGTAAATACATAGTCAGCTTGACTGATTTTATCTTCCAAATGCGTCAATTCGGTTACAAGATCGACTCCTGACCGCAAACTAGCACCTGTAAAGACTAACAATCCCGCGCCTAACCCGCCTGCTGCACCAGCTCCCGGCTGATTTTTGACATCAATCGTTAAATCCTTTTTTATAACCTCAGCATAATGAACAAGATTGCTGTCTAGCTCATTCACCATCGCTGGTGTCGCACCTTTTTGCGGACCAAAAACAACAGATGCACCCGTAGGCCCCGTCAATGGGTTGGTCACATCACTTGCAATAGTGATCTCAGTGTTTTTCAAACGAGGATCAACATTTGTTATATCTACTTTAGCTAATTTAGCCAATGCACCACCGCCAACTGACAAGTCGCGACCGGCTTCATCTAACAACCGAACACCTAACGCTTGCGCCATTCCGGCCCCGCCGTCATTCGTGACACTCCCACCGATTCCAATGATGATCTTTTCAACACCATGGTCCAAAGCACTTTTGATCATCTCACCAGTGCCGTAAGTAGAGGTCAACAAAGGATTGCGTTTGCTTTCGGCCAATAATTCGATTCCATTTGCCTTTGCCATTTCCATCACGGCCGTTTTTTGATCTGCTAACAAACCATAGTAAGTTGTAACTTTTTCTGTTGGGAGCGGTCCGGAAACAACTACTTCGACTCTAGTTCCTTTGCTGCCGTCAACTAGCGCATCGACTGTTCCCTCGCCACCGTCAGCCATTGGAACGTGAAGGATTTCCGCGTCAGGTAAAACTTTACGAATACCACGTTCCATTGCTTCACAGGCTCTTTTTGCACTCATACTTTCTTTAAATGAATCTGGTGCTAATACAAAAGTTTTCTTCATCGCTTTTCTCCTTACTCTACTTAAAAAATCAACTTACTCGCTATCTATACAGCATACTGTTACATTTTCTATTACTCAAAATTCTTTTCTATAGTTTGTGTTAATCAATTTTGCCATTTTTATTTCAAAATGAATCCGTATAAAATCGTCGCCGCAATCATCATTACACCACCAACACATATTTCATAAGGAATGACTTTCATTCGCTCTTTAATCGACATATGCATACTATTCGCAGTAATGTGGAAATAATTTCCTTGAGGAACACTATCAATCACCGTTGCACCTGTATGAACCATTACCGCAGCAGCCAAGGAAGAAGTTCCCGTCGCTAATATCGCATGGCCGAATGAGCCGGTCGCCAAAATAACTGCGGTAGAAGTTGAACCGACGGCTAATCCCATTAAAATACCTGAAATCGGTGCTAAGAAGGTTCCAGAAATTCCTGTGATAGCAATCAAGTGAACAACTTGTTTCGATAAATCAGAAACAGAGATCAGTCCGGCAATCGCTCCAGCACCAATCAAGATCAATACTGTATCGGTTACTCGATAAATTCCAGCCTTAGAATATTCTCGAATTTGATGTGCATGTCCCATCGCAATCGTACCAACAATCGAGGCAAAAGGTAAGATATACATCGCGTCAATTTTTAAATTAGCTAAGACATGGATATGAAGCATTGTCCCGATCGGATTGATCAACAGTAAAACAATCGATAGAACAGGGGCAATCAGCGCTTTGTTTAAAGGCATCAATTTTTTTTCACCTTCTTCTCCAATATCGCTGTCCTGGACCATCATCCCTTTCTTTTTGATCAAGCTAGCAATGACAACTGCTGTAACTAAGCCGAATACTGCTGGAATGAAACCTGCAATCATTACGCTGCTCAAATCCAACTTAAAGCCATTCGCTGCTGCAATCGTATTTGGATTTGGTGAGATGATATTTCCGGCTTTCCCGCCGCCGGATAGGGCAGTCAACAATGCTAATTTGCTGATACCCGTTTGTTTACCGACGGATAAAGCAATCGGTGCGACAATCAATACTGCTACTGGAATAAAAACACCCACTGCCGTGATGATCATTGTTGACAATGCTAATGATAAAATCGCCTTATTGGCACCAAGCTTGTTGACGATTGCATGAGCGATCGATTCGGCCGCGCCCGATTCCATCATGACACCAGCTAACATTCCAGCTGCCAGCACTCGTATCGCCGTGCCCATAATACTTTGTGTACCAGCAATCAATATATTTACTGTGTCACTTAAAGATGCTCCTCCAATCAGACATCCAACAATTGCGCCTAAAAATAATGAATAAACCGGATTCATTTTTCTCAAAATTGAGAATATCGCGAAAAGCAAACCAATTATCGCTGCATACCAAGGGATAGTAATACCTGACATGTGAAACATCTCCTTATTTTTTGTTTACGTTTCCATTTTAACGATCTGCCCAATAAATAAAATTGGTATATTTACAGCTTCATTTGTGCATGTGCACATGTCGCAGTTAGAAAATAGGCAGAAACATTGCTTTCATATCACCGATCCGTATACTATAAGCTAAACTTCAAAAAGCAGGTGATCTTATGTATGTTGTCAAAGTACTCCATGGTTACATTGGTAAAGAAGGTCAACGCACCCGTGAAAAAGACCCTGAGAAGCTTTGGGTATTCCAAAGCAAACGAGAATCTGATCAGTTCGCCGCAAGAATCGGCGGACGCAGCAAACATGTCTCAAAAATTCGAAAAGATTGACACTTCTTTATAAAATAAAACTGCGTATCCACTATGGACGCGCAGTTTTATTTGTCTTTTTTTCTGTTCGTTATTCTTAATTCAACTAATTATTTTTTAACTTGTTTTTGAAATAACCCCAAAGGCCAACTAGCGAGACAAACAGTAAACCAATGATCGTCATATTGTTTTCTTTTTCCCCTGTAGCAGGATATTCTTTTTCAGTCGCAAGCTTGGTCATTCCACTGTTACTTGTACTGCTTTCTCTGCCGATCGTTTTTTGGGAAGAGTTCAAGAATTGAGTAAGATTACTGTTTTCTTGATTTTTATTCGAATGAACCAGCATTGCCGGGGTACTTGGTTTAATTGGTTTGTTTGGTTTGTTTGGCTCAACCGGTTTATTGGGCTTGGTCACCTTATTTGGTACTTCGTTCTTAGGGTCCTTTTTATAAGTAATAAGAACCACTGTATCGGAAGTGTCTTCATTGACTTCCTGCAGTGCAACAGCAGAAATGTCCGGTGTATACCCATCAACTTTTGGTGCCAAAACCTTATCCCAAGAAGTAGCCGTTTCATCGTACCAGTGACCAGCACTGATTATTTCATGTGTATCCTTGTCTTCAGTAACTTCCCGGACAAGTCGAACCTTTTGAATGACCGTCTTAGGGGCTTGTGCATCCCCTTCCACACGATAGTTGATGGTCCGAGTAACATCTTTGCTTTCTTGAACAACTTGAGTAGCCTTAATCGTTAATTGTCCTGCATTGACTGTCACTATATAATTGGGATTCTCGCCCAGTACAACATTGATTTTATACGTACCTGCAGTTTCTCCAGGTTCGCGAACAAGCTGATAGTTCAATTGATCCCCTTCAACAAGTCCCGTATTGGCTTTAGAAGTATCCTCCGCTTTTTCTATGTTAGCTGCAAAACTAGGATCCTTTTGACCGACATATTTTTGATAATCGCCTACTGTTATCGTCACAGGTCTAGGTGTAATAGTAAAATATGTTCCATACCAAACAGGCTCAGGATGACTCATCCATTCATCAGACATCAAACTGAAATTCGGATTATTATCTTGCAGCATTTTTAAAAAGTCAGCGCCTAAATACAGACGATATTTCCCAACAGCAGAGCCTGCTTCTCTGAAAATTGCATCCTTAGGAATCAGGTCATTCGTTGGTTCCCAATCCAAGCCGACCCCATGTGTAACAATTTGTCCTGAATAGGTTTCTTTCCCATTTTTTATTTGTAAAACATATTTATATTCCTGGCCCTCAACAGAATGCGTCCACGATGCGGACCAATTTTGATGAACAGGTTCAGGTGTAATTCCAGCCTTGTCTGCTTGAATTAATTCTAAGGCATTAGAACGATCATCACTTTGTGCCTTCTTCGATGAATCGGTATTTTTTTGTCCCGTATTATTATTTTGAGACGAATTAGCTTCAGTATCGGATGACTGTTCAACTGATTTTTTTTTCGTTTGTATTAACAGTATTTGAGTTTACTTTCCCACTTTGTGTTGTTTGACTAGAGCTAGAATTTTCAACTTGACCATTATTAGCCGAAGATACAGTTGAATCTTGATCTGTTGATTTGTCTGGAACTACCGTTGAGTCTTGAGTTGATTTTGCTTCATCATTGACAGCTGAACTGTTTGCAGAATTATTCAAGACCGCACTATTATCCTGATCACTTGAAACTTTTTCACTTGCTGCTGTATTCCCAGATGCTGAGACATCATTTTGATTTCCTTGATGAACAGTAGCTGTTTCAGGAGTTTCACTATTCCCACTTGTCTTATTCGACGAAAGTTCGTTTGTAGATTCTGTTTGAGTCGTCTTTTCACTTGAAACGAGTGCGGTTGATTGTTCATTTACGTTGGCATTTTCGGCCGCATGAGCATTATCAGCAGAAAAGTTCAAGCTTAATAAGGTTCCTCCAACTATCGTCACTCCTGCCAAAACCCTTTGCTTTGTTTGTTTGGATAGTTTCATTTGAGTTTTCTTATCCATATCAATACTCTCCCTTACTGTTTTCCCGACTGAGCCATCAACTTAAAGCGACCTCTTCAACAAAAGAATCATTATTTTTCTTTTAGCAATCAAAGACAATTACTAAACAGCTTTTATTTTCAGAAATTGATTTTCATAAACTAAAGTAGTAAAGAGGTTCTTTATTTGAATTCATTCTAGTCCTTTTGCAAATGAAAATGAAAAGAAAGGTCTTGAAAATCAATTCCTATAATCAGCTAATATTTTTTATTTTTTGACAAATGCAAGCAAACGTCTTCAAAAAGAATTTTTTCCCCCTCGAAGAAAACAATAAATTCTAGGTGACGAAAACTATTCTTCCTTTCTACTATTAGCAAAACAGATAAATTCTAAATCAAGTACTTATATAGTAAGCTGGAGATACAGACAAAATTAAAGGAGGATGTTTTATGCCTTGGAACCTAACTGATTACCCTGCCTCGATGAAGAACCTAGACCCATTGATTCGTAAAAAAGCGATTGCGATTGCCAATGCGCTACTGGCCGATGGCTATCCTGATGATCGCGCGATTCCAATTGCAACAAGCCAAGCAGAAAAATGGTACAAAGATGCTTCAGCAGACGAAAAGAAAGACTTTCAGAGAGCAAAGACACCGCAAAAGAATGACTCCCACACTACCAATAAAAATGCTAAAAAATTAATGAATGCCGATGTTGAAGTGACCTATGACGATGACAAATGGCTGGTTCGTTCAGAGAAAGCCGATCAAGCCAGTGATTCCTTCGAGACAAAGGAACAGGCGGTTGAACGTGCAAAAGAAATCTCAAAAAACAAGCACTCTTCTGTCAAAATCTACAAACAAGATGGTACTCTGCAACAAACAATTGATTATTCTGAGTAAGCAGGACTATTTATCGAACAAAAAACTGGGAAAAAATTGTTGCTTACCAGTCCCCCAACTCGACTCTTTCAATTTCTGCTCTCTTTGTCTTACTTAAGGAAAAGCAGCTGATTATTTCTATATATAAAAACGTGAATACAACCGCTATTTTAATTGTGCGGTCGTATTCACGTTTTTTCTTATTCATTAGATTACTGACCATTGTGCTGAACTTATCTTCCCTTCGTACAGACAGTAGTTTCATACCTTTCGTTACAAAAAAGCATGCAGTGCAATTTTGCACCACATACTTTATTAATCCTTAGTTCTTTTTACGGCGTCTGCTCATAGCATTTTGGAAAACTAACAATACAACGATGATACCACCTAGAATAACCAACCAATGATTATCAACAGAACCCGTTTTTGGATAACTTTGGTGCTGTTTTTTTAATTTTTCAGGCGGGTGATTCTTGCTTTTTGGCCCTTTAGGAGGTTTTGATGTTTTTGGCGGTACAGTTGGTTTGTAGGTATTCTTAATAGTGTACCCTTGTACACTCGTGGTATAGAATTTTGGAACATTCAGTTCCTTCACTGAGTAGACATATTCTTTTCCAGCCTTATCCACTTTGGGTAGATTCACAAAATGGTACTTCCATTCGTCTTCGGATTTCACAACGATCGAATCAATCTGCTTTCCATTTTGTAATAAGGCGACATCAATCGACTCTGGTCGAACCTTCGCTTTATTATTTTTATCATCCCAAATTTTCTTTCCTTCTACGTTAGTCGTCAGCAATGTATTAGTCAAATCTCCATCATTAATTTTGCTTTGATAGCCATTGACAGGTGTTTCACTAATTGTATACTTAATTTTTTTTCCGCCGTCTTTAAACTTCGCAAGATCATTGAAACTATATTTCCAATTGTCTTTGGCAGTAACTACTTTGGCCATCATCTCTTTACCATCAGCCATAAGTGTCACTTTAATTTGATCGGGACGAGTACTATATTTATCTTCGTTGTCCTTCCAAGTTTTCGTTCCTTCAACTTTTGTAAGTTCTGGACTATGGGTATTTGCAATATTATAGCCACTATTCGTTTCAGAATAACCTTTTACTGAATCTTCCTTTACTGTATAAGAAATTTGTTTGCCATTCTCATATACCGGCAGCTTATCAAATGCATATTTCCACTCATCATTTTTATCTGCCGTAACTACTTGGCTTTCTACTTCTTTATTCCCATTCATTAAATGGATCGTGATGCTTTCAGGACGAATACCATCCTGATCATTTTTGTCATGCCACGTTTTTGTCCCCTTTATCGTCGTCAACTCAGGAGTGTACTTATTCGTAATTGTGGTCCCAGTAACTGTCCCTGTATACCCATCAACTTGATTTTCAGTCACTGTGTAATCAATCGGTTTTCCCGCTTTGTATTTATCGAGATTGGTGAATTCATAGGTCCAATTATCTTCGTTAGTTACCTTTTTAGAACTAATTATTTTTCCATCTGCCAACAAATTAACGGTAATTTCAGCTGGCCGTTTATTATCCTGATTGTTCTGATCATCCCACTTTTTCTGTCCATTGATCGTAATCTTTTCTGTAATATAGGTATTCGTTAGCTTAGCAATACCGTCGATAATTTCACCTTGCTGATCGTCTGCCTTATACTGGCTCGGTGTTTGTTCCTTCACCGTATAATGGATCAGATTTCCAGAGCTATCCCTTACATCCAAATCACTAAATGAACCATGATACCCGTTTTCTTTATTCAATTGAATAGATTTATCAGTTTTCTGATCGTTCGCATACAAATCGACAGTGATTTCCGGCGTTTGGATTCCTGCGGGAACATCTTTCCATTCTTTTTCAACATCGAAGGAGTATTTTGAATTGTTAACTTCAATCTTAGCTGTACCATCCTTATCCACTAGCACATGTGTCGGCTCTGAGGTATTAACATACTTACTTGGCGCATTGATTTCAAATATCCAATAATCTTTGCTACCTCCTCCATCTCCAACCTCCAAATTATCAAAAGTGGCTCTTCCTTGTGCTGTGGTCACAACATATGGCGCAATTGCTCCATCAATAAAGAGAGCCTTGTCTGCCTCATTTACCACGCCGTCCTGATTAAAATCAAGTTTATTAGGTGATTGCAAACGAGTATCACTAGATAAGTAACGCCACATCCGATCTAGATTATCTGAATTCACAACTTCATTATTCAATTCTGGAAATAATTTTGCTAAATCACCGCGCACTAAATGCGGAACCAAATCTTTCAGCAAAGCAGCTTTAAGATCTGTGGCTTTTTCAGGTGATGTCACTATCTCTTTTTGATATTGTGCAAGCCGCTTCTGTATATTGGACAATCCACTTTTACTCGAAGTAATGACAAACTCCGCACCATCGAGTGGAGCTTTCGTTTTAGCATCTACCTTGCTTAGTTCTACATTACCATGCTCGAACACAACATATTGCACATAGTTAGAAGGAACTAATTCATGATATTTTGAATCCGAATTGACATACGAACGTTGACGATACCGATCCCAATATTGATTCCCAGAAGTTTGAAAATCAAGATTGAATTGCAACATTTCATTATTCGTTGGTCCAGTAATCTGATAAGCAATCGACTTTGCCTTTTTTAGACTGTCAGATTTACCATCCCATTTGATCCACCCTTGATCATTTCCTTCCTGAATTGGTTCTGAAGGATTCACATCAAGATTCTGCTTTTGAGAGTAATAAAAAGTCACTGTTTTCCCATTGCTATTAACGTTAGTGATGTTGGTCAACGTAGAAGCACCGGCAAAATCACTGCCATCTTGTTTGGAAACTGGTAATGGAACAATTCCGCGCATATTATTCTCCGAACCACCATTAAAGGTGTATGGAAAAACCTGAATCTGGTAATTTGAACTTAGTTTGCCTACTGTTTTTGGTGCAATTTTTTCTAGTACACCTAAATCCATTGGGCGTAGTAGCCGTAACTCTTGACCAAGCATTATCATGATCCCAATTGCCAAAGAAATTAATCGTGCTATTGATATATGAGGTATTTTCTGCCCTCGTAGTGACAAATTCTCCACCTGAAAAATTTAGCGTAACAGTACCGGCATCCCCAGTGACAAAGGATTGATACATCGAATCGGTCAAATAATTTAACAAGTCTTCATTTTTAGGATCATCAAAGTTTATTGTTGTGTTACTTGGTCCCACAGACACAGACATCTGATGTTTTTCACCATCGCTACCTATATAGGTGTAATTATCTTGTTTATCATCCGTTTTTGAATATGAAGTAATCGTAATTTTTGTTTTAGCCAATTGGTTTTTCAGATCTTCTTTTGACAGCGATTTAAATCCTTCAAGGTAATCTGTCGATAATTTCATCGAGTAATTGAATTTATCGGAATCTCCCAAGGTGACAGATGGCTTTTCTGCATTCGTGCCTACTGTTACATTTAAGGCAGTGACGCCATATGCAAGCCAATCAATCCAATAATTACTTGGCGTTTGCTTATTTGAACTTAGCCAAGTGTCGGGATTCTTATTCTTAACAGCATTAAAGCTTGTATATTGTTTAGGAGTAGATGGGTCGGGACGTAAATAGTCTTTCGATTCGCCACCGTTAAAAGCCGTAATTGCATAAGCCACAACTAGATTTGTTACTCCCTCTTTATCCGAATTACCAATAAATTTTGGAGTTGGCTTTAGTGGTTGTATATGCGGCGAGGCTCCCCAACGATTGATCTCTCCATTATATTTTTTGAACTGAACATATACCGTTTCTGGTAATGTCACACGGAAAGCCGCAACTCGATTATCCCCATTTGCGCCAGCTGGATCACCTTTATATTTCCAAATAAAATCATCTTGCGTCGCCTTATGCAAAAACTCGTCAGTAATTTTTTGTTGAGGATCTTTCGGTACGCCATACTCATAAACTCCTTTAGCCTCACCGGTTACCTTGCCATCAGCATCTTTTGTGTAAAAATTGTGTGTAGTATCCCTTTCGTTCAGTGAATAACTTTCATTATTATAGGCTCCCCATAAAACAGTATCTTTAAGGACTCCATCACTAACTTCCATTCCTTCTTTATAGTTTTCAGGAGCGTACAAAAAACCGACACGAGCAAGCTGTGAACTACTTGAATAGGCTAGAACATTCCTACCATACTCATCGGTATTTTTATCCCAAGTCATGGTGTTACTATCATCTTTAGTAAGCTGCAATGCTCCATCAATTATCCCTGGTGTATTGGAGGTCCAAGAGGTAGTAACAGTCGGCTGCTTTTCTACTACAACTGGATCGTCAAAGAAGTCCTTCGCAGTTATCTGTGATAAAGTCAACGACCGGGTAGTAGTAGCTCGTAAATTTTCAGGATTTAACTCGCCACCGATATTGTATGGGTCCAAATCATTAAACACGTAGGTAATCTGTGCAAAAATTGCTGATTGATTTATTAATACATTGGCAGGATCAGTTGGTACCCATGTCGATTTTTTTAACCAATCATCATTAGATGTCGTGAAATTTACTGGAGAACCTACGGGATCATTCCCCAAATCATCAGACGCATATTGTATTGTAACGTTTCCTGATTTTGAGTCGCTTGGAACATATCCTTTATATCTTTCAGCATTACTTTTAGGATCCATAGGTATTTCTTGTGTTTTTTGATTTTCGAAAGCATAGGTTCCTGTGTGATCCACTTCCATATTATTGATTTTAAATCCTAACGAGCCTCCTCCTAATGAAGACTGCGGTCCAAAGTATACTCGATAAGAGTACTTAACATTTTTAGGCCCGATTTTATCATCTTTTGTCCATGAATCTGTATTGGTAAAGTTTGATGCGGAGACTCCAGATAAACTAGCACTGCTCTTTTGTGAAACTGCGATTGGCTCTAAGTCATTTGCAAGACCGTAGATTGTAGAATCGGCAGCTAGATTGTCTGCTTTAGCCGCCAGAACGATTCCGACTGAAAAGCTAAAATCATTAGGCAAGACGCCAACCTTTAGTTTCACATCTCTGGTCACAGCGGTCCCTGTTGAAGTAGTCGTTGTGTAATCCGTTCCACGTATTGTACTTATAGACCCAGAAACCTTTTCTCCATCGGATTTAGCAAAGGTCACCGTTCCTTTGGAATTACTATAGGTACTATTTCTAAAAGTTCCTGTTGGTTGATAATTTTTACTTCCCACACGAATGTCATCTTGAAAAATAGGAACCGCATATAAAGTAGGCAGATTGGTAATTTGTTCTGTCCCTCCATCTATTCGCGCAATAGAGATTTTCACTTGATAGTCCAGAGTATCATTTGTACGAATTATTGCATTTGATGCATCATTATCATGGCCCGCTTCATTATCTTCGTTAAAAGGAGTCGTTCCTGTTTGACGATTTGCTTCGTCGAGAGTCAATGTATATCTTACATTCGCTGGATTTTCTTTTGTAGGAGCGACCAGTGCGTGGCCATCCCAGAAAAAATCCATATTTGAGACATGTAACCCCCCGGTGGTCTGTTGATCTCCAATCGCAACTTTAGCCGCGGCAGATTTATTCAGTTTGAATGCATTTGCTTCATTCTTTTCGGTCATTACGTCCGAGTCGGCCGGTGTTTCTGATTCCTTCTCAGAAGAAGAGGATGTTGGCTGTACTGCATCTGGTACCGTGCTATCAGTAGTTGTTTTTGCGGGGGATTCATTTTTGTTCAAATCTACTTGGTTTTTTAAGGATGAATCCGTTCGTTTAGCCGTCGTATTCGTTTCTGCGTAAACTGTCCTTGAAAGTGAAAGCGAAGTTGATAATACACCATTCATTATCATGGTCACTATCGCTAACTTGCTTAACATATTAACTATTTTCCTATTCATACTTTCTCCTCCAATTTGTTAGATACGGACAACTAACTTCTAGATAAAATTGCTTGATTAAAGCAAAAAATCATGTAATAACCATAAGCATTTTGATATATTCAAATGCATTCATTCACAAAACAGCCAATAGGAAATCACATAATAATAGCTGTAAAGGGCTTTCTTCCCAAATTAGAATAATAATAATCTATTTATATAGTATCCACAAATTGTTTGTTTTATAATTACTGATATTTTTTTTATCCAACCATTTCATTAACACATTGTCTGAGATCAACACCATAACAACACGTTGATTCTCATGTTGTATTTAGGTCAACAGCTATTAAATACTCAATAGAATTCAACTATTCTCGAGACAACTTACCCTTTCTTATCCCCGTATGTTCACTATTTTTATATTCTAAGCAGCACTGATCCCTCCTGTTAGATTAAAAAAATAGTCCAACCATCAATTAAGATGATTGGACTTCAAATTTCAGTTAGTCTATTAAACTGTCTCTAAATCTCCCAAAGTTCGCTTCACTTTACTCATTAACTTCCTTCCATACACGTTCGGTCGCTTGATAGGCTTTAGTGAACTCCACAGAGTGCTTCGCTAACAACTGCTTAGTTAAATTTCCATCTTCGCCATCCAAGTTAGTATATTCGGCACTATTCAAATCCTTTCGGTTCATTCGAATCATTCCAAAGTCTTCTTTGTTTTCCAATCCTTTTATCAACGGATCACTCTCATTGACTGATACCATAACCTGATCTCCATCAATGCTGATCCAAAATGGGCCATTTTTATAAGTAGCCACTGAAATGTTTCCGTTTGGTAAAAACATCGGATACTTGAGGTCGTGTGCTTGGAAAATATACCCATCTCTTTCCAAATAGTTATTGCTCGACGTATGGGTCCAGTCTTTCAATTTTGCATTGTGAGGAAAAACTATTGTAAACCAATAGATATTGTACAGTAGGAAAAACACAAGTAATCCTAGTCCAATAGTCTTAACCCATTTATACCGTTTCAACTTCTTTCGTTCTGTAACAATCGTCTCCATAATTATAGGCTCCTCCTTTAGCAGCTGATCCAAAGAAAGCTCATATAGTTCGCTGAGATAAATCAATTTCTCGATATCTGGAAATGTTCTTCCCGTTTCCCAACTAGAAATCGTTCCACGAGAAACGTGTAATTTTTCAGCCACTGCTTCTTGGGTCAACTGTCGCTGTGTTCGATGTTGTTTTAATTTTGAACCGATATCCATAATGTCCTCCTTTAACTTAAGCCTAATAAAAAAGGGCTAAAAAACCTAGCTACATATTGTAGCATCCCGCCAATTCAACAAATATACACACTTTTTCAGTCGATATTAACTAAAAAAGAATTGGCGATATCACCAATTCTTTTATCTATTCATTCAAATATAAAATTAATCAGCAAAGAAGAATAAAAGATTTTTTAAATAAAGGATCGCTTTGCCTGTTTCACCTGAGATTCATTTCTTCGCTTTATTGAGCCACATCCTATAAACAATTGAAATAATTATTATCGATTATCCTTATTCTCTTCATTTCGATAGCACAATCCTAGTCCCTTTAAAAAGTTGCGCATGTATTTATCGCCACAAGGTTTAAAATTGCGATGACCTTCTTTTCTCAAAATTGCTCCAAGTTCCCCTTTTGAAGGATAGACTCCTGCTTCGGCAAAAATGGCCAACATATCTTCACTTGTCAGGAATAGGGCAATCTTCAATTTTTTAATGAGAATGTTATTAATATTTTTGATCTCTTTACTCTTGAGCGGTGTTTCCTCAGGTGTTTTATTGTTTTTGGGGCCGCGTTTAAGAATGATAAAACCATTTAGAAATGAGTCGAAGACTTGATTGTTGATGGCTTTTAAATAAACATTATCTTCCTCTTGTTCCGTATCTTTCACCCTTGTTAACATCTCTCGTACTTCCTCTTTGGTCACTGTGATACCGCCTAAATCAAACGCTTTAACCAGATCGGTATCCTTAATATCTATCGCATATCTCAAACGCAGTAATCTATCATTATTATTCATCTACTATCTCCATTATCTTTTTTCTAATTGAATCGTTCTCTGGAAACAAACCAGCTAAAAATCTTGTCTACCTATACTACCATCTTTTGAAGTGTAATGGACATCTCACAAGAAGGTCACTGTTTTATTTTTAACTGAATAGCCATGTATTGTTAGTTTATTAAAGTCAATAATAAATAAAGCCACTGAATCATAATTCGCGAAAATCTTTTTCTATCAACTCACCTTCACTTTAAGCTTCTCCAAACAGAAAATACACTAAATGTACTACCAAAATTAATCCGACCACAACTCGATCTTATTTTAGAAAAATAAAAACCGCGAAGCAACCATCTATCTAGGATTGATGGTTACTTACACAGTTTATATTGTATTCTCATTTCTTTTCCTGAATTTCTATTTCTGGTTCATAGTGGGCAATTATCTCAATAATATTGTCTTCAGTCCATGCGACAAAATGCTTGAAGTCGAAATCCTCATAATAACCAAAAGTTTGATCCTTAATGTAGTCAATGAACTTTGAATCCGTTAGTTTGAAAAATGCAACATCTATTAAACTAACTTCTGCAAATTTTTCGAGCCATTGATGATTTCTTTTTTGAAGTCCAGATTCATCTGAACATAACATGGCGTAGACAAAACCTGCAAAAAGAATTTTCACCATAAATTGTTTGCTCTCTAATACTATCAGGGTTCCCTTCTCATCCTGTTGTACTTTTTTTACCCAGTAACTACCTTCTGGTAAATTATATCCTGTTAATTCCTCCATTATTTTGCTCCTTTATTTATACCTTAGTAAGATATCCCCTTATCAACTAACGCAACACAATCGGTTTGTGTTTCATTCAGCCCTAAAATAATAAATCGCAAAAAAATCTCCCTATTTATGATACGGCTCATTTTGATTGATCCTGAAAGCTCGATAAATCTGTTCTACTAAAATCAAGCGCATCAATTGGTGTGGGTAGGTCATCTTGCCAAATGAGATCTGAGTATTACTCCGTTTTAAAACCTCGTCGCTCAGACCGAGTGATCCACCGATGACAAATACGAATTGACTCTTGCCGCTAGTTTGCAGCTGATCCAGTGTGGCCGCAAAATCTTCACTGCTGGGATTTTTTCCATTAATAGCTAAGGCGAAGACATATTCCTGTTCTTTGATCTTAGCAAGAATACGTTCCCCTTCTTTTTCTTTTACCTGAATCATCTCGGCATCACTGAGTTTTTCAGGCGCCTTTTCATCGGGTACTTCAACTAATGTGATCTTGCAATATTTTGATAATCGCTTCGTATATTCGCTGATTCCTTGAACCAGATATTTCTCTTTCAATTTTCCCACAGAAATAATTTTGATGTTCATCCTTATACCCCTTTTTTATTTAAAGAAATTAACTTTTTCGAGAAGAAATTACTCATTTTTCAAATCGAATATCATTCTACTAAATTATTTTTATTTGGTCGTATTCAATTAGTTCATAATCTTTTCCACTGATTAGGACTACGATAAATGGACCCGCTAACCTTTTTCCACTAAGTTATGCACACTAATCACAGGGTTATCCCCAGATTTTGGATTATCCTTTCCCATTTTCGGGGTATTTTTATATACAAACGTATGTTTTCCACCAAGTTATCCACTTTATCCACATTTGTGTGGATAAATCCTTTTGGACAATTAACAAACTTTTTCCTTAGTTTTCCACCATTGTTGTGGAAAACAAGTTTTTTTATCATTTATCTACAATTTCCTCCAAAACTTTTTCATAAAAAAGTCAAATCGGTGTAGTAGACTTATCTTACAAAATAATACTATACTCAATATAACTTAAATTATAGTAGAGGTGGAGGAAAATATGGTTAGAAAAAATATTACACCAACACCCAAAAAGTCACCTGGTTTCTTTAGACGGTTTGGGATTAGTTTACTAGGCGGTGTGCTTGGTGCTGTTTTAACAATTGGGATTTTTTATGTAGGGAATGGTTCGCTGCTGTCTCCAAATAATCAAAATGCCAGCGGTTCGCCTAGTGCCGGCAACACAAAAGTCAGCAACATGAAAGTCGACGTGAATTCTGATGTTACTGATGCTGCCAGCAAAGTTCAAGACGCAGTTGTTTCTGTCATCAACTTGCAGAAGCAGCAATCACAAAGCGGCTTAGGCGGTTTCTCTGATATCTTCGGTAACGGCAACGAAGACAAGCAATCACAATCAGATGAGAACGGACAGCTAGAAGAAGCGTCCGAAGGTTCTGGTGTCATCTACAAACTTGAAGGCAAGACCGCGTATATCGTTACGAATAATCACGTTGTAGAAAAACAAGATGGACTTGAGGTTCTATTGAAAGATGGTTCAAAAGTCAAAGCGACGTTAGTCGGTACAGATTCTTATACAGACTTAGCGGTTCTAAAAGTCGAATCGGATAAAGTCGCAGACATCAAACCTGCTACTTTTGGTGATTCCAGTAACTTAAAAGTTGGTGAACCAGCGATTGCCTTAGGTTCTCCTTTGGGCTCACAATATGCGAACTCTGTAACTTCAGGGATTATTTCTTCCTTGAATCGCCAAGTAGTCAATCAAAATGAAGATGGACAAACGGTCAATATTAATGCGATTCAAACGGATGCGGCGATCAACCCTGGTAACTCAGGCGGCCCATTAGTAAACATGGCGGGTCAAGTAATCGGGATCAATTCTAGCAAGATCGTTCAAACAGAATCAAATGTCAGCGTCGAAGGAATTGGTTTTGCCATTCCAAGTAACGATGTTGTAAATGTCATCAACCAACTTGAAAAAGACGGTAAAGTTATTCGACCTGCGCTAGGTGTTTCGATGGTTAATCTTTCTGATCTATCAACTGAACAGTTGAGTGAAATCGTCAAAGTACCAAGTTCAGTTACACAAGGAGTCGTAGTAGCAAAAGTTCAAGCGTCAACTCCTGCTGATCAAGCGGGCTTGAAGAAATATGACGTCATCACAAAAATTGATGATACAGATGTTTCGACAGGTGTAGAACTGCAATCTGAATTGTACAAACACAAAGTTGGCGACACAGTAAAAGTTACCTACTATCGTCAAGACAAGAAAAATACTGTTTCAGTTAAATTGAGCATTGATGCGAATTCACTGAAATCAAATTCACAGCAACAAAGTAATCAATAAAACCGAATACTGATAAAGCCACCGAAATGACTGTTTTTCATCATTTCGGTGGCTTTTTTTACAAAAAAACCAGAGAAAACATTCTCTCTGGGTGGAATCAATTTTCTTTTTTATCCAAGTGTACGTCCTTTGATCAATAAAACAAGTAATATACCGACTGTTGCTCCTAGACTCCCGCCCTGAATTAAAGTCAGGATACCAAATTGTGCCCCTGAAGCCGCCCTTTTCAGTTTCGTATTCATAATCAAAGATAGAGCTAAGCTAATGAGGGATAATACAAGTAAAAGTAAAAGCAAATTTTTTCCTCCTTCCAACTAAAAGTAATATATGATTGCTTTTAGTTTAGCATTCAAAAAAAGGAATAGAATTGGTTAATCCCAAATGGTAGAAAAAACAGCCTAAATGACAGAGACTTGTTCTCTTGTCTTTGTTTTAATGGTTAATAGAAAATCTCCGTTTTGAAATTCAAAAGAACTTCAAAACGGAGATTTTTTTATTTACCTATTTCAACTTTTTCGCCAACCTTAGCATCATCTTCTAATACTAGGATTCCTTTTTTCTCTGGTGCATTTGGCAAATGCAATTCTTTGGCTGAACAAATCATACCAAAGCTGTCCACGCCGCGTAAGTTTCCTGGCCAAATCATTTGACCATCAGGCATCATCGCACCAGGTTTTGCTACGACAACTTTTTGACCGGCTTCGATGTTTGATGCACCGCACACGATCTGCAATGTTTCGCCGCCATCGATCTCCGTCTCAGTAATATGCAAATGATCTGAATCAGGATGATCCACACAAGTTTTCACATACCCCACCACAAATTTTGGTGAAAGGTCTGCTACTAAACGTTCTTCAAAACCAGCAAGTTTCAATTGCTCATTCAATGTATCTATATCTTTTTCTGTTAATTCCACTTGTCCATTTCCGTGGATTGTTAAATAATCAGAAACATTGAAAAAGTTCCAAGCAACGGTTGTTCCATCAATTGTTTGGATGCGAGCAACAGCACCTTTTCTTTCGGATTTGTTCTCTTTATTTTCATCATTTTTGACGATTACCATCAATGTATCGCCAACATTTTGTTTATTATACGCAAAAATCACGTTTTTACCTCCAGTCATAGTCCTCTCGTATCTTAACAAATCTAATGGGACTTTTGCATGAGATTTTTTTCATTTCTAAATTAGTCAAAGAAGCAACGATTCTTCAGAATCGTTTTTTTTCCAAATAAAAAGCTGGGCAAGCCAGCTTTTTATTCAGCACTCGGATGAACAATCAGTACATCGCACAGAGCTTCTTTGATCACGTAGCTGGCAACACTGCCGGTCATAAAGCGTTCCACAGCATTTAAACCAGATTGACCTACCATGATTAGATCAATGTCATACTTTTCTGGTAATGTTTTTGCCATTGCTTCTTTGGCAGAACCATAAGCAACAATACCTTCAATCTTAGTATAGCCAAATTCTTTTCCAATTGCTTTACATTGGTTAATCAACTCTTTTGCATCCGCAGCTAATTGATCCATAATATTTTCATTCAGTGGAGAATAGCTCATGAATGTATAGATTTGATGATCGATCACATTTGCGACATAAACAGTCCCTTGATTTCGTTTGGCAACAGCCAACGCTTTTTTAAAAGCTTCCATTGCTTGTTCGCTGCCATCGATCCCAACTAAAACATTTTGATATGATTGTGTGAACATCTTGATCTCCTACCCTTCTACTCGTTGTAAAAAGCCAGCAATTTCATCTTTGGTTTTTCGGTTTTTATTGACTAATCGACCTAATTCTTGGCCGTCGTTCACTACGACAAAACTAGGGATTCCAAAGATATTCCACTCGGCTGCCACGTCGATATACTCATCTCGATCGACTTGAATAAATTTGAACTGCGGAAATTCCGCTTCGATCTCGGGCATCTGAGGTTTGATAAAGTTGCAATCGCCGCACCAATCAGCTGTAAAGAAGAAAACATTCTTTCCTTTTTCCGCATAGCCGGCTAACTCTTCAATACTTTTAGGGATAATCATTCCGTCACGACCTTTTCTTTTACTACCCTGATTATACACTTTTCGGACTTTTTGAGAAAGAAGGCAACTCGTACTGTTTCTTATCAGCAATCCTCCTACTTTATGTTAAAATAAAGCGAACACACGAACAAGGAGGTTTGCATTATGGACAAAGCCAAAAAATTTGCTCAAGGTCTCGCCATCGGTTCATCGATTGGACTAGCTGCAGGCATTGCAGCAAATCACTATTACAGAAAAAAACAAGACATGTCTCCAGACAAGGTCTTGGATCAAATCAAAAAAGCCTTTTTGAAAGAAGGTCCGATTGAAGGTTCTTGGATCTCTTTTGATACTGAACACATGCAAAAATTCGCCATCACAATGAACATTCTTTCTGGCGGAATTACCCGCACGGAAGACGATCACTTAGTCGCTTACGAATTTAAAGCAGATGCCAAAACGGGGACTGTTTTGAGTATTGATCGAATCATTAATGATTAGTCTTTCAGCAAAAAAAACGTATGTCGAAAATATCGACATACGTTTTTTTTTTGACTTGCTCTTATAGATTGATCGGTTCTCCGCCAGTCACTCCATAAATTTGCGAAGTAACATAGCTGGCATCATTTGATGCTAGAAAAACATAGACTGGTGCCAATTCTACAGGCTGTCCAGCCCGTTCTAATAATGAATTTTGACCGAAATCAGGCAAAGCATCTTTCGGCTGTCCTTGATCTAATTGTAATGGGGTCCAAATCGGGCCTGGTGCAACCCCGTTCACCCGAATCCCTTTCTTCGCCAATTGACTCGCCAAGCTGACCGTGAAATTCGCAATTGCCGCCTTCGTTGAGGCATAGTCCATTAAATGATCGCTTGGGTTGAAGGCCTGGACTGAGGTCGTCGTAATGATACTGCTGCCTGCTGGTAAATGTGGCAAGGCTGCCTGCACGATAGCAAACATTGAAACAATATTTACCTTGAATGTATCTTCGACCTGTTTAACTGGCAGCTTCTCAATTGATTCATGCGAGATTTGCTGCGCGGCGTTCAAGACTAAGGTATCTAATCCACCAAAGGCCTCAACGGTCTTGGCAACCATTTCTTTTGGTGCATGGTCTTCTCGCAGATCATACGGTAATAACAACGCTTTTCTTCCAGCTTTTTCGATATAGTCCGCTACTTCCTCTGCATCCTTATCCTCACCGGGAAAATAGTGGATTGCAACATCGGCTCCTTCACGTGCATAAGCGATAGCTGCCGCACGACCGATACCGGAATCTCCGCCAGTGATCAACACACGGCGATTTTCTAATTTTTTACTTCCCACATAGCTCTCCTCACCACAATCTGGTTTAGGTGTCATTTCGTCCTGTAGTGCAGGAGTTTCTTGATCTTGCTTCTTAAATTGACTGCCATGAAATAGATTTCTTGGATCGATTAAGTTTGGTTCGTTCATTGTATCTCCTCACTTCCTATCTATAACCCTAAAGGAAAATGGCGCAGATTGAAATTATTCTGCTCACGCGAGTTTCTAACAACTAAATCAAAAAGCCACGCTCAAATTGAGCGTGACCCTATTTTTAAAACTATTTAGCTAAACGATAGATCGCATCTGCATAGATTACCGCAGAGTTCAAAATGTCTTCAACAGACATATATTCGTTGGCTTGGTGCATAGTATCTTCAAATCCTGGGAATTGAGCGCCGTAAGCAACACCGCGTTCTAGCAAACGACCGAATGTTCCGCCGCCGATTACTTTTTCTTCCCCTTTGATACCAGTATGTTCTTCGAAGGTATCTAATAAAGTAGCTACCAATGGATCATCTGCTGGTACATAGTGAGGCAGCATGTGGTGTCCGCCTTGAGTTACTTTAACATCTGAACCAAATAGTTCTTCTAATTTTGCTTTGATGTCTTCTGCTGTCGTACCTTTAGGGTAACGGAAATTCAATGTGATATGGTTGTCGTTGTCTTGACCGTCTTTGAAGCTGAAGATCCCAGCGTTCATTGTCAATTCGCCCATTTTTTCATTATTGAATTCAACGCCTAATTTTTTACCATAGACATCTTCATGGATATATTTCGCACTATTTTCGATGAAGGCTTTTGCCCCTTTATCGAAATCATAGTTATTCAAGAAGACTGCTAGGAATGTCCCTGCATTTGTACCTAGTTGAGGGCTGGCACCGTGAGCTGCTTTTCCATCTAAGTGTAAAGTAACGGTTGATCCGTCTACATCCGCTTTTCCGCTAATTGGATTGTTTCCTACATAAACGTCAAAGTCTTTAGCCAATTTTTCTGCAGCATCTGCATCCGCAACTTTTACTTCTGCGACTGCATTGCCGGGAACCATGTTTTCACGTAATCCAGCTTCGAAACTTACTAAAACATAAGAAGTTCCATTTGTGCCATCAAAGTGAGGGATCATTGTTACATTCCCTTTTTCACCGTTGATGATTGGGAAATAGGCATCTGGTGAGAACCCAAAATCAGGTTTTTCTTCATGTTCGAAGTAGTAATCCATGTCTCCCCAGCCGCTTTCTTCGTCAGTACCGAAGACGAAACGGATTTTTTTAGAGATTGGCAAGCCTAGTTCTTTAATGATTTTTACCGCGTAGTAAGCTGCAACAGATGGTCCTTTGTCATCGCTTGAACCACGAGCATACAATTTGCCGTCGCGAATTTCTGGTTCGTAAGGATCTGAATCCCAACCGTCGCCAGCTGGTACCACATCTAAGTGACCAAAGATCCCTAAGGTTTCATCGCCATCACCGTAATCAAAATGGCCGGCATAGTTGTCGACGTTTTTTGTTTTGAAGCCATCACGTTCTGCGATCTCAAGCATTTTTTCTAATGCTTCGACCGGTCCAGGTCCGAATGGTGCTTCTTTGGTTGCTTTGTCGTCTTCACGTTCACTTTTGATGCGTAATAAAGTGAATAGATCTGCTAACAAATCATCTTTGCGTGCTTCGACTTCTTTTTTAAAATCGATTGTCATTGAAAGATTCCTCCTTTAATTAAAACCACTATCATGATAGCATTCTATTCAATAGAATAAAAATGAAAACTCTTTAAGAAATGCTGGGACAGGCTCTCCTTTTTCCCTTATAATGGTACCCATAATACATTTTTCTACTATTACTTTTCGCAAAAATAAACCGATATTTTTCTTGATGAAAGCAGGTGACTCTATGGTTCAGTTAAGCGAAGATATTTTACATAAAGTGATTAAGAAGCGACCGGAAATTTCTCATAAAGGAACCTTCGGACGAGTTGTTTTGATCGGCGGCAATCAGCAATACGGCGGTGCGATCATCATGAGTGCCGAAGCATGTATCAAAAGCGGTGCCGGACTCACCACCGTCATTACGGCTGAAAAAAATCATAGCGCGCTTCATGCTCGTTTACCAGAGACGATGGTTTTGGCCTTTTGGGAAACCACGATGATCTACCAAGTATTGGAACAAGCGGACGTTATTTTGATTGGTCCAGGACTTGGTTTGGATAAAACCGCAATCACGCTCTTAAAAGGCGTTTTAAAAACCCAAAAGGCGCAGCAATGGTTAGTGATCGACGGTTCAGCTATCTCGCTCTTCAGCGAGTACAACCTGTCTTTGAAGTTCCCCTCTCAGACAGTCTTCACTCCTCACCAAGCTGAGTGGGAAAGATTAAGCGGCTTATCTTTTATTGAACAGACCGATGAAAATAATCGTGCCCAGCAAGCGCTCATTGGAGCCAAAATTGTATTGAAAAGCCATCGTACAACGATTTATGACGATGCTGTCTCCTATTATCAAAATCCGTTGGGCAACCCCGGCATGGCCACAGGCGGTATGGGCGACACCTTAGCGGGAATGATTACTGGATTTTTAGCACAATTTGAAAAAGGAATGGATACGATTGGCGCTGCTGTCTATCTTCACAGCCTGATCGGTGACGACCTATCAGAAAAGAATTATGTTGTCTTGCCGACTACGATCAGCGAGGCACTGCCCCGCTATATGAAAAAATACGCAATCGAAAGGAAATAATTATGGAAAAATATCCCGGCTATTTGCGCAAGCCTTTTTATTATGAAACCGATAAGATGGGTATCATTCATCACTCCAATTACATTCGCTGGTTTGAAGAATCCCGCGTTGACGCGTTGAGTTTCATGGAATGGCCCTTTGAAAAAATCGAGGCAGACGGTATTATGATCCCCGTATTAGGAGTCACCTGTGAGTACAAAGAAATGGTCCGCTTCGGTGATGAAGTCTTGATCAAGCCCATCGTCACCAAATATACTGGCACTCGCTTAGATTTTGAATATTTGGTTTATAATGGAGAAAAATTGGTGACTACTGGAACCAGCCAGCACTGCTTCATGTCCTATGAAACGAATCGTTTAGTGCAGTTGAGAAAAACACATCCTGCCCTGCATGAATTATTTTTGGACTATTATGAAACCACAAAATCAGAACAATAAAGAAATAGCCGCTGGCAATTGCCAACGGCTATTTCTTTATTAACTAAGTTTTTTTATTATGCTGAAATGCTTTCTCCAGCTGTTTCTTCTGCAGCGCCTGATTCTTCATCAACCAATTTTTTATCATATGCACGAGCAAATGGCAGATAAATTGCGAATGCTGCAGCCGCACAGATAATTGCGACCAATGCCGCTTTCCAGTCACCACCGGTACTAATGAAGGCCCCGACACCAACTGGTGAAGGCCAAGGCATGTTCGCGATTACTGGACGAATCAATTCTAATTGAATCGCGAAGTATGCAATGGATGCTGAAACCATTGGTGCTAAGAAGAACGGAATTGCCATAAACGGATTGTAAATCAATGGAATACCGAAGATTAATGGTTCATTGATATTGAACAAACATGGAACAATCGCTGCTTTACCCAATACTTTCAACTGTTCTGATTTAGCCATGTAAACTAGGAAGATACATAGACCTAAAGTTGCACCAGAGCCGCCGATCGTTACAAAGGCATTTTGGAATTCGCCAGCCAACGGAATATGTGCACCATCAGCATTTAAAGCTAAGTTACCTAGAGTAATCGGAGCGATCAAGGAAGAAATGATATTGGCACCGTGAATACCCACGATCCACAAAGCATGGATCAAGAAGTAGATGACCATAACCCCGATCCAACTACTAGTCAGATTCGTTACGAAACCAAATGGAATAGCGATCAATTGGAAAATATCAGTATTAAAGAAGACTAATACGCCAGTAATAATTAAAATGACAAAAGCAACAACAAATGCAGGAATTAATGCTGTAAAGGCTCTAGAAACACCTTCAGGAACTTGTTCTGGCATTCTGATAACCCAATTTTTTGATACGCATAAACGATAAAGCTGAACGGCAATAACTGCCATGATAATACCTGTAAAGATACCAACTGTTCCTAGACGAGAAACACCGTCGCCACCAATCGCCCAGCCGTTGATGATATTTTCTTTAGCATCAGTTAAACGAACCACTGTTCCGTTATCCAATACTAATTGAGGAATAGAAAGGAAGAATGCAAACATCGCTAATAACGCACCTGTAATCGGCGCCATGTTCAATTCATCTTCTTCAGCAATGATTTTTGTATATTCATACCCTAAACCAACACAAAAGTATAATGCCAAAATCCCCATCGTAGTACTGTTGGCTAACATATAAAGGTCACTGAATTTGAAAAATGTTGCATTGAAGATGTCTTCTAGAAACGGAAAGGTCATCGGTAAAATATTGAATACTAAGAACATCGAACCAACGATCGTAAACGGAATTGCGCCCATACCAGCACCCATGATCGCCCGCACTACTTTTAGTGATGCGATTTTCCCCATAGGGCCCATCAAGTTTTTCTCTAAGAAAGCAAATACTTTATTATTTGATCCGTCCATTTTTTAATCACCCTTTATCAATTATTTAGTTTACTAAATTCTGTAATATACGTTGCATGCTTATCTTTTTGACTATAAATGCTGTTAATTCGTTTCAAAATAACGCCTGATAACAAAATGCCGACTAACAGAATGCAACTGACAAACCCTTTGCTCGTTACATTATTTGTGAAAAACGGAAAGACTTGTTCAAACCCTAAATTGGTCAAAACAGACACCATTAAAACAATATTTGTTATCGTTTGAGTTATCTGATACAGTCTGTGCCATTTTAGCTGGTTGCGAACATCATCTGATGGATAGCCGTACAGACGTAAATGCTCTGCAATAGCAGGGACTGAAAGTACAATTAATCCCAGCGGCAACAATGACCACATACTTTTGCTCATAGCTAAAGAAAGCAACCAATATAAATTAGTAAAGAAAAAACCGGCTAATAAATATCGAAGCAAAAGAAAACGATTAAATCTAAAATTCTTTAGTGCCGTTTCTTTTTTTAATTGACTAACAGTTTCTTTATCCATCCTCTGTTCTCTCCTTGTTCATATTAAGCTAATGATTTTTTTGACAAAAAATCAGTTTGTTGCTCACGCCGTATATCATTCTGCTTAAGTGCTCGTTCCTAAATTACTCAAAATTTCTGATGTTTTATTCGAACTTTTTCACTGCGAAAAGCAGAACTGACATCCTTGTTCATATTAAGCTAATGATTTTTTTGGCAAAAAATCATTTTGTTACTCATTGACCAAGCTAACTCCTATTTAAGAAATCATTTTTCTAAAATCGAGAAAAATGAATCTAATTGTCGTTTCGCATACCATTTTACTAACCAGCTAAAGCAGGAAGTAAAACTGGCAACTGACATCCTTATTCGTGTTAAGGTATTGAATTTCTATTGAGATACTTTTTGATATAACGACAGCATTTCAATTGCGACTTCGCGTAATGTCATAGTTGTCATTAAATGATCTTGTGCATGGACCATAATAATTTCCATCTCAATTTTCTCGCCGCTCGCATATTGCTGTAAAAGTTCGGTTTGAGCTTTGTGTGCTTTGATTAGTGAATCATTTGCTTCGTTCAAATGTACCTCGGCTTCTTCATAGTTTCCTTCACGCATACTTTTAAAGCCTTCATGTACAAGAGTTCGGGCATCCCCACTACTCAAAATAATTTCAAATGCTGCTTCTTGTAATTTTTCTGAGTCCATTGTTTTCTCCTTTTATGCTTTTTTTTCAAATTGATCAATAAACGCTTGGATAAAGTTATCAAAAGTATCGCTGAAGGCCAATGCCTTCCTGAAGTTATCATCTTCCATGATTTCTACCAACATTTGACTAACCTTCTCTATCTCAAACTTCCCCAATTTATCTGGTGACAGCAAGAAAACTAACTGAATACTTTGACACTTTTCACTCCAAACGATGCCATCGGGTACTACTGCTACCGCAACATGCCCCTCTTTAGTCAAGGCCTCAATTGGATGAGGAACAGCCATAAATTCTGAAAATACCACTGAACTATAGGATTCCCTTAGTTTTAGCTGGTTCAAAAAGCTTTCCTGCAAGTCGGTTTCTTCGACTGTTTCGATTTTACCGATCAATTCCTTTAACACGGTTTCTTTGGTTGATTGACCTTCAGCAAAATAAAACAGCTCAGGTTTGAAACTTCGTTTAATTAATTCAACGTTTTCTTCGACCATTTCGGTTTGTTTATTTTCCTTAAACCCTTTGAAATGACCACCCTTATTACTAGATATTTCATGATTGATCTTTTTAATGTCTTCTTTCCCTAAGAAAACACTGACATTAACGATCGGTGCGTTTAAAACGACGTTTCCTAAATTGATTGACGAGATAATCAAGTCGATTTGACTTAAATCTTGTTCGGCTATTTCATAATAACTAATGACCTTTTCAATCAATATTCTCGTTCCAAATTCTCGTTCCAAACGATTTTTGATCATTTGCGAGCTTCCTAATCCAGTCGCGCAAATAACTAATACATGGGTCTTCTGTTCATTAAAGTAACGTTCGACCGCTGCCGTTATATGAATCGCTAGATAAGCCCACTCACTTTCAGTTACTTGGTACGATTTGAACAATGACATTTTTGAAAAATAGTTGACCGTCAACTCAAACAAATCAGGATACTGGGTCTTGATTTCCGTAAGTAATGGATTTTCAATACTCGAGTTATTTTGGAGCCTCGTTAGCAGCGGAATAAAATGAATCATCAATCCGTCAACTAAGATTGTATCGTGTTCCAAATCAAACGGTGTGTCTTGATCAATAGCCCTCAATGTTTCAATTAACTGTGTGCGTATTTCTTCTTCTGTAGCATCTGCCTTTTTAAAAATCGTCTTGGCCGTAATTTTATTTTTTAAATGAAGTGCGATAAAATCGGCCTCTTCGGAAGAAAACGTAATTCCCATCGCGTTTTCAATTCTTGCTAATATTTTTAGTGCGGTTTGATATTCAATCGAACGTTCATCAAAGGTCATCGGTGCTTGGATATCCATCAAAAAACCATTCTGTATTCGTTTGATCGCCAAACCGATGTGGAGTACTAAATTATAAACGATGAAATCGGAAAGCTTTAATTGCGATTCACGACACTCATCTAAAACAATAATGACAATTTCCTCTACACTGATGCCTTCTAACAGGTTGGCATACATTGAGAAAGCAAATAAATTGTCATGCAAACGTTCCATAAAGAAATAGTTCATAATAAAATGACGAATATTCTGTTCATTTCCTACTATGAAAATTCCTTTATTACTTTTGCTCTGAAGTTCGATTTGGTAAGGAGCGATCAGTTTTTTTACTTCAACTAGATCGTTTGATATGGTTGAGCGAGAAACGAACAGTTCGTCGGCAATCGAATCCACATAAACTTCACTCTGCTCAAAAAACAAGCGGTTTAAAATATAGTACTGTCGATCATTTGACTCTTGAATCGTCGTGATATCCTTTGAAGTTGATTGATCCTTAACCTCTTCAAGATAGAACTCATCAAATTTTTTTGCGTCCTCAACTTTCAACTGGTACCCATTTCCTTGTTTTGCTTCAATAGTGGCGATTGATTCTTTCTTTAAAGCATCTTCCAGCAGATGAAGATATTTTCTAGCTGTTCGATTGGAAACATCAATTCCTGAAGCAATCTCTTGGCTCGTTAAATACGTGTGTTTATGATCAAAAAGAAGTTTTAGGATTTGTGTTTCTCGTTTGCTCAACATAGTTATCAATCCTTACTCAATATTTTCAAGAATCACTTTAGATAATTTATCAATACCCATCGGAATCGGTACATATGCTTGTGGTGGAATGTTAACAATTGGTTTATTGTATTTCTTCGCACTCTTCTCTAAGCTGTCAAAATACATTTTGGTTTGCGGGCTGACTAGGTATAAATCATACTCGTCTTTCGCGATTGTATTTGCTCCTTGAGACTGAGAAGTTGCATCTACTTGGATCTCCTTACCATTTCCTTGTAAACTTTCTGTTGTTTTTTTAGCAATTACTGATGATGACATTCCTCCGGCACAGATAATTAATGCTTTTTTCATCGTTTGTTCCTCCCTATTCGTTTTATTTTTTTATCCTTCTAATTTAAGTTTAACGTAATTTAAAATTGTATCGAGTTCGTTTTTTTTATAAAATTTCACCATTTGAGGCAATAACTTTTTTGAACCAATCAAATGAATCTTTTTTACTGCGTTCTAAGGTGCCATTTCCTTCGTTATCTCGATCGACATAAATGAATCCGTAACGTTTTTTCATCTCGCCGGTTCCAGCTGAAATCAAATCGATACATCCCCAAGGGGTATAGCCCATTAGATCCACACCATCCTCTACAACGGCCTTCTTCATTTCGTTGATATGGTCGCAGAAATAGTCGATTCGATAAGTATCATGAACACTGCCGTCTGCTTCTTTTTCATCGATTGCACCAAAGCCGTTTTCGACGATAAATAATGGCAAACGATAATGGTCAGTGAACCAATTCAATGCATAACGCAAACCTTCAGGATCGATCTGCCAGCCCCAATCGGAGATACCGATGTATTCATTTCGCACAAAGTCCTCTTGTTCATGGTAATCGTAGTAAATATTGTCCTCTTTATGTGTGATTGCAAAGGACATGTAATAACTAAAACCGATATAATCGACTGTTCCTTTTTCTAATTCTGCTAAATCTTCAGATGTTATATCTAAATCATAACCTTTTCTAGCAAAGTATGTCATCATATAACCCGGATAAGTGCCATGCACATGAACATCTGTGAAATAATAACGTTTTTCCATGGCCTTTTGCGCCATCAAGACATCTGATGGTTTGCACGTCGCTGGATAGATTGGACACATAGCGATCATACAGCCAATTTCAAAATCTGGATTGATCGCTTTTCCGATCTGAACTGCTTTAGCACTAGCCACTAACTCATAATGGGCTGCCTGGTACATGATCTGCTCGCGATCGTCCCCTTCTTTATAGGCGATCCCTGAATTCGTAAATGGGAAAAATTGATCATTGTAATTGGCCTGGTTATTGATCTCGTTAAAGGTCATCCAATATTTGACTTTGTCTTTGTAGCGCGTAAAACAAACTTCCGCAAACTTAACAAAAAAATCAATTACCTTACGATTGGCAAATCCGCCATACTCGGTTACTAAATGATACGGCAATTCAAAATGAGAAAGTGTGACCACTGGTTCGATACCATACTTCAGACATTCGTCAAATAGATCATCATAAAATTTTAAGCCGGCTTCATTAGGAACTTCTTCATCACCTTTAGGGAAAATTCTCGTCCAAGCAATTGATGTTCGAAAACATTTAAAACCCATTTCAGCAAAAAGCGCGATGTCTTCTTTGTAGCGATGATAAAAATCGATTCCCTCGTGATTTGGGTAATACTCTCCTTCAAGAACACCCTCAGTGATCCTTCGTGAAATACCCGGACCACCAACTGTCATCACGTCTGCAACACTCGTTCCTTTACCATCTTCCTGCCAAGCTCCCTCAAGCTGATGCGCAGCTACTGCACCTCCCCACAAAAAGTCTTTAGGAAATCCTGCCATAAATTTACCATCCTTTCTTTTTCTATCTTCATCATACGAGATAGCGTTTACATTTAGAACACAGACAATTGCCACAACGTTGTGGCAATTTATTGGTTCCTCTATTTTATATAGAAGAAAGGTGCCCAGATTGCGAAAATTGCACAGCAAAAAACATCTAAGGCAGCGTGTCAAACTACCTTAGATGTTGCTATGCAGAAGCCCTCAAGACAAACAAAAAAGCTAGCAACAACGGTTGCTAGCTCATATAATTATTTATATTTTTTCTTCAAATACAAGTAGAATGGAATTCCCAGTGCAGTGATTACGATACCCACCATTGCTAATTGGAATTGGTTGATCAATGTCATCACTAAGATGAATACACCACCAATGATTGCGATGATTGGAATAATTGGGTAAAGCGGCACTTTGTAAGGACGAACCAAATCTGGTTCTGTTTTTCTTAATTTAATAACCGCGATAAATACTAACGTATAGAAGATCCAGATAACGAATACTAACATATCTGTTAACATATCGAATCCGCCGACCATCATCATACCAATAGCGATCACTAATTCTAAGATACCAGCGATATAAGGGATTTGGTTTTTGTTTAATTTTACTAGCTTGTCAGAGAATGGTAATTGTTTTTCAAGCCCCATTGTGTAAGGAAGACGCATACCAGTCATTGTATAGCCATTGATTGTTCCATATACAGAGATTAGAATACCGATTGTTACTAATTTCCCGCCCATGCCGCCAAAGATTTTTCCAGCAACATCCATAGCAGCATTTTCGTTTCCTGCTAATGCAGAGATATCTAATGTGCGCAAGAAAGCAAATTGAACTAATAAATACACAGCCATGATTCCTAAGATCCCGCCAGCGATGGCACGAGGCAAGTCGCGTGCTGGATTTTTCAATTCTCCAGCGATATTCCCAACGTGGATCCAGCCATCATAAGCGAACATTGTTGCTAATAGACCAGCACCTAATGCTGAAGCAAATCCGCCAACTTGTGTACCAGCTTGGACTGGGAACAAACTAACAGATACATCGCCTTGACGGATTAAACCGAAAATAACGATTAATGCTAAAGGAACTAATTTACAGACTAAAGTGATTGATTGGAACATTCCGCCGGCCTTTGAGCCTAGGAAGTTGATTAACATGATTGATGCTGCTGCTACGATCGCGATTGGGATAATCGCTGCATCGCTCATACCGAATAAGTTCTTGAACTGAGTGGCAAAAATAATTGCTAAAGCGGCGACGTTTGCTGGGAAGTAAATAACTACTTGTGCCCAACCAAGTAAGAAACTCCAAAATTCTCCGTAAGCGCGTTCGATATAGCGTAACATACCACCAGTTTCTGGAATTGCTGCTGCTAATTCCGCACCAGTAAGACCCGCACAGACACTGATCAAACCACCTAAAAACCAAGAGAGCATGTGTAAGCTGGTCGATCCTGTTACTGCAGCGACACTTGCTGCTTTAAAGAAGACCCCTGCACCAATTACAGTACCCATTACTGTCGAAAGGGCCGGGAAAAACGTCATTGTTCGTTTCAGTTCACCTTCATTTGAACCGACAACATCATGTTCGTTGACTGCCATAATTTTTCCTCCTTGTTGTGAAGCGACTGTTTGTTCACTTCTTAACTTGACTTGCAAAACAAATAATTGAAGTTATTAGATAAAAGAAATAGAACAAAAAATTGCGATATAACAACTATTTAGTAACTTCACCTATTTGCTCGGACATTATTTTAACATGGAGAAAGAAAAAGGGAAACGTTATTTTAAACATTTCCTTTTTTCTTATTTCCTCCTCATGTTACGTTAAGAAATACTTCTAATTTTATGAATTAACTTTCCCAAAAGAGACTTTAGTTTCGATTCCTTCTGCCTTAAATTTTGCTGATAATCTTTCTAACATTTCGTCAGTCATTTTATCTAAATCAAAACTTGGACTGAAGTCCCATTCTTTGCGAGCATCGCTGTCATCAATTGAGTTTGGCCAAGAATTTGCAATTCCTTGACGTGCAGGATCCACATCATAGCTCAATTTGAAATCAGGAATACGGCGACGAATAGATGCAGCAATTTGTTCTGGTTCAAAAGACATTGCAGTGATATTGAATGAATTGCGGTGTTCTAAACGACTAGCATCCGCGTTCATTAATTTCACGATTCCTTCGATTGCATCATCCATATACATCATATCCATGTAAGTTCCTTTTTCGATGAATGAGGTATAAGATTTGTTTTTCAATGCTTCGTAATAAATGTCTACAGCGTAATCTGTTGTACCGCCGCCAGGTTCTACTTTATATGAGATCAAGCCTGGGAAACGTACGGAACGAGTGTCTACACCATATTTTGTATGGTAGTAATTTTCCAATAGTTCACCAGAAACTTTAGTTACACCATACATAGTAGTTGGGTGCATCACTGTATCTTGCGGTGTGTTGTCTGGTTCTGCATCTGGTCCATAGGCTGCGATAGAAGATGGTGCAAAGAATTTAGTTTCAGGTCCAATTTCACGTGCTACTTCTAGAGCGTTCATTAAACCAGTCATATTCAAGTTCCAAGCAAATGCTGGACGTTTTTCAGCTGTAGCAGAAAGCAATGCAGCTAAATGAATGACAGTATCAACTTCGTAACGTTTAGCAATATCTAAGAATTGATCGTAGTTTGTTACATCTAATTCTTCAAATTGTCCATTTTCAACAACTGGGCTGCCTTCAATCGTACGAATATCGGTAGAGATAACATTTTTAACACCTAGATCTTTACGTAATCTCTCAGTTAATTCAGATCCAATTTGTCCTAATGATCCTGTAATCAATACTTTTTTCATGACTTTGTCGTCCTCTCTCTGTTCCTCTTTTTTTATTTGATGATTCCTAATTCTTTACCGACTGTTTCATAAACCTTGATTGCATCGTCTAGCATTTCTTTTGTATGACCAGCATTTGGCATGTTACGTACACGGCCAGTTCCTAATGGTACTGTTGGGAAAACAATTGGTTTCACGTAAACGCCGTTTTCAATCAATTTTTTAGAGAACTCTTGTGCTAATCTTTCATCACCAACAATAACTGGTGTGATTGGTGTTTCTGCATGACCGATATCATAACCGATACGTTTTAATTCAGCCTTGAAGTAATTTGCATTGTCCCAAAGTTTTTCAACATATTCAGGATGATTTTCAATCAAATCAATTGCTTCGATACAAGCTCCAGCTGCCCCAGGTGTTAATGAAGTTGAGAACAAGAATGGACGAGCTTGAGATTTCAACCATGTAATCAGTTGTTTTGTACCTGCTACATAACCGCCGACAACACCGATACCTTTTGATAAAGTACCCATTTGGAAATCAATATGATCTTGCATACCAAAATGTTTAACTGTTCCGCGGCCTTTACCCATTACACCAGTTCCATGAGCGTCATCCACGTAAGTGATAACATTGTATTTTTCACAAATTTCAACGATTTCAGGAATTTTAGCAACGTCGCCGTCCATTGAGAACACACCGTCTGTAATGTACATTACTTTGTTGTATTCGCCACTTTCAGTTGCTGCTTTTGCTTTAGCTTCCAAATCTTCCATATCTTGGTGGTTTATACGAATAATTTTCGCACCGGATAAACGGCAGCCATCAATAATAGAAGCGTGGTTTAATTCATCTGAAAGAATTGCATCGCCTTTTTTCATTACAGCTGAAATGGCACCCATGTTACAGTTGAAACCTGATTGGAATGCAATTGCTGCTTCAGTTCCTTTGAACTCAGCGATTTTTTCTTCTAATTTTTGGTGAATGTCTAATGTTCCATTGATTGTACGAACCGCACCAGCACCAGCACCGTAATGTTTCGTTGCTGCCACGTCTGCTTCAATCAATTCTGGGCGAGTAGCAAATCCTAAGTAGTTATTAGAAGCTAAGTTGATCATTTTCTTATCATTAACTGTGATGATAGGACCATTGCTTCCTTCCAAAACGTCAATTGTGTTGAACAACCCTTTTTCTTTTAAATCTGCCAAGTTCGTTTCTAGAAATTGGTCAAGAACCTTTGAACTCATAACTATTCCCTCCATACTGATTATTGCGCAATTAAGGCTGTTATTTTTCTGCTTTTAAAAAGTGAATAGCATACTTATTTTTTTGCGCTTTTGTATTTTACATGCTTAGTTTATCCACATTTGACAACGTTTACAACTTATAGCCTCGACAATTC
Organism: Enterococcus malodoratus ATCC 43197; assembly: GCF_000407185.1. Lineage (GTDB taxonomy): Bacteria > Bacillota > Bacilli > Lactobacillales > Enterococcaceae > Enterococcus_A > Enterococcus_A malodoratus. The sequence goes on from NZ_KE136481.1 coordinate 1,606,917, forward strand.
CTTGAATTATAATAGAAGTTAGAATCTTTCTAATCGATTTTATTTAATAATTGATTATTTACTTTTTGGGTTAAATTTACGGAAACTGTTTATCCAAATTTAGCGTTGAAATTTAAAGTATGCGCTTTCACAAAGGCTGATGATAAAAGAATAAAAAAGCTTTTGATTCTATAAAAACAGTTATCTGACAGCCCTGCTAACATCAAACCGTAAGATCTTTTACTCACAATGGATAATTCTTTGTATCTGTGTGGAACAAAATAGAGAATTTAAATAGGGAAATAAAATTCTAATCATTTTCAAATAAAAAGCGTTATCATTTTCATATAAATCTACAATTTCATTTTTTTTACTCGATTTTTATAAAAAAGGAGCGAATTTCTATAAAAAAAAGAAGAGTCGTTCCTCAAAAAAAAATTATCTGTTCTGATCCATCTTCTTCTTCGATAACTTCCCTCCTGATTTTTAAGCGTTTTCTTTTTGTCGTTTTTTTATTATTCTCATGTTGATTTTAGGAATAACAAAAAGGATGCACCAATAGAATTGGTACACCCTTCCTATAAATTGCTATTATACTCTTCTTTTTCTAAAAGCTAATCCAACCGATCCAATAACTATTGTACCTACTATCATTAGAGTAGTAGACATCGTCGTTTTCTCACCGGTTCGTGGTAAAAGTTTATTGCTGCTTTCTTGTTTTGTATTTGGTAAAGTTCCTGTTCTCGTATAGGTATTGGTACCGACATGAGCTGTGCTCGTTTGTCCGCCAGCAGTGTTGCCGCCTGCTTCAGAGCCGCCACCAGTTCCTTGGTTATTCTCCTTTACATATACGTAAGTAATTATCTGCTCTTTAGCTTGATAATTTCCTTTCACGTTTTTCGGTGTTTCTTTCAACTTCCAGCCATCAATTGTCTTCGCTTCAGTTTCATATGCGTCGCCAATTTTTCCAACTTTCTGTTCAGCTGGGGCCAACTCATTTCCTGATTCGTCCACGTAACGTATAGTAATTGTTCCTTTATTGCTATAAATATAAGTAACGACTTGTGGTTCAGAAGTATATTTACCTGTTGGGTTGCCTAAAACTTCCTTAAATCGATAGTCTTTAAACTCTTTCTTTGCAGTCTCATATTCCGTACCTACATCACCGCTCATCGTGATCGATTTAGCTAATGATTCCCCAGAATCACTGATATAATTTACGATCACATTGCCCGACACTTTACGATAGACTACGGTAATTTCTTGCGTTCCTTCTATATAAGTACCAGTAGTAAAACCTTTGACTTCTTTAATTACATAATTTTCAATTGATTTATTCAACTGGTTTAGCGGGATCAACGTTCCAACAGGTTTTACCTCAGAAAAATCATCCGCTAGTTTTGTTCCCTTTTCGTCTTGATAGTGAATGATTACCTCTCCTGATTTAGCAGGCTCGTCATTCTTCTTGTAAATATAAGTAACTTTAGTGATTCCAGCTATATACTGGCCTGTTTCGGCACCGTTGATTTCTTTAAGGCTGTATCCTTCGATCTCTTTTTTATTCGTAGTATATGTTTCTCCGACCGCATCCATTGATACTTCACTATTTTGGAGTGGATGGCCTGTTTCATCTTGATATTCTACGATCAGAACACCTTTTTCAATGCCAGTCCCTTTCTTCTCATAAATCAACGTGACTTCTTGATCCTGAGTCTGATATTTCCCACTAACATTGCTTGGAATTCCCTTTAGCGCATACTCATCAAAAGATTTCACTTCAGCTGAGTAGTAATCGTCAACATCGCCTGTCAGCTCCACATCTGGACATAAAGGAGTTTGATCTTCTGTTTGATAATGGACGGTAACCTTTCCTTGTTGAGCAGGATTCTTAGTATAAATATAGATCACTTGTGTAATCCCGGCCGCATATTTACCTGCCTCATTACCATTTACTTCTTTAAATGTATAACCGTCAATATTTTTTTGAACGGTCGTATAATCACTGCCGATTTCTCCCATGGAGACCTCATCACCAGCTAAAGGTTTCCCAGACTCATCTTGATACTGAGCTAAGACGATGCCTTTTTCTTTGGCAACTTTTGTATAGATCAACGTGATTTCTTTCGGTTCATCACTGAAAATACCCGTAATCGAATCCCCATCTTTCACCCCAGAAAAAGCATAGTCATCAATTTGCTTGATTTGTGCATGATAGGATTCTCCCAGACTCCCCGTCAAGGTTTCATCTGGACTGATTTGAACCAGCTGCTTGTCTTCATCATAAGTCATATAGTGAACGATGACAGGTTCTGATTTTTTCCAAACGGCATAGAGTGTCTCGTTGCCTTTTGGTATTGTCATCGTTTGTCCAGCTGCCAAATTATCGTCAGGATCCTTGGCATCCTTATCTTTAGACCAGCCTGCAAATTGATAACTTTCCCGCGTAGCCTTCAACTCTGTACCTGCTGGAATCGTTTGGTTCAACTCTTTATAGCCAACTTGATAATAAGTTTCTGGTTGCGTTCCTTCATAATAAATCGTACCCTCATATTTGGAAAGTTCTGTTCCTAAATCAAAGATACCGCCATTACTATCATACTTGATCCAATCAATTTCAACTGAACCAATATCAGCTTTCGCAGTTCTCGGCAAACCGCGTTGATCCTCGTTCACATCTCTCAAATTTTCAACTTGATCATCTGCTAGTTTTTCTGGTGCGATCGGGACCGTTGGTAAAATGATCGCATCGTCAGAAGTTCCCGCCTTGATTTTATTATAGTTTTCCACTAAACCAACAGGTGCTGTACCAAAGGCATCTGCCATTGTCACTGAAGTTGCCGTGCCATTATCATAACCAAGATTGGATTCAATATTACCAGCACCATCGATTTTGGAATCCGCAATATTATTTTTACTAGCGGTACGAGCTTTATTCCCTGCAAATAAATTATTGGCATAGCGGCCAGCAGAAAGGTTCGTAACGTAACCAGAACTACCAATGGCCCCGCCATCATAGGCTGCTGTGTTCTCAACAAAACTATTGTTTATGTAATCAACAACCGCTTTTCTGCCTTCAGTGATGCCGCCATTCGCATAAATTTGAATAGCACCGCCGTTATTTGATGACAAATCTTGCCCTAAAGCTTTATTTTGATAAAAAGTATTATTCTTAAAAGTAGCAGCACTCGAAATATTGTCATTCGTTTGAATTAAGATCGCTCCGCCGTCATCACCGGCAATATTTCCAACAAATGAATTGCCATCAAATAGAATATCTGTGCCGTTTACTGTATTGAAAAAGGCAATGGCTCCGCCGTCAGCCAGTTTGGCCTTGCCGCCGCCAGATACATCTTCTACAGATTTGTTGCCTTCGAAATAATTATTCTTGAAAGTGAACTTGGCCGAAGCGCTTGGCTGGAAGAAATAGATCGCTCCGCCTTCTCCCCCCACATTTCCCGTTCCAGCTTGCAATGTCTCGTTGGCAATAAATTTTGAATTGTATGCTTTAAAATTAGATGAGTACCCTTTACATGCGATCGCACCTCCAGAGTATCCCGATGCGTTATTTACATTATTCGAGAACGTACAATTATTGAGCGTTGTATTCCCCGCTGTATAAAAGGCACTGCCATCGTCATAAGATCGAAAATTATTAACCTTTGTATTTTCTAAAATGAATTCTCCTTTATAGCCAGAAACAACTAGTGCCCGAGCAGAATTACCTAATCCTTCCAAATTGAAATTTTTAAGTTTTAGGATTGAACTCGTTGTTCCCGTCCCACCGCCATAAGAAAATAATTGTTTTCCCGCAGTAGATTGAAGCGCCTTGCCGCCACCATCAACCTCCACTTGATAAGGCGATTCATTAAATGCAATCGTTGCACCAATATCTGTTGGAAAAGAATCTCCCAAAATTACTTTTCGGTCTTCTGGAGCATTTTTCACTGCATCCTGAAGATCAGTTATTGTATTCACGGTTACTTCATCCGCAAGAGCTGTTTGCCCTGTTGCTCCAAATAAAAGAGCACCACAAAAAAGACCAAATAAAAGAACAGCGTAATTCCTTTTCATTTTTACCATCTCATTTTCCCCCTCTATAAAAAACTTTAGTTATTTTATAAACAAGCATTCTTATTCCTTTTTTAACTAAAGAAACTAAATAGGATTATTTCCAACTTACTTATAATCTTGCTTTCTTTCCAAAATTTAATAAAATTCATTTAGGCTATATTTTTTTATTAATTATGAATTATTTATAATTTATAAGTTAACTTACTTCAACTGTTTTTCTAAAAAAATCCTTAAAATATATAAAAGTTTTCCTGTAAGCTGAACTTTTTAGCTTTTATTAGCTGCTATCTTCAACAATAAAAACAAATTTAATTTAGGATTATAAAAAAAGACAAATCAGGCTTAAATCCCTAAATACGAGATTTAAAGCTTGATTTGTCTACAGTTCTTAACTCATCGAAATAATATATGCCTTATGCTTTAATCAATAATTAGACAGTTTAATGACTTACTATATTCAAGTACAACTGTCTTTGCGATTTCTTGATCGATTTTCCCTTCTTCTTCTAACTGATTGATCAATTTCACAACAGTATCATTGTCTTTTCTTTCATTTACCTGAATTTTTTGAATTAGTTTATCCAACTTTTTTCGAATTGTTGGATAGCTGGTTGAATATTTCCCAGCTAATTCTTTAATTGATCCTGAAGCTAATAAGAAGTTTTTTACGAATTTAATTTCTTCATCATTCAATTCTAAAAACCAGCGCGGAATGTTTTCATTTTCCATTTTGTACCTCATTTCTTTCTACCATTATTTTCGAACTATATTTGTCTTTCTCATCAATGCTATACTCCCGATAATCAATAGAACACCGCACCAGATAAGCAAATAATTACTTGAGTTCCCTGTCTTAGGCAATTCTTTTTTACTTGATTCAGATGCCTCGTTTACAGAATAATTCCGAACCGATGCATTTCCTGCCTTAGCTCCGTTACCTCCAGCCGGTGTATTCGGTGTACCATTTCCGCCTATTTTACCTTTGGAATCATTTGTTGGTTCCTTTTTATCACTATTTTCTGAAGAATCTACAGTTGAACTGCTAGTTCCGCCTGTGCCGCTAGATGATGGTTTCGTTGAACTACTTTCTTCTGTACTGCTGGATGATGGCTTCGTTGAACTGCTTTCTTCTGTACTTGATGAAGATGGTTTCGTTGAACTACTTTCTTCTGTGCTACTTGATGATGGTTTCGTTGAACTGCTTTCTTCCGTGCTACTTGAAGATGGTTTCGTTGAACTACTTTCTTCTGTGCTACTTGAAGATGGTTTCGTTGAACTACTCTCTTCCGTGCTGCTTGATGATTCTTCAGTTGAACTACTTTCTTCTGTACTACTTGAAGATGGTTTCGTCGAGCTGCTCTCTTCCGTACTTGATGAAGATGGTTTCGTTGAACTACTTTCTTCTGTGCTGCTTGATGATTCCTCAGTCGAACTATTTTCTTCTGTACTACTTGAAGATGGTTTTGTCGAACTACTCTCTTCTGTGCTACTTGAAGATGGTTTCGTTGAACTACTTTCTTCCGTACTTGATGAAGATGGCTTCGTTGAACTACTTTCTTCTGTACTGCTGGATGAAGGTTTCGTCGAGCTACTCTCTTCCGTACTACTTGATGATGGTTTTGTCGAGCTGCTCTCTTCCGTACTTGATGAAGATGGCTTTGTTGAACTACTTTCTTCCGTGCTGCTTGATGATTCTTCAGTCGAACTGCTTTCTTCTGTACTGCTTGATGATTCTTCAGTCGAACTACTTTCTTCTGTACTGCTCGATGATTCCTCAGTTGAACTACTTTCTTCCGCGCTGCTTGATGATTCTTCAGTTGAACTACTTTCTTCTGTACTGCTTGTTGGCGGTGTGATTTCGCCGTTGTATTCGTGTGCACCGATATCTGTCTGTCCGTCGGCTAGCGCATTTCCGAAATAATCGTATCCCCCATTGTCAGCAAGTGATGTTCCTGCATTGATTGCTGGTGACGCCGAGGTTAATTGATACCCCGTTACGCTATTCATTCCATTTCCACCAGTTCCTGGAGCTGTCATTACTTGTCCTTCAACTGCTTCTTCTTCGGTTGCACCTCGTTCATGCTGAGGTTCACCAGGAATTGAGATGGCATTATAAGCTCCCGTTAATTCTACAGACGGACTCTTAACGATGATCGGATTTTCTTCATTATTAGGCAGATTAGTATAACCATAATAAAGATTGTGATCATATTTAACCGTTGCCGGATGTTCATCCCCATAATGGGCGGGTTGCCAATATGGTGTCGTATTTGTTCCTTCATTATAGAAGAGATTATTCTTCATTCGTACATAGCCTGGTTCTTCTTGGCTCATCACCGTGACATCCAAACCTCCGCCCGTATAGAACGTATTGTTATAAACATTAGCGGTCTCTTCCTCTGAAATTCCCGGATAACGAGGATCGTTGTAATCTGGATTCAAACTATTCGAAACAAGGAAAAGATGTTTTCGGTCATTCTGACTGATGTTATAGCGGATCAAACTATCGAAATTTTTTGGTGAACAAATCAGCATAAATCCGCCTTCATTGTCATGGCTATAATTGTATTGATAGATCGTTCCAGTACCAGAATCGCAATCAAAGGCTTCGCCATCATAGTTGTCGACAGTATTGAACGCTTCGTTGTATTGGAAATTCGGGAAGTAGCACAGCCATGGCCAGATCCCTGCGTTCACTTGCCAAGTTCCATTCTCTTTACTGGTTAAATCCCATTTTGAGTGACTAAAACTCGCCGTGTCTGATACGTTATACTGAATCAGTGGTTTGTAACAAAATTGTGGAACGATCGCGTCACCGCCGCTTTGCTTCACATAATTATTTTCAATCAAAATATCTGTATGTCCATATTGCTGGATCTTACTCTCTTCAATCGTCGTCGCTTCATTTTCAGGAGTAATTATATCCCCATAAACGGTCGCCCCAACAGAGATCCCTGTACGCGTCACATTTTCAACCTGACAATTAGTCACTGAGATATTGTGGAAGCGCGTGACTTCACCGGCGGGTGTTCCTGTAACAGTGAAGAAGATTCCCCCATTGCCGATGTCCTTGGCATTCCAACTGCCATTCACATCACTGACATCTAGATTATCTACATGAATGTCTTGCGTTAAACCATTATTTTTGGCTAATACATAAAGTCCAACACGATCTTTATTGGACATCTCATTCATATCCTCACCCGGACCGATATTAGTGATCGCCAAATCTCGAATCGTCCAGTGGCTCGCGTTGTATAAAGTAACTGTCGAATAAATATCCTTCTTCTCCATTTGATCGACATAACCTTTACCATTACCATTGATCGCTGCTTTGCCGCCAGCATCACCGTAACTTTCTAAAATAATCGGCGCGCCTTCTGCTCCTTCACCATTCGCTTCTCCATCCAATACAAGCGTATCTTCAAACACACTGTCTTCATGCAGACGGATCGTATCCCCCGGTTCGAATTTTGTTTTTTCTAATTTGTCTAAAGTGGCCCATGCCTGATCTGGCGAGGAGCCTGTGTTATTATCACTTCCGTCATTAGCATTTACATAATAAACTGCTCCGGCAGCTTCTGTTTTTTCCGGTAAGATTCCAAAAAGCATTGGAATAACCAGTGTCAGTAATCCTACGACTGACCATATCTGATTCTTTTTCATTCATTTCTCCCTATTTAACTTCCACTTCTGCCTGCTTCACCCATTTTTTCACTTTTGCCTGATAGTGATCTTTTTCTAATTTCAAGACAATTTTTTCCTTGACCGTTTCAAAAGATTGAAGCTCACCTGCTTGGTCTGATAAGCAATAATAACTCCATGACTTGTCGGCATTTTCAAACATGCCGCTCCAGTTACCTGTTTTCAGATCATTTACTACAGATAATTCAACTTCTCGATATTTTATCCAATCTCGTAAAGTCGTCTCGTTCAAAGAAACGGATTCAGCATCAACATCTGAACGTTCCGTCAATTGCTCTTGTGTAACTGCTTCTTTGCGTAATTGTTCAATCGTCGTTTGTTTACCAGACACACGATACAGTTCCTTCGCATTGATCTCTTTAAATTCTGATTGATGCTTCTTATAGTAGCTTCGAGCCATTCTAGCGGTGATTTCTTGAGCCTCTTTCTTCTCTAGTTCATTGACAGCCAAACTTAGAGAGTAGCGATAGAAGGTCCTTTCATCATACTTTCTTAACCCATACACGACTTGGTTCTCTTTGATTTTTTGCTCGTTTTCCTGATTGATCTTGTCCAATTCGCGCTTCAATGATTTATAATCTAAAATCACATCGATTTTTTGTTTTTCTGCTTGCTGTAGCTGTACTTTTTCTTCAACAATCTTTTGCTGCAAAGCTCTTTCACTTAACCGTGGATTGCTTTTTTGATAAAAACTATATTCATCCTCTGTCATTTTCTGGCCGTTGATTCTCATGATCCATTGACTATTCCACCAGCTAAGTCCTAAAATCAGCAAAATAACCCCGAACAGTAAAATAATGATCGGTCTTTTTAGTTTTGCCTTCATATACCACTCCTGAAAACAGAGATTTGATCCTTATCCTTGATGACGATTTTTTTCGTTTTTGGTTTTAATGAAAAATAAGACGCTTTGAGTTTCTTCACTTTTGTTTGTGCAAAGACAGCTGTATCCTCTGAGAATTTTAAACCGTAAGTCTTGCCCGGAATTTTTGAGAACGCCACTTTCCCTGTTTCATCTGACAATGCCACTACGGGTTTCCCTTCACTTATGATTGGATTTTTTCCACGCTTGCCTGACAAATAAACTGGCTGACCTACGATCGGTTGCTCCGTGTTTTGATCCAATAAATAGAAGATAAGCTGATACTCTCTACGCCCAATCAGTGCGGTTCGAATGATCCGATAAAAAATCCAAACAATCAATAAGCTACCAAGAATCATCGCCGTCAGCATGACTATTTGCTTAAGTTTTTTTCGATCATCTACCTTGTCCTTTTTCTTTGCCATTGCTTTGGTATAAGGAACTCGATGACCACGAACCAGTAACCGATGGGAATTTACCCCGTATGGTGTACACGTCATCAGCGTCACATAATCCATCCCTTCAACAATCAAAAGATCCCTTGTCTCTGTTGGCTCGATCACTTTGATTTGGTCCACTTCATAAGCATGGGTTTCTTTTAATACTTCAAGATAAAATTGATCCTTCTTTTTCAATTTGGGCAAATCAGTGAACAGCTTCGACTGTTTTAATCCTCGGTGAGAAGAGATGACACTGTGAGAACCTGTTCCCCCGTTGATCGAAGAAGTCCCTTCTAAAACGGTGGCCCCTTTTGATAAGAAGAAATCATTCGTCACATCATAAATCGGAAGCTTTACATCAATTTTTGGAATAATGATTGTTCCAGTCGTGTGCTCTTGAACATAGGATTTCGATGGTTTCCTTTTCTTCTCTTTATTTCTGCGCTGCTGCGAGAAGGGTTCACCATCAGATCCGGGATTTTTTTCCTTCTGTGCTTTTTCGTCTTGTGCTTTCATTTGCTTCTGCAGCTTTTCAATCTCTGTTTTGTTCTTTTGAGAGGCTTCTTTTTGGTATCTTTCGACCGTTTTTTGGTCAATGTAATCATTGATTCCTTGGCTGACCAACGGATAAATCAGTAAAGCAAGCCCAAAAAGAAAGAAGAGCAGCATAACGAGTCGCTGGATCATCACGGCCAACGATTTTGATTTTTCTTTGCGCTTCGTCATAAAAACTCCCCTCCTTAATAACGACTGTTGTATTTTTTTTGAAAAAGGAAGACAGCAACGACTTTACAGTTCTTCGTTACTGTCTTCAAAAACCTTCGCTGCGAAACGTTTACGCTTCTTTACGTTGTGAACGTAGGTAAGCTACCCCTACGATTGCCATTACAGCAACCCCTGCTGCCATCATCAAGTAGATTCCTGAACCACCAGTTGAAGGTAAGCTGCCTTTTTGCTTATTAACAACTGTTTCCGCTGTACCTGTTGCCAATGGGTCGGTACTATCAAATGAATTTTGATTAACAATAAACTCCACACGACTTGCTAGTAATACATATTTGTCATTTGGTGCTTTTGTTTCTTCTAAATAATAGGTGCCATCTTTCAAACCTTTGATTGTTACATAACCTTGAGCATTTGAAGTGAATACTTTCGCATCCGTTTTGTTCGTTACCCAAGAAATTTCGCCATTCGTGTCAACTTTCAAATATTTCGCTGCATCGCTATCGCCGTCGCGTACAACAAATTCCGCTCCTGCCAATGCTTCGTTATCATTTGAACCATCAACCTTAACAAAGTTGTATCCGCCAGTATAAACTTCGCTACCGGTACCAGTATCTGTATCGTGATCCGTTTCAACTTTTGCTGTATTGTTCACTTCTGCACCCGGTGCGATTGTTTGCAATAACTCCATTTTGTAAGTCATCGTTAACGTCGCATTTGGTGCCATTGCCGCAATCCCCGCTGCGGTAAATTTCACTGTAAATTCACCAGGTGTTGCTTCATCCAGAGTATAGTGGGCGGGTGAAGCAAAGGTTGTCGTGCCATCAGTTAATACTAATGTCGTATTATCTAATTCTAAATGTGCCCCATGCGTATCTTTGATTTCATATTTAACATAGCGTGGTGCATCATTTACGCCATCACCATCTTTATCAATTTGATCTTTAATCCCATTTGGAATGACTGTTTCAACTTTATAGTCGATCTTATCGCCAACATTGACTGAACCGCCCGTATTAGTTTTCTTCACTTCAATATCATCGTTTTCGATAGCATTCGCACCTGCGAATGATTTTGATTTATTTGTTGCATCTAATGTAAATTGTTGGTTGATTGCCCCATTTTGGATCACATAACCATGAATGGTTGAAACCTCAGTCAAATAATAGGTGCCGTACAACAAACGATCTTCAGAGAACTTACCATCTGCATCTGTTTCAAATTCATACGCATCTGCCGAATTAGTTGACCAAGTTGGTGTTCCCGAACCATCAAATCCGCTTAAGTATTCCGTTCCACTGGCTTTATAAACACCGTTACGGTGAATCACGAATTTCACTTCTTCTAACGGTACTTTGTTGCCATCTTCATCCTTCAAATTAGAGATCTTTTCTACTTCGATGCCTGCTGTTTCAACAACGTTTTTAGGGTATAGGTGGATCGTATCTAATGTTGTATCGCTTGCGTTCTTTATTGGTAAAGCAACCACCATGTTGTCTGCTGTCGATACACCGGCCATTGGCGTTTCAACAATTACGTAGACAGCATTTTTGCCATTAACTTTAGCATCCACATCTGCAAAAGTCAGGTCACCGACTGTTCCAGTGGTCGCAGTGGTTTGCGTATCAACAGGTGTTTCAGAACTATAATTTTTTCCTTTAACTTCTGCCAAAGCTTCATCCATCGTATATTTTTCGGTAGTAGCTGGATTTATTGTATTTAGCAATGCATAAAAAGCGTCTGTCACATCGTAAATTTTGAATTCCACACCGCCAAAGCCGGCAGCTGAATTGAACTGTGTCATTTCTTCCCCAGTATTTTGAATCTCTGTTTGTGCACTGCTAAAACGTTTTTTGTGTAACTTGATATCCACCGTCGTTCCTGCTGCCTCCGCAGTTAACGAAGATCCAAGCCCTAAAGCAAGCGGTAAAACCATTGCAAGGCTCGCCATTAAAACCAATAATTTCTTTTTCAATTTCATTTCCTCCATTTATCTATTTAGTTGTTTCCTTGTTGCTGTTTTTTCTAATACCATACGTAGCAAAAACGATTAGCATCAATAAGAGTCCTAATAAACCAACATCTAACCTTCGATCCCCGGTACTTGGCAGCCGGCGGGAAAGACTTCCTGATACCTGGTTCGTGTTGCCAGCACCGCCAGTTGTCTGTTTGTTTCCGGTATCGGCCAGTTGATTCTTGGTTGATTTACTATTTACGACTTCTAGCAAACCAGTCGTTTCTCCAGCCACGTAGGTATTCTTTTCAATCTTGAAATCAATCGTTTTCTCCAAAAGACGGTAACCCTCTGGTGCGACGATCTCTTCTAATTGATAGTCGCCATAAGCCAACCCTTTCAATTCGAACAAGCCCTCCTGATTTGAAACCAGCCTCAGCAGTTCTTCGTCTTTTGCTGGGGTATCCGATTTTTTCCACTTATACTCCTTCGTTAAATAGAAGCCTGCTTGGTTCTTCACTAAAAAATTCGCAGCTTTTAATTTCAATTGATGATTATCCTTGTCGACTTTGACAAAGCGATAACCCCCTGTTAAAACTTCTTTCGACGAACTTTTTAGTTCCTCTTCCTTCAATGAATCGTGGTAGTGCAGAAAGGCTTGATTGTAAAAATCTGTATCTGCCGCGGCACCTTCCTTGATCTTCAATTGATAGAAAATTTTTATTTTTGTATCGCGGTAAGCCGCTAGCCCACTCGGAACAAAATCAACGACAAATCCATTATCTTTTGCTTTTACTTGATAATTAGCCGCAGCGATTGGCTGACCCTTTTGGTCGATGATTTTTACTGAACCAATATCCGCTAGCAAAGCAGCATCCGGTGTATCAATTACTTGAAAATACTGGTAGTTTCCAATTGCCGTTGGAACTGTTACCTGAATCTCGTAGTTGATGGCTTCACCATAAGTAAAATCAGAATGATCCTCTGCCAGCTGCTTGTTGATATCTGGCTTATTAGGTATTTCTAGCAAGCTGTCGTTTTTCGAATACACGTGGAGTACATCCGCTGATGTCTCATCATTTAGTTCATTAGACACAGGTAAATGCGTAATGATATTGTCGCTAGGTCCAGCCTGACTCACAGAAGAGGTCTCAATAAATAAGTAACTTGCGTCATGAGACTTATTTTTCTTAGCCAGCGCTAATTTCAATACACCATCGGTTGCCTCATTCTGTCCTTGTTTATTCGGAACATCCGTTGTTGCCGTCGTCCCTTTGGCAACGACCTCCATCCCTAATCGATTTGGTACTGCTTGACCAAGCTCTAATCCAGCGACTTCGGACTTGGCAACTCCTTTGGCCTGTTCTAATGCCTCTTCATGAGAAGTTGAATGCGTCCGAACAAAATGCGTAATGTCGACTACGGTGAACTCCGCGCCATTCACTCCTTGTTTTTCCGTCAGCATTCCCTGATTCGTTTGATCTGTTTTTGTTGCTTGTTTATGCAGATAAACGGTCTGAGCTTCTGCCGCTTCCGCTTGTTGAGAATCAAATAGATTCATGGTTAGAAAAATGAGTGATGCGAAACATGAGAGTACAATAGATAGTTTCTTCATATTAAGCACCCGCCTTTCTGCGATACTCAATGATTCCACCAATAAGGATCAGCAAGATAAGAAAGGCACTAGCCACAGTTACTTGTCGGGTTAATCCTTCGCCGCCAGTTTCTGGAAGTGGTACTTTTCCACGACGATTCTCTACCTGAATACTCATCGATTTCCCCGTATTGAACTGAACGTTGAATTGATTGGTTTCCGTTCCATCCTGATCTTTATAGGTCACTGCATAACCTGAATCATCAACCTCTTTCAGCTGATACGTCTCGCCTTCAGTCAAGATGTCAGTCCAATCAGTAATTTTTGTACTTTCATCATCTAGATCTTGATAGAAGACGATTGGCACATCGACATCTTTAGCCGTCACTTCGGCTTTACCGTGAGCAACAACTTGATTCTTACTATCCAATAATTGGAACTTGAATATCTCGCCTTCAAACACACCATCACCGACTACTTTTTTCTTGGCAGAAAAATCAAAAGTATTTTGATTCTCTGTATTCAGAGTGATTTTTTTGGACGTGTCATTGTAGACAACTTGAAACTCATTGTTCTTGTCGCCCGTTCCACCAGAGTAGATTGGCTGATAGTTTTGCGTATCCGTTTCAACTAGTTGATAGTTTTTGCCTTCGTGCAAAATTTTCGCCCAATCGGTGATCTTGTTCGCTACGCTGTAATCGCTAGTGGTAAAAAATTCAATGGCTTGATTCTTGCCTTTTTCATTGATCGTCACTTTTCCGTAAGCGACAACCGGCTTACCAGAACTTGAAAGATCCTTCAGCTCAAAAGCGTAAGTTTTGTTCGGTGTAAGCAAACCTGTTCCTTCCACTTTTTTATTGGCTTCAAAATCCAACGTATCTTGGTTGGTAACCGCAAAGCTGATTTTCCCGCCATTTTCATAATCGGCTGTGTAAGTGTTCCCCTCAACCGGGTCACCGCCAGAAGGATCTTTTGTATAATAGGTCACTTTATATCCCTGACTATCCACTTCGACTAATTCATATGTCACACCGTCTTCTAAAATGACCGTCTCTACACCATTGATGGTCATTTTTTTCCAATTTGTGATTTCTTCGGTGTACGTATTGTCTGTGTAAAAAGTGATCGGCTTATTCTTGTTTTTTCCATCAGTCGTCGTAATCGTTGTCTTACCATAAGCAACCACTGATCCATCACGTGTATCTCTCCTCAATTCAAACTCGAAATCTTTATCGGACGCCAGATTGCCGATTCCGATAATTTTCTTTTCGGCCTCCAGCTTGATTGGTTCCTGATTGATGATAATAAAATTCCAATGTCGATCGATCTTACTATCGTATTTAAATTGATTTGTTTTATTTCCGCTTGTATCTTGGATATGCACTTCATAACCATCCGCATCGACTTCTTCGATATAATACCAACGTCCGTCGACTAAAAAGTTACTCCAATGATTCGGATCAGATTCATTAACATTCTCTACTGGGATGGTATAGGCAGCGTCGCGATAGAAAACGACTTCGACCTCGATCCCTTTATGAGTAACCGCGGTTTTCGTTTTTCCATAAGCTACAACATTGTTATAACGGTCTCTGATTTTAAAGGTGAAGGTTTTTCCTTCTGAGAGCTCTTTCCCTTCATCACCTGAGACTTTTTTACGAACCTTCAAGAAGTCGGCTTTGACATCGCCCCAGATCGCTTCAAAATCCGATTCTCCGCGTGTATCCTCTGAATCATTGTCGTTATAGATAAATTTCAGATCGTTCGTGTATTTCCCCGAACCATACTCTGGTACATCCACATCAACGAAAAAAGCAACATCGTAAGCAATAATCGCTCCGTTCGAAGGACTTTTCTCACTTTTACCATAAATATCATGAAGCTGCTCTTTTTGTTTTGACGACAAAGATTCATCGGCATCGATTGCATCATGAATTCCTGCTTCACCAAACTCAGTAAAGTTTTCCCGCAAATCTTCATAATAATGATTCGATCCAGGAATTGTTCCGAAAGCAATCAAAACAGTCTCTGTCCCATCATCATGTTTGAATACCCCGTATGCTCGTTGTCCGCTATTTGCATCTGGGAAAGCTTGAATGTAATCTTGAAACTCCTGATAACTTCGACTGCCTTGTTCAAGTTTTACAAATGCATTCCCATTTCCTTCTTTTTCAATGACAAAGTCGGCAAAAGGAACCTTTTGTTTTTCACCTGAAATATTTGCTCCCAACTGACGATCTCCCATACGAGAACCTGCATCCTCTGTTGTGATGATGTAATTTGGTACAGTCACCCATAAGGAATTTTCTCTAAAATGTGTGCCGGGTGTTAAATGATCGACCAACAATCCATTAGCTTTGTCGACGATTTTCGTTTGTCCTTGATCCTTAGTGTAGTTGTCGAATGCCGCACCATAATCTTGGTAATTCGCCCGCATCGCCCAGGCAATTCCGTTTTCTCCATCTATTTGTTTTCCATCCTTATATAGGTACTTATTTTCATCCGGATAAGGCCGATCTTCCGGTGGATTGACGGTCGGATCTGGTGCTGGTGTAATTTCTAGGATTGGTCCTTCTCCATTTCCTCCACCATCAATATTTGTACCCGTTCTTCGAGCAATCGCCGTAAGATCTAGCACCCCTGCATATAATCTTTCTGCTTCGACTGCCGCATCACAAATGGTAAAAATCACTTTATTATCTTTGATTTCATATGTGAGATAAGGATCAGACGGATCATTCCCCAAAACCCCTTTCGTCCCAAGAAATTCAAACAAATATGTATCCGGTACACTTATTTCAAAGGTATCGCCTGCTTTGGTTCCTTCTGGTAAAGGATCGATCTCAAATTCCATATGGACCTTCAAGCGTTGACCAGTCTCCAATGAAGTGCCGCCGCCTGGGCTTTTTTCAGCTGTATAAGCGGTGATATTCAGACTGTCTTGCAGAGTCGTCGCTGCTAGATTTTTATCTGAATTCAAACCGAAAAATCCGATGATGTACGTACTGAGAATCAGCACTATCATTGAAAGAACTTTAATTCTATTCTTTTTCATATCTACCTCCCCATTTCATCCGTAAAATTGTAATGTTTTCTAATTCAGAATTATTATAAAATATTAATTAATGAACTTTACAAATATTCGCGAATAGCAATATAGCCGTTTAAGCGTTCGAAAAAACACAAATAACCAACGTTTATGCAGCGTAAACGTTGGTTATTCGCAGGTCTATTTTCACTTTTTTAATTTTTATCATATTTTTTATTTATCATTAAGTTAATTTGAATAATTATATCTTCTTTTTTAATAGTCGTGTCATTTTAATGAAATATTATAGTTATTTATGGTTGTTAAGTATACTCATTTCAGTCTAACTGTTATACAATAAAGATAATCACTTATTATTCATTAAAAGTTTTTTTAGCTTGATTTTTCTATTATTAATTACAGAAGGAATTATATATGATTTATTTCTATACTGAGCACATGTCTACAAGTAGTACTATTTTGACGTATCTTTTTCAAACGACGCCTTCTTTGATTGTTTATTTGGTGACATTGAAGTACTGCTTTCCTACTAAATTCTCAAGGTATTCCGTCCTATTAATAAGTATTCCTGCTTATAACTTGGGGTGGATTTTTAATGATATCGTTCGCCGATACTTTCAAGAGATACTAGTTATCCATAATATTTTTAGTATTATCTGTCAATTTGTTATGGTACTGATTCTCTACATCGTTTTTAATCGTGGCGAACGTCTTTTTCTAGTGGATTTGCTTATAGTCACCTGCTTCACTATTCTATCGGCCGCGGGCTTTGAATATATTCGCGTTTTTTTGTTGAATATCTCTACTACACCTTTGTTTTCTATAAATATAATCAACTGGTATTTTCTATTCTCATTAATTTTCCTGCCGCTAATAAAAAAAATTTTAGTATGGAGCAAAAGATTTGTCATAAACTTCTCAACAGCCGCCCTGATTTTATTGTGGACAGTATCAATCGCTTTGAATCTATTTTTCCTTTTTATTCAAATTTGTTCTATTGCAGAACCATTGAATAAGCCGGGATATTCTTCCGTAATTTTCTTATCTGATAACTATCTAGGCAGCTCAATAATCCGAAGTTTAGCTCCGTCTGCCTATTTTATTGTTGAACCTGTAGATAGGCTCTTCAATTTGGCTACTACACTCGTCATACACAATACTCTGGCAATCGGCGCCTTCGTTTTTCTACTTTTTCTAAACAAGCGGACAAAATTGAGATTATCAGAACAAGAAAAACAAAAATTTGAGTTGACTCAATATGTAAATAGTTTAGAAAATGTGACTCAAAATATTCGGAAAAACCACCACGATTTTAGCAACTTGCTATTCTCTTTAGGCGGATATATTTATCAATCCCCTATTGATGAAGAAGATTTAAAAAAATATTTTGAAAGTGTGACCCAGACTTTTGAAGAAGATTATCATTACTTTTTAGAGATATCCAAACTAAAAAATTTGGCCATTCCTGAACTAAAAACATTAATTTTTACAAAAATAATGACCGCGACAAAAAAGGACATTCCATTCGATATAGAAATTGAACAACCGATTGAGTCATTGCCTATTGACCAGCTGACCTTATCCCGCATCTTTGGTATTTTAATCGATAATGCCTTAGAAGCTGCGGAAGAGAGTGAGCAGCCTTATGTTCGTTTAGCAATCATTGAAGATGAACAACAATACTTATTTATTTTAGTCAACGCAACCAAGAACGACGAAATTTCTCCATTGCTTTTACAAAAAGAAAATTTTTCTACTAAAGGAAAAGATCGTGGATTGGGATTGAGCATCGTTCATTCCATCGTACAAGATCATTCTGATCAGCTTACTTTGAAAACGACCCAAAACGAACAAGAATTTTCTCAAACATTATTTCTAAAAAAGGAGTACTTACATGGCCATTAAAGTTTATATTGTAGAAGACAACCTAGAACAGCGAACAAATCTGGAGCAGGCAATCATGAATTATCAATTATTTTCTGATTGGGAATTGGAACTAGCTCACAGCTCTGGTTCTGGAGATGAATTTTTAAAGAATATCGATCGAAAAAATCAGTGGAACATTTATTTTTTGGATATTAATTTGGATGGACAAGCGGAGATGGCCAATGGTCTTGCCGTGGCTCAAGAAATCCGAAAATTTGATCCGTTTGGTTTTATCATTTTTATCACGATTCGGTCTGAGTTAAGCTTTTTGACCTTCCAATACCGCGTTCAAGCGTTAGACTTTATTATCAAAGATCCTACTTTAGATATTCGCGAACGTATTCATACTTGTCTAAGGACAATTGAGCAGCGGTTAGATTCATTGACTAGCAGCCAAACCATCAAGTTAAATACAGGAAATGAGATTGCTTCCTTTATTATTGATGATATTTTGTATTTTTCATCAAACAAAGGACACGTTCTTTCATTACATACTAAGCACAACAGCTATTTAATTTATCAAACGACATTGAATAGTTTGGAAGAACAATTGCAAGATAGTTTTCTGCGCTGTCATCGAGGCTTTCTGGTCAATAACAAAGCGATCAATTCGATTACCAAAAACTTTGATTCGATCACTTTAGAAAACGGGACATCGATTCCTGTCTCTGTTAGAAAAAAAGGAAAGCTGAAATCCCTACAATCGAAACTGCTTTTTTGTTCCTAGTCCACAAAAGAGAGAAAATAAGCCATGACTAATGGAAAATCGTTAGTCATGGCTTATTTTTTATTTATCTAAGGTAAATCATTGCCTGCTGCGAAATAGACATCGTACCATTCTTGTTTCGTTAAGGTCACATCGCCGCCTGCTGCACTTTCTTTGATTCGTTTTGGATTCATTGTTCCAAGAATCACCTGCATGTTGGCTGGATGACGTAAAATCCAAGCAGTCGCGATCGCATTTTTATTCGTGTCATATTTTTTAGCTAGCTTAGCCAAAAGTTCGTTCAATTCTGGGAATTTTTCATTATCTACAAAGACACCTTCGAAAAATCCATATTGGAATGGTGACCACGCTTGAATTGTTACACCGTTCCGACGAGAAAATTCTAATACGCCGCCATCATGATCGAATGAGCGTGTATCGGTCATGTTTGTATGCATTCCGTAATCGATCATCCCTGTGTGCATGATCGAGAATTGCAATTGATTGATCAATAATTTTTGATCCACATGAGATTGCAGCAACTGAAATTGTTCTGGATTAAAGTTTGATACACCAAAGTGACGGACCTTCCCGCTCGCCTGTAAAAGATCAAAGGCCTCTGCAATTTCTTCTGGCTCCATCAATGGATCAGGACGATGCAGCAAATAACTATCTAAATAGTCGATACCCATTCTTTCTAAAATACCATCCACAGAAGCTAATAAATGTTTCTTTGAGAAATCATAGCGTTTGTCATCACCAGTTACGATGCCGCCTTTTGATTGAATAAAAAATTTGTCACGAGAGATTTTGGCTTCTTTCAAAGCGGCACCAAAAACCAATTCTGATTTTCCGTCGCCGTACATATCTGCTGAATCAATGAAATTGATCTCATTTTCTAAAGCCGTATCCAAAACCTCTGCTGCCTTAGTTGAAGTTAGCGCTGACATTCGCATGATACCTAAAGCAATTGCTGAAGTTTCCCAGTAGCTGTTGCCGATTTTTCGTTGTAACATCGTGTCCATCCTCTCTGATAAAACATTTTTTCTTACCTATAGAAGTATAGACTATTTCGCTGATAAAAAGAATCCCTAGCGCTTAGAATCCGGACTTATCAAGACTAGAAACGGCTGGCACTTGACCCAGCCGTCCTTTCTTTCGTATGCTTACTTTTAAAGGAGGGTCCCTATATGTATTCGATGCTGAAAAAAATCATTACTGAAAAAGACATTTATCGTCAGATTTTGCTTTTAGAGCAGCTGCTTAATCATTCACAGTTAACTGCTAAAGAATTAGCGGAAAAAATCGGCACCACCGAACGCACCATTTTTTCTGATTTGCAGCTGATTCGCGACTATCTGCCAGAACAATGGGAATTGGACTCTGACAAAAGCGGTATCCGCTTAATTTCACAGGATAATTCATTTACCAACGATATTTGGGAAGCTTTTCTGCCCCATTCCGTCAGCCTGCAGCTGGTCAAAAAATTATTATTTACAAAAGAACTGAATGTCCCGCGTTTTCTTGACGAAACCGGCGTTTCCTATGAAACACTCAAACGGCAACGGACCAAAATCAATCGTCAAATCCAACCGTTTAAGATTAAAATTCGTTTGACCTCAACACAGGCACACCTAGTTGGAGAAGAAAGCGCCATTCGAATTTTTTTCCATCGACTGCTGCTGCCCTTCACCCACAACAATTATTTTTTTGAAGATTACTCGATCCACGAGGAACATTATTTGCGCTTCTTGACGAAAGAACTCACTGAGGACCTGTTTGCGGATACGGAACAAATTTTTGGAATCTGCTGGTTTTTTATCAATAGTATTCGTATCAAAGCCGGTTGCCCCATTGATGACTTCAGCTTTGAACTAAATGACCCATTATTTGTTCTTTATGCCCCTCTTCTGAAAGAGCTATATGAAAAAGAAGGCGTCTATCTGCAAGATGAAGAAATCTTTTTTGCCTTTTTCTGCTTTTTAGAAAGCTGGAACTACAACAATCCTTTAGGAAAAAAGGTTTCTGACGTATTGAGTGAAGACTATCCGCTCCTGCGGGAAAAAGCACAGCAAACAGTGCAGGAAATCGCTGAAGAGCTGCACTTGGAAGCCTTGCTGCAGACAAACTTATCGACAAATTTGTTACTGTTGCTACTAAAATATGCTGAATCACCGGCGCTGTCCAAACAATTTCAGCTAGAGTATCAAGAATTA
Organism: Enterococcus malodoratus ATCC 43197; assembly: GCF_000407185.1. Classification (GTDB taxonomy): domain Bacteria; phylum Bacillota; class Bacilli; order Lactobacillales; family Enterococcaceae; genus Enterococcus_A; species Enterococcus_A malodoratus. The sequence continues at coordinate 1,628,142 of NZ_KE136481.1, forward strand.
TTGCTGCAACGAAATGAAGAATATGCTGTTTTAGCTGAAAAAAGCACTGCACTTTTTAATAGCCTGCCGCAGTTTTCAACGATTGGAGATACGACATATTTCGTTAATCTCTTTTCCCTTTTAAGTCAGCAGTCGATTTTTTCGATCCAGCCACATACGAAAACAGTTTTCTTCATTTTCCAAAGTGAACCTGCTTGGAAAACATTCTTACAACAGGAACTGACGGATCTTTTAGGTAAACGCGTCAACTTAGTCTCTCTTGAGGTGTCCCAACTGCGAGCTGAAATTATTCAAACCGGAGATTTGATCCTCTCCAATATTCCGTTGGATTCGGCGCCATTGCCCGTTGTCTATCTATCCACCATTCCAACAAAAAATGAGCTCAGCCAATTGACTGAACTCACTTCCCATTCGTATCTTTAAGTAAAACGGTTAGTCATTCTGATAGTGGCTGACCGCTTTTTCTTTTCTTTTGAAAATACCTTTGCTGACTCTCTTCTCGATTTCAACGACTAGAAACAGCAGCAGTGCATTGCCTAAGATGACCAATTGTTGTGCCAAACTAAGCGCCGTTGTTCCGATCAGCTGTTGTCCTAGTGGTAAGAAGACTACACCCATTTGAAGAACGAAGAGGATTCCTAATGAGATGAACAAGAATTTATTTTCGAAGAAACGACGGTTGATCGCTGGATCGAACATCTCTCGACAATTGATCATGTAAACCGCCTGCCCTAAAACAATACTCTGTAAAAGAATCGTTTGTTGCAGAGCAGTCCCTTCAAAATGCATGGACAAGAAGTAAGCCGGGATCATGATCAGTAAGGAAACATACAGGATTCTAAAGAAACTATAGCCTAATAAAATACCCATTTTCGTGTCTCTTGGTGGGCGCTTCATCGTATCACGATTTGCCTTTTCAAAACCTAAAGCATAAGATAGCGTGATTGTCGTTACCATGTTGACCCACAAGATTTGAATCGGAGTCAATGGCAATGGCCGATTCATCAGTAAAGCTAGGATTACAATCAGTCCTTGTGCTAACGCTGTTGGCAAGAAGAAGTTGATTGTCTTTTGCAGATTATCAAAGATTCTGCGGCCTTCCTTAACAGCTTTTACGATCGTATAAAAATTATCGTCGGCTAATACCATATCCGCTGCTTGCTTACTAACCTCGCTGCCTTTGATTCCCATTGCAATACCAATGTCCGCTTGTTTTAAGGCAGGAGCATCGTTCACTCCGTCACCAGTCATTCCTACAATTTCTTCTTTTTTCTGAAGCGCCGTTACGATTCGCAGCTTATGATCCGGCGTCGTCCGAGCATATACATCTACTTTTCCAACCACTTCAACCAATTCCTCATCAGACATGCTGTCAATATCGGCACCCTCTAAAATTTTAGATGTGTGCTTCAACCCAATTTGCTTACTGATTGCTTGGGCCGTTGCTTTATGATCGCCAGTGATCATCTTCACTGAGATCCCCGCTTGCTGCGCCTGTTCAACTGCTCGAACAGCACTCTCTTTTGGCGGATCGATGATTCCGGCCAAACCGGCAAATGTCAGTCCCGATAATAACTCATGGGTTAACTCTGTTGCGGAAACTTTTTTGTAACCGAATCCTAGCACACGCTGACCTTTACTAGCTAGTTCTAAGCCGCGTTGCTCCCATCTTGCCTTCTCTTCATTCGTTGCATCAGCCTTTTCTAATAACACTTCAGGAGCACCTTTAACAAAAATGATTTGGTCCTCACCCTCCGCATGCATCGTCGCCATATATTTGTAACTAGAGCTGAAAGGAATCTTTGCTAACACAGGTTTCAACTGCTGCTCTTCTTCCGCTACATAATTCAATAAAGCAAGTTCTGTTGGGTTGCCATGGATCTCTTCAATTTTCTGATCATCTTTCGTCTTTAATTCCTGACAATTATTCATGATCTCTTTTACTAGCGGCAGTTCTTCCGTCACGACTTCCTGTACAGTCATCTCATTTTTCGTAAGGGTTCCTGTTTTATCCGAGCAGATTACAGTCATTGAGCCCAATGTCTCTACTGCCGGCATCCCTTTGATGATTGCATTTTCATCAGCCATTTCTTTGACACCCATCGAAAGGATCATCGTCAAAACAGCCGGAAGTCCTTCTGGAATCATGGCAACGATCAACGCGATACTCGCTGAGAACATCAAGCTCCAGTCCATCCCGTATCTGAAGCTGGTAAAGAATAGTAAGAACACAATCAGAGCCAAAATTCCTCTAAAAATCTGTTTATTTAATTGGTGCATTTTTTTAACTAGCGGTGTCGTTTGTGTTTGGATCGACTGCAAGGCGTGATTGATCTTTCCGATTTCTGTCGCATCGCCTGTTTCCACCACTAGCCCGCGGGCGGAACCTGTTTGTACAAGTGTTCCCGAAAAAGCCATATTTAGCTGATCGCCGGCCATCGCTTCTTGCGAAATCACCTCAACTGTCTTTTCGACCGCCTCAGATTCACCGGTTAAGATCGATTCCTCCACCGTCAAATCATGAACCTCAATCAACCGCAGATCCGCAGGGATAACATCGCCAGCTTTCAAGATCACGACATCCCCTTGAACCAGCTCTTCTGAATCCAGTTTAAGCGGCTGCCCTTCATTTAGCACCGTCGCTTCCTGGCCCATCATCTGCTTCAATCCATCTAACGATTCTTCCGCCTTGCGCTCCTGCCAATAGCCAACAAAACCATTGACGATCACGACTAAGAAAATAATTCCGCCTTCAACCGCCTCGCCTGTCGCAAATTTCAGCACAGCCGCAACGATCAAAACAACCATCAATAAATCAGTAAAATGCTTGGCGATTTTACGCCATAATTTAACTTGCTCCTTCTCTTCCATTTTGTTCGGCCCATTATTTTTTAGACGAGCGCTACGTTGTTCTTTTGTTAAACCAGTAGTTTGTGATGCTACTTTATGTAAAATATCTTCGGTTGATAATTTATACCATTTCATATGTGTTCCTCCATATCATTTATTTGATACCTTAAGTATACGGATAAATAACATTTTTTAAGGTCGATAATTTCATGGAGGACTGAAATAATTGTGTTTCAAAATTCAAAAAATAGCCCCACTCCCATTAAATGAAGTGCGGCTATTCAATAATAGAAAGACTAGTGTAAAAAGTTTTGCAGATCATCGCCATACTCATCGATCTTCTTAGTCGTCAAAATTGTACCTGCCACTAAAACGCCACCGACAATCAATGTACTAGCAACTACGAACTTAACAAATGATTTCATACTGACTACCTCCCATGCTTTTTTCTAAAGAATCTTGTTCCGACTACTCTATGAATTAATCCTAGCACAAGTAGGTAGATGTATCTTCTAATATGCTTACTACAATATATTTTACATCCAATTACTTAACTTACCTTCACTTAGTAGTTAAGAGAAGGACAGCAAAACTTTTATTATAAACCAATTCAAAATAATCTTCAAATCGCAATTTGACACTTACACCCCCAAAATTGACCTATTTTAACGCAAAAACAGGCTTTTTCACCCCAAAACGTGTCAATTTGGGGGGAGTAGCGGTTAAATTGCGATTCGTATTTTTTCAAAAAATCGAGTATCTTTTAATCACCGGCCGGAATAAAAATATGGAGTACAGCGATCACGGTGAAAGAAGAAATCCTAGGCAGCTTGGAAAGATTCGCTTTGTTACATCCATTTGAAAAGACGATGAGAAACTCTTCAACAAAATCATCATCACTAAGGATATCGAAACAACAAAAAACATTTTTAACGGAAGTAATTGAGGATGGCGACAATCTTATCGCCTCCTCTCACTAAAAAAAGGAGGATAAGAATCTCATGAATGAACAAACATTGTCTCATCGACAACTTTTCAATTTGAAATCAAAAACACTGGAAAAAAGAATTACCAACTATTATTACGAAACACAAAACAGCAGCCTAACCATCAAATATATCCTAGCACTACGAGTAAGGCACCAGCTTGGTGCGGAGGAGTTTGCCCACTTTCTGAAGGATCTTGTCCGAAAGATTTTTATGAATACGAAGACTACTCGTACCATGAAACGTTTTTTCTATTACTTCAAAGATTACTTCATGGCACCTGAGTGGCGCGCATTAACCGCGAAGGTTTTTCCTGTAAGAAATTTTGGTCAGAAAGCTATGACACTCTTCCGCTCCTTACTGTCATTTGCCCGTCCTGATGAAACCAACGAACCTTGAAATAACCTACCTATCCAGAAAATCTTAAAGAGAGGACAATCTAAATGATAAATGACAAACACGATTTAGTTGCGACATTTACAAATGGTCTTGGAAAAGAACACAATTGGACATATAAAGACGTGAACGCCGATCTGCCGACTCCTGTAATCAAAGATGCTTGCGAATTACTGACGAACTTAGATATTTTTGAACAAGATGGCGTAAAACTATTTGATTCTATTGTCACCGCGAAGATCGTGACGACTAAGGAGACTGAAATTTTCGATGTAAAAAACGATCCTAAAATAGAGAAAAAACAACAGCGCGATGATTTGCCCATAAAAATTGAGACAGTGACCACAGAAAAAAAAGCATTATCGATAAATGCGAAAGTTGATCCCGATTTATTAACAAAAAGCACACCCAAAATCGATGAATTAACTACATTGACGTGTAAAAATAGTTCTGCAAGTTTCCCTGCTGTCTCACTGCCGACATTAAAGGTTTCTAGTATTCCAACTCGCTTGCCGCAAACAACAAGTAATGATTCGAAATCAATAAATAGTGCAGTAAAGGTGAATGATATGACCTCTGACAAAATTCTACAGCCGCCGAATCAATCGCTTGAAAAGAACGGCGATAGTCTTAGGCAAAGATTCGCCCGATTCTGGGGCAAGAGAGGAAAAAATAAAGAAGATCCTTCTTGAATGATGTCCGATAAATCTAAAAACAACTAAATTCCACCTTTCTCAAGCTAAATATGCGTAGAAAAGCCTGATCTAGTCGTTATTCCTCCTAATCCGGATGGGAGGTGACACGACTTTGAGTAAGTTTATTCGCTAAGTTCTCGCGTCGTTCTTCACGGGATTGATCACCATCCTCGTCAACCATTAGTTAAGCGGGCATGATCCACGTGAATACTCAATTTTATGTCATAGGTCGATTTTATATTGCGTGATTAGCGATCAATTAAGGTAAACAAAAAACCCCACTTAAATAAGTGAGGTTGAACATTCATTATTTAGCTAATGAATCTTTAGCTTGGTCAGCAAGCAAAGTCCTTTTATTGAAATTTGTACGAGTAACAATTTGCTGTTAAATCAACAAATTTAGCTGATTACGCTTTTACTATCGTTCACAGATTTTAAAATCAATCTGGGTCAATTCTGGGTCAAATTGATTCAATTATTACTTTTTCTTAGTCAAAAATTTCTCATCTAGCGTGGGGCGCTATACATAGTTTCACTTACACTCACAGACCTTTTCACAGACCACCAACGCCAAGATATTTTTTATTTATCATACCTATCATTATTTGTTGTCTTGTTTTATTGCCAAGGGTATCAACATCAGCAAAAAGGAAAGTGCTAAACTTGTTAAAATATAAATCACATAACTTGTCCAGTCGACGGTACTTTTATTAAGATAACCTGATCCTATAAAATACATCAAAATAAGAGCAAATCCCTCAATCTATTGGTAAAACAACCGGATTCTATACCGTATTGTCATTACATAGAAGAAAATGAATATAGCGACAAATACAACATATACTCGTAAAGTGCTAAAGCTAAAATTTTTGAATAATGCATCATATCCCGACACAAATATTGCAACTAAAGTTACGAGTAAAACAGTTCTTAATAAGTAACTGTCCTTATATTTCTGCCTAAATTTATTTATTAATGAATTCATCGCGTTAACTCCTCATACTCTATTAATAATCCTGTCTAGTAGTAGATCATTTGATCGTTTAGTACATCTCAAAGATTTGAGGAACAACAATGTCTAATTTAAGTATCTCATCTTCCGAAAGAACCTTTCCATCTTTTCGCCAAACACGGATTTGACGCTGTTCTTTTTCAAGTGCGTAATTTTCTGAAACATACTTTGCTTGTGGGTTATTCAAAAAACTTCTTATAAAAATTGACCTCAATTTACTTAAAGTCAAACCGTTTTCTCCTTGCATTAAAAAAGGCGACTCATATTGATAAACTCGCTGGTCTTTTGAAAGCTTTCCTCGCATGTTATTCTCCCCTAGTCATCCATTTTACAAGCATAAACTAGTATACCAAAAAAGCCAATCCAAATGATGGACTTGATAATAATTTTAGCTAACTAGGCTTCTTTCCTTAAATCGTGAATATATTAATCCTATCAAGAATCCGATTAAAGCTGGCAATACCCAGCCCATACCTATATTAAAAAATGGGAGGTATTGACCAACAAAACTTAGCCATGACTCTATCGCAGGAATAGTTAAAAGTGATGATGGGCTTGCTGCTAAAGCATCAAAAAGAGCTGCAATAACTGTAAATGACGTGGTTGTTTGATAAACAAGCTTTCTGTGTTTAAATAATGGACTCATAATTGCCAATAAAATCAATGTCATGGCCAAAGGATAAATGAACATCAGTACTGGCAAAGATATTTCAATTATTTTGGTCAAACCAATGTTCGCAAAAAGACACGGTAGCACACTAGAAAGAATGATAAAGAAACGGTAGCTACGCTTAGGGAATAGCTCAACAAAAGCTTCAGAAAAGGCTGTTACTAAGCCAATAGAGGTTTTTAGACAGGCTAAAATAACAATCACTGCGAGTAATATGCTTCCTGTAGTCCCGAGATAATAATTCGCAATTTGTGCCAATGCAACTCCCCCGTTTTCACTAATGGCGAATTTGCCTAAACTCATTGCTCCCAAATAGGACAACAAGGTGTAAATAATACCCATCAAAACAATACTAATAGCCCCGGACTTAATCGTATCTCTAGCGATTTGATTAGGTTTTGTTACTCCCATAGAACGAATCGTAGTAACAATAATGATCCCGAAAGCTAAAGATGCCAAAGCGTCTAAAGTATTATAACCTTCCGTAAATCCTTTTAAAAAAGTTGCGTTTTGATAAACCGGTTGAACTGGTGCTGCTCGAATTGACCCTAGTGGTTGCGTAAATCCTAAAAAAAGTAGCCCTCCTAATAAAATTAAGAAAATTGGATTTAAAAATTTCCCCACATAATCTAAAATTTTTGTAGGTTTGCGCGAAAATAACCATGTCGTTGCAAAAAACAACACACTGAACATTGCTAAAGCAAAAACTAGATGCTTCCCTGAAACAAAAGGCGCGATCCCAATCTCAAAAGAAGTTGTCGCCAAGCGTGGCAGGGCAAAAAATGGGCCTATTACCAAGTAAATTAGGAAAGTAAAAATAAAGGCATATTTTCTGCCAATCTTTGACGCTAAATCGTAAACACCTTTACTTTGAGAAACACCAATCGCTATTATACCTAAAAATGGCAATCCAATGCCTGTAACCAAGAATCCTAGATTAGCTAAAACTATATTACTTCCTGCTAATTGCCCCATGTTTACAGGGAAAATCAAGTTCCCCGCACCAAAGAAAAGACCAAAAAGCATTGATCCTATATAGATGTACTGTTTTATTGAAAGTTTTTTCCCCATATAGCAGCTCCTTACTATGAACAAGAATAATGATGCCAACTAATTGTACACAAGTATATCAATACTGACAAAAGTTTTATTAAATACCACCAAATACCGTTTGAATTGTCAGAGTATTTTCTATTTTATGTTGCAAGCGTATCTGGATGATGTTAACCTTGTCTTAGAAATTCCTTTCTTACCTTCGAACCCAGCAGTTCGGGGGTATTTTTGTATTGCTAGCCATATAACCAAATGATAAACTACCTTTTCAACGACTATATTCTTTGAGTCTGCTGCGGAAACAGTAGGTTCTTTTTTACGCACTTCTAGGGGCAATTTGATTGATCAGGAAAAAATGATTTAGCCCCATCTGTTTTACATTTTTATCCTTCTGAGATATAACCAAAAATAGTGGCCGTTCGGATCGACTACGAGTTATTTTGACACCCTTTTGACGGATATTCTAAAGTAGCGTTACGTGACTTTAGAACTACAGTAGCTATCTATTCGATCTGGCTCTAATTCATAACGAACTGATATCACTCTGTGTGACAACAAAAAATCTGTTACGGTTTTGAATCACAGCGAATCTGATGTCGTTTTAAAACAACTACTTTTAGTCTGCGAAGCTATAAATCACTCAGGGCGGCTGATACATAAGCTTGTGCGCCAATTTAAACAGCCCACACAACTAAAGAAAACTAAATAATTTGTACGCTTTAGCTTACATGACTAAATACGTCCGTTTATCATAATTCACGCCCCGGGAATTATCCCCCTGGGCTAAAATCAAACTTTATTCGAACCTCACCGCTTTTTACTTTCTCCGCAATATCCCGAACAAGTTCAACATTATACTGGCCACTTTCCATAAGCGATTCTTCTATTTTCATCATTTGGAATCGATAACCAAAATTGGTATAAAATCCATGCTTTTCTGTGTTTATATTTCCTATGGGTGCTCCGCCACCTTTGTTCCCTATGGCGTTCTTATTGCCGTACGGCGCGCCTCGTTTCTTCGGGATCGTTAGTGCTATTTTCCCAGCAGAACGGTTCAGACGGTACTCATTTGTGCTTAAAGCAAGCAGCATACAATCAACTCGTCTTCTTTTCTCTCTTGGTTGCATTACGATCACTCCCTCTCATAAAAAAAGGCAGCCAAATCTCTGGCCGCCAATGCAATTTATTTAGAAATATAACTCATATCTGCTGAAGGATCAGTAATATCTACACCTACCCACTTTTCATAAATTTTACTCAATTCACCATTTTTTTTCATTTCAATAATAACATCAGAAACTTCTTTTCCTAATTTATCCATCTCCTTGTCACCTTTTCTATATAAGAATGCTGTATCAGTGATATCTTCAGATTTGCCTACAAATTTTCCATCCACTACTTTATTTTGAATCAATGCTATATTGGTTCCTGCTCCTTCAAAGAACCCAACTACGTCACCATTATTTAGTGCTGCAGCGGCGGTGTCTTTATCTTCAAAAATGACTGGTTCGATGTTAATTTTCTTTTCCTCAATGTACCGTTCTAAGAACTCCCTAGCGTTACTTGTGGCAGTAACCGCAACTTTTTTTCCACCACAATCTTCTAAACCAGAAATATCTTTAGTCTTATTCAAAACAAGTAATTTCATAAAACCATGAGCATAAGGTTCAGTAAAATTATACTTTTCCTTTCTTGTTGGATTAATAGCCAAGTAGCTAGATAAAAAATCTACTTCCTTATTATCGATTTTACCAAACAATACATCAAATCCAGCGGGATCAAATTCAATATTCTTATCTAGTTTCTTTCCAATGTAATTCCAAATATCTACTTCTGCTCCAACAACTTTATCATTTTTCATATATGAAAATGGAGGAACGTTATTGTTTATAGCGACTTTAATTGTTTGCGGATCCTTTTTTTCAGTTGAATCAGACTCCTTCGAATCTTTTTTTTGGCAACCTGATAATACAAATACTATTGTAAAAGCTACGATAATTGTAGTTACTATTTTTTTATAATTTTTCATTCTAAATCCCCCATTAATCTGCTTGTTTTAAAAATTCTTTAATACGTGGATTATCTGATCTATTAAATATTTCTTCAGGGCTACCAGATTCAATAAACGAACCATTTTCCATCACAAATATTCTATCAGATACCTGTCTCGCGAAATTCATTTCATGCGTTACAATCAACATTGTATACCCTTTGTCGCGCTGTTCTTTAATCAGCTCTAATATTCCTTGAATTGATTCCGGATCTAGCGAGGATGTAGGTTCATCAAACAGCATTATTTTAGGTTCAATTGCTGCTGCTCGAGCTATTCCAACTCTTTGTTGTTGTCCCCCGGACAACTGCTTCGGAAACGAATTAATTTTCTCTTGCATTCCCACGCTTTTTAATGCCTTCAAAGAAATATCATATGCAACTTCTTTTTGTAGATTTTTTACAGTAATTAAAGGCTCCATGACATTTTCAATAGCTGTCTTATTTTTGAATAGATTATATTGTTGAAAAACCATAGAAGTTTTTCTGCGAACCATTAAAGTTTGTTTCTTAGAGATGCCTGGAACTGATACTGATAAATTGTCAATATCCATTTCAAGGCTATCGGGTGTCTCTAGCAGGTTTATACACCTTAAAAAAGTTGATTTACCTGCACCAGAGGGGCCTATAATAGAAATCGTTTCACCCTCATTAATTCTCATAGATAAATTCTTTAGAATAGTTCTTTCGCCAAATTTTTTGCTAAGGTTTCTTAATTCAATCATAGTTGTGCTCCTTAACTTTTCGATAACTTTCGCTCTATTAATTTTTGAATTTGCTCAAAAATTAATATGATTCCCCAGTAGATTAGCATAGCTACTAAATAGGCCTCAAACCAATTTCCCGTTAATGAAGCTTCAACTTTCGCTTTGGATAAAATATCTATCACACCGATTGTAAATCCCATAGAAGCTCCTTTAAAAAGCATCACAAAGTTATTCCCAATAGATGGTAAAGCTATTTTAAAAGCCTGAGGCAAAATTATTCTTCTCATTGTTTGTAAATATGTCAATCCCATAGCAAATGAGGCCTCAAATTGTCCTATATCTACCGCCTCAATAGCAGCTCGAAAATTCTCAGCCATAAAAGCTGTGGTATTTAACATCAATGCCATTATCAAAACCCAAGTTGGCGATAGTCCTTGAAAGATTGGTATTATTTGTCTCAACCCAAAATATAAAAAGAAAAGTTGCGCAATAAAAGGAGTAGCTCTGAAAAATGAAATAAAAACACCTAAGATTTTGCTCAGTATAGGTACATCGAAAAAACGAATCAAAGATATAATAGTTGAAAAAACAACCGTTATCAAAAAAGCTACTATTGATACATAAAGTGTTACATAAATACCCGAAAAAGCTATCGGGATTGTTTTCAAAAAAAATGTCCAATCAATATTTTGCATATTATTTACCATACTTTTTATTTAGTAGTTTGAACGCACAGTATGTCTAAAAAGGTAGTTTACTAATGGTACTCTCTCGTCTTTTCTCACTAGTCTAATAGTGAGATACTTCACTATTGGTTTCATAAAACAACGAAACTTGGTCTTAGCAACTCTAAGAATAGATTTTACTCAACATCATGTCAGAAATTTGTTCATAGTCTCGCCTCCAAACGCCCATACCAAAAAGATCATACCAACGGAATTATACCTTTTAGATAAAACGATTACAACACCATTAAAATTTGAATATCAACAAACAGTTAAATTACTGTAAATCTAATCCCTTTAGTCCTTATCTTGTATACCAATTCCTCTCCTCATCCTTGCCAATCCTTTGCGCATATCTTCCGCCATAATTTTCATACTACGAAACATGTACATGTCATACCAAAATCGGATATTGTCGTATTCTGACTGCTTCATATACTTAGGCTTGAACATCGGGAACATGAGCGGATGGTTTAATAGCTCGCTGAAACTGTTAAATCGGAAATCTTCATCGATCTTTCTTGCTTGATCAATGGCACGATTGAACCAATACCACCCATCGTTTTTAGAACGTTGCTGACTCCGATAAACTAGATCGTGGCATTTACAGCACTTCCATTCTTTACGCACCTTGTATAAGTCTCTACGCCGCTGCTGACACTCCGGACAGACAAAGAACGGAACAACACCTATGCCTAGATTGCTTGCCACATATTCGATAGTGAACATTTTTCCGAAAAGGAACACGTCGGATTCTAGCAGTTCCCCTACTTTAGTGGCTTCTTTTATATTCAATTTTGGGTATTGCGTGATAGTTCGTTCATTCATTTCTACTCACTCCGATTTTCTGCCTAAATCCCTAGAGGAAAACTGCACGTTGCGTTCTGCGTTACACGGACTAATACTTATTGCACCAGTAATCCTGTACACTTTTTTTGTGTGCTCCGTTGCAACCTTTTTTACGATCAGTTTCACTTTACCATAACTTGGAATTCTATCGCTTCTTTATACTGGGTATTATCGATGTATACTTTATCCATTTTCATCTACTCCTTTATTCGATGTTTATTGACTATCGCCCCAAGTTGCGCCGCATTGATTTTATTTCCTCGGGCTACGTACTCTAAAAATTTCTTTCGCTTCTTTTCATAGACACTCCAATGCATATTCTTAGGCTTATTAGGGAATAAGATATGCGGAGATGAACACAAATAAGAAAATCCATCCTCCCAATAATCCGAATCCAATTCCCGAGCGATCGCTTGAGCTTTGTCATACCACGTCCAAAAATCGCCTTTTGTTTCTTGCTGGCTACGATAAACCAAATTTGCACATTTTCGGCATTTCCAAATTGCATAAGCTCCACCATGAAGAAATAACTTAGTGGTTCGCCCTTCACAAATCGGACAACCAAACCAGTAGCGCTTATTACCATAGTTGCAAGGAGTCGTCTCTATAAGAATTCTACGGCCGCCTAAAAACATGTAGTTCGTTTCCCCGTTAAGTATTACTTCGACTTCTTCTTGATGGAGTATTTCTTTCTCTCCGCCACGCGTTCGGCTCCTAGTAAAAGTGTATGGAAATCTCACCGTTTTATCGATCTTCAGTAATTCTTTAAACTGCTTGATACCAATGCTAAAATAGTTTTCTGCTGTTCGAACATTCGACATAATATTCACCACTTTTTTACCAATCTCATTGTTGCACTTGCTACCATAGATGCAGAATTTGCCTAAATCATTAGAGAAACCAATACTTATCGTACTTTTTTGCTAGTTATTCTCTTACAGCGATGTGCGCCATCCCTCTAAATCAGCCGATTCAATTTGATCTATAAGCTGGGGCATGTCTCTAACCTGCGATTTATAGGCAACTAACTGGTCGTATTTCTATTGCTTTCTCCGATGGGCTCAACAGATCCCGACGGAGAAAGCAATGTCGTCTAAACTTTTGTTTACAGGCCACTTTTATCGTGCGGACCTGCAGATGCTGACCGCAAATTTTTTGGGACTTTTTTGGACTAACCTCTCCAGATACGACTTTCTTATAAAGTTCTTCATCTTCTTTTTTAGCTCTCATAACTCGTTTCATAGTGGACTCACTTATCCCTGCAATATCAGCTAATTTTTTTCTAGTGCTATATTGTTTAACTTTTGGGTCCAAGGACCTAGAAGTTAAATCATTGCGTGTACCTTGATTTTCTTTCGCTTGATTGCGAATTTTGCCAATCAAATCATCACTTCTTAAAACAATATCTACTCGCTGAGCTTTAGATAAATTCCTTCGCTCAATAGCTGTATCCCTTACAATTTCAATTGATTCTGTTTTTATTGTGAACCTTAACAATCATTAACAATTTACTCATACCAGATTGAAACATTGGTTACGCTTTATTTATGCTAGCAATTTCTTCCATGATTCTAAATCTGCTTGCTCAATATTGCGGATCGTTTCTTCTGTAGTCATATGCTGCATTCTCAGCGGATGTAGGCCTTGTAGGCGTTCTGATTCATTGGTAGCCACAAAGATGCCGCCTTCTTTGCCACGAGTCGCTACAATCGGCACGCCTTTGCTTCTTAGTGATTGAATAACCGCATAGACTTCGCGACGGTCTAGGTCTACTAGCTTAGTGATATCCGTAATATTGATTTTGCGTTCCCCACCAATGGGGAGTAATTCAGCTACTGCTCTTTCGATGATGGATAATTGGTTCATGTTAACAATCCTCCTCATATTCATACCAGATTGAAATAGTGATTTTTGTTTCTGAATTATTTAATAATGTTTCTGACTGCAGAACATGTTTTACATCAGCTACACAATAGTCCAGAAACTCGTTTACAATATTCGTTAAAATTTCTTTATTACAATCAGAAAATATTTTTACTTTCATTGTTACACCTCTCTTTTTTTATTCGGCGTTCCAAGTGTTCCATTGTGTGCCATGCCGTTCCATGCTATAAACGTTGATATGAAGCCAATGTTCCAATGTTCCATGTTTTTCACTATATCCTTTATATATTTACTTTTTTCTTCTTTTTTTATTTCATCCTTAAAGAAATAGAAGATTTATGGAACTTTTGGAACAAGCGCGGTATATCAATGTTTTTTATGGAACGCTGATGGAACACCTTGGAACTTTTGGAACACTACTCAGAATTAAAATCAAATTGTGCAATATAAGAAATGGTGAGCCTTAACCCTTGATAACGCCACTGACTGCTACCGCCATCAGAAAACCCCTGACGACTTTTTATTTTAGGAACTCCTATCGATTCTAAATAATCACGCATCGCTTGCGGATTTTTTACTCGATAACCGTTATCTCTACAAAATTGGGTATACTCTTTTTGAACAGTTGTCGCAATTTCACCTCTTGGATCGCTTAAATCTATTTCTGTTGATTCAATGACAAATTCGGCAATATGGTCATTATCCAAAAGCCACTTACTTTTTTCCCTTTCCATACTTTCAGATTTAGTGAATTGTGCTTTTTTGCCATCGAATATTTTTCTAAACTCTTGAATGCACGCATAAACGAATGCTGCTGATTCCTCTTCTACCTTGTCCATATCATGCTGTTGCCAAAAAGTCGCACCCTCTATACGCTGATTGCCGTTAATGAATGGCACAACTGCCAAGCGGTCAGAAAACCCCTCTGATTGATCCCGAAACTTTGGCAATTTGTTTGCACTAAAAATCATTTTGGCATAACTCAAAATCTGAAACCCTTGGATGCCTTTAAATTGCGCATAGACTCGGTCATTTCCGGTCAGTCGTTTGATAATACTTGAATCCTCAATATAATCATCTTTAATATCTGCGCTGATATTTGCCGACTTCCCTAACAATTCGACGACTTGAAAACGATCATTTGATAAATCCTGCGGCGTCACAACGGAATAGTTATCATTTCCTAGAATGTGATTCATAATATAGCCAATGAAAGTACTTTTCCCTTCCCCACCTTTTCCTTTTAAGAAGAGCATTTCTTGCGCGGGCGCATGACTTCGATAAAAGATATAACCGATATACTGCATAAGAAACAATGCGTTTTCACCCACTAAGCCTCTAAATAGTGCAATGGTTTTCGGTGTGGCTCGTTTGCTCATATCCAAATCGTAGTTATAAGCGTTCAAAATATAATCGTTCGGGTCATTTGGCCGCATCGTATCATTTAAAATGTTGTAAGTACCATTTTTGAAAACAACTAACTCAGGCTTGCTTGTTTCAAAAGGCGTAGAATCGGGATAATTTTTATTATAAGTTTTCTGCCAAACATAGGTACGTGTTGATGGGATGTATTTTTGATTATAAAAACCCCATGCTTGTAACGTCTCAAGTGTTTCTTTCTCAGCAAAAGTTTTCATTTCATTTTTCCCAAAATACCGCCAATAACCACGGCTGGAATCGTAAACCGCTCCCTCTAACAGCTTAGGAAATCGTACAAGATGATACTTCTTGATTAATTCATCACCCATTTTTTCATGATCGAAACTATCATAATAACTAAGCTCCTTGTCGCCTACTTCCGCAACACACCAATACCAATCTGGTGTTTTTTCGTTAATTTCTTCAACTGCTTTTACTAAAAAGTCTCCACCAGCTTCAATTCCCATCGTATGGGCTTGTTCCAAAATTTCTTTCATTTTTATTCCAATATGAAATGGCTCCAACTCTCCTTTAGTCACTCCACGCTGCTCTAATTGTATTTTGTCTAATTCTTCCAAATCCAATTGGCGTTCACTCCCTCATGCCTAAAATCGTTTTACAAACACTTGTTACGGTGTCTTTTACTTCTTTTTCTGATAGTGGCGGCTGAAAATACATATTTGCTGTTAACGCCACCTCAAGCATGAGTGATGGTTTCACCCCCTGGCGAACAAACTTTTTTGTTAAAAATGCGATACGGTTGTTCCGACCACCTTCATCACAGCCGCCGTACACTTCAGCAAACATATTATTTAAATAAGAAGCGCGACCACCCATGTAATTGTTTGCACGTTGTTGATTCCGCCGAACCGTAGTTTTATTGTTTCTCTCCCACGCCTTAGCACTTGCCAAACCGTCTGCTGTTGGGAATCGCTGTTTCCCTTTAAAAACAGTAATCAGGCTCTCTCTCGGGTTGTACTGCGTCACAATCGGTAATAGCATAAGCTGACTCCACGTTTCATTACTAGCATCCGGCTTCTTAATAATGTCTGCTAATATCTTATGTGTCACAAAACGGATAAGTAGTTTATAATCCTGTTCTTCCACTGGTTCAGTTATTGGCAATACTAACCGATAACGCACGCCTTTCACTCCATTACTGACCGATGGATAGAGCACATAATCAACTTCATAAAAGATGTTGTGTATCTTCTGTTTTAAGTCGTTTTCTGTGATGTCGCCTATATCGTCAAGATCAAGAATAAGTGCATCACGTCGGATAAGATTCTTATTCGTGCGTTTAAGCTCACTCATTTCACCACTAATGAAACCTAGTGCCGAATATTTCTTGTATGCGATCATTTGTTCTTTATCATCAGTGACTTTCACCGTTTGCGGTTTGTACTTGCTAAAAAAGTCCAGCAAAGGTAGTTTTAATGGCTCTTTCAAATCCGAAGGCGATGCGTTTCCTATATAAATCACTCGGACACCTCCATTGATTCGATTTGTTCAGCAATCTTGATTAAAGTAATACGTACAGTATCCTTAATTTGTTTGTCCGCTTCTTCGCGCAAACAATTTGCTATTTCTTTACGTTCTTCCTGATTTGCCGTCATCGCTTGTGCGTATAGCTCTTTAATTGATTCTGCACATTCTTCGCCGGAATATTCAGCTAACGACATAACATGTTCATTTTGTTGTTTTTTCATGCTACAACCTCCAACGATTCTAAATTTTCAGCAACTACAATCGTGTTACCTGATTCGTTGCCACATAGATAAATGTCTGTTTGAAGCTCTAGCAATATTTTTACAAGTGATCCTGGTGCAAGATATTTTGATTTCTTTACTTTACAAACATCGCCGGCTTTAAACATTTGCAGTCACCGTCTCTTTACATGAAGAAATTTGTTTCTCATATTTTTGAATAGTAACAAGTTCTTTTTCTGTATAGGTGATGCGATTGTTTTGCTTTAACTCACTCAATATCCTTGTACCGACTTCTAAAGCAAGCATAATATCTACTTCATGCCAATCTATCCCCTGATCCAAACAGACTCGTTGAATGACAGCTTGAGTCAAGCCACTATGAGCCATTCTATTGTGTAGAAAGAAATCGTTCAGATTATTGTTATAGGGAGTCCCTACATCTAAAATATGCATCACTCAGCACCTCCAGCAGATTGTTTGTGATCACGGTTATAGGCCCATTCGTCGTATCCAAAGAACAGATAGACTGCTAAACCAGTAAAAATAAATAATTTTGCTATCAACGGTAACAAGCTGAGAATCCAGCCGATTAAAATACTTCCTATTACTAAATTAGTTCTTTTTTTCATAGTAATTTCCTCCAATAAATAGATGTGCTATAATTGAAGGACAAAAGAATACAGGCTATTTGCCTACGTTAATTGCCTTTATCACACTGCTTTGGACGGCGATTGGTGATATTGGCTTTTTTCTTTTGTCCTGCATCATAATCATTGCTCCTGTTCCATTTGTGCTAACAAGTGCTTAAAGCCTTCTACGGTATCTCTATCAACATCTAGCTTGCCTTCATCGCATCGCTGGATAATATCCGCCATGACTTCTTTTGGGATTGCTACTTGTCCATTAACAAACTGGAACATTGAATCATCATAAGGCGTGTACAACGGATGATAAACACCTTTAATTTCTGCAATACTTCCGTGCGGATTATCGTAGTTTCTGAAATTGAAATACGTGTTGATCTGATTGAAGATGTCAACGTCACAATTGTTCGCATCAAGAATCGCTTGAATATCTGCAATCACATCTTGAGACACATACCAAATACCATCTTGTTGCGTAAACTCTTTGACTGGATACCCTTTGAATATCGGATACGCTTGCTTAAATTCTTTCAAGGTGCGATGTTGCTGCTTGTATTCTGTGACAATCCCTTGCTCCAATGCCTTCTTAGTCGGCTCGCCTGTTTGTGTCAGCATTCCTTCTTGAACCATCATTTGATACACTTCTGCTTTAGATACCTTAATTCCCTGTTGTGTAATAAATTGATACGATTGTTCCACCAACGGCGGATAAATAATTTCCATCGGTACATTCCTCCTATTTTTGCATTTAGTGCAAAATCTATTCGTGCATTTGGTGCACAATTCAATTCGTCCATTTTTTTGGACAATTACAATTCGTTCGTTTTATGAACGATTAACTTTAGTGACTAACGATTGACTTAGTGACATTTCAACTTATGTGCTCTCGATTTAAGGAGTGTTCCTTCGCCCCACGCTAGGAATTATTTTGCATTGTCTCTTAAAAATCGATCAGCTTCTTCTTTGCTGATGCGTTCGTATCCATCAACCAAAATTACTTTAATTAAGCCACTGTTAATGAGCTTTTTAAGCGTGTTGTAACTCGTTGACAGATATTTAGCCGCCTGCGTGTAATTCATCGCTACAGGCTGTTCTAGCTTCTTCTTATACTCATCAATAAAAATAATCGCCTGTTGCTTGCCTTCTTCTGCAGCGGCTTCTTTGACCATCTCTAAGATGGCTGGTGATAAATCTAGTTCATCAATACTTAATTTCATACGATCACCCGCCTAATGAGCCTTCTCAGGTATTTTGAGTGTCGTCTGATAGATAACTACCCCAACATTTAGAATCAGCTTAATATCATCATATGAGCGACCTAACAAGATTAGACCTGTTGTTAACTCCTCGATCTGATTGACTGCCGCCTGTTCTTTAGTAGTGAGAAAATCTAGCGGTGTAGCTTTTGGTTTTGCTCCTCTTGCCTCACGTAACTGTTTAGCATTGAAGCCTAACGCCTTTTTGTAGACTAAATCAGTGAAGTGTTTGTAAAAATGAACGCTGAACCCTGCCTGCTTGATTGCATCAGTTAATTTGATCCGTTTAATCTTGCCGTTTGATCGTTCCAAACGTCTAGCGTTCAACTCAAATTCCATTGCGAAGAATTGTTTAACTAACTCTTTTTTAAACAATCGAACTGGCTCTGTGTTATCAAGGTAAGTTATCAGCAAAGTTGCTTGCTGCTGATTGAGATGGAATACTTTTGCTTTTTGACCGCTTGGCATAGGTCGGATTTCAAATCCGAGCTTCCCAAACTCTTTTAGATCATCTTGATAGTTTCTAATTAGCCGTGTGACGCTATCACGACTATTTCCGGAAAACTCCGCTATGACCTCATCAGTAGTGAATGGTTCACAATTCAAGTCTTCCGATTCAATAAATACTAATTCCTGCATCACTTAGCCCTCCTTTCGTTCTGCTAACAATTCATCGATTGCTTTTTCTACACGGTGTTTCCGGTCCTTGCTCAATGGTGTTCGTAACCAAACACAAAAACGACTATCAGACAACTCAAGTTTTTCCGCCACTTCCCAATTTCGTAATCGATTCATAAAAATACGATCGCGTATTTCTTGATTGGCTTTCATTTACTCACCTCCTAAATCACCGATAACGCTCCGATTTCAATTGTAGCGTTATCGATACAATTATAATACATACAAAAACGTAGCGAGTCAACAACAATATTTCTATTAATTAGAGTAGCGTTTCAAAATCAATCTTAGTGATTCGATAACGCTTCACAAAACAACAACAACAATGTATAATGATAGAAAAAAAAGGAAAAGAGATAGCAGAAATGATTTTAATAAAATTAGAAGACTTGCTAAAAGAATATAATTTAAATATTAGTGAAGTAAGTGATGCTACTGGTATTGCAAGGAGCACCTTAACCCCTTTAGTGAATAATCCTGAAACTGTAAAAGGGTTAAAAATCGAAACAATAGATACTTTATGCGATTTTTTTGGTATATCTTTGGACGAACTGCTAGAGTTTAAACAGGAAAAATCAAAATATTTCATTCAAACTTATTGGTATAACGATGACTTTAATAAATACACGTTTCTATTTGGTAAGAAAATTGGTAGCAAGATACGTTACTCGCTACTTCAAATCAATATCACAGGCTTCTCTTTTGATAACAGATATGATAAAGGAGCTATGGCGATAGCAGAGACAACTTTTTTCACAAAAGAGAAAACAGAAGAATTTTTAGAATCAGTAGATGACCCTCCTGAATTTACGAGTTTTCCAGATAAAAACATCTTTGAAAGTGACACTTCTAAACAACCTGATAAGAACATAAAAATTATTACAAAAATAATTTTTGATTTGATCAAAGACAAAATAATACAAATTGAACTTTTCAAAAAGGCATCAGTGGCTTACTTTAAGATATTATGGGAAATCAATCAAAAGCATTCAAAAAGAAAGCTTGAATTCATATACGATATTTCAACTTCTGAGGTATCGGAATACGAAGATAAAATAATTAATCCTAGTGAATTAAACCGACACTGATTTCCAAAATACTTACTCACTTTCTGTGTTGAGATATAGCTGCACCCTCCATACATACCCATCGCCCCACGTTAGGTACTGGGAGGAAAACACAATGGCAACACAGATAAAAAAATACACAAAAAAAGACGGTTCAACCGCCTATATGTTCAAAAAATATCTAGGGGTTGACCCGTTAACTGGAAAACAGAAAGAAACGACACGTCGAGGTTTTTCATCAATCAAAGAAGCTAAATTAGCTTTATTAAGACTAGATGTTGAAATTGCTGAGGGTGGAATCAACAAGCGCCCCACAAATCGAAGTTATCAAGAGGTATTTGATGATTGGTTTGAATTAGTGTACAAGCACAAGGTCAAAGAAAGCACGTACTGGAACACTCGTATAGCTTTTGATAAGCATGTTCTACCAGCTTTTGGGAGCTATAAGATAAAAAAAATCTCAGTCACTGCTTGTCAAAAACAAGCGAACCAATGGGCGGCTGAGCAGCCTAATAGATACCAACGGTACATTAATTATGCTGGTATGATTTTCAAGTATGCCGTTTCAATTGATGAGATCAAAACAAACCCCATTGAAAGAATTGAAATACCATCAGTCAGTAGCAACGCAACCGATATTGAAGAAGAAAATTTTTACGATAGAGATGAGCTGCTCGATTTTTTGGAAAAGATGAAAGATAATTTCCCAGCAAAACGTTATACCCTGTTCTCTGTACTCGCATATACTGGATTACGTAAAGGTGAAGCCTTGGCATTAACTTGGCGTGATATTAACTTTAGTAATCAAACAATCACTATTGATAAAACCCTTGCTACTGGTAAAAATGGTACTTTATTGATTCAACAACCTAAAACAAAGGCAAGTAATCGAACCATTAGTTTAGATAGCTCAACGATAGAGTTACTAAAGTTTTGGCGTATCAAACAAAAAGAGGAATTAAGGAAGCTAAACATTATGCCATCAGTCAATCAGCTTGTTTTCTCAAAAATTGAGGATAATGGATATATCTACCCTAGAACGCCTCAAACATGGTTGAAAACCTTCTATAATCATCATAAAGGACTGAAACGGATAACGCCGCATGGGTTTAGACATACGCACTGTAGTTTATTGTTTGAAGCTGGTGCAAGCATGAAGCAAGTACAAGCTAGATTAGGTCACAGTAACATCAAAACAACGATGAACGTATATGCCCATGTAACAAAAGAAGGCAAAGAAGAAACTGCCGATATTTTCGGAAATTATATGAAGAATGGTAAAAATCTGGGTCAATCTCTGGGTCAAAAGAAAAACCCCGCTCAATAAAGGCGGGGTTAACGTTGATTTATCAACGTTTATAAGCTTATTTAGCTAATGAATCTTTTGCTTGGTCAGCTAGTGAAGTGAACGCAGCTGCATCGTTAACTGCTAAATCAGCTAACATTTTGCGGTTGATTTCGATACCGGCAACTTTAAGACCATGCATTAATTTTGAGTAGCTCAAGCCGTTCATACGAGCTGCAGCGTTGATACGTGCAATCCATAATTTGCGGAAGTCGCGTTTCTTTTGACGACGATCGCGATATGCGTAGTTGTATGAATTCATTACTTGTTCTTTAGCTGTTTTAAATAGAGTGTGTTTAGAACCGTAGTAACCTTTAGCTAGTTTTAATGTCTTTTTACGACGCTTACGAGTTACTGTTCCACCTTTAACACGTGCCATGTTTAATTCCTCCTAATAAATAGATCATTGAATTTTTTAAGTTGTAAAGCGGGTTGCGCAATTATTTCATGCGTGCCAATTGTTGGCGGATACGTTTGTAATCGCCCTTAGATACCATAGACGCTTTACGTAATTGACGACGTTGTTTTTTCGTTTTTCCGTGGAAGCGGTGACTTGTGAACGCGCGGAAACGTTTCAAACCGCCGTTACCAGTGCGTTTTACGCGTTTTGCTAAACCGCGATGTGTTTTTTGTTTTGGCATGACTAAATTTCCTCCTACTTTTCATTTCGCACACTCTTCAACTAAGGCTAAAGAGCATTCTCAAAATTATTGTTAGTCCTTTTTCTCTTTCGGCGTAAGCACTAAGAACATGCTACGTCCGTCCATCTTCGGTTTTTGTTCTACTGTCGCAATGTCTTCTGTTTCATCAGCCAAGCGAGTAAGAACTTTCTGACCAATCTCTTTATGGGTAATGGCACGGCCCTTGAAACGGATCGAAGCTTTCACTTTGTCCCCTTTTTCTAGGAATTTACGTGCGTTCCGAAGTTTTGTATTAAAGTCGTTTACATCGATTGTCGGACTTAAACGAACTTCTTTAATGTTGATCACTTTTTGTTTTTTACGAGCTTCACGATTCTTCTTTTGCATTTCGAAACGATATTTCCCGTAATCCATAATACGCGCTACCGGTGGTTTTGCGCCTGGAGCCACAAGTACAACATCAAGATTTGCTTGTTCAGCGATTCTTAATGCTTCTGCTTTCGACTTCACACCTAGTTGTTCGCCATCTTGGCCGATCAAACGCACTTCATGAGCACGAATGCCGTCGTTAACCATCATATCCTTTGCTATGGTCATTCACCTCCAAATTTTTTGAGAGAAAAAAAGCGAATAAAAAAACGAGTTCTTTACGAACCCGCACGTAGTATGACTATCCAAAAGATCAGTCATTAACTATCTAGCCCAGCGAGATGTTCGCGTAAGGCGAGAAGCGGGTGCTTCTGCTTTCATTTCTCAACTTTAATAGTATACAAGCTATTCTAAGGAATGTCAACCTCCTCAAACCTATTTTTAGTCGTTTTCAGAAACTTTCTATTGAACTTTCTTTAGTTTGTATGCTAACCTATATATGAAAAGGGTGTCTGTTTGCTATGCAATGACCCTCTCAGATTCATTCAGAATTATTTTTCAGGTTTTTCGAAAAATGAGTTCTTAGAAAAAGGAAGTGATTGGATGGAACAATCTTTTTTTAAAGAATTGATTCATTACAACAAACCAAAGGAATCACCGTTTCGTTTGCTCGGCGCCGGCCTTTGTATGATCAGTGTTTTATTCACCGGCTACTTAACCCACCAGCTAGCCATTTCTAGCTTCGGCTCTTTAGGTATTTTCACCTTTCTCTATTATCAAAGACTTCCGCTAAAACAATTAATCATGCGCTTGTCTATCGTAGGCAGTTTTTTGACTGTGGCAAATTTTCTTGGGATGCTTTCTACTCATGCCGCTTGGACTGCCCCAATCGTAGTCGCGATTGTCGGCTTTTTAGGAAGATTCTTCTTCCGTCTATATGGTATTGCTAAACCAGGTCCCTTTTTCATCGTGATGGTCACAGCCATGGGTGCCAGTACAAAAATACCATTGACTAGAATTCCAGTAATGAGCGGTTACTTTTTCATCGGTGTACTTTTCTCCTTGCTAGTAGCTACCATTTTGCATTTTGTAGAAAATAAGCCGTTGCCAGCAATTGAAGCAAGAAAGACAGTGAAATCGCGTATCGATGACGATCCCGCCGTAGTAATCGACAGCCTTCTATACAGTGGCTTTCTATTTTTTGCCGTCTACTTGAGTATGAGCTTGCAGCTGAAAAATCCGTATTGGCTAGTCGTCTCTTGCGCCTCCATTTTACAAGCCGACAATCTTCGGGCTATGGCTCATCGCAATGTTCAACGGATTTTCGGTACGATCATCGGTCTGGCAATTGCGGCCTTTCTATTGTATTTACCGTTATCGGTTTTCGAGACACTGCTGATCATCACCGTTTTGTTTGTGACGGTTGAATATTTCGTTAAGCGCAATTACGCGATCGCTCAATTCTTTACCACTCCGATGGCATTGATGCTCTCAATGCTAGTGCGGCAACAATATCTCTACTCCTTGATTCAATTTCGTTTTTTAGGAATCGTGCTTGGCAGTCTATTAGGTCTTCTAGCCGGATGGCTTATGAGTACCAGTTTAGAGTTTTACAATCGAAAATTTCATTCAAACTAACTAGTATCTTCAGAAAACCGAGTGAGCCTACTCGGTTTTTTGCTATAATGAGAACAAGAAAAAATGAAGGAGGACCATCTATGTACCGATTAATTGCTTGCGACTTGGATGAGACTTTATTGGACAAAGGTCGACATGTATCAGATAAGACGCAAGATACGATACAAAAGGCCGAAGCAGAAGGCGTCGTATTCGCACCAGCAACCGGACGCGGATTTTATTCTATTAAACAAACGCTGGAAGAATTGGATGTCGCTAATAAGGCCAACCATTACATGATCGGGTTTAACGGCGGTGTGGTGGTTGAGAATCATGGCCCCACCATCATCAAAGATTTCCCAATGCCTTTTGAGATTCTAGCGCGTTTATTCGAGTTTGGCTCAAACTATGAAGTAGCGATCCATCTTTATACTTTTGACCAAACCTATGTCTATCACAGCAACCCTGAGGAAGACGCCTACTTAACGACAATCCCGCACGAAAAACGTTTGGATGATGATATTCAGTTTCTTAAAGATCAGGTCTGCTACAAAGCCTTGTTCCAAAATTTGGACCGCAGCTATTTAGAAAAGCTAGAAGAAGACATGCCTGCGGATCTGCATGATCTGCTGGAAATCAGCTATTCTTCTAATCGCTACATCGAATTCAATCCGAAAGGTGTCAGCAAAGGAGTAGCATTACAAACTTTGGCCGAACACCTGAGTATTCCTATGGAGGAAACAATCGCTATCGGGGACAACACGAATGATCTAGCAATGATTCATGCCGCCGAATTAGGCGTCGCTGTCGCAAATGCCGTTCCTGCGGTAAAAGATGCTGCGCAGCATACAACCTTGGCAGACCATGAAAACCATGCCGTAGCGGAGGTTATTGAAACGTTTATTCTCTAAATATTATTATTCAACTTTACATCGCTTCACTAATAAAGCACTATCCCTGTCAAAACGGGATAGTGCTTTATTTAATATTAATAGTATGAATGATAACTAGTGATAATAGATGTAATTATTGCTGCGAAGAAAAGAAAATACACAACCATCAGAAGGATGAAAAGAATAAAGCCGACTAATCCCGCGCGATTCCATGTTTTTTGTACAGCCAAGAAAGTATCGATATCTTCATAATCACCTTTTTGCCATGCCCATTCATTCCCCTTAAAACCACACACAAAAATCCAAATAATATTAAATAGCGGAATGAGACACAATAAAGGCAAATAACTTTTATTACCGATCCCCCAAGTAATATTGTACATAAATGCTCCCCAGTTCCAGCCTTTTATCTCATCAGGGATAATTCTGTTCGATTGTTCGTCCATCGTTGAAACTCCTTTAAGTTATTTATAAGAACCAATTAATAATAACAAAAAACAGTATCTGTGTGAATAAATAAAATAAATCAGTCTAGTTAGGTTGCAAACACCTCACTAGGCTGATTTAAAATGGTCAATCAAAATAATTTATCACTTAATCTACCAATATCCGAAACTCAAAGTTCCTAATTACAGCACCCGAAGAAATAAAAATATTTCTGAACTACCTCAACGGATTCTGCGCCATAAAATCAGGATCAACCATACGGACAAACCCAGACTAATGACTAACGTTATAATCCAGCCGATTTCGGAATGAGTGAATGGCAGCGGCATATTCATGCCGAAGAAACCAGTCACGATTGTCGGGATTGTTAAGAGTAATGACCAGATCGTTAAAATTTTCATCGTATCATTCAAATTATTGTTCAATAAATTATTATAGGTCCCGGATAGCTGATCCAACACTTCGCTGGAAAGCTTCGTCATCTCTACCGCTTGCTTGGCCTCGATCAAGGCATCGTCCAGTTCTTCTTTTTCCTTATCCGTAAAGCTTGAGAAAATCGATTGCGCTTTTATTTGTTCTAACAGCACCGCATTCTGCTTAGTCGCGGTTACTAAATAGACCAACCCGATCTCTAAGTCGGAAAGAGCCAATAAATTTTTATTCGTCGTTTTTTCCCTCAGCTTTTTGTTCAAGTGAATCCGTTGACTATCCACTTCCTCCACTAATGGGAAATAATAGTCGGAAATTAAAAATAAAGTATGGAATAGCAAACTCGCCGTACTTTGATTTGGCTCATTGGACAAGATGTTTTCGATAATGTTTTCAACATACGCTGTTCGTTCATTGATAAAAGAAAAAAAGTAATGATCCTTCAAAATGAAGGCCATCGGACTGGTTTCATAGTGATTATCTTTTTTTAACAGATTAGGCACATTAAAAATCAACAGCAGTGCCTTCTCCATTGGATCATACTCCACCCGAGCCCGTTCATTATCATCCAGTGCATACGTCAGCATTTCATCGCTGATCGCATAGCTGGCTCTTAATTTTTTTATTTCATGTGATTGGGTGCTGTCTACATTGATCCACGAACACATCTCTTGATTAAATGTTTGTCTGCTGTCCATCAGAAACCTCCTAGTGCGAATTCATCCTACTCTCAGTATAACAAAAACTTTCATTCCGTATTCATTTCTGCTTGCAGGCTGTTTTGCCAGTAAATCTATTCTGACAAAAAACCTTTTTGTTGACTTAATCAATACCTCGTCTTATTATACTCGTGTAGTGATGTATTAAGTGTAAGGAGGTATTAGCTTGGAAATTGATAAAGAGGTTTTGCGGGGATATATCGATCCGATTATTCTTAGTATTTTGGCTAAAGCAGATAGTTACGGATATGACATCGCTCGTCAAGCAAAGAAATCGAGCAATGAAACGTTTGAATTGAAGGAAGGCACCTTATACGTCGCATTCAAACGCTTGGAAAAAAATGGTTATGTCGTAAGCTACTGGCAAGATGGACAAGCAGCTCGGCGTAAATATTACCACTTAACCGAAAAGGGAGCGGCTTTCTTACAGCATAAAAAACAAGAATGGCAATTCATTAAAGACTTAATGGACGGTTTTTATAAAGGAGACGAATAAAATGAGTACATCAATCGATGATAAAATTCAAAAATTTGCAGACAATATGGTCAAAGCCAGTTTGAGTAAAGATCAGCTAAGCTATCCCGAACGAATGGCTCTAAAATTACAAGAACTGCAAGAAAAGACAAAAAACAATTTGAAGCCCGACCGGAAGGAAGAAACGGAAGAAATCGCTGGTTACATCAAAGAGTATATGACTCAACTAATGGCTGAAGAAAATTTAAGCGAAGAAGACGCTTTGAATAAGGCAATGGCTACTTTTAGAGCTGATCGGCCACTCTCTGACGAAGAAATCAGAAATCAAGAACGCCAAGCCTACTATCAAACGATCGATCCGCAAATCGAAGAATCAATCGGCTTAGGCTACGCCAGCAATTTGTTCATCGGAATCGTAATCGGCGCAATCATCGGGATCTTCGGACAAATATTATATAGCGGTGAATTGATTGGTATCGTCTTCTTTTTAATGCTTGGTTTAGGGTTACTGCTGGGTATCGCACTAGGTTTGAACAAGCACAATCGCGTGATCAGTCAGAACCACTCAAAATAGTCCGCAAAAAAAGCTTTGCCAGATTTTGGCAAAGCTTTTTTCTTATTCCGCTTCTACGGGAACACCTTGGACTTCTAGGATTTTTTCATCGATCATTCGAATGACTTCATCGCGTGCGGCTGCTTCATCGACAAAGTTCAAACGATCGCCGTCGATTTGGATTTTAGGACTCTCATTGTAGTCTTCATACCATTGATCGTAACGGCTGTTCAATTCTTTATAGTAATCATATAGTGTCGGATCAAATTCTAATTGTTCATATTCTCGGCCACGTTTTTGAATCCGTTCCATCATGGTTTCAAATGAGACACGAATGTGTACTAATAAATCAGGATGCTTTTTGTGAGCAGCATATGGCAATTCTTGCATCATGTTCGCCAACAACTCATCATAAACTTTCACTTCTGTCTCGGTTGCTCGACCAAGATCAGCATTTAAATGGAATAATAAGGAATCCTCATAGATTGAACGATCCAAGACATTATTATCATCCTGCATCGCCTTTTTAATACTGTCAAAACGTTTGTTTAAAAAATAAATCTGTAATAAAAATGCATATTGTTCTGGGTCTGCGTAAAACAGCGGCAATACCTCATTATCATCAATCGACTCATAAAAAGCCTGACTGCCTAAATGCTCTGACAACATCGCGGTCAAACTTGATTTTCCTGCTCCAATAGTTCCTGCTAATACGATCACGCTCATAAACCTCCAACTCGTTTCATACAAAATATAGTGCGAATTTTTCAACTTATTTAATATACCCCCAATATCTTGTGTCGTCAAACGAAATACTTCTAAAATAATTCAATTTTTTCTTCTAAGGAATGTTTAAAAAATCGTTGATTTTCAAAAACTTTTCAGTCGTTTCGTTTACTTGTCCCCATTCTCTGAGTAAAATGAGAAAGAGACTTAAAAGGATAACTGCTATTAAGTAAAAAACAGGCCCTGTTTATTCAGGTAGAAGACAAAAAACGTATTGCTTTCGCTAAAAAATTAATTGCTTTAGAATCACTACTAGACAGTAGTGAGCTGCGTTGGTAATCACTTTTATTTTCTCTGGGGGAAAATAATTACTCTAAAACGAAATAGGGGTTTTTTTAATGAAATCGATTGGCACGGGTTATGCCAGCGGGAAAATCATATTAATGGGAGAGCATTCGGTTGTCTACGGGGAACCAGCGATCGCCTTTCCTTTTTCAGGAACAGGAATCCAAGCGACGATTCGCGCAAATAAATTAGAATCCTGGATCGAATCCAGCTTCTTCCACGGACCGCTTTCAGAAGCTCCAACTACGATGCGAAATGTTACGGTCTTACTTTGGTATTTAGTGAAACATTTTAAAATTCCAGAACCATTTTATTTAAAAATTGAAAGCTCGATTCCAGCAGAACGCGGAATGGGCTCTAGCGCGGCTGTTGCCGTTGCAATCACACGCGCCGTCTTCGACTGGATGGAAGAACCAGCAACACAGGAAAAAGTGCTGCATTTTGTAAACCAAGCCGAAGCAGTTGCCCATGGCAATCCTAGCGGCATTGATGCCACAACGATCAGCGGCACCGAACCGATCCTTTACCAAAAAGGAATCGGCTTCCAACCCTTCCAATTAAATATGGATGCTTTTTTAGTGGTCGCCGACACTGGCGTCAAAGGTCAAACACGCAAGGCCGTCAAAGATATTGCAAAACTGATGGAGCTGCGGCCCTATGAAATCAGCAAACAAATGCGGACATTAGGCAAACTGACTGGTCAAGCGCAACAAGCGATTTTACAAAACCGCCCACAAATTTTAGGCGACTGCATGAATCAAGCGCAAAGTTTATTGCGGCTATTAGGCACCAGCAACCGCCACTTAGATCACCTGATCGAAACAGCCTTAGAAAATCAGGCGCTAGGCGCCAAATTAACAGGCGGAGGCCGTGGCGGATGCATGATCGCTTTAGCAGAAAATGAAACACGCGGTCGTCAGCTGCAACGCATCTTATTAGATGCCGGCGCGCGAAATACATGGATTGAAGGGTTAGGTGTGTACGCACATGTTTAGTGGTAAAGTTCGGGCTTATACGAATATCGCCTTGATTAAATATTGGGGCAAAGAAAACCAAGAACTGATTATTCCAATGAACAATAGCTTATCATTAACATTGGATGCTTTTTATACTGAAACACAAGTACTCTTTTCAAAAGACCTGACCGAAGACCAATTCTATTTGGATAATCAACTGCAAGATTCGAAAGCGACCTTAAAAGTGAGTCGCTTTCTTGATTTAGCGCGCAAAAAAGCCGATTGTACGCTGTATGCAACGGTTCGCAGTCAAAATTTTGTACCGACTGCTGCTGGCTTGGCTTCTTCTGCTAGCGGCTTGGCGGCTTTAGCAGGTGCTGCCAGCGCAGCATTAAAATTGGATCTTTCTTCAGAAGAGCTATCACGTTTAGCGCGTCGTGGCTCTGGTTCTGCCTGCCGCAGTATCTATGGTGGTTTTTCAGAATGGCAAAAAGGGACTTCTGATGAAACTTCTTATGCAGTAGGAATTGCTAGTGACGGTTTTGAAGATCAGCTTAGCATGATTTTCGTCGTGGTCAACGACGCTCAAAAGGATATTTCCAGTCGTGACGGAATGCAGCGAACGGTTGAAACATCTGCTTTTTATGGTGGCTGGCTGCAAACTGTACCGCAAGATTTAGCTAAAGCAAGAAAGGCCATCGCCGAGAAAGACTTCATTGCTCTTGGAGAAGTGACCGAAGCCAGTGCTTTAAAAATGCATGGGACAACTTTAGCAGCTACACCGCCCTTTACTTATTGGTCTGCGGAAAGTATGAAGGCGATGAATCTTGTCCGCCAAATTAGAAACGATGGTTTGCCCTGCTATTTTACGATGGACGCAGGTCCAAATGTCAAAATTCTGGTTGAACGAAAAAATGAAGAAGCTTTATTAAATGCTCTAAGAGATCAGTTTGACGCGCAACAAGTCGTTGTCGCTCATACAGGTCCAGCAATTGAAATTTTGTCAGAGGAGGAAGCGTAAATGATCGAAGTAACTGCACCAGGCAAATTATACATTGCTGGTGAATACGCGGTAGTGGAACCGGGACATCCGGCGATCATCGTGGCGATTGATCAATTTATTTCGGTCTCTATCGGCCCCGCCAAAAAAAGCGGCAGCATCCAATCCGCTCAATATAGCGACATGCCCGTTCGTTGGACTCGTCGCAAAAATGAACTAGTTTTAGACATTCGCGACAATCCTTTTCATTATATTTTAGCGGCGATCCACTTTACTGAAAAGTTCGCACAGGAAAAAGGAAAAAAACTTGCTTTCTTTGATTTGAAAGTAACGAGCGAATTAGATAATTCCAACGGCCGAAAATATGGCCTAGGTTCTAGCGGCGCTGTAACTGTGGCGACCGTCAAGGCCCTGAATGCTTTTTACGATCTGCAGCTTTCACAACTTGAACTGTTTAAATTGGCAACTTTAGCTCATTTGAACGTCCAAGGAAATGGCTCCTGCGGCGATATTGCGGCAAGCTGTTACGGCGGCTGGCTAGCTTTTTCCACGTTTGATCACGAATGGGTTCTAGCTAAATTAGAATCTGAGAAAATGTCTACTTTGATTGAAAGCGATTGGCCAAACCTGCAAATCGAACCTTTGCAAGTTCCTGAAGATTTGCGTTTATTAATTGGCTGGACCGGCAGTCCCGCGTCGACTTCTGATTTAGTTGATCAGGTTCATCAATCCCGCAATGAGAAGAAAACATCCTACGAGAATTTTTTACAAGACAGCACAGATTGCGTCAACCAAATGATTCAAGGCTTTAAACAGAATGACATCTCGCTGATTCAAAAAATGATTCGCAAAAATCGCAGCTTGTTAAATCAATTAACTAGTTTAAGCAACGTATCGATTGAAACAGAGGAATTGAAACGTCTGAATGATCTCGCTGAGAAATACGGCGGTGCCGCAAAATCTTCTGGTGCTGGCGGCGGCGACTGCGGAATCGTCATCGTGGATAAACGTGCCGGAATCTTGCCTCTGATGAGTTCTTGGGAAAAGGCGGGCATTACTCCTTTGCCTTTGCACGTCTATCACTTCACGGAGGATCGCTATGAATCGTAAAGATGAACACGTTTCTCTGGCACGCGCATTTCATCAGAAGCCAAAAGAGAATGATTTTGATGCCATTCGTTTGGTTCATTCTTCTTTGGTTGCTGCACGACCAGAAGACATCGATCTAAGTACAGAAATTCTGGGGTTAAAACTCAGTGCGCCTTTTTACATCAACGCCATGACTGGCGGCAGCGAAAAAACCAAAAAGATCAACCACGATTTAGCGATCGTCGCTCGCGAGACCAACTTAATGATGGCAACGGGCTCAGTCAGTGCTGCCCTAAAAGATCCCGCTGTGGCTGACTCTTATACTGTTGTCCGCGAGGTAAATCCGAATGGGTTGATCTTAGGAAATATGGGCGCCGGCAGAACAAGCGACGACGCCAAAAGAATCGTCGACCTGCTTCAAGCAGATGGTATGCAAATCCATTTGAATGTGCCGCAAGAACTGGTCATGCCTGAAGGCGATCGTGATTTCCATGAGTGGCCTGAAAATATTCAAACAACTATTCAACAACTACCTGTTCCAGTGATCATTAAAGAAGTCGGTTTTGGCATGAGTAAAGAAACCATTCAGCAGCTGCAATCACTTGGTGTTAAGGCGGTGGATGTTTCCGGTCGCGGCGGTACAAGCTTTTCGCAAATCGAAAATGCCCGCCGTAAAAAACGGGAACTGAACTACTTGGACGATTGGGGACAATCAACGGTGATCTCCCTTTTAGAAGCCCAAGAGGTTGATGAGCTGACACTTTTAGCTTCTGGAGGTATCCGGGATGCTTATGATATTTTCAAAGCTCTCTGCTTAGGCGCCAAAGCGGTTGGTATCTCTGCTGCTATTTTGGATCACCTTCTCAGTAACGGAATCGATGCTACAGTCGAAATGATCGAGGACTGGAAAACACAGCTTCGCCGATTGTATTTAATGACCGATAAAGCTACGACCGCTGATTTAATTCATAATCCAATCATTCTAAGCGGCGCACCAAAAGAATGGTGCCAGGCCCGTGGAATTGATTATAAAAAATTAGCAACGCGCAGCTAAATCTGAACCAGCAAATAAGAGGATGAGATCAACCGATCTCATCCTCTTCATCTGTAAAGATATTCTTTTGAACCATTGCTTGCGCTTCTTCAGCTTTCCCCTCAAGCAACGCTCGATAAATTGTATTATGCAAACTTGTATTGTCTTGATAATCTTCCATCCGCAAGACCTGTTGGCTTAAATGCAGTTTGATATCCGGTAGCAGCTCATTGTACCATTTGATCAAGAATGGGTTTTGGCTCATCGCCACGATTTGTTGATGAAAAGCCAAATCTGCCTCGATATATTCGGAAAAATTTCCGGCCTCTAATAACCGATTCCTTTGAAACAGCACTTCCTTTAATCGCAGCATGTCTTTATCTGTTCGATACATCGCTGCCAGAACAATCGCCTGACTCTCAATCATTGAACGTGCTCGTAAAAGATCCGTCGTTGAAAATTCTCCAATACTGCCATTTTTGACAAATGTACCTGAGCCCTGCTTCACTTCTAAAACATTGCTATAGACTAAAATCTTTACCGCTTCTCGTAAAGTCGAACGACCCACTCCGAAAATTTCGGCCAATTCTTTTTCAATCGGTAATTTATCCCCGATCATCAATTCGTTTTGCTGAATATAATTTTCTACTTGCTGAATCGTCTCATTCACCAGATTGCGATTTTTCGTCATTTTCATAGCCTCTTCCTTGTATTGTCAGCAGCAAGATCCCGCTACACAAAATAATCATAACATATAAAAAGACATTGAAAGATCTAAAAATATCAACTGCTATTCCTAAAAGAATTGGGATCAAGCCACCGACAATGTACCCGAAAGATTGTACCATTCCAGTCCATAAACTAGCCTCTAACGGATCTTCACTTGCTTGTAATGGCAGCAACATAGCGATTGGAAAATAGCCGCCCAAACCAAAACCGATCAGAACGATTCCGCTGATCAATAAGAAAAGAGTATTCGTTAATAGGCAGCCAACTCCTAACAATATCAGACCTCCGCAAATCAAAATCCAACGCCGCGTATTTCCCCAATGGTCCATTAAGACTGGAATAACAAAGCTGAAAATCATTTGAACGATTACAAAAATAGTCAAATACTGACTGGCTTCGCCGCGAGAAAAACCTTTTTGAACAAGCAGCTCCACTAGCCAA
Source organism: Enterococcus malodoratus ATCC 43197 (assembly GCF_000407185.1). Taxonomy (GTDB): domain Bacteria; phylum Bacillota; class Bacilli; order Lactobacillales; family Enterococcaceae; genus Enterococcus_A; species Enterococcus_A malodoratus. Next base: position 1,662,598 of record NZ_KE136481.1, read on the forward strand.
GTACTCACGCCGTAAAACATTCCTGATTGTAATCCAAAGAATAGAACCATCTTCCACGCCTGCAGTTTTTTTAGCGGGAACCCGCTCGAAGTAATAGAAGCTGACGACTGGATCGTCTTCTTTCCCATGACAAAAGACCAAACAACACCCGCAACTATCGCTAACACACTCCAAATCCCCAATGCAATGGGCCATGAATAATCGGCCAAAGAAAGACTGAATCTCGATGCGGCGGCCGAACCAACACCCATACTGATGGAATAGACACCGATCAGCAGACCCGTTTGCCGTGGAAAATATTCCTTGATCAAACTTGAAAGTAAAGGCCCAATAATTGCGATAGCGAATCCGATCACGACTGCTGAAATAACTAAGCTTAGATAATTAGAGAAAATAATCCGACTCGCCGTACCCATGGCTAAAATAAACAAACAGAACAGGATACTGCGGTCACGGCCTATTTGCTGCTGCATCCGTTTAACGCCAAAGGCCATGACCCCCATACAAATTACCGGAATACTCGTTAGCAAACTCACTTGAAAATTGTTCAGCTGCAAATCTTGTTTGATCAATCCGATCAAGGGCGGTATCGAAGAAATCCCCAATCGCAGATTCAGCGCCACAATAAATACTACAAGAACCATTTTTTTATTTTTCATAAAAACCTCCTTTTGAAATTCATCTGATGTATTTTAAATTCATCATATCATTCCGAAAGGAGCTTTACAATTCTATTAGGAACTTCTTTATCTGTGAATAGTTTGGCACACAAAAAAAGAAACCCACAAATGAGTTTCTTTACCTTCTAAATATTCGCTGAAGCCAACTTTTCTTTTCACCAATCCGGATGTTTCCACTAATTTTTTTGGCATCCAGCATTGACTGAAAAAAGATATTGTCTTGCAGTAATAATTGATTAATAATTTTCAAACGTCTAAAATATTTTTTCTTACTCTCATCAAACGTCAGATCCTCTGGTAATTTTCCAGAAGCTTCGAGACGAGTGTAATCTCTTTCGACAAGCTTCAACAATTCGTATTGTTGTGTCAGCAGATGATTGATTTGTTTGATTTCAGGAGGTGTCACAGAAATTTTCGACTCTGAAGGAGCAAATTGATTCATCGCAGCGACATAATCTTGCATGTCTAGCATAAAGATATGATTGGCTTTACTGGCCATCAATTTTTTTTCATTTACTAAATAATCAATTAATGCACCTAGTCGCGCATTTAAGTTTCCTAATTCTTCTAACTCACGTTTCAGTTTCTCCATGCCCTCGAACCTTTCTTCTCATCCTAATCCTAGTCTATCGTTTTTCACAGGCTATAACAATCAAAGAGATTCATTTTGTCTAAAAAAACTGAACATTTTAAATAAAAAAAATCAGAATTATTTTTTTTCTAAAAAATATGAAAAATTTTTTATAATTAGTCGCTGAATATCAATTTTAGGCTTTGATAACTTGTTCTTATACCATTAGATTTTTACGCAAAAAATTGTATCGTATTTGTCTTTCTTCCGATTTATCAAAAAAAAGAGCCCTCATATTGAGGACCCTTGCTAAGCTCTATGCTTTGTAATCGTAAGCTGTTACGATGATTTCTTTCAACTCACTGATCAATGGTTCTTTAGGATTTGCTGTTGTACATTGATCTTCATAAGCCAATTCTGACATACGATCAACTGTTGTATTCAACGTTTCTTGAGTCACGCCTTGCGCTTTCAAGTTCATGTCAATCCCAACTTCTGTTCCTAAGTTGTAAACCGCTTCGATCAACGCTTCAACTAATTCTGCTGTTGTATTGCCTTTAAGTCCTAAGAATTTCGCAATATCTGCATAGTCAGTGTCTGCACGGAAGTAGTCATATTTAGGGAACATCGCATGTTTTTGCGGATCTTTAGCATTGTAACGGATGATATGAGGCAATAGAATTGCGTTCGTACGTCCGTGAGGAATGCCGTATTCTCCACCAATTTTATGTGCGATTGAGTGACAAATTCCCAAGAAGGCATTAGCAAATGCCATACCAGCCATTGCTGATGCGTTATGCATTTTTTCACGCGCTTCTGGATCTGCTGTTTTCACTGATTTATCAAGGTTTTCAAAGACGATCTTGATCGCTTGTAAACTTAAACCACGTGTATAGTCAGAAGCCATAACAGATACATAAGACTCGATTGCGTGAGTCAATACGTCCATACCAGTATCAGCAGTAACTGAAGCAGGTACTGTCATTACAAATTGAGGGTCTACGATCGCTACATCTGGAGTCAATGCGTAGTCTGCTAATGGGTATTTCACATGTGTTTCACTATCTGTAATAACGGCAAATGGTGTTACTTCAGAACCAGTACCAGAAGTTGTTGGGATACATACGAACTGAGTTTTTTCAGGTTTGCCGATATTGTACGTCCGTTTACGGATATCCAAGAATTTTTGTTTCGCGCCGAAGAATGAAGTGTCTGGGTGTTCAAAGAACATCCACATACCTTTCGCCGCATCCATTGCAGAACCACCACCAAGAGCGATTACTGTATCAGGTTGGAAGTCGTTGAATACTTCTAAGCCTTTATAAACAGTGTTTGTTGAAGGGTTAGGTTCAACATCAGAGAAAACTTCGATTTTCACGTCATTTTTACGACGTCCAAGAACTTCGCGAACGATGTCAGCGTAACCGAATTGAACCATACCAGGGTCACAAACTAACATAACACGTTCAACGTTTTCCATTTGTGTCAAATACAATAGAGAGTTCTTTTCGAAGTAGATTTTTGACGGTAATTTAAACCATTGCATATTATTTCTCCGTTTCGCTATAGTTTTAACATTGATTAAGTTAATAGCAGATACGTTCTTAGATACAGAGTTCTTACCGTATGAACCACAACCAAGAGTCAATGATGGGATCATTTCATTGTAGATATCACCGATACCGCCTTCAGCAGATGGTGAATTTACTAAGATACGGCAAGCTTTCATACGCAAACCAAATTTCACTTGCAAGTCTTCGTCTTCAGTATGGATAACCGCTGTATGTCCCAATCCGCCTAATTCAAGCATTCCTTGGCAAAGATCGAATCCATGTACATGATCGTTTGCTTTGATCATTGCTAAAACTGGAGAAAGTTTTTCACGTGATAATGGATAATCAGCGCCTACGCCGTCTAATTCTGCAATCAGAATTTTTGTGCCTGCAGGAACCTTGATACCTGCACGTTGTGCGATATCTTCAGCTGAATGACCAACGATTGCAGGGTTAACTGCATATTTGCCTTCGTTCATTACAGCGTCTTCTAATCTCTTTAATTCTGCTTTTTTCACTACGTATACTTGATGCGCTTGGAATTCAGCTTTCACTTCTTCGTAGACTTCTTTGTCAACGATGACCGCTTGTTCAGAAGCACAGATCATACCATTATCAAATGATTTTGATACGATCAAGTCATTTACTGCACGTTTGATTTTCGCAGTTTTTTCAATATATGAAGGAACGTTACCAGCACCTACACCTAAAGCTGGTTTACCAGTAGAGTATGCTGATTTAACCATGCCTGGTCCGCCAGTCGCAAGAACGATTGCTACGCCAGGGTGGTTCATTAACATTGATGTTGCGTCGATCGATGGCTTTTCGATCCATTGGATACAGTTTTCAGGAGCGCCCGCTGCGATTGCAGCATCACGAACGATACGTGCAGCTTCAGCCGAACATTTTTGAGCACTTGGGTGGAATGCAAATACAATTGGATTCCCTGTTTTTAATGCGATCATTGATTTAAAGATTGTAGTAGAAGTTGGGTTTGTCGTAGGCGTTACCCCACAAACAACTCCGACAGGTCCGGCAACTTCAATTAAGCCTTTTTGTTTGTCTTCGCCGATTACACCAACTGTTTTATCATGTTTAATGCTGTTCCAGATATATTCTGATGCATACATGTTTTTGATGGCTTTATCTTCAACAACTCCGCGGCCAGTTTCTTCAACCGCCATTTTTGCCAACATCATGTGCTTGTCTAGTGCAGCCATTGCCATTTCGTGAACGATATGGTCAACTTTTTCTTGATCGAAATCTTCCATTTCTTTCAGAGCAACATTTGCTTTTGTCGCTAGTTCGTCAATCACTTGCTCAACACTAACCGTGTTTTTTTCCTTTTCAATCGCTTTAGCCATGTGTATCCTCCTAAAAATTTTTGTGTTACTTTTCACATAGATATCATACAACACTGATTCCTGTTTGTAAACAGTTTTTGTGATATTTTTCACACTAATATTTTTTATTAACAAATGCCATTAAAACAATGAGTAAGGAACATCTGTTTTTTTGAGAGATTCAAAAAAGATAGAGACTTCCAAAGAACTTTTTTCACAATGTTTTTTTTTACCAGACAGATTTCTATCTGATTCAAAAAAGATAAATATAAAAAAACTGATCAGCCGTCCTTTGCTAACCAGTTTCGTTTTTAACTATTTTTTTTTGAGAAAGATCCATACTACAGCGAGTAAGCCGCCACCGAGCAGTGAAAGAAACTTATTTTCCGCCATACCAGTTTGCGGATACTGTTTCTTTGTTGAATTTGAAGGTGATTCATTTGTTTGTTCGCCGCTTGCTTTTTGGCTAGTTTCCGTTTCTTTAGGGAATACTTTTTTCACAGGAGCAGCTTTTCCTTCCTTTGTATTTTCCTTTGTCAGTGCCAAGAATTGATCCTCTTTATCAAAAGTAAATTCTAGCGGGTCACTATCAAGTTGATAGCCTTCTGGAGCCCCTACTTCTACCAAAGAGTAGTTACCTGCAGGCAGCGGGTTAATATGAAGCTTTCCATTTTCATCGGTAATTAGTTCTTTTCGAAGATACAACTCCTCTCCTTCTGCATTTTTCAATTCGAACTTGGCTCCTTGAAGTTTATCGCCTGTCGATGAATCTATTTTGGTTAAAGTAATTCCTTTCTCATCTTTCGTCTCTTCTTCAGAGGTGGAAGAAGATGATGATGGTGCTGCCTGATACTTCATTGCATTTTCTTTAGCTTTTTGTTTTGCAGCAGGTTTCTCTTGGGGTTCTTTTCTCATTTGAGGAATCGCCAGCGCAGGGACAGCCACAAACTCATTTGAAAACTGTTCTTTCACTGTCGGTCGATTCAAAATCAAAAAGCGGGCTGTTTGAGTGTTTTCAATTTGGTATTCGTACTGATCTCCTTCTCCCGCTCCTCCTGTAATCACCGTTGAATAACTTGGATTGGTTATTTCCCGAATCAAATAGCTGTGATTATCTTTTAACAGCGAAGACCACCCCATCGCCCCCGTATTTCCGTCAATTCTATCTAGATACTCTCCTTGAGCTGTTTTATTTTTGTAAAAAACTACATTGACTGGATCATTTTTTTGACTCAGCTTTCTTTCTGTAATTCCATAAGCGATAGGATTTATTGATTCGCTCTTATCTACAAGTACATATTCAAAGTTTTTAAAATCCTTTAGAGCTTCAACCCCTTCTACTTTGGTTACCACCTGAATCAAATCATCGATTGGAGTCCGTAAATCAACAATTTCTAATGTCGAACTATTGAGAAAGTCATTTCCGCCTAAGTTGATTTTATTACCTGCCTTTATCGCTTTCAGCTTGACCGTTAATTTCAGATTGTTCAGCATTGTCTGACTGACAGCCTGTTTATTTAGTGTCACGGTAAAATAATTTTTACTTAATGAGCCCAGTCCAAAGATTTCATTCGTCGTCCCATCTTTTAGTTGGAGTGATGGCGGGTTTTCGTGGCTGCTAAAATAGTGATCATCTGGCAAAGAAACAGTAAAGGTATCTCCTGGTCTAATCTCATCATTTTTCTCTTGATTGATTTTTACTGTGTAATTCATTTGAACGATATCATCCACATGGATCTTGTTTTCTTCCGAAACTTCGCCGCCAGTATCTTTTACCAGCTTCAGATCAATAAGACTGATTTTATCTGAAATATCGTTTGCAGCGGTCGAGACTATCGGACATATCGTTCCCATAGTCACCGCATAGGACCCTAGCAGTAAAATCAACATCAGAACAGACAAAATGCTTTTCCTCATTCTTTTCCCCTCCCATAAATTCCCTCTCTCCTAGTCAAAAATAGAATATTTATCCTGAAATTCATTGTTCCGATGAACAGTCTTTAATGAATCTCTGTCTAACACATCGCTTTTCCTTATTTTCTCAAAAAATGAGGGGTAACTGAGCTGTTTTTCAAATCTTATCTTTCTTAATTTTTAGTCTTAGTAAGTAATCTGGTTTTTTATACAACGCAAAAAAAGCGCGTATAAAAATACGCGCTTCCCAGCAGAAAATATTAATGTAAGAAATAATTCCTACTTATCTTCGGTTTTATCTTCAGGTGTTTCTTCAACTACGGTTTCAACTGGCTCTGTTGTTTCTGGTTCAACAACTTTTGTTTCAACAGGCGCTGCAGCAGGACGTACACCTGATTGAACCGTTCTGATTGAAGAACGATCGAATACTAGGTAGATTCCTTCACAGTCCAAAGTAACTGTCTTGTCGCCGCTGTTGATTTCAGAAATCACACCATGCAAGCCGCCAATCGTTACAACACTGTCGCCAACTTTCATTGCATCTAATACACCTTGACGTTCTTGCTGTTGTTTCTTTTGAGAACGGTTCATCATGAAGAACATTCCCAGCATCAACACAAGTAAGATAATCATTGAAAAGTTTCCCATTTTTAAATTTCCCCTCGCAATCTTAGTAATTCCACTTTTAACTGTAACAAAGTTTTCAATCTTTCACTAGAGTTTTTATCTATCCTTTAAAAACTTTTTGCGTTTTGCTTGTTAAAGCCGTATTCTTCAAAGAATGCTTGGCGGAATTCTAATAAATTATCATCCATAATCGCTTGACGCACTTGCTTCATCAAGTTGATCAAGAAATATAGATTATGATAAGAGGTTAAACGAATACCAAAGGTTTCATCACAATGGATCAAGTGACGAATATACGCCCGAGTATAATTACGACAAGTATAGCAGTCACACTTTTCATCCAAAGGACGGAAGTCATGAGCATACTTCGCGTTTTTAACAACCAAGCGTCCAGCAGATGTCATACATGTCCCATTACGAGCGATACGTGTCGGCAATACACAGTCGAACATATCAACACCGCGAATAACACCGTCAATCAATGAATCCGCCGCACCGACGCCCATCAAGTAGCGAGGTTTGTTTTCTGGAATCAACGGAGTAGTAAATTCCAATACACGATTCATTTCTTCTTTTGGTTCACCAACAGAGAGGCCGCCGATAGAGTAACCAGGGAAATCCATGCTTACTAGATCCTTCGCGCTTTGGCGACGCAGATCCTCAAAACCGGCACCTTGAATAATTCCAAATAATCCTTGTGTTGCTGGATTGGCGTGAGCATTCAGGCCGCGTTCAGCCCAACGTGAAGTACGTTCTACCGATTTTTTGACATAATCGTAGCTTTCGTCAAATGGCGGGCATTCATCAAAGCTCATCATGATATCTGAGCCTAATTTGTTTTGAATGTCGATCGCTTTTTCTGGTGACAAGAACATTTTTGATCCATTCAAGTGATTTTTAAAATGAACGCCTTCTTCAACGATATTACGCATATCAGCTAATGAGAAAACTTGGAAACCGCCAGAATCTGTTAAGATCGGTTGATCCCAATTCATAAATTTGTGCAGTCCGCCTGCTTCAGCAACTAAATCTTCGCCAGGACGCAACCAAAGATGGTACGTGTTACTTAAGATGATACCGGCTCCCATCTCTTTTAAATCCTCAGGAGACATTGTTTTTACGGTAGCCAGCGTGCCTACGGGCATGAACATTGGTGTTGGAAATGTTCCATGAGGCGTGATGATTTCTCCAAGACGCGCCCCTGTATGTTTTTCTTTCTTTATTAAACGATAAGAAATGGCAGGTTCAGTCATTTAATTTCCTACTTTCTTCTATATGTATGTGTTTGCAACTTGTATCATAATACTGGTTTTAACCTGCTTTTGCAACTTTCCGTGAGCAGCTTAAGACTTCCTATAGGAAGAAAAACAGTATTGTTCATAATAGTACAAAGTTTGTTTTTTTAATTTTATTCAAATAAAACAAAATAGCACATTCCGCTCTTTCGATAATATTTAAACAGATTATTGGCAATCGAAAATCCCCTCACGATCGTTTTTAGCCTATACCAAATTATTTAACTGGAATTATTTTAATATTATTCTAATTTTATAATATTTACATTTCCTTATTGTGAAATGAATATTTAATTAAAGGAAGCGTTTACATTTAGAGCTATACCAATTATGATGGATGTGTAAAAAAATATTAGGAGGTAAGAAATGGTTAAAGCGGCAGAGAAGAAGAAGGAACCAATCGATGTTGAGGCTATGGTCAATGACCTAGCAACGAAAGGAAACGACGCATTAAAGGTTTTATCTAGCTTTGATCAAGAAAAAGTGGACCATATCGTTCACGAAATGGCGATGGCAGCACTGGACAAACACATGTTGTTGGCAAAAATGGCAGTAGATGAAACGGGTCGTGGGGTTGTTGAGGACAAAGCAATCAAAAATATGTATGCTTCCGAATACATCTGGAACAATATCAAACACGATAAGACCGCCGGGGTGATCTACGAGGACAAACAAAAGCACCTTGTCCAGATAGCTGAGCCTGTGGGGGTTATTTGCGGTGTAACACCGACTACTAATCCAACGTCAACGACTGTTTTCAAATCGCTGATTGCGATTAAGACTCGTAATCCGATTGTCTTCGCTTTCCATCCAAGCGCACAAAAATGTTCGGCAGAGGCAGCTCGAATCGTGCGTGACGCGGCTGTTGCGGCGGGGGCTCCTGAAAATTGTATTCAATGGATTGAAACACCTTCACTTGATGCAACCCAAGGATTAATGAATCATCCCGGCATTGCGATTGTCTTAGCAACCGGAGGCGGCGCAATGGTCAAATCGGCTTACTCGACCGGGAAGCCCGCTTTAGGTGTAGGACCAGGGAACGTGCCATCTTATATCGAGAAAACCGCTAATATCAAACGCGCGGTCAATGATTTACTTGTATCAAAAACCTTTGACAGCGGAATGATTTGTGCTTCTGAACAAGCGGTCATCGTTGACAAAGAAATCTATGAAGGTGTGAAGAAAGAATTCCAAGCACATCAGGTTTACTTCGTTAAGAAAAATGAATTGCGTCAATTAGAAGCTGTTGTCATGAACGAAGGAAAGTATGCAGTTAATCCTAAAATCGTCGGCTTCTCCGCTAAAGCAATTGCTGACTTAGCAGGTATCGGAGTTCCAGAAGGCACCAAGATGCTGATTGCGGAGTTAGACGGAGTCGGCCCGGATTATCCGCTTTCTCGTGAAAAATTATCACCTGTTCTAGCAATGATCAAATCGAATAATACCGAGCATGGTCTTGATTTATCTGAAGGGATGCTGGAGTTAGGCGGACTCGGTCATACAGCAGTAATCCATACAGAAGATCCCGATGTTGAATTAGATTTCAGTTTGCGTATGAAAGCATGTCGGATATTGGTCAACTCACCATCTTCTGAAGGCGGCATCGGTGATATCTACAATGAATTGATTCCATCACTAACGTTGGGCTGCGGCTCTTATGGGAAGAACTCAGTCTCTCATAACGTCTCTGCTCTTGACTTGATCAATATCAAAACTGTAGCGAAACGGAGAAAAAACATGCAATGGTTTAAACTTCCACCAAAGATCTACTTTGAAAAGAACTCTCTATTGTATCTGGCTCAAATGGAAAATGTGGAACGTGTCATGCTTGTTTGTGATCCAGGTATGGTTCAATTTGGTTATGCTGACATCGTACGGGAAGCCCTCGGCAGACGTAAAAATGATGTGAAAGTAGAAGTCTTCTCTGATGTTGAACCAAATCCTTCTACGAATACTGTATACAAAGGGTTAGAAATGATCGTAAACTTCCAACCTGACACGATCATCGCGCTTGGTGGTGGTTCTGCGATGGATGCGGCGAAAGGCATGTGGATGTTCTTTGAACACCCAGATACGTCATTCTTCGGCGCGAAACAAAAATTCTTGGATATTCGTAAACGGACTTACGGTATTGCGCCTCCAGAAAAAACACAATTAGTTTGTATTCCGACTACTTCTGGTACTGGTGCCGAAGTAACACCGTTTGCGGTTATTACAGATAGCGAAACCCATGTGAAATACCCATTGGCGGATTATGCCTTAACGCCAAACGTGGCGATCATTGATCCACAATTTGTCTTAACTTTACCTAAGTCGATCGCGGCGGATACAGGGATGGATGTGTTGACTCACGCAATCGAGTCATACGTTTCAGTAATGGCATCAGATTATACGCGCGGCTTAAGCTTGCAAGCCATCAAGATCGTCTTCGATTACCTTGAAGAATCGGTTAAGACTGGCGATGAGACTGCTCGCGAAAAAATGCATAACGCCTCAGCAATGGCTGGTATGGCATTCGCTAATGCCTTCTTGGGAATTTGTCACTCAATCGCACATAAAATTGGTGGAGAATACGGCATTCCTCACGGACGTACGAACGCAATTCTATTGCCTCATATCATCCGTTACAATGCCAAAGATCCGCAAAAACATGCGATGTTCCCTAAATATGACTACTTCCGTGCAGACACTGATTACGCAGATATCGCGAAATTCTTAGGCTTGAAAGGAAAAACAACAGAAGAATTAGTGGAAGCATTAATTACAGAAGTTTATGAACTGGGCTTGAAGGTCGGTATCGACATGAGCTTGAAAGCACAAGGCGTGACGCAAGAAACCTTGGATTCAACGGTAGATCGGATGGCTGAATTGGCTTATGAAGATCAATGTACAACTGCCAATCCAAAAGAACCATTGATCAGCGAATTGAAAGGAATTATCGTGACAGCTTACGATTACAAAGCGTAATACGGCAGGATCGTTTTACTCCTAAGCAGTGGTCATCACTGCAAAAAAACCTTCGATGATTTTCGTCATCGAAGGTTTTTTAGTTTAAATATTTTCCGGATCTACTTCGGGTGCTTTATGGAACTTGATCAATTCAGTCACAACAATCGGAACTATGGATAGCAAGATCGCAATTACCCAATGATTCATGCTGATCGGAACAAGATAGAACAGTTCCTGAGTTTGCGGAATCAAAGCAATCGCTGTTGTGATCCCAAGCGCTAACCAAGCCATTTGTGCCAATGATTTGTTCGTTGCCAAATCGATTTTGAAGATCGATTTGCTGCTGCGTACATTAAAGACATGCAAGATCGACGAGAACGCCAACACTAGAAATGCCACTGTTTGACCAACTTCTAAGCTTGGTGGTGTAAAGTAGCTGACATGCTCAACAAATGCCCCAATGTAAAAACCAATCAAAGTCACAACCGTAAAGATCGCAGCATTTAGACCGATCTTCTGCCATAACCCGCGAGCAAAGATTCCCTCATCACGAGGAATCGGTTTTTCATCCATGATTCCAGCTTCTGCCGGTTCTCTACCTAAGGCAAAACCTGGCAATCCATCGGCTACTACGTTAACAAACAACAATTGAACAGCTGTAAACGGTGCTCCCCAACCAAGCAGCATCGCAATGACTACGATAAAGATCTCAGAGATATTACAGCTCAACAAGAAATTGATCGCTTTACGGATTCCTTGATAAACTGACCGTCCACGAGCTACCGCATCAACGATCGTCGCAAAATTGTCATCGGTCAATACCATATCGGCCGCACCTTTGGCCACGTCCGTTCCGGTAATCCCCATTGCACAACCTACATCACTAGCTTTCAAAGCCGGCGCATCATTTACGCCATCACCGGTCATCGCTACAACCGCACCTGTTCGTTGCCAAGATTTAACGATTCGGATCTTATCTTCCGGCGTCACTCGTGCATAAACAGACAAGTTCTTCACTCGGCCGTCTAACTCTTCATCGGTCATTTTTTGCAGTTGAGCCCCAGAAATCGCTTCTTTACGACTCTTCATAATGCCAAGTTCTTTGGCGATCGCTCCAGCAGTTACAACATGGTCTCCTGTGATCATGACTGTTTTGATCCCTGCTTTTTTAGCACGCGCAATCGCGGCTTTTGATTCTGGACGCGGCGGATCGATCATTCCGATCAGACCCATCAAACGCAGATTCTTTTCCAACGCTTCCGAGGTAATTTCTTTCGGCTCTTCTTCATGGATCGCATAGCCCACAGCAATAACCCGCAAGGCTTTTTTCCCAAAGCGGTCATTAACAATCGCAGCCTGATCTACATCGCCATAATGAAATTTTGGTAGTAAAACATCGAAAGCACCTTTAGTGATGGAAATAAATTTTTTCCCGCGCTTATGTACTGTCGTCATCATCTTTCGCTCAGAGTCGAAAGGTATTTCTCCAATTCGCGGATATTTTTCTTCCAATTCAGCTTTCGTATGGTAATTTTCTTCTACTGCACGAACAATCGCAGCTTCTGTCGGATTTCCTTTGATTTCCAATTCATTGTCATCATTTTCTACAACAACATCGGTACACAAAGCCGCAATACTTAAGACTTCCATTGCCTCTTCCGTCATACCCTCTTCAGTATCTACGACAGAATCGCCATGCGTCCATACTCGACGGACCCGCATTTTATTTTGTGTCAAGGTACCAGTTTTATCTGAACAAATGACATTGGCTGAACCAAGTGTTTCCACCGCAGGCAATCGACGAATAATCGCATTTTTCTGTGCCATCTTCTGGACGCCAAATGCCAAAGTCAGTGTCACAATAACGGTCAATGTTTCCGGAACAGCGGCTACTGCTAAAGAAATCGCCGTGATGAACATATCCAACATTGGTTCGCCTTGCATCTCTCCGATGAAAAACACAAAAGCCGCAGCTGCCAAAGCGATCAAACTGATTCGTTTGCCTAATTGATTTAATCGTTTTTGCAGAGGTGTTTTTTGATTTTCATCGCTATTTAAGAGTCCAGCAATCTTTCCCATCTCGGTTTCCATGCCCGTTGCAGTAATAATCGCCTTACCGCGGCCATTGACTACAGTCGAACCTTTATAAAGCATATTCAAACGATCGCCTAATGCATCATCTGCTTCTCCCAGATATTCCGAGTCTTTCATGACTGGTTCGCTTTCACCTGTCAATGCTGATTCTTCCACTCGCAGCTGTGATGCTTCTGCAATACGAGCGTCAGCAGTAATCATCGAACCGGATTCCAGTAATAATGTATCTCCTGGTACTAATTCTTCAGCGTCAATCTCCTGCTGCTTACCGTCACGTATAACAGTGGCCGTTTGTTTGTTCATATCCTGTAATGCGGATAATGCCTTTTCTGCATTGCCTTCTTGAACAATTGCTAAAACTGAGTTGATCACGACAATCGCAATGATCAAAAAGCTCTCAAAATAGTCGCCATGATCAGTAGCAATCGCGGTGTACAGCGATATCACTGCTGCCACCAATAATATAATCGTAGTGAAATCCGTCAGACTATGGAAAAACTTTTTCGCCAATGATTCCTTCGGCGCTTCTTCAAATTTATTTTTTCCGTTATTTTTTATTTTTTCTTCAACACTATTCTCTGTCAGTCCATTATCTAAATCAGCTTGATATTCACTGATCACGGCATCAACCGTCTCTTTGTAGGGTTCCATCCTATTCCTCCTTGCGTTATAAAAAACCTCTTTATATATTTACTATAACACAGAAAAGACACAGAACTCAAAGTATACACCTTGTCCTTTCGTCAAAAAGTAACAAAAAGAAACATTCAAAATAACTAAGTGTAATCGCTTCCAAAAACTACTGAGTTGTGCTATATTATAGATACAAGGAAGGAGGAACTTAGATCATTCGAAGGATTTCTCGATAAGAAAGTAGAAAAAAGTAAACAATAAAAATTGTTAGTAATACAAGATTCACCTAAAAGTTGTTAATAGTATGCGTGTGAAGTATTTCCTTATAAATAGTGAATGCGTATCACAGGTTGAGTAGTACATCAAACACACAAGTAAAAAGATACGTAAGTTAGAAAAGTTTCTTTAAAACTGAATAAAAGTGAAAACGTAGTAAAAACAAATATTTATGTTTATAGTCAAGAAATTCATGTAATACTTTGCATGTATCATAAAAGTAATATAAAATTCGAATGAACTAATCCTTCCGATATTCTAAGAGCCAGGCAGTCGAGAGCCTGGCTTTTTTGCTGCTCAGAAAGGCCAACGAAAAAATTCGTTGGCCTTTCTTCTATTATTTAACAAACATTGCATCGCCAAAGCTGAAGAAACGATACCGTTCTTCAATCGCATGATGGTAAGCAGCTAATGTTTCTTCGCGTCCCGCAAATGCACTCACTAACATTACTAAAGTTGATTTAGGTAAATGAAAGTTCGTCGAAAAGGCTTGGACAATTTTAAACTCATATCCCGGCGTAATAAAGATATCGGTCCAACCGCTGTCGGCCTTAATCTCGCCATCGAATTTCGTTCCGATTGTTTCCAAAGTACGGATCGAAGTGGTTCCAACCGCAATGATTTTCCCGCCAGCAGCACGAACATCATTCAATTGAGCCGCTGCTTCTTCCGTCAAACGATAGAATTCACTATGCATTTGATGTTCGGAAATATTGTCTACACTGACAGGGCGGAAGGTTCCCAGTCCAACATGCAATGTCAAATAGACCAACTTCACACCCTTTGCTGCAATTCTTTCTAGTAGTTCGGGGGTAAAATGCAACCCTGCAGTCGGAGCTGCTGCCGAACCGTTCTCTTTTGCATAAACAGTTTGATAACGTTCTGGATCTTCCAAGCGCTCTTTGATATAAGGCGGCAACGGCATTTCACCTAGTGATTCCAAATTCTCTAAGAAAATACCTTCATAAGTAAATTCCACGATTCGTCCGCCGTGCTCCAGTTCTTCCATAACTTCTGCTCGCAAACGACCATCACCAAAGACGATCTGAGTACCGACTTTTGCCCGACGTGCAGGCTTAATCAAGGTCTCCCATTCATCTCCTTGTGTGTTGTTCAGCAGCAAGACTTCTAGATGACCTCCCGTTTCAGGCTTTTCTCCATACAAACGAGCCGGTAAAACGCGTGTGTCATTCATGACTAGAGCGTCCCCAGGATTCAACTCCTCAAGGATCTCATCAAAATGCTTATCTGAAATATGACCCGTTTCTCGATCTAAGACTAGCAATCGTGAACTGTCGCGCTTTTCTAGAGGGGTCTGGGCAATTAATTCTTCTGGTAAATCAAAATCAAAATCTTCTGTGGTTAACATAGCTTCTCCTCTTTTCCTCCGCTATTCTATCACGGAGCATTCCCATTGAAAAGTACAGCGGCGTTTCCTTTCTCATGAATGGATTAAAAAAAAATGATCCCATTTGAAAAGAATTCTTTCGATTATTAAAAAATTGTTTTTTTATTCTCTCATTCAATCTTCCTTTATGATAAACAACCCATGTAAACACGACAAAGAAAACGTTATTTAATGATCAAAAATAATGATTTCCATCGCGATGTATTGACCAAAACAAATCAGTCTATTTGTTTTTAATCGTCCTTTGTTGCATACTTAAATTATAAGTATGTTAAATTTTTTACATTCAAGATGCCGTTTTGCTAGTTTCAGGATGCGCCTTTCGCCGCATATTTTTACAAGATTCGTTGGATTATATGCAATCGATTTTGAGAATAAATTTTGTAAAATCCTTTCTCATTTTCGCAGGTGCAGACCTTGTTCGGCCGAGAGAACATTTCAGCATACGGATTGGAATCAGGAATAATTTTTCATTAGAACGACTAGTTTTTTAATATGAAGAAGGAGTGAAAAAATGATTGAATTTGACCACGTTTCCAAAATATACAATGGAAATAAAGTAGCAGTTGAAGATATTACACTCTCTTTTGATAAGGGAGAATTCATTTGCCTAATCGGAACCAGCGGTAGCGGAAAAACTACGACAATGCGGATGATTAACCGCATGATCGATCCCACAAAAGGCACAATCACTATCAATGGTGAAGATATCCAAAAGAAAAACCCGGTTGAATTACGCCGTCAGATCGGTTACGTCATCCAAAATATTGGTTTAATGCCGCATATGACGATTCGTGACAACATTACTCTCGTACAACGTTTGTTGAAGGTAGACAAAGAAGAGCAAAACAAGACGGCCGAAAAAATGATTGACTTAGTTGAACTGCCGCGCGATATGCTGGATCGTTATCCCCATGAATTATCAGGTGGACAACAGCAACGTATCGGGGTTGTTCGTGCGCTCGCTGCGGACCAAGACGTCATCTTGATGGACGAACCTTTCGGTGCCTTAGATCCGATAACCCGTGATTCTTTACAAGACCTTGTGAAGGACTTGCAAGAACGTCTAGGAAAGACGATCGTTTTCGTTACTCACGACATGGATGAAGCGCTGAAATTGGCCAACCGGATCGCTATCATGGACAACGGAAAAGTGATCCAATTTGATACGCCGGAAAATATTTTGCAGCATCCAGCCAATGAATTTGTAGAAGAACTTTTAGGTGAAGATCGATTGCTGCAAGCAAAACCAGATACCACAACAGTGGGTGAAATCATGATGCATACTGCCGTCTCTATTACACCAGAGAAGAGTTTGCAAAATGCGATTCGTTTGATGCGGGAAAAACGGGTAGATACCTTATTGATCGTCGATGAAGACAATGTTTTAAAAGGCTTTGTTGATGTTGAAACAATCGACCGCGAACGCCGTCATGGCAAGGCCACCAGTATCGGCGATATTATCAATCCAAATGTTTTCTATGTGAAAGAATCC
Source organism: Enterococcus malodoratus ATCC 43197 (assembly GCF_000407185.1). Taxonomy (GTDB): domain Bacteria; phylum Bacillota; class Bacilli; order Lactobacillales; family Enterococcaceae; genus Enterococcus_A; species Enterococcus_A malodoratus. Next base: position 1,679,436 of record NZ_KE136481.1, read on the forward strand.
GCACTGGTCCGCGATAGTTTGCAACGGATCCTGAAACGCGGCGTAAAATATGTTCCCGTCGTAAATGACAGCAAACATTTAGTCGGCATCCTAACGAGGGTATCGCTCGTGGATATCATCTATGATGTTCTTTGGGGTGAAGAAGATACTTTCGGAGATGCGGCTGAAAGCATAACAAGTGAGGAGGCGTAATTATGCAAGCATTCATCAATGAATATGGTGGGCAAATGCTGACAAAAAGCGCTGAACATTTGTATATTTCTGCTATTGCGTTAGGACTTGGCATTTTAGTCGCCGTCCCTTTAGGAATTGTCTTAACTCGGCTGCCTAAAATCTCAGGACTCGTGATCGGGATCGCCAGCGTGTTACAAACTGTCCCGTCACTCGCTTTACTGGCATTAATGATCCCATTCTTCGGTGTCGGAAAGCTTCCTGCGATCATCGCTCTGTTTATTTATTCTTTATTGCCGATTTTACGTAATACGTTTATCGGGATGAAAAATGTCGATCGCAATTATCGTGATGTCGCTAAGGGTATGGGAATGACCAATCTGCAATCCATTTTTACGGTGGAATTACCGATCGCGGTCCCAACAATCATGGCGGGGATTCGTTTAGCTGCCGTGTATGTTATCGCGTGGGCTACTTTAGCTTCTTATATCGGCGCAGGTGGTTTAGGTGATTTAATCTTCAGCGGGCTGAACAACTTCCAACCGCCGTTGATTATTGCCGGAACTGTGCCGGTTATTTTGATGGCTTTAATTGTCGATCTGTTATTAGGTCTCCTAGAAGACCACATGACCCCTGCAGCTTTAAGGAAGGAGGAGTAATGCATGAAAAAATTAAAAACATTCGCCTTACTCGGTCTTTCACTCCTATTTCTAAGTAGCTGCTCCTTTCCTGGTTTAGCTTCTAACGATAGCGAAAACACGATTGGGATCACCGGCGGAATTACTTCTGAGACACAAATTTTAGCGAACTTGGTTTCTGGAATGATCAAGCATTATACCGATCTAGATACTACGATTATTAATAATTTGGCCACAACAACGATCAATCATCAAGCGATGATGAACAAAGACGCTTCCATTTCGGCAGCTCGTTATACCGGAACAGACTTAACAACTACCTTAGGCTTGCCAGCGGAAAAAGATCCGAAAAAAGCCTTTGATACGGTTAAAACAGAATTCGAAAAACGATATCATCAAACTTGGTTTTCTTCTTACGGCTTTGACAATACCTATGTTTTCTTAGTTCGTAAAGACACGGCTGAAAAATACAACTTGAAAAAAGTCAGCGATTTGAAAAAACATGCCGGCGAATTGAAGGCCGGGGTCGATACTGCTTGGATCACTCGAGAAGGCGATGGCTATGATGGTTTCAAAGAGACCTATGGCTTTGAGTTTTCTTCGATTTTACCGATGCAGATTGGTCTCGTTTACGATGCCGTTGAAGCAGGCAAAATGGATATTGTTTTAGGCTACTCAACAGATGGACGGATTGCCAGCTACGACTTGGTTATGCTGGAAGATGACTTACATTTCTTCCCGCCTTACGATGCAGCGGCGATCGCCACCGATGAGGTATTAGCGAAAAATCCAAAAATTCGGACAGCTTTAAAACGTCTGGAAGGAACAATCAATACTAGAGAAATGCAAAAACTAAACTATCGTGCAGATAATGATTTAGTGGAACCTTCTGTTATTGCTGAAGATTTCCTAAAACAACACAACTATTTCGAGAAGGAGTGAAGCAACAATGGAAAACATGAATACGTTCCAACAATTTATTGACTATTTCCAAACCAATGGTGCCTATGTTTTCAGTCAGTTTGTACGTCACTTCCTGATTTCGATCTACGGGGTATTGTTTGCGGCAATCGTCGGAATTCCAATTGGGATTTTTATTTCTAAACATTACAAGTTGGCTAATTGGGTGATTCGGATCGCTAATGTGATCCAAACAATCCCTTCACTAGCTATGATCTCAATTTTGATGATCGGATTAGGTCTCGGAGTAAACGTCGTAATCTTGACCGTCTTCTTATACTCGCTACTGCCAATCATCAAAAACACCTACACCGGGATGCGCCAAGTCGATAAAAACGCCCTGGATGTCGGAACTGGTATGGGAATGACTTCTTGGCAGCGGCTTTATATGATTGAATTGCCGCTTTCTGTTTCAGTCATTATGGCTGGGATTCGAAACGCTCTAGTGGTCGCTATCGGGATCACTGCTATCGGGGCTTTCGTCGGCGCTGGCGGCTTGGGTGATATCATCATCCGCGGTACCAACGCGACAGATGGAACATCCTTGATCTTGGCAGGTGCATTGCCAACTGCCTTGATGGCTATCTTGACTGACTGGATTTTAAGTATCGTTGAACGAAAACTGGACCCAGCAACTAAAACAAGTAAGTAAAAAAAGCGACGCCGCTTGAAGAATTTTTCTTCGAGCGGCGTCGCTTTTTCTATTCGTCTAACTATTCAACAATTCGTAGCCAACTTCTTCGTCACAGATCAAGACATTGATTAATTTCCCATTGATTGCACCCAAAGTTGCCGTTGCCCGTTTTTTCGAACACACAGCGCCGATACTGATCGGTGCTAAGCGCAGCGAATCTAATCCGCTGGAAATCGGGAACTGATTACGGTATTGAATTTCTTTTCCTTCAATATCAAAGGCCCGGCCAATCATCGTTCCCACGGCTCCTTCAGCCACTAGATCATTCAGATCACGATTATCTAAGATTCCCGAAGAAACTAGCGTATTTCGTGTCGTCTCGATGTTGCCGACTCCGCTAAATGCGACATCGATTTTTCGCCCTAGCGAAATATTCAAATCGATTTGCGGTTGAGCCAGCAGCTCTTCTTGCAACTTCCGTGAATTAACGAATGCTGGTGCATTGAAAAATTCATGTCGACCATTTAATTTTTGGGCTAAACGAAAAACCAATTCATTGCCGTCCATCACCGTACGATTTGGACCTAAACTTCCCGTCAGTTGAACAACATGAACATTTTTTAAATCATGTGCTGGAAAGTTTTTTACCATTTTTTCAACGGTCGCGCCCCATGAGATCCCTAGTATTTTATCATCAGATAATGCACTGCTGATATAATCTGCCGAAGCTTTCCCCACATTGTCTAAATCATAATCATATTCGCCTAACCCTTTGACAACGATGACCTCTAGCAAATCAAACTTTTCTTTTAGTTGCATCATCAATGTATTGTTGCGCTCAAAAGGTGCTTCAATAGAGATTTTAACAATTTGTTTTTCTCTTGCTTCCTCCAGCATTCTGGAAATGGATGGACGTGATACCCCAATTATTTTCGCAATATCGTTTTGGTTCATCCTATCTAAATAGTACAGTTCTGCTACTTTTAATAATTTAGAAATATCATTCGCCATTTTTTCCTCCTAGTTCAAATACTGGACTGACATCCTATAAGCCTGTAATAAAGTCATCAATAATTTCTAACGCTTTCACTACGCCGTCTTCATCATTGGTCGGGCAGTGCCACCTAGCCGCCCGTTTTAATTCACTCGTTGCATTTCCCATTGCGATGGATTGGGAAAATAATTCAAAAGATGAGAGGTCGTTCCCATTATCCCCAACTACAAATACCTCATTCGCTGATAGGCCATAATAACGAGCCAACTCAGCCAAAGAATTCCCCTTGCTCACATTTTTCTTAGAAAATTCAAGCATGGTCGGGTATCCTTGAACACACGAATATTGTTGCGAAAAACGTTGTTCTATCTGACTTTTATTCTGTTTTATTATATCTGGGTTATCACAAATAAGCAATTTTGAATATTTTTCATTCTGTGCATTTTTTTCGATTGGACAAACCGTCAGCTGATTGTTTGTCAAAAAACAAAATTCTAAGGTTCCAAGATTTATCGTAGGAAACGAAGTCCACGCTCCTTGTTCATTTACCGCTATGCAAGTCAGACCTACCTCTTGGCAGAAGGCGGTTAATTCTTGATACTCCGAAAAATCAAGCAGCTCTTCTACTAGTTTCTCACCGCCCGCATTTTGCACTAATGCACCATTAGCAACAACATGATAACCATCGGCTATCCCAACCGCTTGAGCGTGTGGACTTACCCCCGACATTGGACGTCCTGAACAAAAAGCGAATGTATAGTTTTTGCTTTCTGCTCTTTGGCGGATCGCTTCAGCTACATTACGGGTCAACCTTCCACTAGAATTCAGCGCCGTTCCGTCAAGATCTAAAGCCACTAAAATCATCAGAATTTCCTTTCAAAAAAAGACTGGACAAGCTATCCAGCCTTTCAGTTATTATTTTCCCATCTCTTTTAACGCTTTTAAGGCAGCGTCTAAAAATGTTTCTTCATCAAGTCCGGTTAATAATCCAACCGAATTAATTTGAGGAATTCCTTCCGCATCCGCAGGATCAATTGGGCTGGTAAAAGCGATAATATCAATATCACCATTAGAGACCGCACCTTTGACCATACCAGGATTTACTTCTTGGATTTCTACTTCGTACCCATGTTCCTCCAGTAATTCTACAATTCGTTCACCAACCATAGCCGAACTTACCGTCCCTGAACCGCATACAGATAAAACTTTAATTTCTGTCATCTCTAAACCTCCTATTTTTAAGTACCATTTATCCTTGCACTCACAATTTTTTTAGTGCCTAAAAAAATCGCGAGCATCCATAAGTTCTTTTATTCATTATAGTATAACGCTTTCATCAATTGTTGCTTTTTAAAATTTAATTTTACTGGTTACGGCTAAAACTTCTTCCGGACTTTTAGCTTGGCAGATCGCATCCAAATCTTCTTTAGTTTTAAAAACACTCATCAATTGACGTAAAAGCGCCAATTGCTTCTTCGGATGTTCCATCGCTAACGGGAAGAAGATATTGCTTTGCAATTTAATCTCCGGACTTCCCATCATAGAAACTTCTATTGGTTCTTTCGTTACAACGACACCCATCCCCGGGCGCAAAACATGTTCCGGGTCCGTATGAGGAATCGCGATATTATGACCATCCGCTGCTAAACCAGTTGGAAAGACTTTTTCTCTGGCAATCACCGCATCCACATAAGATGGTTTTACGATCTGCGCTTTTTCAAATTCAGCACCGATCAATTGAATGACTTCTTCAAATGAATGAAGATCTTGATCAAGCAAGATACAATTTTTTTCAACAAGATTTTTCTCTTCCATCGCTACCCCTCACTTTATTGTTTGTTCGGCTGCAGAACAACCTTTATTTCATTGCCAGCCATCACCTGTTCGATGGCCTCTTCCCATTGCTCTAATGGATAGATCTTAGTGATCAAGCGTTCAGCATCGATCTGGCCTTTTTTCATCAGATCCAAAGTCAAATGCCAGGTAGAAGGCTTTTGCGACCTTGAACCAATGACGTTCATTTCTCTTTGCACAATCGAGTTCATGTCTAATTCATTCAGATTTTTTGCAAAGACACCCATCTGTACCAATGTGCCCTTTTGCTTCAAATAATCAAAAACACCTTTGATCGCTGGTGCTGCGCCGGAACACTCAAAACAATAATCCGCGCCTTTCCCATTAGTAAACTCTTTGATAATTCCGGCGGCATCTTCCTTCAGCGAATCAATTATTCGATCGGCTCCTAACTCGCGTGCTGTCTCCAATCGATCAGCATCTTGAGTAATTCCAATGACGATTACTTTTGCTCCGACACTTTTCAATACTTGACTTAAGCATAACCCAATCGGACCAGGTCCTACAATAACTGCCACGTCATTTTTTTCCACCTGAACTTTTTCCATACTAGCGTGAACACCGCAGGCAATCGGTTCCGTAATCGAAGCAGCTAATAAACTGATCTTATCATCCAGAACATGAACACTTTCTTCACGAGTTAATACATATTCAGCAAAGCTGCCATTCACTTGACTGCCTAAACCTTTACGATTCAAGCAAAGGTTGTATTCCTTATTTTGACAAGGTTCACATTCTCCGCAAGTCGCGAATGTCGTTTCACTGGTGACCAACGCCCCTTTTTGTACTTTCGTGACATTCTCTCCAATAGCCTCAACCACTCCAGAAAACTCATGACCCAGTACCAAAGGAGTCTTCAATCGGTCATATTCGCCTTTAAATCCGTGAATATCTGTTCCGCAGATCCCAGTATAAATTACTTTAATCAAAACCTCCTGATCTCTTGGAACAGGTTTTTCAATCTCTAACAATTTCATTTTGTTATAGCCAGGTTCTGTTTTGACTAACGCCTTCATGCAACCACCTTTTCTTTTGGAGCATCCTTTTTTTCGCCTTCCAAGAAGTTCCAAACAGCTTGTTTATTTTTCTTGAATAATACATACATCGCTAGGTAGAGAACAACCACGATTCCCATCAACAGATAATTGCCGGATAAGAACGCTAGGAAGATCAACGCCATTACTGGGTTGTATAGAATCCCGAAGCTCGTAATCATCATCGCACCTTCCGGAATATTCACCCCAACCTGAGCAGCAACTTCAGTAAAGTACGGAGCTGTTAAAGTACAAACATATAGGCCGATTGTGAACCAAATAACTCCCGAGATCACACCTTTAAAGATATTACCTTTTGAAATACAAATAATCATTTCGACCATATAAGGCAAAGCAATTAAATCAACTAGCGGCAATGTTTCGTTACCCGGTAAAATCATTGCCAATAGCACCATGATTGGAATCAAGATCAGACCTGTCATCAATGTAGCCGGCTCACCATAGCCAACCGCATCATTCACTGACAACATCCATTCACGATTCTTATCACTGCCTTTTGCCGTCTTTTTACTCGCATTTGTCAGACTAGTAAATGCCGAAGCAAAGATACTCGCAACCCGCGGGAAAATCGCCATAACAGCGGATACCGCAAGTCCCATTGTCAGCACACTGCCCCAGCCATCCAACGTATTTAATGTATTCAAGTTCCCCATGATCCCAATCAACAAACCAAGAAATAGTCCTAAAGTAATAGGTTCACCTAAGAATCCGAGTTTCTTTTTCAATGTTGCCGGATCCCAATTGATTTTTCCAGCACCTAACTTATCTAAGATCCAATTCATTACAATCGCATAAGGTACCGAGCAGACATGGTGTGGTGCCGTTAAGGTCGTCCCAGGTAGATTGTAATAATTCGCCCAGCGTTTTGCGATCACTTCTCCAAACAGCATGACATACAAGTTCTGAACAATCATGCACGCCATTGCTAAGGCCATATTACTGGTAATCAAGTAGATCATCGAACCCCAAACCATGAAAGAATAGTTATTCCACATATCACTTGGCATAAATACATCGGTCCATTTTAATAAGAATAATGCCACTTGCAAAGCCAAACCTACTACTAAAAAGATGACCCCTACTTGAGTAGAGTAGGCAATAACTGAAGTTGCTTGCCAACCTGTATCAAAAACTGGCAGCTTCACTCCTGTCTGCTCAACCATGTTATTGATAACTGGTGTAACGATTGGAACAAACGAATTGACGATCAAATTGAATCCAGTCAATCCGATCCCCGCATTCAAAGCAGACTGAAACGCCTTTTTCGGTTTGACCTTCAAAAACAAGGCCACGATGAACAACATCACTGGCACAACGACGGCGGCACCAAATGAACTCAAGATATTTTGTAACAACTCCACAATAATTCCTCCTTTTTCTCATGAACTTTATTTCACTATCAAGAACTTATGAAAAGTATCGCATGGGTTTTTGCTTATGTCAATACTTTTATTGAAAACGATTACACCTATAAAAATAGCCAAATTCAATTACAAAAGAAACACAACAGCCATAAAACATATTGACAATTGTTCTTTATGATGAAATAATGTAAAAAATGATATTGGAGGTAGAATTATGCTTGAACAACTAAAAGAGACTGTTTGCAAAGACAATAAAGCGCTTCCTAAAAATGGATTGGTTTTGTGGACGAGCGGAAATGTCAGTGCAAAAGATCCCGAAACAGAATATGTGGTCATCAAACCCAGCGGTATTCATTTTGATGACTTGACTCCGGACAATATGATCGTCGTAGATTTAGCTGGAAATATCATTGAAGGAGAGTTGACTCCTTCAGTCGATACGGAATCCCATCTATATGTATACAATCATTGTCCAGAAGTTCTAGGAATCACTCACACCCACTCTCCTTATGCCACCGCCTTTTCGATTGCCGGAGAACCGCTTCCTATATATACGACGACTTCTGCCGCCGTTTTCGGCAGAGAAATCCCGCTCTCAAAGGTGGCCGCCGTTGGAGAAAAAGCGATCGGGGCTGAGATCGTCCGTTGTTACAGAGAAACCAGCTGCCCAGCCATTTTATTGCGAAATCACGGCGTCTTCACTGTTGGAAAGTCTGCAACGAATTCGTTGAAAAATGCGGTCATTCTTGAAGAAACGGCTCAAAGTGTTTATTTTGCTAGAATGCTGAATGCTGGTATCCAACCGTTAGATACATCATACACAGATGAGGTATTTGATTTTTATCAAAATAATTATGGTCAAAAATAATTGCTAAATTTGAAAGGAGTTTTACCATGGCAAACAATTATACGATTGCTGACGTAGAAAAAGCTGCAAAAAATATCCGTAAACACGTACTAAAATTAACCCTTGAAAGAAATGGCTGCTACTTGTCTCAAGCCTGTTCTTCAGCGGAACTTTTCGCTACTCTTTACTTGCGTGTCCTAAACTTAAGTGAGAGTAAAGCCCCACGCCTACCTGAGAAATTTCCGGGAACCCCTTCGAAGGATAATATGGATTACATTCAAGGTGCGGAATATCATGGATCCTTAAAAGCCCCCTTCGATCGTTTCTTCATTTCTCCGGCACACTATGCAGCCCCTGTATATGCTGCCTTGATTGAAGCGGATCGCTTAGATGAAGAAGCTTTAAAAATGTTCAATCGTGATGGGTACTCCATGGAAATGATTGGCGCAAATCATACTCCCGGTTTTGAAAACGCTGCCGGAACACTTGACCAAGCAATTAGTGTCGCTGGCGGAACCGCCCATGCACGAAAACTTCGTGGCGAGGATGGCCGCGTATTCGTTATGATGTCTGATGGTGAAATGGAGGAAGGACAATTATGGGAAGCACTCCAAGCCGCCGCTTTCTACCAATTAGACAATTTGGTTTTACTTGTTGATATCAACGGACAACAAGTTGAAGGCGAAACCAAAAAGGTGATGAATATCGAACCATTAGCCGATCGCTTCACTGCATTTGGCGCAACAGTTGTCTCTGTGAACGGTCATGATATCCAAGCCATCGAAGAAGCAGCCAAACAAGGCGAAAAGAATAAGCCGTTAGTCATCCTTTGCTACACCGACCCAACACAAGGAATCCCTTATTTGAACGAAAGAAGACCAAACCTGCATTTTGTTCGTTTAAAGCAAGGCGAAGAATTCGATAAATATACTAAGTTCTACAACGAAATGTAAAAAAGATGCATGTACGTTAATTGTATGATTTTTTCTTTGAAACATTCATACCTAATTATGAGGAAGGAGTTTTATTATGAAAATTGAATCGGATGTTCATTCAAAAAATATGATCAAATTTGCACAGGAAAACGAAGATGTTTTGGTCTTATCCGCCGATCTAGGCACTTCTTGCGAGGTAAAAGAATTTCCCAAAGTCTTTCCCGAAAAATACTTATCCATGGGGATCGCTGAACAGAATATGCTAAGCTGGGCTGCCGGGCTGGCTCGCGAAGGCTTCCGTCCATTTCTGCACACTTTCGCGGTCTTCCTTTATCGCAGACCATTAGATCAATTAGAAATGTCGATCGCCTATCCTAACCTGCCTGTTTCGTTATTGGGCTTCGTACCTGGAATTACGACGCCCGGCGGTGTGACACACCAATCGATCGAAGATGTAGGAATCTTGCGAACGATTCCAAATATGACGATTTTCGATTGTGGCGACGCGACAGATGTTGAATCTGCTTTGAACATTTGTAAAGAAGTTAATGGACCAATTTACGTTAGAATGCTTCGCGGTCAAATGCCAAGACTCTTCTCCCCCGATAAACCGACAGAGTTTAACAAAGGACGCGTAATTTCTGAAGGCGACGATGTCGCTTTATTCTCCAGCAGTATTTGTACAGAAGAAGCGATGCGAGCAACACAATGGCTTGAAAAGCAAGGAATCTCTGTACAGCACGTTCATGTCACTACGTTAAAACCATTCACTGACCCTTTGATAGCTGAATCAATCGAAAAAGTGAAGCACGGAGTCGTTACCATGGAAAATCATGTGACCATCGGCGGCTTAGGGACTGCTGTGGGTGAAGTAATGCTAGAAAATCAACTGCATAAACAATTGATCAAGGTTGGGATCAATGACGAATGGACTCACGGTGCGTCAAAACCTTACCTATTGAAGAAATACGGTTTGGATGCAGCCTCTTTGATCAGAGCAGTCGAAAAAATCTTGGATAAAGATCTTGGTTTCAAAGAAGAAGAATTAGAAGAGATTCGTTTAGAAGATTACGATCGCGTATAACTCAAAAAGCGTTCCTGAGAAATAAAAATTCTCAGGAACGCTTTTTTTAAATAAGAAATTCGCTCTCTCCAGTTTCCAGATATTCTGCGATTGTTTTAGCCAGTAAAAAGGGCGAGTTCGGAATGGCATCTACAGTATCGCCGGCAAGATGAGACGTAATCACCAAATTATCTAACTTCAATAACGGATCATCTAACTGCATCGGTTCCTCCCACACAACATCAATTGCCGCTCCAGCAATCTTCCTTTTCCTTAACGCTTCAACAAACGCCGCTTTAGCAAGAATCCCTGGCCGAGCAGTGTTAATCAGATAGGCACTAGGCTTCATCAGCGCCAATAATTTCTCATCCACTAGATTTTCCGTCTCTGGCGTTACCCGCATATGCAGTGAAACAATATCCGCCTTCGCAAATAACTCATCTATAGAAACAAAAGTTAATTTAAGTCCTGATTTTATCACCTGCTTCTCATCAATAAATGGATCGTAAGCAATCACCTTTATCCCTAAATTATTAAGTCGCTGGGCAACCATCTTACCAATATGACCTAATCCAACTAACCCGACAGTCTGATCAGAAAGAGTGGTCCGATACGCATCATTCGGGAAATTTTTAGGCCACTCCCCCTGCATGACTGCCGCGTGAGAAAGGGCGATGTTTCTAGTGACCGTATAGATTAAACCGATAGTATAATCCGCAACCGGTTCGGCGTTCCGAATGACATGAATGACTGGAATTCCCTTTTTCTGTGCTGAGTTTATATCAATATGTTCGACCCCGCCGCGACAAGTACCAATCAGCTTTAAATTTTTCACGCTTTCCAGCATCTTACGCGAAATCGGCGCGAGATGCACAAACAAGTACTCTGCATCGCCTAATTCCTCCATGATCCCTTCAGGAATAGCTACTGCTTCAGGCCCATTTTGTTCAATCACTTTCAATTTTCGTTGAAATTCTTCTGGCGAGTCATCCGCATACCACTCCAATGAAATAATTTCTACGGGTTCTGGAATGCCCATCGATACGACAGATTCCCTTAAAGTATTGACTGAGACAAAAGCATCCCCAACCACAATTACCTTACTCATTTTTCCACTCCCTCACTATTTCTCAAATCAACTTATTGTCCATAACTTGGAAAACGTTTGTGCACCTTAGCCATATCCGCCTCAGCTAATATCACCGGATCGCCTAAAAGCGAAGCTCCCACGTGGAGTCCTGCCAAGCGTTCAATTTCACTCGCCACTGAAAAAGCCTCTTTTAATGTCGGTCCGCATGTCAGCAGCCCATGATTTGCTAGAAAGCAGGCATAGCGATCAATCATCGCTTCAAAGGCATACTCTGCCAACTCCTCTGTACCAAACGTTGCATATTTTGAGCAACGAACATCATTACCGCCTGCAATCGCTATCATATAATTGGTCGCTGGCAGATCTTTCCGACAGGTGGCAAGGATCGAACTAAATGTCGAATGGGCATGGACTACTGCACGAATCTCATTTCCGCGTTTTTGATAATTGATCAAATGCATTTGCCACTCACTGGATGGTTTACGCTTTCCTTCAATGATTTCCCCCGCAAGATTCAGTAATACGACATCCTCCTCAGTCATCTCAAAATAATCGATCCCACTCGGTGTAATTGCCATCAATTGCTTTTCCGGATCATAGATACTAATATTTCCTCCAGTTCCCGCCGTCAGCCCTGTCGAGATTAACTTCTTACCATACTCAACCAGCAACGCTTTTTCCTTATCCATCATTTCAAATAACCCCTTTCTGAAATTATGTTCTTTAATAAGAAATATTTCTCTACAAAAAAGACTATCATGCTTATGTATATTCGTCAATCGAGATCATAAGTTCTTAGTTCAGAAATTATTATCATTACATTGAATTTGATTTTAATTTATCTAAAATACTTATTTCGTCTAAAATTTCTATTCTCTGCTTTTCCCAATCGAATACTCCGTGGTATCATTTACTGAAAGTTGTTGTTCTGATAGGATCAAAAACAATCCAGACACAACTGGAAGATCTAATTACTTTTTTAAAATGAAGAATGAACTTAGGGAGATAAAATGAAGGGGTTAGTTTGTAAGTATTGCGGCGGGAATCATTTTACCAAAACCGCTGAAGGTTACGAGTGTGATTATTGCCATGCCGTATATGAAACGGATAGCGTTCCAGAAATAAAAGAGCCACGATCGACTAAAAAAAATGTGATCATTATTGCACTGGCTAGTATTTTTATACTTGTTTTTGCCAGTAGTTTTTTTATATTGCATTCAAACGAAAAGATAGCGACAAAAACAAGTCCATCCATCACTACTAAAGCGGGCAATTCAAACTCTGCTTATTCTGTCAGTCAATTAAAAAATCCAGAACGCAATGTACGAATTGCGGAACTCACTTTGAATCAAGAGGAGATCAAGCTGGCTAAGGTTTCCGCTAAAGAATATGGCGGCGAGGACCGCGAAGCGTTTGAGAGGCGGATTGCGAATGCGCAAAAAGAGCACGATTCGTTAAAAAAGAAGCGTCCAAAAACCACCCCAAAAGCGGATATGATCATCGAAAATCCGAATTCCGAATTTGCCGTAACAACCTATTATCGCGAGGCAGGATTCTTAGCGGCCTATGGCCCAGAATTTGATCAATACTCTAGTGCAGATATTTTACGGATTTGGGGACAGCCGGATGAGATCATTACTGATACTGAACAGATCGGAGAAAACCTCGCAATCAAATCAGAAGAAAAAGGCGATGCTGTTTCCTATGAAACGAAAGTTCTGAGGGAGCAATGGCAGCAAGGAAAAATGACTTGGAGAGAAGTTAGAGCTTTTATCGCGTTAAACATCGATAATAGATACGCTGCTTATACGAAGGAATTCGTTTACGAAAAACAGGGGAAACCAAATGTCTATTTTAAAGAAGATCGCGTTGGCTATGTAACGCCGATAGTGAAATACGTCTCCTTTACTCGATTGCCAGAAAAGTATCCGCGCGCCGGACTGGGCAAATTCCCAGACGACTTCCCCGAAAACTATGGATCGGATGGACTTTATCATGAAAAATAAAGAATGTATGAATTGCGGCAGCACTAAATTTCAGCAAGTCGAAAATGGCTGGAAATGCGATTATTGCGGCACACTTTATTTGAACCCGCAAAAAGAGACTCAAACAAATAAGAGCAGTGGTCAACCTGCGCCGTCAAAGAAAAGAAAGCGGGTCATGATTAGTTTAGTTATCGCAATTCTTTTTATTATAGGGCCATTAAGCTACCTGTCGTTCAAAAGTAACAATGCGAATACGACTTCTTATGAACCAATCAAACCGGGGACAAATAATTCAGCAACAAAAGATTATCCAGGTGAATGGACCCAAGAAATCTATGACAGTATAAAAGTTGCAACGGAAAAGTATGATGCCGATAGTGAAAAATACTCTTTTGAGGGTGGATCAAGTTACGAAGAATTGGAAAAATTAGTGGGTAAACCCGATACGGTTACCAGCTGGGAAAAAGAAAACTATGGTATGCCGCCAAGGTCCATGGCCACTTGGAATAAGAACAAAGACGGGGATTATGCCGGAAATTCGATCAGCATCACTTATGAAAAGAAAACGATGATGATCACTGATAAAAACCATTAATGATCATTGGCTGATATATAAAATCCAATTTTCGCAAATAAACCGCAAAAAAATGGACCAAGCCTCCTTTATCGGGGCTTGGTCCATTTCATTTACTCTATTCTTCAAATTGCGAGTTATATAAGGAAGCATAAAGACCATTTTGAGCCAGTAATTCTTCGTGGCTGCCTTGTTCTTTGATGTCTCCGCCTTGCATATAAAGAATCTTATCTGCGTCTTTGATCGTTGACAGACGGTGAGCGATAACGAATGAGGTACGGCCTTTCATCAGGTTGTTCATAGCTTCTTGAATCAACCCTTCTGTCCGTGTATCCACAGATGAAGTCGCTTCATCCAAAATCAAGATCGGTTTATCCGCTAAAATCGCACGAGCGATCGTCAGCAATTGTTTTTGACCTTGAGAGATATTGGATGATTCTTCGTTCAATTCCATATCGTAACCACCAGGCAATGTCTTGATAAAGTGATCCACGTGTGCGGCTTTCGCTGCAGCGTATACTTCTTCATCCGTAGCATCCAAACGGCCATAGCGTAGGTTATCCATAATCGTACCTTTGAACAGCCAAGTGTCTTGCAAGACCATCCCGATATTTTTACGTAGATCGGCACGGTTGAAATCCTTAATGTTATGACCGTCAATTTTGATTGCACCAGAATTAACATCATAGAAACGCATCAACAATTTCACCATTGTCGTTTTACCTGCACCAGTTGGTCCAACAATCGCAACTGTCTGACCAGGATCAACATGAGAAGTAAAATCTTGGATGACAATCTTATCTGGTGTATAGCCGAATTGAACATGGTCGAAATCAACCATACCTTTAGCTTTATCGATTTGGACAGGATTTTCAGCTAATTGATCTTCTTCGTCTTCAGCTAAGAATTCAAAGACCCGTTCAGCTGCTGCCGCCATTGATTGCAGCATATTTGATACTTGCGCAAGCTGCGCAATTGGTTGTGTCAAGTTACGAACATATTGGATGAAGGCTTGGATATCCCCAACAGTAATCGTGCCATTGTAGGCCATGATCCCACCAAAAATCGCAACGCCGACATACCCTAAGTTTCCGACAAAGTTCATAATTGGCTGCATCAAGCCTGAAAGGAACTGTGATTTCCAAGCAGATTTGAATAATACATCGTTTTGTTCTTTAAATTCTTTCAACGAGTTCTCTTCGTCATTGAACAAACGGACGATAGTATAACCGCCGATTGTTTCTTCGACTTTCCCGTTGATTACACCAAGATATTCTTGTTGTGTCTTGAAGTATTTTTGCGAATTTTTCACAACGATCATAATCAATAAGAATGAGATTGGTACGATCAAGATCGCGATACCAGTCATCTTCACTGAGATCGACAGCATCATCACGATAACTCCGATGATGGTGAATGTCGACGTGATTAATTGTGTCAAACTTTGGTTCAGTGATTGTCCTAACGTATCCACATCGTTAGTGATACGTGATAGAACTTCCCCTGTTGTACGGCTCTCAAAATAATTCATTGGCATGCGATCGATTTTTTCAGAGATCTCTTTACGCATCCGATAAGTGATCTTTTGCGAGATCGTCGACATGATCCAACCTTGAATGATCCCAAATAAGGAAGCAACCACATACAGTCCTAACATGAAGAGCAGGATGCCGCCGATTTTATCAAAATCGATCCCGCCGGTTCCTTGATACTTTTTGATTAATCCATTAAATAATTCGGTAATCGCCTTTGATAAGATCTTTGGTCCCCAAATATTGAAGATCGTTGAAGCAATCGCAAAGACCATTACAAAGAATACCGCGATTTTGTAGGCACCTAGATACGAAACTAATTTTTTAAGTGTTCCTTTGAAATCCTTAGCTTTTTCTACTGGTGCGCCCACTCGTCCAGGTCCGCCACCACGAGGGCGATTTTGTTTTTGTTCTTCTGCCATTCTTTTCGCTCCTCCTAATCCGCTTCTTCTATGCCTAATTCAGCATTGCTTAATTGTGACTGGGCAATTTCTTGATAGACAGTTGATGATTCCATCAAATCTTCGTGACGACCTTGCGCTACGACGCGTCCTTCATCTAAGACGATAATGTTATCCGCATGCAGGATCGTAGAGATTTTTTGTGCCACGATGATTTGCGTTACGTCTTTGACATTTTCTGCCAAAGCTTTTCGCAATGTAACATCCGTCTTGTTATCAAGCGCAGAGAAGGAATCATCGAAGATTAAAATCTTAGGATCTTTCGCTAATGCACGAGCGATGGACAGACGTTGTTTTTGCCCGCCGGAAACATTCGTTCCGCCTTGAGAAATCTCACGGTCAAATCCTTTGTCATTGGCATTGATAAATTCTTCCGCTTGCGCGATTTCAGCGGCTTTTTTCATTTGTTCATCAGAGATGCTGGCATCGCCAAATTTAATATTCGAGGCGATATCTCCTGAAAATAGTACCCCTTTTTGTGGTACGAATCCCATAATTTCGTGTAATTTATGCAGGCTCATTTCACGAATATCGACGCCATCAATCGTGATACGTCCACCAGTCACATCAAAGAGACGAGGAATCAAATTCACGATCGTTGACTTCCCTGAACCCGTCGAACCGATTAACGCCGTCGTCTGACCTGGCTTAGCCGTGAAATTGATATGATGCAGCACATCCGCATCAGCGTCTCCATAACGGAATTGCACACCTTCAAATTTCACTATACCCTTGAAGTCATGGTCATCTTTTGGTTGTTCCGGATCTTTAATCGTTGGTTCGGTACTAAGCACTTCATCCACACGACCAGCAGCCACATTTGATCGAGGTAAAATAATCGATACCATCGACAACATCATGAAGGCCATAACGATCTGCATCGTGTACGTGATGAACGCCATCATATCACCGACTTGCAATTGGCCGTTGTTCATATTGTGTCCGCCGACCCACACGATCAAGACTGAAATACCGTTCATCAAAAGCATCATGATCGGCATCATCAATGACATCGCACGGTTAACAAACATTTGTGTCTTCATTAAATTCGTATTGGCTACATCGAAACGTTCTTCTTCGTATTTTTCACGAGAAAACGCACGGATAACGGGTAGTCCTGTAACAATTTCACGAGAAACTAAGTTCACCCGATCGACTAAGTTTTGCAGAGCTTTAAATTTAGGCATTGTCGTTAGTAATAACGTTAAGACTAGAACTAAAACGGCTGCTACCGCCACACCGACGATCCAACCCATACCGGTTCCTGTCTTGTAGACCCGATAAACCCCGCCGATACCTAAGATCGGAGCGTACAGAACCATTCGCATGATCATAACGATCCCCATTTGGATCTGTTGAATATCATTTGTATTCCGTGTAATTAACGAAGCCGGAGAGAATTTTTCCATTTCATTATTTGAAAAGGCTAATGTCCGTTCGTATTGTCCTACACGAAGGTTTTTACCAACGGTCGCTGCCACTAATGAAGCAATCAAACCAACGATGATCGCTGCCACTGCTGATAAAAGTGTCAACCCGATCATTTTAGTTCCCGTCTTGATCATATAATCCGTTTGAATTTGCTTCGTATTCACATTCAAGGCTTTGTATTCCGCCAGAGTCAATTGAATTCCTACAGTCTTCAATGAATCTGAGCCTAAGTCGCCTAAGCTTTCTTTCGTTGCTTTACGAGCGGCTTCAACTTTGGCTGGGATCGCATCGTTCTTCGCTTTGATCGACTCACCCAGTTTTTGAGCTTCCGCACCTTTTGCTTGGGCTTGAGCAGCTAGTTCTTGTGCTTCTGCGCCTTTAGCCGCTGCAGTCGCACCATCCGTTGCAGTTGCGGCTTCTTGTCCTGCCGCCTGGGCTTGTTCACCTAGCGCCTTCGCTTCTTTTCCTAAGGCTTGTGCCTGAGCAGCTTCTTTGGAAATCGCTGTGTAATCATTGATCACTTCTTTCGCTTCTTTTGAATTGCTTGAGTCCTTTGAGCGAGTGGAAGCAATCATCATCATTGGCAGATTAAAGATTTTTGCTAATTTCTCTTTTGTCATGCCTTTTTGAAGGTCTAATTTATAAATATCAACTTTTTTACCATCAACGGTTTGAGTTGCTTCTTTATAATTATCTTTGATTGTCTGCTTCTCTTTATCGGTCATGAAAATCTCAATCCCTTGAAGCGTTGATTTTCTAATTTTGTCCGGAGTCGACTGTTCAAGTCCTCCTTGTTGGATACCAACATCGACGATATCCGATGTTAAACTTGGCAAGCTCAGGTCGCTAGACGCTTGCACGATTAGAAGTAAAAATACGGCGAGAATCGCATACCAGTATTTACCAAGATATTTAAAAATCTTCACTATTGATCACTTTCCCCTTCCATAGATAATTTTTTAGAGTAGTCGACAAACTTAACAGTTAATTCGAGGTATTTTTTGGTGTCATCTTCACCCATAAGTTCAAACACTCGAATGATTTTATTGCGCATCTCTTGCTTCTCAGCTTTCGCTGCTTTTCTTCCGCTGTCGGTTAAACTAACATTAATTCGTCGACGATCATCGGGATCCATCGTTCGACTAATTAGTCCGCGTTTTTCTAAGTTTCCCAACACAGCTGCGATCCGAGCGGTGGATAAATTCAACGTCTCAGCCAACTGTTTTGGATTGGTCGGCTCACCTAATCGATCAAGCACCTTAATGACGATATTAGCACCTTTGCTGCTCTTTTCGATCTTACTGAACGCACCGTGGCGGTTTTGAACCAGCAGCTGCATAAGCTCGCGTTCTGCTTCTTCTGCGAATGTCATAAGACTTCTCCTTTTCTTAAAAATAATTTCTCTCTCATTAATACCTAATAGTGTTAGTAATTAATGCTGTTTGATATTACCTCTAATAAAAAGGAAAATCAACCCTTTTTACTCAAAAAAAGGATGAATACGTTTTAAATTATGATACTTTGACTTTTTTTTAAAAAGTAGCGGATCAAACTAAAAAAAAGAATGTGCCAAAATAACAGGCACATTCTCTAATCCAAAGAAATACTTGTTGCTATTTCTTCAAATGATAATTGTAAGTACTAATAATGATATCGTCACGATACGACAAACGGAAACGTAAGCGTAAAGCTGTTTGGTTATGCAAGGAACGTTTCCACGTTCTGTTTGGTACAAACTCTGGAATCAAAACAGTCGTCGTGTAATTATGTTGTTTCGCATTTTTACTGATGCGGTCTACATAACGGCTGACTGGATTTACGATCGAACGATACGGCGAACGAACGACTGAAAAACGTACGTCTGGGAATTTCTCCCGGAACTCATGACGAATCTCCCGTTCTTTTTCTTCGTTTTCTTCTAAAGAAACATGCATCGCGATCACATAGTCCCCGATTGAACGTGCATAGTTAATCGCACCAATATTTACTTGGGTCACATTACCAACTAAAACGATAACTGTGTTTCCGTCATAATCATGTAACTCTACATCATCTACCAAGCGCAGTTGTTCCGCAACATTCTTATAGTGTTCATGAACCTTGTAGAACGCATAAATCAAAATCGGCATAATGATGAAGAACGGCCAAATATCCGGCAATCGGTAAACAAATAGAATCACGACAATGGCAAACGAGATCAACGCGCCAATGATATTCGCAATAGATTTTCTGATCCAATGATGCCCTTCTTTGCGCCATTTCAAAACCATCCCAGTTTGCGACAAAGTAAATGGAATGAACACCCCCACTGAGTACAATGGAATCAAACGTTCAGTGGAACCTTGGAAGATCAAAAGTAATACGATCGAACCTAACGCCAATGTGATGATCCCGTTAGAGTAACCTAACCGATCTCCACGATCTTGGTAACGGTGCGGCAAAAATTTATCTTTTGCCAAATTGTAGGCCAACACTGGAAAGGCAGAAAACCCAGTATTTGCGGCTACCGCTAAAATCAACGCCGTCACGAATTGCAATACATAGTACATAATCCCTTTACCAAAGACGGCTTCCCCAACTTGTGATAAGACCGTTACTTCAGTCGTTGGTACAATTCCCAGCCAAAAGTTTAAAAATGTAATTCCTGTGAAGAAGAAGCCTAAAATCAACCCCATCATGGCTAAGGTGCCTGCTGCATTTTTTGCCCGCGGTTTCTTAAAGAAGGGAACCGCATTACTAATAGCTTCTACACCTGTTAATGAAGATGAGCCAGAAGAAAAGGCCCGTAATAGAAGCGCCATAGTGACGCCGGGTACTACTGTTCCAACTTGAGCTGTGGAATGCAGTGGTTCCATCCCCGTCACTATTTTCACGAGACCAACAACGATCAAAATGGTAATCACAGCAATAAAGCTGTAGACCGGAACCATCAGAAGTCCCGCACTCTCCCGCAAACCGCGTAAATTCATCAACATCAATAATAGAACAATAATAACGGAAATCAGGACGCGATGATTATACAAGGCCGGGATCGCAGAAGCAATCGCTTCAGCACCAGCGGATACAGATACCGCCACAGTCAGCATGTAATCGACCAGAAGCGAGCCGCCGGCAATCAAACCAGCATTTTTGCCTAGATTCTCACTACTAACGACATAGGCGCCGCCGCCATGAGGATAGGCATGAATAATTTGACGATAAGACAGAATCAATGATGCTAATAAAACTAAAACGACTATCGCAATCGGTAATGAATACCAAATCGCCGCAGCTGATAAGGTGACTAGAACGACAACGATCTGTTCTGTCCCATAAGCCACAGAAGATAACGCATCTGAGGAAAGCAGCGCCAGAGCCGCGAAACGCGACAAGTTTTGATCGTCATTTTCAGACGACTTTAAAGGCCGGCCAACCAGCAAGCGTTTAAGATAATTCACTAGACTCACTCCTTTAAATAAAATGCAAACAAGCGAAATATTACTCGCACTCAAACCAAATGTCAATGTTTTTTTCAACGACTTTTCATAACCTAAGTAAAACATGAAAACAGGCAAAACAACAGTAATACGCTGTTGCCTTGCCTGTCTTATTTTATCAGCTGAATGCTGTTCAATTCCCTATTTAACTAACCCGCTAAAACAGAGAAAGTAAACAACTTTTACGCAATGCCTAAGCTCATTTTATGAAAATAAAATTTCTTAAAACGAGTTAGTCAAAGCCATCAGTGCTCAACTATTCAAAATTAATGGAAAATCTTGCTTTCGTGAGCGACTTTTGTCAGTTTCGTCAAATGTGGTTGCAGCACAGGATAAGCCCATGTCCCTAAAATACCAAATACGATGAAAAGAACAATCATGATAATGATATCTTGAGTCGCATTTGGCCAATAGATCCCCCCCGCGCTCTCACGTAATAGATTAACTGCGTGAGTAAACGGCAGCCAAGGATTGACCGCTTGGAAGAACTTGCCTGAAACTTGGATCGGATAATTCCCGCCCCCGCCTGATATCGAAAGTACGAGAATGATAATCGCGATTCCTTTTCCGACCGTTCCAAAGAGCGCGACGAGCACGTAAACGATCATCATGAAGGCCAGAGCAACCAAGACTGCAAAGAGCACACTGTATACCGGATTCTTCACATAGACACCTAATAAGAACATATTTCCTAGCGTTACGATCAAGGCCTGACCGACACTCACTACCAAATAGGTCAACATTCGGGCACCGAATTGTTCACGCTTCGTGTATTTGCCACGATCCTTTTTATCAAGGGCGAACTCGGTTGTTGTGACACTTGAGAATAATACCGCACCAACCCAGAGACACAACGCTGTGTAGAATGGTGTACTAGCCGAACCGTTATTCGCGATCGGATACATCGTATTGGTCTGTAGATCCACCGGATTCGTAAAGAAATCACTTTCCTTCTGCGCATCCAATTTCAGCAGCTTCAAGACCTGACCGAAATCAATCGTTTCTTCACCCTTGCCGATAGCATTCGCGGCTTTTTGGATCCCGCTGCGTAATGATGGCCAGTCGTTTTTAATCAAGTCAGTTGCCAGATTTAAGGCACTCTCAACTTCCGGCATTTTATCATTAACTACTTTTAGACCGCCAGTTAAATCCTTTTTAACACCCGGCCAGTCATTTTGCATAAAGTTAGCAGCCAGAGTCAATTTTTGTTCAACAACGGGCAATTCATTGTTATAAAGATCCACACCCGTGTTGATACCATTGACGATCTCATTCATGTGGCCATTTAATAAAACATTGGCGTCATGAACTTCTTGTCTGATCGCCGGCATTTGTTTTTGATATTTCTCCAAGAAGGTAATCGCATTGCTGACGGTTCCTTCTGTCGAATTCAATAATGAAGCAAAATCGATTTGCTGCGCTTGATTCAAGACCCCTTGGGCAGTCGTAATCGTATTGATTAATTTATCAAGGATCGTACTGACCGTTTGGCCGATTTGTTTAGCATTGATGCCATTGACAAAATTAGCTATATTTCCCGCGGCAGCGTTAATTTCATTCAAGTAGGCTTTTGCTTCCGCAGTATTCCCGCTTTGAACTAAATCATTTAGATGTCCAAAACGATTACTTAGATCACCTAAAGAATTTTTCAGATCTCCCAATTGACCAATGATCGTACTTAAGTTTTGACTTGCCTCCGTGTTGCCATTATCGTCAGCTGTTTTCTTTAAATCAGTCAAAAATTGATTAAGTTTATCGATGGCTGTTTGTTGATCTGCTAAATTACTTTGGAAATCACTGATGATTGAAGCGATATGTGCCTTTTCATCTGGTGTTAGTTCTTCCTTATCTAATAAAGCAGATAGATCTCCAGTAATCGACTGTGTGGTTGAGGCCACTTGACCGATCGATTCCAGCGTCACCTGAACACTGCTTGAAATACTTGGTACGGCAGTCTTCAACTTTTCAGCGCCGTCCTTCGTAGTGTTCGCCAGATCGTCCGCTTGATTTCCTAGCTTTTGAATATCTGGCAGAATCGTTTGGACTTGACGGATAATGTTCAACCCTTGTTTGGCTTCATTGATTCCGTCGTTCATCGTTTTTTCGATCTCCGAAAAATCATTATCTACTTGTGCAAGCTGATTGCCGGCCTGCTGAATCTCAGGGATTTTTTGTTGCAAGGTCAAAATGACACTAGCCTGTCTTTTGATCTCAGGCATCTTTTGATTCAAGGTAATCAATTTTTGACCCATTTCATCAACTTGCGGCAAATAAGTTTGTATCTCATTGGCCTTTGCCAATTTTTCTTTCAGCTCAGGCAATTTACCTTGAACTTGTACGACTTCTTGCGTGTATTTATCAATCTCGCCTAAATTATCATTGGTCGTCAAAATCAAGTTTTTGACTTTGTTAATGCTAAGCAAGTTGGCATCAATATCGTAGCCGATCTCGTTAAAGACCTTCAACAGCGTCGAGCTTGCCGTCTTGATAAATTCTTGACTGATCTCTTGCTGGATCGAGCCAGCCCCCTTATCGGTAATTTTAGGCGCAATGGCATTGATTTTTTGGTTCAAGTAATACTCGATCTTCGGCTTTTGAATCTCCCCGGAAGTAAAACTCAATAAGTCCTTAGAGAATTCTTTTGGTAAATAGATACCCGCGTAATATTTCCCCGACTTCACACCTTCAACAACTTGTTCCTTTGAGTCGACAAACCGCCAGCCCAACTGTTTATTCTCGTGAAGATTCTTAACGACTTCCTTACCGATCTCAACGTCTTTATCTTGAAACTTCGCTCCGGCATCAGCACTGTAGACCGCAATCGGCAACTCACCAGTGTTTGAATAAGGGTCCCATAATGCTTTGATGTTGAACCATGCATAAAGGGATGGAATGATGACCAATGCAGCCATCAGAAAAATGGCGATCGGATTTTTAAAAACTCGTCGCCAATCTAATTTGAAAAGACTCCATGTATGTTTAAGAGATTGAAAAACTTTCATTGATTTCACCTACTATTTTTTCTCGCTGAACTACTGTAGCACGGAATTTCGGCTAATTTCAATTCTAGTGGGCGTCTGAAATCACCTTTTTTGACATTCCTAACGATTTGTCACAATTGTATCCCTTTTCACCCATGAAATACTAAAGAAATGCTTAAAGACTAAGGTTCTTTATCTTTATAAACCGATCTAAGAGTTGGTCCGTCAGCTCCTCGATTTGATCTAAATCACCTTTTTCTTCTGATAAATTTAAGATGGGGGTTACTTCCAAGTCTCGTAAACGAATCGGCTGGACTCGATTACCTTCTTGCCGCAGCGTTACCTCTGGATGAGGTATTTTATCGCCGCATGGTCCTGCCGCTAGATAGGCCATTTGATACCCATCCTCACTTGGCCGCACGCGATAATAGCCGTCAGCTAAATCTTCTGTTCCTTCGTAGTTTGCTTTTACTAATAACCATTTTTGTTGGTCCATGTTATTCCGCCTTTTTAATGATGATTTTTCCGGCTAACGGGTGCCCCTCCAATGTCTCGTGACCCGCAACCACACTCTCTAAAGTAAATGGCAGCACTTCGGCAACGGTTAACTGAATTTTGTCTGCTAAATCTGTCAACGCCGTCAATGCTTCAACATCGGAATAATCTTTTGAAGGACCGAAAGATAAATAATTTCCCGTTTTCTTTTGTTCACTAGGCAAATCATTCAATGCGACGAAATTTCCACCAGTTTTCATAATCTGCATACCGGCTTCACCAGCACGTCCGCCTTTTGTCGCGTCGATCACGGTATCCGCTTGATCAGCAAAGATCGCTCCCGTGTCTTCTTCATCGTAAGCAGCGAATTGATCCGCTCCGATTTGACGAACCAACGCTTCGTTCCGTTTAGATGCCGAAGCCAAAACCGTTTTTCCTTGAACCTTTAAGAATTGAACTAGCAGCGAGCCGACAGCTCCCGAAGCACCTTGGATCATAACCGTCTCACCGATCTTATCTCCTACTAAATGAGTCACTAGATTGTAAGTTGTCAACCAAGGGGTCACTGCTCCAGCCGCTACTTCCCATGACATTGATTTTGGTTTCTTCACGAGTTTCTTTCCAGGGACAACTACTTCTTCGCCGTACGTTCCGCCTACTGCGTGAACGATTACTTCATCGCCAACTTTTACATGCGTCACATCACTGCCGACTTCCGTCACAACGCCTGCACCATCATTTCCTAATACATAAGGAAACTTTAGCGTACGAAAATCACGCATCGCTCCTTGGCGTAAGGCAACATCGTAAGGATTAATTGCAAAGGCCGCTAACGCTACTCGAACATGGGTATCATCGACTGGACGAGGTTCCGCCTCAATTTCGATCAACACATCTTTCGCTGTTCCATAATCTTTTATCGCAAAACGTTTCATCCTCATACATCCTCTCTAATGGCTATCATTGGTTGGAAACGAATTCCAGAGACTGTTTCTTCTTGGCCTTGAAGTCGGAAGCCTAACTTTTCATAAGCAGGTACAGCGTACGGAGAAGAATTGACAGTCAGCTTTTTCGGTTTCAGTTCTAAAAGCATTGTCTGATACATCTGCTTCGCGATTCCTTGTCGATGATAAGCTTCGTCTACAAAAAGCAGTGCAATGTGTTCAGGCAAGCGGACGGCTAATACGCCTACAATCTTTTGATTAACTTTTCCGCACCAAAGCTGCACTTGATTTGCACGAACTTCTTTTTCAAGCTCTTCATCCAAATAGGTCATAAAATGCGTAATGCCGTCCTCAGAATAATCCGGTGCCTCAAAAGTCGTGAACACTTTTTTGATCAATTCCTTAACATCAGATAATTCTGACAACACCAATCGTGAAATTTCACTCTCCATAGCCTCGCTTCCTCTCCGAACCTTTCTTTCATTGTAGCGATTATCCGTCACTTGTTCCAACAAAAAGGCATGTCTCACATAAGCAAGACACGCCTTTTCCATAGTTGCTAATCCAATTCAACTTTTCCTGTATACAATTGATAATACATTCCATGCTCAGTCAATAAGCTCTCATGATCACCGCGCTCGATGATTCGACCGTGATCCATCACCATGATGACATCGGAATTTTGAATCGTCGATAACCGATGGGCGATAACAAAAACAGTTCGACCTTCCATCAGGCGATCCATTCCCGATTGGACAATTCCTTCTGTTCGAGTATCAATACTGGAAGTCGCTTCGTCCAAGATCATCACCGGTGGATCAGCGATCGCCGCACGGGCGATTGCCAGCAACTGCCGCTGCCCTTGAGACAGGCCTTCCCCATCGCCAGTAATCACAGTATCGTATTTATCTGGTAAATGCCGGATAAAGGTGTCCGCATTCGACAATTTCGCAGCTTGATAAACTTCTTCATCCGTTGCACTTAAGTTCCCGTAACGAATATTCTCTTTAACCGTCCCGGTAAATAAATGTGTATCTTGTAAAACAATTCCCAAAGAAGAGCGTAAAGAATTCTTTTTGATTTTCTTTACATTGACTCCGTCATAACGGATTTTTCCTTCTTGAATATCATAAAAGCGATTGATCAGATTAGTGATGGTCGTCTTACCAGCACCTGTTGCGCCGACAAAGGCAACTTTTTGACCCGGCTCCGCATATAGATTGATATCATGCAATACCAGCTGATCATCGTTGTAGCCAAAATTAACGTCTTCAAACCGGACATCGCCGGTTAATCGAACATAAGAAGTCGTCCCATCTTCGTGGGGATGTTTCCATGCCCAAATCCCAGTCCGTTCATTGGTCTCAATTAATTCACCGTTAACTTCTTTCACATTCACCAGCGTCACATAACCTTCGTCAACCTCCGATTCTTCATCTAATAATTGGAAAATTCGGTCGGCACCGGCTAAGGCCATGATAACAAAATTGATTTGCTGAGAAATTTGACTGATTGGACCATTCAATGATCGACTCAATTGCAGGAATGAAGCAATCATTCCGACTGTCAACGCGGAAACGCCGTAAACAGCGAATAACCCTCCGATAATTGCCACTAGAACGTATTGAATATTCAACAAATTCATCATGATCGGCATCAACGTGTTCGCCGTAGCATTGGCCTTCGTCGCACTTTCTTGCAGCTGGTCATTGATCACGTCAAATTCTTTCATTGCGGCTTTTTCGTGATTGAAGATCTTCACCACTTTTTGGCCGTGCATCATTTCTTCAATATATCCATTGACCTTCCCTAAGGAACGCTGCTGCTCGCCAAAATATCTGCCGCTGCGATTCGTTATAAAGCGCAGCATCACAAACATCAATGAAACGGAGACAATCACAAAACACGTCAAAGGAATGCTTAAAGAGAACATTGCGATGAATACAGAAACAAAGGTTACAAATGCCATCATCAAGTTTGGGATACTTTGCGAAATCATTTGACGTAGTGTGTCGGTATCATTCGTAAAGTGACTCATGATATCCCCGTCAGCATTCGAATCAAAATACCCTAAAGGCAAGGTTTCTAAATGCTCAAACATCTGATCGCGAATTTTCTTCTGCGTTCCCTCTGAAACCTTCACCATGATTAAGTTATATGAAAGTGTCCCAATAATCCCAACAACATAAATCATCGCCATCGTCAAAATCGCCTTCAGCAATCCCGTAAAATTTGGATTGCTTTGTCCGATCAGCGGTGTGACATAATCATCGATCACAACTTGTAAGAACAATGATCCTCGTATATTGGCAAAAGCACTAAGCAGGATCATGAAAAAGACAATTATCAATTGAACCTTGTGTTCCTTGGCCATAATTTTTAACAAGCGCTTGATCGTTTTTATTGGACTGGATTTGGTTGCAGGTCTTTTATTCATCATGATCACCAAATCCTTTCTGTTGTGAATCAAAGACTTCTTGATAAATCACATTAGTTGCCAAAAGGTCATCGTGAGTTCCGATACCATTGATTTTCCCGTCATCTAACACAATAATCCGGTCAGCGTCCTGAATAGAGCTGATTCGCTGAGAGATGATAAAGGTTGTCGTACCTGGAATTTCCTCCGTTAACCCTTCACGAATGGCCCGATCCGTTTTCGTATCTACTGCACTAGTGGAATCATCCAAAATCAAAATTTTTGGCTTTTTCAATAGCGCACGAGCAATCGTTAAACGTTGTTTCTGTCCACCAGAAACATTATTCCCACCTTCGGAAATCATCGTGTCGTATTTATTAGGAAACTCTTGAATGAAGGAATCTGCTTGCGCGATCGTCGCTGCATGAACGACTTCCTCTTCCGTTGCTTTATCATCACCCCACCGTAAGTTGTCCTTGATGGTGCCGCTGAATAAGACATTATTTTGCAAAACCATTCCGACTTGATCCCTTAACGTTTCCAGATCATAGCTGCGTACATCATGTCCGCCAACTTTAATCTCTCCGTGAGTGACATCATAAAGTCGAGGAATTAATTGGACCAGACTAGATTTTGAGCTTCCAGTTCCGCCGACAATCCCGATTACCTCACCAGAAGTAATCTTTAGATCAATGTTTTCTAGAACCAATTTATCCATGTCGTCTTTGTAACTGAAACAAACATTTTGAAATTCGACTGAGCCATCTGGCACTTCCGTTAATGGCGCGTCCCCATTTTTCAGATCACTTTCTTCATTAAGTACTTCCGTGATCCGTTCAGCAGATGTTCGCGCGATCATCAATTGAACAAAGGTCATAGACATCATCATCAAGCTCATTAAAATTTGCATCGTGTAATTGAACATACTGACCAATTCACCCGTCGTCAAACTGCCTTTATTTACGATCAATTCGGCACCCAACCACGAAAGCAGCAACATACAGGTATAGACCGCAATTTGCAAAAGGGGCATATTGAAGGCAACGATCCGCTGTGCTTTAGTAAAATTGTCAAAGACCATTTTAGATACACGACTGAATTTTTCTTCTTCATAATCTTCCCGAACATAAGATTTTACGACACGGATACCTTGAAGATTTTCGTGCACAACATTGTTCAACCGATCGTACGTCCGAAAAACTTTTTCAAACAAAGGATGAGCAAAGCGAATAATCAGACCAAGTCCTACGATCATAATCGGTACAATCACTAAATAGATCATCGATAACTCCCGATTAATATGAAAGGTCATTACTAAAGAAAAAATCAGAATCAAGGGGGAACGCACTAAAATTCGAATCGTCATTTGATAAGCATTTTGTACGTTCGTTACATCCGTCGTTAAACGAGTGATCAAACTTGAACTTGAAAATCGATCAATATTCGAAAAAGAAAAACTTTGAATCCGTTCAAACAGATTATGACGTAGATTTTTAGCAAAACCTGCCGAAGCGATCGCAGCTGTTCGCCCCCCTAACGTCCCCATCCCCAGCGCAAACAGGGCACACAAAAAGAGCAGTCCGCCATAGCGCAAGATCGTATTCGTATCACTTTTTTCGATCCCGTTGTCAATTAAACCCGCCATGATTAGCGGCATAATCACGTCCATCAAAACTTCTCCCATCGTAAATAGAGGAGTTTGCAAGCTCTGCTTCTTATATTCACCGACATTCGCCAGTAATTTTTTTAACATATAGTCACGTCCTTTCATTAACAATAGCTCCCTATAGTATAGAGAGTTTTGCTCAAAACTTCTAATAAATTCACCCTTTTTTCATAAAAAAGGAATTGCCCTGAATTCAGGACAATTCTTTATTCACAGTAAAAATAGGAAAATTTTGCTAAATCTGTCTACTGGCTATTTATGATTGACCATGTACGCCGTTCATCAAAATGACGCGCTTCATTCTGAGCCTGCTCCACTAGTTTCTCCGGATAATCCATCACTTTTAATAAAGCAATCGCATTCCGAGTAACTGCCGGACCCTGTTTTAACAGATAATCAAAAGTGATTCCCTGCTCCTCTGTCACCATCTCTTCAAAATGAACATTTTCGCATTGGTTTTTCAATATCTCAGTCAATTCAATATCATGAGTCGCTACAAAACTGAGACTCGGATATTTCGCTAACCAAGTCACTACACTAGACGAAGCCGCAATCCGTTCAATCGTATTCGTTCCCTTTAATATCTCATCGATAAAACAATAGCAGCGTTCCCCTTGCTCCACTTGATCCAATAGCCGTTTAATTGACTTGATCTCAGCCACAAAATAACTGTCGCCAGCAAAAATATCATCCTCAACCGCCATTGACGTCAGGACGTGCCCTGGCTGCATCGTAAATTCTTCTGCAATCGCTGTGTTGATTGTCTGAGACAGAATCGCACTGATCGCAATACTTTTAACATAAGTAGATTTTCCCGAAGCATTCGAACCAGTTACAAGCGTATTCTGCTGCCAATCAACAGGATTAACTACAGAATATTCAACCAGTGGATGATAAATAGCTTCGGCCTGAATTCCCCCAGTTGAAAAAAACGGCTGACAGCTTACAGGAAAATAGGTTCTAAAATTTAAGATCGCCGCAGCAACCTCCATTTCACCCAATACTTTCCACAAATTGATCGCTTCTTGGCTGTAATTGCTCAATCGAGTGATCACAAAATTATAGGCGATAAAAGGAATCATAAACGCCAGATTGAGATATTCGAAAATAATATCCGCCTCACTAGTACTTTTCACCCGGAAAGAAAAACCCCACTTCGCGATTGATTTCAATGGAACGACATTTTGGATGATTTCGGCTTGCCGCGGAGTAGCTATCTTACTCAAATTATTAGCAAGTGATACTGATTGAACCAAATAGCGCATACTCTCCAGCTCAGTCTCCAATTTCACTTTCTTTGTCATATAGAAAATGACATTGAATAGAATCGAACCAAGCATCAGCAAGATCCCTGACGGACCGATGATCAAACTAATCACCAAACTAATGAGCGGCAATGTTCCTAATAAAACAAACAGCCACAAATTTCCTAATTTTTCTTTCTTACCATTCGCGATATACTGCTTGGTAAAATTATTGTCTCTTTTCCCCAAACCGGCAAAATGATATTGGATTTTTTCTCTAACCTCAGGATTTTCCTGATAAAACTGAATCAATTCTTCCAGATCCGCCGCGTGATCAAAATTATAGTTTCGCAAACGCTGATACAACGCTTCAGAGCCAATACTGGAATACGTACCATTGATCAACTCAAAAATGGCTTGCATATCTAAATCGTACCAAGTTAAATCATCAACCTCACTATCCCAATCATGAAATTGTTTTTCAATCTGCCAAGCCGCTTTCAGGCTTTCCTCTTTATCGAGGCGAGTCTGATGCGGAATTTTTCCCCACTGGCTTCGAACAAATTGTCGTAATTTAATCTTAGAAAAAATATCTGCAGCAATGAAAAAAGCGAACGCTATCAAAATTATTCCGATTACTAAAACTCTTGGGCTCATTCTCTTCTCCTAGTCCTACTAATTATTCTTTTACTAACCGATTAAAAATTGCTATTAACAGTGTAACGAAATAATTAAGTAATTGAAACCAAGATCAAAAAAAAGAAGACCGTAAAAAGTCTTCTAACGAATATCTTTTACAAATGAACCGATTGATGAAAGGTCGCTCTCTGTTAAAAAATCATCGACGATTTTCAAATTACCAAAAGAATAATTTTTGATTGGATAATTTGCGATAACCAAATCATATTCCTTAAAACTCTCATCGCATTCAAATTCCAATGCTGAACCTCCGTATATCCCAGTCACTACTCGAAAATGGAATCGACTTTGGATCAGTTCTGCGAGCATTTCTGCGTGACTTTTCCCGGAATCACTCACTACCAATATTTTCACCTTTGTTGAATGAACATCCAATGAATGAGGCAGCCCTTCCCATTCTTTGAATAAGACCGTAAGAACGGAAAAGTAAAAAGAGCTGAACCACGGATCACCAGTTGTTCGCTCTATGCGTAACAGCAATTGATGAACAGACTTAGTGAAGTATGGATAGTGTGATTTCGCGTTGCGGGAAAAATACGCCGCTGAATCAAATAGGATCGATGGTGCATATGGATAAACTTGGTAAGACGCATGGATTCGTAGCAATTTCTGTAAAATATTTTTTCGTTGTTCTTCTACCAATGACAGGTCAAAAATACTCTCCAGTTCGCCAAGAAAATTATCTAAATATCCCAAGATCATTTGACAACTTGGTTCAAAGCGAGTAATAAAACACGTGCAAAATAAGCTGTTAGCAACCTCATAATACCAATACTCCGTCACGACATATTTTGAATCCTGAACTGTTCGGTCAGCCGCTGGACGTAAAGTTAAAATCTTTTCTATCAGCGCTGGATTTAAATCCAATTTTTCGTCGTCCGACAGAACAAATCCCTGCGAGGTACGTACGATAATAACAGTCAGCAAATAGCCGCTCTCCAAAATTTCACGATCATTATAGGAAATCTCGAAAGAATCATTGGCATGTTTGATAAAATCAATTATCCGGCCACGCTCTAAGTCGAAAGGCCATTCATTCAAACCATATTTCTCTAGAAACAATTGTACATAAAAGACACGCACCCAACGTTCCTTTTTAGCAGTGATACGAAAGGGCCTTCGCTCCAATACTAGCCCTTTTTCTTCCAAAACCTTATCAATTTGCTTAATCATCCGATAAAAAGTCGCCTCGCTGATGAACAGTTCATTGATCCAATAGTCCATATCTTCATTCGGCTGAAAAAAAATCCGCTCCAAAAAAATAAATGCCTCAGATTCCTCCATCAAATTTCGGGCCAATTGGCGCGTTCTATTATGGAGTGCATTATTCAGCCGCAAGCCATTCGTACGAGAAAACTCTACTCCAACGTGTTCACCCCAATAATCATTGATCGCCTCAACATCAGATAGGATCGTCTTCACCGAGCAATCTAATAGATCGGCAACCATTTCTGGATTTTGCCACCCGATTAAGTCCCGTAAAACACCAATGATGGCTAAACGTCGTTGTGTTGTATTTTTAAGTAATCTCCGCACAAAAGTACCCTCCTAACCCATTCGTCACTAATCTTCAATCTAGTTAATCATTTTTATTTTTTTAGATTATAACATTCTTTGGTCAGTATATCATAAAATAACTCTATAAAAGCGGAAAAATATTGATATTTATTTAACTAAAATTCACAAATAACAATCCGCTTTAACAATTACGTTATTTTTATTTTCAATTTTCTACTCATGTTTTATCATTTAATCAAAGTAGAAAAAGGGGTGTTTTCCTTGAAATCATCAAGAAGAAAGTCATTCATTTTTTTTGTTGTTATTGTATGTCTACTATTATTCTTTGGACCCATTATTTTTTCTTCTATCTCTGGCGCCCAGACACAAACTGAAAAAAAAGCGCAACAAGAGAACCTCGTTACCATCCACGGTGAAGACACTCTTACCATTACAACTACTGATTCATTCAGTCCAGAACAGTACTACAAAGCAGTTGATGATAAATTCCAACCAGTTCAAATGAAATACACGGACGTCCATGCTGATCAACCAGGACGATACGCTTTAACCTTAACTGCGAAAAAAAAGAAGGATTCCGTCATACGAACAGTTCTTATCATTGTGAAAGAAAAGAAGCCTCGTGAAAAAGAAAAAACTGAAAATAAAACACCTGCCTCTTCAACTTCAAAAGAGACTGCAGTAAAATCAACCAATAATTCAGTGACACCACCTCCGGCAAATCCGATTCCTCCAGTAGAAAATCCACCCGCCGCAGCAGAAGGTACCGTGGAAACAACGCCGCAGCAGGAGCCCGCTCAGGTTGCACAAGAGACTCCGCAAGTACCTCCAGAGGCCGCTAAACCCGCAGCTGAAGCGCCTGCTCCGCAACCCGCCACTCAACCAAATCAAATCATTTTTCTCGGTCATTCCTTACCTTACCAAAACGGTGGGCAAGGCAGCGGACAAGGCATCATCAATGGCGGCTCCCTCGCAGCGACCTGGGGCGGCAATCCGATTCAATCCGGCACCGACAATCAAAACACTCATTTTATCGGACATAATCCCGGGATCTTTTCACCCGTGTTGTCTCTCAATCCCAGCGATGCTATTACGGTCACTGACAGTGCAGGCAATCCAACAACTTATATCGTAAACGGTTTGGTCCAAGTCGACGATAGCGGTGTAAACATCGCCTCCGGTCAAGATAATTGGGATCAGATCACTTCTGCTGGCGGCGGCGAACGAATTACCTTACAAACTTGTATTGGTGATTCAGTTAATCTAATCGTTTACGCACAAGCATAATAAAAACAGGCTGACACGTTAAACACATCAGCCTGTTTTTTTCAATCTTTTTTCTAAAACGTAACGGACAACATGAGCAATGAGCATCGTTCCAAAAACAAGTGCAGTGACAATTTTGATACCCGTTGGGACATAACCTGAAGGTCCTGGTACACCAACCATCCCGCCAATCATCATCAAGCATAATCCACCTAAATTATAGGTAATCAGCAATAATTTATTGATCTTGTGAATCCTCTCCATGATCCTCCCCACTTTCTGAAATACGCATCCCTAAGAACGCGACTTTATCTCTAATATTTTGCGAATCGGCTAGATAGTCCCACAGACTAGGTTTACCTAGTCCTAACAAAGCATCCACACTTTTGCTATAAATTCGGCTAAGAATGATCAACTGATCATAATCCGGTGTACTTTTATTCAATTCCCACTTAGAAACAGTTTGAGGTGTAACATGTAAAAGTTCTGCAATTTGTTTTTGACTCATCTTTTTCCTTTGTCGAAAATATCTGAGCTGCTCGCCAATCTCAACCACTGTTTTCCCCTCATCTCATCAGTCTTTCTACAAATATATTATACAATGGGAAATGGCCGGTTTACTACAAAACATTGGTAGACAATTCGTTGAACACATGAAAAAAGGACGCAACGAATCGTTGCATCCTTGGTATAACAATAAATAAATTCAGCTTTATGTAAGATTCGGTGTGATTGCAGACATCGTTTCGATGCCAACGCTGATACGTAAAGCAGCATCAACCTCGGCCATCAGACAACGATCTAAGTGACAGACCTTTTCTTTCAAACGAGATTTATCGATTGTGCGAATCTGCTCTAATAAAATCACTGAATCCCGTTCGATTCCGGTACCATTTGATTTGATTCCAATATGTGTTGGTAATTTGGGCTTCGCCATTTTTGCCGTGATTGCTGCAATGATGATCGTTGGGCTAAAATGATTACCCAAATTATTTTGGATCACCAATACCGGACGGATTCCTCCCTGTTCAGAACCAATAACTGGCGATAAATCTGCAAAATAGATATCACCACGCTTAACCATAGTATTCTCCTTACTCCTTTTAATGTAGTCATTTTTCAAACGAAAAATGCCCCCGATGTTCTTGCCGTATATCATTCCTCTAAACTCTTATTACCTTATTCCTATTACTACCATACGTGTCTTGTCTCACCGGAGCATACTGCAAAAAGAGGAACTGACATCCTTACTCCTTTTTATGTAGCCATTTTTCAAACGAAAAATGCCCCCGTTGTTCTTACTGTATATCATTCCTCTAAACTCTTATTACCTTGTTCAAAAAATAAAAATATTTCTTGATTGCACTTACTCTTGATAAATCCTTGGAACACGTTCGGAAAGCATACAGCATACTTCATAATGAATCGTTCCTAAATGATCTGCCACATCTTGCATCGTAATCTCTTGACCATTGTTTTTACCGATCAGCGTGACTTTCGTTCCAACTTTAAAATCTCGCGGCAAGCGGATCATTAATTGATCCATGCAAACACGGCCGACAATTTCGCAGAATTCACCATCAACTAATAATGAAAAGCCTTGCATCTTTCGCAGCCAACCATCCGCATACCCAATCGGAATAGTACCAATCCATTCTTTTTTGGGTGTATCGTAAGTTTTTCCATACCCTACACCTTCACCTGAGGCTAATTCTTTGACTTGAATCAACTCGGATACTAATTCCATCGCTGGTTTCAATGGATAGGTTTCAGGCAGTTCATGACCCGACGGATTCAAACCATACATCCCGACACCGTAACGAATCATATTACCCGGCATTTCTTGGTCGTGCCACAAAGCGGTCGCACTATTACTTGAGTGCACGTAACGAGGTAAGTGATCCAATGCTGCAATCACCTCATTAAAACGTTCCGCTTGTTTGTGCCAATAAGAAGTATCTTTTTCATCTGCTGTAGCAAAATGAGTAAATAGACCTTCCCAAATCATATTGGGTGACGCCTCTATGATTTCTGCCGCTTCCTTCACTTCTTCTGGTGTTAGAAAACCAATCCGTCCCATACCGGTGTCTGCTTTAATATGGATTTTGATCGGAGCAGTCGTTTCCTCTAAGTCTTTTAATACTTCTTGTGACTCAATCAGCCATTCCTTTGTTGCCACGGTGATCGATAAATCATAATCAACAACTAGTGACAAATAACTTGGAAAAACGACACTCAACACTAATATTGGTTCCGTGATACCTGCTTCTCTTAACTCGATTGCCTCGTCTAATGTTGCTACACAAAAACCAGTAGCCCCAACAGATAAAGCCATTTGTGCGGTAGCTATCGCACCATGTCCGTACCCGTCTGCTTTGACTACAGCGAATAATTCAAACCCCTCTGGCAAACGGTCAATCTCATTTTTAATGTTCTCTCTCAATGCTTTCCTATGTATGATAGCTCTTGTAGGTCGATGATACGTTACAACCATAAACTCAGTGTCCTTCTTTCTATTCCTCTAGCAATACTTGCGCGATTGCTAGTTCCTCTGTGTGGGTCAAGCTGACAAAGACCTTGCCCTGATGAGGTGATTTTGTAAAGGCGGGTGCACCATTATCATCTCTTAAAATTTCTAAATCCTGAAAACTTACTTTTCCGATACCGGTCCCCCAAGCTTTAGAAAAAGCTTCTTTACATGCATACCGTCCTGCTAGAAATTCTACCTGACGATGCGAAGAATGGCTAGTAAAAAGGGTCTGCTCAGCCGGAGTTAATATTCGTTCTACGAAATGCGGCCGCCTTTCAATGATCTTCGCGACCCTTTCAAGCTCTGTCGCATCGATTCCGATTCCTTTGATCATGTTCTCAACCCTTTCAAGTAACATCTTTATTTTACCAAAGACTTAGTTAAATGCTATGACTTTTTTTAAGAATCCGTGTGAAATCATTCATATCAAGCAAAAAGCCATCAATCAAAAAGATTGATGGCTTTGAAAGTGATTAAAAATTAATCGTTTGAGTTCGTACGGATTACAAAGCCGCGTTTTTTATCGTTGCTGCGGTTTGTATTTTTATTGTTGCTGCGTTGTTTGTTTCCACCGTAATTTTTGTTTTTATTGCTGCTGCTGTTACGATCGCGATCTTTACGGTAATTATCTTTACCGCGTCCGCCGCCACGGTTATTACCGCCACCGCGTTTGCCGCCACCGCCGCCACGATTGAAGCCGCCTTTTTTATTTGAAGGCAATGGGCGTTCTGGTGTGATTTTTACCGGTACAGAGTCTGCAGGATCTTTAGCCGTTGTTTTCAATAACAATGCGACTAATTCTTCTGGAGAGTAAGCTGCCAGTAGTTCTTGCGCTGACTCACTGTATTTTTCTAAACTATCCGAATTTTCTTCCATTTGGCTTTGGATTTGTTCCATTGCCGCACCTAATTGGCCTTTGAAGGCTTCTTTTTCGGTTGGTGGACGCATTGGATTCATGCGTTTTTTCGTCAAGTTCTCGATCACATGTAAATAGCCCATTTCGTTTGGTGTAACGAAAGTTACTGACATACCGCCTTTACCAGCACGCCCTGTACGACCGATACGGTGAACATAGCTTTCTGGATCTTGTGGAATATCATAGTTATAAACATGAGTTACTCCTGAAATATCTAACCCGCGGGCAGCTACATCTGTCGCAACTAAGATATCAAGATCCCCACGTTTGAATGAACGTAATACACTCATCCGTTTTTGTTGTGATAAATCACCATGGATACCTTCAGCTTTGTAACCGCGAGCTTCTAATCCACGTGCTAATTCATCAACACGACGTTTGGTACGACCAAAAACGATTGCTAAATCTGGTGTTTGAACATCAAACAAACGAGTCATAACATCAAATTTTTCATAATCTTTTGCACGAACATAATATTGATCAATCAAATCAGCCGTCATTTCTTTGGCTTTGATTTTCACGTGTTCTGGTGCTTTCATGAACTTAACGCCGATTTTTTTAATTGCATCAGGCATTGTTGCTGAAAACAATAATGTTTGGCGTTGTTCAGGGACTTTACTGATGATTTTTTCAATATCTTCTAAGAAGCCCATATTTAGCATTTCATCTGCTTCATCTAAGACAAGCGTTTCAACGGTTTCTAATTTTAAGGTGTGGCGATTGATATGATCCAGCATCCGGCCAGGTGTTCCTACAACGATATGCGGACGATCTTTCAATCCACGAATTTGACGGCCAATATCTGCTCCGCCATAAACAGCTTGCACGCGAATTTTTTTATCGCGGCCTAAGCGAAATAGTTCTTCTTGTGTTTGGATTGCTAATTCACGCGTTGGCGCAATAACTAATCCTTGTAAAATACTTTTCGTTGAGTCGATCTTGTTTAACATCGGCAACCCAAAAGCGGCTGTTTTACCAGTCCCTGTTTGTGCTTGTCCAATCACGTCTTTTCCTTCTAAAGCTAATGGAATCGTTTGTGCTTGGATCGGTGTTGCTTCTTCAAAACCCGCGCGTTCTACCGCAATCAATAG
This sequence comes from Enterococcus malodoratus ATCC 43197, assembly GCF_000407185.1. Taxonomy (GTDB): domain Bacteria; phylum Bacillota; class Bacilli; order Lactobacillales; family Enterococcaceae; genus Enterococcus_A; species Enterococcus_A malodoratus. The sequence goes on from NZ_KE136481.1 coordinate 1,718,266, forward strand.
TTCTGGTGATAAATTTAGTTCTTTGAATTTCAAATGATATCCTCCTAATGTCTGTTGACCTTATCATTTAGAGCGTATGGTTTGGTATCTGCGTTTAGTCTGCAACTGTCCCTATAGTTGCCGTCCTTGGCGATACTACCGAAAAACCGCTCCGCGAAGTCAGGCGGAAGGATCATCTCTCACAAAAAGTGGCTGAGACATTGTTCAACTGAAAAATGTCCCAACCGCTTCTCAAAAATAATTGGTAAGCCAACGAAACTCTCGTTAGCGAATCTTTAATTTATTGGATGACGCATTCAATCATTACTTCATTTCTCGGCAATGGCTTATTTTAGCACATGATTTCATTTTCTGCAAGTTTTCACTACGACTGCAATGCTTCAACAACTTCGGTCAAGCCCATACCGTTGCTGCCTTTTAAAACAATACTGTCATCTGCATGTAAACTGTTTTTGATTGTATCCACCATTTTCTGCTTATCATTTTTACTAAAATAATGAACTGCTAATGTCGGATAGCGATCCGCTAAAGCAACTTTCAAACCTTTCATTTCATCACCGTATAGAAAAATCTCATGAAAGTCTTGATCATTGATATGCTCTACCATACTAGTATGCAGCGAAAATGAATCTGCCCCTAACTCCAACATATCTGCCAAAACAGCCAATCGCCGTCCTTCTGTCGGTAACTTCGCAAAGGTATCTAGTACTAAGCCCATCGCTGTCGGATTGGCATTGTAAACATCGCTCAAGATATCTGCACCATTACTGGCTTTTAACCACTGCGTTCGATTTTGTGTCACCTGTACGTAAGCCAGGCCTTGGAAAATTTCATCATTCTCTAAACCAAACCAACGGCCAATCGCCATAGCAATCAAGGCATTTTGGACATTGTAACTGCCAGGTAATGGAATTTGATAGCCATTATCATCAACAGAAAAGACGGTTGCACCTTTATCCTCATTTAGGATCGTAGCAGATAACTCTCCCTTTTGAATCCCAACCGTTTCTACCGTTTGCGACAATGAATGTGTCCGTTCTTCCAATAACGGCTCATCCGCAGGGATAACCAACAAGCCATTAGTCGCAAGCCCGGTTGTTATCTCCATCTTTGCATCCGCAATTTTTTCCCGTGATCCTAAGTTTTCAATATGGGCTTCGCCAACAATCGTAATTGCCGCAACATCGGGTTCAGCCAATTCAGATAAAATACTGATTTCACCAGCATGATCCATGCCCATTTCCAGAATCAACTTTTCTGTTCCTTCTGGCATATGTAAAATTGTATAAGGCAGACCGATATCATTGTTATAGTTGCCTTGGGTTTTATAGGTCCGAAACTTTTGGCTAAGGACGGATTCAGTCATATCCTTTGTTGTCGTTTTACCATTTGAGCCTGTAATCGCAATAACATCTGGATTTTCTTCTAGCAGATAATAGCTTGCTAACGCTTGAAAAGCTAATAATGTATCCTTCACCAGAACCACGGCGATTCCCTCAGGCGCTTTTTCTGCCTCTTGACTCCATAATGTCGCGGTCGCGCCATTTTCAATTGCTTTTGCTACAAACTCATGGCCATCATTTGTTCCCTGCAATGGAACAAACAAATCGCCAGCCTTGATTTTTCGTGAATCGAATTCGACACCAGTAACGGTCACCTCATTTTCCGTCAATACTTCACCTTGAACGGCCCTGCTGATGATTGTCGTTGTAAAATTCATGGTGTTCCTCCCAAATTTTTGTTTCTGACTACAAGAAAGACTTCGCAAACTGGCCGGTGCGGCAATAAACTTTTTTTAAAGCATTAATTAAATCCCTATACAGGAAGCAACTATGCTTTAGCCAAGTCTACTAACACTTGATGGACTACTTCTTAAAAGAAGCCAGTTTGGTGAGTCGGACAATAATACTTCTAATACAAATACTGCTTTGAAAAAATTTATATCTCCACACATTTAAAAGGAACTTGAAACATCATCCAAACGGAATCCTGTCTCAAGTCCTGTTTGTGATTAAACAGTTGCCTAATTATTCAAAGGCGGCTTGTTGTTCATAACGTTTCGTACCTAATTGGATCAATTCTTCGATCAAATCACCGTACTTCAAGCCCATATTCTCCCATAACAATGGATACATACTGAATTCAGTAAATCCCGGCATCGTATTCAATTCATTCAAAAATAACTCATTCTTATTCGTTAAGAAAAAGTCGCAACGGCTAAGTCCTGATCCGCCTAACATTGTGTAGGCTAATTTCGCATAATCCCGTGCTTTTTGCATTACCTCTTCAGGAATTTCAGCGGGAATTGCCATTTGAATCGTATTATCAATGTATTTCGCATTGTAATCGTAAAAAGCAACTTCTTTCACGACTTCACCAGGTAACGTTGTACGCACATCATCGTTTCCTAAAACAGCAACTTCAATCTCACGAGCATCAATTCCTTGTTCGACTAAAGCACGAGAATCATAACGATAAGCTTCTTGTAACGCATTTTGTAATTCCTCACGATTTTCTGCTCGTGAAATACCAACACTTGAACCCATGTTAGCTGGTTTAATAAACATTGGATACAATAAAGTACCCTCACATTTATCAAAGATTTGCTTAGGATTTTCTTTCCATTGGTTTTTCAAAACGGGCACATAAGGAACTTGTGGAATTCCGGCGGCTTGTAAGATATATTTCGTCATGATCTTATCCATCGCACAGGCACTCGTTACAACTCCTGCTCCCACATAAGGCATATCCAATGTCTCTAAGAAGCCTTGAATCGTTCCATCTTCACCGTTTGGTCCATGCAAGACTGGGAAAACGATCGCATTGTCTTCTTTGATATCCCCGGGTGCAATCACCTTGCCGCTAAAGCCTTCGACTTCATGACCAGTTGGGTCCCACGTCAAGCGCAACGTTTCATCTGTTTCTGGCGCCTCCGTTAACAAGGGGCCTTTGACCCATTGACCGGTTTTATCAATATAGATAAGTTGTACTTGATAGTAGTCAAAATAAACCGCAGAAATAACTGAAAAGGCCGACAAAATTGCTACATCATGCTCTGGACTTTTCCCACCATAAAGTAAAATAATTTTCAACTGAGTATCCTCCATTACTTTCTGATCCCTAACATTTTAGCACAAAAATCAAAATCCCCAAAAAGAAATTTTACAAGTATTACAAAGCTTATCATTTAGATTACAGCAATGACTGTTGAATCAAGCTTTCCAGAACACTCCTAAAATGTTCCCGATCTTCATTTGTAAAAGGTTTAGGGCCTTTTGTGCGTTGTTTTGCTTGTCGCATCTTACTACCGATAAAACGTTGTGTCAATAAAGCATCGATATTCATCTGCGTATATTCCAATCCCGACTGGTGTAACACATGAGCGGCCTTAGCCAACGTCAAAGAAGCCAATCCATAGTCTTGCGTAATCAAAAAATCATCCGGCTGAATAACAGAAACAATTTTGAAATCTGCCGAATCCGCACCGCGATCAACATAAATAAATTCCACAAAATCAGGGTATTCTTTTTTTGAATAATGATCGATACTAGTTACGATGACTACCGGCAGCCCATATTTCTCGGCAACCGCAATCGTGGTATCTTTTACTGGCGAACCATCGCCATCAATGATCAAACGCATGTTTTCCAATCCTTCCAATCAGCCCAATACTAACCAGCAAAATGATGATTGAGGCAAATTTTACTATGTCCATTGTTGCAAGGATATCTGTCGTATGCAAGCTGCGCAGCAAAAAAATATCCTTGTCAGGCAAATCCTTTATCTGTAATGCAATCAGCATTAAGAACATCAAAATAAACTGATGCGTAATACTCCCTTTATTGGAAGTCGAATATTTTGCCGTAATCCGCTGCTGCTTATCAATACTTTCTGTTTGATAATACAAACGATTCAACCACGAACTTGTCCCTTTCTGAAAAAACGTTAAAACAAAAATAGCTAATGGGAACAAAACGCGCACACTCAACAATAATAATCCCACTGTTAAGCCAATCAGCTGAACCATCAAATCATTTTTAAACGATCTCCGAACTTTTCCAGCCAAAACTAGAGAACCAATGACACCTAAAAGATACGGTAAAAATAAATACAGCCCTTGAGATGCTGCTCCTTTGTATACAGCAACATAAAACGCGCCAAAAAGAAAAATAAAATTACCTAGCATTCCATTGAGAAAGGTCAGAGCATTTTGCCAGAGCGGCAGCTTCCATCGGTCTTTTACTTGATGCACAATCACTACAGCAAACATAAAAATACCTGAGAATAAAATAATCGCCCCGTTTAACATGGATTCATCAAATAATAAACGTCCGCTGCGCAATAAGAACAGCGCAATAAAAAATAGAATAAACCACGTTAGCTCAGAAAAAGAAAAGACATGTTTTGTTAATTCCTTAAAATCCATTTCATAATGAGGATAATGCTTCACGGTATGATACGCACACACAAAATAAAGTGTGACTATACTCGGTACAATCACCGCTTGTAAAGGCAAAGCGATCATCGTTCCAAAAAACAATGGTAACAGAACAATCAGCGCGACTAAATAGCGACGGCTGCTCATAGATTGGAACCCTTTCGATTTTTCAAAAAGATTGACACTCGTATTGGCCGGAGGCAGCCAAGCCGCACTCACCCCTAAAAACAGACTGCCAAACAAATAGAAGGTAAAATTTAGTGTCCCCATTAACGTCAGGAATGAACCGATTCCTCCGACTAAAAGTGCGACCATTAACAAAGTATACTGATCGATCGAACGATACAGTCCGCGAATCAAGAAAATCCCAGTCACTCTAAACGTATAGAATAGAACAAAAGGCAAGACTGTTACGGACATCCGCGGATCAATCAAATGCATAAATAATAAATAGGGAATGACAATCATTGTATTTGATAATACGAATGGAGTTGTCTGAGTAAATTGTCGTAAAAAATTTTTAATTGCTTCCATAAAAAATATCCTTCCACTAATAAGAGATCAACGTTAATGCTTTGCGAAACTCTTCGATTAAGTGCTCCTCTTTGTATGCGGCAAATTCTGCTTGATGCTTATTCAACACACTGCGCATCTTCATCGGAATAAAATTTTCCGCCAGTTGATTATCTAACACAAAATCTCGCGTGATTCCCCATTCATAATAATAGCCTAAGGGCCGACAACTATAGATCGTGTCATGAATCCTTTGATCTTCAAATCGTCGATGCGTGTGTCCAAACACAACCTGCTGAACATTCGGATACTGATCCAATAGCTTTCCCAGCTCCTGTGAACCTAAAAAAGCATTCAGTTTATTCCAAATTTGATACTTACCGCTTAGATGAACAATAAATTCTTCTTTAGGCACGAAATGTGTTACCAGAATAACTTGATAGTTTTTTCGTGCCAAATCATCCAAAACAATGCGTAATTGTCGTAAAATTTCTCGATCCACCGTTTGATCGTCCGAAAAACGTTCAATAATTCGATCAAACCAATAGATGTTTTTAATCGAGCGGATTTGCTGCGAGTCATCTAATTCAGAAAAACCATAATCATACCATCCATTAAATCCTAATAATACTGTTTGTTGATTCAATGGCAGATAACGCAAGTTTAGAAAATGGCTGTCAGGATAATGTTCAATCATCTGTTCCCCTTTGACATTGCCCATTTCGTGATTTCCTAAATTAAAAGTAGTCGGTATTCCACGTTGACGGAAAAATTGATTGACTGACAATGTCTGATCGATCTTATTTGCAGTATCCCCAGCAAAATGCAGACGTGTCACCTCATGTTCACGCAATAATGTGAAAAGCTTAGTTAATTCTATCTCACCTAAGTGATTAATATCTGCGTGCAGATCCGTGATCACAGCTAGTTTTCCCATCTCACCGCCTCCTTCCCGTCTACTTTACACAACTCATCGTAATAATGCGAGTCAAATGCTGATAGTCTTACAAGGAAATTTCACGTCTGTGCTATACTTAATTTATAGATATTATTGAAGGAGGGGTTCTTGATGGTCACTTATCAAAATCTACAAACCGATTTATTGCAAGCGCTTGATCTGCACATTGATATTTTAAAAGAGGTTGATGACATTGAAACCGAAGAGTTACCCGGCTTTTTATTTATGATGCGAAGTTTGGGATTCATGCTTGATCGCGCAGCATTAGTTTTGGCTAGTAACAATGACGAGGAAATGTACTATATGATGTTTCAATACTACAGCCTTTTGAAAGAACTAAAATTTAATCTGGCGATGAACTTTCCTCATACTCAGATTCAAGGCGATCCATTGATTGATATGGTCAATCACTTTCCAAACAATTACGAAAAAGAAATGAAAGCCTGGTGGGAAGAAAAAACCGGTCTGACAGTGGAAGAAACGAAGCAAACAATCGAATTAAATGATTAGACAATCCAGCTTCTTTTTACTCGTCCTGCATGTTCCACAAAATCAATTTAATAAAAACGAATAAAAATTTTAGTCCTGCTAATACACAAACCATTCAATTTTTGGGAGGTGATCAAATGCGCATCGCTGTTTTTTGTGGTGCCCACCATGGGTCTGACCCTGCTTATCAAGCTGCCGCAAAAAATTTAGGCCATTGGATTGCCGAAAATAATTACGAGCTTGTCTACGGCGGAAGTAAACTCGGTCTGATGGGTGTGGTCGCTGATAGTGTTCTGAACGAAGGTGGAACAGTGATTGGGATCATGCCAGATTTTTTACACGATCTCGAACGTGTCCACACGCATCTGACAAAGATGATCACCGTAGCTGATTTGGATGAACGCAAAAAAGCCATGATACAATACGCGGATGTCTGCATTGCTCTACCTGGCGGAGTCGGTACTCTAGAGGAAATAAGTGAGGCTTATTCATGGGCGCGTGTCGGACAAAATAATAGTCCCTGTATTTTATTTAACGTCAAAAACTATTATCAACTGTTACAAGAATTCTTTGATCAGATGGTCGAACAAGATTTTTTATCAAAAGAAGATCGTCAGTTAGTTTTGTTTTCTGAGTCTCTATCTGAAATGGATACATTTATTCACGATTATTACAAAAAATAGACGCCGCTGAACCATTCAGCGGCGTCTTATTTTTAGATGTCCATTTCAGGATACAAAAAGCGCAGTACATCCATTGTTAAGCGATGACTCTTGCCGACATATGGATAGATATGCATGTGCATCATCGGATTGAAGTTCGCTTCGATGATTCCATAGTCCTCCTGTGTTTCATACGGTTTTTCTTTGTCTGGAATAATCAAATCAATACCGCTGATGCTAGCACCTAATACTTCCACAGCATCGATCGCCAATTGTTTGTAGCTTTCGTGGATTTCATCAGTCACATCAATTGAATCTCCACCGGTTGATACATTTGAATTTTCTCGCAAGAAAACTTGCTGCTCTTTCTCAGGTACACTATCGATTCGCAGTCCTTGTTCCTTCAACATTAACTGTTCCAAATCCCCTAATTGGATTTTTTCCAGTGGTGAACGGTGATTGGTTCCACGTAAAGGATTTGCATTTTTTTCGGCAACTAACTCCTCGATTGTTCGTTTACCATCACCGATAACATTTGCCGGAATTCGCAGTAAAACAGCCTTCACTTGATGATCGATCACAAAGAAACGATATTCAGTTCCTGGCATAAACTCTTCGATAATCACTTCAGCATCTTCATCAAAAGCGATCGCTAGCCCCGCATTGAAATCGATCATGGAAGTCTCACCTTTAAAGATCGTAATTCCTAAACCATAGTTCGTCGATTTTGGTTTGATAACAAAAGCCTTTTGAGCAAATCGCGGATAAGCTTTTTTAGCGGCCTCCATCGAACCAAATGTTTCGCCCTCTGGCACACGAAAACCGGCTCTTGCCAACACAATTTTAGTGACCGTTTTATTTGCCATCAATAATGGTGCAATGTACGTATCTTTACTGGTCATATTGCCATTTTTTACTAATTCTTGATGATCGGCATGTTCCAGCTTGACGAATTGATCCTGTCGATCCAGCACTTCTGTCTCAATTCCCTTTTGAATCGCATCGAACAAGAGATTTTGTGTAGACAATTCCATTTCTTGGAAACCTGCTAATTGGTAAGGATGTGCCCAAGCTTGATCATAAAACTTACGGCCCAATTCGGTGGCCACTGCAGCTTGTCCTTCGGTTTCATCTAGAACAAGTATTCTCGCTGCTAAAGTTTTTTCTGGTTGATCAAGCCATGCCTGATATCGCTCTAACAATTCGCCGCCAGCTAGTTCCAATTCATCAACCATTTGCAGCATTTCGCTAAAAATAGCTTGTCCTTCAGCTACATAAGCTGTAGTTTTTGCTGGGTGTTCTAGTGAGACTGCATCGCTAATCTGATTTCCTTCAGCTACCCATTCATCAGCTGGTAATTTTTCATCCGTCCATAATAAATAAAGCATGAATAAATGAATAAACTCGATTGTGTCCGCATCAATACCCACACGATCAAAAGGATTCAAATCAATATTTCGTAATTCAACGTAACGAATCCCTGTATGAAAAAGATCTGCGACTTTTTTCCCGCCCCGCATGCGGACCGGTGCGTAAAATTCTTTTTCTTCTGATAATCGACCCTGAGATACATTTTCTGCCAAGTCTTCACTATAACGGGACAATGTTTCGTAAGAGACTTGCACATCCGGCTTATTCACATAACCATAGTGACTGGTACGGATACTTCTCACCGGCTCTTTTGGTCGATCCTCTTCATCAAAATAGCGTGCTTCACTCAAAGGACTCGCACCAAATAAGTAGGTCAGCAACCAACGATAACGTAAAAAGTTGCGTGCGATTTTCATGTATAGACGTGTCTTAAAGTTCTCCATTGAGGCTTCTTCAGTTTGTGCTAAAAACAATTGTTTTACTAGATCCAAACCATATTCAAAGTTGAAATGGATACCGCTTACCATTTGTTTTCGTTTGCCATATTCCCGCGCCAAGTAACGACGATATAAGACATCTGCATGACGCTCCAATTTTGCTATTTGGATGTCTTCCTCTTTTTCTGGTAAGACAGGCGGCATAGAAAAAGGCCACATCATCTCATTTTTCGGCATACTTCGTTGCGCGACATCGTGGATTGCCTCTAAATAAGCCAATACTTCATCCACGGATTCAGTAACTGGCGTGATCAGTTCTAATTGTGTTTCTGAAAAATCTGTTTGGATATAAGGATGGAAACTTCGATTACCGACCGGTGCTGGATGATCCGTATGTACTAACTCACCTTCCAGTGTTACCCGTTGGCTTTCTTTTTCAATCCCATAACGTGCTTGCAGCAAAAAAGGCTTAACCTTTTCTTGTGCCATCATTTTTTTAGTATTCATTTGTTCATTGCCCTCCCATGCTACATTATATAGAAGAATATCCAGAAACAGAACGGAAATGCTTGAAAAAAGAGATAGTATTCAAGATGAAAATATGATTAAATAATAATAACAATACAATTAATCAAAGGCGGTTGTCAGATACCTGTTTTATAAGAATGGAGGCCTCGTATATGCACAAAGAAAATCAATCGATGATAAATGATACCGATCATTTATGTCAAAAAACAGATTCTAAAGAAGTCGTGATGTTACGTCCACATCGTCAACACCAATTTCATTGCGACGAGGTCCATCGCATAATGGATCTCAACACGCGGCAAAATAATGTTAGTTTGCATGTGCCGCCCTTTTTTCAAGATATGCAAAAGAACTGTTGAGAAAATCTCAACAGTTCTATTTTATTCTTCCTTCAATAATCCTTTAAATAGACCAACCGCAAAATCATTCGCTTCAAATGCTTCTAAGTCGTTTATTCCTTCACCCAATCCGACTAATTTCACCGGAAGATGCAGTTCATTCCGAATCGCTAAAACGATACCGCCTTTGGCCGTACCATCCAATTTAGTCAAAACCAACCCAGTTACGTCAGTCGTTTCCTTAAATTGACGCGCCTGTACTAAAGCATTTTGCCCTGTCGTTGCATCAACGACTAGCAGAACTTCATGAGGTGCCGTTGGAAATTCCCGCTGAATTACCCGTTTGATTTTCTCCAACTCATTCATTAAGTTAACTTTGTTTTGCAAACGTCCTGCTGTATCAATCAACAAAATGTCATAGTTCTCTTTTTTCGCTTTATCCACCGCATCAAAGACTACCGCCGCTGGATCTCCCCCAGCATTTCCGCGGACCACCTCCACGCCAGAGCGTTTCCCCCAGACAGCTAGCTGATCGATCGCACCGGCACGGAAAGTATCGGCGGCGGCTAATAAAACCTTCTTGCCTTCATTTCTATATTGATTCGCCAATTTTCCGATGCTGGTGGTTTTACCTGTCCCATTCACACCAACAAACAAAATCACGCTCAATCCGTCATCTTGCAGGTTGATCTTATTATTTTCATCGACACCTTCTGCTTCATAAATGTCTACTAGTTTTTCAATAATGACATTTTGAATCTGAGAAGGTTTCTTGGCATTTTTCAACTTGACTTCTTGCCGGAGAGAATCTGTTAACTTAATCGCCGTATCAAAGCCAACATCCGCGCCAATCAGAGTTTCCTCTAATTCTTCAAAAAAGTCTTCATCAACACGGCGAAAACGTGCAAACAATTCGTTCATTCGATCGCCAAAAGATTTGCGCGTTTTTTCTAACCCTTTATCGTATTTCTCTTGAACCGTCTCTGCTTTCGTTTGGGCGGTTTCTGCTGGTTCAGTGCTTTCTGACTCCGGCTTAATTTCCGAAATCTCTTCCACTTCTGTTATTACCGGTTCTTCAATAACTTGCTCTTGGTCATCCGGTATTTCTTCACTAGTTTCAGTCAAGTCATTTAGCTCTTCACTGGTTTTTGATTCAGGGCTTTCAGGTTCAGAGGTAAAGACTTCTTGTGGCGGAATATCCATTGTCTCAGCAGTTTGTTCAAACGACTCTTCAATCGTCTCTTCGCTCTTCTCAGCTGTTTCAGTCGCTGAATCTTCACTATCTGTTGTTTTATCAGCTTCCGTAGGATCTATGATATCAGAAGATTCTTCCTCTTCAACAACAGTCTCTTGCTTTTCAGGTTCTTCAGCTTGTTCCCCAGTAAAAGCCTTTTTTATGCGGTCAAATAATCCCATTTAAAATCCCCCCTTAAATTCAATTAGTTTAATTCATCAAACACGAATTTTTGGATGGCATGCGCAACACCATCTGCTTGGTTCGTTCTAGTCACAAAATTAGCGGCAGATTTGATCCCATCCGTAGCATTTTCCATCGCTACACCCATACCTGCATAATTAATCATTGATAAATCGTTGGCTTCATCTCCCAACGCCATCATTTCATGTGCTTCGATTCCTAGGTGTTCACCTAAAACTGAAAGACCAAATGCTTTTGTCACACCTTTTGGCATAAATTCTAATAAATTGGGCCGTGTTTTAAAAATTTCAAACTTATCATATTCTTCAGATGGGATCAAAGGAATCTTTTGATCTAAATAATCTGCATTCACTGCCGCGACCACTTTATTGTACAGCGTATCTTCTTTCAAAGAATCTATCGTTTTGGGAACATAGGTCAATGCCTTGTTCAACGTGGAATAGATTGAAGGATGACCCGCTGCTGTTTCAAATTGAAAACATAGCGCATCAGATAAAACGTCCATCGGCAAATCAATTTCTTTTAACAGCTCATGAATATGTTTGACATCTGCAAGCTCCATCGCTGTCTTACCTAGGATCTCACCTGTATTCGTTTGAATCAGCCCGCCGTTGAAAGTGATTGAGTAATCATCTGCATCAAGTAAATTCAGTTCTGCTAAATAATCTTTGATCGCGATCAGAGGGCGTCCCGTACAGATGACTATCTTCACGCCTCGAGCTTTGGCTTTTGCTAATATTGTTTTATTTGTATCAGAAATCGTCTTTGCATCTGTTAGTAATGTTCCATCTAAATCAATTGCAATTAGTTTTATCATTTCAGGAATTCCCCTTTCCTCACTTGAAATTTTCCGTCCTCTTTCACTTCTTCCAGGCGGACTGAAATAATTTTCGAAACACCGGATTCTTGCATCGTTACACCATAAAGGATATCTGCAGCTTCCATCGTGCCTTTACGGTGAGTGACCACAATAAATTGCGTGTCGTTTTGGAAAGCACTCAAATAACGTCCAAAACGTGCAACATTGGCTTCATCTAGTGCAGCTTCAACTTCATCTAAAACACAGAACGGTACAGGTCGTACTTGAATAATCGAAAATAACAGTGCGATGGCCGTCAGTGCTCGTTCCCCACCTGAAAGCAGCGACAAGCTTTGTAATTTTTTACCTGGCGGCTGTGCCTCAATCTCGATACCCGTATTTAACAAATCATCAGGGTCCGTCAAAACCAATTCTGCACGACCGCCGCCAAACATATTTGGAAAAACAACATTGAACTTTTCACGAATCGCTTGGAAAGTCGTATAAAAACGTGTTTTGACTTCATCGTCCATTTCACCCATTGTTTCAAACAATTGTTCTTTAGCCGATAATAAATCATCCCGTTGTGTTGTTAGAAAATCATAGCGTTCCTCGACTTGTTGATATTGTTCAATGGCGTTCAAATTAACTGGACCTAATTTTTCAATTGCGTTCTTCAACCGGCCGACTTCTGTTTGAGCCGCTTGCTGATCAATCTCTGGATCTGCTTGAGCCTCTGCACCTTCAAAGGTCAGGCTGTACTCCTCTTGCAAGTAAGCCAATGCGTTGTCTAATTTCAGCTCATAACGATTTTTTTGAACATCCGCTTGTGATTGACGTGCCAACAATTGCTTTTGTTCGCGATTGGCTTCCGTCAAAGCGCCATCTGCATGATCCACTTTTTGCTGCAGACTTTGACGTGTTTCTTTCCATTCGGTCAACTGTTCTTGCAGGTGTTCTCGAGCGATGGATAATTCCGTCAAACGCTGATTCAAACTTTCCTCGGATTCTTCGTGAACCGATGAATCGCTGGAAAGCGCCAGCAATTGATTTTCTAAACTTGTGATGTGACTGTGTAATTCATTGATTTGATTTTCTAGACTCAATACCTGCCGATCCAAATACAATAATCGTTCGTCTATCACTGCATAATCCGCCTGCAAGCGGCTCAATTCAGCATTAATATTAGCCCGTTTGACTTCCAACTGGTCACTTTCTTCATTCAGTTGTTGAATTTCACGATTAATGTTGTCCTGTTGTGTCTTCAACTCAACCTGCTGGAATTCTAATGTTTCCTTTTGCTCTTGATACTCCTTTAAAAAGCTGTCCAGCTCTTTAGCCTCATAAGAAAATAACGTTTGCTCTTTTTGTAAGCGAGTCAACTCACTGTTGACGCGTTCCTCACTACTCTGTGCTTCTTGATAAGCCAAACGAGTTTGTTCACCTTGAGTTCTCAATGTTTCCAAGGCCTCAGTTTGATCGGCAACTTTCGTTTGCAAGTCATGGACAAACTTTTCTTTTGCTTGCAGTGCCTGATTGATTTCTTCGTAGCGTTTCGTCCATTCAGCCAGTTCATGTCCTTGATTAAATAGATTCCCGCGATTACCTTGTTTCGTAGCACCGCCGGTCATAGAACCGCCGGCATTCATCACATCTCCAGCTAAAGAAACAACTCGTACTTGATAACGCAATTGCCGAGCAAGCTGATTCGCACTGTTTAGATCCTGCGCGATTACGATTGCACCTAGTAGGTTTTGCATGACTGGCGCAACATTCTCTGAGAAAGTCACCAGGTCACTTGCAATCCCTAAAAAGCCGCTTTCATCTTTGATTGCTTGATATTGATGAGCTCCTAAGCTGCGCGGCTTAATCGTCGTTAATGGTAAAAAAGTTCCTCTTCCACTGCGCTGCTTTTTCAAAAAGGTGATTCCTTCACGGGCATCTTTTTCATTTTCTACAATGATATGTTGAGCCGACGCTCCGAGCGCAGTCTCAATTGCTAGAGCATATTCCTGTGGAACGTCAATCAATTCTGCTACCGCACCGATGATCCCGTTTAATTGCTCTTTATGTTGCAAAACACTGCGGACACCTTGATAAAATCCGCTATAGTTTTCTTGAATATCTTGCAAACTTTTTTGTCTGGCACGTGCTTGCTGCACTTGGCTCATTAAGTCATACATCAATTGCTGCTCTTTTTGCAACTGCCGCTGTGCAGCGTTCTTATTTTCAACCAATTGACGGTAGCTTTCTTGCTCTTCCGTTAATTGACTTTCAAGTGTCTGGGTCTTGGATTGAGCGTTGGTCTGTTGATCTGTCAGTTCCTTTAACTGTTCATGTAAAGCTTCAAACCGCGTAAGGCTCTGTTGATTTTTTGCCGTTTCTTGCGTATATTGGCGTTCCAAATATTTTAGTTCATTACTGACATTGGCTGACTCTTGCATCAACTCAACATATGTACCACGCAGATCTTCCAACAATTCTTTCGGTGATTTCTTATATTTTTCGGCTTCACTCATTAAATGTTGGATTTTGGCTTCCAAATCGACCTTTTCCGCCTGTTTGGCAGTTTGTTGCGCTTGGACCTCGCGCACGCTTTCTTGTGCTTCAGCCAATTTCTTACGTTGCTCAGTCAAAGATTCTTGATACTCAGCACTGCTCCTTTGAGTATTTTTTGACCGTTCGCTTAATAATTCTTTCTGTCCTTCGGCTTGTTTCAAAGCCTCCGCTAAATGCAATAATTGCTGTTGACCTGTTTCTAACTGTTCATCCAATGAACCGCGTTTTTGCCGCAGGTCTCCCAGCTGCAACTCCGTTTGCTGGATAAATCGGCCCTTTTCATCGACCGTTTGAGATAACTCTTCAAAATCAACTTTAGCAGATTGCCAAGATTCGCGAGTATGCTTGATTCTGGCTACCGTCAAGCTGACATCCGTCGCAGTCAATTCCTTTTTGAGCGCCAAAAACTCCTTGGCTGCTTCACTTTGAGCAGCTAAAGGAGTCAGCTGATCTTCTAATTCATAAATGATATCTTGAACTCGGCTTAGATTATCTTCTGTCTCAAAAAGTTTCTGTTCCGCTTTGCGTTTCCGCTGCTTATATTTCAAAACCCCGGCAGCCTCTTCAAAGATCCCGCGGCGATCTTCTGGTTTACTAGCGAAAATTGCCTCAACTTTCCCCTGTGATATGATTGAGAAAGATTCTTTTCCTAAGCCGGAATCCATAAATAAATCTTGGATATCCCTTAAACGGCAAGCCTGTTTATTAATGAAGAAGTCACTTTCACCGGTTCGACGATATCGTCTCGTCACACTGACTTCACTAAAGGCTAAGGGCAAGTAATGATCCGTATTGTCCAACACGACCGTCACTTCTGCGATATTCAATTGTTTTCGAGACTCCGAGCCGGCAAATATAATGTCCGGCATTTTGCCTCCCCGCAAACTTTTCGCGGACTGCTCTCCTAGGACCCAGCGAATCGCTTCAGTAATATTACTTTTCCCACTGCCGTTTGGCCCTATTACCGCTGTTACGCCTTGCTCAAATTCGATCTTTGTTCGATCAGCAAATGATTTAAAGCCAGCAATCTCAATTCGTTTTAAATACAAAATGTTCCTCCTAAAATTTCACTAGGAAATGTAGACTAGTTTGCGACAATTTTGCGTAAAGCTTTTTCCGCCGCATCTTGTTCAGCCAATTTCTTCGATTTGCCTTGTCCTGATCCAATCATTTGATCATCAGCATATACATCAATCGTAAAGATTCGTTCGTGTGCAGGACCTTCTTCATTAACCAATCGGTAATCAATCGTGACATCGCCGCTCTTTTGCAACACTTCTTGTAAGCGTGTCTTGTGGTCCATCTCCCGAGTAAAAACTCCAGCTTCAATTTTTGGAAAAATCACAGTCTGAATGAAGTTTAATGCTACATCATAGCCTTGATCCAAATACAAAGCACCCAGAAAAGCCTCAAACAGGTCACATAGGAGCGCTGCACGATCCCGTCCACCAGAATTTTCTTCCCCTTTGCCTAACATAATATACAGATCGAAATGACACTCTTTCGCAAATTTCGATAAACTTTCTTCACGTACGATCGCCGAACGTAGACGTGTCAAACGTCCTTCCGGCAAATTTGGATAATGGTGATACAAATAGTCCGATACCTGAATTTCTAAGACAGCATCCCCTAAAAATTCTAACCGTTCATTATCTGAAATATTCATGTTACGGTGTTCATTCACATATGATGAGTGGGTAAACGCCTGTTCTAATAGGTTAACATCGTGAAAGACGATGCCGTAGTTTTCTTTCAATTCATTGATCAACTGTGTATCCATGGGCTCATTCCTTTTTTTGAGATTTCCATCACGCTTCATTATACTGTTTTTTCCCCAATTTTTAAATCAGAAGTCGTGATCGTAGGAAATTTTCAAAAAATGATCGAATTTTTTCTTCTCCTCGTCAAAAAAATGCTAAAGTAGAAAAAACGACCGGAGGAATTACGATGGAAAAAATTTCTGACGCATTAGTGATTATTGATTTGCAAAAAGGGGTTTGTTTCGGTGAACAAACAATTGATCATTTCAATGACTTGATCACACTCGTCAATCAGCGTATAAAGCTTTATCGCGACCAAGATAAGCCGATTCTTTTCATTCAGCACTGCGACGAAGACTTAATTCCGAATTCAGCAGCTTGGGAAATCGTAGATGAACTTGCTCGCAAAGACAGTGATATTGTTATTCAAAAGACTCATGCTAATTCCTTCTATCACACTGACCTGCAAAAGGTATTGCAGCAACAGCAAATAAATAAGCTGGAAATCTGCGGAGCACAAACCCAATACTGTATTGATACGACCGTAAAATTTGCTCATGGTTTAGGGTATCAGTTGACCATGCTGAAGAACGCCTCAACGACTTACGCTAATCGGTTTCTTTCAGCAGCTGACACGATTGTCTTTTATGAGAATATTTGGGACAAGCGCTTTTTGCATTTGATTCAATAAAAAAACTTCGTCTCAGAGGACGAAGCTTTTTTATTCTTTATTTTCCGTACCACGCGACACCTTCATAACGCCAACCAACTTGGGTTAAATTATCTCGTTCATTGGTATTCAGCGTGTAATGGTGCGTGCCTGTTCTTGCATTTGGATTGTAGAGTCGGTATAAAAGCTGTCCGCCTCCAGAATACCAAGAAATTCCCTCATAACGCCAACCGGCCTTTTTTAAACTATCTCGTTCTGAGGTATTTAAGGTATAGTGATGATCACCAGCATTCGGATTGTACATACGATAGACCGGATTTCCATTTTGCGGTGCATTCCAAGCAACGCCTTCATAACGCCAGCCAGCTTGGGTCAGATTATTTTTTTCGTTGTTGTCACGTGTATAAAAATGTTCTCCGCTATTAGGATTATACAATCGATACATCGCGTCTGTTCCAACAGGACTCGTACCTGGATTTGAGCCTTCTGACGTATCAGCCTGAAAAATCCCAGTATAGTCAGCGGAAACATCAAATGTGCCGTTAACACTTGGAAAGGTCACTAGTGAAGACCATTGCCAAGCTCCATAGGCCGTATAGTAATTATCAGCAGATAAATTATAGGGATACGCCGCTACCCAAATATTTTTATTTCCTAACGTGTTTCCATTCAGCAAACCATTGCTGAGCCAGCCATAACTAGCATAATGTCGCACATTTCCATACCCTAACCGATGTAGCTGATCTGCAAATGAAGCAGAATCATTTGTATGATTTCCTTGATTGACGATACCAGGCGCCTCGATATCATTCACCATTACCGTTGATTTTGCTAATCCAATCCGATTTGCGTATGCCGCGAAATAATTTGCTTCCGCGCGTGCGCTCTCATCTGAAGTGAACCAGCTATAATGATATGCTGAAACTTTTAATCCTGCTGCTTTAGCATTTGCAATCTGGGTAGGTGCGTAAGGATTTTGATAAGACGTACCTTCTGTCAATTTCACAACCACACCTTTTACTCCGTAAGATTTCATCTTTTGAAAATCAGCAACGCTCACGTTTCCATTGTAAGATGCGATATCGACAAAACTCTTTGTTGGTAGATTGGCATTTGCTGCGGAAACAGTGGGTAAAGAATACAGTTCTAAATCAAAAAGATTGGTTTCGTTCGAGCTATCGGTTTTATTTAAATCAGAATGTTCTGTCCCATCAGGCAGATAATAACTTCCTGACTCATTCTCACCACCCATTAATGCCGAATCAATTTGTGCATTTTTTTCTTTGGCGGCCGCTTTAGCTTGTTCAACCTTATCTTGAATCTCAGCTTGTGCTTGATTATCTTTTTGTTGTACTGCGGTTTGTTCTAACCCATCTGATTGGGCTTGTTTTTCAACTTGCTGCTCATTTTGCATGGTATTTCCAGCTTCTGGTGTGCGTTCTTCAGCAGATACATTTCCAGAAACAAGCAAACCCATCAATAAAAGACTGCTTAAATATAATTTATTCTTAATCATCGTATGATTACTCCAAACATTTCAAGTTGCGTTTACTATACGCCCGTGTTTTCGAGCTGGCAACTTTCGTTCATTTTTAAGCTTTTTTTGTGAGAAAACGTGAGGATTGTGAAAAATTCGTCCGTAGATGATAAAAAAAATGCACTGACTATTGTCAGCGCACCTTGTTGTTAAGCTTGGTTGTTTTCCATAATGTAATCAACTGCAGCTCCAACTGTTTCAATTTTTTCAGCATCTTCATCAGAGATTTCTGTTCCGAATTCATCTTCCAATTCTAAAACAAATTCCATAATACTGATTGAGTCTGCATTTAAGTCGTCTTTGATACTCAATTCAAGAGTTACTTTGTCCTTATCAATTTCAAAGTGATTTGAAATTATTTCAGCAACTTTGCTAAATACTTCTTCACGAGTCAACAACATTCACCTCCGCCTGATCAACTAATATTCGTCTATGTTTTACCAGAAGGTCACAGTTCATTTTACTGATGTTTATCTGCTTTGTCTACCTTTTTCGGGAATTTATCTGGTGCTTATTTGTCTTTAGGTGTTTCGAAAAACTGGACCAATTGACCTACTACATTCGTCTCTAGCATCAGGTAGATTTGATCAATGGTATTCGCTACAGCTTCCGGACCGGTTGATCCATGCGTTTTAATGACTGGTGCTTTTAGACCAAATAATACAGCACCACCGTGAGCCGAATAATCTAGCTTGTCTTTTAGGCCATACAAAGTATCCTTCAACATTGCCGCACCTAATTTCCCTTTAAGTCCTGCATCATTGATACTGCCTTTCAATAGACTCATTAAGCCCATAGCTGTCCCTTCGATCGTTTTCAACACAGCATTTCCGGTGAACCCATCCGTCACGACAACATCAGCTACACCATTCAACAGCTCCCGTGCCTCTACATTGCCGATAAAGTTGATGCTTTCTTCAGCTTGTAGCAATTTGAATGCTTCTTTCGTCAACTCACTGCCTTTTGTTTCTTCCGTACCGTTGTTCAGTAGTCCAACACGAGGAGACTTGATCCCTCGAACATGTTTCGCATAGAAAGAACCCAAAATCGCATACTGATGAATGTGTTCTGCTTTATTTTCAGCATTAGCACCTAAATCTAGCATGTCAAAACCCATATCGCTATTTAAAACGGGCAACGTTGACATTAACCCCGGACGTTCAATTCCTTTGATCCGTCCCACCACAAACAAGCCTGCCGCCAATAACGCTCCAGTATTCCCAGCAGAAAAAATCGCATCTGCTCTACCTTCTTTAACAGCTTGGGCAGCTAGGACCATTGAAGCATCTTTTTTACGACGGATCGCCTTAACAGGTTCGTCATCACTATTGATTTTTTCATCTGTGTGAATAATCGTAATATTTTTTTCATTTGTAATATATTGACGAATGGCGTCTTCTTTTCCGTATAATTGAAACTCGATATCTGGATGATTTTTTTGCGCTAACATCACGCCTTCAACGATGGCTTTTGGTGCGAAATCGCCACCCATTGCATCTACAGCAATTTTCATGAAAAGCTTCTCTCCCTTAATTTTTCTACAGTATAGCATACCTAATCGAAATATGTTTCCCCAGTTTCTGTCGGTTCTAATGTCTCTGCCAACGGTTCAAAGGACTGCTGTTCACGCCAATTATCTATCTGCCAAATCTGATTGGCTTCGTCGCGAGCCACTTCTAATACATTTGCATCGTTCACCAGATCAGCAATCAAAAACTGCGGCAAACCGGATTGCCGAAAACCAAAAACTTCACCAGGTCCTCGTAATTCTAAATCTTTTTCACTCAAAACAAAACCATTAGTTGTCTCGGTCATGATTTTCATGCGCTCTTTACCCATTTCATTTTTGGGACTAGCAACCAAAATACAGTAAGAAGCATCAGAACCACGACCAACTCGGCCGCGCAGTTGGTGGAGCTGAGCCAATCCAAAACGATCTGCATCCATAATAAACATGACTGTGGCATTCGGCACATTGACGCCGACTTCAATAACCGTAGTGGAAACCAAAACCTGACTTTGATTATTCTTGAATTCTTCCATAATCGCATCTTTTTCGGTATTCTTCATTTTTCCATGCAAAAGACTGACCTGATAAGCTGGTGCGTAATATTCCTTTAAATGCTCATAAATTTCTGTTGCATTTTTTACATCCAATGCTTCGGACTCTTCAATCAGCGGACAAATCACATAAAGCTGATGACCAGCCTGCAATTCTTGCTTTGCCCAATCTAACGTGTGTTCCAGTTGCTTTGGTTTGATCCAACTGGTTTTGACTGGGATACGTCCTGCTGGCATTTCATCAATAACAGAAACATCCATCTCGCCATATGCCGTAATCGCTAACGTTCGTGGAATCGGGGTTGCCGTCATAAACAAGACATCAGGGTGCAGCCCTTTTTCACGCAAAACTCTTCGCTGGTTCACACCAAACCGATGCTGTTCATC
Organism: Enterococcus malodoratus ATCC 43197; assembly: GCF_000407185.1. Lineage (GTDB taxonomy): Bacteria > Bacillota > Bacilli > Lactobacillales > Enterococcaceae > Enterococcus_A > Enterococcus_A malodoratus. The sequence continues at coordinate 1,739,211 of NZ_KE136481.1, forward strand.
CGTAATGACTAAGCCAAGGTTAATGAACTGTACGTCATCTTGAATCAACGCATGCGTTCCGATCACCACATCAATTTCACCATTTTGAAGACCCGCTAAAATCGCTCGCCGTTCTTTGGTTTTAGTAGAACCCGTCAGTAACGCAGTTGTCATTTCCAACGGATCAAACAATTGATTTAAACTTTCTAAATGCTGCTGTGCCAAGATTTCTGTCGGTACCATCAACGCCCCTTGGAAGCCCGCTGTCATAGTTGCATATAAAGCAATTGCTGCTACGACTGTCTTACCGCTCCCAACATCTCCTTGCAGCAGACGCTGCATATGCTTCTTGCTGCGCAGATCATAGCAAATTTCGTTGGTTACTCTCTTCTGTGCATCAGTTAGTTCAAAGGGCAGCTCCTGTGTAAATCGTTTCAATCGTTCCACATCGTAACGAATCGCGATCCCATTTTTCTCGCTGCGTTCGCTCTTCTTCAATCCCTGCATCCGCATTTGGAATAAGAAAAATTCTTCAAAGACCACTCGCCGTTTAGCTTGATGGCTCTCTGTCGGATTTTTTGGAAAATGCATCGCCCGCATGGCTTGCTTTCGCGGCATTAGCCGATATTTTTCCAGCAGATAATCCGGCAAGTTCTCGGTTACCTGATCACCGAACTTTTCAAACGCGACCTTGATCAAGTCCACTAACGTACTTTGACGGATTGACTTGCTCACATGGTAGATCGGTGCATATTCTTCCGTTTGTTTGCCGCCTAAAATTTTCATTCCCGTCAAAGACTTACGCTTGGCATCCCACTTCCCATAGACTGCCAACTCTTCGCCAACTTCGACTTTATCCTTTAGATATGGCTGATTGAAAAAGGAGACCATGAAGACTGCATGATCTTGCATCATCCGAAACTGCAGCCGGCTTTTTTTATATCCGAAACGACTAACTACGGGTGCCGAAACGATCACACCCTTTAGTGTAACCTTCTCTTGATCATTGATCTCTAATAGATTTTTTTCTTGAATATCCTCATATCGAAAAGGATAGTAGCTCAATAAATCCTCAATCGTTACAATCCCTAATTCGGCTAACGTTTGTGCTCGCTTTGGTCCTACACCAGGTAAAACCGATACGGATTCTAGAATCCTCATAAGATATCCTCCCTTCTATAATTATTTTATTGACCAAACTAGGAATGACCCTACGTCAAAAATAAAGTACGAATTTTCGTATACAGATCGTTTTTTACTTCATATCTAATTAGATGACCATTCACAAAAAGGAGTGTGCCAGATACTCTTGGCCCACTCCCTCCGACTGTTTTACTTGTTATTCTGCTGAAAGCAAGTATGGATAGACCGGTTGTTTTCCTTCGTGGATCTCAACTTCTAGGTCTGGATGACTTGCTTCAATTGCTTCACTTAATTTTTCTGCTTCGGCCTTAGTACCTTCTTCACCGACAATAATCGTGATAATTTCGATTTCATCGCTGATCATTTTGTTCAAGGTATCTAAAGTTGCTTCGTATCTATCGGCTTCGGAAAGAGCGATCTTTCCATCGATCATACCTAAGTAATCACCTTCATGGATTTCCACACCGTCGATCGTCGTATCACGAATCGCATTGGTGATTTGACCGCTGACTACAGATTCAAGCATCTCAGTCATTGCCGCCTTATTATCCTCTAGACTTTGATCGCCATTGAAAGCCAGCATCGCTGTCATTCCTTGAGAGACAGTTTTGCTTGGAACAACGGCTACAGGAATATCTGCGACTTCTGCTGCTTGATCGGCTGCCATAAAGATGTTTTTATTATTCGGCAAAACAATTACTTGATCAGCATTGACCTCTTTAATTGCTTTTAGAATATCTTCTGTACTTGGGTTCATCGTTTGGCCGCCGCTGATTACGTAAGCCACGCCTAAACTTTTGAATAATTCTTGAACACCTTCGCCAGCTGCAATTGCAATCACTGCATAAGGCTGATGTTCTACAGGTTTCGCTTGAAACTCAGCTACTTCTTCATCATGTTCCAAAATCGTTTCATGCTGCAAGCGCATATTATCGACTTTGATTTTGATCAAGGCACCGAATTTTTGACCATAATTCATCACTTCACCTGGATGCTCTGTATGGACATGGACTTTGACGATTTCATCATCATTAACAACAAGTAACGAATCTCCGATACCATCTAAATAGTTTCTGAATGAATCGTAATCAAATTTACTGTCCACGGTTGGGCCTTCACCTAAGCGAACCATAATTTCGGTACAATAACCGAATTTGATATCCGCTGTTGCTAATTGGCCTTGGATACTGCGATGATGTTCGGCATTGACCATTTCGTCCATTTCGGCTGGACTTGGTTCATACGTATCGTCTGCTTGAAATTCACCATTTAAAGCATTCAAAAATCCTTCGTAAATGAACAATAGACCTTGGCCTCCACTATCGACTACGCCAACTTCTTTCAAGACTGGCAGCATATCCGGTGTTTTATCTAATGCCTTTTTTCCATACTTAACAACGGCTGTCATCACTTCGATCACATCATCCGTTTGTTTAGCCTTACGTTCACCAGCTTTTGCTGATTCGCGAGCCACTGTTAAAATCGTTCCTTCAACAGGTTTCATCACTGCTTTATAAGCTGTTTCCACTCCATGAACCAATGCCTTGGCTAGATCCTCCGCATTTAAGGTATCAACCTCTAAGATTGCTTTAGAAAAACCACGGAATAGTTGGGACAAGATAACGCCAGAATTTCCGCGTGCTCCCATCAATAGGCCTTTTGCTAACACGTTAGCCAATTCGCCGACTTTTTCTGAAGTAGAATTGACCACGGCAGTTGCGCCACTGGTCATTGATAAATTCATATTGGTCCCAGTATCGCCATCAGGCACGGGAAAAACGTTTAATGAATTGACATATTCTGCATTGACTTGCAGACGTTTAGCGCCAGCCTCTACCATTTCTTGGAATTGACTCGCGCTGATTTCTGTTACCTTCACTTACTTAGTCCTCCTTAAGAACACTGCCCTTAGTCAGGCAGAACACGTACACCTTGAACATAGACATTCACTGAGTTTGCTGTAACCCCAAGCATCGTTTCCAAATTATATTTCACTTTTTCTTGGACATTGCGCGATACTTCTGAGATCTTCGTGCCGTAGCTGACGATCGTATAGACGTCGACCGCGATACCGTTCTCTTCTTGACGTACAACGACGCCGCGTGAATAATTTTCTTTTCTTAAAATTTCTGTGATATTGTCTTTGATTTGATTTTTACTAGCCATACCGACGATACCAAACACGTCAGTAACTGCACCGCCGACAACCGTCGCGATGACGTCGTTTGAAATTTCGATCATACCAGTCTGTGTATTGATTTTCACAGCCATAGTTGTTAGCCTCCTTAAATAGGCCTAATCGCCCATTTTTTCTACTATAACAGTTTATCATAGCCCTATGACAAATAAAAGAAAGTTCCATTGCGATTTGCTGATAGGGCGCTCCCTGCTTGCCGCAATCTACTGCTAACTTTCTTGCATCAAAACTTTTGTTAAAATTTTTACGCTAACAGAGTATAATTTACCTGCAAATCCTTTGAATGTCAATCTTTCTAGAAAAATCCACTTGCTAATCTTGTCATTCTATGCTAAATTATTTTAGTATGAGCCAAAGAAGCGCTCCAATCAAGGCAAAAGGAGGAAACAACACATGGCAAAAGTTTGCTATTTTACTGGTCGTAAAACAAGAAGTGGAAATAACCGTTCTCACGCTCTGAACGCTACTAAACGTACTGTAAAACCTAATTTACAAAAAGTTCGCGTATTAGTGGACGGAAAACCTAAAAAAGTTTGGGTCTCAACTCGTGCTTTGAAATCTGGAAAAGTTGAGCGTGTTTAATATTATCCAATCAAACCGTTCTTGAAGAACGGTTTTTTATTTTGTCCATCTACTTTATCATTCACGTAATTTTAGAGGAAATTGTTCACTTTTCGTTCTTTAATTTCAGCCTATACATATTTTTTAGTCATTCTAAACAGAATAGAAAAAATGAGTACGACGCTTATACAGAATAAGCGTCGTACTTTCTTTTATTTATTAAATTTTTGAAAAAAATTTCCAAAAGGTTACGGCTCTTTCACAGCTCATTCACAATATTTCATTCCTTCTATGGTAAAATTTGGATAGTCTGTTGAAAGAAGTTTGGTGATTTTTATATGAAAAACTATCTTAAAGAAAATCGTTGGTATATATTGGCCAGTTTTTTCCTGCCACTTGCGCTCATGGTGATCGTCTATTTGACGATCGGTATTTATCCTGGATCTAGCCGCAGCGTCTTAGCCAGTGATGCCTTCTCACAATTTTCAAATTTCCACGCAAGTTTTCGGAATATGCTTTTAGGCAAACAAGGCCTTTTTTATAATTGGAATGCCTCCATGGGATTGAATTACCTCTCACTAGTTTCCTATTATCTCGGCGGCTTTTTTACGCCATTAGTGATTTTCTTCCCGAATCAGCTGATGCCTGATGCTCTGTACTTTTTGACGTTGCTGAAAATCGGCGCAGCCGGATTAGCATTCTGGTTTTATGCCAAGGGCAGTTTTAAATTACCTGATTGGTCACGAGTGGCTTTAAGTGTCACCTATGCTTTGATGTCTTTTGCTATCGCACATTCTGAGATCATTATGTGGCTAGACGCCTTTGTCTATCTGCCTTTAATCATCCTAGGAATCAATCGTGTGATGGATCTGAAAAAGCCGACTGTACTTTTTGTTTCCTATTTAATGTTGTTTTTAACCAGCTTTTATATGGGCTTCATGATCGGTGTCTTCTCGGTACTGTACTTCATCGCTCGCTTGATTACAAATTGGAAACTATACAAAAAAAGTATCGTTCCTTATGGTGTCACCTCATTGTTGGCCGGTTTTGCTTCCATGATCATGATCTTGCCATCAATTCTTGATTTGCGAGCAAATGGTGAAGAGCTGTCGCAAATTTCCACTTTTAAAACGGAAGCGACTGGCTGGTGGGATTTTATCGCCAAAAATTTGATTGGATCCTATGATACGACGAAATATGGGTCGATTCCCTTTATTTATATTGGTCTCTTACCGCTGGCTTTATGTTTATTTTTCTTTATCTGCAAAAAGATTCCTTGGAAAAATAAAATTGCCTACGGCGCAATTGCTGCAATTTTAATCGCTAGCTTCTATATCCAACCCCTGAATTTATTCTGGCACGGTATGCATGCTCCGAACATGTTTTTATTCCGCTATGCGTATTTGCTCTCATTTTTAGTAATCACGTTAGCTGCTTGGGGCTGGGAAAAATTAGATCATGAGAATATTTTACAACTGGTCGCCGTTTGTCTCTTGCTAATTGCACTCTTTGCGATTTTCTGGGGCATGAAAGGGAAAGACTATAATTACCTTAAAAATATTTCACTCTATATCACGATCGGCTTCTTAGCCGTCTATGCGCTGGTCCTTACCGGGCATTATTTCAATAAGATCCCTTTGAAAGTACTCAGCGTTCTATTACTGCTATTAATGTGTACCGAGGCTTTTATTAACAGTGATTTTATGGTCCGAGGTGTCCTAAAAGATTGGAATTATGCGTCACGCAGTCTTTATACTCAGCCATATCCTTCAATTAAAGCTTTAGTTGATGAAACAAAGGATGAAAATAAAACTTTTTATCGCATGGAAAATCTTGATCCTGTCTCTTCCAACGATGCCTTTAATTATGGCTACAGCGGAGTTAGCATGTTTTCATCCATTCGGAACCGCCATTCCTCTGGCTACATGGATCAATTAGGTTTTCGTTCAAGAGGAACCAGTCTGAATATTCGTTACCAAAATAATACCTTATTAGCCGATGCTTTCACTGGGATTAAATACAATATCGCCAAGGCGAAAAACTTGAACAAATACGGCTTCAAGAAAACGAGTACTGTTGGCGAATACAATCTTTTTGAAAATAATTACGAATTGCCGTTGGCCTTTACTGCTCCTCGGAGTATTGATAAATTGCAGGCCTCTCCAAATGACAATTTGGGTACACAAACACAGTTATTCAATGCTTTATCACAAGAACAGTTCCAATACTTCCAGTTCTTGCCGATGACACAAGTAGATACAAAAAACGCCATCGTCACCAACGCTGGCAATATTACGACGATCACGGAAAAACAAGGCAATGTCGCAAAAGATGTTTCTTGGCGCGTACAGGTTCCGGCAAATACGCAGGCTTACTTAAGTCTCTATCCTTACGACTTCGCTGAATTAGAAAGTTCGACTGCCACCGTCACAGCAAACGGCCAGACACGGCAAGCTCAGATTGGTATCAGCGGACAGTATTACGATTTGGGCTACTATCAAAAAGCCACGACCGTCACTTTCACGGCCAGCTTTTATGGCACAAAGACAATCAGTTTCCAAAATCCGCAGGTTTTAGCTTTAGACACGGTAGCCTATCAACTAGCTGTCGACAAGATCAAAGACAACGGTGTAGATATGAAGGTGGGCAACCGCAGTGCTGAAGGAACAGTAAATGCTAAAGAAGCTCAGACGTTGATTACGACAATCCCCTACGACGAAGGCTGGACTGCCAAAGTAGATGGTAAAAAAGTAGACACAAAAGCGTTTCAAAATGCGTTTGTCAGCATTCATGTACCAAAAGGAAAACACAAAGTAACCTTTAGCTACTTGCCTAAAGGCTTCATCGCTGGTGCAGTTTCTTTCATTGTTGCCATTGGACTGTTTATCCTTTATCTTCGAACGTTAAAACCAAGAGAAACACATCGTCATTCCTAACTAAAAGGAAGCCCAACAATTAATGTTGAGCTTCCTTTTTTGCTAATCTATTTCGATTTTATGTAGTTGACACCTCCTGCCTTTGGTCCTGTAGCTTTGCCTAAAAAGATTACTAAAACAAGAATCGTCAATACATAAGGGGCGGATTGCAGATAGACATCTAGAATTTGCGAAATGACTGGCAGATTCGCTCCGGCGATGCTGAGATTTTGAGCAAAACCAAAGAACATAGCTGCTCCCATCGTTCCAAGTGGGTTCCATTTACCAAAAATCATCGCAGCTAAAGAGATGAACCCTTGTCCCGCAATCGTAGTGATCGCAAAGCGTCCAGCGATCGATTGCGCGAATACCGCCCCGCCCATTCCACCGAGAAATCCTGAGATCAGTACACCCGCATATCGCATCGCGTATACGTTAATTCCCAGAGTATCTGCTGCCTGTGGATTTTCTCCTACTGAACGCAAACGCAGCCCAAATTTTGTCTTATAAATAATAAACCAAGCAGCCAGTGCTACTACAATTGCAAAATAAGCAGGCAAACTAGTTTTATTAAAGAATAAATCTCCGATGATCGGAATCTTACTCAAGCCTGGAAAATCAAAATAGCCAAACTGTTCTTGGATCGTATCGGTCTGACCTTTACCATAGATCACTTTGATCAGAAAAATTGTCAGCGGCGGTGCCAATAAATTCATGACCGTTCCGCTAATTACGTGATCGGCTCTAAAATTGATCGTCGCTGCTGCATGCAGACAGGAGAATAATAACCCAGCAAATCCACCAACCAAAACACCCAGCCAAGGGGTCAGCGCACCAAATTGATCAGCAAAACTCAAATTGAAAATAACCGAACTGAATGCCCCAGTTACCATGATCCCTTCTAATCCAACATTTACGATTCCGCTGCGCTCTGAGAAAACACCGCCTAATGCCGTTAAAATCAGCGGTGCAGAATAAACGAGTGTTTGAGAAATCAGTGAACTTAATAATTGAATAGTCATTCCAAATCAGCTCCTTCTTGCTTTAACGGCGTTATTTCTAATTTCTCACTTTTTTTTACGATCTTTTTGTTCACGGAAATCTTTGTCAAAGCAACTCGAACCACATAATTGATCCCCACGAAGAAAATGATCAACGGAATGACACTATTCGCCAATTCACTTGGAACACCTGCAAATTGCATACCTTGTCCCCCGAGCTTTAAGACACTGAATAATAAAGCCGACAGAAGAATTCCAACAGATCCGCCATTTCCCAGTAGAGAGACCGCCATGCCGTCAAAACCAATACTAATAGACGAGCCTTGAACGAAATAATTGCCAAAAGTTCCTAGTCCTTGAACTACACCGCCCAATCCTGCTAACAGCCCTGAAATGAGCATTGAGATAACGATCGTCCGTTTACTGCTCATACCCGCATATTCGGAGGCAAACGGGTTGATCCCTACGGAGCGAATCTCAAAACCTAAAGTGGTTCGCTTCATCAAAAACCAAACCAATCCTAAAAAAACCAGCGCCAGAACAAACCCCATGTTGACGCGTGAACCACCGAAAAGATTTGTTAACCAGGGTTCTCGCAATAAGCCATTTGCTCCAACAATTTTAGTAACGCCCTTATTAGAAATGATTTCCGGAGACATCACATTATTGACTATATGATTGGCCATATACAACAGCACATAATTCATCATGATCGTAACGATAACTTCACTCGTACCGAAATAAGCTCGTAATAACCCGGGAATCGCCGCCGCCAAAGCACCAGCCAGTGCTCCCGCAATAATTGCTAATGGAACAACAATAACTTTCGGGGTCGTCGGCATACTAAGCGCCACCCAAATACTTACCACCCAGCCGCACAAGGCCTGTCCGGACAACCCAACGTTAAAGAACCCAGCAGAATTAGCAACCGAAAATCCCAAAGCTGTAAATATCAATGGTCCTGCACCAACTAAAATCTCGCCAATTGAGATGCTGTTTTGGAATGCCGAGCGAAACATCGCTTGATAACCCACGATGGGGTTATAACCCGTTACCAGCATCAGCAGCCCGCCAAGCAGGAAACCCAGAATCACTGAGATAAATGGTACCAATGTATTTCTGATCCGTTCTGAACGGTCATTCATTTGTTTCACCAACCTTTACTAACTCTTTTCGCGCTTCCGCCAAACTATACCCTGCCATCAGCAACCCCAGCTCATTTTCCGACGTCTCTTTTGGATCAACGATTCCAACGATCTCGCCTGCATGAATAACTGCAATTCGATCGGAAACATTTAAGATCTCGTCTAGTTCAAAACTTACTAACAAAACGCCTTTATTTTTATCTCGCTGCTCGATCAAGCGTTTATGGATATATTCGATTGCGCCGACATCCAAACCACGAGTTGGTTGAGCCACAATCAACAGTTCTGGGTCACGATCGACCTCACGGGCAATAATCGCTTTCTGCTGATTCCCGCCAGATAGAGAGGCAGCGGGCGCCTGCTCACTTGTTGTCCGTACATCGTATTCCTCAATCAATCGATTGGCATATTGCTGGATTTCATTAAAATTCAAAATCCCATTTTTGCTGAACGGAGCATGATAATAGGACTGCAATGCAATATTTTCAGATAACGGCAAAGGCAGGATCAACCCATACTTATGCCGATCCTCCGGCACATGACCAACACCCATCTCTGTGATCTCCCGCGGTTTATTATTGGTTGCTTCATTTCCATTAATAGTGATCGTGCCGCTTTCAATTTTGCGTAACCCTGTTAATGCTTGAACCAATTCCGATTGACCATTTCCATCAATTCCGGCAATTCCTAAAACCTCGCCGCGATGAACATCTAAACTCAAATTTTTCACGGCTTCCAGCCCGCGGCTTTCCTTCACCACTAGATCCTTAATAGAAAGGACGACTTCGCCAATACTCGTCGCTTGTTTATCTGTTTTAAAAGAAACCGAGCGCCCCACCATCATATCGGCCAACTCTTGTGAACTGACATCCTTCACATTGACCGTCCCGATATAACGTCCCCGGCGAATGACTGAACAACGATCAGCGACCTTTTTAATTTCATCAAGCTTATGAGTTATTAAAATGATTGACTTCCCCTCTTTAACTAACGTCGCCATAATTTCGATCAGCTCATCAATTTCCTGCGGCGTCAAAACGGCAGTCGGTTCATCAAAAATCAAAACGTTTGCTCCACGGTATAGCGTTTTCAAGATTTCCACCCGTTGCTGCATCCCAACTGAAATATCGCGCACATACGCGTCTGTATCTACCTGAAATCCATAATCATTTGATAAGCGCGTGATTTCTTCTTTGGCTTTTTGCGTGTCCAGCACACCGTTATTGTTGAGTTCGCTCCCTAAAATTATATTTTCCGTTACCGTAAAAGCATCCACCAGCATAAAATGCTGATGAACCATCCCGATTCCTAATTGATTGGCTCTAGTAGGACTCGTAATCTTAACCGCTTGCCCATCCATATATATTTCTCCGGAAGTTGGCTGCAGTAATCCCGATAAAACATTCATCAAAGTTGATTTGCCTGCGCCGTTCTCGCCTAACAAGGCATGGATCTCGCCTTTGCGAATTTTTAGATTGATATCATCGTTGGCTTTGAAGTCGCCGAACTGTTTAGTGATGTTCCGCATCTCAATGACATACTGTTCTTCCGTCACTTTTATTTCACACCTCTCTTGTTCCAAGAGTGCCCGCTAATTACAGTGGGCACGATCAGTCAACTAGTCTTCCGGTGTCTCCGGAACTTTTACATCACCAGCAATAATTTGGTCTTTCGCTTCTTTCACTGCGGTTTTCGCTTCATCGCTTAAGTAGCCGTCCGTCATCGCAACACCGCCATCTTTTAAACCAAAGGATAAGTGTTTGCCGCCAGGAAATTTATCCTTTAAGGCTCTGGTTGAGATATCTTGCACGACGACACCAACCGATTTGATGGTTGAAGCCAAACAGAAATTGCTCTCTTTCCCATCTTTTGATTTATAGTTGCCCTCATCCTGCTGATCACGGTCCACACCAAGCACCCAAACTTTGTCTGCTTCACTTTTTTCCTGATTCAAGGCTTTCGCTTCTGAGAAAACACCCGCTCCGGTACCGCCGGCTGCTTGATAAATAATATCTGACCCATTTTGATAAATGTTCGCCGCTAACGCTTTCCCTTTTGCTGGATCGCCGAAAGACGCCGCATATTTTACATCGACAGAAATGTCTTTATTCATTTTCTTCGCTGTATCTTTTACACCTTTGGTAAAACCAGCTTCATACCGATCGATGACTTTTCCTTCTTCTCCACCAATAAATCCAACTTTGTTTGTTTTAGTCGTATAAGCAGCGGAGACTCCGGCAATGTAACCAACCTCATTATCGCGGAAGGTTGCCGACACTACATTTTTCTTTCCTTCGATTACAGTATCGATAATAACGAAATTCGTTTCTGGATTTTGTCCGGCTGCTGCTTCGATTGAATCCGCCAACAAGTAACCGATCCCGAAAACGGTCTTGAAGCCATTAGATGCAGCGGTATCAATATTCGAAGCAAATTGCGCGATCTCGTTCGATTGAATGTAGTCATAACCACCAACGCCGCGTTTCAATTTTTGTTCCTTGCCCCATTTTTGCAGCCCTTCCCAAGCCGACTGATTGAAAGACTTGTCATCTACTCCACTAACATCGGTCACCATTACGACACTGTGATCCGCATCCTCATTTCCCGACGCGCTGCTTTTATTCCCTCCGCACCCGCTAAAGGTCAGCAAAGCCGCCATTGCTACGACACCCAAAGAAAGAAGTTTTGTATTTTTCATTTTTAAATTCCTCCTATTTTTGACAGCGCTTACTAATTTACGCGTCTTTATCCTTCAATCAATTCTTCGATCCTCGGCATGGCACTTTGCGCTCCTAAGCCTTGGACTGTCTTACTAGCTGCTAAATTAGCAAAGTTGATCGCTTGTTCAAGCACATGATCTTTGGCATAGGAAACTGCAAAAGCAGCGTTGAACGTATCTCCTGCCCCAGTTGTATCGACAACGGGAACTTTATAACTCGGTACCTCAACGAGCTTGTTGCCGTCGTAAAAGCGCACCCCTTTCGCTCCATAGGTCATAATAATTTGATTGGGATGTTCCTGCAAAACAGACTGGGCATCTTGTTTAAATAATTGATTGATCTCAATTTCATTCGGTGTTAAAAAAGTCACCTTAGCCAAATACTCTGGTGCAATCTCCGGCGTTGGTGCAGGATTCAATACCAAACAGACGTTATTTTCAGCACAAAAATCAATCAAATACTCAATCGTAGCAATCGGAATCTCACATTGTGCGATCACGATATCCGCTGCCAAAATTTGTTTTTTATAATCATCTATCAGTGAACGATTCACACATGCATTTGCACCTTGCACCAGAATAATTGAATTATCATTTTCCGCGATTGTTATATAAGCGACACCCGTCGGTTCCGAAACTTGTCTGATGCATGATGTATCCACCCGATTCTCTTCAAAATTTTTCAACACGATTTCGCCATAAGCATCTTTCCCGACACAACCAATCACGGTCACCTCTGCTCCTAACCTCGCTGCCGCAACAGCTTGATTGGCACCTTTTCCTCCAGGCAGCATTTTACTATCCGTTCCAAACATCGTCTCTCCGACTCTTGGGAAACGCTCTGCTTGTACGACTAAATCTAAATTAATACTTCCAACAACAACGACTTTCATTTGCTTTCCTCCTACGTATTCATAAACTATCTCTTAGTTCTAAAAAAAATTCACTATATCACTTCGCCCGTTTTTTTGAACCGCTTACAAAAGATGGAAGAAAAACAATCTTTGTTCGCGGTTAATCAAGTTGTCTCTCTTCCTTTGAAGCGGTTTATTTTACGACAGCATAGACGTCTGAATACATTCGGATACATTCTTCCACTAGATCCCAGAATCGTTCCGCATCAATCTTTTTACCAACCTTTGCATTTGCCTTCTTATTTAGAACATTTAACTCATCGCAGACCGTTCGCCCATAGCTAGGACCACGATTAATATCAATCTCAACAAACATTTCTTGCGTTTCAAAAGCTTCCGGACAAATGAGATAGCCGACACAAGTTGCATCATGTAATGGCCCCGCGGCTAATCCAAAACATTCGAATTGGCTCTTCAGTGTGAAACGCATAATGTCCCCAAATAATTTTGCCGCATCATTGCCGATTGCTTCCATACGTTCAATGATATCCTCTGTACAAATCGTTTGATGAGTCAAATCCAGCCCCATCATGACGAGCGGTGCTCCCGAGCTAAAGACAACATGCGCCGCTTCAGGATCAGCAAATATATTAAATTCAGCAGAAGGCGTGAAATTACCCGTTCCGTAAGCTCCGCCCATTAAAACAATTTCTTTGATTTTAGGAATGATTAACGGTTCCATCCGCATCGCGACAGCAATGTTTGTCAATGGACCAACAGGAACCAGCGTAATATCCCCATCACTCGCTAACAATGTATCAATAATGTATTTGACCGCATTTGTTCCTTCCACCTGCCGATTTAGCGGACCAAAAACTGGACCATCCAATCCAGATTCTCCGTGAACATTATCCGCAACAACCTGCTCACGCACCAACGGCTTTGGCATTCCCGCATAGACATTCGCATCAATATTCAGCAGTTGGGAAACGTTCAAGCCATTCACAACTGTCTTGTCTAACGTTTGGTTTCCTGCTACAATAGTGATTCCCAACAAATCAATTTTCGGGTGGATAGCCGCCATCAACATTGTAATGGCATCATCATGCCCCGGATCACAATCCAAAATAATTTTCCGTTTTTCCATTTTGAAGCCCCCTAAGAAGATTTATTTCCTTTATCTATTTGCATTATATAAAGTTCCTGCTTATGATAAGTATGAGAATTCTCACATATGGGAGGCAGAAAAATGAAAAAGTTGCAAAATGAACAATTAAAACAGCAATTCATTCAAACTTCCGGTTACCTCGATCAATTTTCCTTCGATGTCAGTTTAGACACGCAGTTATTTTTCTTTCCGGCCAATAGTTATCTCGTTAAAGAGAACCAGCCGCCTTCTCATTTATTTTATCTGGTCAAAGGCAAAGCAAAATTATATGACACTTTAGCTAATGGAAAAGTCGCGTTGATCGATTTCTTTTCTCCTCCTTGTTTTATCGGTGAGATGGAACTCGTTGACGAAACTCAGACCGCCTTCAGTGTCCAGGCAATTGAGGACTGTTGGTGTTTGGCTCTAGCAAGGAAAGACTGCCAAAAAAAATTATTGAAGGATGCTCTTTTTCTTCAAAAGCTTTGTATGTATTTCGCACACAAAAACTATCGGAATATCAAAGCCTCTACGCAAAATCAAGGCTTTCCGCTTTCTCAGCGCTTAGCATCCTTTATCCTATTGACTCAAAATGAAGGAAGGTACCGAGAAAAGCACACACAAGTTTCCGAATATCTAGGCGTTTCCTATCGGCATCTACTCTATGTCATCGCCCAATTTGTCGATGATGGGTACCTTAAAAAAGAAAAAAACAGTTACCTCATTCAGGACACTGAAAAATTGATCCAACTTGCCGCAGAGGTAAAAGCCTAAAAAAGCATCCAGCAACAGTCAAAATGACTATTGTTGGATGCTTCTTTTCTATTCGTATTTTACTTCTGCCAAATACAATCCTTCTGGGTGAGCAGTCGGCCCGGCAGCGTTGCGATCCTTCGCCTCAAGGAGCGCCGGAATGCAATCAGCCGGCATCCGGCCATTTCCAATTTTTAACAACGTTCCCACTAAAATTCGAATCATTTTATATAAGAAGCCATTTCCTCGAAAAATGAACGTTAATTCCGTTCCGGCCTCATTGACTTCTAAATCAGCCTGATAGATCGTCCGAACTTTGTCCTCGATTGACCCGCCAGTTGCACAAAAGGAAGTAAAATCATGGGTGCCTAACAAATCCGGCAACGCTCGTCGAATCAAATCCACATCCAGCGGATAGGGATAGTAGGCGGCGTAATAACGGCGAAACGGACTTCGCGGCTTGGCTATCTGAACTTTAAAGTGATAGGTCTTCTCCACGACATGATAGCGCGCATGGAACTCGTCATCCACGATCTCGACTGACGAAACGGCGATATCTTCAGGCGTCTGAGTATCTAAACCAAATCGCATTCGCTCCAATGGACGTTCGTGGGGATAATCAAAATGAATGACTTGACCGATCGCATGAACACCAGCATCCGTCCGCCCCGAACCAAAAATCGTTATAGGATTTCCATTATTCATTTTTTGCAAGGTCTTCTCAACTTCCTCCTGCACCGTACGGCCGTTGGGCTGCCGTTGAAAACCATTGAAATTTGTCCCATCATAAGCAATCACTGCTTTATATCTAACCATTCTCAATCTCCTTTTTCATATTGAGGAATTCATTATTCAAGTCTTGCACCATTCCACTCGTCAACTTAACTACGGATTTTTCTCGTAATAAAACTTAGAGAAAGTGGAATTAATATCCTCAAAATAGAATTCTGCCGGAGTCATTATATCAGCTTTTTAGTCGGATTCCAACGCGCTTAAATCCTGTACATGATATTTATTACTGCCCGGCAATGCTTTTTTGTGTTTCCAGCAAGCGATCGCCTCTTGCAATGATCTTCCTCGGTTATCCGCAAAAAAATCACGAATATACGTATTGTACTCAAACTGTGAATCAATTTTTTTAGGTTTCCTCGCTGCGATCTCCGGATAAATCGCAATTGCTTCACGATACGTTTTTCCGGCATTCTCCTTTAGCCAATTTTGAAAAGCTACCTTGAATACAAACGTGTCACCCAATTCTGATTTAAAAAAAGCACGATGTTTTTCAGAGAAAACAATTCCTTGCTCAATCAAACTATCAAGTGTTAGATATTCTTCCCGAAAAACTTTTTTCTCACTACTCTTACTAGCAAGCCGCTCCCCTGTACGCAAATAATGAGTGATTCTCTGATTCAGATCCGCTTTACTACCTGGTTTCGCCAACCCTTGTTCTTGACAAAAATCCTGCAGCTCCACTTTCAAATAATAATACTCGCTAAATACTTCTGGTGCTAAGCCAGCTTGCAGCTTTGGTCTATTTTCAGTCATTTTTCGTCTCTCCATTGATTTATTTCTTTCATCCTACCATAAGAAAAACACTTCAAGTCTACATGTTTGGATTTTGTGTGCAGGTTTCTAACGTAATAAAACACAAAAAAAGCTTGGATTCCTCCAAGCTTAACTGCGTAAAAAGATTAGTATAATTGTTGCAATCACAAAAACGCCCAAAACCAATGTATCTCGTAACGCCCATTGCAGCTTGCGGTATTTGCTGCGGCCCTCACCACCACGGTAACCACGGGCCTCCATTGCAGTCGCTAGATCCTCAGCACGATTAAAGCTGCTGACAAACAACGGAATAAGCAAAGGAACGATTGCCTTAACCTTCTGAATCAAGTTCCCATCATTAAAATCAACTCCGCGTGCCCGTTGTGCGTTCATAATTTTTTCTGTTTCATCCATCAATGTTGGAACAAATCGTAAAGCAATAGACAGCATCAAAGCAATCTCATGAACAGGCAAATGGAATCTTTTTAACGGATTCAATAAAGATTCGATCGCATCTGACATCGATAATGGCGGTGTCGTTAAAGTTAATAATGTCGACATGAAGATGATTAAAACAAACCGACAGAAAATAAACAGACCATTTTGAATTCCGTAAGAAGAAAGGCTAAATACGCCCCATGACCAGTACAAAGTTCCCCCACGCGTAAACAACATCTGCAACGCTACCGTAAAGATGATCAACCAGATCAGCGGCCGAACCCCTCTTAAAAAGAAATTCAAATTTATCTTTGATAAAAACACTGCGAATAGTGTGAAAGCAGCTAAAAACAAATAACTCTGCCAGTTATTCGCCAAAAAAATAATCCCAATAAAATAAAAACTAGCAACCAATTTGGCGCGCGGATCCAAGCGATGAATCAATGAATCCCCTGGGATATAACGACCGAAAATCAATTTATTCATCATGAGCAGGGCCTCCTGCGTGTTTGACGATCCAGTCCGCCAATTCGTTTTCTGTTAACGGCAGT
Organism: Enterococcus malodoratus ATCC 43197; assembly: GCF_000407185.1. Classification (GTDB taxonomy): domain Bacteria; phylum Bacillota; class Bacilli; order Lactobacillales; family Enterococcaceae; genus Enterococcus_A; species Enterococcus_A malodoratus. Next base: position 1,756,159 of record NZ_KE136481.1, read on the forward strand.
TCTTTAAATTCTGCTCCTCGTGCTTGCATTTTTTCGGCAAAAGCACTCGCCTGAGGCACGCCTAATTGTTTTTCTTTCAACCACGCAACGTTTTCAAAAACTGTTTGTGGATTCCCATGTTTTACGACAAGTCCATTTTCCAAGACATAGACATAGTCCGCAAAATTTGCAACATCATCCATTAAATGAGTGACTAAGACGATCGTCATATTTTTTTCTTTGTGCAAGCGCAAAAACATTTCCATCATTTCTTTACGTCCAAGCGGATCTAACCCTGCCGTCGGCTCATCTAAGACCAAAACCTCTGGCTCCATAGCCAAGACACCAGCGATTGCTACACGACGCATTTGGCCTCCAGAGAGCTCGAATGGGGAACGTTCTAAATACTCTTCGTCCATTCCCACTAATTTTAAGTTTTCTTTTGCTAAAATACGTGCGTCCTCATCACTCACACCAAAATTCTTCGGTCCGAAAGCAATATCTTTGGCCACAGTTTCCTCAAATAATTGAGCCTCAGGAAATTGAAAAACGATCCCAACCTTTTTGCGAACCGGTTTCAAATTTTTATTATCAGTCGTCGAAGTAATTGTTCGATCTCCAATTATGACTTTTCCATCGGTTGGTTTCAACAGAGCATTCAAGTGTTGCAGCAAAGTCGATTTTCCACTACCAGTATGCCCCACCAAAGCGGTATAAGAGCCTTCTTTAATGTTCAAATCGATATCATAAAGTGCACGTTGTTCAAAGGGAGTATTCGGTTGATAAACGTAGCTTACTTTTTCAAAACGGATGTCCATAACCAGTCCATCATCCCTTCTTCATCCAAATAATTCGTTGGTACTGTCACCCCACGAGCTTTCAACGCTGATTTCAATTTCTCAGGAAATGGTAAATCTAATCCTAAAGAAACCAATTCAGGTCCAGCAGAAAAAATTTCATCTGGCGTTCCTTCTTGATATAATTCTCCGTCTCTCATCACCAATATTCGATTGGCACTTGCGGCCTCATCGATATCATGAGTGATCGAAATAACAGTCAGATCGCTTTCTTCTTTAATTTTGTGAATCGTCGCGATAACATCATCACGACCCTCAGGATCTAACATGCTGGTTGCTTCATCCAAAATAATAATATCTGGACGCAAAGCGACTACACCCGCAATCGCCACCCGCTGCTTTTGCCCACCAGATAAGCGAGCTGGCTCACGAGTCGAAAAGTCTTGCATTTTTACTTTTTCCAATGCGTCTTGAACACGACGTTGCATCTCACTACGTTCGATTCCTTGATTTTCTAAACCAAAGGCAACATCGTCTTCCACTGTTGCGCCGACAAATTGATTATCTGGATTTTGAAAGACCATCCCCACCATTCGGCGAATGTCCCAGACAGATTCCTCTGATAATTCCATCCCACCAACGCTGACGGTTCCCTTTTGCGGTAAATGAAGTCCATTGATCGCTTTGGCTAAAGTAGATTTTCCAGATCCGTTATGCCCAACAATAGCGATCCATTCACCTTTGTTGATCGAAAAATTGACATCTTTCAAAGCCGGTGCGGCTTCTTCTTGATAGCTAAATTCAATATGATTGATTTCAATAATTGGCTCCATGGTTACACCCTTCCACCTCTTTGCAAATCTGTTCTAAGCCTAGCAAAAAAGCCTCGTTTTATCAATCCTTGATACTCGATAAAATGCTTTTGTATACCGATCTGTCTTGACAGTATTTTTGGGTATAAAAAAACACTTTATGATGAGTGCCGGCTTCCCAGACATTCTGGGAAGCGGCGCTGAGCTAGACTCGGAGAAAATCTCCAACATCATAACACTCTAAAAGAATCATCTATAAAGTGAAGAGTGATTATTATACAAGTTCTATAACGACCATAGGGGCGTTGTCGCCACGACGAGGTTCAGTTTTTAAGATACGAGTGTATCCTCCTTGACGTTCAGCGTAACGAGGAGCAATGTCATTGAATAATTTTTGTAATGCAGATTCAACAACGATTTCTTCGTTTTCTTCGCGAACTTCAGCTACTTCATTACGCACAAAGCTAGCAGCTTGGCGACGTGCATGAAGATCCCCGCGTTTTCCTAAAGTAATCATCTTTTCAGCAGTTGAACGAACTTCTTTCGCACGAGCTTCAGTCGTAACGATGCGTTCGTTGATAATTAAGTCAGTTGTTAAGTCACGCAACATCGCTTTACGTTGGCTAGATGTGCGTCCTAATTTACGATAACTCACGTAGGTTTCCCTCCTTTGTCAACAATATTAATCGTCTTTACGTAGTCCTAATCCTAGATCATGTAATTTAGCCTTCACTTCTTCAAGTGATTTACGACCCAAATTACGTACTTTGATCATTTCAGGTTCAGACTTATTCGTTAGTTCTTGAACCGTATTAATTCCAGCACGTTTCAAGCAATTGTACGAACGTACAGACAAGTCTAGTTCTTCGATGGTCATTTCTAACATTTTTTCTTTTTGCGTTTCTTCTTTTTCTACCATGATTTCAGCATTTTTCGCTTCATCAGTAAGATTAACAAAAATATCCAAATGTTCAGTTAAAATTTTCGCTGCAAGACTCAATGCTTCTTGAGCAATGATCGATCCGTCAGTCCAAATTTCCATCGTTAATTTATCGAAATCATCACGACGACCAACACGTGTGTTTTCAACTTGATAGTTTACTTTACGTACAGGTGTATAGATAGAATCGACTGGAAGGACACCAATTGGCATATCTTCCTTTTTATTTTCGTCTGCTTGAACATAGCCTCGACCAGGTTTTACTGTTAAGCGAGCATGAAATGTTGCGCCTTCAGAAACAGTACAGATGTACATATCTTTATTCAAGATTTCAACGTCACTGTCAACGATAATATCGCCGGCAGTTACCGTAGCTGGTCCAGTAATATCGATCTCAAGGGTTTTTTCTTCTTCGGCGAATAATTTCAACGCCAAACCTTTGATATTCAAGATGATTTGTACAACGTCTTCTCTTACACCTTTGATGGTTGAAAATTCGTGTAACACCCCATCGATTTGAATATTAGTAATGGCAGCGCCTGGTAAAGAAGAAAGTAGAATACGACGTAGAGAATTACCTAAAGTAGTTCCATAACCTCTTTCCAAAGGTTCAACAACGAACTTGCCATAATCTCTGTCTTCATCAATTTTTGTGATTCTTGGTTTTTCGAATTCAATCATTCTTGTCTTTTACCCCTTTCAAAACGAAAAGTGTCTTGTTCAATGACGTTCCTGTAAAACTCATAGAGTTGGGCACTCATTAAACACGACGGCGTTTTGGAGGGCGGCATCCATTATGAGGTACTGGAGTCACGTCACGAATTGCAGTTACTTCTAAACCAGTTGCTTGCAATGAACGAATCGCTGCTTCACGACCAGAACCAGGTCCTTTAACAGTTACTTCAACACTTTTCAATCCATGTTCCATTGCAGCTTTTGTTGCTGTTTCAGCAGCCATTTGAGCAGCGAAAGGTGTAGATTTTTTACTACCCTTGAAGCCTAATGAACCTGCAGATGACCATGCAACGGCATTACCGCTTGCATCAGTAATCATGATGATTGTATTATTAAAAGTCGAATGAATATGAGCAATACCGGTTTCAATATTCTTCTTCACACGACGTTTACGATTAACTTTCTTTGCTACCATGAAGATTTATACCTCCTTCACTAATTATTTTTTCTTGCCGGCAATAGCGCGAGCTGGGCCTTTACGAGTACGAGCATTGTTCTTAGTGTTTTGTCCACGTGTAGGCAAGCCACGACGATGACGGATTCCACGGTAAGAACCGATTTCCATCAAACGTTTGATGTTTAAGTTAGTTTCACGACGAAGATCGCCTTCAACTTTTAATTTATCAACTTCAGCACGAATAGCGTCAGTTTGTTCATTTGTTAAATCACGTACACGAACATCTTCTGAAACACCTGCATCGGCTAAAACTTGTTTCGCTGTAGTATTTCCAATACCGTAAATATAAGTAAGTGAAATTACCACGCGTTTATCACGAGGAATATCTACTCCTGCAATACGAGCCATACTTAATTACACCTCCAATTATCCTTGACGTTGTTTATGTTTTGGGTTTGCTGGGCAAATCACCATAACACGTCCATTACGACGAATTACTTTACAATGTTCACACATTGGTTTTACTGATGGTCTTACTTTCATGATTATACCTCCTGAAGTTTTACGGAGTACAACTTACTTAAAGCGATAGGTAATGCGACCACGGCTCAAATCGTATGGAGAAAGTTCAACAGTAACCTTATCTCCAGGTAAAATTCTGATGTAATACATCCGGATTTTACCAGATACGTGTGCAAGAACTTCGTGTCCGTTTTCCAATTCGACTTTAAACATTGCATTCGGCAAAGTTTCGACGACTGTTCCTTCGATTTCAATCATATCTTCTTTTGCCACGCAGAGTACCTCCTTGTAGTTGTTTCGCATTTTCACACGATAAAATGGCGGAAACTGCAGTTCCCACCCTAATTCTAAAGTTAACTTCTAAATAACTAGAAGTCAGACTGACAAATTCTATCATAAAACATCGAACTTGGCAAGATAAACTGCATCTCAAGTCGGTAGGCAAATTATTTTTCGATAATCTTTTCTACATCCGCAAATACGGCATCAATTTCACGATCTCCATCAACTGGATACAGCAGAGCTTCTTCATCATAGTAAGCTAAAATTGGTTCACTGTTTTTAACATTCACAGATAAACGATTTTTAACTGTTTCTGGCTTATCATCTTCACGTTGATAGAATTCATGGCCACCGCAGCGATCACAAGTTCCTTCTACTTTCGTAGGATTGAAGATTTTATGATAAGTTGCGCCACAATTGCGGCACATGAAGCGTCCTGCCAAACGTTCAACTAACACTTCTTCTGCTACTTGAATTTCAATCACAGCATCAATCTTTTTATTCAAGTCTTTTAACATCTCAGCTAATGCTTTGGCTTGATCCAAAGTACGAGGGAATCCGTCCAACAAGAACCCTTTATCAGTGTCCTTTTGAGCTAAACGTTCCTTCACGATACCGTTAGTAACTTCGTCTGGGACCAAATCCCCTGCATCCATATAAGATTTTGCTTTCAATCCGAGTGTTGTCTCGTTTTTGATTGCTTCTCGGAACATATCCCCCGTGCTGATGTGTGGAATATTGTACGTTGCAACAATTCTTTCTGCTTGTGTTCCTTTTCCTGCCCCTGGCAGCCCCATTAAGATCAGGTTCATTGCTTTCCCTCCTAAGTATTTGAAGCCAGAACGGCGTTGAGGAAAACCCTCAACACACGAATCTATTCTTCATCCATGAATCCGACATAACGTCGTTTTAACCTGAGTCCTTCTAATTGTTTTGCAGTTTCTAGCGCAACTCCGACCACGATCAATAGACTAGTACCACCCAGTCCGATTGATTGCGGCAAGTTCCAAATCATTTGCGCGATGATTGGAATCAAGGCGATCAAACCTAAGAAAATAGCTCCGACCACACTTAAACGCATCAAAATTGCAGAAACATATTCTTCCGTACCTTTCCCTGGTCTTACACGAGGAATATAACTTCCTTGTTTTTGTAAGTTCTCTGCTAGTTTTTCAGGATTGACCTGAACAAACGCATAGAAGAAGGTGAAGGCAACAATCAGAACAGTATAAATCGCAGCACCTGGAATCGTGTTATAACTGAACAACTTCGTTAAAACATCATACCAGCCTTCCGCGCTATACTTGCTAGCTAATGCCTGCAATACCGCATTCGGTGTTGCTATGAATGAGCTGGCAAAGATAACTGGAATAACCCCAGCAGCATTTACTTTTAATGGTAGATAACTGCTTGTTGGCGCGCCAACGACTTGTTTTGTATATTGAATTGGAATTTTTCTTTCCGCTTGTTGGAAGTACGTTACAAAAACGACAATCAACAAAATTGCGACAAGTAAAATTACAACGAAAATAACCGATTTCCAAAGATCACTAGAATCAATGTTTACGAAATAATCATCATAAATATCTTTGATGCTTTGTGGTAATCGAGAAATGATCCCCGCAAAGATAATCATTGATACACCATTTCCAATTCCTTTTTCGGTGATCTGTTCTCCCAGCCAAGTAACAAACATGGTACCCGCTGTAAGAATGACACCAATCGTTACGAACGTTTGAACGTTACGATTTGGTACAAAACCAAATTGTGCAAAATAGTCAAACCCAGCTGTAATACTTACAGACTGAATAAAAGCCAAGATTAAAGTCAAGTAACGAGTTGCTTGATTCAGCTTCTTACGACCGACCTCACCTTGTTTTGACCATTCGACAAATTTAGGAATAATATCCATTTGCAACAACTGAATAACAATTGAAGCAGTGATATATGGAGAAACCCCCATAGAAAAAATTGAGAAGTTTTGCATAGCCGAGCCACTAACCATATTCAGCATTCTGAAAAATGGCATTTCACTCAGACCTTGCAACCCATGCGCATCAACACCCGGTACAGTGATTTGTGCACCTAACCGGAAAATCAATAGCATTAAAACGGTGAATAGAATCCGTGATCGGATGTTCTGAACTTTGAATGAATCCTTTAAAAGTTTGAACATTAAATCACCTCGATTGAACCACCAGCAGCTTCAATTGTTTCTTGAGCATGTTTAGAGAATTTTGCTGCTTTAACGGTTAGTTTCTTGTCTAATGATCCGTTTCCTAAAACTTTGATTCCAGCTTTTTCGTTTTTCACGATTCCAGCTTCAACTAGAGCAACAGGTGTTACTTCAGTTCCATCTTCAAAACGATTTAAGACATCTAAATTGATTACAGCATATTCTTTACGATTCACGTTAGTAAATCCGCGTTTTGGTAAACGACGGAATAAAGGAGTTTGACCACCTTCAAAACCTAAACGTACACCGCCGCCTGAACGAGCCTTTTGACCTTTTTGACCACGTCCAGATGTTTTTCCGTTACCTGATGAAGTACCACGTCCAACGCGGTTGCGAACTTTACGTGAACCTTCGGCAGGTTGTAATTCATGAAGTTTCATTATATTGGGCACCTCCTTAGATTTTAATCATCATTGGTTTTTAAACTTCTTCTACGTCCACTAAATGAGACACTGTGTTAACCATACCTTTGATTGCATCATTAGCAGGTTTAACAACTGTGCTGTTCATTTTCTTTAGACCCAACGCTTTAACAGTATCGCGTTGGTTTTGAGGACGTCCGATAATACTGCGTGTTAAAGTAATTTTCAATTCAGCCATTTCATTCGTCCTCCTTAATTAGCTAAGTTTTCAACAGAAATGCCGCGTAATTGCGCCACGTCTTCTGCTTTTTTCAATTGAGTTAACCCTTCAACAGTTGCGCGAACAACGTTGATTGGTGTATTTGAACCTAAAGATTTAGAAGTCACATCAGCAACGCCAGCTAATTCCAAGACGGCACGAACTGGTCCACCAGCAGCAACCCCAGCCCCTTCAACGGCAGGTTTCATTAAAATACGTCCGCCGCCGAATACACCAATAACTTCGTGAGGAAGCGTAGTTCCTACCATTGGTACTTCGACTAGATTTTTCTTAGCATCTTCGATTGCTTTACGAATTGCTTCAGGTACTTCTTGTGCTTTACCAGTACCAAAGCCTACGTGTCCGTTCTTGTCACCGACAACGACTAATGCTGCGAAACGTAGACGACGTCCACCTTTAACAACTTTAGTAACACGGTTGATCGCAACAACGCGGTCTTCTAATTCCAAATGTTTTGGATCGATATAAACCATGAATGGTGTTCCTCCTTCTCCTAAAATTCTAGTCCATTTTCGCGTGCAGCTTCAGCTAAAGTTGCTACGCGGCCATGGTAAAGGTATCCACCACGGTCAAAGACTACTTTCTTAATACCTTTTTCTGATGCACGTTCTGCGATTAGTTTCCCAACAGCTTGTGCTTGTTCAGTTTTTGTTCCACCTGAAATTTCTTTATCCAAGGCAGAGGCACTTGCTAGCGTCACACCCGCTACGTCATCAATTACTTGCGCGTAGATGTTTTTGTTAGAACGGAAAACGTTCAAGCGTGGGCACTCAGCAGTACCAGAGATTTTGTTACGTACACGCATATGGCGCTTTTGGCGTGTTTTGTTTTTATCTGGTTTTGTAATCACAATTGTCACCTCTATATTTAAGCTGGCCTAAGCCGCATGTAGGTTCGACCTACTATTTACCAGTTTTACCTTCTTTACGACGTACATATTCGCCAACATAACGAATACCTTTGCCTTTATAAGGTTCTGGAGGACGAGTACCGCGGATTTTCGCAGCTAATTCGCCAACTACTTCTTTGTTTGATCCTTTAACCACTACTTGAGTGTTTGCAGGAACTTCGATTGTAACGCCTTCTGGAGCTACGATCTCAACTGGATGTGAGTAACCAACGTTCAATACAAGTTTTGAACCTTGTAATTGAGCACGGTACCCAACCCCGATTAATTCTAATGCTTTTTGGAACCCTTCAGAAACACCAACAACCATGTTATTGAAGTTTGCACGAGTTGTTCCGTGAATTGTTTTCATCTCTTTGCTGTCGTTTGGACGAGTGAATGTTACTTCGTTCCCTTCGATATTCATTGCGATATCAGAAGAGAAAGTACGAGTTAATTCACCTTTAGGTCCTTTAACAGTAACGTCGTTTCCGCTTTGAGTTACTTCAACTCCTGCAGGTAAAACGACTACTTTATTACCAATACGGCTCACTTAAAGACACCTCCTCATGGATTGTTTGATCTTACCAAACGTAAGCTAGCACTTCGCCGCCGACGTTTTTACCTCTTGCTTCTTTATCGGTTACTAAACCTTCAGAAGTAGAAATGATTGCGATACCTAAACCGTTTAATACTTTTGGTACTTCGTCAGCTTTGACATAAGCACGCAAGCCTGGTTTAGAAATACGTTTTAAGTTTGTGATAACACGTTCGTCATTTTTACCGTATTTAAGAAAAACACGGATCATGCCTTGTTTGTCATCTTCGATATATTCAACATCACGTACGAAACCTTCACGTTTAAGGATTTCGGCGATATCACGTTTGATTTTTGAAGCAGGTACTTCTAACGAATCGTGTTTTACCATGTTGGCATTACGAATGCGTGTTAGAAAATCTGCAATTGGATCTGTCATGACCATTGAACTGTTTACCTCCTTTATGCGAGTTTGTTTTACCAGCTAGCTTTCTTCACGCCGGGAATTTGACCTTTGTAGGCAAGTTCGCGGAAGCAAATACGGCAAAGATGAAATTTACGATAAACTGAATGTGGACGTCCGCAACGTTCGCAGCGAGTGTACTCTTGCGTTGAATGTTTTGCAGGGCGTTTGTTTTTAGCAATCATTGATTTTTTAGCCAATTTTTTCGCCTCCTTGATTATTTTTGGAATGGCATTCCAAGTTGTGTTAATAATTCGCGTGATTCTTCGTCGGTTTTAGCAGTTGTTACAACAACGATATCCATACCACGGACTTTATCAACTAAATCATAATCTACTTCAGGGAAGATCAATTGTTCTTTAACACCTAAAGTAAAGTTACCACGGCCATCAAAGGATTTTTTGCTTACTCCATGGAAGTCACGTACACGTGGAAGTGATACAGACACTAATTTGTCTAAGAATTCATACATTCTTTCTCCACGTAGTGTTACTTTCGCACCGATTGGCATTCCTTCACGCAAACGGAATCCAGCGATTGATTTTTTAGCTTTAGTGATAATTGGTTTTTGACCAGAAATTAACGCTAATTCTTCAACAGCTTTATCTAAGTTTTTTGCATTTGATACCGCATCACCAACACCCATGTTGATGACAATCTTTTCAACTTTAGGAACTTCCATAACTGAATCATAATTGAATTTTTCCATCAAAGATGGTGTAATTTCACTTACAAATTTTTCTTTTAGGCGGTTCATCTATAAGATCCTCCTTCCTTGTTTAATTATTTATCTAAAGTTTCGCCGGTTTTCTTAGAAACACGGACTTTTTTGCCGTCAACCACTTTATAGCCAACGCGTGTCGCTTCTCCGTTTGAAGGGTCGATCACCATAACATTAGAAGCATGAATTGGTGCTTCTACCTCAACGATTCCGCCTTGAGGGGCTTCTTGAGAGGCCTTTTTATGTTTTTTAACGACATTGATGCCTTCAACAACGACTTTATCTTGTTTAGGAAGGGCTTCTAATACAACGCCTTCTTTATTTCTGTCTTTACCAGAGATAACTTTTACTTTATCGCCTTTTTTAACGAACATTACTGTTGCGCACCTCCTTTGGTTGAATCTTTCGATTATAATACTTCCGGTGCCAATGAAACGATCTTCATGAAGTTGCCTTCGCGTAATTCACGAGCGACAGGTCCGAAGATACGTGTTCCTCTTGGGCTCTTGTCATCACGAATGATAACAGCTGCATTTTCATCAAATTTGATATAAGAACCATCAGTACGGCGAGCGCCTGATTTAGTTCGAACGATAACGGCTTTAACGACATCACCTTTTTTGACAACACCACCTGGCGTTGCTTGTTTAACCGTAGCAACAATCACATCACCGATATTTGCGGTTTTGCGACCAGATCCGCCAAGAACTTTAATAGTTAAAATTTCACGAGCGCCTGAATTGTCAGCGATTTTTAAACGGCTTTCTGCTTGGATCACTTGTGTATCCTCCTTTCAGATTTAAAAAACATCTATATAGGAAAATCTCGTGTGATTAGATAATCACTGCTTTTTCAACAATTTCAACCAGACGGAAACGTTTGGTAGCTGATAATGGACGAGTTTCCATGATTTTCACGATATCGCCAATTTTTGCTTCATTGTTTTCATCGTGAGCTTTGTATTTTTTAGAATACTTCATACGCTTACCGTAGATTGGATGGTTCTTCTTGGTCTCAACGACAACAGTGATCGTTTTGTCCATTTTGTCAGATACCACGCGTCCTTGATAAACTTTACGTTGATTTCTTTCTTCAGTCATACTGGAAATGGCCTCCTTCCACTATTTGTCAGCTTGCTCGTGCAACACAGTTTTAATGCGTGCAATCGATTTACGTACTTCTTTAATACGTGCAGTGTTTTCTAATTGACCTGTTGCTAATTGAAATCTAAGATTGAACAATTCTTCTTTTAATTGTTTTTCTTGATCTAGCATTTCGGCAGTGGTTAATTCTCTGATATCTTTAACCTTCATTCGATTCACCACCCATTTCCTCGCGTTTTACGATCTTAGTCTTCATTGGTAATTTGTGAGAGGCAAGACGTAATGCTTCACGCGCAACTTCTTCAGGAACGCCGGCGATTTCAAACATAATCTTACCGCGTTTAACTGGTGAAACCCAGCCTTCAGGAGCCCCTTTACCTTTACCCATACGTACGCCGATGGCTTTTGATGTATATGATTTATGAGGGAAAATCTTAATCCATACTTTCCCACCACGTTTCATGTAACGAGTCATAGCGATACGTGATGCTTCGATTTGGCGGTTAGTGATCCAGTGTGATTCAACAGCTTGTAAGCCGAATTCACCAAATGCGATTTCTTTACCACCTTTAGCTTCTCCACGCATTTTACCGCGGAATTCACGACGGTGTTTTACACGTTTAGGTACTAACATGATTATTTCCCTCCTTTCTCAGTGTTTTTCTTTGTAGGAAGAATTTCTCCACGATAAATCCACACTTTAACTCCTAGTTTTCCGTATGTTGTATTCGCTTCTTCCCAAGCGTAGTCGATATCTGCACGCAATGTATGAAGAGGAACAGTACCTTCTGAGTATCCTTCTGAACGAGCGATATCCGCACCATTCAAACGACCAGATACTTGAGTTTTGATTCCTTTAGCGCCTGAACGCATAGTGCGTTGGATCGCTTGTTTTTGCGCACGGCGGAAAGCAACACGGTTTTCTAATTGACGTGCAATTCCTTCTCCGACTAGTTTTGCATCTAAATCTGGTTTTTTGATTTCAACAATGTTGATGTGAACTCGTTTACCAGTTAATTTATTTAATTCTTTTCTTAGGCTTTCAACTTCAGATCCGCCTTTACCGATAACCATGCCAGGCTTAGCTGTGTGGATTGAAATGTTTACACGATTTGCAGCGCGTTCGATTTCAACTGTTGACACAGCGGCATCAGCAAGTTTAGTTGCGATGAACTTACGGATTCTCAAATCTTCGTGTAGAAATTCAGCATACTCTTTTTCGGCATACCATTTAGCATCCCACTCACGGATAATGCCTACACGCATTCCAATAGGATTTACTTTTTGACCCACTGATTATCCCTCCCTATTTTTCTGATACCACAACGGTAATATGACTTGTACGTTTGTTAATTGGTGAAGCTGAACCTTTTGCACGTGGACGGAAACGTTTCATTGTTGGTCCTTCGTTAACAAATGCTTCAGAAACTACCAAATTTTCAACATCTAAGTCAAAGTTGTTTTCTGCGTTAGCAACAGCTGACATCATAACTTTTTCAATGATTCCAGCAGATTTATTTGGTGTAAATTTCAAAATCGAAATTGCTTCCGCTACGCTTTTTCCTCTAATAAGATCGATAACTAAACGCGCCTTGCGAGGAGAAGTGCGAACTGTTTTCGCAGTTGCCTTAGCTGATGTAATTTGTTCTGCCATGTTAATATCCTCCCCTCAAAATTAACGTCTTGTTTTCTTATCGTCGGCGGCATGTCCACGATAAGTTCTTGATGGTGCAAATTCACCTAATTTATGTCCTACCATGTCTTCCTGGATGTAAACTGGCACATGTTTGCGTCCGTCATAAACAGCAATTGTAAATCCTACAAAACTAGGGAAAATTGTTGAACGACGAGACCAAGTTTTAATAACTTTTTTCTTTTCAACACCTTGTTGCGCTTCGACCTTTTTCATCAAATGGTCATCAACGAAAGGTCCTTTTTTCAAACTACGACCCATGGTGTACCTCCTCTCAAAATATGCGACACATAGTCAATGGTTCTATTTAGTCTTACGACGACGTACGATAAGTTTATCAGACGCAGCCTTCTTGTTACGTGTTTTATAACCCAATGCAGGTTGTCCCCAAGGAGATACTGGAGCTTTACGTCCGACTGGAGCTTTACCTTCACCACCACCGTGTGGGTGATCGTTAGGGTTCATTACGCTACCACGTACTGTTGGACGTTTACGCATCCAACGAGAACGACCAGCTTTACCGATGTTGATCAATTCGTGTTGTTCGTTACCAACAGAACCAATGGTTGCACGGCAAGTAGCTAAGATCATACGAACTTCGCCAGAGTTTAAACGTACTAATACGTATTTTCCTTCTTTACCAAGTACTTGAGCACTTGTACCAGCTGAACGGATTAATTGTCCGCCTTTGCCGGGTTTCATTTCAATGTTGTGGATTACAGTACCAACTGGAATGTTTTCAAGTGGTAAAGTATTTCCGATTTTGATATCTGCATCTGTTCCAGATACGATTGTCATGCCAACTTCCAAGCCTTTAGGGGCCAAGATGTAAGCTTTCACTCCGTCTGTATAATGAACTAATGCAATGTTTGCTGAGCGGTTTGGATCGTACTCGATCGTTTGAACTGTAGCAACCACGTTATCTTTGTTACGTTTAAAATCGATAACACGGTATTGACGTTTATGTCCGCCACCTTGATGACGTACAGTGATTCGACCGTTGTTGTTACGACCGGCGTTGTTTTTCAATGGTTCTAATAACGTCTTTTCAGGCGTTGAAGTCGTGATTTCAGCGAAATCAGAACTTGTCATATTACGACGACCATTTGTGGTAGGTTTGTACTTTTTAATCGCCACGTCTAGTTTCCCTCCTACTTACTTTACTAGTGATTTTCTGACGCTTATTCAGCAGCGTCAAAAAGTTGAATTTCTTTTGAGTCTTCAGATAAAGTCACAACAGCTTTGCGACGTTTTTTCGTGAAGCCTTGATATTTACCCATACGTTTTGCTTTTGGTTTAGCATTCATAATGTTTACATTTTTAACTTTAACGTCAAAAGCAGCTTCAACCGCTTGTTTAACTAAAGTTTTATTCGCACGAGTGTCAACTTCGAAAGTATATTTCTTTTCATCCATGTCTAACATAGATTTTTCAGTGATCACCGGGCGTTTAATTACGTCTAGTAAGTTCATTATGCAAGCACCTCCTCAATTTGAGTAAGAGCGGTTTGCGTTGCTAAGATTTTTTCATTAGCGACTACATCTAATACAGTAACGTTGTTTGAAGTAGTTACAGTCACGTTTGATAAGTTACGAGCAGCTAACCCAGCAACTTCGTTTTCTGTTTCAAGAACAACTAATACCTTAGAATCGATAGACAAGCCAGTTAATACTTGCTTGAATTCTTTTGTTTTAGGTGCGTCAAAGCTTAAAGCGTCAACAGCAACTAAATTATTTTCAGCAACTTTTTCTGACAAAACAGATTTAATTGCTAAGCGACGAACTTTTTTAGGAAGTTTGTAGCTGTATGAACGTGGTGTAGGTCCGAAGACGATACCACCTCCACGCCATTGTGGTGAACGGATAGAACCTTGACGAGCACGTCCAGTTCCTTTTTGACGCCATGGTTTGCGACCACCGCCACGAACTGCGCTACGATTTTTCACAGCGTGTGTTCCTTGTCTTAATGACGCGCGTTGCATAACGATTGCATCGTAAACAACACTCTCATTTGGTTCAATTCCGAAGATTTCTTCATTTAAAGTGATGTCACCGTTTTGAGTTCCATCTTGTTTGAATAATGCTACAGTTGGCATTCCTTAGTTCCTCCTTTCCTCTAACTATTATTTAGCTTTTACAGCTTTTTTGATAGTGATTAATGATTTTTTAGCTCCAGGTACATTACCCTTAACTAAGATAGCGTTGCGTTCAACGTCAACACGAGCAACTTCAAGATTTTGAATTGTCACGCGATTGCCGCCCATACGACCAGCTAATTTTTTATTTTTAAATACGCGGTTTGGTGCAACAGGACCCATAGATCCAGGACGACGGTGGTAACGAGAACCGTGAGCCATTGGGCCGCGGCTTTGTCCATGACGTTTGATAACGCCTTGGAATCCTTTACCTTTAGTCGTTCCGGTAACATCAATGATGTCTCCAGCTTGGAAAGTATCAACTTTCACTTCTTTACCTACTTCATAGTCTCCTAGCTCAACATCTTTGAATTCTCGAATGAAGCGCTTAGGAGCCGTGTTTGCTTTTGCAACATGACCTTTCGCAGGTTTGTTAGACAAAACTTCACGCATATCTTGGTAACCTAATTGAACTGCTTCGTAACCATCATTTTCCATTGTTTTCACTTGTAAAACAACGTTTGGAGTAGCTTCGATAACAGTAACTGGAATTAATTCACCAGATTCTGTGAAGATTTGAGTCATTCCCACTTTTTTCCCTAAGATTCCTTTGGTCATGATTACACCTCCATCTTCTTATTATAGTTTGATTTCAATATTCACACCTGATGGTAAGTCAAGCTTCATTAAAGCATCAACTGTCTTCGGTGTTGGGTTCACAATGTCGATTAAACGTTTGTGAGTCCGCATTTCGAATTGTTCGCGTGAATCTTTGTATTTATGAGTCGCACGGATTACAGTGTAAAGACTGCGTTCAGTTGGTAATGGAATTGGACCTGAAACGCCAGCTCCAGTTCTTTTTGCAGTTTCCACGATTTTATCCGCTGATTGATCTAAAATACCATGTTCATACGCTTTTAAACGGATACGAATTTTTTGTTTTGCCATCTTGTTCCCTCCTTCGCCTATTTTAAAAGTAGACATAGCTCCACGAAAATCTCCGTCACGCTCGTTCGTGGCAAAGCGTCCGGGCGTGTCGCAACCTCTCGTTTCAAAGCCGACGGATTCTTTTCGAACCCCCCAGTGTTTGTTGCACTCCTGCAAACAGCACCTTTATGATTATATTATATGAGACCTATGATTGCAAGGATTTTCTGAGTGATTTTCGATTTTTCGTCCTATTTTCAGAAAACAGTAAAATTTAATAGATAGAAAAAATTTTCTTTCCTATTATATAGGTATTCATTTCACCTTTTTTAACAGATGATAAAATCTCTTTGAAAAGGTATACGCATCTCCAGGCCAGCGAGCTGAAAGATAATTACGATCTTCCGTGACAAATGCTGGCGATTCATTCTTTAGAGAATCACGACGTAGTGAAAATACACCTGATTGAAATTGTTTCGAACTTTTCAGACCAGATTTCACTTCATCCTCCACTGTTATTGGATAGGTTCGATAATAATCACTCAGCCATAGCACCGTTAAATAGTACGCACTCATTTCCTGCATTTTTAACAGAGAAGTTGTTTGATAATCATAGAGTACGGATCGTTGATTTTGCGGATTTATCGTTCTAATTGCTAAAACAGTACCATGACAGATCGCACCTATTATTTTCTTTTCAGCAAAGAATTTTGCAACTTTTGCTTGTAAGACTGTGGACTCTAAATAAGTCTTCATTCCTTTATCGTGCCCTCCTGGCAATATAAGTCCATCGTAGTCGCTTGCTTTGATCTCCGAATAACTGATCGGATGCTTAAATGCGGTATCCGCACTCATTCGTTGGTACGCCTCGATCGCTGTATCATTTGCCATTAAAAAAGTCTTGAAAACGCCAAAACCTCTACCCGTGATTAGGCGCTCATCCGCAGCAGCAGCCTTTCCGTTGGGCGTCGCAAAAACGATTTCAACCCCTCGGCTCGTTAGGTATTCCCAAGGCACCGCTGATTCTGTTGGATCGAACCCGTAATGAGGCAATGGAATAAGGATCATATTACACCTCTCCTTTCAAAAGATTTACATTGGTATCGTACTAGAATTTTTAATAAATTTGAAACGATAGCATCTAAATCAGTTTTAACCAGCAATTCGAAATGTGAACGTGTAACTAACAAAAAAAGAGTCACCGATAAATCGGTGACTCTTTACGTCCGAGCAAATTTTAAGTTGTAGGTTGATTAAGCTTTAATTGTAGTTACAACGCCTGAACCAACAGTACGTCCGCCTTCACGAATAGAGAAACGAGTTCCGTCTTCGATCGCGATTGGGTGGATTAATTCAACTTCCATAGTTACGTTATCACCAGGCATTACCATTTCAGTACCTTCTGGTAGATCAACTACACCAGTTACGTCAGTTGTACGGAAGTAGAACTGAGGACGGTAGTTAGTGAAGAATGGAGTATGACGTCCGCCTTCTTCTTTAGTTAAAACGTAAACTTCTGCAGAGAATTTTGTATGTGGAGTGATTGAAGCTGGTTTAGCCAATACTTGTCCACGTTGGATGTCTTCACGTGCAACACCACGTAACAATGCACCAATGTTATCGCCTGCTTCAGCGTAATCTAACAATTTACGGAACATTTCAACACCTGTAACAGTTGTTTTAGCAGTTGCTTCAGCAATACCAACGATTTCAACTTCGTCACCAACGCGAACTTGTCCACGTTCAACACGACCAGTTGCAACAGTTCCACGACCAGTGATTGAGAATACATCTTCGACTGGCATCATGAATGGTTTGTCAGTATCACGAACTGGTGTTGGGATATATTCATCAACAGCAGCCATTAATTCTAAGATTTTTTCTTCGTATGAAGCATCGCCTTCTAAAGCTTTCAAAGCTGAACCAGCGATAACTGGAGTGTCGTCGCCTGGGAAGTCGTATTCTGACAATAAGTCACGAACTTCCATTTCAACTAATTCTAGTAATTCTTCATCATCAACCATATCCATTTTGTTTAAGAATACAACGATGTAAGGAACACCAACGTTACGAGATAACAAGATGTGTTCACGAGTTTGAGGCATAGGACCATCAGCAGCAGATACTACTAAGATAGCTCCGTCCATTTGTGCAGCACCAGTGATCATGTTTTTAACGTAGTCCGCGTGTCCTGGGCAGTCAACGTGAGCATAGTGACGGTTGTCAGTTTCATACTCAACGTGAGCAGTGTTAATAGTGATTCCGCGTTCGCGTTCTTCTGGAGCACCATCAATTTGTGCGTAATCCATAGCAGTCGCGCCGCCTTTTTTAGCAAGTACAGTTGTAATTGCTGCTGTTAAAGTAGTTTTACCATGGTCAACGTGTCCGATAGTACCAATGTTAACATGGGGTTTTGAACGGTCAAATTTTTCTTTAGCCATTTAAAATGTTCCTCCTAAATGAGTTTTGTTTTTTATTCTGATAGGTCCGTACCGCAGAAGCGATACGAGCCCATATCATCAGTTAATTATTTTACATGAAATACTGTTAAAAATATAGGTCTTTTACTAGAAACCTGCCAAAATCAATTGACTTTTAAGAATTATTCAGCTTTGCCGCCGTTTTTCTTAATAATCTCTTCTTGAACAGATTTTGGTACATCTTCATAGTGGTCAAAGACCATCATGAATGTTCCGCGTCCTTGAGTAGAAGAACGAAGCGTTGTTGCGTAACCGAACATTTCAGCTAACGGTACAATAGCGTTAACGATTTGTGCGTTACCATGAGCTTCCATACCTTCAACACGACCACGACGAGCAGTTACGTGACCCATAACATCACCTAAGTAATCTTCTGGAACAGTAATCGTAACCTTCATCATTGGTTCAAGAATCGCAGGGCTAGCTTTCTTCGCAGCAGCACGGAGCGCCATAGACGCAGCTACACGGAAGGCCGTTTCATTCGAATCGACATCATGGTATGAACCATCATAAAGTTTCGCTTTAATATCAACCAATGGATAACCAGCTAGTACACCGTTTGCCATTGAATCTTCTAATCCCTTTTCAACTGCTGGAATGTATTCACGAGGAACCACACCACCGACAATTGCATTTTCAAATTCAAAGCCGGCACCTTCTTCGTTTGGCGTAAATTCGATCCATACGTGACCGTATTGACCTTTACCACCAGACTGACGTACAAACTTACCTTCTGCATTTGTCGCAGCACGGAATGTTTCACGATAAGATACTTGAGGCGCACCAACGTTTGCCTCTACTTTAAATTCACGACGCATACGGTCGACCAAAACGTCCAAGTGAAGTTCACCCATACCAGCGATAACAGTTTCGCCAGTTTCAACGTTTGTTTCAACGCGGAATGATGGATCTTCTTCAGCAAGTTTTTGTAATGCAATACCCATTTTATCTTGGTCAGCTTTTGATTTTGGTTCAACAGCAACTTCGATAACTGGATCAGGGAATTCGATAGATTCTAAAATAACTGGTGCATCTTCAGCACAAAGTGTATCCCCAGTTGTTGTATCTTTCAATCCAACAGCGGCAGCGATATCACCTGAGTAAACTGTATCGATTTCTTTACGAGTATTTGCATGCATTTGCAAGATACGACCAATACGTTCACGTTTGCCTTTAGATGCGTTCAAAACGTATGAACCAGAGTTTAAAACACCTGAATAAACACGGAAGAATGTTAAACGACCTACGAATGGGTCAGTCATAACTTTAAACGCTAGTGATGAGAATGGAGCTGAATCATCAGCCGGACGTTCAGTTTCTTCGTCAGTTTTAGGGTTAAAACCTTTGATTGCAGGTACGTCAGTAGGTGCTGGAAGATAGTCAATGACTGCATCCAACATCAATTGAACCCCTTTATTTTTGAATGCTGATCCACATAAAACTGGATAGAAATCAACAGCTAGTGTAGCTTTACGGATACCCGCTTTTAATTCTTCATCAGTGATTTCTTCACCTTCTAAGAATTTCATCATTAGGTCTTCATCAGTATCAGCAACTGCTTCAACTAATTTTTCACGCCATTCTTCAGCTAACTCTTGATAATCTGCAGGGATTTCAGTCTCTTGGATTTCAGTCCCTAAATCATTTGTGTAGATTTCAGCTTTCATTTTAACTAGGTCGATAATACCAGTGAAGTCATCTTCAGCACCAATTGGTAATTGGATTGGATGAGCATTCGCTTGTAAACGATCATGTAAAGTGCTCACTGAATAAAGGAAGTCCGCACCGATTTTATCCATTTTGTTACAGAATACAATACGTGGTACAGCGTATTCTGTTGCTTGACGCCAAACAGTTTCTGTTTGTGGTTCTACACCTGATTGTGAGTCCAACACAGTTACCGCACCGTCAAGAACACGTAATGAACGTTGAACTTCAATTGTGAAGTCCACGTGTCCTGGGGTATCAATAATATTTACGCGGTGACCCTTCCATTGTGCAGTTGTTGCAGCAGAAGTGATCGTGATACCACGTTCTTGTTCTTGTTCCATCCAGTCCATTTGAGAAGCGCCTTCGTGGGTTTCACCAATTTTATGGATTTTACCAGTGTAGTACAAGATACGCTCAGTTGCTGTAGTTTTACCTGCATCAACGTGGGCCATGATCCCGATATTACGAGTATTGTCTAGAGAAAATTCTCTTGCCATTTCTTTGTTTGCTCCTCTCTTAAATTGAAATTAGTATTGTTGAGTCGTTTTTCTGCCAACTTTCGTCGGCAGAAAAAATCTTACCAACGATAATGAGCAAATGCACGGTTGGCTTCCGCCATTTTGTGTGTATCTTCGCGTTTTTTAACAGAAGCACCAGTGTTATTAGCAGCATCCATAAGTTCTTTCGCTAAGCGTTCTTCCATTGTATGTTCGCCGCGTAAACGAGCGAAGTTAACAACCCAACGCAATCCCAATGTAGTACGACGTTCTGGACGTACTTCAACGGGTACTTGATAGTTAGAACCCCCAACCCGGCGAGCTTTAACTTCTAATACAGGCATAATATTCTCCATTGCTTGTTCGAAAACTTCCAATGGATCATTTCCTGTTGATTCTTTAATTGTGCTAAAAGCATTGTATACGATATTTGAAGCAGTACCACGTTTGCCGTCAACCATTACACGGTTGATTAAACGAGTTACTAACTTAGAGTTATACATAGGATCTGGCAAAACATCACGTT
This sequence comes from Enterococcus malodoratus ATCC 43197, assembly GCF_000407185.1. GTDB lineage: Bacteria > Bacillota > Bacilli > Lactobacillales > Enterococcaceae > Enterococcus_A > Enterococcus_A malodoratus. The sequence goes on from NZ_KE136481.1 coordinate 1,777,179, forward strand.
TTGCAATCATTCCTTTACGAGTCATACGTAACTCCTCCTTCCGAAAATATGTCTTATCTATTCGTTTGATTAAGCTTTAGGTTTTTTAGTACCGTATTTAGAACGGCTTTGTTTACGATCGTTTACACCGGCAGTGTCTAGTGCGCCACGAACGATATGGTAACGTACCCCTGGTAAATCTTTTACACGTCCACCACGTAATAGAACAACACTATGTTCTTGTAGGTTATGGCCGATACCTGGAATATAAGCTGTTACTTCAATCAAGTTTGACAAACGAACACGAGCATACTTACGTAACGCTGAGTTAGGTTTCTTAGGTGTCATAGTCCCCACACGTGTACAAACTCCACGTTTTTGTGGTGAGTTCACGTTTGTTTGAGCTTTTTTAAAGCTATTATATCCTTTGTTCAATGCTGGTGAATTTGATTTTTCCACCTTTGATTTACGAGGTTTACGTACTAATTGGTTAATTGTAGGCATTCCTTGTTTCCTCCTTCCTCGATTCGCTTTCTAGTACCACACATCCTGGTGGTTCTTTTTCGGCGATAAAAAATAATGCATCCCTGCATTCTCTATCAAGCGTACCTTGACACAGTCAGCACGTCCCATTCGAGAGACCTGTTCACAAAGCACCTTTGATAGCATACCACGGTTGGATTTTACTGTCAACAAACATTCTGGACTTTTTTCTTCTTTTATTCTCAAGTAGTTTTTTTACATAAAATATTTGGACTAAGAAAAATTCCATTCTATTCCAATTGGCTTTTTTCCTCATAAAGACAGTAAGTAAAACGCATTCACTTTTTTGGTCTTTTTTACTGAAAAGGCTATCTTTTTTCTTTTTTTGCGATTACAATGGACGTAACTTAGCAGAAGGTGGGATTTTCAATGAATTTGAAAGAGTTAGTTGGGATCGAAGCAGCGAAATATGTCAAAGACGGGATGATTGTCGGATTAGGAACTGGATCTACGGCTTATTACTTAGTAAAAGAATTAGGGCGTCGAGTAAACGAAGAAGGCTTGAAGATTACTGGTGTAGTAACTTCATCTAAAACAGAGGAGCAAGCAAAAGAATTAGGCATTCCTCTGAAAGCTATCGATGATGTGGAATCCGTCGATCTTACTATTGATGGTGCAGATGAAATCAGCGATGACTTCCAAGGTATCAAAGGCGGCGGCGCAGCTCTGCTTTTCGAGAAAGTGGTAGCAACTTATTCAAAAGACTGCATGTGGATCGTAGACGAAAGCAAGATGGTCAATAAACTGGGTAAATTCCCTTTACCAGTTGAAGTCGTACCATTTGGTAGTCATAACGTTTTTCGTTTATTTGAATCGCGCGGCTATACTCCGACTTGGCGCATGAATGACGCCAATGAATATTTGTTAACAGATGGCGGGCATTACATTATTGATCTGCACCTAGATACGATTGAAGATCCTCATGCATTAGCTGAAGAATTGGACGCTTGTGTGGGTGTTGTTGAGCACGGATTATTCATTGATATGATATCGCGTGTAATCGTCGGCACGCCAGAAGGGCCAAAAATCCTCGAAGTACCTGGAAAATAATTTTTATAAAAATCCCTTTAAAGCTCGTGATTTGATAAAAAACACACTCAATTTAATGGAAATCATGGCAGAAACATTGTACAATGAATCAGGAATTGAAAATTTCAGAAATTTCAAAAGGAGAGAATGATATGCCAAAATTAGTTTTTTCTCGTCACGGCTTAAGTGAATGGAACAAATTGAACCAATTTACAGGCTGGGCAGACGTTGATTTGGCTCCAGAAGGTGTCGAAGAAGCAAAAGAAGGCGGACGTAAAATTAAAGAAGCAGGAATTGAATTCGATGTAGCTTACACATCTGTTTTAACTCGTGCGATCAAAACTTGTGACTTGATTTTAGAATACTCTGATCAACTTTGGGTACCAACGATTAAATCTTGGCGCTTAAACGAACGTCACTATGGTAAATTGCAAGGATTGAACAAAAAAGAAACCGCTGAAAAATACGGTGACGAACAAGTTCATATCTGGCGCCGTTCATACGACGTATTACCTCCATTGATGGAAGCTACTGACGAAGGTTCAGCAGCACAAGAACGTCGTTATGCAATGTTAGACCCTCGCGATATTCCTGGCGGCGAAAACCTAAAAGTTACTTTGGAACGTGCACTGCCTTTCTGGCAAGATGAAATCGCTCCTGCTTTGAAAGATGACAAAACTGTTTTAGTTGCTGCGCATGGTAATTCATTGCGTGCATTAGCTAAACATATCGAAGGCATTTCTGATGCAGATATCATGGACTTAGAAATCCCAACAGGTCAACCATTGGTTTATGAATTAAACGATGACCTAACAGTAGCTAAAAAATACTATTTATAAAATTCTCCCCGGCTCAATAATTGGGCCGGGTTTTCTGTATAAAAAAAGACATGAAAAGAAAAAATTCTTTTCATGTCTTTTTTTATGCGGCCGAGAAGACTCGAACTTCCACGGTATTACTACCACTAGCGCCTGAAGCTAGCGCGTCTGCCAATTCCGCCACGACCGCGATTATAAATCACTTCTTTATTTTAGCACAAAATAAAGATTTTAATAAAAAAAAACGCTGGGAAACCCAACGCTTTAATCATGATTCAAAAAACTTGCAACCTTTGTAGCAATCAAATCAATCGCTACATGATTTTCTCCGCCTTCTGGCACGATGATATCTGCATAACGTTTCGTTGGTTCAATAAATTGATGATACATCGGCTTCACTACGGTCAGATATTGATCAATCACTGAATCTAACGTTCGACCGCGTTCATTCATGTCACGCTTAATTCGACGAATGATTCGGGTATCGTCATCCGTATCCACGTAGATTTTTATATCCATCAAGTCTCGCAAGCGCTCGTCTTCCAAAATTAGAATACCTTCTACTATAATAACTTCCTTCGGTTCCTGTACATAAACTTGATCACTGCGTGTATGTGCTACGTAATCATAAATTGGTACTTCCACCGTTTGGTAACTCGTTAATCCTTTTAGATGCTCGATCAATAAATCTGTGTCAAAGGCAAATGGATGGTCGTAATTTGTTTTTAATCGTTCATCAAAGCTGATACCGCTTTGGTCTTTATAATAAGAATCATGCTCCAACATCATAATAGAATGATTTGGAAATCGATTGTAGATCGCACGACTGACACTCGTCTTCCCACTGCCTGAACCGCCTGTTACACCAATAATGATCGGCTTGTTTTTCATGCAAATAAAACCTCTTTCGTTTTTTCATTAGTCCTATTATAGCGAAACACCGTTAAATTGCTATTAAAAACTCAAAATTCTTCTAAAATTTGATAGAGGTCGGTCAATTCTTTAATTTGAAATGTCGGTTTGATCTCATTTGGTTCTTGTTGTTGTGGATTCATCCAGATCGTATCAATGCCAGCCACTTGTCCGCCTTTGATATCTGAGGTTAAAGAATCACCAATGATCACCGTCTTTTCCTTATTCAAACGTGGAATCTCAGAAAAAACAATATCAAAAAATTCTTTCATCGGTTTATGAACACCCATTTCTTCAGAGATAAAGAATTTCTTGAAGTACGGTGCTAGACCCGATTTTTTCAACCGCTGATGCTGTGTTACGGAGACACCATTCGTCACGATGTAAAGGTCCTCTTTCTGACTTAGAGCTTCTACGACCTCTAGACTATTTGCGATCAATTGATACCCTTGATTCAAATACTGGCGATAACGTGCTTCGGTATTGGGTCCATCCACTTCTCGTTCATACTGTTCGAAAAATAAACGAAAGCGATTGTCTAGCAGCTCTTGGCGTGACAGCAAACCTGCTTCATGATCGCGCCAAAAACCATGATTCATTTTTTTATAATTATTTTTTACTGATAATGAGGGTTCTACCCCCATATCTTGGAACAACCAGCTAAGCGCTTGTTCTTCCGCTGCTTTAAAATCTAGCAATGTATCATCAATATCAAATAAAATTGTCTCGTATCGCATCTTCAAACCTTCTATCTAAAATATGATTTTAATTGTTGAAGCTCCTCTTGTGCCAGTGAACGATAGTCGCCTTGCGCCAAATCTTCCGGCAACTGTAGCGGTCCCATCGTAAGTCGCTTCAAACTTGTTACTTTTTTCCCACAAGCCAAAAACATTTTTTTGACTTGATGAAATTTTCCTTCTCGAATTGTCAGCAATACTTCCGAATGGCTCGGCTCAGAACTCAAAATTTCCAATTGTGCTGGCTGACAACGAATCCCTCCGTGAAAAACGATGCCTTCTTCAAATGCCGAGATATCTTCGTGTGTCACCATTTCATTGACCGTCGCACGATATGTTTTCGTTACCTTGGAGCCTGGTTGCAAAAGATCATACCCTAACTGGCCATTATCAGTCAAAAGTAATAACCCTGTTGTGTCACGATCCAAACGCCCGACCGGATACAAGTCGGCCGGACGTTCAGCTTTCGCGATCAATTCTATTACTGTTTGAAATTTCGAGTCGCTCTTCGCGGTTACAACACCTGCTGGTTTATTCAGTAAATAATAGACATGGTTCGTCTGCAGATTCTGACCATTAACCTGGATTTCATGCAGTTGGCTATCCACGTTGCGCTGCTGATTGAATTCAGCAACACCATCAACAAAGACTTTCTTCATAAGAAACAAACGCTTCATTTCTTTGCGAGTTGTCGCTAAATTTTGTTCGATTACTTTGTCTAATCGCATTTTTGAAACTCCTTCAAATCTGACGGACTCATTATACCGAAATTTCAAAAAAAGACAAAACCACTTAGGTCTTGTCTTTACATTTTATTCATTTTTGAGGGTAAACGTCACATCACCCAGATCTGTCATTGAGGTAAAGCTTTCGTCCTGACTAACCTTTAGTTGAAAAATTTTTTTCTTTCAAAATTCTCTTTGGTAACTTCTTAAACAATCCCCCGTATGAAAGTCTTTTCTTAAACTTTTTGGCTTACTCCTTTTGTCTCTTTTCAATAAAGAAAAGGGATTATCCTTGCAATTTCATGAGATACGTCCTAGAATTTAATTATACGAGTCAGAGATTCGTATGATTAAGTGAATCGACACTTCGGTGTCAAAGGTTTCTCATACACAGCGTTACGACCTGGTAGAGAAAGTTGAACTTAGACTTTTTTTGGACAGTTGTGTATTCGACTGTCTTTTTGCGTTTTCGCGAAGCCATTGTGCTGAGAATAACCCGTCACTTAAATAAAATCTGTCTGAACAAACCACAGACAGTCACATTTTAAGGAGGAATTTGGTTATGGCAGTATCATTGAAAGTAGAAGAAAGAGCAACTCGTCCCCGTTCCGTTCGCAATCAATTGCGTCACGAAGGAAAAGTCCCTGCAGTCGTTAATGGTTACAAAGTAGAAAGCACACCTATCTCAATCGATGAACGTGACTTCTCAAAATTATTGCGTGAAAATGGTGCAAACACTGTTTTTACAATTGAAATTGGCGGCAAAAAAGTAAATACTTTATTGCGCGGATCTCAAATGGATACTTTTACTCATCGTTTAACTCACGTTGAATTATTATCAGTAAACTTATCAGAAGAAACAGAAGCAGAAACAGAAATCAACTTAGTTGGTGAATCTGCAGGCGTGAAAGCTGGCGGTGTATTAACTCAAACACTTTATACAGTAACTGTTTCCGCAACACCAGAAAAATTACCAGAAGGTATCGAAGTAGACATCTCTGGATTAGAAATTGGCGAATCGATCTCTATCGGCGACCTACCTAAAAACGCTGATTACACGATCGTAACGGATGCTGAAGAACAAATCGCAGCGATCCAAGAAGCTCAAGAACTTCCTGAAGAAGACGCTCCTGCTGAAGGCGCTGAACCAGAAGTCATCGGCGAATCAACGGAAGAATAGAAACTTAGCGGGGCATGCCGAAAGATATTTCGGCATGCCTCTTTTTATGGTATTAACTATCTCTTAACCTGATCAGCAATGTACGTTCTTTTACTTTTTCTTATATACCAAGCACAATGAGTGGTCTTTTTGGAAAAAAAGATTTACAATAAGTCACTACAAAGCTTACTTGTACTTTAAGTAAGTGATTCCAACTAAAGGAGGAAAATCTATGTTTGAAACATTTGATTCGAAAAAAAGTCGTTATGCCTCTGTCGGTGTGGTGTCCAGCTTGCCGGGCGAGCTGATTGATAGTATCTGGTATATCATTGACTTAGACTTGAAGGGTTTGATCCCATTAGAAAATATCTTAAGTTTTGACTTAATCAACAATGATGGCCATGTCACGATGCACTTCTCTCAAGAAGGAAGCAGCGTTGAGATGGGAATTGATTTACCCTTTGGCTACTCTAATGAGTTTCCGCAAGAGGTCTATGCTTATGATGACGGCAGCCGTCAAACTATTTTGTTGCCGAATGAGATTCGCCAACGTTAGCTGATAAGACAATCCTTTTTTGAGGGTTGTCTTTTTTTCTTAACATTTTAAGCGAGACTCTTGCTTTCAGAAAAATATGTGGTACTATCAATCAGAAAATTTTTTTAGAAAGCAGGAAAAAAATGAAAGAGTTGACTCATGGAAATCCAGCAAAGCTGATTATTCTATTCGCTTTGCCTTTATTTGTAGGAAATGTTTTTCAGCAATTTTATAGCATGGTGGACATGGTCGTGGTTGGGCAGACTTTAGGAAAAGATGCGCTTGCCGCAGTTGGGGCCACCAGCAGTGTCAGTTTTTTGATTATTGGTTTTGCGCAAGGATTGACAGCGGGTCTCTCGATCATTACAGCGCAGCGGTTTGGTGCTAAGGATGCTCAAGGGGTTCGAAAAAGTTTCGCCACCTCTATTATGATCAGCCTCGGAGTAACTGTTGTTTTAACAACTTTGAGTTTGCTATTTTTGCGTCCTTTACTACTTTTGATGCAAACGCCGCCGGAACTTTTAAATCAAGCGCAAGAATTTATTTCAGTCATTCTAGCCGGAATTTTCGCCTCAATGAGCTTTAACCTTTTATCTAATATGGTTCGAGCCCTAGGTGATAGTCGGACTCCTTTATTTTTCTTGGCATTTGCAGTCGTAATCAATGTTGTTTTAGATCTCGTTTTTATTATTTATTTTCATATGGGGGTTGCCGGAGCCGGATTCGCTACAGTCATTGCACAAGTATCAGCAAGCCTCATGTGTGTCTGGTTTATTCGCAGGAAAATCCCTCTGCTGCAAATCAGTCGAAAACATTTCACTTTCGATAAACAAGATTTCCGAGCACATCTAAACGCAGCTTTACCAATGGGATTTCAGTCATCCATTATTGCGATTGGGGCGGTAATTTTACAATCTGCCCTGAATACTTTAGGAACCGATGTTGTTGCTGCTCAAACAACGGCTAACCGAATCGATCAATTTGCGATTTTGCCTATGATGTCTTTTGGTATTACCATGGCGACTTTCACGGCACAGAATTTAGGCGCGAAGGAATATGGACGAATTTTACGCGGCGTCAAACAATGTTTGATGATGAGTATTGCATTTAGTATTCTTGCCGGTGTGCTGGTAATAACTTGTGGTCACTTCTTCGTCGCTCTATTTGTAAGTCGGAGTGAAGTACAAGTATTTGAATTAGCGCAGACTTATTTCAATATCAACGGTTCCTTGTATTGGGTTTTGGCTATCTTATTTATTCTTCGATACACTTTACAAGGATTAGGACAAGCAAAAATCCCGACAATTGCCGGGATCATGGAATTAGTTATGCGTTCCTTCGCTGCTATTATCTTGACTCATGCCTTTGGTTTTGCGGGTGCTGCTTTTGCTTCTCCTTTGGCTTGGATTGGTTCAACAGCTGTCTTGTTGGCTTCCTACTTCAAAGCGATGAGACATTTGAAAAAATTGGATCATGAACAGCAAGTCCATCTGCAAATAAAGAGTGAGGCCTAGGCCTCACTCTTTTGCTAGCTGATAGTAAACATTCAGCATATTTTGTGAAAATTCTGAAGTAAACTCTTTGGCTGTATCAATAATCTGGTTGCATCTAGAAAAATAGAGATGAAAATAAATTTGCGAATCATCCTCTAAAATTCGCGCCACTGCCGAAGCATAATTCGTAATCAACAAATCTTTGACTAATTCATCCGACTCTCCAAAAATACCCGCAAAATCCAATCCGCACTCTACAAAATAGAGTTCTACATCAATTAATGCTCGTTGATTTAAGCAGCTTTTTCGGAAGTGCCGCAATAACTCCTTGGCCTGATCCAAGGAATAATCAATCTTTCCTCGTGGGAAAAATGCCTGATCCAATTTTTGCTTGGTCGCTTTGGCCAAACGTAATCCGTAATCATCTCCCAAAAAGCGCGAATCGACAATTTGTTGAGAGATTTCAGAATGTTTGTATAGCTGACAGATCAATTCTCTTAACTGTTCGTCATCCGCTTCACGAAGTTTTTCTCTTAATCCCGATATTGTCATTTCCATTTTGCAACCCTCCTCTTCACTATTTTCTAATCTTAATTTAACTTATTAGCAATAAAAAGAAAAGAGCTTTTGACTTTTCTTTAAGCCAAAAGCTCTTATTAAGAATAAATTTTTTGGATGAGAGTGTTTGGATCAGTCTTTTCTTAGAGATTGAACTCCCTATTTCTAAGAATCTATATTTTTCGTTCCTTAAGCCACGTTTTTCTTGTTTCACCAACGATCAACGGCACTGTTTCATAGGTTACTTCACTATACTCTATCCCAAACCAGCGTTCTGGAGTAACCGTATGGTGCTTAATTGCCAGTCGTGCCTGCATAACTTGACGATCCCATTTATCTAACTTCGTCGTCGTAGACAAGACTTCTTGGATCATCACAAAGCGAAAATCACCAACTTGACGTCCCGGTGTCAAAGAATAATGCTGCGGTTGTTTTGGCAGCCTTCCTTGTTTCATCAAATCATGAATAATTTGGCGCAAGTAAACATTGACGTCCTGCGCGACACGAAAACCTAAGAACAGCTTGACCTTAACGATGAAATCCGTTCCCATCATATCGATACTGTACTCTTCCGTGTACGGTTCATCCGTTACTTCAACATTTACAAACCAATAGACTTTTGCCCGTTTCAAGCGTTTATCTAAAATCGAGTAGATAAACTGTTGAGGAATTTTATCACCATCCAAACGCGGAACTAAAAAGACCACGTTGGTTTGATAATAAGGAATTTTTTCATCACTATGCAATTCTTGTAATTGCGGGAGATAATCCTTAAAATTCACATCTTGGCTGGCATTTTCTTGTACGCGATTGCTGCGATACCAAATATACATGACACTCAATATCAAGAGTGCCATTCCCACTGCTACAAACCCACCGTGGAAAAATTTGGTAACACTCGAGAGGAAGAAAAATCCTTCTAACGTACCGAAAAAGAGCAGCATCAAACCAGCTAAAATCCGTGATGTTCCATTTTGCAGTAAATAATGATACAACAAGAAAGTTGTCATCAACATGGTTACTGTAATGGATAGGCCATAGGCTGCTTCCATATGACTCGATGTACGGAACGTCAAGACGATTAACGAACAGGCCCCCCACAAAATCATATTGATCGCGGGAATGTACATCTGCCCAATGCTTTTCCCAGGATACATGATCCGCATTCTTGGCAATAATTTCAGTTTAATCGCTTCAGATACTAATGTGAACGAGCCAGAGATCAAAGCCTGGGAAGCGATAACCGCAGCGATCGTCGCAAAGACTACCCCGAAAATCATCCAGCCATCCGGTAAAATTTGGAAGAAAGGATTTAAATTTTCGATTCCTTCAATTGAAGCATTGCCCTTCGCATGTAAAATCCATGCCGCTTGTCCCGCATAGTTTAACATTAAACAAAGCAAAACATAGGGCCAGCTGAAACGAATATTCTTTTTACCTACATGTCCCAAGTCAGAATACAATGCCTCGGCACCCGTCGTTGCCAAGAAAATACTTCCCAAAATAAAGATACCCATTTTATTATCGGGGTTGAACAATAAATGGATTGCATAATAGGGATTCAAAGCCTTGATTACACTGAAGTCATACGGAATATTTAACAGCCCCATCAACCCCAAAAATGTAAACCATAAAAACATGATCGGTCCAAAGGCCTTCCCAACGAAGTCCGTCCCAAATCGCTGAATCAAAAATAAAAAGAGCAAAATCACTAACGTAATGATTACAATGACATTTTGATTATTCCCAAATTCTTGATAAAAATCAGGAATTCCCCGCAAACCTTCGATCGCTGTTGTTACTGTCACGGCTGGCGTCAACACACCATCTGCCAGTAATGCCGCCCCACCAATCATCGCCGGCACGATCAAATATTTACCGCCTTTGCGCACCAACGTATACAATGAGAAAATTCCTCCCTCACCATGATTATCGGCTCTTAAAGCGATCAATACATATTTAACGGTAGTTAACAGCATCACCGTCCAAAAAACTAACGAGACCGCACCCAGAACAAAATCTTGAGTTACAGTACTTAATCCGCCATTTTCTTCCAAAATAGCTTTCATTACATATAATGGGCTTGTTCCAATATCGCCATAAACGACACCCATCGCAATCAACAGCCCTGCCGCTGAAAGCTTTTTGATATGTTCTTTCTTTTTTTCCATTTCGCACACTCCTGTTACAGCCAAATGCTGAATCGGTATTCATTTTTCTATATAAAAGTTTCAAGTTTGCTGCGCGAATCCGCTAAAGCAGGAAGTGAAACTCGCAAAAAAGACCTAAACAACAGCTTCCACTATTGTTTAGGTCTTGCAAATTATCTCTTAGACCAGCGCTGAGCACTAGTTGTTGATCTAAAAGCATAGAGTTTACTCTATGTCGCTACTCCCCTAAAACTTAACCGTATTATCCAGTTTTCAAAGAGAATTGTCAAAGAATACCCTCAAAATAGAAACTATTTTTCTTCTTTTTTGCTTTCTTCTTCTTTCAGCATAGCTTTACGAGAAGCGTTCACACGACCTTGACGATCGATTTCTGTAACCTTAACTAGGACTTCATCACCCATTTTTACAACGTCTTCAACTTTATTGACACGTTCGTTGGCAAGTTGTGAAATATGAACCAATGCGTCTTTGCCCTTGATCAAGTTTACAAAAGCACCAAATTTTTCAACACGAACGACTTTACCTAAGTAAACTTCGCCGACTTTGACTTCTTTGGTCAATTCTTCAATGATCTTGATGGCTTTCTTGATCATGTCTGCGTCAGATGAAGCGATGCTGACATTGCCGTCTTGATCGATATCGATCTTCACGCCAGTTTCATCAATGATTCCATTGATTGTGTCGCCGCCTTTACCGATAACTGTCTTGATCTTATCTGGATCGATTTGGATCATTTCAATCTTCGGTGCGTATGGGCTTAATTCTTCACGTGGTGCAGCAATTGTATCTGTTAAGACTTCAAGGATTTCCATCCGGGCTTTTTTCGCTTGAACCAATGCTTCAGAAAGGATTTGTTCAGTGATCCCTTGGATCTTGATATCCATTTGAAGTGCAGTGATCCCATCTTTTGTTCCAGCAACTTTAAAGTCCATGTCGCCAAGGTGATCTTCTAACCCTTGGATATCGGTTAAGATCGTGTAGTTTTCACCATCAGAAACAAGTCCCATTGCGATCCCGGCAACTGGTGCTTTAATTGGTACCCCAGCATCCATCAAAGCCAATGTTCCAGCACAAATACTTGCTTGGGAAGAAGAACCATTTGATTCCAACACTTCCGCTACTAGACGAATTGTGTAAGGGAAATCTTCTTCACTTGGGATAATTTGAGCTAAAGCACGTTCCCCTAATGCACCATGACCGATTTCACGACGACCTGGTGAGCCCGCACGACCTGTTGAACCAACTGAGAATTGCGGGAAATTGTAATGATGGATGAATCGTTTGCTTTCAACTGATCCCAAACCATCAATAATTTGATGTTCGCCTAAAGGAGCCAATGTACAAGCAGACAATGCTTGCGTTTGTCCCCGAGTGAATAGACCAGAACCGTGAACCCGCGGCAATAGACCTGTTTCAGCAGCCAATGGACGAATTTCGTCTAATTGACGGCCATCAGGACGAATTTTGTCGATCGTGATCAACTCACGAACCACATCTTTTTCAAGATCTTCTGCAATTTGTTTTACTTCTTTAGTAATTTGAACTAAATCTTCTGTTTCAACATTTGCAAATTTTTCAGCGTAAACTTCTTTAACGGTTTCTTTAACCTTTTCGATTTCATCTTCGCGATCTAATTTATCCATCGTCATTACAGCTGTTTTCATTGTTGAATAATAGCTGTCGAAGATTTCTTTTTTCAATTCAGCGTCCACTTGTAATAAAGAAATTTCCATTTTTTCTTTACCGACTGCCGCAACGATTTCAGATTGGAAAGCGACCATTTCTTTGATTGCTTCGAAACCAAACAGCAATGCGCCTAGCATATCTTCTTCAGAAACTTCTTTTGCACCAGATTCTACCATGTTGATAGCTTGCTTAGTTCCGGCAACCGTTAAGTCGATATCTGATTCTGCATGTTGTTCCACAGTAGGATTCAACACGTATTCGCCATTCACACGACCTACGTCAACACCTGCGATAGGCCCGTCAAATGGAACATCCGAGATAGCTAACGCTAATGAAGAACCAAACATCGCTGCCATCGCTGGTGAACAATCTTGTTCTACACTCATTACAACGTTTGTTACTTGAACTTCGTTACGGAAACCATCCGCAAACATTGGACGAATTGGACGGTCAATTAAACGTGCAGTTAATGTCGCATCTGTACTTGGACGACCTTCACGTTTGATAAAGCCGCCAGGGATTTTACCCACTGCATACATTTTTTCTTCGTAATTAATTGTTAATGGGAAAAAGTTCGTATCCTTCGCTTCTTTTGAGGCAACCGCCGCACTTAATACGACTGTATCGCCATAGCGAACTAAGACTGCGCCATTGGCTTGTTTGGCAAGCTGACCGATTTCAACTTGCAGAGGGCGTCCGCCCCAAGTGGTTTTGAAAACTTGTTTTTCTGACATAATTTCTCCTTTTCCCTTTGACCAGTGCGACGCTACTAAACAAATGAAAACAGCGAAATCATTCGCTTCTTGCATTTGGTTAGTAGAGTGACAACACGCCAATCAAAGGTTTTTTTATTTTATCTGAGCTTGGCTCAGATGATTACTGAATTAAAATCATCAGGCTGATTCATTTATACTATATGAATTTTCTATCGTAAAAATTCAAAACAAAAAGTATAACTAGCAAAAAAAGTGAGATTCCTAGGAACCTCACTTTTAATAGTAGTACGAATTAACGACGTAGTCCTAGACGTTGGATTAATTCACGGTAACGTTGTACTTCGTTCTTACGTAAGTAAGCTAACAAGTTACGACGATGACCAACTTTTTTCATTAGACCGCGGTATGAATGGTGGTCTTTTTTGTGGACACGTGCATGCTCATTTAGTTGATTGATTTCTTCCGTTAATACAGCGATCTGTACTTCTGGAGAACCAGTATCTCCTTCATGGCGAGCAAAGTCATTGATGATTTCGTTTTTACGTTCTTTTGATAATGCCATGGTTTTCACCTCTTCCTTTTTTCTTCCTATGACTGAGTAAAGCGTTGGTGAATCGCCTAACCAAGTGATAGGTGGTGCGCTATGCACACTCTAACACTTTACTTTATTTGTTCTAAAAAATCAAGCTGTACAACAATTTAAGCCAATCTTTTAGAATCATTACAATCTTTTTAAGGAACACTATTATTGAAGACAGTTTTTTTACCTTACTTACTTTTTGTGTTAAACTAACGTGATGAAATACAGTATTGAGAGGAGATTTTTTAATGATCACTATGGATGATATAATTCGGGAAGGCCATCCGACATTACGGGCTGTTGCCAAAGAAGTCCCGATTCCTCCAACTGCTGAAGACGTGGAACTTGGAAAAGAAATGTTGCAATTTCTTAAAAATAGTCAAGACCCTGAAAAAGCAGAAGAATTACAGTTACGCGGCGGTGTCGGCTTGGCGGCTCCCCAATTAGATGTCTCAAAACGGATCATCGCGGTCCATGTTCCAAGCGTCGATCCAGAAAAACCGGAGAGCGGTATCAGCACCGTAATGTACAATCCTAAAGTCTTGAGCCACTCGGTCCAAGAAGCTTGTCTAGGCGAAGGTGAAGGCTGCCTTTCAGTTGATCGCGAAGTACCTGGTTACGTCGTTCGCGCTGCAAGAATTACCGTTTCTTATTTTGACGCAGAAGGCGAAAAGCATAAGATTCGTTTGAAAAATTATAACGCCATCGTAGTACAGCATGAGATCGACCACATTAACGGTATCATGTTCTATGATCATATTGACGAAAAGAATCCGTTGCAATTGAAAGACGGTGTCTTAGTCATTGAATAAACGAAAACACCATTCAGGCTGAATGGTGTTTTTCTTCATATAAAATTCCTTTTTCCGAAAGCGCCGCTTTGATCTCTGTTAGATCCTCCAGTGTTTCGTAGGCAATCGTGTGCAGATGAATCCCCGCAGTTAATTCGGACAAAAGTGTCACCTGCAATCTATCGGCCTCTTCAATGAAGTCCGAAACGTCTTGTTGTGATGCCAAATGCAATCCGCCGACTAATTCACCATATAAAGGATGTTCTACCACTACATCGATAACTTCACCGCCATGTTCAACGATTGTACGCAATTCATCTTCGGTCTGTTCGGGACTATGCTGTACCGCGAGCTTACTGATCAATTTTTCCGACTCGCGTTCCAATAAATAGCCGCGAGCAGTCGCAATAATATTTTCTCCTGCGGCTCTCAAAAGGGCCACATCCCCGACCACAATCTGACGGCTTACACTAAATTCTTTAGCAAAGCTCGTGGCACTGATGGGTTTTTCTGCTTGCTGCAACGCTTCTAAAATCTGTGCCTTGCGTCTGTCGCCATCAACCATACTATTCTAACCGCCCTTCTTGATATTTTCTTGACTGTTTCATAATATCCTTAAATGTCTCAACAATCGTTTCACGATAATTCTCATCTTTCACTAAATCGGCAACGTTTGCCAAGACTGTCTCCTCACGAGAGGTATCCAAAACAGCTTTTTTCGTTTGCGCTTTATAAGCTGTGACTTCACTAACCGCCGACATTCGTTTTTCTAACAATGCAATTATTTCACGATCGATGTGATCGATTTTTTCCCGCGCTTGAGTCAGTGCATCTTTGTCCGATTCCTCTTCAATCGTTTTGATGATCTGAGCGGGATTTCCACCTACTACGACATTCGCTGGAAAAGATTTCGTCACCACTGCACCAGCAGCAACGACCACATTATCACCTAGTGTTACACCGGGAATCACTACCGAAGACCCGCCAATCCAGACATTGTTGCCGATCGTGATCGGTTTGCCCAACTCTTGTCCGCTGTTCCGCTTTCCTGGCTCTAATGGATGGCTTGCTGTATATAGTTGGACATTCGGCCCAAACAAACAATTATCTCCAATGGTAATTGGACAAATGTCCAAAAAGACATTGTGGAAATTACAATAGAAATTTTCTCCTACAAAAATATTATAGCCATAATCAAAAGAGATCGTCGGCTCTACATATACCCGATTTTTAGTCCTGCCAAACGTTTGCTTTACAAGCTCTTCCCGTTTTTTCTTATCAGTCTCTTGGTTAATCCCGCGCAATTTAATACGAGCGTCTTTTCGATCTGCCACTAATTCAGGGTCGCCGGAGAAATATAATTTTCCGGCGATCATTTTTTCCTTCTCCGTTAATTCCACACATTTTCCTCCTAATATCTATTAAAAACATTCATTCTTTTTTTGAGTTGCATCCTATTCAACAAACTAGAATAACCAATTTCCCACCTAACTCTGCCAGCCAACGAACAGTTTACACTTTTTCAAAGACCGTTGTTCCATTCGTTTGGACAAAACTATACTCCCCGGTTAGTTGGATCGGTGTTTGATTGATCACTAATACATTCGTGTCTCTGCTTTTTTCATAAATTAAATCACAAAATGGGTGAACTTGGAAGCTTGTGCCCACGATCACTACAAGTTCCGCGTTTCTAACAGCCGCAATCGCCTGTTGAATCACAGCCTCTTCAAATCCCTCACCATACAAAACAATGTTTGGTCGGATTTGTCCCCCGCAATCTTCATGCTGATCACTTTGTAAATACTCCGACCAATCCACTGATTGATGGCACTTGCGACAATAGCAATCATAAAGCGAGCCATGGAAATTCACTAAGTGCTGACTTCCAGCCGCCGCGTGCAGTCCATCAATATTTTGCGAAACTACCCAGACATCTTTTGTTTTTTCCATCTGAGCCATTGCCTGATGAATAATATTTGGTCGAGCTTTCTCGTGATATAAGTGTTTGACAAATTGGTAAAATTTCTCTGGTTCGTGAATCAAGCATTCATTACTCAACAAATACTCGGGCGCTTCCAGCCCATGATAAACACCTTGTAACGAACGATAATCCGGCACTCCAGAAGGCGTCGAGACACCTGCTCCCGTCAAAAATGTGATTTTTTTACTTTGCTGAATCATTTTTACCGCTTGATCGATTGTGATTTCCATTTCTGTCACCTCAAGGATTAGTATAGTATAAATGCGCGGTAAAATAAAAATAGTTCCCCAGTCAAACGACTTAGGGAACTATTTTTATCTACTTTTTAACTGTTCTAAAATTTTTTCGGTGGTTAGGCCAAACGCCGTTTGTAGAAAATCAGGTGTCCCAACTTGACCGAAGCGTTCGTTGACACCGATTCGTGTCAACGGTATCGCCAATCCATTATCCGCTAGAACCTCGGCTACAGCGCTGCCTAAACCGCCCGTAATCGAATGATTTTCAATCGTAATAACGGCTTTCTTTCCAATAAAACGTTCCAGCAGCAACTCTTTGTCCAGAGGTTTAATAGTAAACATATCGATCACATCCATTGAATTGCCTTCAGCCTCTAGCTTTTCCGCAACCTCTAATGCCTCGGAGACAAGCTGTCCGGCAGCCACTATCAAGTAATCTTGCCCTTCACACAGCAGATTTCCTTTACCAATTTCAAAAGCTGAGCCCGGTGCATAAACATTTTTTACACCCTTTCGATTACCGCGAACATAGTGTACCCCTTTTAATTTCGCAAATTCTTTGATAATCCAATCCATCTGTATCTCGTCTGCCGCATCACAGATTACTACCTCTGGAATCGAACGCAGCAACGCGATATCTTCCCAAGTAGTATGCGTCCCGCCGTTATGCCCAGCCGCAAAACCGGGATCAGAACCAAAGATATTGAGGGTATTCTCCCCGTAAGCTCCGGAAAGATAAATCTGATCTAACACCCGCCGTGTCGCAAATGGACCAAAAGTATGAATGAAAGGTGTGTAACCAGTCAAGCTCAGGCCAGCGGCTACACCAACCATGTTCGCTTCCGCAATCCCTACATTGATAAAACGGTCTGGTGTATTTTCCGCAATATCTGTCCATTTACTTGCACCGCCAAGATCTGCATCTAGAGCGACAACTTTTGGATCATTTGCCATCACATCTTTCAGTGCATCAACCACGGTCGCTCGTAATTCTTTTCCGATTTCATGATTATCTGCCAAGGTAAACATGTTACGCACGCCCCTTTCTTAGTTCCTCTAGGGCTTGGTTTGTAGCGATTTGAACAGCTTCACTAGCAAACTTCACTGAATGATTGGCGTCCATCTCCTCAAAGAATTTTACACCCTGTCCTTTGATGGTATCTAAAACAATGCAAACAGCCTGATCTTCAATTTTTTTGCAATCTTCGATGGCTTGATCGATGGCGATAAGATCGTCACCCTTAACTTTATGTGTGACAAACCCGAAAGCCCGCATTTTCTCTTCAATATCAAAAGGATTTAAAATATCTTGTGTCGTTCCATCTAATTGTTTTTTATTTTCGTCAATAATCACGATACAGCGGTTCAACTTAAAGTGGGCGAGATACTGAAAAGCTTCCCAGCACTGTCCTTCATTCAATTCCCCATCGCCGACGATCAAATAAACGTAATTCTCACTGCCCTGCATGTTCAAACCGGTTGCGATACCGGCTGCCAACGATGTTCCTTGTCCTAAAGAACCCGTGGTGGCGTCAACACCCGGCGTTTTTATGCGATCCGGATGTGAAGGCAAGTTTGTGCCGCCTTCATTCAAAGTCCACAACCATTCTTCATCAAAGAAGCCTACCGCTGACAATGCGCTGTATAACGCGGGGCCTGCATGCCCTTTTGATAATACTAAGCGATCTCGCTTTTACCATTGCGGATTCTTTGGATCATAAATCATTTGTTTGCCATACAGCACCGCCAGCAAATCCGCGATAGAAAGCGAGCCGCCAATATGTCCCGAACCAACTTTGCGAATTGCTTCAATACTGTTGATACGAATTTTTGCCGCTAGATTTTCTAACTCTGCTATTAACTCTCTATCCATTTTGTTTTTCTCCTCTTATTCTGAGACAGCCTTTGATTTTTTGTTTTTTCCTAATACGGTCAAGCCAACCAGTACTGCTAACACAGCAACGATCCCTGAAATAACTGCGATCTGTCCGCCAGCATTCGCTAAGTTTCCTAAGAAGATGCCGACAACCCCATAGTCAGTATCCGAGAAGGTCGATCCTTGGAACCCTAAATCACCCATGACAGGCATTAAAAGAATCGGCATAAAGCTGATAATTACCCCATGAACAAAGGAACCAACCACCGCACCGCGTAATCCACCAGTCGCATTTCCATAAACTCCGGCGGTTGCGCCGCAGAAGAAATGAGGGACCACGCCAGGGATGATAACTGTCGTACCCGTAAGCACCATAATCACCAGACTTACAATCCCGCCGACAAAGCTTGTAAGGAAACCAATCAATACCGCATTCGGCGCATATGGAAACACGATTGGGCAGTCCAAGGCAGGAACTGAATTCGGGACCAGCTTCTCTGAAATCCCTTTGAAGGCTGGGACGATTTCCGCCAAGATCAAACGAACCCCAGCTAGGATAACGAATACTCCGGCCGCAAATGATCCAGCCTGCTGCAAGGAGTAAATAATATAGTTTGTTCCGTCACTCAAATTGGTTGAAACATAAGAATTCCCTGCAAATAGAGCAACGACTACATAAACGATCGCCATCGTAATCGTGATACTTACAGTTGAGTCACGTAAAAATGACAAGCCTTTCGGGAAATTAATATCTTCGGTCGATTTTTCTTTATTACCAACATATTTTCCGATCAGCCCACTCAAGGCATAACCAAAGTTCCCCGTATGACCCAAAGCGACGGTATCATTTTTAGTAATCTGCTTCGTAAAGGGCTGAGCAACTGCCGGGAAGATCGTATTGGCGATTCCTAATGCCAATCCGCCGAAAAGGACCAAAGGAACGGATCCCATTTTTGTTACGCTCAAAATTACACCGATCATACAAGACATATACAACGTTGCGTGTCCTGTTAAATAGATATATTTAAAGCGTGTGAAGCGAGCGATCAAAATATTAAAAGCCATTCCGACTAACATAATAAGTGCTGTATAGGTACCATATTTCGTTAACGCTAGTGCAACGATCGCTTCGTTATTCGGTACGACACCTTGCATATTGAAGGCTGCTTGGAACATCTCGCCAAAGGGTGCCAATGCCCCTTCGACTACACCAGCCCCAGCGGTCACAACTAAGAAACCGACAAACGTTTTAATTCCGCCCTTAACGATTGACGCGGTATCCTTCTTCTGCAAAAGATTTCCTAAAATAGCAATCAGTGCTACTAATAGTGCTGGTGTACTTGCGATATCGATTAATATGTCTAAAATCCCATTCATTTGTATTCCTCCTGTTTCCTTTTAAAGTACTCATTTTCAAAAAAGAAAATTGACTGCTCGTCACATCACCTGTAGTATCATTCCGTTTAATTAGAGCAAGCCTTTTTCTTCGCAAACGGCCTGTACCTTGGTTTTTAATTCATCCAGATCAATGATGCTGTCTAACACGACAACTTCTCCTAAATGCTGCGCACTGTCTGCTAGATCGGTCCCTACAAAAAAGACATCTGCAAGGTCTGGCGTCGCGCTTCCCATATCGTAATGAGCAACTTCGACATCAGTGACACCCAACTCTTGTAAAACGCTATTGATGTTCATTTCTACCATAAAACTTGATCCTAATCCTGATCCGCACACTGCTGCAAATTTCATCATTTATTCTCTCCTCTAGTTAAAATAGTTGTGATTTCTTCTTTAGTTGTTGCCGCTAATAGATCATCCAAATTTTCTTTATTGGATAATAATTTTGTCAGGCTGGATAGCGCTCGTAAATGCGCCTCGTTATCAACCGCAGCTAAGCAAACGAATAATTGAACCGCATGCTTTTCATCATCCAGTAATAAGACTGGGTTTTCTACTTTTAATAGCGACATTCCTAATGCCTTTACCCCATCTTCTGGCCGGGCATGCGGCAAAGCGATGCCTTTACCGATATGGATAAAAGGCCCATATTGTTTTACTTTTTCGATCATAGCATCTGCATATCGATCTTCGATTTTTCGGCTGGCCACTAGTGGCTTGGCAGCCGTACGAATCGCCGTTTCCCAATCAGCGACCTCATCGCAGATTTGGATCATTTCCGGGGTAATAAGTTCTGTTAGCATTGGACGATTGTCCTCCTTCTGCTCAATTAGTCGATTCATTTTCTTGTTCAACACTTTATATAGTTTTTCCTTGGTTACTCCACTTTTCAACTCGATATGAGGGCTCAATGCTTTGAGAATTTCTTCGGCACTGGGCATGGAAAAACCGGGGACAAGCAATTCTTCCTGGACTTGATTGATCAATTGATTTTTTTCTAATTGCGACATCAACGGTTTGACGAGATAGACTCGTTTTTTACTCTCCAAAGGGATAGTCGAAAAAACAACATCGTAATTTTCTTCCGAAACATTTTGCAATTGATCCACGGAACTGGCTTCTTGAAAACGAATCGTCGAGAACATTTTTTTCAGTTCAGTCTGTAAAATCAACGATGAGCTGATTCCGCTGGGACAGACGATCAACGCTCGTACATCTTTATCTGCGGCTTCCGCCTTTTGATTCGTGATCGCTCCGCCAAAGAGGATCGAAAAGAAGCCGACTTCTTCGATAGGAATCTTCCGCCCGACAACTTTTTCCAATGGATACAGTGCTTCTTTAGTGAAATCGAAAATTTCCGGATAATCCATTTGAATATTTTCGATCAAAACATTCGGCAGGTAAAAGCCAAAACGAATTCGAAAATAGGCCGGGACAAGATGATAAAACAAGTTCATCAGCAATTCGCGAAAATTGGAGAATTGAATCGCGGAGTAATTTTCCATTCGATGAATGATTTCAGCGGAACAGCTCAGCAGAAAATCTAATTGCAGATCCCGAATCTCGCCTTGCACGATCGTCATCAATGCGATCGTCATGTAACCCACTTCATACGGATTCCTTTCATTGAAAACCTCTTGAAGGAACAGCTCGCTGGCCTGGTAGGCTGTCAGTGATTCCAAAACGGTCATTTCAGACAAATTTTTCAACTGGGTTTCTTTGATCCGCTTGTAAGATAAACCAATCAATAAGCTGACCTCATCGATTCGGCTCGGTACGATTGTTAGTCCCAAGACACTGGTTTGTTCTTGGATGCCATCACGAACCCGCGCGTATAAAGTCAGATCATAGTGATTCAACCAATTAAACAAACTAAACTTTCCAGTCGTGTCTTGTAAAAGCTGTGCGACAAAATTTTGAGCAACGCGCCGAATCTCCAACTCCGCTCCATTCAGGAAAAAGCCTTGCTTTCTGGAATAAACCAGTTCAATCTGTTGCGTAGCCAGATAGCTGCGCAGTTTTTTCACGTCGGCGATCGCTGTCCCTTTTGAGATTTCCAAAAAATCTTGAAAATGAAACAGTGACAATTCTTCGAAAGTGGAATAGCTCAACAAGTAAATCAACGCTTGCCGCTGCTCCTCGGAGTAAACAAAGTAATCTCGTGTTTCATTTACGAGCTTTCGCGTCCATTGTTCAGTCGCTATCGGTGCGATGAACACGCGCTGCTCTTCTGTGCCAGCAATTGTCTCAACGGTCAAATCTAACTCTGCTAATTGAGTCGCGAGCTCATTGGCAGACAAACCCGTTTGTTGAATTGCTTCTTTTAATGTTACGTAACAATTAAAATTGTTGGATAGGAGATAGCTCATCTTGTAATTCACTTTCTCCTCACCTCCTGACTAAAGTATAGGGTGTAACCGTTTTATTATCGATCATTCTTCAGTACAATTTACGTTTGAAAAATTCTTTTGATTGTACCGAAGCACTTTTTTGTTTATTTATGTAATACTTAATCGTATCATTGAGCCTTCAATTTTTCAGTTGAATTCTTTTAGTCAAAATGAAAAGAAAGTGGTTTTTCTCAAAGAAAGAGCTTTTTTTTCATTTTTTTGTCTTTTTGAACAATCAAATCTATGCAGATTAAAAATTTCACCCATTATTTTTGTTCGTTCCAAATGATTTCCATTGACTTTTTCATTTGTAGGCTTTAGACTGTGAAACATAATAACTGAATACGAGATGCCTCAAATCAATGAGGTAGAGGTCGCGAACCTTATTAACCCTATGGAGTGCAGAGACACGATGAAATAGGTCTAGGAAGTTTCGCCGAAATGTACAGAATTCTCTTTATTTTGTATGTTGGGACGCAAGCAAATAACTTGCGGACTGTCTTAGCAGTGATGCTAAGTTGCGCTATGTTTTTGTGAGAGGGAACACCATCTTCTTATTATCTGCAAGCGGCCTTATACACAAATCGGCGGCTTTTTTTGTTGCAGATTTTTCAAAAACACCCCTTACCCAATCTCGTCATTTCAAGAAAGGGAGAAATTATGAATAGAAGAAGATTTTCAGTTATCGCACTCATCGCATTATTTATTTCATTTTTAGGAGCCCCGTTAATCACGCGGGCAGACGAAAAAACACCGGAGGGAGAACTGCGGGTCGGCATGGAAGCAGGCTACGCCCCTTTCAACTGGACCCAAAAAGATGACCGTAACGGCGCCGTTCGAATTCAAGGCGACAAAGCATATGCTGGTGGTTACGATGTTCAGATGGCGAAAAAAATCGCTGATAAAATGAACCGTAAATTAGTGGTTGTCAAAACCGAATGGGACGGCTTATTGCCCGCTCTTCAATCTGGCAAAATCGATGCCATTATTGCGGGGATGTCCCCAACAGCCGAACGTCGCAAAGAAGTCGATTTCTCTGATCCGTATTATGAATCACAACTTGTTATCGTTACTCGTAAGGATACAAAATATGCAAAAGCTACTTCGATTAAAGATTTTGCTGGCGCGAAGATTACCGCGCAATTGAGTACTTTCCATTATGATGTTATCCCTCAGATCCCTGACGTAAATAAACAGGAAGCCATGGATAATTTTCCGGCAATGCGAGTTGCTTTGGAATCCGGTACAATCGATGGTTACGTCAGCGAACGACCTGAAGGGGTAACAGCTGAAAGTGTTAACTCTGATCTGAAAATGGTCGAATTTGATAAAGCAAATGGGTTTCAAACTAACCCTGAAGATGTTCAAGTCTCAGTTGGGATGCGCAAAGGCGATTCTGATATGGCCCAAGTCAATCAAACTTTAGCAGGCATCTCACAAGATGAACGCGTCAAAATCATGGACAAAGCGATCAAGGATCAACCGGCGACAGATGAGACACAAAGCGCTTCTGGTAAAAAAGAAAATGTCTTTGTTCGTATCTTGAAACAAAACGGTTCGATGTTCCTACGCGGGACTGGTGTGACCTTGCTGCTTGCAATTGTCGGCACGACTGTCGGTACCTTGATTGGTTTACTAGTCGGTGTTTTCCGCACCTTGCCTGAATCAGACAATAGTGCTAAACGCGGGCTGCAAAAAGTTTTCGGTTGGTTGCTGAATATCTACATTGAAGTTTTCCGCGGCACACCGATGATCGTTCAATCTGCCGTAATTTATTACGGTATCGCAATGGCCTTCGGAATCGATTTGAACCGAACCGCAGCTGCCTTGTTCATCGTTTCTATTAATACCGGTGCTTATATGTCCGAAATCGTCCGCGGCGGGATTTTCGCTGTCGACCAAGGACAGTTTGAAGCCGCTCATGCGATTGGGATGACACATGGACAAACGATGCGCAAAGTAGTCCTGCCGCAAGTTTTGCGTAACATCTTGCCGGCCACCGGGAATGAATTAGTCATCAATATTAAAGATACTTCCGTATTGAGTATCATCTCTGTTTCTGAATTGTTCTTCCAAGGGAAATCAGCAGCCGGAACGAACTACATGTTCTTCCAGACGTACTTCATTATTTGTGTCATTTACTTCGTCTTGACCTTTACCGCGACACGTATCTTGCGAGTCGTTGAGAAGAAAATGGACGGTCCTTCTGCCTATGTTCGTTTAGACGATGTAGAAGTAGCGGTTGGAGAAGACAAATAGTCAGTTAGCAGTATTCGAATGAAATAGGGAGGATTATTATGAACAGTATCATTGAAATTGAACGTTTGAAAAAAAGTTTCGGCGACAATCTCGTCTTAAAAGATATCAGTATGAACGTCAACAAAGGAGAAGTTGTAACCATCATCGGTGCATCTGGCTCGGGGAAATCAACTTTTCTGCGCTGCATCAATTTATTAGAGACTCCAACAGATGGAAAAATCATGTATCAAGGAGAGAATGTTTTAGCTCCAGGTTATAATTTGCCAAAATACCGCACCCACTTAGGAATGGTGTTTCAATCCTTCAACTTATTTAATAATATGAACGTCTTGCAAAACTGTATGAGCGGACAAGTGACCGTCCTAGGTCGTAAAGAAGAAGAAGCGAAAAAAATCGCGATTGAAAATTTGGAAAAGGTCGGCATGGATCGTTTTATCGATGCGAAACCAGCACAGCTTTCCGGTGGACAAAAACAACGGGTAGCAATCGCTCGCGCATTGTCGATGGACCCGGAAGTCATGTTGTTCGATGAACCGACCTCTGCTCTCGATCCTGAAATGGTCGGAGACGTACTGCGGATCATGAAAAAATTAGCCGAGAGCGGTTTGACGATGGTCATCGTAACTCACGAAATGGCCTTCGCCAAAGAAGTCTCCGATCGCGTGATCTTCATGGATCAGGGCGTCATTGCTGAAGAAGGATCACCCGAAGATATTTTTGGAAATCCAAAAGAAGCTCGAACCAAAGAATTTCTACACCGAGTACTGCATCCAGAACCTTAAAACAGAACTTGAAAAACAAAAAATCGCGGCAGAAGATTTCAGCTTCTGCCGCGGTTTTTTTTGCCAATTATTTTTTGATAGTATTGATCCGCTTTGCGATAGGAAACGACCCAGATTCCAGAAACTAAGAACCGGCCTAAAATTCCAATCGGTGGAAAAATAAATACACCGGCCAGAACGACCAGATTGATCACCATTGATAATCTGCTTCGTTGATCCCGATCTAAAACTTTTACTACATGGCTGTCTGGGTCATTCGCTTTGCTTAATTGCTTCGATAAAATACCATATGAAAAACTCCACATTGTATAAATCAGTACATAAGAAAATTCAGGCCAAAACTGGTTAGGATTCCGCCCCACCCAACTCGTTACAGCGGGACATAGAGTTAGCCAAAATAACCAAAAAATATTTGCCCAAATCACACGATAATTTATTTTTTCTGCCATCTGCATCATTCGATGGTGGTTTACCCAAATCACCGCGACAAAAATGAAACTAACGATATACGCGAAGAGCGTATTCGTTATACTTAATAATGAAGCCAGTGTTGGCGCGTCTGGTATCTGAATATCCAATATGAGAACTGTTAAAACGATCGCAACAACACCATCGGTAAATGCCTCTAAACGTGACTTTGTCATTTTCTCACCTTCTTTCTTAGAATAGCATGATAATTGCTTTTCCCTATATAATTTTACTCACTTTTTATTGGTTAATAACTGACAGTTTTATGTAAATAAAGTACAATATAGAAGAAATATACTTAAAAAAATTCAGATTAATGACCTAATTTAATAAAGGAGGAATACAGATGTTATATGAGGAACTTATGTTTGACGCGTCACTCCTCTTACGTTTTAATATTTTTAAATATTTAAACCAATCGACTAAACAAGTTCTAGCAATCAACCAATTGTCAGAAGATTTAGATTTAAACTACCAACAAAGTGTCATTGAACTAAATGAAATAGATCAAGAATTGGCAGAAATTCGACCGAATCACGAAACACTCATGATGCGTGCCGGCAAGGTGAATCTGGAAAATCTTAACGCTACTGTTGATGAGTATCGTTACCACTTATTGCAGCAGGCGGTACCTTTCCAATTCATGTTATACTTCTTAAATGAAGAAAATCCAACTATTGAGCATTTTTGTGAAAAATATTTTGTGAGTCGTTCCACCGTTTCACGTAAAATCGATAAATTGAAGAGACATTTAAAACGCTTCAATATCCGCTTTACATATACCGAAGCTGGGATGTCTGGGGATGAACGCTTGATCCGATTGGCACTATTTGATCTTTTATGGCTGGGAACTCGCGGAATCGAATGCCCTTTGGATGTTGATCAGCATCAATTGAATCAACTTATTGACACGTACAAAGACTATTTCCCTTTGTCACGGACCTACTTTGGTTCACAAGAGATCAAATTATTTACCTGTATCAATTTAATTCGTGTTAATAACAAAAAGTTTGTCAAATACGATCCGCGTTATAATTTCTTGATGAAGGACAATCCGTATTACGATTTTACTTCGTTACGCGAATTAGTGGATGTCCCAATGACAACACGTCAATTAAAAGGTGAATCAAGCTTTATCTATTTCTTAGCTCACTATTCACCGTTCTATACCATTCGTGACGATCAAAGTATGAAACAAACAATTCATGACTTTGATGCTCGACCAAACCCAGTCAACGATTTTGTCACAGAGTTCAGAAATTTCGCGAAAAAAGCGTTGTTCCCTGATCGCCCGGATATAATGGATGATCCATTAGTCGTTGCCAATATGTTAAACATTACCTTTGGCTACTTTATTTTCCGTCAGCCATTTCCAAGCATCATCGAATTGGTGATGGATCCAAATGAAAAACAAACACGCGGCGAATATATTTTATTCCAAAACATTCAAAACTTTATGCAAATGGCTAAAGACAATCCGTCATACAGCTTCGTCGGCTCTGTCCACCCAATGATCACACGGGCGTTCAAACGGTTGCTGCTGCCTTACTTCAACCAGTTCCCATATGCGCATAATTTGAAGGTCGGAATCGCGTTGGAACACAACGCTATCTTTGTCCGTGACTTGTATCGTTTCTTGGAAGATCTGCGCTTCATTGACGCGGAACCTTACGACATCTCATTGAAGGATGATTATGACTTGATCATCAGTTCTTCTTCATTGTTGAAAAAAGAGAAACCAAATATTCCTTTGTATCAATTGGACTTTCCATACACGAAAAACGAACTTGTTCCACTGTACTTGGAATTACGTAATATTTACGACAAGAAAAATCGTGTTTATGAATAAAACGATGACCGAAGCGCAATGCTTCGGTCATTTTTTATTTTTGAACGGTTCCTTATAGAAATCGACAAAGAAAACCCATTTTTAGTTTTCGAGTATCATATTTGACCTATCTAATAAAGAACGGATGTAATTTTTCAGTTTCTTTCGAACGAAATTAAATATTCTTTTCGTAAATATATGTTAGTGAGATTTATTTTTTTTAAATTAATGGTTTCTCTAACCTTTCATCACATTTTATTCATAACTCGTTGCTATTATACATACATACCAACAAACAACCCTAACACTTTTTCATTTTTTAACTCCTTTGCTCATCGGCTACCCACCGGTGAGCTCTTTTTTTATAGAAAATAAAAATAATATATTTGTCCAAATAATTAAATCCCAATTTCTTTACAAATATTTTAATGTTCGAACAATCATCGTTCACACTTTTTTCACAACTACTTGCTATTATATATATATACCAACAAACAACCCTAACACTTTTTCATTTTTTAACTCCTTTGCTCATCGGCCACCCACCGATGAGCTCCTTTTTTTATAAATAAAATAATTTATATCTCAACTTAATTTAGTTTCAGTTTCTTTATAGAATTTTTAATTTTCGAACAATCTTCATTCACACTTTTTTCACAACTACTTGCTATTATATAAGCATACCAACAAACAACCCTAACACTTTTTCATTTTTTAACTCCTTTGCTCATCGGCCACCCACCGATGAGCTCTTTTTTTGGAAAAATTTATCTGTTCGAACTTCGGCATAGCAGATACTGCAATCCTCTTAGCTATAAAAAGGAACGCACCGATTTTCCGATGCGTTCCTTTTTCTCATCTATCAATTAGACTTCCAGCATTTTTTCTGCGATTTGGACCTCAGAACCAATGACATTTACTAAACGGTCATAGATTTGTCCATCCTTTAAGAAGATGACCTCTTTGGCGGCCTGGGCCACTTTGCTGTCATGGGTAATCATTACGATGGTAATTCCCAGCTCTTGATTGATCCGCTGGAAAATTTTAATCACTTCCGCACCTGCGTTGCTATCTAAATTCCCAGTTGGTTCATCGGCTAAAATAATCTCTGGCGCATTTATCAATGCACGGCAAATCGCGGCACGTTGCTTTTCACCTACAGATAATTCATGAGGCAGCTTGTCCAAAAGATGTTCAATCCGCAGCACTTGAAAAAATGGCTTCATCTTTTCCTCAGCCTCGACGGGATCCTGCTTGTCTAAAATTGCCGGCAAAAGAATATTCTCCCCCACGGTAATACTCTCCATCAAATTAAAATCCTGAAAAACAAATCCGATTTTTCGTCTTCGAATATCCGAGATTTCATCTGGAAAAAGCTCGTAGGTCAGTTTATCTTCGAAAAAAATCTCTCCCGCAGTTGGCGGATGCATCAGTCCCAGAATCTTCAGCAACGTCGTTTTGCCGCAACCAGAGCGCCCCATGATACAAGTGAAATCTCCTGGAGCAATCGCAATATCAATTCCTTTTAAGACTTCTTGCTGCGCATATTTTTTTGTAATTGCCGTGGCTTTGATGACTGGCTCCATTTGTTTACCTCCATTTTTCGATTCTACGATATATCAAGCTGGCAATGATTCCCCAACCTAATAAGTACACACTGTAATCCAACAAGAAGACGCGTCCAAATTGCAGCCATTCCTGTATTGAGAAAAAGCGCAGCGCACCCATGATTCCAATAAACCCGCAGCTTAGTATCAAACCTGCGACGATTGGCAAAACGGTAAAGAATCCGACTTGTTGTTTCAGCACACCGCGCTGTTCTTTTTGCCGCATGCCTAATTGATCCAGTAGTTTTCGGCGTGCAATCAAACTGGTCTGTTCGCTCTCAAACTTCGCTACTAATAAGCCGACACTCATAAAAATACAGATAATTAAGGTGAATATTAGCAGCAGGACCTGCAGATGATTTTCGGTGATGACATTATTTTTACGCTGCGTCTTTTCATACACTGGTTCAATCGTCGAATCCCATCGTTTATCCGCCGCATATTTTTGCTTCAAAAAATTCAGTGAAGGGACGATTTTTTTATCGCTGTTTATCAAAAACAATTGATTGGGATGTTCTTTTTTCGTCTGCTCCGCAAATTCCTGATCCGTAAAGACCAAAATATTTTCTTGCAGCCCCCGCTGAAACATCCCGGTCAATATCAAGCGTTCTTGACTCTTAATATGACGCATTGGATAGATCATATCGACATTCGCCGTATTGTAGCTCTCTAATGGTGTCCCGATTCTTAATCGCGGTCGTGAACTTTGCGGGTCCCAATCGATCGGTTGTCCCCGGATACTGATTGCCTGTTGATAGACCACATGCCATTGTCCCTTTTTCAAATTCAGTGGATGAGGCTCTAGTTTATTCGCCTGGCGTAATTGTTGATACGTCGTTTCAGAAATCCCGATATGCTGTCCTTGAATAAACATGACTGGTCGAGCGGTTCCGTAAACTTCCCATTCAGGATCACCATCGACTGACGTTACAGGGACGAATGGGTATTTTTTCCACGAAGCCTTTTCCTTATTCAAAATCGTTTCAGTTTGAGAAACTTCTGGCTGCTTCACTTTCGCAACGACTCCATAAGGAAATTGATCATCGACTGAAGTCAGTTGAAAAGTCACGAATCGCGGTAAAAAGAAGCCCACTACTAAAACCTGCAAAAGTGTTGCTAATAACAATACGTTAATACTTTTATGGAAACGATAGAATAAGTCATTGCGAGAAAGTAAGATGCCAAGCTTTCCCCGGTTGCGCTTCACATAAAGACCACCGCCTCCTAAAAACAAGCCCCACAAAGCAGCGACTAATACCCCAACTACTAATAATGTCTCCGCTGATTTCCGGCGATAGAACCACCAAAAAGTGATTGCTAGTGCAAGTCCCCCTACTAATAAGAAGATGGGCGTCCAACGCTGTCTTGGCCGATCCGCCTTGGCTTGCTTCCGCGGCTGGAATTGGATCAAACGCAAGATTTTTTCTTGATGAAAGGCCATCGCAAGAATGACCAGCCCTGCGTACAACAACAATGCCCAACTAAAACTGGATGGTTCTCTGACGATTATTAGACCCGCTAGTCCTCCAAGCAGAATCCCCGCTAACGCGCAAAAACTAAATTCCTCCAACAACATCGTTAGAAACGTATTTTTTCGAATACCTAATTGAATAAACAGCTCCATATGTTTCGCTTTAAAATCGACATATAGACCATCCATAAATGATAGAAATAATAATAGCAGTAGCAAAAGAACGCCACCTGATTCGATAAAAATCCGCAAAAGTCCGGTCTTGTCAAAAATCGCATCCTGCGTATGCGTCCCGCTAAACGTATGATAGGTAAAAATCAGAATACTTAAAACGAAGAATGCCAGTGCATTAGCAAAAATCAATAAAAAATAATTTTTCCGATAGAAACGAAAGTTTTTACGAATCACCTGGTGAAACGCAGGTGGGTATTTCCCTGGAAAGGCCAGCCGTCTTTTCCGATCTTCATTATAAGTTTTTTCAATTTTTTGCGACTCCGCATATTTTCGATCACGCTCAATTTTGTCTTCCAAATATCGATTCAACAGAAATTCCAGAGCACCTATGATAAGAATTAAAACCAACCACATACTGCTGGAATAAAACTGAATAAAAATAAAGTAAAAAAACATCGTGAAGTACAGCCATGCTGACTTAGCCGATTGCAGAAAACTCACCTGTCGATGCCGGGTTATCAGCAGTGCATCGAGCACATAGATCAGTACTAACAACAGAAATATTCCCGTTCCGACTAAAACACCGATCCCAGAAGAAAATTCTGTACGCCAAAAATGCAGGAAATCTCCACTGATCAGGCTGCGAACCCAGACTTCAATCAAACTGAAGCGTCGATTTTCCCCACCAACTATTTTTAAAAATAAAGCAATTAATAAAATTCCATAGCCGGCTACCATGGAAATTCGATCCATTCGTTTCTGCATGACGCCCTCCCCATTACTATCTTCTAATTAGTATCATATCAGAAGCTGTCCCGCGTGAAAGCGTTTGTTCAAAATTCTTTGATAAGCTAAAATATCTTCCAAAATGATTGGTCATCCATCCGAAAATTATTTATAGATGAAAAAAAACTAGGCACTCTCAGCGAGTACCTAGTTGTATAGATAGTTTATTTTTTATGCGTTTCGAACAATGGGCTGACTGGTTTATTTTCGTGGATACGTTTGATCGCATCACCCATTAATTCACCAACACTGATTTCGTCGATCTTATCGATTTTACGTTCATCAGATAAGTAGATTGAATCTGTTACGACTAAATGTTCAATCGCTGAATCTTGGATCCGTTGCATCGCTGGACCTGATAATACAGGATGAGTACATGAAGCATAAACTTTTTCTGCACCAGCTTCTTTTAATGCATTCGCAGCTAAAGTGATCGTACCCGCTGTGTCGATCATATCATCGATAATGACACACGTTTTTCCATCAACTTTTCCGATGATGTTCATTACTTCGGCAACATTCGCTTTTGGACGACGTTTGTCGATGATCGCGATTGGTGCTTTCAAGAACTCGGCTAATTTACGGGCGCGTGTTACACCACCATGGTCAGGTGAGACAACTACAACGTCGTCGCCGCAGATTTCTTTTTCTAGGAAGTAATCAGCAATTAATGGTGCACCCATTAAATGATCCACAGGGATATCAAAGAATCCTTGGATTTGAGAAGCATGTAGATCTAAAGTCAATAGACGTGTTGCGCCAGCTTTTTCGATCATGTTAGCAACAAGTTTAGCAGTAATTGGTTCCCGTGCACGTGCTTTACGGTCTTGACGAGCATAACCATAATAAGGCATTACGACGTTGATTGTTTTTGCACTCGCACGTTTCAAGGCATCGATCATAATCAACAATTCCATCAGATTATCATTTACCGGACTACTTGTAGACTGAACGACATAGACATGACAGCCACGAATACTTTCTTCAATGTTTACTTGAATTTCACCATCACTAAATTGGGTCACTGAACTTTTTCCTAGTTCAACACCGACTTCTTCAGCGATTTTTTCAGCTAGGGGACGATTTGAATTCAAAGCAAAAATTTTCAATCTTGGATCAAAATAATGTTTCGACATGGGGACCTCCACTTTCTTTTTAAACATACGTTACCGATTATATACCATTTCAAATAAAATACTAGTCATTTCCTTTTAAGAAATCAAGAGATTTTCCTTAAAATGGCAAACGATTCGCATAACCTGTTTTGTTCACTTGACGCGCACGAGCAATCGCCATATCACCTTCCGCGATATCATCTGTGATCGTCGAACCAGCTGCTGTTACCGTATTGTCAGCGATATTAACAGGGGCAATGATATTTGTACCCGACCCGATGAAGACATGATCACCAACATTCGTATGGTGCTTGTTCTTGCCGTCATAATTGACAAAGACAACGCCGCAGCCGACGTTGATGTCTTTTCCAAGTGTCGCATCGCCAACATACGTTAAATGACCAACCTTGGTGTTTTCACCAATCGTTGCTTTTTTGACCTCTACATAATTTCCGATATGCGCATTTTCACCGATATCCGCTTGCGGACGCAAGTGTGCATTCGGACCAACATCCGCATTTTTGCGCACGATACATTGCTCTAAGACAGACGCTTTGATTTCTACCTTGTCCTCAACAATGCTGTCAACGATTTTTGAGTGCGCTCCGATAATACAATCAGAACCGATCACAGTCTTGCCTTGGATCTGCACGCCAGGTTCAATGATCGTGTCTGAACCGATCTCAATACCTGCGTCAATATACGTCGTTGCTGGGTCAATAAAGGTAACGCCGTTAACCATATGCTGTTTGTTGATACGGTGACGCATGATTTCATTGGCATGAGCCAAAGCGATCCGATCATTCACACCCAATGATTCTTCAAAATCATCCGTTTGGTATGCGGCAACTGTTTGTCCGTCATTTTTCAAAATCTCAACGATGTCGGTCAAATAATACTCACCCTGAGCATTGTTCGTACCGATTTTTTCTAATGCCGCAAATAATTGTTCATTATCGAAGCAATAGGTTCCTGTATTAATCTCTTGCGTCCGGGCTTCTTCCAGCGTCGCATCTTTTTGCTCCACGATTTTTTCAACAATGCCTACGTGGTCACGTAAAATACGGCCATAGCCTGTTGGATCGTCAGCATGAGCAGTCAGAATCGTCGCACTCGCTTTTTTCCCTTGATGGTAATCGAATAAATTGTTCAACGTTTGGGTCGTAAGTAACGGTGTATCCCCACTAATGACAAGTGTTGTTCCCTTTTTTCCCTTTAAAAAATCCGCTGCCTGCATAACCGCGTGGCCAGTTCCCAATTGTTCGGCCTGCAAGACATATTGGCTGCGATCGCCTAATTGCTCCTTAACCATTTCTGCGCCATGTCCCACAATCGTTACGATATCCGCTGGCTGCGTTTCAACCACGCGTTCGATAATGTGCTCCACCATCGGCTTTCCCGCCACTGGATGCAGAACTTTGTATAATTTTGATTTCATGCGAGTTCCCTTACCCGCTGCTAAAATAATCGCATAACGATTTTCCAAAAGAAGTCACTCCTCATTCATATTAATGAAATAATTTTTTTAAAAAATTATCTTTGATTTTCATTCCGTATATCATTCTACTAATGTATTCAATTTTAAAAAAAATGAAACTAATACTCAACGTGTATATCCTTCAATAGTGAGGATATCGTTTTTTTAATTTCTGCCACTATACTATTTTACTAGCCTGACGCAAAAAATACTAGCTCGTTAGACGCTCTCCAAAAAAGGAGAGCGTTTTAACAGTCTAGCATTTTGTTTTCTATTTATCGAAGCAATTACCTGGTACGACCGAGATGGTTTTCGTACTAGTATCTACGTCTTGAACAAATAGTAATGAATTGTAATCATCGATCGCGCGTTCACCTTTGAACTTAGATTCCGCAAAGACAGTGATTCCGACAAGTTCAGCCTCGAACTCCTCGATCAAGCTCTTCATGCCGTTGACGGTTCCGCCGCCTTTCATGAAGTCATCCACGATCAAAACTCTCGAACCACGCTTCAAGCTGCGTTTTGACAGCTCCATTTTTTCGATGCGTTCAGAAGAACCGGAAACATAATTCACGCTGACTGTAGAGCCCTCCGTGATTTTTGAATCCCGGCGAACGATAACGAACGGCGCATTCAAATAATAAGAAACTGCTTGAGCAATCGGCACGCCTTTCGTTGCGACCGTCATGACTGCATCTACTTTTTTATCCAAATACTGAGCCGCAATAATCCGACCCACTCTACGTAATAAGTCAGGCTGTCCCAACATATCAGATAAGTATACATACCCACCTGGCAATAAACGATCTTCTTCCGACAAACGTTCAGCCAAAGATCCGATATATTCTTGCGCCTCTTCATCCGTAATGCTCGGTGTAAAAACAACTCCTCCGGCAGCACCTGGTATTGTTTCTAAGAACCCTGTTCCTCGTTCTTTGAAGGTCTTTTTAACAATTGCTAAATCTTCACTGATCGAAGATTTTGCCGAACCGTATCGAGCCGCAAAAAAAGTCAATGGGATCAGATCATGTGGATGATCCAACAAGTATTGTGTCATGTCGATTAATCGTTCACTTCGACGCACTTTCACGTAATTCACTCCTATTTCAATTTAATGTATTTTTTCCTCGCTGAAAAAAATTTGATGTCAAATCCGTAGAGCTTCCGATAATGGACCAAAGCCCAACATAAAACTGGCCGCCTAGTTCATTTTAGTCAAACTGTTTTTCTCCGAGAAAAATAATTCTGATTCTCAACGCGTATCATCCCGCTGTTTCAGAAAGAAAAAGCGCATGATAAGCCTATTCTGATTTATCGTTTCCCATTATAAGGGTTTAGCCAATAAAATTCGAGCATTTTCTCGTTTTAAAGTCGAAAAGTTCGGAATTTATTAATTATTCCACAAAAAAAGAGGAAAAGCTTTCGCTTTCCTCTATTTTTGCAACTGTTTTCGCTGAACCAAGAACCGCAATTGACGAATGCCGTTGATTACTAGGAACAATAAAATGAATCCTAGAGTAATCGTGGCTCCTGGCGGCGTGTCTAAATAATAGGATCCTGTTAATCCGCCGATCATCCCGACAAATCCAACAAGGACACTGATCAAGATGACCAAGTTAAAGCTTTTTCCTACACGCATGCCGATTGCAGCCGGCAATACCATAATCGCTGAAATCAACAAAGCCCCCGCGATCGGGATCATTATTGCAATCGCTACACCTGTAACGATATTAAAGATCATTGACATCATACGGACAGGCAGATTATCTACCGCCGCAATATCTTCATCAAAGGTCAGCACATACATCGGACGTTTAAATAGCAAGAATAAGATACCGACTAGTACAAAGAGAACGCCTAGGAAGACAACCTGCTGCCACGTAATCGTCACGATCGAACCAAATAAATAGGATTGGATACTGACCGCTGAGCTTCCTGGTGCCAAACTCATTAATACCAAAGCAATTGCTAAACCTGCCGCCATTAAGATCGCGATCGATATTTCTGAATAGGAGCTGTACATGTTTTGCAGGTATTCCATGATGATCGCAGCAATGACCACTACTAGCAGTGTCGTGGCTGTGGGATTTAAGTTTAAGAAGAATCCTAACGCTACACCGGCCAGCGAAACATGAGACAAGGTGTCCGCCATCAAAGACTGCCGACGAATGACTAGAAAAACACCCAGCATCGGCGCAATTCCGGCAATAAAGATCGCAGCTAGGAAGGCCCGTCTCATGAACTCATATGAAAGCAACGCCATTTTGAATTCTCCTTTCGCACCAATCGAATATGGCGATCAATGTATTTTTGCGTATCCTCGTGATCGTGTGTAATCATTAAAATACTTTTTCCATGGGCATGAGCACTATGTCGTAACAACTCATAAAAATCGTTGCGGGATTTTTCGTCCATCCCGGTTGTTGGTTCATCTAGAATCAACAGATCCGGATCCTTAGCAAATAAACGAGCCAAGCTGATCCGTTGTTTTTGTCCACCGGATAATTCGCCCACTTTTTTATGGCGCATATTCCACATATCTACTGATTCCAACGCTTTTTTCACATGTTCATGATCACGTTCGGATAGTTTTTTGAACCATTTTCCTTGCGGATAACGACCAGATTCCACCAATTCCAAGACTGTGCTGGGAAATCCCGCGTTAAATGACGAGACCTGTTGCGGAATATAGCCAATGCTCAATTTTTGACCCTGAGCATTTTTTTTCGCGATCGTCACTTTTCCGCTGCTGGGTTTTAATAACCCTAATGTCGCTTTGATCAATGTCGATTTTGCGGCACCATTTTCTCCTGTCAAAATGACAAACTCGCCTGGATCCACATGATAAGACACATTCTCCAAGACTGGTTCATTGTCATAATAGAACGAGAGATCTTCCACTTCGATATACGACATTTTTTCTCACCTTTTTCCTATTACTGAATACTTTCCTTCAACGCGCTCAAATTTTCACGCATAACAGAAAGATAGCTTTCACCATCTTTGATTTGTTTATCCGTCAAACTTTCTAACGGATTTAAGACTTTTAATTTCACACCGGTTTCTTTAGACAAGGTTTCGGCGACTTTCGATGAGGCATTTTCTTCAAAGTAGATAACTTTGACTTGATTGTCATCAACATAGTGCTTCAATTCGCTTAAACGGCTTGGTGACGGCTCTTGATCGGGGGAAATTCCGGCAATCGCTTCTTGGGTCAAACCGTATTGTTTGGCTAAATAACCAAAGGCCGCATGCTGTGTGACAAATGTTTTGTTCTTCGCATCTTTGAATGTCGTTTGGTATTCTTGATCCACCGCTTTTAATTCGTCGATATAACTTGCTGCATTTTTTTCAAAGGCCGCTTTGTCCTCTGGGTATTTTTTACTCAACTGATCGCGAATCGTTTCCACTTCTTTGATCGCTAAGACTGGATCTAACCACACATGAGGGTCCAAATCATGATCGTGTCCATGTTCTTCATGCTCATCTGAGTCATGATCATGCGCTTCTTCGTGATCATGTTCCGCACCTTCCATCAATTTAATATCTTTAGAGGCTTGAATAACTTCGGTTTTCTTCGTATTGATCGTATCCGTCAGATTATCCGTCCATGTTTCCAGTTCCGGACTATTGTAGACAAACACATCAGAATCTGAAATTTTCGCTAAATCCTTGGCCGAGGGCTCAAAATCGTGAGGCTCAGTTCCCGCTGGAATCAACAATTCCACGTTTCCTTTGTTACCTACCACTTGTTTGGTAAATTCATACATCGGATAAAAAGTCGTCATCACATGGATTTTATCCTCAGATGTCGTTTCTTTTTTCTCTTGGCCCCCGCAGGCAGTCAGCACGACTGATAATAGCACAGCTCCTAATAAAAGTAGTCCTTTTTGCATCTTCATCTATCTAAACACCTTCTCTTCTCTTTTAAGACATGAATTAATTTAACAAATGTTTTTCTATCCGTCAACTCAAAGCGTAAAATTTACGATTTACAATAGAATAATACCCATAAACCGTAAAACAAATGACGTTACGCTCATATGAAAAACGAAACCTGTATCCGGTTCATTACTGTTTTCACGTTATTTAATTACGATCTCTACTTAAAATGAATGAGAATTTCACCTCATATACGAGCTCAAAAAAAATAGACCCTCATTGGATCTACTTTAACGTACGTACAAGATAGACTTCATCGCAAAAACCTTTTAGCGCGTTAAAGACATGCTTTGCTCGTGAATACTTACGACACAGTGCATAAACGGTAGGTCCGCTGCCGCTCATCATTGCCGCATCCGCACCATATTTCATCATTCGGTCTTTCAACTGCTGAATAACCGGATGCTTTTTAATCGTGACAACTTCCATTGAATTCCCCAAGTTTTCAGTCATCTTTTGATAATCATTCTCTTCGATCGCCGAAACAAGGGACGCAATATCCGGATGATACAAATCCTCCATCACAATTTTGGCAAAAATCGTGCGTGTCGAAACACTCATACGCGGTTTGACGACAACGACCCAACATTGGGGCATCGGTGCGATCGGTGTCACCTTTTCGCCAAAACCTTCTACTAGAGAAGTCTGTCCATAAACACAATAGGGAACATCTGAGCCGACTTCTGCTCCTAGTTCAGCTACTTCCTCGATCGATAATCCCAAATTCCATAAACGATTGACTGCTCGCAAGGCCGCAGCCGAGTCTGTCGATCCGCCGCCTAAGCCAGCCGCTACTGGAATTTCTTTATGAATTTTGACCCGCAGGCCTTTTTTTATATCAAAGCGCTCTTTTACTAAGTCCAATGCTTCGTAAACATGGTTCTTTTTATCCGTGGGTAAAAAAGCCTTGTTGGTTTCAATGATAATGCGATCTTCAGGAATCTCTTCCAGATACAAACGATCTGCTAGATCGATGCTTGCCATGACCATCGCCAATTCATGTAAGCCATCTGGTCGTTTGCCTAAAATATCGAGGCCCAAGTTGATTTTCGCTGGGGCTTTCTCCATAATTTCCATTTTCTCACCCGTTCAAATTTTTCACTAGACGATTCTATCACAGCCCATAGTAAATGTATAGATAATTCATTCTAGCATAGGCGCCTCAAATTAGTTGAATATTTCTACCGGAGGCTTTACCATTAAAGAAAGAGAAAGTCACGAAGTCAAAGATTGGTTGTTGGATGCACCTGTCGTGCATAATTTCGACTTTTTATTTGTCCGCTTTAGACAATGGAAGGTCAAATTATGAAGAATTAGGAGGAATGCTGTATGAGTCTATTACCAAAAAACGAGTGGTTGGATGGGGAAGATTTAGTTGGACGCCTGATGAATACATTTTGGGATGATCGAAAAATGAGTGTCGATATCCGGGATTTAGAGGATCATTATGAAATAAAGGCGGACCTGCCAGGATTTGAAAAACCGGAAATTTCTGTTCGCTACAACAATGATATCCTTTCGATCGATGCTGAACATACCAGCGA
Source organism: Enterococcus malodoratus ATCC 43197 (assembly GCF_000407185.1). Taxonomy (GTDB): domain Bacteria; phylum Bacillota; class Bacilli; order Lactobacillales; family Enterococcaceae; genus Enterococcus_A; species Enterococcus_A malodoratus. The sequence goes on from NZ_KE136481.1 coordinate 1,816,945, forward strand.
AAATGAAGTCAAAGATGATGGGCATTTTGTTCGCAGAGAGCGTTCCAACAGTGCCTATCACCGTCAATTTGTTGTAAAAAGTATCGACGAGGAAAAAATCACTGCCGCCTTTGAAAATGGTGTCCTTACTTTGAAATTGCCAAAAGCTGATTATGAAGAAAAGAAAGGGAAAGCAATTACGATTGATTAACCTTTGAATATCTTAATTGTCAAATTAAGTTAGACAAATCATCAATACTTACGTAACTCAAAAATACTTCCAAAGGTGTTCGATAATCCAGTGATTTTCTAGGAATATTATTTCGTTTAGATGTGACAGATTGAATAAAAGATTCATCTACTGAATTGAAATCCATAGATTTCAATAAACCATCTCTACGTAACAATCCGTTAGAATTCTCGTTTAGGCCTCTTTGAGACGGCGTTCCTGGATCAGCGAAATAAATGGCAATATCATTGGCATTACTGATTTGTTTCCAATTTGAAAATTCCTTTCCACAATCAAAAGTGATGGATTTGAATAGATTTTTCGGTACAGATTCAAACCAATGATTTAATTTTTTTTCAATATCAATCGCTTGTCTACCACACGGTTTCAATGTGATGATAACTTTTGATAATCGTTCAACTAAGGTAATTACAGCACTTTTATGTTTCAGACCTACGATAGTGTCACCTTCAAGGTGACCAAACTCATTTGAGAATTGGCTATAATCTTTTTCACGTTCATGAATAGAGCGGCGGAAAGCTTGTTTTCCACGCCTTTCTTGATGTCCATTCGGTTTACGCTTGCCTTTCATCGGTAAGTCAGAAGGATTAAATAGCCCCTTTTTGAACATACGATAAATGGTACGAGCAGAACAACGAATAGGAAACGCTGCACGACCAACAATCACATCGGGTGTCCATCCTTGAACAACCTTTCTTTGAATATATTCTGATTGTTCCTCGGGTAAAACAAGCGGGCGTCTACCACAGTTTGATTTGTTTTTCTTATACTGTTGATAGTATTCTAAGGCTGATTTTCCTTGCTTGAAGAATAGGTATACTTTATGGATCGTTTGTCTTGAACGATTCAAGCAATGCGCAGTTTTCGCAACAGATTGATTTATTTTGAAATAAGACTCTATCATTACAAGTTCATCCGTTGTAAGATGGGTATAGGTCATTTGTACTCACTCCTTATAATTCTTTGGTCAGAACTATTTTGAGTGTAGCACAAATGGCTTTTTTAGTTGTCTAGCTTAATTTTACAATCGGCGATAATAAAAAATACGAGCCGCTTGGGCTCGTATTTTTTATACTTCGATCATTTCTTCCGAGATGGTCGCTCCTTTATTCTTTCCACGACCGATCAGCAGTAATAATTGCAACGCTGAGAACAAGAAACTGCTGTCTTTCATATAGGCAAAGTATCTTGGCCGCCATTGATCAACATAAACGGTTTTTTCTTCAGCAACTTGTTGAAACTCATAAATTGAATGACCGTATTTATAGATCAAATTCATGATCCGCTCTCCTAAGAAAGCAAAAGAAGTCTCGCCAACTTTTGCCAGTGGCGCCATCCCTTGATAGACTTCCACATAGCCTTGTTCCTTCAATTCATCCATCAAATGCAGCTTCAGAAAAGTTGGCAGCTCATTAGGAACATCATTGCGAAAACGCAAAAGATCAAAAGAAGCTCTTTCCCGATTGACCGGCTGCTCGGTAATAAAACCGACGATCCGGTTTTGCGGGTCGCGAGCAATCCCTAAATTGCTGGTTTCAATATATGCTCGATCAAATTGGCCAACTGAGAAACATTTCTCTTTTTCCCCATTTAACCATTCATCCGAGATTTCTTCCAGCTCTTCAAAAACTTCTTCCGGCAGCTTTTCAAAATAGATAAATTGATAGCCTTCGTTGGTCAATCGCTTAAATTCGAAACGATCAGAGAAAACATCGTGCTTATGCCGCGTGAAATCTGTCACGCCAGTTTCACCGATCTTGTCAAAATGAAAACCAACATCGTGTAACAGCAGCACATAGTCTTCCGATATTTTATAAAACGCCAGCTGATAGCCAAGCTGATCCGCATGCTCCATAAACGCCAAAGTCGCCGCCTGCCATTTTTCAGGATTTCCTACAGGATCACCCAAAACAAAACATTTATTAGCACGCGTTTGGAATCCGAAAACAATTTGATCATTGCCGTTTTCCTGATAATAAAAATACTGGTAACCCGATACGCGCAGATAATGACTGGCCGGCGTACCGCCATAGCGGTTAATCAAATAGTTGAACCGTTTTTCATCCCAAGCAACGCCCAATTTTGTTTCACTCTGTGTCAGATACTGATACAAAATCGCCAGACATAAAATCGAGAGAATCAAGCCAACTAGTCCAGAAAACCAAATCTCTTCAGATGGAAAAGCAAAATATTTCGTTGATAATCGTTCGGTACTCCAAATCTGACCACTATGATAGCCTGCTACCGCATAGAAAATGAACAATAGCCCAAACAAAATTCCATCGAAAGTCAAGGCGCCCCAAGAATAAACAAAGCGTTCGCGATAAAATTCTTTCCGTGACATCCAGACAAACAATAAAATCACCAAGTAAACGACAATCAAGCGAATGGATGCTGTCCGCGCCACTGTATTGACGATCCCAAAGATCAACAATAAAATCGTCGGCCAAAAAGCCCGTTTGACCTTTTGCGAGATGCCGCGAGCAAAGCCCAGCAGCAAAAAGCCGATCAATAGATTCAACGTCTGATCTAAGAAATCAAAAGAAAACGGCAGCAGCACCTGAAACAGGCGGCTGATATTAGATAAGTTCGTCAGCGTAGATAATAGAATCATCATAATTCCGGCAAAATAAACGGCACTGACCATAAACACGTGAGCAACCTTTTGTGAAAGCAACCGCGGTAAATTATCAAAGTAGCGATTCATTTTGACACTGGTATTGGTCAAAAAGATCACGATACCAGTCAGAAATGGAACCAAATAATAAAAGATCCGATAAAACAAGATCCAGACTACTGCGGTGCTTTGATTCAACCCAAGATGGCCTAACCCTAAAATCATCATGACATCAAATGTACCCGCGCCTCCCGGTACCATCGTCAGCATCCCTAAACCAGTCGCGATCACAAACATCGGATATACTTCACCGATATTCAATTTCACGCCCATCAAATAGCCGACTACTAAAAAGACCGTTAAAGCACCTAACCACTGCCCCATTGAGGCCAAATATAATTCAAAAATTTGTTTCAGTCGAAACTCTTTAAAAATCGTGCGGCGCCGGCTATAGACAAAGCCGAAAAGAATCGGCGCAAAAGCTCCGCCAGCCAATAACCAGATTCGATATCGGACAAATGGATTTTGTGTACGGAAGAAAAATAAATCCAAAGCCGTGATCAATGCCATAATCGAAAGACCCGCCAACATGAATAGAGCGATCTTAGAAATCACAGCCAATACTTTTTTCTTTTCCATTCCTTTGCCGTAAAAACTTGATCGCAGACTTACACCGACAACTCCGCCAAAGCCGGCCAAGTTATTGATCGTGTTAGTGGTCCAAGCAGAGACCAGCCATTCTTTGCGATTCATCCGTGGGCGTCCGCCTTCTTCCAGCGTTGTAATCGCCACATGATCATATAAAAGCATGGGTAGAACGCCGCATAGACCGATTCCCAACATACTTAATAATGCAATTTGGTCTTGTTGTTTGATCGTTTGCCAAACCGTTTGCCAGCTCATACCATGGGCGATATTTTTCACTTGATTCGCGACGAAAAATAAAACGACCCCGAAGAAGATAATTTTGAGCAAAGTGGCGTACCGTTTGAACCAGCGACTGATAGTCGTCATCCTACTACTCCCATTCTTTCTTTTCTTGTACTCTATTTTAAATGAATTCTTGTTTTGAAGCTATCCTTTTAAATTTAGGATTCCCTTAAAAATTGATTTGTTATTCTTTACAGTGATTGCTTGAATATCTACGTACTCGAAAATGAACAAAAAGAAAAAGCCTCAAATTGAGGCTTTTTACTATTTTGCATAATCAGTCGCACGTGTTTCACGAATAACGACTACTTTGATGTGTCCTGGGTAATCCAGCTCATCTTCGATTCTGCGACGAATATCGCGAACTAAACGAGTGGCATCTAAATCAGAAATTTCTTCTGGTTTGACCATGACACGTACTTCACGTCCTGCTTGAACAGCAAAGCTTGAATCAACTCCGTCAAAACTATTCGAAATATTTTCTAAGTTTTCTAAACGACGGATATAGTTTTCTAATGATTCGCTTCGTGCACCTGGTCTAGCAGCTGAAACTGCATCGGCAGCGGCTACTAAAACAGAGATAACTGAAGTTGCTTCTGTATCTCCATGGTGAGAAGCAATTGCGTTGATAACAACTGAATTTTCACGATACTTGGCAGCAAGTTCTGCGCCGATTTCCACATGCGATCCTTCGATCTCATGGTCTAACGCCTTACCGATATCATGAAGCAATCCAGCTCGTTGCGCTAATTGAACATCTTCACCTAATTCTGCGGCTAAGACACCAGTCAATTTAGCAACTTCCACTGAGTGATTCAACACATTTTGACCATAACTGGTTCGGAAATGTAAACGACCTAAAATCTTGATCAAATCTGGATGTAAGGTATGAGCGCCAACTTCAAAGGCTGCTTGTTCACCATATTCGCGAATGCGTTCATCCATTTCCTTGCGAGATTTTTCAACCATTTCTTCGATCCGTGCCGGATGAATCCGACCGTCTTGAATCAATTTCTCTAACGTCATACGGGCAATTTCCCGTCTGATTGGATCAAAACCGGATAGAACGACTGCTTCTGGCGTGTCATCGATAATTAAATCAATTCCCGTCAAGGTCTCAAGCGTCCGAATATTCCGGCCTTCTCGTCCAATGATGCGACCTTTCATCTCATCATTTGGCAACGTTACTACCGAAACAGTCGTTTCAGAAACAGCATCGGCGCCACAACGTTGAATCGCCATCGCTAGAAGATTTTTCGCTTTGCGATCCGCTTCTTCTTTGGCACGTTGTTCAGATTCCTTGACCATCACTGTTAACTCATGGTTCAATTCCTCTTCAGTCGTCTTCATGATTATTTCTTTCGCTTCATCTCTTGTTAAAGAAGCAACTTGTTCCAATTTTGTTTGTTGTTCATTGATTAGTTGTTCTACATCTTTTTCTCGCTCGTCAATTAATTGCTGTCTAGCACTGATTTTTGTTTCTTTTTCTTCCAGTGAGTGCTCACGCTTCTCGAGAGAGTCGTCTTTACGATCTAAAGTCTGTTCTCTTTGAAGCAAGCGATTTTCTTGCGATTTTAGTTCTTGTCTGCTTTCTTTCAACTCACTTTCAACTTGTGCGCGATACTGCTGGTTTTCTTCCTTGGCTTCCAACAAAGCTTCTTTCTTCAAGGTCTCCGCTTCTTTATTTGCATGCGTAATGATCCCTCTAGCTGTGTTTTGTGCCCCATCAATTTCTTTTTCATGGCGTGATTTTGCCACCACGAAACCCAAACCAAGACCGACAATTAAACCGATGATAGCGAGGAGAATAGGAACTAACATTAAATCCACCTCCGTACTATCTTATTTACTTATCTGTAGTTTTTTGATAAACGAATGTCAAATTATCAATATGCCTACTTGCATATGTGTTTGTCACACAACTTTATTCTAATGTTTGTATGATAGCGTGTCAACTTTATTTCCCTTTTGTCGGGCTAAGCAGTAAAGCGCTTTGCTTTGTTTTAAAAAGTCACGAAAAAAAACACTAATGACTAAGCAAATGCGCGCTGTCATTAGTGTTGATTTGTTTTTTATTCATCTAAAGGCAATTCTTCTTGACCGGCTTCCTCAGCTTCAATCGCTTCGCCTTCTTCACCGATACCATAAGCTGCACGCACACGTGTGGCAACTTCTGCCATCATTTCTGGATGATCAGCAAGGTATTTCTTCGCATTCTCACGACCTTGACCAATACGATCTTCTTTATAGCCATACCACGCACCGCTCTTATCAACGATGTCTTTTTCAACAGCCATATCCAGCAATTCGCCTTCTTGCGAAATTCCGAATCCGTACATGATATCAACTTCAGCCACTTTAAATGGCGGTGCTACCTTGTTTTTTACGACTTTGATCTTCGTACGGTTACCGACGATATCTGTTCCGTTTTTCAATTGTTCTGCACGACGCACTTCTAAACGAACAGTCGCGTAGAATTTCAGTGCACGTCCCCCTGGTGTTACTTCAGGATTTCCGAACATAACGCCGACTTTTTCCCGAATTTGGTTGATAAAGACTGCGATTGTCTTCGTTTTATTGATCGAACCAGATAATTTACGCAACGCTTGAGACATCAAACGAGCTTGTAAACCAACGTGAGCGTCACCCATTTCGCCATCGATTTCGGCACGCGGTACTAACGCCGCCACTGAGTCGATAACGATAATATCAACAGCACCACTAGAAACTAAAGCATCAGCGATCTCTAATCCCTGTTCACCAGTATCTGGTTGTGAAAGTAACAGCTCATCAATGTTTACACCTAAGCGCTGTGCGTATTGAGGATCTAACGCGTGCTCGGCATCGATAAAGGCTGCCGTGCCGCCATGTTTTTGCACTTCTGCGATTGCATGCAATGCCACCGTCGTTTTACCAGAACTTTCTGGACCGTAGACTTCAATAATTCGCCCACGAGGGTAGCCGCCTACACCTAGCGCCACATCCAATGCCAAAGAACCACTTGGGATCGTTGAAATTTGTTGATCGACCTTTTCCCCTAATTTCATGATCGAACCTTTTCCGTAGTTCTTTTCAATCTTCTTCATTGCAGCATCTAAAGCTGCCTTACGATCATTAGCCAATAGCTGATCCTCCTATTTCGTATAATAAATATGCTTCCACATCATTACTGCTTTTTCAATATCCCTAGTTTATCGGTTTGAAATCAAAAAAGCAAGCAAAAAACGAACAAACATTCGCATTTTTAATTTTTGTTTAGAATTGCCCGCCGAACCATATCCAAGCCCTTCATTACAGAACTATGACGAACATACGAACGATCGCGAGAGAAATGATTTTCACTTACGAGTGTCTCGCCATCTTTTTGCGCCAATGCAATATAAACAGTCCCTTTAGGTTTTCCTTCCAACTCATCTGGACCAGCTACTCCCGTGAAGGATACGGCAAAATCAGTATCCGCTAAACGCAATGCTGCTTCTGCCATTTCTTTTGCACACTCTTCACTGACCACACCGACGTGTTCTAATAACGCTGGATCAATCCCTAGAAAGCTTGCCTTCGTTGTTTCGGAATAAGTTACGAAACCTCCCGGAAAGACCTCTGAAACGCCTGGAATCGTGCCTAACGTTGCTTGAAATTCTCCAGCCGTCAAACTTTCCGCTGCAGTGATACTCAAACCTCTGTCTTTCAATAAATCTACTACGACCTCGACCAAGCTATTCTCTTCTCCATAACCATAGAAGAACTCGCCGACTTTTGCCAATATCTCCGCTTCTGTTTGATCCAATAGAGCATTGGCAGAAATTTCATCTTCGGTCTTCGCAGTGATCCGCAATGTTACTTCGTTTGGTTTAGCATATGGCGCGATTGTCGGATTCGATTGATGTTCGATCATTTCCGCTAGATCTGTCACTAATTTTGATTCTCCGATACCGAAGAAACGCAAGACGCGAGAAGTAAGTTTTTCCGTTGTTGGAAATTCCTTTTCCAGCAACGGACGAGCCTGTTCCAAGAACATCGGCTTTAATTCACTCGGTGGCCCTGGTAATAGAATATAATTGTTCTTCTCGCCTTTATATAAACAGCCAATCGCCAACCCTGTACGATTCGGCAACGGGATTCCATCCTTCAGTGTCTCGATTTGTCTTAAATTGTTTGGCGTCATGACGCTTTGACGCTGTGCGAAGAAGGCATTCAATGCTTCTAATCCTGCTTGATTTTGTACCAGCGGGACACCTACGTGATCAGCCAAAACATTTTTCGTTAAGTCATCATCGGTAGGCCCTAAGCCGCCGCCTAAGATAATCAGGTCGCTGCGAGTATCCGCTAATTGAAGCAGTTCTTCCAAGCGTTGCGGATTATCTCCTACAACCGTATGAAAATATACTTCGATCCCCATATCTGCTAATTTTTCTGATAAAAACGTCGCGTTCGTATTCACGACTTGTCCTAATAAAAGTTCTGTGCCCACGGCAATAATTTCTGCTCTCATTTGTTCCTCTTCTTTCTAAGATACGCCATTTTTCCTCAACTATAACAGAAAAAACGATCAGAACGATAGATTTCCTACCGCGCTGATCGTTTTTTTACATTGAACCCTTAAAGATAGCTGTGTTTTTAGCAAAGTAATCGTACCCTGAATAGATTGTAAAGAATAGACAGACGTACAACATAATTTGATCCATTGGAATACCGATAAAATTGAATGGCACATTGTTTAAGTACAACAGTACAATCCCAACCATTTGAGTTGCGGTTTTGATTTTCCCTGGCATGGCTGCCGCCATAACGCCGCCGCCTTGTTCCACGATCAACAGACGCAAGCCGGTCACCGCTAGCTCTCGACATACAATGATGGCAATTACCCAAGAAGGAGCTTTACCTTGCTCGACTAAAACAATGAATGCTGTCATCACAAGCATTTTGTCTGCTAATGGATCAGCAAATTTTCCGAAATTGGTAACTAAGCCGCGAGCACGGGCGATTTTCCCGTCTAAATGATCGGTGTAGCTGGCGATTGCAAAAATGATTGCCCCGACTAGCTGAGTGACGGCTAAGCTAGTATTTCCAACCTGTAGTGTTCCCCAATCCCATGGGACTAAAACGACGATCATAAACAAGGGAATCATAAAGATTCGAATGACGGTCAATTTATTTGGTAAATTCATTAGTGTTTCCTCCTAATTCTATTAAGCCTGACATTATGACGCGTAAGCGATGTTCAGTGTCACATTCTTTTGCAGCAATGAATCACCGGGTTGAAAATCGAGTGCTTGATCATTCACTTTGACTTCTGCATATTTTGCCATGCCAACCGTAATAATCGCTTGGGCCGCATCTGCCGGAAGTTCTGTAGTCTGTGATTCTCCTGGCTGCAATGTGTACTGATAAGTCAAAGCGCCGTTGATCTGCACCCCTACCCATACACGCTCTTTACCGGTAAAGGTAATTTTCAATGGTTTCTCCGCATGTTCGATCTTCATCGTTGCCGCGTTCGTTGTATTGTTTTCCATCGCAAAAGCCATCTTTGGTTTTTCTGGTTTCTTCGATGATTCTGTCGTTGGTTTAGGTTGTGATGTTGAAACCTTTTCTGCCGCCGATGATGACACATCTGAACGCTCGACTTGAACGGAACTATTTTCTGGAATAATTGCGGTTTCTTGATGGTCCAACCAAGTCATATATCCTACTACCGAGATAATGGCTAGTGCCACCAGCCCTAAAATAATCATCGGTAATGTCGCTCTGAAACGAGCCCGTGTAGGATTTTCAGCATGTTTGTTTTTTCTCAGTTCATCCACGGTCTCCAGTTCTGGATAATTCGGCAATGGTCGATCCTTGCCATCCAGCACATCGATCAGATGATTGCCGTCAAGTTTCACTTCATCAGCATATTGACGAATAAACGTCCGCAAATAATAATCACTAGGCAATTCTTGAAAATCGTTTTCTTCAATCGCCAGCAAATACCGCTTTTGGATCTTCGTGCGCTGCTGCAGCTCATCTAAACTGATTTTTTTATCGATACGGGCTTTACGTAACGTTTCTCCAATATTAATACTAGCCACTTGATTCTCTACTCCTATTTCATAATAATGGAATAATTTTTTTGAAGAAAAATTATCTCCGATTTTCAACACGTATATCATTCCACTAATTGCACTAAAGTACAAAGTGGAACTGACATCCTATTTCATAATAATGGAATAATTTTTTTGAAGAAAAATTATTTCCGATGCACAACACGTATCCCACTTTTTTGATTCTGCTAAAAATATGTAATGGGACTTAAACTATTCCATCCAACCACCGGCGACAGGCAAAACAATGCCGGTCGTGTAGCTGGCTTCTTTTGAAAATAAATACTGGCAGGCAGCCGCGATTTCCTTTGGGTCAGCCAAGCGTCCTAAAGGGATGTCTGCCTTTAAATCTGACAATTCTTGCGAGTCCCAATTGTCATTCATTTTCGTCTGTACAGCACCTGGAGCTACGACATTCACCGTAATTCCTAAAGTAGCGACCTCTTTTGCATAAGCTTTCGCAAAAGCTTCCTGCGCGCCTTTTACAGCACTATAAACGGTCTCCATGCTGCTGCCGCGATGACCATAAACTGAGCCGATAAAAACGACCCGTCCATTTCCATTTTTAGCTAGTTTTTCCTGCAACCCCTGCAATAAGAGCAACGGTGTTTTCAAATGGACCTGCCATAGAGCATCCATTTGATCTGCTTTTGTTTCTGGCAATAACTCATAAAATGTAAAGCCTGAGGCAAAAACAACGCCATCTACTTGGAACAATTGGGCTAGAAATTTAGGGATCTCCGCTTCCCTCAACATGTCTAAGGATACCATAAAAAAATCTTGCTGAGGATAACGTTTCTGTAAGTCTGAAACGAAATTTAAGACTTTTTCTTTTTGCTGATTGTAGTGACAGTAGAGGGACCAGCCTTGCCCCGCTAATTTTTCGCAAACAGCTTGACCAATATCGCCACTGGCCCCCATTACTACCGCATAAGGCATATTATGCCTCCTTTATTAATGATTGTTGACGCTCTTCAGCAGATTTAACTTGGAAAAGCGGAGCTGGTCTCCTTTTCCATGTAAAAACGTGTGAATGCATCTTCGTTGATAAATAGTTCGCCTGCTGCCAAAACATCCGCCAGTTCGATTTCTTGGATAATTTCCGGCATATCAAACAACGTCCATTCCCCGAACAATGACTGCGTAAACTGATTGGCAACATATTCTAACGAGTTCAGTGATTGGAAATACTTGCCTAACATTTTCTTCTTCAGTAAAGTCAGATTTTTTTCATTGATCTCTGGGTCAGTCGCAAAGTGCAACAATATCTCAGTTAAACGATCGGCTAATTTCTGTGGTTCTTCGCTATCGCCGCCGAAATCTGCAAAATAGAAACTGCGGTCTAATGAGAATTCATACCCAAAACTGTCATCTAGCAACCCTTCATTGTACATCCGTAAATAGTTCTGTGAAGTTGATCCCACTAGCATTTGGAATAATAGATCCATCGACACTTTAAAGATCAAGCGTTCCTTGTCATCAGCCGGCAGCTCTGCCAAGCCTTTGACCCCTACGATTGCTTTCGGCATCGTTATCGGCATTTTTTCTTCACTAAGTTTGATGATCTCGTCCGTCGTTTCTTGTGGGAAACGGCGTTGAATTGGTTCTGGCGCTTCAAACGTTTTTTCAGCTTGATTTTTACGAATGAAGTCCATCAAGGCCTCTGCATCTAAATTCCCTACTACGAATAATGTCATGTTGCTAGGATGATAGAAGGTGTTGTAGCAAGTGTACAAGTCTTCTGCCGTAATCTCTGCGATCGAATCAATCGTCCCCGCAATATCAATATGCAAAGGATGTTTTGGATACATATTCTTCAAGATAGCAAAAAACTGCTGCCAGCTTGGATCATCTTGATACATTTGGATTTCTTGACCAATGATTCCCTGCTCTTTTTGTACGGACTCTTCAGTGAAATACGGCGCTTGGACGAAATCCAGCAACGTCGCCAAATTCAATTCCAAGTGATCCGTGGTAGAGAATAGATAGCTCGTACGGGTAAAGCTGGTAAATGCATTTGCGGATGCTCCTTGTTCGCCAAATTTTTGGAAAACATCCCCGTCTTCTTTTTCAAACATTTTATGTTCTAAAAAGTGGGCGATACCATCTGGTACTTTCACGTATTCTTTTCCGCCGCGCGGAATAAATTCATTATCAATCGAACCATAGTTAGTGCTAAACAAACCATACGTTTTATGATATCCAGCTTTCGGCAGCAAATAGACTGTCAACCCATTCGGTAAAATTTCTTTATATAAAGTTTCATTGATTTTTTGATACGCTACTTTATCCATTCTGCTGTCCTCCATCTAGAAAGAAGATCGCTTGCAGACGAATTTTTTTTGCGACTTTTTGGACATCTTTCGTTGTCACTGCCTCCAAGCGTCTCAACCATTCTTCGTCTGTTAGTTTACTTTTCGGCAACCATTGTGCCAAGTAAGTAGTCTCGATCGTATTTTGCATGCTGTCTAAGCCCAGCAAATAGTGATTTTTCAGCATTGCCTTGGTTTGTTGAAAAGCCAGCTCGGTAAAATTGCCGGCTTGCAGTTCAAGTAATTGTTCATTGATTAGGTGTAGAACCTTCTCACGATTGTTGCTGTTGATTCCCGTTTGCACCTGTAAATAGCCTCGGAAAGTATCAAAGGAACTAGAAGCATAATAGGCTAGACTCGCTTTTTCCCGCACGTTCATGAATAGCTTCGAATGCGGAAAACCGCCAAATAACCCATTAAAAACCAACAATGCAAACCGATCGACATCTTCATAGTAAACATCCGTCGCGTATGCAAGATTTAATTTTCCTTGTGTGACCGCTTCTTGAACTTGCTGCTCACGAATGACATTGTCATTTGTTTGATAGTAATAGATTGCAGGAACACTTTCTTCTCGATCCGCAAATGGCAGTTGTTTGAATACTTCAGCCATCTCAGCTTCGTCCACATCACCAATCACGAACAGATCTACTTGATCTTGAGTGATCATTTCTTGATAATATGCTGCCAAAGCTTCACTGGTTTCATCAGCCAGATCGTCGACCGTACCGAAACTTGGTAATTTTTGAGCTTCGTCCGTAAAATAAGTCTCTTTGATTTTTAAAGAAGCCATCGTTTGTTTGTCTTCGTGCAATGTCTCGATATAACTTTGCAGATTTTCTTTTTCCAGCTGGAAAGTTTGTTCATCAAATTTTCCATCATGGATATTGGGATAAAATAGAACTTCCTGCAAGAAATCCATAACAGCCGGAAAAAGCTGTGGATCATTCACATATTTTCCATTCACGACTCCTAAACCAACATCCAGCCAATGCAGGTTTCCTTTCCGGCCAACATTGAGACCAAAGCTAGCGCCATAAAGTTCAGCCAATTGCCCGCTTAATTTGGTTTGGTCAGGATAACGCAATGAATTCGTCTCCAACATATTTGCTAAAAGCGCTCGCTTAGTCATAATTTCTTTGGTTAAACGGGTAGTAAAGCGCCCGTAGATTTGAATCGTTTTATATTTTTTGGTCGCAATCACGTGCAAACGCACGCCCTTTTTAAGTTCAATCATCACAAAGCTCCTTATTCTAACTAATGTATTTATTTTTTTCCGCAGAAAAAATAAGGCTGACACTCTGCCGCATACCATAATGGTGATGCTAAAAATCAATTGGCACATTAGCAGCTTAAATACTTCTAACGCAACCATTTAGACAATTTCCGATTTATTTCCTGCTAAAGCAGAAAATAGACCTGGCAGCTGGCAATATCTGTCAATCATTAAGGACAATTATAGCACAGGCACGGTCTAAGAACTGGAATCAGCACTGGCTGACAGGCTCATTTATTTCAATTTTTTTCTTCTTTCGCTATACTAAAATTAAGAACAAGGAGAGAGGAGTGACATAATGTTTAAAGAGTTTAAAGAGTTTCTAATGCGAGGCAATGTCATCGATCTTGCCGTTGGTGTTGTTATTGGTACTGCCTTTACTGCAATCGTTACGAATGTCGTTAACGGATTGATTACACCACTAGTTGGATTAATCGTTTCATTATTTACTAAAGGAAAAGATTTGAACGAGGCCATGTCGGTCTTAGACTGGACACCAGTTAAGGGTGTGACATTTGCCTTTGGCGATGTTGTCAGCGCACTGATTACCTTCGTAATTACTGGTTTTGTTTTATTCTTGATCGTTAAAGCAGCGAACAAAGCAAAGGATACTGCTACCAAAGAAGAAGCTGTCGTACCCGAAGTCAAAGTACCCACAGCCGAAGATTATTTGGCCGATATTCGCGATCTTTTAGTTGAACAAAATAAAGCTGCGCAAGACAATGGCGAAGAAAAATAAAAACCATGGAGCATCCGCTCCATGGTTTTTAAATTGCTTCTGTTAGAAATTCGATTTCTACTGTGCGAGTCAATACATCGGAATAGCTGTATGAAACACGTTCGAAAGAATTTTCTTCTGGATCCAAATCAACCACAAATACTGAAGGGTAAGTCTCAGTCAAGATCCCTTTACGTTGTGTCTGACGCTTGCGTCCCGTCTGAGCTACAAGCATTATCGGAGCTCCAATACGATCTTCCAAGTTTTTCTTGATAGTCGCTAAAGTTGTTGGCATACAGTTCACCTCAACTTATATTATAGCACAAATATAAAACTTTTCAATGTTATCATAAGATAAATAAATTTGCAAATTTCTATCCGATAAATGTGAAGTTTTTCCTTTAAAAATCATGATTTCAAACTATATATTTTTTTCTTAATTTTATTTTTTGCACGGTTCAGTGCGTTATGAATCGCCTTCTCTGTTTCGTTTAACCGATTGGCGATCGTTACTAGCTCCTCGCCCTTTAAGTAATAATACAACGTTCGATTTTCTAAGGTCGAGAGTGGAATTTCACCCGCCAGCAGCAGCTCGCTGATGTAAATATTCTCCTCCGTGAACTCATGATATTGAAAATGCTCACTGAAGGCCTCTGCCCCCACCTTTTCAATCGATACAGCTTGCTGTTGAGCCAAACGCTTCTTTGCTTGCTGGCGGCGTAAAAGGGAACGAATGCGATTTTCAAAAATCATTTTATAGTATAGACCGAACGTCGTCCCACGACCTCGGCGATAACTATGCAACGCATCATTCAGCGCGATCCGCCCTTCCTGCAGCCAATCATCATACTCAAAATCACGAATCAAGTAGCGAGCCTGCATACTGTAAATAATCGGCAAGTATTGCATAAACAGTTTCTCAAAAGCATCATCATCAATTTCTTCCAAACGCATTAAATCTTCCATTTTATACACCCCTCTCAACAATTAAAAGCATACACTTTCTGAGTGGAGTTGAGGCGTGTCGACAGTCGATTTATTTTTTTCGGCTCAATTCGTCCAATTTATGTGACAATTTTTGCAATTGTTCATTATTCCATGGAGAATTTCGGCGAAAATTTTTAAAATGCGTATCTTCTGTATCCCCAGTAATTAAATCTTCCGTTTGTTGGAGGGTTTTATATAGTTCCCGTGCAGATGTTCGCAAAGCACCTTGAGAAAAAATCGTCCATTGTTCAGCTAAATCACTCGTGGCTACTGTCACCTGAGTCAGGCGATCATTCAGTTCACCCGCGATCCGCTCAATATAGCTGTCAGCAGTTTCATCTTCTTTCGTGAAAACCACTGTCAATTGATATTTTTTATAGCTTTGCGTGATCCCCGGAACGAATTGAGCATCAAACACAACGATTGTTTCCAGCCCTTGATACTTCGCAAAATTAGAAAGTCGAAACAGTAACGCCTCGCGGGCTTCTTCCAAACGATCTTGGTTTTTTAACGCCGTTAATTCGGGCCATGCGCCGATCATATTGTAACCGTCAACGATCAACAATTGTTTTTTCATTACGGTTCACTTCGCTTTCGGAAGACTTCATACATCAATAGACCGGCGGCAACTCCGGCATTCAGGCTTTGAACATGTCCGGTCATAGGAATCGTCAACATTTCATCAACTTCCTTTTTCAAGCCGGCACTCATGCCCTTGCCTTCATTTCCGATAATCAAAGCAATCGGACCGGAAACCTTCCATTGACGATAATCGGTTCCTTCCATATCCGTTCCGAAAATCCAATAGCCAGCATCCTTTAATTGCTTGATGCTTTGGGCTAAATTCGTTACCCGTGCAATCGGTACATATTCTACCGCGCCGGTCGAAGCCTTCGTCACAACAGGTGTGATCCCCACTGAACGGTGTTTCGGAATAATCACTCCTGTCACACCGCTAGCGTCCGCTGTTCGTAAGATCGAACCAAAATTATGTGGATCTTCCAAGCTGTCTAAAATCAGCAAGAAAGGTGCTTCTTCTGAAGATGTCTTTGTCAGTAAATCATCTAATGTCAGATATTCATAAGGAGTGATTCCTAAAACAATCCCTTGATGGACACCGCCATCACTTAATGTATCTAATTTTTGTTTAGGTACCCATTTCACTGGAACTGCTTGTTCCTTTGCTAAACTCTTCAACTGATCGATTTTATCGCCATGAGCATCTTCTTGTATGAATAATTTATTTCCTCGTCCCGCCTGCAGCGCCTCAACGCTGGCATGATGACCGAAGACAAAATTATTTTCTTCTACCTCAGCTATTTCTTCTTGTTCTTTTCGGCGATCCTTCGGTCGATCATTTTTTCGCTGATTGCGTCGATCGTTTCCTCGCCATTGTTTTTTATCCTTCATTTGCTTCGCCCGCTTTCTCTAAACACCATCCGATTAATTCTTCCAATCGCTCTTTTTGTTCCAATAAATGCAAATACCCCATTAATGCTTCAAATCCAGTAGACATACGATACGTCATGATACTGGTATTTTTTGCGGAGGTATAACTTTTGGCATTCCGTCCTCGCCGATAGATTCCCTGCTCTTCTTCCGTCAGCATACCATCATCTAACATCTTTTGGATCAATGTTGCTTGAGCTTTAGCCGATACATAGTGGGTTGCCATGTGATGTAGTTTATTCGGGCGGGTTTGCCCCTTGCGAACGAGATAGTCCCGCACGTAAGTTTCATAGATCGCATCGCCGACATAGGCCAATGCTAACGCGTTTAATTGTTTATAATCTGTCATTATGCTCGTCTCCAACGGACGCCTTGCGGGGTGTCTTCCAAAATAATTCCTTGTTCCTTTAATTGGTCACGAATCTCGTCACTGCGAGCAAAGTTTTTATGTTTGCGGGCTTGGTTGCGCTCTTCGATCAATTGATCAATCTCTTCATCCAATAGACCAGCCGTTTGAAACTCAATGCCAAAAACGGTCATCGTCTCCGTAAATATTTTCAATGCCGCAGACAAGATTGCTGCCGAAACTTTTTCTTGTTCATTATAGTTGTTCATCCATTTAGCCAATTCATAAACGACCGTGATGCCGTTCGCCGCATTGAAATCATCATCCATCTCTTCGATAAAACGAGCCTCCAACGCCTGCAGCTCAACCAGTTTTTCCTGATCATCAGCTAATTCGGCTTCAGCTGTCGCTTGACGGAAGGTCGCATTTTCAAAAGCGGTCCGTAATTTTTGCAGATTTGCTTGAGCATCTTTCATGGTCGCTTCGCTGTAACGGATCGGACGGCGATATTGTGTCGTCGCCATGAAGAAACGCAAGATTTGCGGATCAATTTCCTTAACTAAATCATGGACCGTTACGAAATTCCCCAACGATTTACTCATTTTCGTATCGTCTTCACCAATCGTCACGTAGCCGTTATGCATCCAATAGTTAGCAAAATGCTTGCCTGTCTTAGCTTCACTTTGAGCGATCTCGTTTTCGTGATGCGGAAACTCCAAGTCTTGTCCGCCGCCATGAATATCGATTGTATCCCCTAGATGCTTCGTCGCCATTACCGAGCATTCGATATGCCAGCCTGGACGACCTGCGCCCCAAGGAGATTCCCATGAAATTTCATCTGGCTTCGCGCTTTTCCATAAAGCAAAGTCTAACGGATCTTCTTTGATTGCCTGTTCCGCACCGGTCCGTTGACTCGCACCAATTTCTAATTCATCGATTGATTGGTCACTTAGCTCACCGTAGTGCTCGAATTTACGCGTACGGTAATACACATCGCCTTGCGCTTCGTACGCGTAGCCTTTTTCAATTAGAACGTCGATAAATGCTAATATATCTGGAATATGATTGATTACACGTGGATGCAGCGTCGCGGGCTTCACATTCAGCGCAGCTGTATCCTCCTCAAAAGCCTCAATAAAACGATCCGCAACTTCTGGAGCGGTGATTGATAACTCCTTCGCCGCCTTGATTATTTTGTCATCTACATCGGTAAAATTCGATACATAATTCACTTCATAACCGCGGTATTCAAAGTATCGGCGGATTACGTCAAAGGCAATCGAACTCCGAGCATTTCCAATATGGATATAGTTATAAACAGTTGGTCCGCAGACATACATTCGAACTTTATTCTCTTCAATTGGTTTAAAAAGCTCTTTCTCTCGTGTCAATGTATTGTGTATTCTAATCATGTTGAACCTTCTCCCCTTTTATTCTTACTACCTTAGCCGGTACTCCTACAGCGGTTGTATCAGCAGGTATATCTTTTAAGACTACGGCGCCAGCGCCGATCTTAACTCTTTCACCAATCTCAATTGGGCCCAATATTTGAGCATTAGCCGAAACAAATGCTCCCTGACGCACCGTTGGATGCCGTTTACCAGTATCTTTTCCGGTTCCGCCTAAGGTTACCCCGTGGAATAATACAACATCGCGCTCAACTTCTGCGGTCTCACCAATCACTACACCCATTCCGTGATCGATAAAAACGCCGGGGGCGATTTTTGCCCCTGGATGAATCTCGATGCCTGTCAAAAAGCGCCAAAATTGCGAGTGAATCCGCGCCAATAAAAACCAGCGATGTCGATAAAGAAAATGTGAAAACTTATGAAAAAACAATGCATGAATTCCTGGATATGTAAGTACGACTTCTACGTTTGACCTGACTGCCGGATCATTTCGTTTCGCTGCTGTGATTGCATCTTGCCACCATCCCATTTACACCAACTCCTTTTTCGTTTAAATGTAACTATTTTCCATTCCATTTGCCAACCAACATTTTACTTCTATCCATTATTTGATTCTTGTGTCATATGAAACTGCGAAAAACGAAACTCGCAGCTATCTCGTATTAAAGAATGAACTTTTTCCAAATACAAAAAAGTTCGTTTGATTCTCAAATCGCATATCATCCAACTAAACTTCTTAAACAAAAGATTCCTCTAGCTTAGTTTTCAATGCTTATATTAGATAAGCTGCTAAAGTTGGAGTGACCGCTAACTCACAAGTACTGTACGAATTTTACTAACGTAAAAATTCGTAAGGTTTTCGTCACGCATACGATTTTGCTAAACATTTTTATTGCTAAATAAGCAAGCTTTTGTTGTATAAACTGTTCAACAGTATAAAACTGCAAAAATCGCAGCTATCTCGTTTTAAGGAATTCATTTTTCTTAAAACACGAAAAATGAGTCCTATTTTCACTACGCATATCATCCAACTAAACTTCTTAATCTATAATTTGCTTCAAACCAATACTTTAATGCTTTATTAAAACTACTGCTAAAGTTGGAGTGACAAAAAAAGCGTCTTTTGAGTTTCCTCAAAAGACGCTTTTACGTGGTCCCACTTTTGTTTGCAGTTATGCCTTGAAACAGGTAACGTCTGTGAACCGTTCTTGGCTACGTATCGCCAAGACCACTCTGAGATGCATTTCGCAAGTGTTGATCTGACTGCTTTCACCACCCGCAATCTCTCTGAATAACCATCACTTACTACTTCTTCTCTTCTTTGTGTTTACATTACTTGATTTAAATGTGCTAAGGCTTTTTCTTTGCCTAATATTTCGACTGTTTCTGGTAATTCTGGTCCATGCACCATGCCGCTGACCGCTACACGAATCGGCATCCAAAGGTTTTTCCCTTTTACACCGGTTTCTTTTTGAACGGCTTTGATCGCTGCTAATACACTCGCTGCATCGACAGTATCCATCGCTTCAAGTTGGGCTTTAAAAGCATTTAACACGGTTGAAACATCTTCACCTGCTAAAACTTCTTTGGCCGCATCGTCTAGCTCAAGCTGATCTTGGAAAAATAGATTAGAAATTTCCGTAATCTCTGCCGCATAACTCATTTGCGGTTGGTACAAGCTGACTACGCGTTTGACCCATTCCTTATGCTCCGGAGCTGGATTTTCTTCGACTTTACCAGCCTTGATTAAATAAGGCAAGCATAATTCAGTTAATTTATCTAAATCCATTGCTTTGATGTAATGGTTATTGACCCATTCCAATTTCTTCTGATCGAAGGCTGCTGGAGATTTACTCAAACGTTTAGTATCGAAAATTTTGATTAGTTCATCCTGCGGGAAGATTTCGTCTTCGCCAACTGGTGACCAGCCAAGCAGTGCTACAAAGTTGAACATTGCTTCTGGCAGATAGCCTAATTCACGATATTGTTCAATGAATTGCAGAATGCTTTCATCGCGTTTGCTTAATTTTTTCCCTGTCTCACTATTGATGATCAAGGTCATATGGCCAAATGTTGGACGCGGCCAATCAAATGCGTCATAGATCATCAATTGTTTCGGTGTGTTTGCGATATGATCATCCCCGCGCAACACGTGCGTGATCTTCATCAAATGATCATCCACTGCTACTGCGAAGTTATAGGTAGGCATTCCATCGCGTTTTTGGATGATAAAGTCGCCGCCCACATTATCTGATTCAAAACTGATTTCACCTTTGACCATATCATCAAAAGCAAAACTGGTATTGCGAGGAACACGGAAACGAATCACGGGTTCTAATCCAGCCGCTTCTTTTTCCGCTTGTTCTTCTGGAGTTAAGTTGGCACATTTGCCTGCGTAGTGAGGCATTTCACCGCGGGCACGCTGCTCTTCCCGTTCAGCTTCCAACTCTTCAGAGGTACAGTAGCATTTATACGCTAAATTGCTCATCAATAATTGGTCAATCAGCGGTTGATAAACTTCACGACGTTCAGATTGACGGTAAGGTCCGTATTCGCCAGGATTTTCTGGTGATTCGTCCCAATCGATTCCTAGCCACGCTAAATTCTCTAACTGGCTTTTTTCGCCGCCTTCAATATTTCTCTTTAAATCAGTATCCTCGATCCGAATGATAAACTCCCCGTCATTGTGACGAGCAAAAAGATAATTGAACAACGCTGTTCGGGCATTTCCGATGTGTAAGTGTCCAGTAGGACTTGGTGCGTAGCGCACACGAATTTTCGACATATATTAGTTCCTCTTTCCCGCTTATTTAGTAAATAAAATCATTTACTACTCAACATAAATTGTACAATCAATCCACTGTTTAGTAAAGCTGCACTGTTATTTTGCTGCTTTATCATTCGTATAATCTAATTTCTTATCAGGTGTATCATCTTTGATATTGCGGCTTGAATGTGCAGGTTTGGCGAAAATCATTCGGCCAGCCGCTGTTTGCAGGGCACTGGTTACGACTACTTCAATGTGTTCGTTCATGTAATGCTGTCCGTCTTCCACGACCACCATCGTACCGTCATCCAGATAAGCAACCCCTTGTTGTCGTTCTGTCCCAGCCTTCACGACTAAAACATTCATGTTTTCTCCCGGGATTACGACCGGTTTCACAGCGTTTGCCAACGCGTTGATGTTCAATACGGCCACATTTTGGAACTCGGATACTTTATTTAAATTGTAATCATTCGTCACGATTACACCATCTAGCAATTTAGCTAACTTGATCAACTTGCTGTCAACTTCGCTGATGTCTTCGAAATCCCCGTCGTACATTTCAACGGCGATCCCTTCTTCTTTCTGCAAGGCGTTTAAGATGTCTAACCCGCGTCGTCCCCGGACACGCTTCAAGCTGTCCCCAGAATCGGCGATGTATTGCAATTCATACAACACGAAATTCGGAATCATCAAGACTCCTTCTAAAAATCCGGTCATCGCAATATCATAGATTCGGCCATCAATGATCACGCTGGTATCTAAGATTTTATACTTATGGAAATGATCATCCGCTTTACGCTCAAGGACTTCGCCATCATTTGTTTCTGCTTTTTTGTTTCGACCGCTGAAGAATTTTTTCAATTCATCAATCCGCGTCGTCCCCATCCGAAAGCCTAGATACCCTAATAACAGCATGATCAAAATTGGTAACGCGCTGTTAATGAATGGGATTGGAATTTGATACAAAGGTGTCGTCCCAATCAATCCTAAGGTCAAACCTAGGATCGCACCTACTACTCCAAATAAGATATACGTCAAGCTAAGTTCATTTAATTGTTTCTCAATTCTTTTTACTCCAACTGTGATTGGGTCTACGATCGCCAAAGAAATAATATAAAAAATAATTGCACCAATTAGGCCGTTCGTAAGTGAATTATTCAACCACATGTTGTCTGCATAATTAATCGCTGTCCAAGCTGTTGGTAGGAAAGTGATTCCTAAACTGATCCCAACAAGCAGAACAATTACTGTCAACACACGTTTCTGCATGCCATCCCTCCTCAAAATAATAGCTCAAAGGCCGAAACCTTTGAATAAAGGGCGTGCCAGAAATACTTTCCGGCACCACCACTTATTAACGAAATACTTTTCTTAATGTTTCTCCTAAAGTCGCTACCGGGACCAGCTCGATCCCTTTTGGCGGCGTCCAATCGCCCATATTGTTCTTGGGCAGATAAATCTTTTTGAACCCTAATTTGCTGGCTTCTTTGACCCGCTGTTCAATGCTGCTGACGCGGCGAATTTCGCCGGTCAAACCAATTTCACCGATAAAACATTCGGTCGCCGCTGTGCCATTTTCTTTATAGCTGGAAGCGATCGCTACAGCAACAGCCAAATCGATAGCCGGCTCATTTAATTTTACACCGCCGGCTGCCTTTAAATAGGCATCTTGATTTTGCAGCAGTAGACCGGCGCGTTTTTCTAAGACCGCCATGATCAAAGATACTCGGTTAAAATCTAGTCCGGTCGTTGTCCGCTTGGCGTTCCCGAAAACCGTCGGCGTTACTAACGCCTGCACCTCAACTAATATTGGCCGGCTGCCTTCCATCGCTACAACGATTGCCGATCCAGTCGCACCTTCCAGTCGTTCTTCTAAGAAAACCTGAGAAGGATTGGCGACTTCGACTAACCCTTGTTCACGCATCTCGAAAATACCGATTTCATTGGTGGAACCAAAACGGTTTTTTACCGCCCGCAATATTCTAAAACTATGGTGCTTTTCTCCCTCAAAATACAAGACGGTATCCACCATATGTTCCAGCATACGAGGACCGGCAATATTCCCTTCTTTAGTAACGTGACCCACGATGAAGATCGCAATCCCATTCGTTTTAGCCAGCTTCAATAACTCCGCTGTGGTTTCACGAACCTGACTGACAGACCCTGCCACACTCGTAATATCCGGCTGGGTCATGGTTTGAATCGAGTCGATGATCACATAATCGGGTTTCAGATTTTCGATCGTCCGGCTGATTTCCCCCATATCTGTTTCTGCGTACAAATAAAAATCTGTATCGCTGGAGCCTAATCGTTCCGCCCGCAATTTAATCTGCTGAGCACTTTCTTCTCCTGAAACGTATAAAACATTTCCACCCGTCGCTGCTAATTGATGCGACACTTGCAATAGCAAGGTGGATTTACCAATACCGGGGTCCCCGCCGATCAATACCAATGAGCCCGGCACCACACCGCCGCCTAATACCCGATTCAGCTCGGCTAACTGCGTTTGAATCCGCGTTTCTTTTTTGAAGACGACATCTTTTAATTTAGTGGGTGTCGCGCGTTCACCGGTTATACTGACCCGATTGCGACGATCTTCCGGATGGTTTTGTTCAATTTCTTCCACCATCGTGTTCCAGCTACCGCAGTTAGGACATCGCCCTAAATACTTAGGCGAGACATAACCGCATTCTTGGCAGATAAATTGTGTCTTGGATTTTTTTGCCAAAACGTTCGCCTCACTCATTTGATTAATAGTTTATTTTTTGTCAGATGAACCAAATCCGCCAGTTCGTTCTGTAGCGGCTTCATCATTGTCGGCCTTAAGAAACGGTAAGAAAATCCCTTGTCCGATTCGTTCACCTTTTTTGATGTGAATATCCGTCAAACCGAAATTCGAAAATTGGAACATAATATGCCCTTCGTTGTCAGGGTTATTATAATAATCGCTATCGATCACTCCAATACCATTGCTCAGCGTCATGAAACGCTTCAACGGGTTGCTGGACCGATTCGCTAGTTGTAAATATTCATCTTGCCCCATATAAGACTTGATACCTGTGGGAACTAAGACTGGTTTAACGATTTTTTCAGCTGCCTCTGTCCCTTTGGTAAAATGTTGAATGATTTGTTTCCAAACCGCTGGGATCACGATATCTTCTGCCGCTTCAAAATCATAGCCCGCCGCATTTTTAGTTGCTCGTTTTGGTAAATTGATTGCCTTATCTTGATACGCTGCGGTAACTTCAAAACCTCTTTTTTTCATTGTAAACTCCCTTTTAACTGATTGCCTAATTCGCATTCTCCCAATAAAAAAACTGGGAGGTAAGAAACTGACATCCTTTGTGAAATATATTGCTATTCTACCATAGAGCGGGCATCTGTTCGAAAATCTTTTGCGAAAACTCTATGGAAATTTAATGAATTTTTTGCGCCTTTTGATCAATTTTCACCAATTCGTTCATCCAGCGCTGGAAGACGGTTGATGTACATCTCGATCCGTTTTGCATAGGAAGGATTTTCCTCATAAATTCTGATCTCTTTTTGCAATGTTTTAAGATCATCCGTCACGATGCCGTTAACATTCAGAGAAATCATCCGATCCATTGAATCGGCGTCATTGACTGTCCAAGCATAAACATCTTTTTCTTCCTGATGGGCCCGTTGAACAAAATCACTCGTTAACGTTGTTTCTTCCATTGTATAAGCATTCGCCGGGGTTTGCGGGAAAACTAAATTATAAGGTAAGACATAACTCACATACAACTTTGGCGCTTTCTCTTTCAGTCCGATCACCACATCATAATCCAAGGAGTGGATTCGATGATGATGAGTTAAAATATTCTGCTGGTATTTCTTGATGAAATTTTCCAGCATTGATTTAGAATACCCAGAGTACGTTTTGATTTCAATCAGCAATTTTTGCCCATGTTCATTGGCAAAAGCCAAATAATCATCAAAACTTGCGATCGGAGCTACATGTCCATTCTCTGTTGCATGTAAATCTTGCAGCTCAGCCAGTGTTAGTTCACGGATTGTTTTGTTCTCACCGGTAAGATTTTTTAAATTCTTATCATGGAACACGACAAATTGATTGTCCTTGGTTTCTTGGATATCCATCTCAATATAATCCGGCTTTTCTTTGATCGTGGCCGCCATCGCCGGGATCGTATTTTGCACCCCGTTGCCATTATCGACTCCTCGATGAGAGATTGTTAACGGTGTAGAATCTGCCAAGCCAGTTAAGTACAGCACATTATTGATCAGAATCGATCCGCCAAAAAAGATACATAGCAGGATCGCGGCGATTCGTGTCCACAAACTTGGACGAATCATACGCAGCGGGCGTTCACCGCTGATCACTAGCGGATGAAATTTTTGTACGAGTACACTGAAATACAAAACAGTTGCCCAAGCCAACATTAATTGACTGAAGAATTGGATACTCGTCAAGGTAAGCATTGCACCGATCGCTGGAAATGGTTTCGGCAGCAAATCTAATCCAACCTGCAAACCATAGCTTATTCCATACCCAACATAAGAAACGATCGTTAAGAAAACCGTCAAAATGAAAATCCGCCAAGCATAATGCCAAAAACGATGGTGGGTCAATGCCAAACTTTTTGACACCGCTTGTTTGGGCGTTTCGTCAGAAAATATCATCAGCGGCAGAACGAACAGCAAGCGAATCCCGATATACGAAATGACCAGTGAAGCAATCGACAATAATAGAAGAAACAGTAAGTTCTCACTTAAATAGTCCAAAATAAATACGGGAATCGTCACCTTGCTTAATAAAGGAGTACGAAAAATGGCATTCGCAAAAGGTAAAATCAGAACAAAATAAAATAGAAAGAAAAAGAACGTCGCCGGTCGTAAATGCCGCATGTGATAGATGGATTGCTTAAATAGCTCCCATAACGAACGGTCCTCTTTTGTTTGAATACTTTTGATTCCAAATAGCTGAAAAGTGAACTGTAAAAAAACCAGGGTCAGTACCAGTGCCAATAGCAGCAATAAGGCTCCCAAGACAGCGGGATGTTTCGTTAAAATCGTTAAAATATTCGTATTAGAAACATACGGGATATTTCCTTGTTTCAAAATGAACGCGACCAGAAACTGGACGCAGGGAATCACCAGCATTTCCAAAACAATATTCGTTCCTACGATCAAAAGAATGTAACTGCCCCAATGGCGTAAAAATTCTTTTGAATAAGTGAAAAAGAATCGTAGTGAAGACATTTGTCCACTCCTCTCTGCGGATAATGATGAATCTTACTAAATTTAGAACTGGCAGCTAACTGCAGGGCTTATTGTAATCATTTTTCCAAAAAACAGAAAAATGAGTTTATTTACGTACGCATACCATTCTAACTAACCCGCTAAAGCAGGAAGTAGAACTGGCAGCTAGCTGCATGCTTTGATGTAATCATTTTTCTAAAAAACAGAAAAATGAATTTGTTTACGTACGCATACCATTCTAACTAACCTGCTAAAGCAGGAAGTAGAACTGGCAAAAAATCGGGCACAAAGATCATGTGTCCGATTGGATTTGACGTTTTTGATCGTAATTCGGATCAAACTCGTCAGTCTCAATATAAATATAGGCTTTTTTATCGGGTAAGGCTTTACGGATCATTTGCTCAATTTTATTCACTACATCGTAACTGACCCCTTCATAAGAATCCGCGATATCGATTTTCGCCGCAATCATTACTTCTGTTGGACCTAAATGAACGGTTTTGATGTCGATTACTTTTTTGACCTCGTCACGTTTGAAAGCATTTTGGATTTTTTCCAGATCATTTTTAGAGACACTTTCTCCGATGATCAAACTGTAAAATTCTCGTGCTAAAAAGATTGAGGCGAATAACAGCATCATCCCGATCAATAATCCGCTCAATGCATCAAACATTGGATTTCCAGTAAACATGGTCAATAAGGTCCCGATGATCGCTAATACTAACCCGATCACCGCACAAAAATCCTCCGTGAAAATAATCAAGATCTCACTGTGGCGGCTCTCGTGTAAAAATCGAAATAATGGCAATTTGTCTGTATTCAGCTCATGAATTTCTTTGATGGCCACGCGTAACGAACTGCCTTCAACTAAAATACCGAAAACCAAGATCCCTAATACGATCAAAGGATTCGAGACTTCATGACTGGGGTGAAATAATTTTTCCACCGCTTCCCAAATACCCAACGCGCCCCCACCGAAAAACAGCATCGTTGCGACAATTGTACTGAAAAAATATTTTGCCCGTCCTTCACCAAATTGATGCAAATCGCTTTGACCTCGCGCCGCTCGGCGATCGCCAAATAAAAGCAATATCTGATTGCTGCAATCCACAACACTATGGATACTTTCATTCATCATCGCGGCACTGCCGCTAAGCATGTAACCAACAAACTTGCTGATCGCCACTAACACATTGGCAAACAGCGCCGCTAATACAGCCATCGACCCTTGCGCTTTTTTCTCTTCCATTTGATTCACTCGCTTCCTGATTATGCCTATTATAAATCAGAAAGGAAAAATCATAAAAGCAAAGCCCTCCAAGCAAAACATTCGTCAGGCTCCGCTATTTATGAAAAAATCAGTTTAATGAAAGATTGGAGGAGAAAACATGCGGCTTTGGCACGAAGCATTGATCCCGCTGCTCCCTCGTCCGCAATTATTAGGACAACATCGTGAGGCGGCAGCGCTCAGAGGCAAGGGATGGGGAAAGAAACACGCAACCGTCGACTATGTCTTCACTCACCCTTATTATAAGCTGTTTCAATTTCATTTATTGGTTTTAGCAGAAATGGAAAGACGCGGCTATGTTCCCGACCCTTTGTGGCATGATCCGCTGTATCGCGGAAAAAATCTGCCATTATTAGAAACAATCAAACCGCTGCCTGCGACCCATCCATTATATCCGGAACATGACGATGCCTACTTAGAAGCGTGTCTGCTTAATCTCGCGCAAAAAGGCATCCTGCTGCCTAAGCCTTGAATTCCGTCATATTTCCACGAAAACGCAAGGGCAGATGATTCCGCTGCGCTTTATAATTCGCCCGCTCATCAATCGTTACTGCCCGTAAGAAGGTTTTCCATTGCTGGCGAATCTCCTGTTCATCACTCGCCTCCGCAAACTCTGGACAGCTGGTATTTTCCATTAAATGAATGTCGCCATGATCAATGATCCCCAGCAGCTCATGGGTCTCGTCATAAATCATGATTTTTTCCTGCGGGTAACGTTCCGCAAAATGTGGACAAAGATACGGCATTACATAATGCTTCGGGTTAATCTTGCTGAACAAGACATCTCCGACATACTCAAAGCGGACAAACCCCGTCAATGCATGATTCTCTCCCAACATTGTTCGAATACTTTTCCGCAGGGCTAAAATCGATGGATGCCCTAAATGATTTTCCAGCAAATCCTTTGTCTGCAAAGCGATCTCGATAGCATCCAGCAAATAGCGTTCTTTACCTTCAAGGGTCGCGTAGAAACCATTTTGGATGAACAAAAAGTTTTCCGGCCGCAGCCGTTGGCGCAAGCGATGATAAATTTTCTCACCCCGCCTCGGATCGGTCGTGACCCATTCGGACAAAAATAAACTTTCCACTGCTGTTTCTGGTGATAGGATCAATGCCGGAAACTTTTTTTCGCGGAAGCTGCGATCCACGATCGTCATAAATCCTAAAAAGCTGCCATCATATTCCCAATGCTCTGCTGATTCTTGCATCATCCTCACCTACTCTTCGCATGTTCAAACCGTTCCACATCAAATAATGACAATTGCTCACTCGTTGATTGCGTGTTGTGCTTTTTCAATACTTCATATTGCTTTGAAGAGATCAATGACGTAATGATCCATTCAGGATCTTTGATCAAACCCGCGGGTGTCTCATGATTACACGCAATAAAATATTGCGCCCGTTTGATGACGATTCCTAATTTTTTCAGATCGGTCAGATGCAGTCGATAATACTTGCGGGCTTTTACGATATTTTGTGCACTCTTTGGGCCAATCCCCGGTACTCGCAGTAATTGATCATAAGGCGCGGTCTGCACATCTACGGGGAAGCGTTGATAGTTTTGCACCGCCCAATTGGCTTTGGGATCAAGATAGAGATTGAAATTCGGCTTATCCTCAGACAAAATTTCATCGGCACTGAACTTGTAATAGCGCAGCAGCCAATCCGCCTGATACAAACGGTGTTCCCGCAGCAATGGCGGTTCAGTCGTGACCGCTGGCAATAAATTGTCTTGATTGACGGGGATATAGGCCGAATAGTACACCCGCTTCAACTGATATTTTTGATACAAATTCTCCGAAATCTTCACGATCGAGCGATCACTCTCAGGACTGGCCCCGATAATCATCTGTGTTGACTGCCCAGCTGGCACAAAACTTGGTCCGCGCCGAACCGCTGGTAAAAATTCCTGTTCTTTTTTTACCGTCGTGATCTGCTTCATGGGTTTATATAAGTCAAACGGATCTTTATCCGGAGCCAGCAATTTCAAACTTTCGCGGGAAGGCAGTTCGACATTGACGCTCATCCGATCTGCCAGAAAGCCTAATTGTTCGATCAGCTTTT
Source organism: Enterococcus malodoratus ATCC 43197 (assembly GCF_000407185.1). Taxonomy (GTDB): domain Bacteria; phylum Bacillota; class Bacilli; order Lactobacillales; family Enterococcaceae; genus Enterococcus_A; species Enterococcus_A malodoratus. Next base: position 1,846,658 of record NZ_KE136481.1, read on the forward strand.
CATCCGCGCCGGGAATCGCCTTGACGTGGATATACCCGCGAAAACCTTTTTCTTCGCGTAAAATTTTCAAAGTTTTAATCAAGAGTTCGCAAGTGTAGTCCGAGTTTTTGATAATCGCAGAACTCAAGAATAAACCTTCGATGTAATTACGCATGTAAAAATCCATCGTTAAATCCGCCACTTCCTGCGGCGTGAAGGTCGCTCGTGGAATGGCATTTGATTTTCGATTGATGCAGTAATGACAATCAAAAATGCAGGCATTGGTAAACAGCAGCTTCAATAACGATACACAGCGGCCATCCGGTGTGAACGAATGACAAATTCCTGAAAGCTGGGTACTGCCGACTGTTCCTGGCCGCGTATTATTTTCGACACCGCTGCTGGAACAGGAAACATCATATTTCGCAGATTCAGCTAAAATCTCTATTTTTCTCTCCAGTTCCATCGAAAAACATCCTCCTTATACGAACGTATGTTCTTATTTAACCAAAAAAAAGCAGACTTGTCAAAAAAGAATTTGATAGATACTCCTAAAGACGGATGAAGGCCGCGCTGGATTTGCTATAATTTAAGACATCAAAGGAGTGTGAAAAAGATGGAAAGGAAACAATATGTTTGTGATAAATGCGGGTCGCAGCATTATACGTCCGATCAGTTTCAAGCAACGGGTGGAAATTTTTCAAAGATTTTCGACATTCAAAACAAAAAATTTACCACGATCAGCTGTAAGCAGTGCGGGTATACAGAACTTTATCGCAGCGAAACCTCTGATGGTTGGAATATTCTTGACTTCCTCATGGGTGGAGGATAAATAAAAAAAGCGGCAGTCGCCGCTTTTTTATTTTGCGCTCGCTTATCGAACGACCACCGCATATTTTCTTGCGTTATAGATATTTTCAAAAGTCGTACGACTCAACCAATAAGAACCGCTGATCGGGTCAGAGACGTGGACTTGATTTCCAGCCTTGTTGAAACCATCTAAAGTAACCGCATGATTGTTGTTCGCAGCAACACCAAAGTTCCAATTTCCCCAACGAATCGGTTGGAAATTGATCGTTACCCATGCAACGACTGGATTGCCGTTTTTCACTTCATTGATCAAGGTGTTCATTGAGCTGCCGGAAATATTTTGCACATTGCCGTATTTTTGTCCCCAACTGGTCAAGGGAGCTGGATAGATGGCCGAATAAGTATAAGAATTTTCCACAAACGGCGAACCGACAAAACCGCTATTCGGATTGCCGTTCGTTGATTTCGGAATAGTGTTTAGGAAGGAGCGCAGACTCCAATTCGTCAGCTTGCCTTTGTATTGCAGGGCTTGCAGCAACGAAGCCCCTTCGCAGCCGCTTGGTGCGCCAAGCGCATATTGATTATAATTGCGCACACCTAATAAACGATAATCCTCATAGCTTTGTTCCCCGCTGCCAACCGCATACCAAGCAATTCCTTCATACCGCCAGCCGGCTTTCTTCAACTGATCGCGTTCAGCGGTAATCGGCGTGTAGTGATGCGACCCGGCCTTAGCATTCGGATTATATAACCGATACAACGGCGTACCTGAGCTTGGGGAATACCAAGATATCCCTTCATCCCGCCAACCAACTTTTTTCAGCTGGTCCCGTTCACCAGCATTCAATGTATAGTGATGGTCACCCGCATTCGGGTTGTACAAACGGTAAACAGGACTTCCACCAGTAGGAGCCTGCCAGCCAATTCCCTCATAGCGCCAACCGACAGAACGCAGATGATCCCGTTCGCCAGTCGTCTTGGTGTAAAAATGCTCCCCGCTATTCGGATTGTATAGACGATACATTGGAATTGACGCAACGGCCGCTCTTGAAGCGCGAGCATTTCCTTGTCTCAGCTCTTCCTTCGGTGCTTGAGTCGCATCCGCTTCTGCCTGTCCTTCCTTGACTGGCGGTTCTAATGTGACAACCTCGCCATTTACAACTGCTGTTTGCGGCTGGGTATCCGCCTCTGCAGTTGGAACGGCCTCCGATTGCGGCGCTTCAGCTAGAGCGATACCAGTTTTTGAAGAATCACTTTCTGAAGAACCACTATCCATAGTAGAACTATTCGACGTTACAGCGGAGCTTTGCAGCTCCTCCTCCGCCTGAACCGCCGCTGGGGCCACAAACGCTGAAAGAGTTACAAAACAAACCAACAAGACACTTTTTTTCATCCAAACATTCCTTTCTGAATTTCCTTAAAATAAGATAACGTTTTTTCATTGTACCGATTCTTATATTGTACGTGCTGGCTCTAGTTAAGTCTTCAATTTAGCTTGTTCAGCGATCTATAAAAAAACTCGTTAAGTATTCGCAGAAGTTCACGAACACTTAACGAGCAATGCTTCTTCAATTATTTACTGATCGATACCCGTGTCGGGCTGACCCATGTTCCTGTGCCGAAGCCTAAAATCGTTTTGACTGCTGGAACAAATGTCGTGGCGATCGTCAGAGCATTCATCATCCAATAGATCAGCATGTAAAACGGCGCAAAAATCAGGTATTTGAATTTTCGACCGTCATCGTCAATGATCAAAGCCGCCGCCACCTGCAGAAAGCCGGCCAGCATCTCAAAGTTTATGAAGATGAAGGAGAGCGCCAGCATGTGAAAAATGCGTTGGTAGTCCCCAATGAAAACCGATTGGAGCAGCGTTCCCACAAAAAAGGCTAAGAACACCCAATAGTACAAACTCCACAAAATACTGAAGGTCTGATCAGCAAACAGCAGCAATTGTTCAAAATACTTGATTGGATGAACCAGTACATTTTTCATGTTCGTCAACCAAACTTCAGTGCCGCCTTTGGCCCAGCGTTTTCGTTGGAGATACAGCATCTTTAACGTATTAGGAACTGCCATAAAGAACATGATGTCCGGTGCAAACGTCGGAATCCAGCCGTTTAATTGCTGATCCCATGCGATACTGATGTCTTCAGTCGCACGGTCTTGCCGGAACAAGCCGACATCGATCAACGCATCTTTTCGATACATCGTATTCGCACCGCTGTAGGCGTACATCGTACCTAACGTCCCCAATTGGCCCCGTTTGATCACACCGACGATACTGGAAAACTCCACAGTTTGCGCCTTCTCAATGATTTTCGAACGATTTTGAACGTCCATATTGCCAGTGACCGCCGCTGTATTCTGATCGGCCTCGGTCATAAAATAGTTCATATATTTCCAAAGAGCATCTGCTTCTGGAATCGTATCTGCATCGTTGCTTAATATGTATTCACCTTTAGCAAACCCAATACCGATATTAAACGCGTGAGCCTTGCCTTTATTTTTTTCAATCCGCAAAACACGTAAGCGCGGATATTTTTCTTGCAGGCGGGTCAAAATTTCTGGTGTTTGATCCGTTGAGCCGTCGTCTGTAACTAGCACCTCGTAATTATGATAGTTCAATTCATTAAGCAGATACTCTAAGGTGTCTTCGATCACGACTTCTTCATTATGAGCAGGCACCATGATCGTTACAAAAGGCTCCTCAGCCTCGGAAATCTTCTCGAAGCTGAGCTTCTTATTATTAAACAAGAAGCGGTAAAACAGCACTTCAATCAACCAAACAAAAGCACCCAAAATGGGGTAGCTAACCAATATAAATAGCAAAACATTCACTACCGCACTTAAAATGGGATAGCCTGTATCAATCGTCATGTTGTTCTGTCTCCTTGTAAAGTTCGCGAATCGTGGCATCATCAAAATTTTTATTTTCCGGCACAGAGTAATAGCGTGTGGCATGGCGCGTTTCTTTTGGTCCAAAACGTTCTGTATAAAATTCGTTCAACGCTGTTTTTCTCACTTGCAGCTCTTCGTCATCATAAAGTTGCTTTACCTTTTCGTGATGATTGATCCGATAGTTGTTATGCAGCGTCAAAAAAAGGATACCAACTGAAATAACCGCCAAAGAGACAAGAAACAAAAAACCGGTGTGATAATAGATCGCCTCGCCCGTGCGATCGTTCCAAACGTGGTAAAACTTTGAATCATTTTTTAACAGCGTGGAAGAAACTGTCCAATAGATCGGGATAAATACGGCAATCCAGCCTACGATCGTCAATAAACCAATATAAAACTTGTTCCACCAATGACCCTTTTCAAAAAAATGATCACTAACAAAACGCTTCTCCTCTTCATGGCGATTCTCTTGGTCTTTCACAGGTACCCCTTCTTTCCTCCACCATTATGACTCCGTTTTCTGAAAACACAACATTTTTGCTTTCATAAATTAAGTGTCCTTTATTTTTTACGGATGCGTAACCAAAGGTAACCATTTCCGTCGCAAATAGTTGGTTCTCATTTTTATTTAAGTACGCTAAAGTGTAATCAAGGAGGATGAAAAGTATGAATAATCAGAATAATCCGATCGCGAACAATTTGCGGTCATTAAGAAATCGAAATAATTGGTCGCTAGAGTATGTGGCAGAACGGTTGGAGGTATCACGTCAAGCAGTCGCTAAATGGGAGAATGGGGATTCTCTGCCGGATGTCTTAAAATGTGACGCTTTAGCTAGTCTCTACGATGTTACTTTGACCGATTTGATCCATCACAATCAAGAAGACAACGGCCTGCCCATTGGACCGGCCGGCAAACATATCTTTGGGACCGTTCCAGTCGGAGCCCGCGGGCAAATTGTTTTACCAAAAAAAGCCCGGGATACGCTCAATATCCAACCTGGAGATACATTGGTCGTCTTAGGCGATACGAATCCAGCCACAGCCGGTCTGGCTTTGGTGGATAGTGAAAATTTCATGCGGATCACCGGACATATGATGGATCAAATTTTTGAACCAAAGGAGGAATCCGAATGAATCTGCTGGAGGTAAAAGAACTCTCAAAAAACTACCCGACATTTACTTTGAAAAATGTCAGCTTTCAAGTACCTGAAGGGAAAATTATCGGTTTGATCGGCGTTAACGGCGCCGGTAAGACTACTATATTGAAAGCGCTGTTAAACTTAATTCCGATTGATCAGGGCAGTGTGCTTATGTTTGAAAAAATATTTTTGGAAAATGAACTGTCTTGCAAACAAAAGACGGGTGTCGTTTTAGGCGGGATCGATTTCTATAAAGAAAAGATAGTCAAAGATATCACCAAGGTCACCAAACAATTCTATGCGGATTGGGATGAAGCAGCTTATCAAAATTTTTTGAAGCTGTTCTCGCTAGACCCTAATAAAAAAATCAAGGAACTTTCGGCTGGGATGCGAGTGAAATATTTGATTGCTTTAGCACTTTCCCATCAGGCCAAATTATTCATTTTTGATGAACCAACCAGCGGGCTTGATCCGGTTTCCCGCGATGAACTGATCGAGATTTTCTTGCAGATCGTTAAAAATGGCGACAAAAGTATTTTATTCTCGACGCACATTACCTCTGATTTAGAAAAGTGTGCAGATTCGATCATTTATATCAAAGAGGGGGAACTGATCAAAGATGCTCCCAAGGACGTTTTTATTGAAGATTTTCAAAGATTGAAACGACCGGATGAAACGGGATCACTTAGTTTAGAAGACATCATGGTCCGAATGGAGGGGAAACAGTATGATTTCTAATTTACTTTACAAAGAGCTTCGCTTAGCCGCACATCCCAATCTGTTTGTTTTTACTTTGATGGGGCCACTAGTTTTGATTCCCGGCTACCCTTATACGATGGTCTTTATCTTTGGACTGATCGGAAACTTTATTAATCTGATGTACACCCGGGAAACGAACGACATTTATTATTCGACCCTGCTGCCGTTAAAAAGATCCGAAGTCGTTTTAAGTAAATGGCTGGTCTTGCTTGTCTCCCAAATGATGACGATCTTGATTTCGATTCCTTTTGCTTTTCTGCGGCTGCACCTTTCTTCTCGACCTAATCCCGTTGGCATCGAAGCCAACGTTGCCTTTTACGGCTTTGGCTTGATCATCTTTGCCTGCTTTAATTTTATCTTTCTAACGACTTATTTTCAGACTGCTTATAAGGTCGGGAGCTCTTTTTTAAAGGCGCTCGTTCCGGCAACTATTGTAGCGATGTTAGTCGAAGTCCTCGTGCATTTTCCGACACTAGCCTGGTTAGACAGTGTTGTCTTTGATCAGCAGATGCAGCAACTTCCTATTTTAGGAGCGGGGCTGCTGATCTATATTATTGCAATGTGGGCTACGTATAAGATCTCTGCCCGTAATTTTAGTCAGGTCAATCTATAATTGCATCAAAAAAAACGTTTTGATCTTCGCGATCAAAACGTTTTTACTTCTCGAAATAACCGGTCCAAGTCAGACCATCCTCATTTGCCTTTGCCCCAACAAATTCTTTCTGAGTAGATTTTCTAACCAATTTACCCTCACCAGTCAGATCATCTGTCAGTTCTTTGTGGCGCGAATATGTCACCTGCTCTAGCTCGTTCAGATCGCGATTCGTAAAAAAATCTTCACGATGTTCGACCTGCTCTGTTTGTGAAAAATCAGGTGTCGCCTTATCCTCGACTGCCACGTCATCTTTTTGATTGAACCAAAAAAATAGAAACGCCGCTCCCAATACCGCCACCAGTGCCACTACTTTTTTCATTGCATCCTCCCCTGAAACATCCTCTTACTTTTCAGTATGCCACAGTTGAAAACGTTTTTGAATGAAAAACTTAATGGTTTATAAAATAATTGTATGCATTTCGGTTATTTTCTAGTTAATGATAAGGACAAAGTTGATAGTAGTCTTAATCGAATTCTTCATACTCGTTTGGATCTTGCCCCTCAATCCGGCCATCCGCTTTTTCCAGCAGATTAATTCGTTCAATTTCTGTTTGGGACAATTCAAAATCAAAGATCGCTAAGTTTTCCCGCTGATGCTGCAAATTGCGTGACTTAGGAATCGGCACAACTCCACGCTGTACATGCCAGCGCAAAATGATTTGAGCAGGATTTTTGCCGTATTTTTCGGCTAATTCAGTAATCACTGATTCCTTCAGTGCATCGCTGCCACGCCCTAAAGGACTCCACGCCTCAGAAATGATTCCGCGTTCTTGATTGGCTTTGACCATCCGCTCTTGAACCCAATAAGGATGCAGTTCAATTTGATTGACGGCTGGTGTCACTCCAGTCGCTTCAATGATTTTATCTAAATGTTCCGGTTCAAAGTTAGAAACACCGATGGAACGGATCAATCCTAATTTTTTAGCTGTGACTAGCGCTTGCCATGCTTCAACGTATAGTTTACGTTTCGGCAGCGGCCAATGAATCAAATACAAATCAAAGTACTCCAAGCCCATGCGGAATAACGATTCCTGAATCATCATCAACGCATCCTCATAATGATGGTATTTGCCCGGTAGCTTCGTCGTCACAAAAAATTCCGAACGAGGAATTCCTGAACGGCGAATCGCTTCACCGACGATCCCTTCACTATCATAATTGGTAGAGGTATCTAACAGACGGTAGCCATCTTGGATCGCCGTCAAAACCTGATCAAGTCCTTCTCCTCCGCGAATCTGATACGTACCTAGGCCTACTGCCGGCAAATGATGACCGTCATTCAATGTAATCAATGGTGCTTTCATCTTCAAATTCCTCCTTATTTTGAGCCTCTCGCTAAGTCGCAAGAACAGCTATTACTTTTCAGCTTAACATCAAAAACTCTCGGCTGTTAAATCCTCTGCTCAGTTCAACAGAAAAAAATTTGAGAATAGGCAGAAAAAAGACAAGGAAAGAGGTATACTACAGATTGAACACGTGAGAAGGAGAAGATTACAATGGATTCGATTATTTGTATAGTTCTGGGCATGCTATTTGCGAATGGGGTCCCCCATTTTGTTAAGGGAATCACCGCCGAAAGATGGGATGTTCCTTGGAAAAAGCCGGCTTCCGCCTCCACGAATGTTTTATGGGGGATAGCGAATTGGCTGATCGTTGTGATCATTTACGCGCTCTTCAAACCAGACATTAATAGTTTCGATGCCGCCTGCTTTATAATTGGTATGGGCATTACTGGCTACTACCTCGCCCTGCATTGGTCGGAGAAAAAAAATGAAAATGACGCTGCATAATCGCAGCGTCATTTTTTTATTCTTCAATTGCAGCTTTTAGTTTCTTTGTTAACTTCTGATACACCAATTGGTAGGAGGTTTCGATCAATTGCTTGATGGCCTCATCCGACAGTTCCTCACTGGCCAGCTTGATCGAATTCCAATGATTTTTATTCGTATAGTAGCCTGGTATCACCGTTCCCGCATAGATTTCCCGCAGCTCCTCGTTTTTCTCCGGCAGATTTTTCAATGTAATGATAGCATCCTCGCTAGCCTGATCACTCATCATCCCAAACATCTTGCCCTGCAAATCAAAATAGAGCACTTCCCAATCTTCGCGAAAATAGACTTTCGCGCCTTTTAACGTTTCACCGAACGCCTTAAACGTTTCGATACGTTTTTGCATTACTGAATTTTCCATAACTCCTCCTTTAATAGTCAAAATGTTGGATTGCTGGCTTGACCACCGACCTCACCAAAACCCGCAATTCTTTTTTTGTAACATCCGCACTTTCAATAATGACCTTGCATCGAATGATCTGAAATAGTGCAAGCTTAGTTTCTTCAGGCGGAAATTTAGTCAGCTCGCCTCGTCTTCGCGCATTTTTTAATACGTGTTCCATTACCGAAATATTGTAGATCCTCGCTTCTTGCATGATTTGTTTGATTCGTTTCGGTTGATTTTGAATCTCTAGCAACATCATCTGATTAAAAGAAGTCGGAACACTGGTCAGCCACGTCAAAAAATTATCACCCACATAGTAAAGATCCTCCTCTAAACTTCCCTGATCAAAGTCCAGATCATGCATATCAAATTCCACTGAACGATTACGATCATGAACTGCCTCAAACACTAAATCAAACGGCGTATCCCAATGACGATATAAGACTGAGCGGCTCGTTTCTGCTTCACGAGCGATTCGTGCAAAAGTCACCGCCTGATAGCCTTCGTTTTCTAACAATTGATATGTCACACGAAAAATCTCCGCATCCAGGCGGTCACCTCGTCTGCGTTGAAGCTTTTTTTTCTCCATTATGTTCGCCTCTATTCCTTTAGAGTCATTATAGGTTAAAACGTGCCTTAAAAAAAGTAAGATACACGTTGTTTTTTATTGAATATTTAAGAGACGAGATGTATGATATTTTCAGTTTAAGATACGCAATGTACTTAAAATCAATTCGATACATTCAAAGAATGAAGGCATCAAATTGAAAAAGGAGAATGTATGATGAAAGTTATCGTTATCGGCGCCTCACATGGCGGTTTAGAAGCAGTCGCGGCTTTAACAGAAAGAACCGATGTTACAGAAATAGTATGGATTGACCAAAGAGATATTCCAGCCTTAGTCGGATCAGAGCTTAAAAACATCCCTGTTGAAAGAATCAAGCTCTTCAGCCATAGTAAAGTAACCAATGTCGACCCGAAAAAACACATGATCGAAGTGCAAGCTGGAGGCAAGAGCTTACAAGAAAGCTATGACAAGTTGATTCTTGGCGTTGGAGCAATGGCTGCGAAATTACCTGTTCCCGGTAATCAATTAGCGAAGATCAAAACATTGCGCAACCGCCAAGATATGAACGGTTTGCGCCAAGCTGCACTTGACCCAGAAATCAACCACGTCGTTGTAATCGGAGCAGGCTACATTGGGATTGGAGCGGTCGAGATTTTTGCCGCTGCTGGGAAGAAAGTCACTGTGATCGATGTTTTCGATCACCCTTTAGCAACCTACTTAGATTCAGAACTGACTGCTGTTTTAGCAAAAGAAATGACTGAGCACGGTGTCACTCTCGCTCTCGGCCAGCGGGTTGAAAAATTTGTCGGTGAAGGAACTGTTAAAGAAGTCGTAACCGACCAAGCAACTTTTTCCGCAGAGCTTGTCGTATTATCGGCAGGGGCTCGTCCTAATACTGCTTGGCTAAAAGATGCAATTACATTGCTACCAAACGGAATGATTAAAACCGACGACTATATGCAAACGAGTGAACCAGATATTTTTGCGATTGGCGATGCCACAACGGTTTATTCCAACGCTGCCAAACAAGAACTGACGATTCAATTAGCGACTAATGCCGTTCGTCAAGGGCGCTTTGCTGTGCGCAATCTAACGGAAAAGCTACATCCCTTTGAAGGGGTACAAGGATCGTCCGGCTTGAAATTATTCGATTACATGTTTGCTTCGACTGGGCTGAACACGCCGGCTAGTGAGCGATTCGGTACCGAGGTAGGATCCGTTTTCCTTAAGCAAAAGATTTTGGACAATCATCTCTCTGCACCAGTCAATGCAGAGGTGCTGTTCAAATTATTTTACGATCCAAAAACATTGAAAATTTTAGGTGCACAGATTCTCTCGAAAAAAGACTTGACCGCCTATATCAATACGGTCTCTTTAGCGATCCAAGCAGGTTTTACCATTGAACAGCTGGCCTACACAGACTTCTTCTTCCAACCGCTGTTCAATACCCCTTGGAATCTGTTGAATCAAGCAGGTCAGCAGGCAATGAAACAAGCAGGAATAGTTTAACTAAAAAAGAGACGTCAAAATTTATTGGCGTCTCTTGCTATTTTGATGTCGAAAACCAATATTACAGATCCTGTTTCTTAAACAACCAATAAGCCGCCACGAAACCAATGATCCCCGTCAAAAAGATACTTCCTAAGGTTAATAGATCCTCTTTGAAGGGCAATTCGACCAAGCTTTGAACGACCACCGCCGACCATGGAATAACTCGGGCAAATTTGAAGGGCATGTTCATCGCGAACATTTCGATCCCAGTAAAGGCCAATGCCACCATGATTGTGGGATAGAATAATTTTCGCTGCATCACACTCACTGTTAATAGCGGCAGCGCAGCCACAAATCCCAACAGACAATACTTAAGCATGGTAACTACTAGGCTTTTCATTCCGGCAAAGCCGAAGGTATCAGGATAGATCAGCCAGCCGCCGATTGCATAAATGATGACGACACCGACTAAGGTTCCGAGATACCAGATAAACCAGATCGCTAATTTTCCTAAAAGAAATCTAATTCGCGAGGTCGGAGCAGTCAAAACATTATTGATTGTGCGGTCTTCATATTCCCGCTGCATCAAAAAAGTAATGATAAAACCGCTCATGATCGAGAGAAGCGCACCGACAATTATGTAAATACTCATCAGCCAAGTCTGATAATTCTCTGGCGGATTCTCTACGATAACTAAATCTTTAAATACTATGAAAGCCGAGGCAAACAGCGTCAGCAACGAGCAGACTGCAAAAATCCGGTTGCGTTTGAGTTTCATCCACTCAGCAGAAATTACATTAAGCAATGCCAACACCTCCTGTAATCGTCCGAAAGTGTTCTTCCAAATTGCCAGAACCGATAAACAGACTGGAAACTTCGATCCCTTTTTGTCCCAATAAATGATTGATCGTTTGCGGCTCAAAGGTAAAATCAAAAATCTTGATCGTGTTCCCTTCGTCTACCGTATAGTTCGTCAGCTTCAGCTCTTCTTCCAGCAAGCGCGTGGCTTGATGCACGTCTGATACAGTGATACTGATATAGCGCTGATTGTGCTGCGCGATCTTTTCCAGATCACATTCCTCCAGCAGCTCGCCATCATGTAAAATGCCAATAATATCCGCGATTTGCTCGATTTCTGACAACTGATGGCTGGAAATCAAAATTGTTTTTCCATGAACCTCCGCCAGCTCTTTTAACAGTTTACGGATTTCGACAATCCCGATCGGGTCCAATCCATTGGTCGGCTCATCTAAGATCAACAATTCCGGATCGTTCATTAAGGCGTTGGCGATCCCTAGCCGCTGTTTCATTCCCAATGAATAATTCGCAAACCGTTTATGCTCAGCATGTGTCAGATCAACCAGTTTCAACGCCTTCTCCACACTATTTCTTTGGGTTTGACCTTTTAATTTAGAGAACACTTTGAGGTTTTCCGGTCCCGATAAATACGGATAAAAACTCGGTGTCTCAATAATATTGCCGATTCGCGAGTATACTGACGGATTCTTTTTAGGCGCTTGACCAAATAATACGATCTCGCCGGAACTGGCTTCCGCTAAGCCTAAAAGCATTTTCATGATCGTCGTTTTTCCCGCACCGTTCCGTCCCAACAGCCCATAAATTTTTCCTTTGGGAATTGTCATTGAAACGTCTTTTACTACAATCTGATCATTGTAGTGCTTCGACAAGGCTGCGGTTTTAATAATCAATTTTTCCATAGCGACCATCCTTTCTATACTTATAGCTTAGCAGTGCCACCTTGCCCTAACCTTGCCGAATCCTTGTTTTTCTCTGGTTTATTTGGGCAGTGTTAGGAAAAATCTAGTCCCCTCGCCAAGTTCGCTGCGAACAGTGATTTCTCCGTGATGGGCCGCTGCTAATTCCTGAACAATCGCTAAACCTAATCCGTTGCCCTTTGTCCCCCGAGCTTCATCTGCTTTATAGAGCCGTTCGAATATATGCGGCAAATTTTGTTCCGCGATTCCTTGACCATTATCCGCGATTTCAAGCTGAAGATGCTCATCTTGTTCCGTCAGTTTGATCGTAATTTTATCGCCATTACTATGTTTCAAACTGTTTTCCAATAAGTTATCAATGATCCTGCGAAATGCCGCTGCATCTGCTTTATAAAAGAGCTCTTTTTCAGGAATCTCAATTTCATAACTAAACTGCGGTTCCATTCGCGGGATCCAGTCGCTAACGCCGGCTCGCAGCAATTCGCAAACATCAATCCTTTCAAAATGATAGCGCCGTTCCCCCGATTCAAGTTTGACCCACTCAAAAAGAGTATCGATATATTTTTCTAATTCGAACGCTTTTTCCTGAGCCGCCTGCAAATAATGCTGCTGCTCATCTTCGGTTACTAACCCATCGTTAATTGCCTCTAAATAACCTATCAATGAAGCTAGCGGCGTACGAACATCATGCGACAAACTCGTAATCAGTTTGCGATATTCATTCTCCGACACCTGCAAGCCACTAAGCTGCTGCTTGATTTCCGCTACGATCGTATTGAGTCGAAAACAAAGCGCCGCAACATCCGAAGTTTCATCCGCGATAATTTTCCGATCAAGATTGCCTTGACCGACATCCTCTATAACAACCAACGCTTGGGCCAGCTGCTGTTTATTTTTGCGAAGTTTTCCAAAAAGGTAGAGACAGGCCAACCCCAAAAGCACACAAATACTACTCAACCCGATCATTTCTTACCCCCTCGGATTAAAACGATAGCCGACACCACGGATTGTTTGAATAAAGAAAGGAGCGGGCAACGCTTTCGGCTCGATCTTCCTCCGCAGCTTGCTGATGAACGACATGATATTGTTGTCATCGTAGGCATAGGCTTCACCCCAGACCTGTTGATAGATTTGCCGTTTCGTAAAAATCTGGCCTTTATGAGAAGCTAGAAAATATAAAAGATCAAACTCTTTTACTGTTAATTCTAGGTATATACCATGTAACAAGACTAATCGGTTCTGCACATCAATCGATAAGTGATTTAACGTTAATGTTTTTGCCAAACGATCCGCTTGATTGAATTGGGTATAGCGTCGAACCAAGGATTCGATTCGCGCCATCAGCTCCGCCATACTAAACGGCTTGGTCAAATAATCATCCGCCCCCAATTGCAGTCCGCGAATCTTGTCCGCCTCTTCATTCTTAGCTGTCAGCATCAAGACCGGCACCACACTCTCCTTGCGAATCTCGGTCAAAATACTCAGTCCATCAATCTGCGGCAGCATGATATCCAACACGATCAAATGATAATCGCCTGTCAGCGCCAACTTCAGTCCACCCGCACCCGTGTGGGCAAACTCGGCAGCATAATCAGCATTTTTCAAATACTTGTCAATAATCGAACAAAGCTCCTGATCATCATCAATGATCAATACCTTGATTTTCTCTTGCATCGTCCTTCTCCTCGTAAAAAATAATTATTCTCTTCTTAATTCTAGCAAAGTTCACCCCACTTTCGGACGAAACTTCCTTGGTTTAGGAATAAATAAAAACAAAAGAAAAACACCTTCCAGTAAAGGAACGTGTTCTGAAGTGATTGTATTCAACTATTCATTTCGATTAATTTACTGTTCCGCCACTGTTTTAAAGTAGCTTGCGCATTTGAAAAACAGCGACTTCTCGACGCAAGTCATCCAAAACTTTATCAGAGAAAATATTCGAGGGTACCATAATATGTTTAGCAATTTTATCCATATTTAGCACCTTTCTAAATTGCTCAGGTACTAAATAGATAGTCTCATCTTCAAATTTTTTTATATTATCCACGAAATCCGACTTCACTAAATAAGGGTCCCCAAAACAAGCCTGCATTCTTTTGACAGGCTCACGATAATGAGACAAAACATACATCCGGCTCATAGGAGAACTCACTGCCGTTGTCGGTAAAAGATAGACCACTTTTTGCTTTTCAAGATTCTGTTCTTCGCCCATTGCTTTTTCTCCTTTTTAAATCGACAATCCACATATCATATTGTACTCTAGTTTCCTTGTTAATATACCCGTTATAATGAAGTTTCCACCGGCGAAATTACCTAATTGAAAGCCAAATAACCATACACTCACTTTTAAAGAAATGTATGGTCTCTCAACTATTCAAAAATATTTTACCCACAACAAATAAACCTACTGTCGATGCGATTTTAACTGCTTGGTACACTAAAGAAACATATCAACTTATCCTAAACTCGCCCTTACTTTTTCTTCCTTTTCCGCGAGGCGCGTTTGCCTTCTGGGGTCTTTTTAAACAGTTCAGCTTGGGATTCTACCTGCTTTTGCTTCTTACTTTTCGGTTTTTTATAATCTACATAGGGGCTTTTCTCTGTTGCGGAAAGTGCCATCGGTTTCTGTGCAGCGGTTTTCTTGGCTTCGGCTTTTGGCGGTTCTTTGAGAGCGGATGCGGTTGAACCAATGATTGGTTCAGCTTTTTGAGCTGTAGCAGCGATCGACTTTTCTGGTGAATTAATGTCCGAATCATTTACCGAGTCTTCTTTTTTGAGTTCTTCCATGCGGGTATCAGTCAGAACAATGCCCTCAGGCAGAAGTAATTTTACTATTTCCAGCTTTTCTTCCTCCGTTAAATCATCCAAATCAACTTCTGGGGACACGCCCATTTCTGGTTGAAGTTCCTCAATTGGATTCGTGTCCTCCACAATTTTTCCTTTTCTGATCTTGATATCGCGGGTACAGTTGTCGATTTCGGAGTTTTCCAATTTAACAAAACGTCGAACGTCATCCTTTTCGAAAATAGTCAAAGTGGACATCAATTCTAGTACGGAATCAATTTTGGTTGCTGAAGAATTCGGATCGGCATCGCGCAAACTCCACGTGTGCACCTTGCCCATTGCATCTTCAAAGGTCGAAAGAATTTTATATTGTTGACCTTCTAATGCTTCGATAGGTGTCGTTTTTTCAAGCAAATATCTTTTGCTGTCGCCTAAACGGTTATTGTACCGGTGGATTTGTTTTGAATTTTTGTAGAAACGTTTGAGGACTTTGTTCCATTCCTTTTCGTTTTCAAAAGCATCGCGAAATAGCGGACAAAATTTGCGCAACATCTCTGTTGGCTCCGCAAATAGAAATATCTCTCTGATTAAATCGTTGCAGATCCCTGCAAAGTCACTTACGCACAAACATTGACGAATCAGCACAGCCACAAGGTATTGAATGGTGGTATCTGCATCCGGCGATTCTGTGTGCGCTTTCAAAATACGTTTCTCAAGATTCGTTTTTCCCATGGTAAAAAGTGTGATTTGCGACAATGTTTTTGGCATAAGAGTGCTCTCCTTCTATTTTAAAGTTATTATTTTATTTTTTGATCTCTGTTTTTAAATCCACTTTTATGATACATCAGAATAAACTAAAAATAGCCTTAGAAATACTCTATCTTTTAATCATAATGAATAAATCTGAGTATATACCGTCTTATCCACCCCTTTGAGTCTATAAAAAAACAACCTCAAAAATTTGAGGTCGTTCTCAGCAGCAACTAAATCAACATTTTTATTGTTCTTGCATCGCTGGCAATTCGTTCTTATTCAATTTATTCAAGTACGGAACCATCATAATTGCGCCAGCCGCAAATGCGATTCCTTCTGTAATCGTCATGGACCAGATCAAGCCATTCAGGCCATAGAAATGGTGCAATAACAGCACGACTGGAATAAAGAATGTCCCTTGAATCGTTGACATAACGCCGGTTTGAGCACCGAAACCAGAGGCCTGGAAGATTCCGGTGAAGAGTCCAGAAAATCCGTTAAAGACTGAAGATACTAATTGTGCAGCCAGAATCGTCAATCCCACTTGTATCACGCGCGGATCGCTCGTAAACAGACCCAATACAGGTACGCGGAATAGATAAACAGCGAGTGCAAAGAGAATGGAGATACCGCCGATCCATAAAGAGACTTCTTTCAACGCTTCTTTTAGGCGTTTCGTGTTATGGGCAGAAAAGCTGTAAGCGAATAACGGCATTGCCCCTAAAAACAGCCCCATCGTCAAAAATTCTGGCAATTGTGTGATCCGAACCGCGATCCCAAAGCTGGCAACGACATTGTCGCCGTATTGAACAGAAAAGTTATTCAATAATAACGTTGTCACGATCATAAAGGCTGATTTAAACAATTCAGAAACACCAATTTTGTAGACTTCTAATTGATCTTTGATGGAAAGTTTGAAGTGTTTTAAAAAGCCTTTTAACGATTCGCTTTTATTTTCTAAAAACCAAACATAGTACGCGGTTGCGGCCAAGTTCGCTACTACCGTCGAAATACCGGCACCGATCACATGCATGTTGAAAACTAAGATCAATAGCGCATCCAGCGCGATACTAACCGCAACACTGATAAACATCCCGTGCATCGATTCCTTTGAGGCACCTTCTGAACGAACCAGTTGTTCTAACGCAAAGTTCAAGACAAAGGCGAAGCCGCCGGCAAACAAAATCGTCGAATATTGTTTCGTGTAAAGCAGTGTCTGACCATCCGCACCAAGTAAATGTACAAATGGATTCATGAAGATGATCGCTGCGATTCCGATAATCACACCAAGAATAATGCTCGTATAAAAGGAATAACCAGCGACCTGCTTGCCTTTTTTCGTGTCCCCGCTGCCTAACAGACGGGTAATAAATGTTCCGCCGCCGACACCAAACATATTTCCAACCGCCATTAAAATGATCGTGATCGGCATCGCCAAAGTAATAGCGGACATCATATTCGTATCATGAATCAAGCCGATAAAATAGGCGTTGATTAAATTGTAGATCGTCGTAGCTGAAATCCCAACCATCATAGGAATCGATAGATGGGCAATCGCTTTGCGGATCGGGCTTTCTTTTAAGTAGTAAATATTTGATTCATTGACTTCAAGTTCTTCCATGATAATTCCTTCTTCTATTAGATTTATAAATGTTAGAATTCTAACTATTCAGCTGCAAGCAGGCAATCGCTGCTTGTCATTTTAGAGGCTGTGATCAATTTTTCTGAGCAGCTCTGTCAATTGTTGGACTTCCTCTTCGCTCAAGGCGTGGACCAATTCCTTCTCCGCCGCATAAAAGGCTTCGTTGGTCTCAGCAACCAAGGCCTTCCCTTTGGGTAATGCGTAGATATTCTTTTGCCGCTCATTGTTCTCTGGGATTCGCCGTTCGATATAGCCTTTTTTCTCTAAGCCTTGTAGCATACTTGTGATGCTGGCTCCGCGGCGTTGAAACACTTCCGCCAGATCTTTTTGGATCAAACCTTTGTCTTCGTTTTGCGCGATATATGAGATCATCCGTCCTTGCTGCGGGCTGACATCCATATCCTTAACACGCTGCTCCATCGATTCACGAGACTTATTCATGATCGAACGCAATAAATTTGAAACGACCATTCTATCCAAAAGAATTCCCTCCTCGCTAATAATTAGATATCTAACTGTTCGAAAAGAATATACACGTCGCGAAAAAGAATGTCAATCAAAAACATTCGCTACCTAACAATTAGTCATCTAACAGTTTGAGTTTTGAAAAAAATGGCCTACATGAATACGAATTAGACGGTTTTGCGGATGG
Source organism: Enterococcus malodoratus ATCC 43197 (assembly GCF_000407185.1). Classification (GTDB taxonomy): domain Bacteria; phylum Bacillota; class Bacilli; order Lactobacillales; family Enterococcaceae; genus Enterococcus_A; species Enterococcus_A malodoratus. The sequence goes on from NZ_KE136481.1 coordinate 1,864,738, forward strand.
AACAACCACATCAGTCCCCAGAATTTATTTTCAAATTGGCTTCTTGTAGCTATAAATGTTTAGTAAAGTTACTTTCTTTGTTTATAATCACTTTTTTTCGCAAAATATAGTATTATTTAAGTACACACATATTCTTTAATAATTATTTTTCTATAATGGATTGAAAGAAGGAGAGTAAAAATGAAAAGGAAGCTTGGGGTTCAGCTTGGGGTCACGTTCGCGGTATTGGTCAGTTTCTTATTCGCTGCACCGACGCAAAGTTATCAAGTCGAAGCCGCAAAGACGAAAACGGAGAAGAAAGCTACCATCAAACGAACGGCCAACAAAAAAATCACTGTTAAAGTGAAAAAGTATATTGATGGGGATACGACGCGCTTCAAATTGAAAAACGGCAAGAACGTTACTGCACAGTATTTATTGATCGAAACGCCTGAAATCAAAAAGGATTATCCTTACGCACAAGAGGCTAAGGATCGTTCGAGAGAACTGCTTAAAAATGCGAAAAAAATCCAGATCGAGTACGACAAAGGAAGCAAACGCGACAAGCAAAAAAGAGAGCTGGTTTATGTTTGGGCCGATGGCAAGCTGGTTCAAGAAACACTCGCTAATGAAGGGCTGGCAGTAGCCCGAGACACGAAGGGGAAAAATAAAAAGTACCTTGATCAAATTCAAACTGCGGAGAAAAAAGCCAAAGAACAAAAGCAAAATATTTGGAGTATCAAGAATTACGCGCAGGCTGGTAAAGGCTACAGTCAAGCCGCCGTTGATGCTCATAAAAAAGCACTCAAAGAAGCAGAGGCCGCTAAAAAAGCGGAAGCAGAGCGGCTGAAAAAAGAACAAGAAGCCAAAGCTGCAGAAGAAAAACGCGCTGCGGAACAGGCCGAGGCTGACAGAAAAGCCGAAGAAAAGCGGGCCGCGGAACAAGCAGAAGCGGCTAGAAAGGCCGAAGAAGCTCGAGTCGCCCAAGAAGCTGCCGTTCAGCAAGCAGCGGCAGCACAGGCACAAGCTGAGGCCGAAGCACAGCAGCAAGCAGCCGCCGAGCCTGCTCAAGGGCAGACGGTTTATGTCACACCCACTGGCAGCAAGTACCATACCCACAAATGCGGGAACGGTACGTACACACCAGCTACACTAGAAGAAGCACAAGGGCGCGGATTAGAGCCGTGTTCGAAATGTTTTTAATTTAAAAGAGGAATGCCAAAATTGGCATTCCTCTCTTTTTATTCTTTAACCGGCTCAAAATTCTCGGCTCCGCCAAGATTATCGATCTGGAATTTATCCTCGTCTTCGTTGTAGCGCAGCGTGGCTTTCTTGTAACGAAAGACTTCATTCACACCGTCCGTGTCATCCGAATAGGCCGTGTTGTAATTAATCAAGTATTGAACGGTATAAACATCCTTGCCCGTCATGGTCACTGATTCCACTTCGGCTTTAGCATCAACCCCTGATCTTTTATCACTTGTTCGAAGTTCATTGATAAATTTCTCGAAGTCTTGCTCATCCGGATTTTTCAAGCCGTCAACAAAGTACTTCGCCAAATCGTTTCTTCCCCTCGTACCAAAGTCGCTGAATTTACTAGTATAGCTGGATAGGCTTCTGTACAAACTGTCTAAAAAACTTTGAACATCCGCCTGTGATTGAACATTCATAAAATTCAAATGGATCACTGAATCATAACTATCCGATTCATATTCGTCAGCCATAAATTGCGTAGCCGCAATTTGATACGTGTCGCTAGTCAACTGATCGGCCGCTGTTTTATAAGTTAGCTGCACCTTCATCCCTTGGTGCCAGATCACATCTTTGATCTCTGCTTCCTCATTTTTGATCGTTCCAACTTCCTTGTTATTCAGTAAAACCTTCGCGCCGTCGATATTCGACATGACCTTGAAGGAAATCTTATGCAAGTTGATTGTGATATGACTATTGGCCTCAAAGTCAGGATTATGGTAGCGAACCAAGTCTTGTGTAAATGAAGATTCTTCATTGTCTAATTTTCCCGCGACTTGATAGCTGCCCGGTGTCATTGGTCCCCAAGTCGTTTCGTAATTACTGCCTTTAGAGGTCGCTAGTTTTTTATCATCTAAGGTCAGTTGCATGTCTGACTGATCCGTCGTGACCGTTACGTAGACCGGCTGAATCACTAATCGGTAACGTGGGAACAAGCCTAAGTATTTTCCTTTTTCATGAATTGAAAAGTCGACTAATTGACTCGGGTTGTGCTTTAAATCCCTTAAGAAGTCGGCGTAGTCCTTTTTATGTCCGTCCGCTTGATAATAGCTGATAAATTTTTTCAGATTCGCGGCGGACACTTCATAATTAGGATCTTCCGAGATGACAACCTCCGCCATTTTTTCAGGGTCCTGCGTTTTAAACGTCTGTTCCAACCGGCTCAACTGTTGCGGATAACTATAATAGTAACGGCCAAACAGCAGTCCACCGACTAGTAATACCACGATCGCCAAACCTGCTCCGATGCCAATTTTTTGGTTCTTTGATAATGATTTTTTTGTGGGAACTGCCGGTCTCACCGCTGCTTTTAACGGCTGGCCGCAATTAGGACAAAATTCAGCGTCTGCCGGAAGCACTTCGCCGCAATGGGGACAGAAATGCTGCTCTTTGGGCTCCTTTTTCTTTTCTTCCTCTGCTAAAATTTCTGGTTCTACAGGAATGTCCACTGCGAATGCCTGACCGCATTCTTCGCAAAAATGAGCCTCCGCCAAATTTTCATGACCGCAATTAGGGCAATTTTTCATTGATATCCTCCCGATTCATTCGTTTGATTCTACCTATTGATTGTAGCAAATATAACAATCAAAGAGGCTATTATTTTTTGCAAATCAAAAAGGCACTCTCTCCTATTGAGAAAGTGCCTCTGTATATTTGTTTAGACGATCGACATTCCGCCATCAACCACGATGAACTGACCATTTGTATAGCTTGAAGCATCGCTTGAGAAGTAAAGAATTGTCCCATTCAATTCCCCATGCTTGCCTGGACGGCTCATTGGATTCAGACCTTGATATAGGTTCAAGAAATCATCTGATTTAAACAATGTATCTTCCGTCATCTCAGATTCAAACAGACCTGGTCCGATTGCATTGGTGGTAATATTGTATTTTCCGTAGCTAGCTGCCATACCTTTAGTTAATCCTAAGACTGCTGCTTTGCTGGCATTGTATGAATGGCGGATAAAGACGTCTTCTTTGTCGGCCATGATCGCGTTGATTGATGCCACATTGACGATTCTTCCGTAGTTGTTATCCATCATATGCTTCACAACGTATTTGCTAACTAAGAAGATCCCCTTCACATTCACATCCATTGATTTATCAAAGTCTTCCACAGTCAACGAATCCACGCCGCCGCGCACCGCAATACCTGCATTGTTCAATAGAATATCCAGATGACCAAAATGATCATAAGCTGTTTGGATACCGGCCTTGACGTTTTCTTCATCTGTCACGTCCATTTTGATCGCTAAAACATCACGACCCATTTTCTTGATCTCTTCTGCGACTTCTTCTAAACGTTCCAAACGTCTAGCCAACAAGACCACATCTGCTCCGGCTTCCGCATATGCAATCGCCGCATCTCGGCCTAAACCGCTGCTCGCACCTGTTACCACTGCTACTTTTCCATTTAAATCAAACATAGAATCCAACTCCTCCTTTATTGTTAGCGCATTCACTCCTACACTATTAACGGTACCTAAGATGGTAGGGGAATGTCAATAGCTTGTGAAAAAAAGAGTTGCCCTCAGTCGTTTAAGCCTGATTTCTCGTCTCAAAAACCTCTTTAGCGATTGTGATCGCATTTAAGACTTTGGGAAAACCCACATATGGGATACAGTGGGTAAACACTTCAATGATCTCCCTTTCCGTGAGCCCGACATTTAATGACCCGTTGATATGAACAATTAATTGGCTCTTAGTATCGCCCTGCGTCAGTAAGCTGGTGATCGTGACGATTTCCCGCTCCCTAAAGGACAAAACATCATTCTCATAAATATCCCCAAAGGCGAATTCCAAAATATAACGCCCGACATCAGGAGCAATGTCTTGCAGTGCTTGGATCACCCGTTCACCGGCCTCCCCATCAATCATTTGTAAATTTTTACTTCCCTGTTCAAATCTTTTTTTACTCATAGCAGTTCCTGCCTCCTTTATGGTACAGTACTATAAACTATCAAGTAGACTTTATAGCAAGGCAGAAATTTTTAGTGTCTGATATTCATAAACCAATTGAAATATATTTTGATAAGGAGAAATGGGATGTATAAAATCAGTGAAGTTGCCGATTTGATCGGCTTCAGCGTTCCGACATTGCGGTATTATGAAGAATTAGGAATTATTACTCCTGCGAAAGATAAAAACGGCTATCGCGAATATAACGAAGCAGATATCGAGTGGCTGCGTTTCATCCATCGCTTAAAGCAAACGGATATGGACCTAAAGACAATCCAAAAGTATTCCCAGCTGAGAAGCCAAGGTGATCAAACAATCGAAAAACGAATGAAGCTATTGGCTACACAAAGAAATCGTTTGTTAGCGGAAAAAAGAAAAATTGACGATCATTTAGCCTTTCTGGAAAGTAAACAGGCGACCTATAAAAAACTGCTCGCCGACAGAGACCGCTGATTCTTCAGAAACTATAGTTTCCAATCCATCAAAAAAATCGAGTAATCTCTGTGCTCGCCGCGATTTGCGAAACAATCATTTCAGTTTGCTCCTTCTCCTGCTGGAACAGCTTATAATCATAGAAAAGGAGGAGTTAATAATGTGGGTTTACAATAGCGAGGTTTTAGAGACATCCGTGAAATGGTTTAAGGATAGCGCCAGTGTGGAGGATTTGGAGCGGTTAGATGACTTGATCAACAGTCGTGCGGCTGAGGGTTGGGAATTTGTGACACATTCCTATATGGCTAATGTCATCGCGACGAGAAGCGCGATTCTAGTCACCTTTAGAAAAGAAAAATAAAGCTGTATTCGCTAAAGACTGGGGAAAAATCCTCAGTCTTTTTTTGTGGTTTTGATTTCTTCAATTCTTCACAAGTATTTACAATAGCTTCTGTTGCCTGCCTCGTTGATATAAACCCTATGAGATTAAGTTAATTGACTGGTCATTACTTTTATTATTGTCATTTTTAATTAAAAAATTGTTTAAAAATAACTTGCATTTGTTTTGTTTTTCACCTAAACTTTATATTTAGAGAGAATGAGAATCATTATCATTTATTAAGGGGTGAGTCGTTGAGAAGAAAAGGACTTTTTCTTGTTTTGCTTTTATTAAGCGCTCTCTCTATTTTTATCGGAGTAAAAGATTTGATGGTGCAAGCTCTGCTCCACGGCGATTCGCAGCAATGGCTGATCGTGGCGACCACTCGTCTGCCGCGAACAATCAGCTTGATCTTGGCTGGTGCGACGATGAGCATTTGTGGACTGATTATGCAGCATCTCACTCAAAATAAATTTGTTTCACCAACAACTGCCGGGACAATGGATAGTGCCCGTCTGGGTATTTTGCTGGTCATGCTTTTCTTGCCTAATGCCTCCACCGCAGCCCGAACGCTTGCGGCGTTTATTTTTGCCTTTTTCGGGACGATGGTTTTCCTAGGCTTAAGCCGCCTGCTTCCAACGAAGGACCCGATCTTTCTGCCGCTGTTAGGCGTGATGTTCGGCAATATCGTGGGCTCTGTGGCTACCTTTTTTGCCTATCAATTTCAATTGATTCAAAACATGTCTTCTTGGCTGCAGGGAAATTTTTCCTTAGTCGCAAAAGGCAGCTATGAGCTGCTCTATCTGACGATCCCGCTATTTTTTATTATTTATTTTTTTGCCTATTTCTTCACAATCGTTGGTTTAGGCGAAGATGTCGCTGTCAACTTGGGTGTCAATTATCGCCTGACTCAAACATTAGGCATCGGTTTAGTGGCTGCGGCTAGCGGATTAGTCCTAATTATGGTGGGAACGGTTCCCTTTTTAGGCGTGATCGTACCGAATATCGTTTCTCTGATCTATGGCGATCACGTAAAACAAAATCTATGGATTACCGCGCTGTGCGGCAGTCTATTTTTAATGGCCTGTGATATTATCTCGCGGATCGTCATCGCGCCGTATGAGGTGCCGGTCAGCTTGACGGTCGGTATTTTAGGCAGTCTGATCTTTATCTATTTATTGGTTAGGAGGAACCGCGCATGAAGTTCTCTCTGCCAAAAAAAGAGCTGCTGCTGATTAGTCTTTCGATCCTGGCACTGCTCCTTTGCGGACTTTATCTGACTTACAACACCTACGGCAACATCCAATTTGCGTTGATGCTGCGAGGGAAAAAAGTAGCTGCCTTCGTGCTGGTCGCCTTGGCAACGGGGATGGCGACAGTCAGTTTCCAAACCATGACCCAAAACCAATTTTTGACGCCAAACATTCTCGGCTTAGACTCCATGTATGTGCTGATTCAAACGATTTTATTTTTTGTCATAGGCGGAGTCAACATGCTGTCGCAGGAACAGACTTCGATCTTTTTGCTCAGCATTCTATTGATGGCCTTATCGAGTTTGCTATTAGCCAAGGTTTTACTAAAAAGGCGGCAAAATGATCGATTTATTCTGCTGATGCTGGGAATGATCTTCGGGACCCTATTCAGCAGCACCAGCAACTTTTTGCAAGTCATGATGGACCCGAATGAATATGATTTGCTGCAGGGGCGGCTTTTTGCCAGCTTCAGCAATATCAACACTACCCATTTAGGATTGGCTGCCGGAATTATTTTACTAGGCTCCTTCATTTTATTCGCGGTCAATCGCTATTTAGATGTTTTGCATCTAGGTGGGGATCAAGCGACGAACTTAGGTATTTCGCTGAATACGTTCCAGATCCTTCTGCTTTTTTTAGTCAGTCTGCTGACCGGAACAGCGACCGCACTAGTCGGTCCGATCACCTTCTTAGGATTTATCGTTGCGAATATCAGTTACCAGCTGATGCCGACCTATCGCCACAGCTATTTATTTCCAACCGCGATCTTGCTGGGCATTATCTTTTTAGTCGGCAGTCAATTTTTAGTCGAACAAGTTTTCCATTTAAAGACTACGGTCAGCGTCGTTACTCAGTTTGTCGGTGGTCTGTACTTTATCGGGAAAATTATTTATGAAAGGAGGCGGCAAAGATGATCGATCTCAAAGAGGTCTCAAAAAAATACGGTGCAAAGAAGGTCGTTTCCGAAGTCTGTTTGCCAATCAAGGAGGAGCAGCTGACCGCGTTTATCGGACCAAACGGCGCAGGAAAAAGTACCCTGTTGTCGATGATCAGCCGCTTGATCACAATCGACGCGGGACAGATTTATCTCGATCACAACGAGGTCAAGGCTTGGCGTTCTAATGAACTAGCCAAAAAATTATCGATCTTAAAGCAAAGCAACGGCGTGAATCTGCGAATTACGGTTCGTGAGCTGGTCAGCTTTGGACGTTTTCCATATTCGAAAGGCCGTTTGACCAGCATGGATCAAGACTTGATCGACTATGCGCTAGAGAAGCTTGGATTAGTGGAAATGGCGGAAGATCAAATCGATACCTTATCTGGCGGTCAATTGCAGCGGGCATATATCGCGATGATCTTAGCGCAGGACACCGACTATATCCTATTGGATGAACCGCTGAATAATTTGGATATGAATCATTCGGTACAGCTGATGCAGACTCTGCGCCGCTTGGTCGAAGAAGAACATAAAACGATTCTTCTAGTCATTCACGATATCAATTTCGCGGCAAGCTACGCGGACGAGATCGTTGCGATGAAAGCCGGACAGATTTTCGCTCACGGAACAACGAATGAGATGATCCAGCCGCAGATATTGAACGCGCTATACGAAATGGATATCAAAATTTGCGAACTAGACGGCAAACGATTTTGTATGTATTTCAATTAAAAACAGGTATTTAGCCTCAAAATGAAGGCTTTAATTATAAATTAGGGGGAATTAGGAATGAAAAAATATATAGTAGGCTTATCGCTGGTTTTACTTGGTTTAGGATTGGCCGGCTGCGGTTCAACGACGAATGAAAGCAGCAGTGATTCATCCGGCAAAGCGGCAACAAGCAGCACCGTTAAGGATGAAACACTCGAAGTGAAGGACTCCAACGGCAAGGTGACCGTACCAAAGAATCCGAAGAAGGTCGTCGTTTTCGATAATGGTTCTTTGGATACCTTGGATGCTTTAGGGGTTGGTGATACAATCGTCGGCGCAGCAACGGATAACTTGCCCGCTTATCTAAAAGAATACAAAAAAGTAGACTCCGCTGGCGGAATCAAAGAACCGGATCTAGAAAAGATCAATCAAATGAAACCAGATTTGATCATTATTTCCGGTCGTCAAAGCGATTTTCTAGATCAATTAAAAGAGATCGCACCAACGATGTACCTAGCAGTAGATACTTCAAATACATGGAACTCAATCAAACAAAATGTTGAAACACTAGGCCAAATCTTCGGCAAAGAAAAAGCAGCTAAAAAGCAATTAGCCGAATTAGAGACCAGCATCAAAGAAACCAAAGCAAAAGCGGAAGAAAGCAAAGACAAAGCTTTGACTGTCTTGGTCAATGAGGGACAATTGTCTACGTATGGCAAAGATTCACGCTTCGGAATCGTTTATGATACCTTTGGTTTTGCGGAATCCGATGATGCCATCAAGGCCTCTACCCATGGTCAAAGTGTTTCTTATGAATATGTTTTAGATAAAAATCCGGATGTTCTCTTCGTAGTCGATCGGACGAAAGCAATCGGCGGAGACGACAGCAACAACAATGTTGCCGACAATGAGTTAGTCGCTCAAACGACTGCCGGCAAAAACAAAAAGGTCATCTCGCTGCAGCCAGATGTTTGGTACCTAAGCGGCGGCGGATTAGAATCCGTTAAAATGATGCTGGATGACGTCAACAAAGCCTTTGAATAATAGAAAAAAGCCTTGATCTCAAATTGATCAAGGTTTTTTCTTTCGTTCGACTAATTTAACGCAAAATACAAAGGCGCAAGTTCCTTCATTGTCTGTCGTATGACTTGTTCCGTATTTGATATGCTGGTTTCTTTGAAAAATAATTTTCCCAATTGAAAACTGCGACCCTGCATCGCCTTCATCAGCTTTTCTGGCTGTGCATCATCTGCCAGAAATTCAGCCAGCGGAAGATGGTCCGCTAATTCATGTTCGACCTGCGGCCAGATATAGTAATCCTTGATATCTTTACCCTTACGCCACTCATTTAGCATGGCCAACAGGGTATTATACTCCGTTAAACTTCCTGCTCGTTCTTCGCTTTTATAATGCTGAAACATCAAATACACTTGAAGCTGCTTCTTGTTCAGCAGCACCGCCAGACAGGCATTTTGATTCTCATGCTGCGGATCACGATAGGCACTCCAAAAATGATTGCGCAAATTCCAGCCGTTGGTCCAGCTTTCAATCTTTGGTTTTTCCATCCGATATTCTTTCGGCAGCGACTTTGCAACCGCTTGCTGCAACGCTTTCCACTTTTGCCAGTGCGCTTGATAGTCTTGCTTAATCTGTTCGATTTCTTCACTGGAATACTGTTCCTTTAATTGCTTAAAGGCAAATGGCTTCCGATCAAACAATTGGAAATCATCGCTTGTTACTTCCATAACCTCGCCTCTTCTCATTCACTCGTTCTTATTGTAATCAGCTATTATGATTTATTCAAACGAAGTCCCTCTACAAAAAGACACCTTCTCGTTGGAAGAAGGTGTCTCGAAATCAATTAAATTTCCTATTCGTTGATGGCCTCGATTCCTTGCTGCTTCATCTTTTCGAGATGCTCCAGCATCGTTTGCACCTGTTCCAACGAATGTCCCTTCCAGTTCGGTACTTCACCGACTATTTTCAGTGGCTGCCGCGTTCGATACGACCGCGTAGGATTGCCAGGAAATTTTTTATCCGTCAAGTTAGGATCATTTTCGAAGGTTCCTGTCGGTTCGACTTGATAGATTCGCTGCGGCTTGTCTCCTAATGCTAATTCTGCGCCCCAGATCGCTGCCTCCAATGTCGCCGAAAAATAAACAAAATTCGCTTTGGCTTGTTTGCCATAATTGGAATTTTTGCCCGCTTCAAGCAAATCCCCTGCGTTCAACTCAGCTTTTGTCCCGTGGTAGAACGGGCCCTCATCCAATACTTCCTTCATCGAATCACTCCATTACCGTTTTTCTGTAACTGAGTAGTCTAACAGCAACCATGCTGCATGTAAAATTATTCGGTCGGTTTCACTTCCGACAGCTGCTCCGCAAACTGCCACGTCTCACCATTATCGGAAGAACGATACAGGCAGGCGAACATCTTGCCCTGATCAATGCCGCTCATTTTTAACAAATAGAATTTGGTTTCCAGTTGATTGGTGCTGACTTGCGTGACTTCGTTCGGCGATTGGAAAAGATCCAAGCCGCCAGTCTGATAATCCGCTGGGATCGTCACCACCGCTTCTTTGAAGGAGCCGCTGCTGTTATTGGTGTAATACAGATTTTCTCTTGTTGAAACAAAGCCTAATGTCGGATTCACGAAGCTGACATTTTGCACCGGTTGGCCGATCGTCGTTCCGTTATTTCTGTGCCACGTTTTTCCATGATCATTGGTCTGAAAAATCTCCAACCCTTCTGAAGAGACCTCCGGTGAGGCGCTGGAATAAACCAATACTCCGCTGCCATCAGCGAAAAACTGCGCCTTGCGGTAACGAATTCGTTGAGCCGTATCGGAAACGAGCGATTTTTGCCAAGTCTTGCCATTGTCTGTGGAGAATAAGAAAAACAGCTCCTTTTGATTCTCAGAATAAATAAACCAAGAGAATTCTTTCGAAATACTGTAAGTTTTATCCATCCAATACCCCATTGGAATTTCGCCGTTGGTCAGCAGATAACTGCCTGATCGCAGCCATTCCGGTTTCAATGGAACAAATGACCAATTTGTTCCGCCATTGGTCGTCAGGTAAAGTTCCTGCGTCTGTTGATTCAAATCCAACTGGTTCGTTTGATTTGCTTTCATATCCGGAGCCGTTCCTTGCTGCGCTAACAACTCATCACTCGTCAACGGTGTAGCTTCACTTGAAGGGGTCGAATGTGCAGGCTCAGAATTACCGCCATAAAGATTTTGCTGCCGGGTCATTCCATCATAAACAAACACTCCGACCGCTCCGGCAAAACTGGCGGTTCCCCATTTAAGACAAACAACTGAGTACCAGAAAAGCCCCTGAACTCTTGGCGAATGCCTAAATAAATCGTGGCACCGTCAAAAGTCGTGGTCAACTCGATACAATCCATTTTCAGCAAACGAATCTTCGGTTTTCGCGCTTCCTCCGCTAGATAATAGGCGTCGCGATCCTGATAAACCACTGGATACTTGGCAGCCTTCTTAACCGCTCGTTCCAAAAATCGTTGAAACGAGCGCCGCAATCGAATTCCTTGAATCCCATTCACGATGAAGAAAATGACTACCGCCGCAACACTGATCATGCCCAGCACGAGAGAAAAATGATAAAAGTCCCGCAACCAATACCCGGTATCAAAAGAGCGTACGCGCATTTCTAACCGTTGATAAACAAAACTTCCGATGCCGAAAAACAGCACACATGCGACGATCAAAAATAGAAAGGCCGCAACCAAGTTCTTTCGCCGATTTTTCTGCACTCTTTTATAAATCGGCTCTGCCGCCGAAAGCAATTCGATGATTAATAACTCCTGATCCATAATTTCTCCTGTCAAATAGCCCATTTCACTCATTATCTGCCATAACACAACCAATGAACAGGAATTTTTTGCAAAAAAATTTATAAAAAATGAATAACAAAATCGCATCAATATTGAAGTTTTGTACAAAAGTTAGGCAATTTCCCCCGAAAAAAAAAGCCTAGAGAATTTCTCTAAGACTTTTTCAAATTACCTGAAAATTCGTGCATCCCTTTACGGATATAAGTGAAGCCTGAATAAAGAACCACTGCGATCACGACCCAAGTCAATACGTTCATGTTTAAGCCAGTAACGAAGCGGGTTGCAACGATCACTCCAAGAATCCCGCCGACTGTAATCGCCAAGCTGACTTTCCGAGAATAATCGCCAGATTTAATGAAGTTTGTTCCAGCAACCGGCATCAGACCGGCACATGAAGCCATCATGATGGGAAAAGCGACCAAAGGACTCAGACCTAACATGTAAACCATCGCCATACAAGGCGCATATAGCCCAACACCGATCGTCATCAAAGCCCCCAAAATAAAGTTGCCGACGATACCGATGATCAATTTTATTCCAGTCAAACTAGTTAAATGATTGCCCGTTCCCAATAGATCAAGTAAGCCCAATTGTTTCAATGCCATCAGTGCCGCAGTGATGATCAATGCGATCCCCATGTAAAATTGCACTTTTTTCTCAGGCAGTTTGCTGACCGTTTTTGATCCGATGTATGAACCCACGATCGCTGCGAGTACTAATGAGAATAGTGTTAACGGTGCTACTTTTACTACTGTGATAAAAATAAATGCTTCAATAATTACCGGAACCGTGTGTGAAACATTCAACGTTCCTGGCAATTGACGGTCGTTGTCTAATTGTTTAGTCGTTTCTAACAACATCGTCGTCGGCGCAAAGCTCCCGATCCCCAACGTATCCATCGCGTCTGTAATAAAACCAATCACACCAGAAACAAGAAAGTTCCCGCCGCCCCAGTTTCCGCGTTCTGCGATCAAATCGCGAACAAAATAAAAAAGATAATAAACCAATAGAACCGCTAGCAGTCCCAACAAAATTTGTACCATACTTTTTCTCCTCTAAATAAATTAATCAATGAAAGCTCTTTTTCCTTTTAAGATAATACAACAATTCACAAGTATTTTGACTTAAATCCACTAACAGTTTGATGATAGCCGTCCAATAATCATTAGAGGATTCTATGAGTTTTCTCCAAAAGCAAAAAAATAACCTTCAATTACTTGAAGGTCATTCACTCAAAACAAAATAATTATTTTCGGGATCCGCGAAATTAAACAGCCGTTTCCCGCCTTGCTCCATAATCGGATTGACTTTAGGACTAAGCTTTTGCAGCTGCTCATGATATTGCTCTAAGTCCGAAACCTTCAATAATAGTGAAGGGAAATTATCCACCACTTCTGGAGAAACACGTTTAATAAAATTACGATCAAACAAAACCATCTGCACTGAATCAAATAACTCAACTGTGACTTGCAGCGATTCATCCGGCATCGTTTGCTGAGAGACGATCTTTCCGCCTAATCCTTCTTGCCAAAAGGCCGCTGAACCGGCGACATCATCGACATACAGCATGATCTCAATCCCTTTAAGCATTTTTCTCCACCACCTCGTTCAGACGAAAACGAACCATCTCTTTGATCAAGTCGACCGGTAGTTCTTTCTTATAAGGAATCTGCAAGGCGCCTTTTGAGGTTTTATACTCTTTCAATTGTTCATGGAAAGCAGTCATCGCACTCGGAGTTGGATAAAAACCTAAATGTTTCTTCATCGCGCCAAAGTGAACTAGATTCTCCGTTAAATAAAATGTCGGCATTCCGTATGAAAGTTTTTCCGTTGTTTCTACCGGGACCATTTCTTTGATGACTTGATAAATTTCTTTCAACATTGGCTGCTGGTCTTTTTCAGCCTCGTTGATATATTGTTCGATCGGTGACATCGCTTCACACCCTTTTTTCTTTTTAGTCTAGCGGAAATCACTGAAAAGGTATACAAACTTGCTCTACTCATCCTTCAGCATATCGCCTAAAGAAAAACCATCGAAGGTTTCACCATCATAATACTTCAGCAGCTGATCGGCCGTTAATAATGAAGAGGTCATCTCTTCTTCTTTGTCTTCCACCTGGTTCAACGCGGCATATTCCTGATACTGCTCCGCCAATTGGCGGTACATCGCTTTTTTCGAGGGCCCTTCTCCGACAAGAAACGGCAGCTCTTTAATGTGTCCACGATAAAGCGGTAAATCATTCACCCATTCGATTGGCTGTTCCACAACGGTTAGCTGAACCTCGGCAAAAATATCTTCATACATTAGTTTTCTTCCTCTCGCATTTTTCGGTACTGACGTGGCGTAACGCCTTCGATCTGTTTGAACCGCTTATAAAAAAAGGCTTTATCTTTATAGCCTAAGCGCTCCACGATCGCCTGAGCAGTCAGATCCGTCTGTTCCAAATATTGTTTACAACGTTCAATTTTGCGTAATAAGACGATTTCTGTGAAGGAGTGCCCCGTTTTTTCCTTCAACAAACTCGATAAATAATTCGGGTGAAAATGGAATTTCCGCGCAACCTCCTCCAACGTCACCTGCTCCAAACGCGCATCGATATACGCCAACAGCTCTTCTGTCAGTTGTCCATTCGATACAAAATTATCTTTGGCAATCAAGCGTTCCGGCTCAGCCTGACTGATCTCGACAATTAAAAGTACAAACGCCGATTTGGTAACCTTATTGTTGAAGTACGCCATCTTGACGACTTGTTTTAACAGCAGCAGCGTATAAAAATGAACATCCGTCACCGCCGCAAAATCATAAATCAAATAGCGGCTGATTCCCCTGGACTCCTCACTCAACGCCTCCACAAAGAAACGATACAGCTGCGGCTCTTCGAAGAATTGACCCAGCAGCGACTCCGTGAAATAGCCCGGCTTGAAATAGAATGCGATCACTTCAGCTTCGGCATCGCCGTTATAAGAAAGCTTCGTAGCCGCATTCGTTAAAATCAGCCCACCCTCACTCAAACAACTTTCCGAGCCATCGATCGCAACTCTGACAGACCCCTTCATAATATACAGCATTCGAATAAAATCGGACGGGACCTCAATCAGCTCCGTCGTTTCTCTAGTCACAAAAGCAGCGATCTCCCGGCGTGGGTTCTCGGAAAAATGCTGAACCTCGCCAATCATTTGCCCATCATCGCCTAGATAACAATCCAGCGTTTTTAAAAATTGATAGAAGCTGGCATATTGTACTGCTGTAACATCCATTTTCTCACCACCTTAGAATCGAACACTTTATTCTTTATCTACACTATTTTAAATAAGTCTCTATCAGCATATAATTTCTTTATTGATTGTATCACCTTTTGAAAATTAATACATTTGATTCAAACACTTATAAGGAGGATTTACTATGAAAATTGGTTTTATCGGTGCTGGAAATATGGCATCCGCAATCGTTGAAGGAATTGTTCAGAAAGGATTCAGTAACCCGGAGGACATCTATTTATATGATATTTCAACAGAGAAGGTTCAAGCCTTCGCTGAAAAAGTTGGGGCTCACGCGTTGAATGATCCCCAAGAGGTCATCAAAACAGTCGATACATTGATCTTGGCAGTCAAACCAAATGTCATCAAGGGAGTATTGTTGGAAGCCAAAGACGCCATCTTGCAAAATGATCCATTAATCGTCTCGATCGCTGCCGGAACCAGTACGGAAGCCATCTATGACGTCTTTGAAACCGATCAGCCAATTCGAATCGTCCGCGTAATGCCGAACATGAACGCAATGGTCGGCGAAGGTGCTGCCGCCGTATGCGGAAATGCCAGCGCAACGAAGGAAGATCTCGCAACGATCATCGATCTATTTAATGCAGTCGGCAAAGCTTGGCCATTAGAAGAAAAATATTTCTCGATCTTCACAGCGATCGCTGGGAGCTCACCTGCTTATACATTCTTATTTATCGATTCCATCGCTCGGGCTGCGGTGAAAAACGGCTTACCAAAAGACATCGCTCTGGAAATGGCGACCCAAGCTGTTTTAGGCAGTGCAGAAACATTAGCCCACAGTAAAGAAAATCCGTGGACCTTAATCGATCGTGTAAGTTCACCGGGTGGAACGACCGTCGCCGGAATCGTGGAATTAGAAGACAACGCCTTTATCTCAACCGTGATCAAAGGTATTGATGCAACGATCCGAAAAGACGAAGAGTTAGGAAAGAAATAGCAAAAGAAGGTTATGCCTGATAATCGGCATAACCTTCTTTTTTTACATATGAATCGGCATTCCCAACCCGACTTCACAGGCATCCATCACCATTTCAGATAGTGTTGGATGACCATGGATCGTCAGAGAAATATCCTCCAGCGTCAGATAGGATTCGATCGCCAAAGTGATCTCAGCCACTAAATCACTTGCGTTGACTCCGACAATCTGAGCACCTAAGATTAATTCCGTTTCCGCTTCAAAGACTAAACGAACAAAGCCTTCCGTTGCATTCAATGATAAGGCACGTCCATTGGCTTGCATCGGGAAATTCGCTGTCTTAGCCTTGATCCCCTCCGCTTTCGCCTCCGCCAACGTATACCCGACTGTCGCCACTTCTGGATCGGTGAAACAAATTGCTGGAATCGCACGATAATCTTTCGCAACATTCTTGCCACCGATCACTTCTGCCGCTACTTTCGCTTCATAGCTGGCCTTATGAGCCAATGCTAGACCGGGAACGATATCGCCGATAGCAAAAATAGTTTTCTGTGATGTGCGGTATTGCTCATCCACTTGAATCAAGCCGCGTTCTGTCAGCTTGACGCCAGCCTTTTCCAATCCTAGGTTTTCGGTATTCGGTCTGCGGCCGACTGTCACCATCACGTAATCCGCTTCGATCGTTTGCGTCTTCCCTTTGACTTCAAACTCTACCGCTACCCCATTCGCTGTCTCAGTGGCTTTTTTGGCTTTCGCACTGGTAAAGATCTCTACCCCGTTTTGCTTGAACTTTTTCGCGACCAATTGTTGAATGTCGCTTTCAAAATTCGGAACGATGTTTTCCGCTCCTTCAATGATCGTTACTTCTGATCCTAGATTGCGATACGCGCCGCCCAGCTCAGAGCCAACGATTCCGCCGCCGATAATAATCAGCTTCTTCGGAATTTCCTTCAAATTCAATCCGCCAGTAGAATCTACTATGCGACCGCCAAAGGCAAAACCGGGAATCTCGATTGGACGACTGCCGGTAGCAATAATCGCATGCTTGAACTGCAATTTCTCTTCGCCTTTGCTAGTGGTGATCGTTAGATTTTGCGGACCCGTAAATTGCGCCCGTCCCATAATCACCTCAGCACCATTCTTCTTCAACAGCATTGCGACACCTGAAGTCAGCGTTTTAACGACCTTTTGATCTTTCCATTGCTGAGTCTTCGTAAAATCCAACTGAGCATCTTTGACACTTAATCCAAGGAAGTCAGAATGCTGCGCCTCTTGGTAACGATGTCCAGCCGTGATCAACGCTTTTGAAGGAATGCAGCCAACATTTAAGCACACTCCGCCGATATGTTCAGCTTCTACTACGGTCACCTTTTGTCCTAATTGTGCGGCACGGATCGCCGCTACATAGCCGCCCGGTCCCGCACCAATTACGACTGTATCTGTCTTTTTCGTCATACTCAGCCTCCTCTACAGCAACAAGCTCATTGGATTTTCTAACAAGTCAACGATCATACTTAAGAATGCCGCCGCTGGAGCGCCGTCAGCAACCCGATGATCAAAAGAAAGACATAGATTCAATGCGGTGATTGTTGCGACTTGTGAGCCTTCCGATGTATCTGCAACAACCAATTTATCATAGCTTCCGCCGACGCCTAGAATCGCAACCTCTGGCAAGTTGATGATTGGATTGAAGGTTTGAACTTTACTGCGGCCTAACGAACTAATGGTAAAAGTGCCGCCGCTCATTTCGGCTGGCATCAATTGACCATCCCGCGCTTTTTTCGTCACTGCTTTTACAGCTGCGGTCAAATCACTTAAGCCTTTTTGATCTGCTTGCTCTACGACCGGTACGACTAATCCATCAGAAACCGCGACTGCCACACCAAGGTTTACATGATCAAAACGTTTGATTCCTTCAGCATAGGCATTAGCATTGAATTCTGGATAAGCCTTTAGGGCTACCATTGCTGCTTTTGCGATTATTTCCAAGAAGGATAGCCGTTCGTCCGTGCGTTCTTCTACCATCGGCAGCAATTGTTTACGCAGCTCGATTACTTTGGTTAGATCGACTTCGGCATTCATCGTGACATGCGGGATCGTGTGCTTGCTTTCCGACATCTTGTCTGCGATAGCTTTGCGCATACCGCTCCAAGGAATTAGCTCGCCTTCCGCTGCTTTTGGTGCCGCAGCTACTGTCGGCTCTTGATATTCCTTCACGTCCAGTGCTTGAATCCGGCCTTTCGGTCCAGAACCTTGTACTTTCTGCAAATTGAGCCCTTTTTCGCGGGCAATGCGGCGAGCCGCTGGTGTTGCGCGAACTTTTGTCGTTGTTACAGTTGTTTCTTCGTTGGATTCTGTTGGTTCCGCGACTTCTGCTACTTCTTCAGCTTCCGTTTCCTCCGCTGCTTCTGCTTCAGCACCCGGCATCTCCGCAGGAACGTCTTCCCCGGCCTCACCAATATAGGCAATCACGGAATTCACCGGTGCACTATCTCCGTCGCCGATATATTTTTTGAGTAAAATTCCTTCATCATAGGCTTCCACTTCGATCGCGATTTTGTCGGTCATGACTTCAAAAATCGCTTCGCCGACCTCGACGGAATCGCCTTCATTTTTTAGCCAAGTTGTGATCGTTCCGACATCCATCGTCGAACTTAACTTTGGCATCAATACTTCATTCGCCATCTCTATCCCCCCTTATGCCATTAATCCGCGACAAGCGTCAACGATATCCTCTACTTGAGGAACTGCTTTTTTCTCAAGCTCTGGGTGATACGGCATCGGGATTTCTTTACCTGCTAAACGGATGATCGGTGCATCTAAGAAATCAAAGCATTCTTCTTCTGCAATCACACTGGCTAATTCAGCGCTGAAGCCGCTGCGTTTCACTGCTTCCGTCACCACGACTGCTTTCCCCGTTTTAACAACCGAATCAATGATTGTCTGCTTATCCAGTGGTACCAATGTGCGTGGATCGACAACTTCGATCTGAATGCCATCTTCTGCCAAAATATCGGCGGCTTCCAACGCTTTGTGCACCATGATCCCAGTCGCTACGACAGAAATATCCGAGCCATCTCGTTTGATGTCTGCCACACCAATCGGAATCGTGTATTTTCCTTCCGGCACATCAGAGCTCGTCCGGTAGCAAAGCTTGTGCTCATAAAACATGACAGGATTATTGTCTTCAATCGCCGCATGCAGCAAACCTTTTGCATCATAGGCGGTCGCCGGTTGAATGACTTTCAAGCCAGGTACGTGTGCCGTCCAGTTTTCTAAACTCTGCGAGTGCTGTGCCGCTGCACCGGTTCCCGAACCTCCCGGCGTGCGCATCACCAATGGAATCTTCGCCTTCCCGCCGTACATGTATCTGATTTTTGCTGCTTGGTTAACGATCTGATCCAACGCGATCGTCACAAAATCCGAGAACTGAATCTCAAAAATCGGACGCATCCCTGTCATTGCTGAACCGACAGCCGCTCCAGCGATCACTGATTCAGAGATCGGCGTGGAACGAACCCGTTCTTCACCAAATTCTTCTACCATGCCGCGACTCACACCGAAAGCGCCACCATAAACGCCGATGTCTTCGCCTAACATGAAAATATCTTCATCTTCTCGCATCGCTTCAGACATTGCTTCTCTGACCGCTTCCGCGTATGTGATTTCTCTCATTTTTTTCGCTCCTCCTATTTCGTACTCAAGTATTTATTTTTCAAAAGAAAAATAAGTTCGCCTCTCACCACGCGTACTATCCGCTGACTTGCTCAAGCAGACAGTAAAGCTGGCGGCTATTAATCCGAATAAACATCTTCGTACATACTTTCGGTCGCCGGCATCGGACTTTCTTCCGCAAAAGTAACTGCATCCTCAATCGCTTGTTTAGCTGCTAAGCGAAGCTCTTCTGCTTCCTCTTCGGTAAAAATCCCCGCCGCTACAAATTTTTCACGCGCCAATTTGATCGGGTCGCGGTTCTTGCGCCAATCTTCTTCCTCTTCCTTCGTACGGTATTTCTTCGCGTCAGATTTTGAATGACCTTTCCAACGATAAGTCATCGCTTCGATCAATGTCGGACCTTCACCGCGCCGTGCTTTTTCGACGGCATCATAGGTTGTATTGATAACTTCAATAATGTCATTTCCTTCGATTGTAATGCCTTCGATTCCATACGCTTTCGCCCGTTCAGATAAACGTTCAACATTCATCATTGTTTTAAACGGTCCGCTCATCCCGTATTGATTGTTTTCAATAAAGAAGACTACCGGCAAGTCCCAAATAGAAGCCAAATTCAATGATTCATGGAAACTTCCCTCATTTGTAGAACCATCGCCTGCATACGCCAACGCCACTGTATCATTTTTCTTCAATTTTGAAGTCAACGCCGCGCCTGTTGCGATTGGAAATCCGCCGCCGACAATCCCGTTAGCGCCAAGGTTTCCTGTATCTAAATCGGCGATATGCATCGATCCGCCTTTACCATTGTTGGTTCCCGTCGTCCGGCCAAATAATTCCGCCATCATTTCGTTGATATTCGTTCCTTTAGCGATCGTTTGCCCATGCCCGCGGTGCGTCGCAGTGATCCAGTCCGTTTTTCTTAAGACCGCGCCGCTGCCTGCCGCCGTAGACTCTTGTCCTACTGCCAAGTGAGTCGTTCCGTGGATCAGACCCTTTGCAAATAATTGGTCGACTTTTTCATCAAAGTAACGAATTTCCCACATTCTGCGGTAAAGCTCTACCAAGTTTTCATCCGTCAAACCTGCTCGATTTGGAATCGAGATGTTTTTCGTTGCTGCCATCATTTATGCGCCTCCATTTTATTTATCTTCATCTAGTAACGTCTTCGCTGTCTCTTCATCAGTGATCAAAACATTGACTAATTTCCCATTTAACGCTGCCCGTATGCCACTGACTTTTTCTTTGCCGCCAGATACACCGATCCTTTTTGGGATCTGCTTCAACTCTTTCAAACTGATCGCCAAAACTCGATCATTCCATGTACAATCTGTTAGCTCGCCCTCCTCATCAATAAAGTTGTAACAAATATCTCCCGATACATTACCAGCAGATAATTCCTTTCTTAGTGGTACTTCTTCATTTGGCAAATATGCTTTTGTCATGGTGGAATAGGCTGGCAGCCCTCCGATCCCGACTAATGCGATATCTGCTTTTTTCCCTTTATCAAAAACGTTTTTAATAAACGACTGTGCCATAAAAACTTTTTTTGCCTCCGCAGAATCCACTGTAATCGGCGCGTGTAGTTCTAATACTGAGCCGCCGCTCTTGCGGGCAAAAATTTCACAGACCACGTTGGCTTGCAACGCTGTATGTTCTTGACCTAAACCGCCAACCAATGGAATAAATCGGATATTTTCCATTTGATTTTTCGGTAAAAAATTCTGAGCAGCCTCGTGAACTACCATCCCGGCGGAGACACCGATTGTTTCATCGCCTTTTAAAATCCGCGATAAGTATTTTCCAGCAGCGATACCGATACGTTTGTTCAACATTTCGGCTGCCGCAGGTGCGATACAGATCACCTCTGTCAACCCAAATTTCTCGATCAGCTTTTCCTCCAGCAAACGATAAGGATGAACTAAATCATCATGAATAATAATTTCTACTAACCCTAGAGAACGTGCCTTCGCCAAATATTTAGAGACCAGCGAGCGACTGATATTAAACTTTTTTGCGACTTCTGATTGTTTGGCTCCCTCTTCGTAATACATTGAAGCGATTTCTGTCAGTAATCGTGCGTCGTCGGAATAACTCATTTTTATTCCCTCCTAGTTTCTGCGAATGAACTTATTTAGTTCGCTGTTACCATATGTTCCTTTATTTAACATATGTCACACTGTCATCATAAGAGGCATCGCCCTAAGTGTCAACGCTTTCAGCAAATGATTTCATTCACAAGCCCATCTTTACAGAATGTTCCAACCACGCGATTCCCGTAACAAATATTACGCCGTTTCACATACTCTAAAATATCTCTTTGATTTACCCGCGAAAAAAATATCATAGTAAAAATCATTTATTATTGGGATCTTACTAACAGACCAATAAGGAGGATTTTCACTATGACGTTTCCAAGTTCTATACAATTTCTGTTAGAAGCCGGAGTATATCCAAATTTTATTTTGCGGCAATACTCTTTTTTCTCTACTCTTTAGTAGGACTTATCCTTGCAGAAACTCACAGTCTCTCCCTATTTCTTATACCCATCATAAGCAATTCCAGCCCCTGTTTAAAGGCATCCTTTTTTCATCATTAATCATGAAAGAACGAATCGAGCGATGCCTTTTTTTACATAGAGGATAAAATTTTGAGCAAGCATAAGGCCATTGATTTTTTCCCTCTGCACGAAGCAAAAGCATTCAATCAGTGGCTCTTATGCATTCTTAGATTTTCTCCATTAGCTGTTGGCAGCATGCATCCATGTTAAATTTCGTAATGAAGGGTGTCCCATCGATAATCGGCCGCTCCGTAGTAAATTGGGGCTGCCCAATGGCGACGATCGCTGAGATATCCTCAGCTACTTCCGTTACGTCATAGATACTTTCACCAACCACCGCGACCTCCACGTCATTGTCTCGCATAAACGTTTCAATATAATTCACCGCAAACTTCCGCTTGTTGTCTGAAGTTCCGGTAACGACTAAAATTTTCTTCATAGCTTCTCCTTTAATAAGTTCGTCCGCCATCCGCTAAAATAATCTGTCCATGAATATAAGAGCTTTCCGGGCCTGCTAAAAACAATGCGAGATTCGCTATGTCTTCTGGTTGACCGATTCGCCGCAGCGGAATTTTTTTCAATAATTCCTCACGACTCGCCTCATCTGGGTAAAGGGTATCTAATATATCGGTTTGAATGACCCGTGGAGCAATCGCGTTGACATTGATACCTCGCGGGCCAAATTCTTTCGAAGCCGCTCGCATCAGTCCGTGCTGCCCAGCTTTCGAAGAAGCATAATGCATACCGCCCCCCGTTCCAGTAATCGCTGAACCGGAAGTAATAAAGATGACCTTTCCTGCATTATCGGCAAAATGATCACAAAAAGCCTTTAACGCATAAAAGGAACCATCCAGGTTGATATGCAATACGCGCTGCCATTCCTCAATCGAAATCTCATCGATAGAATGCAAATAGCTGATTCCCGCGTTGATCACCAGAATATCCACTCGTTGAAACTTTTCTAAAACTTGTTCGCTTGCCCGCTTTAATGACTCCGGATCTGAAACATCTGTTTTAATGAAGACTGATTCTGAGAAATCAGCGGAAAGCTTCGCGGCCGTTTGTTTCCCACTTTTTTCGTCGAAATCTAAAATTACTGTATGAGCTCCTGCGATTGCAAATTTCTTCGCAATCGCTTTGCCGATCCCTTTAGCCGCACCAGTAACTACTGCAACTTTTCCTTTCATGGGTCTGCTCCTTTAACTCAAAATATCAACAATCTTTTGCACATCTTCTTCAATCCCAATTCCCGTCAAAAAAGATAGTGCGCGAATCACGGGAATATCATCACTTTCATACGCCGTTGTGGTCACAACCAAATCGGCACCATGAATTTTTGATGGCAGCTCGGCCACCTTGCACTGTTCCACTGTTGCTGGAATATTATTTTTTTCCAGTTCTTCTTTTACTCGCATGCAAACGACCGTTGATGTCGCCACACCTGTTCCGCAAGCAATCAAAATATGTTTTTTATTCATTCATCTCAGCTCCCTTGATTGTGTTGTCGGAATCACCTTTCCCGGTAGGCAATCCATATTGCTTTTTAATGTCATTCCGCGTCCAGAACCACAATGCGCCGTACATAACTAAAGCAATAGCTCCTGCCATAAAGGCCGGTAGATTCGATGGATCAATCAGTTTGAGCATGATCCATAACGTAATGTGGCTGCTCATGTCGATTCCTGAAATCATCGTTGCCCCTTCAGGAAAGGCGAAACCTACTGCATGAGCCATTGTTGTTGTCAGTGCCCCCAAATTCGTTGCGATGAAGAAAACAATACAAACGGATACAATCGAATTCAGCAAGCCTCTAAAAATATTGCCCTTCGATGCCGCTACTGACCAAATAACTGTAAACGGCAATACGGCTAAATCGGCAAATGGCAACAGACGGTTAAATGGTAGAATTGCTGCCAATAAAATCGTGATTGGTACCATCAGCAACGCTACCGTGATAATCGCTGGATGTGCCGTTACGACCGCCGCATCTAAACCAATGTACACCTCTTTTCCTGGGAAACGTTTTTGGATAAATGCTTTAGCGCCTTCGGCAATCGGAGATAACCCTTCCATCAATAACGCAACCATTCTCGGCATCAAGATCATGACCGCTGAGGTTTGAACCCCTAATTGAATAATTGCCTGAGAATCATAACCGGCCAGCAAGCCCATTCCGACCCCTAATACCAGCCCGATCATCATTGGCTCGCCAAAAATTCCCAATCGTTCCTTTAAATTCTTCGCATTAATATCGATTTTGTTGATACCTGGAACTTTATCCCAGACACGATTCAGCGCATAGGTCAGCGGCGCGAAGTTTACCGTCTCTCCATGCGGCAGCGAAATGCCCGGCAATCCAAAGAAGTGTTCTACTGCTGGCGCTGTCCAATCTGCCAGTTTGAAAATGACGAAGGTGTTGATCAAAGAACAAATGATGGCGATCCAAATCGAATTTGTCGCATAATAGATCATCGCTCCTGGAAAAATCAGATGCCAATAATTCCACAGATCCACGTCCATCGTTTTCGTTAAGTTAAATCGCAGCAAGATCATATTAAAAATAAAAATGACTGGAATCAAAATAACTGCGATCGGTGTTGCGAACGTAATTGCCGCTCCAATCGGCCAACCCACGTCTAAAATATCTAATTGCAAACCTAAGCGTTCAATCATTGCCTGAGAGGATGCCCCAATCGAATCCGAAAGCAAGCCAATCACTAGATTCAAACCAGTAAAACCGATCCCGACAGTTAAACCAGCTCGAAAAGATTTACTTAACTTTTGCCCTAAAACTAAACCAAAGACGGTCAAAATAATTGGCAGCATTGCCGCCGCACCTAGATCCAAGATATAATTTACCCCTGCTTTAAGTATATCTAACATAGTTTTTTCTCCTTTTTTTGTATGAATGAATTTCCCCAAAACGAGAAAATTCTCTTATGTCCATCTGTCTGACCTTCCTTTATGATCCCTAACATTTTTATTGCTGTCTCTCACGTTTTTCTGATCCTAATTTTTGGAACAAGAGGAACCGCCAACCTTTAATGTATGGTTTTCAGCAGCGCCTCCACCTCAACAACCTTCTCTTTTGATTTTAGTAACTGTAAATTTTTTTCATCCTGACACAAGAGCATCAATTTCTGCAGCATGACCAATTGATCCTCCGGCCGTTTAATTGCCAACATAAAAATAAGTTCGACATCAAGGAAAACATCCTTACTGGCCATCATCTCAAACGCAATCGGCCGTTCTAACACCCCCACTAAAAACCCTTCTTTTTTTACATGGATCGAATCCGTATGCGGGATCGCTACATGAATCCCTTGGGTCGGCAATCCCGTCGGAAAGACTCGTTCCCGCTCAATCACCGCATTTTTGTAGCTTTCGTGAACAAAACCCGCTTCAATCAGCACTTCGCTCATCTTAGCCAGCAGTGTTTCTTGCTCCTGTTCATCAAATGCATAATACAGAAATTTTTGATTTTCATTACTCAGTAGTTTATTCATAAGGAAACCCCATCACTTTATCTTCTAATTTTCTTAACTGAACCATTACCGCTTGTTCGGAACGACACTGATCCATTATTTCTAAAAAATTCTCCGTTGCTAAGATTTCAGTAAAATAATATAGACAGGTCCCGATCGAAACACCCTCCGGCAAAGAGAAAGCGATTACATATTTTACTGGATCATTTTTCTGATGATTGAAATTTATCGGCTGGGCTAAACGAACAAAACTAGCCCCGATCTTTTTTGCACCATGCGAAAATTCCGCATGTGGAATCGCCACTCCTGGTGAAATAACGATATACGAATCATTTTCGACGACCATTTGGATCATTCCTTGGATATATTCAGCTGTAATCAAATCATCCATCAGCAATAATTGTCCCGCCTCTTCAATTGCTGCTTGCCAATTCTCACAAGGCTGGTCCAATTTAATTCGTTCGACAGTCAAGATCGACGTCAAACGACTCACTTCTTGTGCCTCGACTGTTAAGCGCTCATTCAAGCGATTAAACGATTCGATATCGCTTAAAAAATTTTGATATTCGCCTTCATCGATATATTTCTGAATGATCGGCAAGAAATTTTCAATCATCGATTCTTCTTTAGTGATCAAGTATTCCTGATCAATGAAGTGGCGCGGCTTGATCTTGTACAACGCTTTTTGAATTCGCACAATATCTTGCTCTGTTAAGATCGGATTTACTAAAACCACCGGCGACTGATCAAACTTCAAAGGAACCGTGCTGACGATTAAATCTTGATCAGCTGGCCGCACCTTTTGCAGCGCGTGAGAGGAGTCAACAGAAATCACCGAGATCTGAGGAAACGCCGATAGTAGTTTCACTTTGATCAGTTGAGCGGTCCCGCTGCCTGAATTGCAAACAATTCGCAAGCGGACCTGACCTTTTGACTGGGTATTGCTTCTGTTTTCCAGAATGGCCATCGCGTACATGACGATAAAGGATAGCTCATTCGGTTGAATCTCAAGTCCCAAGCAGGCTTCGATCTCCCGCAAATTTCGTTTTACTATTTCAAACATTTCCGGATACGACTGATAAATTTCATCAAACAAAACATTGACGACACTGTCGTTTAAAGAAAGACGATAAATCAACAATTTCAAATGATTTTCCAACAGATCAAATAAATCGCTGTTCAAGTAATATTTGATATCCATCTCTTTCGCCAAGTTAAAAATAAACTCATTGATCAAGATTTGAATTTCGATGGAATCGATTTTGCGTCCATTATTTTTGATGTAGCTTTTTCTGCGTAAAATCGAGGTCAAGTAGCCTAATTCTCCTTCGGCGGCCTCAATAGAATAAGCTTCTTCAATTTTTTTGATGATCGTTTTAGCAAAGCTCGATTTTGAACTCTCCAGCATTTTATTTAAACTTTCAGAGAATTCAATATAGTGATTAAATTTGATTCGTTCGATCAAAATGATCAAGTAGCAGATCATCTCTTGATAAGAGAAATCAGATAATTGCAGGTTCTCTTCCTTTTCCGCCTCCATCAGCAGCTGGCTGACCATTTGATAACGATTGTCTGAATCAATAATGTCCAATAAGAGATTTTGAAAAATATTGTTTTCCCAGCCTAGAGCATAATCATAGCCGTAATCAAACAGCCCATTGAAAATGATTAGTTTCGTCATGGCCTTTCGAATCTTTATTTCATCGCCAGCGACTTTGTAGCCTTTTCCAATGTGGGACAACAGAATCAAATCATTTTTGGCAAACCATTTTTTTAATTCCTCGATATCACTGACTAGCGTATTGCGGCTAACTAAGAGGTATTCAGAGAGATAGTACGTTGTCACATAATCATGACTGGTGATCAGAAGCAAAGCTAGTATGGTTCGCCGTTCATCGAGAGTTAAATGATAGTGTTGAAATGATGCGTAGGTTTTGAATAACTCCTTTAAATCAACCTCCTCCGGTATTTGTAAACACCCATCTTCTAAATAGATTCCTCTATTGCCATTACTGCTTTCCAATTGAAAGTTGATTTCTTTGACGTCATTGCGAATCGTTTGTTCGGAGACCTTAAATAATTTTGCATAATTGGCCAATGAATCTTCTTTCTCATGCAAAATATCCAATAAAATTTTATTGATCCTTCTGTTCATCACTATCACCTCTACACATTTAATTGTATCTTGCCCCTATTATTTCACAAGACCAATCCTTTTTGTTCACTTCTCAAAAGAATTGTGCTAGTTAGCGAATAAGCTTCTATGCTACGCTTGGCATACTATAAAAGGTTCATTTTTAATAACACTTACATATATAACATTTGAGGAGGTCATTGCATTGGAAGCATTAAGAAAGATAGCAAGCGGTTTTGGTAACATGGAATTATGTGACATAAACAAGCCATTTCCTAAAAATGATGAAATAATAATTAAAGTAGTCTTCAGCGGGATTTGTGGATCAGACATTCATGCCTTAAAAGGAGAATATAACAAAAAAATACCCTTAACGCTTGGGCATGAGTTCATTGGTATAGTTTATGAGATAGGGGATAAAGTAACAAACTTCACGATCGGAGAGCGGGTTGTCAGTGAGACAACTTATGAAGTTTGTGAAAAATGCGTTCACTGTTTGGCACAAGAATTTAATTTATGCAGTCAGCGAAAAGGACTGGGTACGCAGGTAGATGGAAGCTTTGCGACTTTCGTTGCCGCTAAAGCTGCTCGCTGTCATAAACTACCAGACTCCATATCAAATGAGGTCGCCGCTTTAATCGAACCTCTCGCATGCTGTATTCATGCCGCGATGGAAAAAACTCATATTCAGCCTGATGAGAAAATCGCCGTATTCGGTCCTGGTCCTATCGGTGTCTTACTGGCGTTAGTCGCAAAATCATTAAAGGCAGATGTCACACTTATCGGCATCACTAAAGACGCTCATCGCTTGACCAAAGCAAAGGAACTGGGTATCTCTCAAGTTATTGATAGTCAAACAACTGATTGGTCCGCATTTCTCAGCGAGGCAACCAATCAATTAGGCTTTGATCAAGTCTTTGAATGCTCCGGCAGTCCGCAAGCTTTGCAGCAAGCGCTAGAGATCGTTAGGAAAAAAGGAACAGTCATTCAAGAAGGACTGTTCGCAAAAAATCCTGTGCCCGTCGACATGAGTTTGCTCCTAAACAAAGAGATCCAGCTCATCGGCTCGCGAACCCAAAAAACAAGTTCTTGGCTTAAAACAATTGACTGGCTGCAGACCTCCACGATCGATTTAGCTCCCGTGGTTACAAAAATTCTCCCTTTAGCTCAATGGGAGGAAGCCTTCAACTTGGCGATGAACGGCGACGAACTGAAAGTATTGCTGAAACCTGAATAAACACAAAGACCGCCTGCCAAAACTAGCAGACGGTCTTTGTGTAGTACTTCTAGTATTTAAATAAACAACTTACTGTTTGACCTGACCATAATCCTTAAATACTTCAACAGCTGTCCGGATCTGTTCGTCATTTAGTTTAGCGATATCGCCTCCATAGGAATGTGCGACATAAAGTGTTTTAGCGGCTTCTTCTAAATAGACAGCTGCATACAACGCCTCTTTTAAATTTTTGCCTATCGTCACAACCCCATGATTTTTCAACACGACCGCTAACTGATCACCAATATGGTCGACCACTGCATAGCCCATGTCGATACTAGCCGCCGAACTATACGGTGCTACATTGACCGGTCCTTTAGCTGTATTAGCAAGCGTAGTAACATCGCAATCGATCCGATCAACCACTAAGCCAATCCCCGTAGCATAGGGTTGATGCGTATGAATGACTGCATTAACTTCAGGCATCTGCTGAAAAATATAACGTATCGCGATCGTATCAACACTCGGACGACGCGCACCTTCGATGACCTTTCCATCACTATTCATTACGAGAACATCTGCTGGAACCATCTCTTCATACATCATGCCGCTAGGGGTAACCAATAATGTTTCCTGATCCACCCGCACACTGACATTTCCGCCGGATAAGGAAATCAATCCATAACGATCCAATTTGATTCCTGCGGCGATAATCTCTGTCTTTTCTTTTTCTAACATCAGCTGGCCTCTTTTTTCTTTTTGGCACGAGCGTTATACTCGGTATTCACTCTTCTAGCACGAGCCTTCAGTGACTCTGGATGCTTTTCATATTCCATATCCAGCAGTAAGCGAAACAGCTCGTGACCATCATTATAATTTTTCGTGTTCAACCAATAACGTCCTTTAAGCACTCCGCCGCCATTCATACGCAAAAACATTTTTCCTGCACTCGGGAACTCACGAATTTTAAAACTTTTCAGCTGCGTTAGGCTGTAAGCATCTCTACGGTTAAATGAACGTAAAGTCAGTGTGTCCCCATCCACATCGATTTCTTTCGGTGTGACTTTCGCTACAAGCGCGTTCCAAAAGCTGTAAAAAGCGACGATCCCAACAAGAAACATCAACGCTGGTATTCGATTGGTAATAATTGAGACAAGCGCTATGAGGAAAACAATCAATGAGACTACTCCTGTAACAGGGACATCTATAAAATACAATGTTTTATCGTACTCAAACCGTTTCATTTGTTCTTCCCCCTTTTCATACGAAAGAATTAAGCTGCTTCTCCTCCATCATGCAGCTGAGACGCTTCTTTTTTGATTCGATTACGGTTCCAGATCGCCATTGCCGCAGCAACAAACGCACCAACTCCAGTACCAATATATCCGAGGCCATTTAAGCGAACCAATGCCCAAGTCAGCGGGTTCGCACCGTCACAAATAGAAGAAATTTGCGATGCCCCCTCCGGCATTTGGAAATTCACGTTGTTCGCGGCCGTCGTGATCATCGGCGCTAAGTCTGTCGCGATCCATAGTCCGAAAACAAGAACGATCAATCCTACGATCAGGCCTCTAAAGCCATTCTCTTTTACGATTGGCGTGATCAGAACGAACATCCACGGAATAACAGCCAAATCAGCAAATGGCATCACTGTATTTCCCGGCAAGACAACCGCCAAGAAAATCAATAATGGAACTAAAATGAATGAGATTGCTAATGTTACTGGATGTCCAACCCCTACCGCAGAATCTAGGCCAATATATATTTTTCCGCGATTTTGGAATCTTCCTTGAATAAACTCGCTGGCAGCGTCACTAATCGGAATCAACCCTTCCATCAGCAAAGCAGCCATTTTAGGAATTAAGACTAAAACTGCTCCCAGTGAAATCCCTAGAGTCAATACTTCTGTCACGTCATACCCTGCGATAATCCCAATAATTATTCCCAAGAACGTTCCTACTAGAATCGGTTCGCCAAAAACACCAAAACGTCTTTGAACCGTATCCATATTAATATTGATATCTCTTACCCCTGGGATCATATCGATTAATTTATTAATCACCATCGCGATCGGCGCATAAGCTGTTGTAAACCCGTGGGGGAGTGAGACCCCCGGCAGATCCAGTGATTTTTCTACCTCTGGAGCGGTAACGTCTCCCAGAACCATAATGATGACCATGTTAACGACCGCCGCAATAATTCCCAACCATAGAGTATCGGTGATGATAGCTACCAAAGCTCCGGTAAAAGCAAAGTGCCAGTAATCCCAAATATCTACGTCCACTGTTTGCGTCGTATTCGTCAGCAGCATCACGATATTTACCAATAATCCTAACGGAATGATGATCAATCCAACCGTCGAACCCATCGCAATTGCTGCAGAAGCCGGCCATCCCACATCAATCGTTGATAAACTCAATCCATAGCGATCAACCATCGCTTGTACCGCTGGCGAGAGACTGGTTCCCAATAACGAGTTAATGACCAAGTTCAAGCCGATAAAACCGACCCCTACTGTTAACCCTGCTCGAAGACTTTTCCCGACACCTGTTCTGAAGGCACAACCAATGATAAAGATAACAATTGGCATTACAACGGAAACACCTAAACCCTGAATAAATTGAAACACTTTGATAATAGCATCCATGATTATTCCCCCTCATTCCTCGTACTATTTACAGCAGGCTACTTTTCCATCAGCTCTAAAATTCGATCGATCGTAGGCTTCGTGTTAACTCCTGTTAAGAAACATACGCCCGAAACAGACTCGCAATCTAAATCCTTAGGTATCACCGTCGTAGAAATCAAAAAGTCATAGTTCGATGCTTTGTTTGGTGTTTCTGAAATCTTGCATTGCGTAATTTTGTACTTCCCTTTATAACCGTTATCATCTAAAACCTTAGAGATTTTTCCGTTAACCGCCGTTGATGTTGCAATTCCTGAACCACATGCCAATAAAATATTTTTCATTTTTTCCACGTCCCTAGTTTAAATTCTGTTTCATTTTTTGCACGGCCTCCGTTGCCGTTTTCGCTTGAATAATTGCTAAGACCTTTTCGTCTTTTTGAAACATATCGATTAATGCCTGTAGAAAATCCAATTGTTTCTTAGGTTCTTTGATCGCCAGCATAAACATGATTTTTACCGGAACTAAAACTTCCGGCGAGCCCATCATTTCAAACATCACTGGATTCTTTAGAATACCGATCGCCATCGATTGCTTGAAAACGTACTCTGAATCTGTGTGGGGGATCGCAACCCCGATGTGCTCTAGCGGTAAGCCTGTCGCAAATTCTTTTTCTCGTTCTTGAATCGCTTGACTAAACTCTCCATTCACACATTTGTTTTTCTCAAGACAACCGGCTAATGCCGCCAATGCCGAAAAATTGTCCGGTTCATCCATTTCTAAATCTACTAAAAATTCATCTAAATACATATCGTCCCAAAAGTCAGCCACTTAGATTGCACTCCTTTCCCCCATCACTAATTCTAATAGCGTCTGTTTATCCGTTACTTGAATCAACTGCTCAACATTCTCCTCCCTCTCGATAAATTCAAGTAATCCCGTGATCTTACTCTTCGCAGCATCAATGTCCGTATCTGAAATGGCAAAAAATAGAATGACATTCACATTATTGATTCCCCAATTTATCTTCTTATCTAAGGTCATGATCCCGATCGAGGTTTGATTGACCTCGCTGGGATCCGCATGGGGAATAGCAACACTCACAGAAAAACTAGTATCCCCTAACTTTTCACGAACCCAAACTGACTCGCCAAAATTTTCTTTAGCGATCCCCAACGCCTGATATTTTTTGATCATGAAATTCAAACACTCTTGTTTGTTCTCCACATGCTGCTGAAGGAAAATAAGATCTGGATTGATCCATTGGTGTTCAACTTGTGATTTTTCTTTTGCTGTTGCGTAATACCGTTTGTAGTAGGTATGGACGATCCGGCTGATTTCTTCATCCTTGATCATCGGAGAAATATAAACGACATTCCGCGCCTTTAAATGCGGATCGGTAGTAACAACAACATCCCGAGAATTTAACGTTACCTGCTCAAATTCTTTGGTCGTTAACTGAATGACCTTATCTGTATGAGGGATGATTCGCCGAATTTTTGTATAGATCAAGTCGCTGGTGATCAACCCTCGAGACAGCACAACATAAATATTGCGGAAACTTACTCCATACTTGCGTTCTAATGAAACTTGGAAATAAATCACTAAAAAAGAAATCTCATCACCAGTAATTTCGATCGAAAAACGCTGCGCTAAACTACTCGTGGCATAACACATCATAGAATATAATAATAAATAGCGGTTTTTGATTTCTTCCATAAATGGATTCTTGATCAAGATATTGCGACGCAGACGATAAATCATCGGCACGATATGGCTCATTAACGAATCATGTAATTCTTGGTCCCTCGAAAAATCGATATTCAACAGATTCCCTAAGTCAGCCATCAATTCTTCTACTGCCTCTTGATAGCAGCCGCTGTAGCTTTTAGTTGATTTATAATATGGTTTTACATTCATGGCATACAACGTTTCCGATAGATGATAAATGTCAGGATACCAAAGTTCGATCGTACTATTAGCCGAAATAAAGGCACAAATTTCATATGTTTGAGTGTAGAGCGCCAGGTCTTCTAACTCACTTTTCTTCTTTTCTTTGATCGTCATATGACAGCCGTTTTCCGCTCGAGTAAGCAAACATAAAAAGGTAAGAAAAATTGCTGAAAAATATTTATTAGAAATATCGCTGTAAAACATATCCGAAAACCTCTCTAACGTCTCTTTGACTAACTGAATCAGCTTCTTCGGAAAGTAATTACTCAATTGGATAAGCAGCTCTTCATTATTGACGAACAAGGCGTCCGGAAACTTCGTTATCAAAAAATTTTGATAGGACTGCTGCACATCGACTTCGGTTCCTTTAAGAACGACATTTCGCTTGTTCTGACAAATCTTGACATCAAAATGACGGAGATAACGTTGCAGATAATCCAGATCCTTTTTTAGAGTCGAGTCCGAAATAAAAAATTCCTTTTCAAGTTCCTCTTGTAATTGGCCTGCTGGAGACATAAATAATTTACGAAACAACGCTTCTCTTCTGCCTAACACATCATAG
Source organism: Enterococcus malodoratus ATCC 43197 (assembly GCF_000407185.1). Taxonomy (GTDB): domain Bacteria; phylum Bacillota; class Bacilli; order Lactobacillales; family Enterococcaceae; genus Enterococcus_A; species Enterococcus_A malodoratus. The sequence goes on from NZ_KE136481.1 coordinate 1,898,894, forward strand.
GCATCTCCATCGCTCTCCAACGAAAGTTCACCGATTCTGCTAACGTTTTTTTCAGTTCCTACTAGCTTAATGCCATGACGCGGTACTTTGACAATCTCTATCTCTTTTTTGGTCAGTTCCTTATTTAAAAAATTGACGTCATTCAAAATTGTTCTTGTAGAGACCTCTAACTTCTCACTAAAATAATCCGTCGCTTTGTAATCGCTTTCAGAAAGAAGTAGGGACAATAGCTGGTTTCGCCGCCGCATACTTTTTTCCATCTTCACACCTCCTTTTTCAATTCAACATTATGAAGCTAGCTCACAAATGAATGATAGAATTTTTCTAACATAAAAGTTCCAATGATTTTCGTACGCATACCCTTCTACTACTCTTGCTAAAGTAAGATTAGTAGAACTGACAAAGTTGAACTGGCAACTTCACTATCTCTTATACTCATCATAGTAAATTTTCCTGATTGTTTAAAGGCATCCTTTTTTCATCATTAATCATGAAACTACTAATTAATAGTAACTATTCTTTTTTGAAAGTATTTATGAAATTATTCTATCTCAATAAACAAGCCTCCAATACATAAAAAAATTGCTGGTCAATAATGACCAGCAATTTTTCTTATATTCTATTTTTTCCACTGATCAACTTCTTTTTGATGATCTTTGATCCAATCTTTAGCTGCTTGAGAAGGATCGGTACCTTCATTAATAGCCAGCATGACACTTTCCATATCTTTTTGGTTCCAATTAAAGTTATCCAATACTTTGTATGCTTCCGGCTGATCTTTTTTCAACCCTTTGCGTGCCATCGTATGGATAGCTTCCTCTGTTCCCATGGCACCCTTTGGATCTTCCAAATATTTCAATCCATATTTAGCAAACATCCAATGCGGTGACCAACCGGTAATAACGATCGGCTCTTTCTTTTTGATTGCTTGACCAAGTGCTACTGTCATTGCTCCAGAAGATGACGTTGAAACTTTCCAATCTGCTAAGTTCGGATAAGCCTTCAAGGTATTTTCAGCAGCATTGACTACACCGGCACCAGGTTCGATCCCTGTGATCGTTTTGTTGGCTTGATCGGTTAGATCTTCGATGGAATTTACATCCATATAGTCCGGTACGACGATCCCAACTTTTGCGCCTTTCAAATTGACCCCAAGATCATCTACTTGATCTTTGTACTGAGCAAATTGCGACTTATGCGTATTCGGCAGCCAAGCAGCTACCATCGCATCAGACTCGCCTTTTGCAACAGATTCCCACATGATGGCATTGTCTAACGGCGTCATATTGACGTTGTAGCCCATCTCTTTTAGAATTTCACCGACTACGTGTGTTGAAGCGACTTCGGTATCCCATTCCACATAGGAAAGATTGATCGTTCCTTTGTTCTCTTCAGAGCTGCCGCCAAAACCAAATGAAGCGAGTAAAACCACTGCGGCGACAACACCGGCAGCAATCCCGATTTTTTTCTTTTTCGACTTCGGCATTTTTTCAGCCGCTTGTTGTTTCGGCTTGTTAATGTTTTGTGTAAAGCGGTCAATGATGATTGCTAAGATAACGAGCGCCAACCCGTTCACAAAACCATTCCCGACTTGTGCCCGCTGCAAGGCTGACAACACACCACGACCAAGACCAGGTGCACCAATCATTGATGCGATTACGACCATTGATAAGGCCAGCATCGTTGTTTGGTTAATCCCTGCTAAGATCGTACTTTTCGCTAACGGCAATTCCAGTTTAAAGAGTTTTTGCCGACCTGTTCCGCCAAATGAATCAGAGGCTTCCACCAACTCTTTTGGTATTTGGCGAATTCCAAGATTCGTAAAACGAACCGTTGGCGGCAACGCAAAAATTACTGATGCGAAAACACCCGGTACCATCCCGATACCAAAGAAGGCAACCGCAGGAATCAGGTACACGAAACCTGGCATCGTCTGCATAAAGTCCAAGATTGGTGTAATAATTTTCTTTGCTATCTCGCTTTTTGCCATTAAAATACCTAATGGTACTCCAATGATGATCGAAAGGACACTAGATAAAATTACTAGCGTAACAGTGCTCATTAGATCGAGCCACAATCCTTGATTGTAAATAAACAGTAACCCAATCAAGGTAAAGCTCGTCAATCCCCATTTTTTATTAGAAATGAAAAATGCGGCAACAGTTAAGACAAGAATGAATAATAATGGCGGAATCGATGCCATGAGATTAGTCATCCCATCCATCAAAAATTGGCCGCTGTGCTGCAAGACTGAGAATAATCCTGCAAAGGTTCCGGTCAGCCAATCAGTAAATCCTTCAACCCAATCTGCTACGGGTAATGCTTGCTGTAAAATATTAGACATGTGCTTTCACCTCTTCTGCTTCTGTATCTGCCAACGCCTCTAATACACTGCCGCGAATGACGACGCCGACTAAACGGTCGCCTTCTACTACAGCCAGCGGAGCAGGTGAATCAAAAATCAGATTGAAAATATCGGTGACCAGCATATCTTTAGGAATGCGGCGGACATTTTTATCAATGACTTCTTTCAGTGTTAAATTATTTTTACGAGCCTCTAACGCTTTATCCGCAGTCAGACTCCCTTTCAATTTACGTTTGCGGTCAACAGCTAAAAGCATGCTGACTTCTTCTTTACGCATCCGGTTCAAGGCCACACTCGGGCCATCAACTTCAATATTCGTAGTCAACGCTGGGACCATAATATTTTGTGCGGTCAAGACTTTCGAACGGTCAACGTCTTCGACAAAGTCTCGAACATATTGATTGGCTGGGTGCGTTAGAATCTCTTCACCTGTACCGATCTGCATGATTTGACCATCCTTCATCAAAGCAATCCGATCACCGATCCGCAAGGCTTCATTCAAATCATGAGTGATGAAGATAATCGTTTTTTGTACATTGGACTGCAAATCCAACAGTTCATCTTGCATCTCGCGGCGAATCAATGGATCTAATGCTGAGAATGCCTCATCCATCAATAATATTTCTGGATCATTGGCCAGTGCACGCGCCAAACCGACCCGCTGCTGCATCCCACCGGATAGTTGATTCGGATATTGATCCTTAAAGGTCAGTAATCCTGAGTTGTCTAATGCTTGTTCTGCTTTGGCTTGACGTTCCGCTTTCGGTACACCGCGCACTTCAAGACCATATTCTGTATTCTCTAAAATCGTACGATGAGGAAATAGTCCAAAGTTTTGGAAAACCATATTGATTTTATGGCGGCGCACTTCCCGCAGTGCTTCTTTATCCATTTGGGCAATATTTTCTCCATCAATATAAATCTCACCAGATGTTGGATCAATCAATCGATTTAATAAACGAATCATTGTAGATTTTCCGCTGCCGGAAAGTCCCATGATAACAAAAATTTCTCCTTCATTGACTTCAAAACTTGCATCATATACACCAACAGTTGCACCTGTTTGCTCTACAATTTCATTCTTGTCGCGATTCTCTTGAATCATCGCAAGGGCCTGTTGCTGTTTCTTACCAAATATTTTAGTCAGATGTTCTACCTTAACTTTACTCAAAAAATATCCTCCTCTTAAAAAAGTGACCATACAACCTTAACATCATGTGGTCACTTTTGTCAAAAAAGATGCTGAAAATTTTCAGTAAACAAAAAAAGAAAAGCCGCAGCTTCTCTTTTTTCGACATTTATTTATCTGGGTAAAACAAATGCTGCATTCGTTGTAATACTAGCTCGTTTCCGACGAAAAACAGAGTATCACCAGCACAAATTTTGGCATACGGTCCAGGAGACAGCAGCAATTCATTTTTTTGTTGAATAGCCACGATCGTTGCACCCGTCTCATGCCAAATATTCAAGTCATTGACCGTACTCTCTAAATGAACCGCCTCTTCGGTCAGCGTCAATTCATAAGGTACAAAAGGCGCAACGTTATGAACACGCTTCGTTTGAGCTAATAGCTGATTCAGCAGTACACTGACATTGTCCAATTCCTGCTTTTGTTTTTCAACACTGGCCTGAATCTCATTTTTGATTTCTTGAACAGTTTGCACATCTTGATATTTTTCAAAATAGACCTGCGCTTTTTCTCGCGAAAGTACATATGCTCCGCTGCCGTGCCGAACCTCCATAATACCTAGATCGACCAAAACATTGATCGCTTTACGGGCCGTCTCAGGGGAAACATTGAAGTTACTCGCTAAAGTAGAGCGTGCATGGATTTTTTCTCCTACCTGATAACGTTTGTCGGCAATTCGTTCAGCAATCTCTACCGCAACTTGCTGATAACGCGGAAGTAAGATCCGCTTCTTGTTTTCCCCTTCCATTTCGATCCCTCTTTTTCTGCAGAATTCTTTTCAAGCATAGCATATTTTTTTTAGAAAAGCTGTAATCATTGCAAGTCGCCGAAAATGAATTTGTTAGTGTTTTCGTGTTTAGAATTTGTTCATAGAGGAAATATTTTAATGGTTATTCTTCGCAAATCCTCCCAAAAAAAGCTACGCTAATTCAGATTATTTTTAAACGGTCATTTCCTTGACTCTGCTTTATCCAATTGTTTATTCACGCACGTTTTTAGGAATGATCGGCTTGATGAAAATCAAAATCAACAATATATAAATTAGGAGTGATTTTTTGCATTTTGTGATAGGTATTATTGGGTTGATAATTGTCTTAGTTTTAGGTTTCTTGATCAGCAGCGACCGGAAACACATTCGGTATTCTCCGATTGTGATCATGCTAGTATTGCAATTTCTATTGGGTTTCATTTTATTGCGTACAACGGTAGGCACAACCATCGTTGGCGGTTTGGCTGGCGTGTTCGACGCATTGTTGCGCTTTGCCGGTTCGGGTGTGGACTTTGTTTTTGGCGGTATTGCTAACAAAGAGAGCTTCCCATTTTTTCTGAACGTCTTGATGCCGATCGTCTTTATTTCCGCGATCATCGGAATCTTGCGTTACGTTAAAATTTTGCCGCTCTTCATGAAAGGTGTTGGTCTAGCTCTTAGCAAGATCAACGGGATGGGCAAGCTGGAGTCTTATAATGGGATTGCTTCAGCGATTCTGGGACAATCAGAAGTATTCATCTCCATTAAAAAGGAGCTGCCTACTTTGTCGGAACAACGTTTGACTTCCATGAGTATTTCAGCAATGTCCACCGTTTCCATGTCGATCGTTGGTTCCTATATGGCTTTGATCCAACCGCGATATGTAATTACTGCACTTGTACTGAACTTATTCGGCGGCTTCATCATTGCCTCAATCGTTAATCCTTACCACTTGGAAAATGATAACTTAGTGATCGAGGAAGATAAAGACCAGACCTTCTTCCAAATGTTGGGAGAGTATATCTTGGACGGGTTCCATGTTGCGGTCACTGTAGCCGCAATGCTGATCGGGTTTGTAGCATTGATTGCCATGATCAATTTTATTTTTGCTAAAATCACCGGTCTGACCTTCCAAGAAATTTTAGGTTATGTTTTCGCACCATTAGCCTTCATCACCGGTATTCCTTGGAAAGAGGCTGTTGATGCTGGAAGCTTGATGGCTACCAAACTAGTAACCAACGAATTTGTTGCTATGACTGAATTGGCTAAAGGCGGCTGGGATTTCTCAGCTCGAACAACAGCGATTCTCTCTGTTTTCTTAGTTTCTTTTGCAAACTTCTCTTCCATTGGAATTATCTCTGGTGCAATGAAAGGTCTAAACGAAGAAAAAGGCAATCTAGTTGCCAAACATGGCTTAAAAATCTTATTAAGCGCGAGTCTAGTCAGCTTTCTAAGTGCAATCATCACAGGTTTGATTTTTTAACATAAAAGGACCGCACAACTGTGCGATCCTTTTTAAATTGATTTCAATCGAATAAAATACCCTTCATTAGACTCATGCACCTGCTCAATTTGATGATAATGAGGGACAAAATCTTGTTCTGATACTTCTAATAGGGTGACTTCTTTTCCATAGCCTGGGACGCCGACAACTAAATTTTTGGTATTTAGATGCAGCTGCATAACTTTGTGCAGCTGTCCCGAAATCTCCAGCAATGTTCGGCTGTCCTTATTTTGATGCCAAGAATGTTCTTGAAACAAACGTAAGCCATTCCGCAAAATAGTATTTTGAACAGTCGTTTGTCGAATAACTTTTTTCCACATAAACTCTATGCGGCCTTTTCATCCACAGTAACAGTGACTCTGACACCTAAAGTACGACCTTCTTCGATCAGCTGTTCAGCGATTTCTGATGAACAATTCAAATAGAACACCAAAGCCGTATAATCTTTTGCGAAATTTTTTAAGAATTGCCGACCTTCTTCTAGCACGGCATCTTCAGTCAGACTTTCATAAAAAATAACCTGCTTGTTGCGTAAAAAAGTTTGCGGAAGCTGCTTTTCCACACCAACAACTGCTATTTTCTCTCCTTGATAATTTCGTTTCATATGTTCCCAAACCCTCTGTGTTGTATTCGCTTTCTTTTCAAGAATAAACAATTTATTATCTTCCTTTCAAATTTAAATTGTCATATGCAGGAAATAGCCCTGCGGCTGGCAAATCATACAAGACCATCACCTCCCATTCTTTCAAAAAAATAACAAATAGTAGAACATCCATCATAACAGCTTACCTATTTTAAAGCAAATAGAAAAAGACTTTCAAGTTTTTAATAACTTGAAAGTCCCTTAGCGCTATAGTTGTTCATCTTCCACAACTTCATATTCATATGGTGAACCTTCATAAAAAAATTGAGTTGAAACGGTCGCCTCATTGTCCATTGCGATCAACTCTTTACGAAACGGGAATCTGACTGCATGCCCTTTAATCGTATCTCCACCGGGTAAAATGTACGATAGTTTATCATCCGGTGTTGGTTTATTCAATTGCTCCATTACTTCATCGATCACTTGCTGCTGATCGATCGTTGCTGCCTTTGCGACTTTTTTATAATCTTCTAAAAATGCTGACTGTCCTTCAAAATAAATCATATCCATTTTCTTCACCCTTTCAACTTAACTGTACCATCTACAGCCATTTTCCAAAAACAACTCGCTTATTCTGTCAGATCCAAGTGTCCAGCTTCTGTTTGAAATACTGGCCAACTCCCAGTGAGTTCTACACGAATCAAAGTCAACTCAGGATATTCTTGAATCGCCATAATTAAAGAATCGAGTAATTTGTTTTGCAGAGCTAAATGCTCCTGCGGCGATAAGATCTTGTCTTGATCCAGTATTTCACGATAGGCTCGATTTTCTTGAACGATTTTGTGAAATGCCGATTTGAAGGCTCGTTCAACTTTTCGTGCGAATTTCATCTCATTATTTGTTGTATAAGCCACTTGTCCTTTTTCTACTGAAAAAGTCGCATAAATCAGCGGCACAGTAGAGACCGGCTTAACTGGCGACACATAATAAAAGGCCTCTTCTAAAATATCCAATGAGATTGTTAGTTTCATTATTTTGCCTTCTTCCTACTAATGAATATATTTTCTCAAAAGTCGAAAACTCCTTCTATGGTTCAATCAGAATTCTCTTTCCATGTTTGATTATAGCATTGACCGACAAAATTTTACTTTGGTTTATCTCAAACAAAAAAAGCTGTCAAAAATCGACAGCTTTAGATCATCACCGTCATCGCAGCCGCTGCTAGAATCAGCAACAAACCAACGATCGTAATGGTCATTTCTTTTTTAGTTTTCTTTTGACCTAAGAACCAGATACCCGTTAAGGTTGCCAAAACTACTGAAGTTTGAGACAGGATAAAACCAGTGGCTAAACCGTTCATATCCGGTTGTGCAGAGATCAAGTAAGTCAACGCAGCAAAAGCGAAAAAGAAACCAGAAAAAATATGTTTATAAGAAACAGGTTCTGCAAGAGCCGATTTCTCTTTATCTTTCACACTTAAAATTACTGAATAAACCAGCGCAACTATAAGCATGCCAATCGCTTGAGGCAGAAATGCGTGCATTCCATCAATGCTGGTTGCCTGCGGTGCAGCTGAATACGCCCAATAACCGATCTCACCAACAGCTAGTAAAAGCACCGCTTTTTTTAGGATACTTGCTTTTTCTTTGGTTTTTTCTTCTGTCCAAACCGTCATCCATGCTCCTAAAATAATTAATACTAAGGCTAAACCACCCAATAATTTGGCATTCATCCCCGGCCAATCACCTAGCGCAAAAACACCCCATAACGAGGCACCCAGCAATTGGAACGCCGTCGTTATCGGCATTGCTCGAGATGAACCAATCAATGTGAATGATTGAAAGGTAATGATTTGAGCAATCGCCCAGCCTACTCCAGAAAGAATCGAAAAGACTAAATCCATTCCTGTTGGAAGACCCATTCCGTTGAACACGGCAAAAACTAATGCAAAGATCAAGGTGCCTAAAGTCGAGCCTAAGATTTGATTTACTGGACGGCCGCCAATTTTTGATGCGATGGTTGGGTATAGTCCCCAACCAAGTAACGGTCCTAATCCAATCAAGATCGCTGTTGTATTCATATTATTTCCTCCTCGTAAAAATGCTTAAAATACGACGCCGCTCTCCAATAAAATATTGGCATAAGGGGTCATTTCGCCTGTCCGGATGAATGCTCGACTATCGTGCAGAGCCGACTTCATCTCGCTATGAGGAAGAAATGTCACTGGGGTTTCAGGTAATCGTTCTTGAATCTTTGTCAGCATTTCAGGGTTTTCCGTGTTGATTTCTTCTGCTAAATAAATCCGTTGAACAGCTAGTTCTTCTAACACATTATTCAAAACATCCATGAAACTCGGAATACCATTATCGACTGCTAAATCAATTTTTTCAGTTGTCATTGGCACTGGCATACCGGCATCGCCAATACTTAATTGATCAAAGTGACCCATTTGTGCGATTACGCGAGAAATATCTGAGTTGATGACTTTACTTTTTTTCATGCTAAAAATCCTTTCATTACTTCAATTCGTTTTTGTATGGAATAGATGGTTGAGCACCAAATCGTTGTACCGTAAGAGAAGACGCTTTGTTTCCATATTCGATGGCTTGTTCTAAGTTGCTGAAATCCTTCGCTAGGATACTGCTCATCGCACCGATAAACGTATCTCCCGCAGCAGTTGTATCCACCGCGTTTACTTTGAATGCCGGTATGATTCCGCTTCGACCGTTCACATCATAGAAGGCCCCTTTACTGCCGATCGTAATGATTACCGCTTCGATTCCTAATTGATGCAGATGATCTGACGCAGTTTTTAGACTTGCTTCATCCGTGACTTTGATCCCAGTTAAAATTTCTGTTTCGGTTTCATTCGGAATAATCATATCCGTAACTTTTAACAAGTCTTCTGGCACTTCTTCTAATGCTGGAGCTGGATTTAAAATCGTTTTTACACCGGCTTGTCGGGCGATGGTAAAAGCTTCGATCGTACTTTCTAAAGTGCTTTCAAATTGCGCAATAACAAAATCGCTGGCTTTGATCAATTCAGCATGCTCTTTTACTTGTTGCGGTGTGAAAGCGTTGTTGGCACCTGAATGAATCATGATGCTGTTTTCGCCTTGATCGTCAACAATGATGTAGGCTTGTCCTGTGGCTTGCTTTTCTAACGTTTGCACACCAGATAAGTCGATGCCTTCTTCTGATAAAAGTTCACGCATCATATCACCAGCGGCATCATTTCCGACTGCTCCAATAAAATTGGTGACTGTTTCAGAACGTTTCGCTGCAACGGCCTGATTCGCACCCTTACCTCCGCCAGCAGAGAAGATCTCCTTCGTGTGCATCGTTTCACCTGGTTTTGGCATTTGCTTCACCCGAATCGTGCGATCAAGGTTGATACTCCCAATGATTGTAATCGTATTCATTTTATTCACTCCATTCATAGTTGTCAGATTCGTTCATTTGATTTAAGTTAAAACGTTTTATTAAAACGTTTTAACTCGACACCAAAAATATAGCACAGCTTGAAAGCTATTTCAAGCGTGCAGTTGAAAATCGTTTGATCAATTGAACCGGCAGAGTCTTTTCTTCCCAATTTTTCTCAGGTTGCTCTACTCTTTCTAATAATAAATTCGCTGTCGTTTGGCCCAATTCATAGATTGGTTGTGCGATCGTCGTCAATTGCGGTGTGACATATTCACACATATCAATATTATCGTAACCAATCACGCTGTAATCCTGCGGAATTCTTTTCTCTACATCCGCTAATCCAAGATACAAACCAAAAGCTAATTCATCATTAATGGCAAAAATCGCAGTTACATCTGCCTTAACTATTTCTTTGGCTGCTTGACGCCCTCCATCTTTGGACAGCTCCGCATGAACCAATACAGCATTGGGATAAATCTTTTGAAAACCAGTCAGACGCGTCTGAATATTCTCTGTCGCATTTTCCGGTAAAACGACCGCTACTTTTTGATGCCCTAATTGATTCAGATGCTCACCAGCCAGTTTCCCGCCCGAAAGGTCATCGGTCAAAACAGCATCGCTATACCCTTCTGCCTTCTTTTGATCCAATACGATATAAGGAAGGTTCTTTTTCCGTAAACTGTCATTGATAGCTTGATTGGAGATCGCAGAACTAGCGATGATATAGCCGTCAACTCCTCGGCGGCTCAACTCTTCTAAATAATCGGTCTCTTTTTTCGTATCCAGATCAGCATTGCATAACATCGTTACAAAATTTTCGCGATACAAAACACCTTCGATTCCACGAACCAACGTGCTAAAAAAGGGATTCGTGATATCAGGTACTAGCACGCCAATCGTCTTGCTTTTTTTCATGACCATCCGGCGGGCAAAATAGTCCGGCTCATAGTTCAATGCAGCCTTAGCCGCCAGCACCTTCTCGACTGTTTTCGGACTGAATTTCTGCTCATTGCCGTTTAAAATTTGGGAGACCGTGGCGATCGAAACCCCAGATTGTTTAGCAACATCCTTAATAGTAATTTTCTTATTTTTCATCTGATCTCTCCTGCTTCAAACTCTGCTACATTTTCTCATGAATGACTTGCCCTGTAAATACACCAGCTGGCGAACTTGCTATGAACTAAATTTTTTTTTATACTGCTTAAGGGTACGTTCGTAGGATAGCGTTTTGCCGGCTAGCCCTTTTCAGTTACCTAATAGGTTTAATTGGAATAGATAGTTAAAGGCATACGGCTTAAAAATAAATTCCTTACTATAAAAAAAGGAGTAACAAAATGAACAAAACAACAAAAATTATTTTAGGAATCGTCCTAGTTTTAGTTATTGTACTGATTGCGGCAGGAAATTATTTCTATTCTTATGCCGTCGTTCCGGCAAAAAAAGATTTTCTGGCAGATGGCTCGGCAAAAAAATCAACCGAATTGATTACTGCCGAAAGCTGGTTCAACAATAAAGACAATCGCAGCGACTGGAAACTTACATCAGACGACGGCTTGAAATTATCAGCTTATTATCTGCCGGCAGAAAAAAATCAACATAAAACGGCTATCCTCGCACATGGCTACATGGGACAGGCTTCTGATATGCCTCAATATGCAAAAATATATCACGACCTTGGCTACAATGTCTTGATGCCGGACGCTCGCGGTCACGGAAAAAGTGAAGGAGACTATATCGGTTTTGGCTGGCCTGAACGAAAAGACTATCTGCAATGGATTGATCGCATCATCGAAAAAGATTCTCAAGCTGAAATCGTCCTTCACGGTGTCAGTATGGGGGGAGCAACCGTTATGATGACTAGCGGTGAAAAATTGCCGGACAATGTCAAAGCCTTTGTCGAAGATTGCGGCTACAGCTCAGCCAAAGGGGAATTGAATTACCAATTAAAAGAAATGTTCAATCTGCCATCATTTCCATTGATTCCTGTCACTAGTCTGGTAACAAAAGTTCGCGCAGGATACTTTTTTGGTGAGGCCGATGCTATCAAACAGCTAAATAAAAACCATCGTCCAATGTTGTTTATTCATGGTGACAAAGATGATTTCGTGCCTTATTCAATGTTGGACGAAGTTTATAACGCAACTAAAGGACCGAAAGAAAAGTATGTGGTCCACGGTGCCAAACATGCCGAAGCACTAAGTAAAGACCCTGACATGTATCAGAAAAAGGTTACTGAATTTGTACAGAAATATGTCCACTAATCTTTTTAGTTAACTACTATACAAAAAACGAGACACTTAAAGTGCCTCGTTTTTTGCTTGTTCTAATAAATACTCAGCTAAGGTATCCGTCACTGTTATATGAGTAAAAATTTTCGTTTTCGTTCCCACGTACAGAACATCTTTTTTACTATCTTCATAGCAGGCAACAGCTACATTGGAAATTTTACGCACATCCTCAACACCTAATCCAATGACATTTTCATTGATCTCACAAGTCACTTCCTGACCCGCCGAATCGATAAATTTCGAGTTGACATCCCCGATCACATTGAGCTTTTCCAGTTCGTCGATATCCTGCTGATCGACATATCCGATCTCGGTCATCGTATTATTTTTAGAAAAAGGACTAGCGATTCCGACTAAAGCGAAATCAACATTTTTCCCCGCCTCTAAGACATCCCGAATCCCTTCATTTTCGACCAGACTTTTCTTGATAAAGGCATTATCCACCAATGCTGGTGCATACAAATACTTACACTTAGCCCGTAATTTTTTTGAAAGATCATAGGCCAGCTGATTGGAATGGACATCGACCATTTCTGATCCTAGTCCGCCAATCAATGGAATAATGGTGGCATCTGCATGATTTTCATAAGGATACTCATCAACGATTCCTCGCAGCATTTTGCCCCAAGAAAGTCCAATCGTTTTAGCCTTAGCAATTTCTTTTTGAAAGGCCGTGATCGCCGTTTGAACCAATAAACGTTCGATTTCATCTTTTCGTAAACTGCTGGTATCTAAAACTGCGGCCTTTTTTAACCCGAATAGCTCTTCTAAGGCCAGTTCTAATTCGATTGAATAAGCGCTCTCACTCTTTATAAAAATATCAACAACGCCTTCATTTTTTGCGTCATTCAAATACTTTGAAACCAGCGAACGAGAGATGCCCAATTGTTTGGCGATCTCCGACTGTTTCAAATTTTTTTTATAATACATCGTAGCTACTTTTACGATGTCGCGATTATGTTTTATAGCCATTATGATCCCATCCCCTGAACAACTTTTGATCTCATTCACTATACGGTTGATTCCAATCTCACGCAAGTAGGAAAAAGTCATGACCGAAGCTGCTTTGTTTATTGTATTCGCAACTCAACGGTCTCCTAACCATCATTAAGCTTAAAAATAATTCAAATCGTCGTATCTTGCAAAAAGTAAAACTCTTAATGAATAATTGTACCTTCGTAGACTTATCCCTCTGCTTAATTAGTAGAATTCATCATACATAAACTCGAGATATAACTATTACTAAGAGCAGAATCGACAAATGAGGATGCACCAAATTCTGGCACATCCTCGACCTTCGGATTAAATAATTTCGATCACGCCGCCGACTTCAAATTCTGGAAAAATACCTGGACTGACAATAATCGCTCCTGGTAAGATTTCTCCAATTGCGTTACGAAAATAAATCGAGATATGGCCTAATTCTTCAAAATTCGCATTTGCCTGTGAGCCGACTTCTTCGATCGTAAACTCCTGATCGCCAAATTTGACTTTTCCACCAACTTTTAAGGCATCACTTGGGCGATCCTCAAACTCATGAATCACACAAATATCTCTCAATTCTGCCGTGGCAGAAGGACCAAACAAAATAATCAATCGTTCTTCTTCAAATGCTGGCACCATGCTGCCGATTTCTATAATTTTAGATTTTACCATCCGTCCATTCGCTCCATTCAAACTATTTTAATACATTCCGAAACTAGCTAACCATGCCAAGATTACAGCCGTGAAACCAGTTAACATCCGGCTGTAAAGAATCGCTGGTACACCGATCGATACCGTTTCTGGTTTTGCTTCTCCTAATGACAAGCCCACAGGAATAAAGTCACATCCGGCATGAGCACTGATAGCAAATAATGCTGGCAATGCATATTGAACCGGAATCGATCCATTAGCAATCTGTGTTCCAATCAATACCCCGATAACCTGAGAGATTACCGCGCCAGGACCAAGAATCGGAGACAATACAGGGATGCTACAAATCAAAGCTAAGACGATCATTCCTGGTAATGAACCGGCTAGAGGAGAAAGCACTTTTGCTAACCAATCACCAATTCCAGTATAATTGATAATCCCTACGATCATACTGATAAAGGCCATAAATGGAATAATATTTTTCAATAGCATGTCCACAGCATCACGTCCAGATTGATAGAAGGTACTCATAACACCACCAATGGCACGAGAGAAGCGGACTAAGAAACTGTCTTTTTTCGCTTGTTCTTCTGCATGATCTTCTTTAATTTTCGAATAGCGTTCTTTAAATTCTTCGTCAGACTCTCTGCCTTCTTGTTTAGTCACGATTTTTTCTGTTGCGGCTGCCGACTCGGCATCTGTCTTATGAGCATGATTGATTGCTGCCATTTGCCGTTCTTCAAGATCTGCATTTTCAACTAGCTCAACATCTTCGGGACGAACACCTGAAACAAAAATATCTTCCGTAATGTGTTTGGACAACGGACCTGAAGGTGATGATGGCAATACATCAACCGTTGGAATTCGTTTCATCGGATAAACACCGATTCGAGCCGTTCCGCCGCAGTCAATTACAGCACATAACGTTTCTTCTTCTGGAATCGAATTTTTAAATCCATCACAAGGAATACAACCAGTCAAATCAGCGATTTGCTGCGCTACGGGGTGAATTCCGCCACCAGTAACAGAAACAACTTTATTTTTTTGCTCAGTAGGCGTTAATGTCAGACCAACACCCCAACCTTTATTTCCAGGTTTTACAAATACTGTTTTGTACATTATGCTTCCTCCTTTACGCGGCTGCTTTCTTCGCTTCTCTAGCCATCATGAATTTCGTCAATTTTTCAGTTACGATCCCACGCATCAAAATCACGACAACCCCTACTAAAAAGTAGCGAACTGCCAAGCTTGATTGACTAAAACCGGCCTTCGTAACACCGTTCGCGATTCCTAGATAAACAAATAATTCACCTGCGTTAGCGTAAGGGAACAAACCTGTTACCGGATGGACAAAAGAGACCGCCGCATCATAAAAAGCTGGTTTTTCTTCTTCTCGTACGAATTTCCCAAAAGTGTAAGCCATGGGGTTCGTTAACATCAGAACTGCCAAAATCGGCATCAATGAATAGCGTAAAATCATATATTTTGAACAATAGCGGATTGCTCTGTCGACACGTTCTTCACCAATAAATGAGATAACTGAATAAGTAAATGTTAAAAGTACAATTAATAATGGGACGATTCCGGTCATGTACCCCATAAACTGTTCGCCGCCGGCTTCAAACATACCAATAAAGTTTTTTCCTGCCCATTCGATATATTTCATTATAAAATTCCTCCTTTTCTAGGTAACCGCTTCCAATTTGCGTGTATAAATTTGCGATAGTGCCTTTTCAATCTGAGGTGCTCTTTTTTGTTGTAATGCTGTACTGTAGTTGACTAATTGCGCCCCCTTGAAGGATGGTTCCTCTTTGAAACGTGCAAAAATCGTCAATCCCTTACAGATATAACATTGAATGATCTTTCCGTCAGCATCGACAACAACTGCGACGATTACTCGCAAAATTTTTCCTTTAACGACTTCGGTATAAAATTCATACTCGCTACCCGCTTGTTCAGTCGTGATTTTCTTGATGAAACTTTGATAGTACTTCACCTGAACAAGACTAAAAAGACTTTGACAAAGCATTAAAATGATCACAACAATAACTAATCCACTCATAAGCTCCATCCTCTCCAAAAGCAGATGAGGAATCCCTCATCTGCTTTACCTTTGCCTTAATCGCCAAACGTTGAATCTTGAAGTTTCCGCAAACGATAGACTGTTGTCGATTCATCGATCTCGATGTCATCATACGTCAAGAATGTTCCATCTTTGATGTCGCGTTTCGCAACGGAAGAACCACCAACTAAACCGATTGGTACATTGTTGTTTTTAACTAAATCAGCGTGCGTTTCTAACACACCGCGGACACAATAGCCGCCGATACCATCGATTTTTTCTCCTGCTTTGATGTCCTTTTTCGCTACCGCAACTGTTTCAGAAATTGGAGCGCCTAATGGAACAATCGCATGATCATGATTTAAGACTGCTTTCGCAATCGTAATCGGTGTTTCTAAGCTAGCTAAGTGATATGGCCGATATAAGATGTGATGGTCACGGTCGCCTTTTTTCATCAAATAGCTTAATTCATGACGAGCCCCATCATTTTGTCCTTTAACAATCACGAAGACCCCTGGCGCTAAACCGTCAACGTATTCCACTACGCCGTACTTATCTAAGACTCCGCCGTTTTCTTTTAAATCTAAATCTTTGACTACTGAATCAACGTCTCCGCTAATCCCGTGCATTCCTACTTTGTCAGGAATAAAACCGATGGCATTTGATAATAAATTCATCTCAGCCATAGTCTTCGTTCCATCTTGGAAAGCCGCCAACATATGACTAGACATTTGTTTAGAGTCCGCTTCTGCTTGGGCTGTATCGGGGTTGGCTCCAACCTTTAACTTATTGTTCTTACCTTTACCTGCAACTAAAACTTCCATACCCATGCTTTTCGCAAACTCAAATAATTCAGTCGTTGCAGCAGGCTCATCACCGTCGGAACCCGTATAAACTAAGTCCGCAGAATCATACATTTTCTTCATCAATGGGCCAATTGTGATATCCACTTCCACGTTCAGCAAAACAATGTGTTTTTTCGCCAACAGTGTCTCTAACGAAATTTGTGCACCAACTTCGGGAACTCCCGTCGCATCAACAATAACTTCTACCTTATCCGAATGAATAATTTCTTTAAAATCTGAGCTAACTAAGATATCCACTTTCTTCTCTGCACTTGCATTGTAAGCATCCGCGGCACGTTGTGCAGCATCCTTATTGATATCACTGATCCCTGTTACTGCCATTCCCGGAATCGTTGAAATCTGAGCAATCATCCCAAAACCCATTTGACCTGCACCAATTACCCCAACTTTGATTGGTGCGCCATTTTTTTCTCTTTCCAAAAGCTTCCCATAAAGTGTCATTATTACCCCTCCATACTTTTTTGACATATGACAATGCTTTTGACATATGCCTTAAGACAACTTTAGTATAACACCGGTCGAAACTATGTCAACGCTTTCTTTTCACAAACTATCATTTTGTATTAAATGGAACATATGTTACAAAAGTGATTTGTACCGTAAAAAACGTGATATTTCAACAACCAACCAATATTCCTTACTAAATTAAAATGGTTTTAAAAAAAGAATAGCCTAATTTGCACATTCTTAAAATAACTTAAAAACCAATGCGTTGACATTGTGGTAATCCTGGATTAAAAATGAAAAAAAGGTTTTAATTGATTATCTATTCACAATCATAGAAGTATATACGATCTTATTAAGATAGTAAAAAAATCAAAAAAATATATTAGACCAATTTGAACAGGTCCCATTTACCCTTCAATTGTGAAAAAACACACGATGATATCTTTGCGTAAGATGACTCTGTTCGACAGTAGAGAAAAAACAAAAACGCCGCTTTAACTTTTGTCAAAGCGGCGCTTTTTCTTATTGTTGTCCATAGGTTGCGAATTTCTCCAAAACCTCTTTCATTTGCTCTTGGTTCAATAATTTGGGAGTTCCGATACATCGTGCACGGTAGTCTAGCTTCGCTAAAAATTCAATGTCTTTAGCTACACCGAAAGCGCTGGACAAATCAGGTCCGATTGTAAGAACCCCATGATTCCCTAATAAAATCCCATTGTCTTCGTGGATAAAATTAAAGGCCTCTTCAGCTAGTTCACGGGTTCCAAAAGTTTTATAATCACAACAGCGAACCTTTTCACCGACAGAGCCGATAATGTAATGCAGCGGCTCGATCTCTTGCTGCAGACAAGCAAAGGTTGTCGCATATTCTGAATGCGTATGAACCACTGATCGTACATCTGGACGATTCACATAAAAAATACTATGAAGATCATATTCACTTGAAGGTTTGCGGGCTCCTTCTAAAACTTTACCATGAAGATCCATCAAGACAATATCTTCTGGCTCCGTCTCAAAATAAGGAATTCCACTAGGACTGATCAGCATAGCCTGCTCCTCAGGTAGATAAATACTGATATTACCGCCCGTACCTGTAGTTAATTTTTCGGTGATAAGTTTTTTGCCATATTCAACAATCATTTCACGTTCTTTTTGATGTTTCATTTTCTACTCCAATCAATAAAAATTATTTTCAGGCTGCTCTATTAAATAGCGTTTCAAATCGTAAGGTGAAAAAATTCCGCGATCAGTCACGACTGCGCCGATTAATTCAGGCGGAGTGATATCAAAGGACGGATAGATCGCTTTGACTCCATCTAAAGTATGTTTGATCCCATTTAATTCCATAACTTGTTCCGGATCTCGCATCTCGATCTTGATACTTTCGTGACTGATTTTATCCGTATCAGGAATACCTGTCACAAAATAAGGAACTCCAAAACGCTGAGCTAAGATCGCAATTTGATACGTCCCAACTTTATTAGCAATATAGCCGTCTTGAGCAATCGTATCGGCTGCCGATGTAAATAGATCGATTTTTTCGTGTTCCATCAAATAAGCAATCATATTATCAGAAACAACGGTCGTATCAAATCCCATCTCCGCGCAACAGCTGGCAGTCAAACGTGCACCTTGTAAATACGGACGAGTCTCTGCACAAAAGAAGCGCAGCGTCTTTTTCTGTTCGATTGCTTCCCGCAGCAGCATTCCGATAATCGTTTCTCCAAAGCATTGCGTTAAAACCGTACCGTTATCAGGAATTTTTTCGATCAAATATTTTGCCACTTGATCCATGGTGTAGTAACGTCGATTCAAGGAATCGATCGTGTTTTGTTTAATAGCCTCCGTTGGATCTTGTCCCATTTCCAACGCAAGCTCTGCGACTGCCACACACTTTTCAGTGATTAATGACATTCGATTGGCAGTGGTTGGTCGAGCATTAGCGATCGTGTGGGATGCTTCTTTCAGATACGCGATCTGTTCAACCCGCGCTAAATTCTTGCTTTCTTCCGCCGCTAACGCCATACCCATTCCCGCTGCGGTGTAAGGTCCGGCACTTTGAGTCACCATATCAGTGATCGCTTGTGCCACGGCTTGATGGTTCTCACATTCGACAAATTCCACTCGAGTCGGATATATTCGGCGATCTAGAATGCGAACTTTTCCGTTTTCGTACCAAGCAACATTTTCATATTGCAATAATGTTGGCATCGTATAATCTTGTCTTTCCAACTTATTCACCTTCTAATTTGTTTTAAGATACTTATTTAAATATTCTAATGCTGTTTTGCTTTATTCAATCTATTCATTAGATAAGTCTGAGTGAATATCTAGCTCATTCATGCCATTGACTAGCTGGCTGCCGCTGGTAATATGTTGACGATTGATAATTAATTGGATACCTAGTTTTAGCAGCATTCGTTCAGCCGTAATTTTTTTCTCAGAAGAAATAAGTGACAATTCTTTGACCTTCGAATCACCTACAACTCTACGAATAATCTCTGTTCCGGCATAACCAACAGCATCCGCCAAAATTTCTTGTAGCATGGTCTCTTTAAAGGCGCTGTTGCGATACAATGGAAAGGTTACTGCTTGGTCGTAGTAGGTTTCGAGTTTTTCTTTCACCTGATCGTAAACTGCAGCAATCGTGTCTTTACTCCACTGGTGAAACACTTGATCAACTGTCGAATCAAACAGATTTTTAACCAATGGAAAATATAAATGTGCTAAAACGTTGCCGATGTCATAACCCGCTGGACCATAAAAGGCAAACTCAGGATCAATCACTTTTAATCCGGTTTGATTGACAAAGATAGAACCAGTATGAAGATCCCCATGTAATAACGATTGGGCATTGTTCATAAAATTATTGCGCAGCAGCGCAACTTCTGCTTTTAACGGGGTATTTTCGTATAAATTTTCTTTGACGAACTGTTCATTGCCAGAGGTCAAAATATTTCGCTGTTTGTAATCGTCATAAGGCTCAGTAAAAACCAGATCTTCGCTGATATCGCACATTTCGGGATTAATAAAATCCTTAACTCGCTGTTTTTTCACATCACGATCTAAAACAATATCACTAGTTAAAAGCAATGTGCGAACCAAATATTCCGTGATTTTCTCACTAAAATCAGGAAAAATTTTCTTCTCAATCAATTCGTAACGCATGTTTTGATAGTCCGAGATATCTTCCATCGTCAAAGCATACATCTTTTGATCATAATAATAAACTTTCGGTACAAACTTTGGGGCCAACTCATTTTGTAAACGTAAAATTTCCGCTTCGATTCGATTACGATCAATAGCCAACAATCGACCAGAAGAACGCAGCCTTACATCTGCTTGCTTGATTATCAAACTTTCATGTGTGGCTTCATTCACTACACGAAAAACATAATTGATATTGCCATCACCGATCTCCGTCACTGTTATCGGCGCATTAGCAGGGAAAGCAGCTAACTCCTCCACGATATATTGTTTGACCGTCTGTATATCCATTAAAAAATGTTCCTGATACGCCGGCAATTTCCTCGGTGTAAGTTTCATATTATCGCCTCATTCATTTAAATTCTCAGGACAAAAAAACACTCATCTAAAAGTGTACATTTAAACTAGCTAAATGCAACTCCTAGATGAGCAGTTCTTAATTAATCGCAATTTTTGTTCCAACAGTGATTGTCGGCATTGCTTTGTCCTCCACATAAAGTGTTCCTGGGAGATCCGCCGTTTCCGAACCATCGAAACGCAGGGTAATATGCCCTAGATCATCGAGATTCTTCTTTACTACATCGCCTACTGCTGTAATTTTGTAGGTCTGATCATCAAATGAAAAGTTCATTCCCGCCATAATTTCGGCTGTAGATGGGGTCAAGTGGATGTTATAACAGTAATCTGCTAACGTCTCCGGCGCATCATTGCCGAAAAAAATCAGCATCTTCTCTTGTTGAAACATCTCTGCTTCCGGGCCAATATTGGTAACTTGCGTCTCAAAAATCATCTTTCATCTCTCCAAACATTTTTAACTGTATAATCCAAAACTAGCTAACCATGCAACAATCACCCGAGGAACACCATTCAAGAAACGTGAATATAGCACGGATGGTACACCAACCTCCACCGTTTCTGCTTCAGCCTCTTCTAAACCTAATCCGACCGGGATGAAGTCACAAGCATTTTGTGTATTGATGGCAAATAAAGCCGGTAATGCTAATTGCGGCGGGATATTTCCTTTACCGATTTCTACCCCGATCAAGGTTCCCAAAATCTGACTGATGACTGCCCCAGGTCCCAATAACGGTGATAAGAATGGCAATGAACAGATAAAACCGATAATGATCAATCCGAAAACATTCCCCGCTAATGGTTTCATCAAATTGGCAAAAACGGTTCCGATTCCAGAGCCTTGAATGATTCCGATTAACAATGATACGAAAGCCATAAAAGGGATGACGGTATTGATCATCGTCTGCACACCTTCACGAGCTGATTGATTGAACGTCGCTACGACTTTCCCGGCACCCATCCCTATTTTAGCGATAAAACTTTTTTGTTCCGCTTTTTGTTCAGTGATTTTTTTATCGGTTGAATATTTAAATTCACGCTCCGGCTTTTCTTCAGTAACAAAGGCCGGCTTTCCAGCAGTCTCTTCCGCGTCCGCCAACATAATTTGATTCTCACCTACTGCTGAAACATAGATAGCTTCATGAATGTACTGTGCTAAAGGACCGCTCTTTCCTGTTGGTACAATGTTGACCGTGGGAATATTTTTTTTCGGGTAAATCCCGCAGCGCAATGTCCCGCCGCAGTCAATAATTGCTAAAGCGATTTCATTGTCCGGTATGGAAGTCTTGAACCCATTGACCGATTTCATGCCAGATAACTCTTCGATTTTACCCACAATACTAGGTTTGTCTCCGCCGCCAGTCACATAAACAAATTTATGTTTTTCATCGGTTGGTGTAATGACTAGTGGTCCACCATATCCGCCAGAACCTTTTACGATTTTGATACTATTATAAGCCATTTCTTATTTCCTCCTCAATCCTATTCTGTCACTGCGACTTCATCGACTTCTTTACTCAACTGAATCCCTTGTTGTTTGCAG
Source organism: Enterococcus malodoratus ATCC 43197 (assembly GCF_000407185.1). Taxonomy (GTDB): domain Bacteria; phylum Bacillota; class Bacilli; order Lactobacillales; family Enterococcaceae; genus Enterococcus_A; species Enterococcus_A malodoratus. The sequence continues at coordinate 1,921,111 of NZ_KE136481.1, forward strand.
ACAAACGCTGTAGTGAAGTCCGTTGTCCAACCACCGATAAAGTTCATAACTAACCCGACAAACATATAACGAATTGCTAATTCCATCGAATTCAATCCCAACTGAGTGATCCCTTGAGCGATTCCCATCCATACAAATAGTTCACCTGGATTGATGTGAGGAAAAACGCCATTGCTGGTATGACAAAATTGCGCATTAGATGCATAATAACTTGGTTTATAGAACTCCGGTAAAAAACGCGCCATCGTAAATGACATCGGATTGCCTAACATAAATGCAGAAACAAAGGGTAATACTAAGTAACGGGTAAACGGATTTCTTGAGGATACTTTTGCGACTTTCGTTACTCGCTCTTCTCCTAAAAAGGCAATCAGCGTATTCATCGCTACCATCAACATCAAAACAACTGGTACAATACCCGTCATCCAACTAATAAATGTTTCTGCACCTGTTTGGAAAAGGCTCATGAAGCCTTCTGCAAATTTTGTAATATAATCCATTCTTAAACACTCCTTTTTATATTATTGAAGCTTTATATTTCACTTTTCATGATAGGAACTGCGAAATGCGGAGTTCTCATCCTTTTTTGATAGTTTTTCTTGAATCGAAAGTTTCATTAATGACAATTGATTTCCTAAATTGAAAATTGGTGATACTGGTGCCTTATCCTGATGATTGCCTTTTTCTACTTCTAAATAAATCTTTTGTGCATTAGCAGCTGCTTTCCGGGTCAATTTATTTTCATTTGTTAGTATGGAAGAGTCTGTTAATTGGTGGATATCAATACCTGTGAATTGCGGACGCGGTTTGAAGCGAGCCAATATCGATGTTCCTTGCATCATCTCTGCCTCTTGAATAATTCCCGTACTATCAACTCCTAATAATAGAATCGTACCTGAAGCGATTCTGCCCGGACGGCGGCCGATTGCAACTTTCCCTTTGCGTTTCATTCGAATATAGACAGAATTAAAATTCTTGATTTGCTTCATTCCTAAAAAGATTTGGAGAATATAAGCAATAATTGCAACAGCTCCTAAAAAAAAGATATTCATGCGATATTCGCTCCTTTCCAGTACAAAGAAATGGCTCTTTGTAACACCTGCATTCTTAGTAACCTTTTACCAACAACCGACGGTACTCCTCCTTACTGCTGATCTGCTTGACTTGTTCTCGTAATGCTTCATTAGAAGAGATTACAAAAATCGTATCGTAAAAACTCAATAACTCATCCTCCATTGCTAACGTTAGATTTTCTGGAATAGCCACCAGAAAAATCAGTTCAATCTCTTCCAACGATGGTCCCTCTGGATAGATTCCGATCGTTACCAGAATTTCTTCACTTTGATGATTGATTCCGTGAGGAAAAGCAATGCCATTATCGATCACTGCCGATTCTTCCTGTGCTTTGGCCAAAATGTAAGTCTTAAAAGAATCATCAATTAATTGCTTAGCACCTAATTTTTCTAATAAAACGACTAGATTTTCTTCATAGGCCTGCTGTTTGTCCAGTTGTTCAAAAGAAAATCGAATATGCTCAAACGATGCAGCCTTTGAAGCGACGATCCGCTTCCACTCACTTAAAAGCCAATTCTCATTAAATAGATCCGTTAACTTTATTACCGCGGTAGTTGTCTTCGTATGCTTCAACGGAACCGTCGTAAATACTGCGAAATAGCGATCCAAATCCTTTGTCTCATATTCTTCTTCGGAATAATGTGCAATTCTAATATTAGGACCCAAAACCGTTGCTAGCTGACGCTTAATCATTAGCGCCGTCCCTTTGCCCGTATTACAAACCACAGCAATTTCTTTCATCTTTGGTTGAGCATCCGATTTTAATGCTAATTCAAAATAAATCGCTAAGTAAGATAGCTCTGCTTGTTGATTTGGTTTCTTTAAGAAATCGGCTAATGCAGAGATACCTATTTCCGCTAGCTCATGTGCAAAAGCATGCTTTTGCTTAAACTCCTCGCGAAAAATATCGTAGGTTTCAACCTGAAAGATGATTCGATTGATCAAAAACATAAAATGGGCTCGAATATTTTGGAACAATCTTTCTTGATCCAAATTAATGATCACCGCTTCGTTGATTTGATCCATCATATAGTTAAACAGGATTTTTACTTCTGCATTATCCGCTTGATCCTCTGAAACCAAATTATTGTTGAAAATATTTAACGGGAAACAAAGAAAGTCAAAATCCAATTTACTAATTGTCAAACTATAATCCGTTGCTAAATTAACAAATAATTCTTCTAATAATTGATCATCCGCAAAATAATTAACATAATAAGGCACTGCTTGTGTTAACGACTTTCCGGCTTGAATTCGTTGGATCGTTAAAATAATCGTCTTTTTTAATAATCCCAACGTCCGAAAATCTAATTTTTTACTTAATGCGATTTCATCAATCCGCTGCAATAACTCATCACTTAATGTAGGCTGCTCCAGATAATCATAGGTGTGATGCAGATAAAGCAGTCGCAATTGTGATTCTTTCCCAGAGATTTTCAATCCTTTGTTAGGTGTACCAATTAGGGAGATTTGATACCCACTCATTATTTGTTTCAAATTCCGCAAATCTTTATTGACCGTTGAACGACTGACTCCTAGTACTTCCGACAGATCATCGATTACGATATAGCCTTCCTGCTTCATAAAGCAATCGATTAAAACCGCGATTCGCTTTGTACTGGAATTGAAATCTGTTTGTTGTTTTAAACTGCCATTCATAATCTCTGAGAATTGTTGAGAATCCATCACTTTTAACGAATAAATATTTTCCCTTTCTTCAATTACTGCAACGCGTTCCATCTGATCATTCAGCAATTGAATCGCTTTTTTGGTGGTTTGTGCGCTTGTATCGGTTATTTTTTGCAACTCATTCAAACTCAAACGATCATGAGTAATAAAATGCTGCAATAATTGATACCAGCGATTGATCAATGCCATCTTATTACCCCACCTTCTTTATCCTCGTGTCTTTCCTCCAGCAACATTGGTCGTAACACCTGTAATATAACTAGACCGGTCAGATAAATAATAGCATACTAAATCGGCGACTTCACTGAGCTTCCCGCTCCGTCCCAAGGGAATTGTCGTGGTTTTATCATAGTTTTTTCGAAGCTCTTCAACCGAGATTCCTCTTGTATAAGCTAAGGCTGTTTCATACGCTTCAGTTCGTAATCCAGTTTCTTCCATAATTCCTGGTGCAACTCCTACTACCCGAATTCCCTGTTTTCCTAGTTCTTTAGACCATGAACGCGTGAAACTATTGACTGCTGCTTTCGTTGCGGCGTATGGACTTTGTCCTTCCGATCCTTCCAGACCACATTCCGAAGACATGTTGATGATCACACCTTCATGTCTTTTCATCATTGTCCGTGCCACTGCTTGTGTCATTAAAAACAACCCTTTTTGGTTAATCGCCATCATTTTGTCAAAGACAGTATCTGATAACTCAAACTGCCCATGTGGATCTACCTCATCTACTAACAAACGAGGAACATTAATCCCTGCATTGTTTACTAATCCATCGATTTGTCCTAACTCTTCGACAACCTTCGTGATGTTTTCTTCCACTTGCTGTCGGTTTGAAATATCCGTTTGAAAATAATACAGATTCTCGTGAACAACCTTTCCTGGTTGAAGATCGAAATTTGCAACAACTACTCCTTGACCTAGTAATTCATCAATAATACTTGCCCCAATTCCTGAAGAACCTCCTGTTACGATCACTTTTTTTCCTGCAACGTCTAACCAATCTGACATTTCGTGTTCCCTCCTCTTAATTACAGGCCAAGTATAAAGCGCTTTCCACAAATGATTAATACGCTCTTTTTTTTTAGTTTAGAAAAAAAGGTGCACTAATTTGTGAAAAATGAACAAAAAAGCCTAAGTAGACGAATCTACTCAAGCTTTTTGCAATACTCTATTCATTTCTGCTTGTAGCAATTGTGGAGAGCGCTCAATTGCGTCGATCGTATCACCCGCAATATGTGAGGTGATCACAACATTGTCTAATGCCAATAATGGTTCGTTCGGATCAATTGGCTCTTTCCATAGTACATCAATACCGGCACCAGCGATCCGTTTTTGTTGTAAGCACTCAATCAAATCTGATTGATTAACAATATCTGGTCGAGCCGTGTTTATTAAATACGCGCTGGGTTTCATTAATTTTAATAAAGAGTGATTGATCAGATTCTCTGTTTCGGGTACTACTCGCAAATGCAAGGACACTACGTCGGAATGACTAAAAATTTCCTGCAGACTTTTTAACTCGATTTGATAGCCTTCTTGATCTAAAGTAGTCTGATCTGCAAAAGCATCATATGCGCTGACTTCCATTCCTAAAGCAGTTAAACGCTTTGCAACAATTTTTCCGATATGTCCTAGACCGACTAATCCAACTTTTAAATTGGAAAATGAGGTTTTATAGATATCATTAGAAAAGGTTTGGGGCCAGTGACCGCTCTTTACTTGAATAGCTGAGGATGCGATATTACGTACAGTAGCGTACATTAATCCAATTGTAAAATCTGCAACAGGCTCAGCATTACGAATGACATTGATCACTGAAAGTCCAGCTAATTTCTTTACTGCTGCTAAATCAATATGTTCTAATCCGCCGCGGCAAGTCCCAATAACTTTTAAATTTTTCGCATGCGTCAATAACTTCCGAGAAACCGGCGCCAGATGAACCAGTAGATATTCGGCCGTCTCCACTGCCGCCAGTATCTCTGAAGACAGTTCGAATTCATTCGGACCCTCTCGCTCAAGTATTTTGATAATTTCGCGAAATTCTGAACGAGATTTATCTGCATGCCATTCAAATGCTTGAATCGTAATCGGGGATTCGATCTTTAGACCTTTTGCTGCATCCGCCAAATTATCCGCTGGAACAAATGGATCACCAATCACGACTACATTAGACATCCTGTTTGCCCACTTCCGTTAGTACCCCTATTTTAGGTTTCACGTGAAACTTTACAGCCAAATCTAAGAGTTGCTGATCAGTGATTTGCTGCTTAATCTCTTGTCTTGTTGAACAAATTTGTAAATAAATTTGTGCGGCCTTTTCCGCTGTTTCAACTAGACCAAAGGCATCATCCATCGTTTGACCTGCCCCCATAATCCCATGATGCGGCCAGATTACGATCCTTGAATCATACATTTTTTCTGCTGATGCTGCCCCCAGCTGACTGGTTCCCGCAACCATCCACGGAAGAACTGACACTCCATCTGGAAAGACCACTAAACACTCTGTAATCATTTGCCATAACGTTTTTGTAAACTTCTTTTCATCCAACTCATGTATAAAAGTCATCGCAGATATCGCGGTTGCATGTGTATGCAAAATGACTCGATGTTTTGGATCTTGGGTCATACGAACTGCATGACATTGCAAATGTGAGGCCAACTCACTGGTCGGCAGAGCACCGCTTTCTAATCCCCATAGAAGTTCATAGGTATTCCCTTCCGCACCAATCCGAATGATAGCCAAACTATCAGCGGGATTCTTTTGAACATTTTTGAAATATTTTCCTGAACCAGATACGAGAAATATCTCACCCGCCAAACTTTCAACAGCAAATTCTAATGCAGCTTTCGTTTTCACTTGATTAATATCGAGATAATACTGTACTTCTTCTTGCGGCAAACGATAACTAATATTGCCGCCATTTCGCTCCGCCCAACCATAAGCCCATAACTGACTGGTCGCCTCGCACATTTCTTGAATAAAAGGAGCTTGACTGATTTCATGAAGTGCCATTTCATCATCCTCCATTGATTACATGTTTTAAAGGAGGATCGTAATTAGTCGCGCTACGATCATAAAGGCCACACCTAACAGACCATGAATCCAATATGTCTTACTCTTTACTACATCTCCATTGGCTCCAATGACAAGTTTTTTAGCGCCATCAAAAAAGACTTTGATAAAAAAGGCCAGTCCAATCAAAATAAACAATTCGCTAATCATCTTAATCCTCCTAAACTACTAGTTAATTCTGTCCATAATAGGCATTTGCACCATGCTTACGTAAATAATGCTTATCCAACACTCGTTGCGGCAACTCCTCTGCGAAGGTATTCAATTGCCGTGTTAATAGGTTCATTTTACAGACTTCTTCTAACACCACCGCATTCATTACTGCGCTGTGCGCATCTTTCCCCCAAGTAAAGGGACCATGTCCGTGAAGTAAGACTCCCGGCACCTCTAAAGGTTTAAGTTCACGCTGCTTGAAAGTTTCGATAATCACATTTCCTGTTTCGTGCTCATAGCCTTCATCAATTTCATATTGTGACAAAAAGCGTGCGCAAGGAACTGATCCATAAAACGTATCGGCATGCGTTGTTCCCATCGCCGGAACATCTAGGCCTGATTGTGCCCAGGCCGCTGCCCATGTCGAATGAGTATGGACGATTCCGCCAATTTCTGGAAAGGCTTTGTATAATACTGCATGAGTCGGTGTATCAGATGAAGGGTTCATTTCACCTTCAATTACCTTATTATCCAAATCAACGACGACCATATCATCAGCCTTCATTTCTTCATAGCCAACGCCGCTAGGTTTGATCACAAAATATTTTGTTTCAGGATCATAGGCACTAACATTTCCCCATGTATACTTAATTAAGCCATGTTTAGGTAACGCCAAATTTGCCTGAAATACTTCTTGTTTTAATTTTTCTAACATCGATTCGGTCCCCTCTTATTCTGGATTGACTGCAACAACGATTTTGTTGTAAGCAAGCTCACGCTTAAACATTTTAGGCAGTACATCGGATAGATCTGCTAAAGCAATCTCATCACTCACCATTTCTTTGAATTTGATTCGCTGCTTGGACATTTCCTCCAGTGTCGCCTCCCAAGCACGACCAGGATAAGGAGCGGTATATGAATTCCATGAACCTGTGATCGTCAACTCTGCTCGCATAATGCGTTCTGCCTCATGTTCAGATAACGGCAGATCCTGATGTGAGATTCCTACCAATACCACAGTTCCATGCTTACGAGTAATTAAAAGTGCCTGCTTCTGAGTAAACTTACTGCCGGCGGTTTCAATCACAACGTGTACACCTAAACCTGTTTCCGCCTTGATTGCTTCTTCTAAATCTTGCTCTTTACTGTTAATGGTTACGTCTGCACCAAGCTGTTTTGCCAAAGCTAATTTTTCATCAAAAATATCGACAGCAATCACTTTTTTCGCACCAAATATTTTTGCGATCTGAATCGCAAATTGTCCGATTGGACCACAGCCAAGTACCGCTACGGTATCGCCGACCTTCATATTTGAGCGTTGCATTGCATGCCAACTGATCGTTGCTGGTTCTACCCCAGCTGCTGACAGCAAATCCAAATCCTCTGGCATCGTTACACAGTGCTCTTCTGGAACCTTCACGTATTCGGCAAAAGCGCCATTACTGCCTGTACCGATTATGTTATAATTATCACTGAGTCCATAAGATCCTTCTTTTGTATATTCAGAATTGGGATCTGGAATCAGTGGTGCGACAGCGATCTTGTCTCCAACATGAACTTTTGTGACTTGGGATCCTACCCGATCCACAGTCCCGCTAAATTCATGTCCTAAAATGAGCGGATACATTCTTGCACCATCTTCTAAGTTTGCGCGGGGTACATCTGAGCCGCAGATCCCCGCGTAAGCGACTTTGACTAATACTTCATCTTCACCTATCTCTGGAACATCCACCTCTTGAACTTCCAATACACCAGGTTTTACTAATACACTTGCTTTCATTTTTTTTGTCATGCTATCCTTCATCCTTCTCTATTAAGCTACCTTCGTTTTGGCTTCTGGAATCTCACCATTATTTTTCGCCGCAGCCCGTTCAACATATCCATAAAATGCTTCCTTATTTTTCCGGAACAAGAAGTAAATAACAAAGTAAGCGACGATCGTCAGGCCGATCCACAGTGGATTCTGACTCAGAAAGGCTAAGAAAATCAGACCAAAAATTGGTTTTCCTAAAATATTGAAGCTTGTTACCATCAATGCACCAGCTGGCAATGTGACACCCACCGTTTGCGCGATTTCTGTAAACATTGGTGCAGTATATGAACACATATATAGTCCTAAACTGAACCAGATAACACCATTGATTAAAGTTTTTGCGATATTCCCATTTGATAAACATACCAATGCTTGAACCATATATGGGATTGCCAATAAATCAACTACCGGCAGTGTCTGATTTCCAGGTAAGATCATTGCGATAAATACCATGATTGGAATCAAAAGAATTCCTGAGATTAACGTTGCAGGTTCTCCATAACCAGTCGCATCATTTACACCTAGATACCATTCACGTCCTTCATTGTTGCCGCGGACATTTTTACTAGCCGCTTGTGAGATTGGGTTAAATGCTTGTGAAAAAATCCCAGCGACTTTCGGGAAGATTGCCATTACAGCACTCGTTGCGATCGCCACTTCTGTAATTTGCCCCCAAGAAGATAATTCTGCTAAATTACTGATATTTCCTAAAATCCCTAAGAATAGACCTAAGAACAATCCTAATGAAATCGGTTCGCCCAAGAAACCTAGTTTTTTCTGCAACCCTTGAGGATTTAAACGTACTTTATGCAGACCAATCATGTTCCAAATCGGATCCATCAATAAGGCAAAAATTCCAGGTTCAATATTGTGCATTGCAATAATCGTACAGTTTGGATAATGATAATAACTAGACCATCTTCTTGCTAGCATTTCCGACAGCAACAGGCTATACATATTTAACAGACACATCAAGACAACCGCTAAAATCATATTTCTTGTAGCTAGGTAAACCATTGAACCCCAAACCATGTAGGAATAGTTATTCCATAAATCCGAAGGCTGAAACACATTCGTCCACTTCACTAAGAAAAGTACCGTTTGTAAAACTAAGGCGATCACTAGGTAGATCATACCGGCTTCTGTTGAATAGGCCACTAACGCGGTTGCTTGCCAGCCGACATCAAATGCCGGAAGGTTGATTCCAGTTTGATCAACCATCTGTTGAACGACTTTCGAAATAATCGGGGTATATGAGTTCAAAATCAAGGTGAAGCCCATCAATCCTACACCTGCGTACAATCCAGATAAAAATGCTTTTTGAGTCTTTACTTTTAATACCTTAGCAACTACAAAAATCATCACGGGAACAAAAACTGCCGATCCAAACGTATCAAAAACGCTCTTTAATGTTTCTAACATCTCATTACTCCTTTTTTAGTTTAATGTATTTTATTTTTTAGCTTTACTAAAAATTTCAGCAAAAACCAATCCTTCGCCATTATTCTTTCGCAAGAAACCAAAAACAACCTTTGTTCAAAAAACTATTTTTCTAAAGCTAGCAAAACCCCATCGACTTCTTCCAAAAACTCATCTTCCCCAAAACCAGTTAGAAAACCAATCGCATTCACCACAGGAATCCCGTAGTCACCATCGGGCAATGGACTCGTATACGTAATAAAATCAAACTTGCCTGTTTTCGCTAAAGACAACGCCTCATTTGGATTCGCCTCTGTCGTATCAACGATGTAGCCTTTTTCTTCCAATGTTTCTCTTAATTTTTCTGCTACCATCGATGATGTCACTGTTCCTGATCCGCAAACGGATAACACATTGTATCTTTTCATTACTGTTCCTCCTTATTCTTTGTGCTTTACGCGATTTCTAATTCCATTTTTGCTATGATGTCATACATTTCTTCTGTAGACGATACTCTCTCTAAACGTTTCAATGTCTCAACGTCTTGGAATAGTCCCATCAGTTTACTCAGCATCTTGACCTGTCCATCAGGATCTTCCACTGCCATTAAAATGACTAATGAGACATGAACTTTTTCTTCCGGATTAATCATTGAACAAACTTCGATCGGTTCTTTCAAAGTTGCAATGGCTAGAGCCGATTGATGCACATGCACACGATCGGTATGGGGAATCGCAATACCATAGTCTCCCATCTGCAGCCCTGTAGGAAAACCTTTCTCTCTTTCCAAAACGGCTGGAACATAGGTCGGTTTAACATACCCTTGTTCCTCCATTTTTTGCCCCAAAAATGTAATTATCTCTGCATAATCGTGCGGCTTCATTTTGCTAAAAAGCAACTCTCGTTTGATCACTCGATCCCTCCTATTCTGTTTTTTTGCTTCTTGCTTACCCAAAAGATAGCACGGAACCGCTTTCTTTTGAATTTCTTTTGAACTCATTTTTTACTGAACCTATTCCTTAATATTGGTATGACTTGCTGAAAACGTTGATTTCACAAGCGCCTTTTATCGTCACTTGTTCATTAAAAATCAGAAAGGTCATAAAAAGCCCACTCTTGAAAAGAATGGACTACAGCGCTTATGCTTTTTTGAATTCTTGGATGATAGTTAAAAGAGCTTCCTTGTCTTGTGCTTGATCCAATCGTTGAATCACCTTCGGATCACTAGCGATTTTTAATAGCTGCATCATAGGCTGGATGTGCATTTTTTTATCAATCGCTGAAATGACAACAACATAGCGATACGTTTGATTCTGACTAAAGAATCCCTGTTTTACTTTTGCCAAACACATACCTAATTCAAGAGCTCCATTTTCAGGAACCGTATGAGGAATAACGATTTGATTTCCTAGCAAGATACTCGGTGTAACTTCGGGAAACTGTTCTTTTAAGTGCTTTAAATAACTCGGCTCAACGATTTCTCGATCAATCAGATTTTGCGTTGCCGCTTGTAGGACCTCCAACCAATTTAGTTCATTTTCTAAAATAATAATACTTTCTTTCGTAATCAAATCACTCAAGTTCAATTTCGTTTCATTGGTTAAAATCTCTTGATCTTGAATTTGGAATATCGAATTATAAGAAATCATCAGCTCTTTACGAATCTTGCCTTCTGCTTCAGCAGTCATGGGTAGATGCTTTTTAACAATCGATAAAATATGATCCGGCTGCAGCTTATAGCTATCAATTTTATAAATCAGCTGAATCACTTCATTGACGATCAAGGTCTTATTCATAGCAGACAAATCATTTCCAACGACGATAACCGGTAATTCCGTAGTCAATGGATTGGTTGAAAAAATCAATTGGACATCTAACATATCTTCTTTCTCATAAAATTCGCGAATTGAAAATGAACTGACAAAATGGATCATGGGAAACCAATTATCGAGAGTCTTTTCCAAAAGTTTTGAACTAATAATACCATTCGGACAAACGACCGCTGCTTTGACGATTGTATTGTCAAGATTAATCGGTTTTTCTTTATGCATATAGGCACCGATAAACATGGTAATCAGATAAATCTCATCATTGGGAATCCGTTCTTCAAAAAATTCTTCTAGCGGCGCTATAGAAGATTTTACGATAAAGAATAAAGGATCCAATTGATTTTTGACAATATCTGTAAGAGTATAGTCCGATGTCAGTCCATAACGGATCCGATAGTAAGCTGGTGTCAGATGGAGTGTCAAATTCTCAATTAATTGTGCTTTATCGTTAAGCTGAATGATCGTGTTTTTTTCTAACACAGCGATAAATGTTTCGATATGTGTTCGCAACGCGTCTTTGTTCAGGGAAAAAATATTACTCAGATCCGTTATTTTCAGTGAAAGGATATAAAGACAAAGATACAGATGTTCTGTATACGATTTAGGCAGCATCTCCTGACCCGCTAATACCTTTACGATTGCTCCATACTCGTTAGTATCCATAATCTCTTTTGCCAACAAGCCAAACCGCTGTTCTATAAAGTGTTCGTTTTTAACTCTGCGATTCAAAAGTACCAAGAAATAAGGTGCTGTTTGTATTCGATTATCCGTGTATTGAACTTGTAATTCTTCCTCGGCCAAACGCAGCATTTTCCGTTGAGCATCAATTTCCGCTGGTTGGATCTCTAAGTATTTTTCAAAAATTAATCGATTGTAAATTGAATCCATTACTTGATCTGTTACTACAAGAATCAACCCGCGGATAGCCTCTTCATCCCCGCGGAAATAGTATCCGCCTTTTCTGGAATAATCGATCGTCAATTTATGCTTTTTCAATTGTTTCTTCAATTTCTTGATATCCGAAACGATCGTATTCTTACTAACTTCCAAACTCTCTGAAAAGTGATAAAGAGAAAGATAGTCTGCTGAAAAAACCACTAATAAAATAACCAGCAGACGATGATCTTCATCTAAAAAACTATTCTCATCTGCCTTCAATTGACTTTCGCTATTCATGATTCCAGAGAATGCATCCACTACCTTTGTATCTACCACAAAACTGCCATTTCGTGATCGAATAATCTTACGATAGTCATTTTCTCCTAGATAGTCATTGATTTTTTTCAATGCGTAATCTAACTGATTGCGGGTCAGATCATATTTTTCCATAATCTCTTTTGAAGAAATTTTTACCGTAGAAGCGACTATCTGTAAGATCTGTACACTCCGATTGTCTAGATCCATCCGATTCCCTCCTGCCTCCATTTTTTACCTTAGTCTAGCTTGAATGAAAAAAATAGTAAACGTTTTCTTTTGTGAAATCAGATAAAAATAACAGAATATCAGAATTTTCAAGATGCTATGATATAGCACAAACGTCCATTTTGAACTGCTTGAGTTAACACGCTAAAGTAGTTCTACCTTACCAAAACCCAAAAAAAAAATTGTGCCAAAAATTCTGGCACAACTTTCTCAACTTTATTAGAATTCTCCTGGATTAGATTCGATCATCACTTTGATCTCATTACCTTCCATAACTTTTTCAAAAGCTTCACGCCATTGAGTTAGTGGATATTTTTTTGTAATCATTTCATCAATATTGATGGCGCCTTTAGCTAATAAATGAATAGCAATTGGCCAATCATAAGGATTTTGTGACCGACTACCAATATATTGAATTTCACGTTGGATGATTGATTCGGTGTCTAGTTCAACCATCTTATTTGCGAAAAGTCCAACTTGGATAAATTGCCCACGTTTGCGAAGCAATGGTAAACTGGCATTTACAGCTGGCGCAGCGCCTGAAGCGTCGTACACCTTATCAACACCATAACCATCTGTCTCGTCGTTAACGATAGTAGCTAAGTCTTCTTTCATAGTATCTACAACAATATCCGCACCAAGTTTTTTTGCTAAAGCTAAGCGGTGAGCATCTTTTGTGATCCCGGTCATAATAACAAATGCACCAATTTCTTTAGCGATTTGCAATAAGAATAAACCGATTGGACCAGGGCCCATGATGATGATTTTATCTTTTAATTCTAGTTGACTCTTTTGATACATCGCATGAACACAACAAGCTAGCGGTTCACTCATTGCAGCTCCTTCATAGCTTAAATGATCGGGTAAAATATGAATACTTTCTTCGCGCGCTAATACATAATTTGCCATCGAACCATTTTGCTGAGTCCCGATCCCTTTGCGATAAGGGCATAAGTTGTATTGTTTTTCTTTACAGTAATCACATTTGCCGCAGACATAAAAAGTTGTTTCGCTTGTTACACGATCGCCAACTTTGACTTTTGTCACTTTGTCACCAACTTCAACAACTTGACCAGCAAACTCATGACCTAGAACTACGGGTGTTGTAGGATTTTTATATTCCCCTTTAAAGGTATGAATATCTGACCCGCAAATCCCAGTATAAGCTACTTTTATTAGTACTTTATCTTCACTTGCCTCAGGTACTGGCAAGTCAATAAATTCCATTTGATCGTAACCAGGCGCTTGTTTTGAAACACCCTTCATCATTTTACTCATTTCAATAGGCCCCCTACATAATTGAAGCGACAACTTCTGAAAGTTTCAAGAATATCCATTTTAAGAAGTTTCCGCCTGTATCTAAATTAGTGATTTGAGCTGCCCCATCCGGGAATTTCACAATTCCTTGCGCCATTTGAGTAATAACCGGTGCAAAGTTTGTAGCCATCAATAAAGCTGCGGCCATAACCACTGTTAACGAAATAACTGAGTGTAAAATATTTCCTTTACGGCTTGGTACAACTAGTGCTGCAAAGAAAGGTATAGTAGCTAAATCTCCAAAGGGTAATACACGGTTTCCTGGTAAGATTACAGCTAAGAACAATGTGATCGGCACCATCAAAAGACCAGTGGACAAAGCAGCAGGCGAACCTGTAGCTAAGGCCGCATCCATCCCTAGATAGATTTCACGGTCACCATAACGACTTTGCAATAGTTTTTGGGCTCCTTCTTGAATTGGAATTAGCCCTTCCATCAGAATTTTTACCATTCGCGGCATTAAGAACATAACACCACCCATGTTCATTCCGATTTTCAAGATACCAATAAAGTCGTATCCACCAAGTAATCCTAAGAACATCCCAATAATAATCCCCATGATCATGGGCTCTCCGAAAATTCCGAAACGTTTTTGAATCGTTTCTGGTTTTACATCTAATTTGTTAATGCCAGGAATCTTATCCACTAACCAGCCAACCGGTAAGGCCAAAATGGCATATCCTTGGGCCGAGCCCGTAGTAATACTAATTCCTTCTAATCCGTAATACTCTTGTACTTTTGGTGCAGTTTTATCGGCAATAATCTGAATAATAATCGTAAACAAAATTCCACACAGGATGCCAAAGAAAAAACTTTTTGTTACAATATAACCAGTTGCTGCCACAGAACTAACATGCCAGTAGTTCCAGATATCGATGTTCAGTGTTTTGGTTCGATTTAATGCCAACATGATTAAATTTACGATTAAGATCACTGGAATCATTACAGCCGCGATTGGTTGCGCCCATGTCCCGGCTGAGACTGCTGGCCAGCCCGCATCAATGATCGTCAGGTTCAAACCGAACCGTTCAACCATCGCCTGCGCCGCCGGACCAACGTTGGTTGTTAAAACCGTAATCACCAAATTAATTCCGATCATCCCAATACCAACAGTTATTCCTGAAATAATTGCTTTCTTCACTGGAACTCTAAAAATAATTCCAACAATAAAAATGATGATCGGCAACATGACACTTGGCCCGGCACCTAAAATACTTTGTACCACATCCATTAAACCATCCATTGATTCATTCCTCCTATATATAATAAATTATTGAATCCCTTTTGCTGCCTCGATGATTTCATTTTCAACTTTTTCTGTTCCAATCCCTGTTAAAAATGCCATCGCTTTAATTGCCGGAATCTTATACTCTGTCGGCAACATAGTCGTAGTGACTAACATATCCGCTCCATCTTGTTTAGATGCCGCTTCTGAAATTTTAATTTGCGTAATTTCCACCGGCATATTGTTCTTAGCAAACAAATCCTCAACCTTTTTCATAACCACTGTTGATGTTGCAATACCTGCGCCACACGCTACTAATACACGAATTTTTTTCATTTTAATACTCTCCCTTATAAATTATTTTTTTTAATCGCACTGACTAATTCAGTTGCTGTATTTGCCAATAAAAGTTCCGATAAAGCAGATTCATTTTGCAGTAATCCCATTAACGATTGCAGCATTTCTAGTTGTGCATGGGGTTGGTTTAAACCTAGGACAAAGACGATCTGTGCTTTAACTTGCTGGTTGTTGTCCTCCATACTTTGAAAAACAACGGAATCTTGCAATGTTATCACCGCGACAAATTCTTCCAAGATACATTCAGCATCCGTATGCGGAATCGCTGCCCCCATACTCATTAGTTGAATCCCTGTTGGAAACGTTTCTTCCCGTGTTTTTATTCGATCCAAAAAATCTTCCCGTACCCAACCAAGATCAGATGCTTTCTGCGCAACTTGTTCAAATAGTTCCTCTCGAGAAGAGAAATTTTCTTGTGCCAAAACTAATGGATCTTTCACATAGGAACTCAGTGTCGTTTCTGTCATCATTTTGCCCTCCAATACTCATCGTTGAAATCTATCAACGTCTCACGTACTTCTTCTTTCGTTGTTGCCTTTTCTAGTCTTGCCAATTGATCCGCCCCTGCTAAACTCATCATTTCGAAGATCAAATCTAGATGTTCTTCTTTGTCGTTTGAAGCTAACAAGATGACCGTATGAATTTTTTTCCCATCTTCTGTAACGATTCCTTTTTTTACAATTCCCAAACTAATTCCTACACCGATTGCCCCCGCTTCTTTGACTGTATGAGGCAACGCGATTTTATGACGTAAAACCGTATACGCTGGTAAGATTGGCATTTCTTTTTTTAGAGCTTTGATATACTCTGGTGTGATAATTTTTTGCCGCTCTAAAGGTTCCCCTAACGCAGTTAATACTTCCGACCAACTGACTTCTTCTTCAAATATTTGAAGCATTTCTCCTTTTAGTAAATCAACTAAATGCGGCCGTTTTTTTTCTAAAATTCTCGATTCCTTTGGTACGAACAAACCTAATAGCTCTTCATAAAGGCTAGTTTCATCTAGTATTTCCGCATGTTTTTTAACGACAGTTAAGATCTTTTCCGGCGTCACAATCTCTGTTTGGATAATTGCAGTTGCTCGCAGCACTCGCTCCCTTAATTGCCGTTTTTCTTTCTCAGGTAAAAAGCTATCAACTACGAAAACTTTTTTTTCCGTTTTTAGCGGAACTGCTGAAAAAATAAAGTCTACATCATAATTGGTTCGATAAAACTCCCGTGCGGACATAGTTGTAACAAAATCAATTTCGGGTAATAAATTTCGCAGTGTATTTTCCAACAAGGCTGCTATTGAAATGCCGTTAGGACAAACGATAACTGCTCGTTTCCGATTTTCTGGATGGACGATCTCGGAACTTTCTACAATATGGCTGCCGATGAATAAAGAAATGAAAAACAATTCGGCATCAGGAATCGGCTGTTCAAAATATGTTTCTAATGGGCCACTAGCTTCCTTGACTAAGTAAAACAAAGAGAATAAATTGGCATCCTTATTTTCTTGGTAAAACCGTGTTTGCAGATTTAAATGATATTTGATCCGATAATAAGCTGGTCTCATATGTACCAAAAGTCGATCTAGCAGCTTTTCTTTGTCTTCTAACGTTACACCTGCAATTCGTTCAAAATTGGCAATAACCTTTTCCAAAGCTTCCTTCATTTTAGTCAGCTCTTTAACAGATAAGATATCGCCACGCGAAAGGTTGGTAGTCAATAAAAGCATCGTTAAGTAAACGCGTTCATTTTCACTCAACCCATCAACATCCCAAATTACTCGATCCGCGGCTAAATATTCTTTCGTATCCGCCAATTCTCGATAATTGATCTTGAAACTATACGAAATCAGTTTGCCTTTTTGTGCCCGCCGAATCATTAATATGATTAGTAAAGGTAATGTTTTTAGGCGTTCATCTGTGAATTGAACTTCCAACTCTTCTTCTACCAGTTCTACTCGCGTTCGAAAGGCTTCAATTTGTTTAGGATCGATATTAGCAAAATGTATAATAAAATTAACTCCGTTATGCATCATCGCTAGATTATCCAGTAGGTCAGAAAGTAAATTCCGCTTGTTCCATTCATCGCCTTGGATGAAGTATCCCTTTAATCGGGTATACTTCAGTGACAATTCATTTTGCTGTAACTCGTGATCAACTTCTTTCAGATCTCTTAACACTGTATTCCGACTAACTTTCAGTTCATCAATGAAATGATTTAATGAAAGATAATCTTCTTTACTCAACAACATCAACTCGATTATGGCCGCTCTTTCTTTACCTGAAAAAACGTAACTCTCAGTTGACACTCCGAGTTGGTCATCACCACCCTTATAAGTTGAAAGAATCTCATTTGCAATGAGAAAGTGACCATTTTTTGTTCGTTTAATCTCACCCAGATTTTCATCTAATAAAGAATCATTTATTTTTTTCAACGCGTAATTCAATTGCCCTCGCGTTAAATCAAATTTTTCACATAGCGCTTTACTAGTGATTTGAGGGTTGTTGACTAACTCAACAAAAATCTGATTGGTTCGCTCTTCTAAATTCATTGTCATCCCTCTTTACATCCTCAATTTAATCTAAAACCGCTTACATTTCCATCTTATTTGTTCCCAAATAGTTCGGTGTTTTTTATGCAACTTGGTGCTTAAAAAATATTTGTTTCACAAAAAAATATTTGTAAGAACAAAGAATGCCTAAATATAGGTGGAATTCAATGCTTACGTTTCTGTTTTTTGTTACACATTATGCAACTTGGTACTCTGAATCTTTCCTCATTCTATCAAGAGTCTCATTATTTGTCTGTTTTTTATGTAAGCTAGACTTTGCAGGAATTTGAAGAAAAAAGCCTGGCACATTAATTTGCCAGACTAAATTTTTCTCATTTAGTTGTTCACGCGTACGTTTTTTAGCATATGAAATAATTTCCAACTTCTTTTTCTTACAATTAAACTCCGAAAAAGATCCTCTATTATACAAACATAGTTCTTAACTAACAGTGGAAAGATAAACCAAAAAAATTTCTCCCAATATAAATAGATGGAACCTATTCGCTTTTTTTCTTTTTAAATTAAGTTCTCTCTTCGTCCTCATTATCATCTCTTTGAGCTCGTCAACTCAACTATTTTTCTCTTTATGGTTTCAGCAAATCCTTTTGAATACATTTAACTTTAACAATGGTTTGTTTCGTCTGACCATATCCGATAATGTGTTTTGTTACTTCAAATGCAATGAAAACATACGGAATCTTTTTTCTTTTCAAGATAATCTCATCCCCTGTTTCTGGTGGATTTTCTTGAATTTTTATTTGCACACCCTTCATGGGTGGACCATCTATCGTTTTATAAAAATAGTATTTTACTTTCATTTCAAACTACCTTCTTCACTTTCATGCCATTTAGTATACTCAGTAATCTATGGATGTCTAAAAATAACATCTCACAGACGGATTCATTTATATGCATTATTTAAAGTTATTTTGAGTAAAAATCAATTGTAGCTCAAGCTCTGTTGAAACGTTTTAATAAATATATTTAATAGTTATCCTTTAATCAAATCTCTAGAAAAAAGAACACTAATTTTCAAAAATAAATTTACCAAACACTACTTATTTACATTGTCTTCTTCTATTAAATCATTGCCTAATTAAATAAATTCTTTCCCGGAGAATTTTCACTCGACTCAATTAGCGAAATATCTTTCTAAGAAAAAAAGTGTGTATTTATGCGGATAATTATTTTAAATGAACAACAAAAAAGTGGAGAACATCACAGATCTTATCCGTGTGGCTCTCCACGCCCCTTACTAATTAAATCTTTTAGTTTCTTTCTATCTCATAGGGCTCAATTTCAAAAAGCTGTACCAAAATTTGATTGACCTTATCAAACAATTCGGCCGTATCTTCGAATGTTCGCTTAGTTTGAATTCGCTGGTTATCTCTTTGATAAACTATTTGTTCACCTAAATATTTCGGACTGACAATCTCTAAACCTTTTTTTAAAACAATCTTTTCCTCGCTAATGCCTACCGGAATAGCTGTTTCACGCCAACCATTCTTTTGTGCAATTGTTTGAACAAGTGAAGAAACGTCAAAACTATCTAATATTTCCGAACGTTGATCAGCAAAATGAATTGTAAAAGTCTCGGTACTTTGAAGTCCGCAAGCATTACATCCACCTTCAACCAAAAAAGCTTTACTGGAAATGATCGCTTTAGACACGCTGCTCCCTCACTTCTTGATAAATTTTAGCCAGTGTTTTGGCATCTAAATCAGAAAAAGTGGATACTACGACATCGGCAAATGCCAAATCTTGTTTCGGAAAAGAGGGGTTTGCAAAGCCTATGCCGACCAATCCAGCATTGCGAACCGCACCCGTACCATTCTTTGTATCTTCGATTCCTAAACAATTCTCAGGTTTAACACCTAAACGATTTGCTGCTGCTAAATAGACATCGGGTGCTGGTTTTGAATGTTCCACTTCTTCCGTGCTGACTACTTCTGAAAAATAATCGGACAATCCAATCTCCACTAAATTATCTTTAATTTCTGCCAACGAAGAGGAGGAAGCCACCGCTAGTTTTAACCCTCCCTCGTACAAGCGCTTTACAAACCCCTGTGCATGAGGGATCACTTTAATTCCATCATGTTTGGTCATTTCTTTTCGCAAATCGTTCATCTGTCGAACGTACTCTGGTACCGATAATGGTAATGAAAATTCCTGCTTCATCTGTTCCCACATATAATCGCCTGTAGTTCCCATGAATTGGTAATGGTAGCTCTCCTTAACTTCGTGTCCCGCTTCTTTAAGAATCTGTGATTTACTTTGAAAATAGATATACTCGGAATCAACCAAGACACCATCCATATCAAAAATAACTGCTTCTAACATAGATACCTCCATAAAAACATTTGCTTAAACTCTACCACAGATAATAAAAGGAATATAGTATTTCCTAAAAACTACGAACTCATAATAGTGAATAATCAAGAATAGGATGGATATAAAAACTTGCCGTTTTCAACAACAGTAACAGTTAACAATTTATTACTATAAAAAAAAGCACAGCTCAAGGCTGCGCTTTCTATAACGTCTTTTCGATAGCTTTTTCAGGAATAAACCACATCAATAGAATCAGAACATTAACAATCAATACCGCGATTGGTGCAATTAACTTTCCTAGGATCAAAGCCAATAGTGCAAGTCCAATCGACAAATATGATTTTGGATAATGTTTAAACATTTGTCCGATCTTCGAATCTTTCCCATTAGCTCGTATCAATGCCTGTACTAATAAATAATACGCTAAGTCGGTTCCTAACGTGACCAATCCATATAAAGCTTGCGGCGGCCAGTCAAACGGATAATCCCCTACCCAAGCAGTGACATACGGAAAGAGCGTCATCATCAAAATCAAAAAGTTATTAGCCCATAGAACCCTGCCATCTACTTTCCGCACTAGTTGAAAAAGATGATGGTGATTATTCCAATAGATGGCCAAGCTGATAAAACTGATCAAGTACACAATAAATTTGTGTTCCATTTGTAAAAAGGCAGACCAAGTAGGCGCACCCGGTTCATGTAATTCTAAAACTAAAAGGGTCATGATGATTGCAATGACCGCATCTGTAAAAGCTTCAATTCGTGATTTTGGCATTTTTTCTCCTAACAGTCATTGCTAACTAAAAATAAGATAAATTACTATGGATACTATTAAACAAAAAAAAGCCTAAAATATCAAGAATAATGTCATTCTGCTTCATTAATTTGATCCGCTCGTTATTTCTCGTTATCTTAATCGCTATTTAGATGCTCTTTTTTACAAATATATGGTAATTGGGACCTGTGCTTTTTCTTCATTATTAAATTTAACAGCACAAAAATTCTTACGAGAAATACGTCTTAAGTTGGACGTAAGCAAGAATATAATTTGCTAAACTAGGTTTAAGTTAAAACAAATGGAAAGAAGGAATTCAAAATGATGAAAAATTATCCTATGGTTGTTCGAATTTTAGCTGTTGTCGGCTTTTTCTTAGTTGCTAGTTTGATTTTAAGTATTGTAGGCCCGCTCCTTTCAGGTCTGATCGGTTTATTCTTTAGAATCGCAATCCCATTAGCAATTGCTTATTTCTTAGTCAATTGGTTAACCAAACGTCGTGGACGGACATATTAAAAAAATCGTAGAACAATGGTCGTTTCCTAACCACTGTTCTACGATTTTTTATCCCAACGCCACATCCAAGATCATCATAATAATAAATCCTGCCATCGCGCCAAATACTCCAAAATGATGCTTACTATCCGTCGTTGCTTGGGCTTCTGGGATCAATTCCTCTACTACTACATAAATCATAGCTCCGGCCGCAAAAGATAGGGCGTATGGCAACAGAGGCTGAACACTCGTTACTAGGATCGCTCCTATGACAGCTGCGATCGGTTCTACGAGGCCTGATGCTTGTCCGTAAAGGAATGACTTCGTTCGACTCAGCCCTTCCTGTCGCAAGGGAATCGAGACTGCTGCACCTTCTGGAAAATTTTGAATCCCGATCCCTAATGATACAGAAATTGCAGCTAAAACTGCAGCTGCCGGATTCGCCGCTTCATTGGCTGCTCCAAAAGCAACTCCAACTGCCAAACCTTCCGGAATGTTATGCAAAGTAATCGAAAATACTAGCAAAATTGTCCGCTTTAAATGACTGGGTAATCCTTCTTTTTCTTTATTCGGTCCAAAATGCATATGAGGGATTGTTTTGTCTGCTATATAAAGAAATAGCCCTCCCAGACCAAAACCGAGACTCACTACTAGCCAAGGAATCGATCCGTTCTCCTCTGCAGCCTCTATTGCTGGGTCTAACAGCGACCAAAAACTCGCCGCAATCATTACACCAGAAGCAAATCCCAACATTAGGTTCAATACATTACGATTGATATTTTTGAAGAAAAAAACTAATGCAGCACCTAAAGCTGTCATTCCCCAAGTAAATAGTGTGCCCACTAATGCTTGCTGCCAGGCTGCTAAATTAAGTAGCCATCCAATCATAAGAACCTCCTACTTCCCATTAATATATACTTTTTTCAGAAGATCAGTCGATTATTCGGATATAAACTAATCGAATACTTTGCCCCTACATCCTATTTTAATTGAAATTACTGGGTATAACCGACAAATCTAAACTGGTATCCTGAAAACGTTTGTTTGATATAACCTTATCATGTTTTAGGTGTGCCTGTAAACTTCTTTGGAAACACTTTCTTTGCTGGTTTTTTTAAGACGCGTTATACTTTTTTAGTAGGAAACTTACAAAAAGAAAGTGAGTGAAGAAGATGTCTAAAATTAATGCAGGCGTTGCTATGGTCAATGTTTTAGAGGCTTGGAAAATTGATCATATCTATGGAATTCCCGGCGGTTCATTCAACTCGACGATGGACGCGTTGTACCATGAACGTGAATCAGTAAAATACATCCAAGTTCGACACGAAGAAGCCGGTGCTTTAGCAGCTGCTGCTGATGCAAAATTAACTGGTAAAATCGGTGCTGTTTTTGGTTCTGCCGGTCCTGGAGCTAGTCACTTAATCAACGGTCTCTATGACGCACAAATGGACCATGTTCCTGTTCTAGCTTTGTTAGGACAGGTTGCTTCAACTGCCATGAATTATAATTCTTTCCAAGAATTAAATGAAAATCCCATGTTTGCAGATGTCAGTGTCTACAATCGAACCGTGATGACTCCCGAAAGCTTGCCTCACGTGATAGATGAAGCTATTAAAGCGGCGTATCAACAAAAAGGTGTCGCTGTTGTTACAATCCCTGTAGATTTTGGTTTTGCAGAAATCGAGGAAGAAGAAATCGCAACTGCGAAAAATCATAAAACTGGCGTTTTGCTTCCTGATGAAACTGATCTGAAGGCTGCTTTACCTTTAATTGAAGTAGCGAAACAACCCGTTCTTTATGTTGGGCAAGGTGTACGTGGTGGCTTCGATGCTATTAAAACCTTCGCTGAACATTTCTCAATGCCCGTCGCTGCAGCTGTTTTAGCTAAAGGAATTGTTCCTGATCTATATGAGAACTTCTTAGGCTTTGCCGCTCGTGTGGCAACCAAGCCAGCGAATGAAGCTTTAGCCGATGCTGATTTGATTGTATTTGTCGGTAGCGATTTCCCGTTTGGTCGTTATTTCTTCAATCCGGATGCAAGATTTATTCAAGTTGATATTGACGCAACTAAATTTGGGCGTCGTCATCCTGTAGATCAATCCATTTTAGGTGACGGTGCAACAGCTCTTCGCCGATGGACTGAGCTTGGAAAAGAGCGCCCTGCAGATGCATGGCTGAAAGCTAATCAAGAAAATATTCGTAATTGGCATGCTTGGCGCAAGAGCTTCTACGACGATGATTCCACACCACTCCGCGCAGAACCTGTTTTCAAAGAAGTTAATCGGATTGCGGAACAAGATACCGTTTATGTTGCCGATGTTGGGAATGTTACATTGAATGCGATTCGCCACTTAGAAATGAATGGCGATCAACAATTCACAACTTCTGGTTGGTTCGCAACGATGGGAAATGGTGTACCTGGCGGGATTGCAGCACAATTAACTTATCCCGACAAACAAGTCTTTACTTTCAGTGGCGATGGCGGCTTTGCAATGCAAATGCAAGATATCATCACTCAAGTAAAATATAATTTACCGATCATCAATGTAGTCTTTTCTAATAATGCCTTTGGCTTCATTGAAGCGGAACAAGAAGATACAGAACAACAAAAATTCGGTGTCTTCTTAGAAGGTGCTGACTTCGGCAAAGTTGGAGAAGCGCTCGGTGCTGATGGCTTCACGATTACTGAATACAGTCAATTAGAACCTGCTTTCACAGCAGCGAAAGCCAGCAAACGTCCTGTCGTGATCGATATCAAGATCAAGGACGAACGACCTTTACCAGTCGAAGCGCTAGAATTAGAACCAGAAAAATTCTCAGCGGAACAAATCAATGCCTTCAAAGAAAAATATCAAGTTCATGATATGCCCACCCTACGTGAACTATTGAAATAAAATGAAAAGGTTGTGCCTGATAATTTAGGCACAACCTTTTACATTCTTCGAATCGTCTGTTTTGCTTCTACTTCTAATTGTTTCGTTAATTCATCTGCTGGTATTTCTCGATTCACCAAAGCTTGCAAGACCATCGGTAAGTTTACTCCTGTCACTAAAGATTGGCGTGGATCATTCACTACGCAAAAACTAGCATAGCGAAATGGTGTGCCGCCAAACATATCGACTAACCAAACAAGTTCATCAACTTTCGTCAATAAATCTTTAGCGAAATCATCGATTTTTTCTTGTAGTCCTGTAGCACCTGGTTCTATATTTAGTGTTTCTACACAGTCCTGCTCACCTAAAATGGATTCAGCCGTTTTCAATAGACTATCCGCTAAATGGTCGTGGGTCGCGATAATTATCCCGATCATACTGACACATCCCTTCAGTTCTTCAGTCTATCTTATTTTAATCGGCAAGTAAATTCTTAAAGGTTGACTTGAAACTTCAGATGTTCCTCGATATAATGCAAAGAGGCCTTGCGCCAATACTGATAAAGCGAGGAAAATCATTGATTACAGTAAATGACGTTAGTTTACAATTTCCTGATCGTAAATTATTTGATGACGTAAATATTAAATTCACTCCCGGCAATTGTTACGGGTTGATTGGTGCGAATGGCGCCGGAAAATCAACCTTTCTTAAGATTTTAGCAGGCGATATTCAGCCTTCTACTGGTTCTGTTACTTTAGGTCCTAATGAACGGATGGCTGTTCTAAAACAAAATCATTTTGACTTTGAAGAGTATACTGTTCTTGAGACAGTCATTATGGGACACGAACGCTTATACCAAGTTATGCAAGAAAAAGATGCCGTTTATATGAAGGAAGATTTCACTGATGAAGACGGTATTCGTGCAGCCGAACTGGAGGGTGAATTTGCCGAACTTGACGGCTGGGAAGCCGAACCAGAAGCTGCTGTTTTATTGCAGGGGTTAAATATTCCTGAAAGCTTGCACCAACAAAAAATGAGTGAATTGACAGCCGGACAAAAAATCAAAGTCTTATTGGCTCAATCGCTTTTTGGTAAACCCGATGTTCTATTACTGGACGAACCAACGAATGGATTAGATATCCAATCAATTGACTGGTTAGAAGAATTCTTAATCAACTTTGAGAACACCGTAATCGTCGTATCCCATGACCGTCACTTCTTAAACAAAGTATGTACTCACATGGCTGACCTAGACTTCGGTAAAATCAAATTGTATGTCGGAAACTACGATTTTTGGTTAGAATCAAGCCAGTTAGCAACGAAATTACAATCACAACAAAATGCTAAAAAAGAGGAACAAATCAAAGAGTTACAAGATTTTATTGCTCGTTTCAGCGCCAATGCATCGAAATCAAAACAAGCGACCTCCCGAAAGAAAATGTTGGATAAAATTACGTTAGATGACATTCAACCATCTTCGCGCCGCTATCCATTTGTACAATTCAAACCAGAACGAGAAATCGGTAATGACTTGTTACAACTTGATAATATTAGCGTAACGATCGACGGCAAAAAGATTTTAGATAATATCTCTTTTACTTTGAACCGTGATGATAAAGTCGCTTTCATCGCTGAAAATGACTTAATAACGACCACATTATTCAAAGTTATTATGGGTGATCTTGAACCGGACTCAGGGACTATCCGTTGGGGTGTAACGACTAGTCAGGCTTATTTACCAAAAGATACTACAAAGGAATTTGACAGTTCTATGCCGATTCTTGATTGGTTACGTCAATATGCCAGCAAAGAAGAAGATGACAATACTTTCTTGCGTAGTTTCTTAGGTCGGATGTTATTCTCAGGCGATGAAGTCATGAAGCCTGTCAACGTCTTGTCTGGTGGAGAAAAGGTTCGTTGTATGTTGTCGAAATTAATGTTGTCAAAATCAAACGTTTTGGTTTTAGACGATCCGACCAACCATTTGGATTTAGAATCAATCTCCGCATTGAATGATGGTTTAATTGCGTATAAAGGTTCGCTTCTATTCGCCTCTCATGACCATCAGTTCATCCAAACGATCGCTAACCGTATTATTGCGGTTTCTGAAAATGGCGTCGTTGATCGTGCAGAAACAACTTATGATGAATTTTTAGAAAATCCAGAAGTCCAAAAACAAATGAGTCAATTATCTTAATAAGAAATCGACTAAATATTTGGAAACAGTTTCACAACACAAAAACCATTTGCGATTTTTCGCAAATGGTTTTTGTGTTGTGAAACTAAATAAATTGAACAAGTTCCATCAAGATCGGAACAACGACCACAAATAATATGGTACTGGTTGTTACTAAATTTGTAGCATATTTAACATCACCATGAGCTTCATTTGCTAAAATTGGCAATACAGCCAACATCGGTGTAGCAGATTGTACAATCAACGTTTGTTTCAAAAGAGGTGCTAGACTAGCCCCAAAAGCATTCGACCCAAGAGCGATCAAGGCGATCAATACAGCAGGTGCTAAAACGAAACGTCCCAGTAAAGCTACGACTGTATCACGATCAAATCGTATACTCTTCAAACCTGCATCATGCAAAACAATCCCGATATAAAGTAAAGATAGCGGTGTAACAATGCTGCCTACATAACCAAGCGTTGCATTGATAAAGCTTGGTACAGGAATCCCTACTAATAGGAAAATGATCGCTACGATGAAGCCTAGTAGTGGCGGTGGCAATAGTTTCTTCCAATTCAACTTGGCTTTGTTTTCACCTTTGACTTTGGTTGGATCATCGTTTGAGATCAAGAACACTCCAAAAGCCCAAGTAGACACGGTGTTGGTCACATAATAAACCAAGAAATACGGTAATGCCTTTTCACCGAATAATGCGATATTCAAAGGCAAACCAATAAAGATCGTATTTGCATTTACAATAGCATTCATAAAAATACCGCGACGACCTGGACGAACCTTTAGAAGTTTAACTAACGCATACGCTAAAATATAGGAAATAATAACCGCACCAACTGGATAAATTAAGCTTCCTGATAATTGAAATAAACTTTCTCTTGTTAAATTCTTTAAAACGGAAACAAAGATGGAGGCCGGCAATGCTACACGTGTGATTAAGGACGAAATACTCTTGCCAAAACTTTCGTCAAACCAGCCTTGTCGTTTCAATATATATCCTAAAGCAATCATTATAATGATACTTAAAACACTTTGAATTGATTGAAAGAAAATCATTTTTTTTCCACCTTTCTACCAACTGTTTTTTTCAAACAGTTACTGCTCTGAGATCATTTCATTTGTTTTAACTTCTTCTCTTTTGTAACGACCTCAGCTGATTCCTTCACAAAAATGGTTTCTTTATCTATGAACGCTATTTCTTTCATTTTTTTACGTCTTCGATGAATACAAGTAAGACGATACACGTTCTCACAAACTATAGTCAAAACAAAAGCCTAGGATAAATTTTATTTATATGATAGTCTAATTTCACAAAAAGGAGCTTATTATGAATTTTAAAGATCTAGAATACTTCCAACGTTTAGTTCGAGAAAAAAATTTTACCAAGGTTGCGAATGCCTTTCATGTCAGCCAACCAACTATCACTTATGCTGTTAAAAGACTGGAAGAAGAGTTAGGCACACAGCTCGTCTATCGTGATCAATCTCATAAACAATTGATCATCACACAAGCTGGAATGATTCTTTCTCGCCATATTTCGAATATTTTAAAAGAAGTCACAATTGCTATTACTGAAATTGATCGTTTAAAAGAAGAGACATTAGATTTTGGTCTACCGCCGATTATTGGAAACTTCTATTTTCCAAAACTGTCTTCCTACCTATTCAAAAATAATTTGATGCGCCACATCCATCTGGTAGACGGCGGTTCGCGAGATCTTTATAGTCTATTACGCCGTGGAAAAATTGATCTTGCCCTTCTTGGTTCGACGCAGCCCATCCGTGATGATGAATTGACTAGTGAACTTCTGATTGAAAAAAGATTCATGATCGTAGTA
This sequence comes from Enterococcus malodoratus ATCC 43197, assembly GCF_000407185.1. Classification (GTDB taxonomy): domain Bacteria; phylum Bacillota; class Bacilli; order Lactobacillales; family Enterococcaceae; genus Enterococcus_A; species Enterococcus_A malodoratus. The sequence continues at coordinate 1,949,527 of NZ_KE136481.1, forward strand.
AGCCCAAATCATCCATTGGCTAAAAGGAAAGAATTGGCCTTCTCCGAGCTGAAAGAAGAACCTTTTGTCTTATTGAATGAACACTACGTTCATCCAACAGCATTTAAAAAAATGGCGCAGCAAGCCCATTTTGAACCAGAAATTATTTACCAAAATAGTAATTTGAATATCTTAAAAGGGATGATTCGTGAGCAAATCGGCATTGGTTTTTTAGCCGAACTCGCTGTTTCTCCAGAAGATAATTTGATTAAGATCCCTATTACTGATGAACCTCAACCTACTTTTATGATCTCACTCGTTCAACGAGAACAAATTTTGAATTCAATGATTCGTGGTCAATTGATTGACTTAATTCGCAACTTCAGTCAGCAAAAAGGGCAATAAAAAAAGAAGAAATCAAATAGATTTCCTCTTTTTTGCTCGTTTATTAATCTCTCTTTTCACCACGAGTGAAGACTGCAATACAACCAAGGCCAGTATGACTAGCAATCGTTGTCCCCAATGGGAAAATACGAATTTCCTTCGGATGGATACTTTCTTCCAAATGACGTTTTACTTCTTCCGCACCTACTTGATCAGCACTAGTAGTAATAAAAATCGTTTGATTCACTGGGTCAGTTGTTGCATCAGCAATTTTGTCAGCAACTAACTGTAACGCTTTTTTACGTCCCCGTACTTTTTCAACATTTTGTAATTTGCCTTCAACATCGACTGTAATAATTGGTTTGATATTCATTAAACCACCAATTGCCGCACTCGTCTTAGAGATTCGTCCACCGCGTTGCAAATGGTTTAAATCATCTACTGTTACCCAATGATGGTAAGTCAACTTATTATCTTCCAACCACTGATACAAATCGTTTATTGTCATACCTGCTTGTTGTTTCTTAGCAGCTTCATAAACCATCAGTCCTTCACCGCCACTAGCGGCTAAAGAATCCACCACGTAGACCTCTGCATCTGGTAAGTCTTCTTTTAAGATTTCAACAGCCTGCATCGCACTTTGATAAGATCCACTCATTCCGGATGAAAAACAAATATACAAAATAGGGACATTCTTTTCAGCGTAGCTACGGAAAAATTCCACATAACGACCAACATTAACCTGCGACGTCGTTGGCATCGCTCCGTCTTTGATTTTTTGATAAAAATCATCGATCTTAAAACTGCGCCCCAAGTCATCCGCGAATTCTGTTCCGTCTATTGAGACATACATCGAAATAAAATCAACGTTATTTTCTTCTAGTAATTCATAAGGCACATCGCAACATGAATCTGTCAGAATCTGATACATTCTAAAATCCTCCAAACACCCACTTAATAGTAAATCTATTTTACTCGATAATTGGCTGCTTGTCTCATAATATGTTAGATCTGTGCCCAAACACTCTCCATAATATTTGTTTGAGTCCGATCCGGACCTACAGAGAACGTTGAGATTCTTACACCGACAAGTTCAGAAACGCGCCGAACATAGTTACGCGCATTTTCTGGCAAGTCCGCTAAATCGCGGCATCCTGTGATATCCTCGCTCCATCCCGGCAGTTCTTCATAGACTGGTTTACAACGGTTCAGTTCTTTAAGGCTTGCTGGATAATGATAAATCAGTTCTCCATCCAATTCGTAAGCAGTACAGATTTTAACTGTCTTTAATCCGCTTAAAACATCGATTGAATTCAAAGATAGATTAGTGATCCCTGAAACACGTTTAGAATGACGCATTACAACAGAATCAAACCAGCCAACACGACGTGGGCGACCAGTTGTTGTACCGTATTCACGTCCAACTTCACGTATTTGATTTCCAACTTCATCAAATAACTCCGTTGGGAAAGGACCATCACCGACACGTGAAGTGTATGCCTTACATACGCCAACTACTTTGTCGATCTTCGCCGGTCCTACGCCACTACCAATTGTCACACCACCAGCAACAGGGTTGGATGAAGTAACGAAAGGATATGTACCTTGGTCTATATCCAACATAACACCTTGTGCGCCTTCAAAGAGAACACGTTTCCCTTCATCCAAAGCATCATTCAAGATAACTGATGTATCCGTTACGTATTGTTTGATTTGTTGTCCATATTCATAATATTCTTCAAAGATATCCTCGAAGTCCATCGCCTCATCATCAAACATTTTAACGAATTGACGATTTTTTTCTTCTAAATTGATCTTCAAACGTTCTTCGAAAATTTCTTTATCCAATAAATCTGCCACGCGAATACCTACACGAGCTGCTTTATCCATGTAAGCAGGTCCAATACCTTTGATAGTAGTACCAATTTTATTTTCACCTTTTGCATCTTCTTGCAACTGGTCTAACTTGATATGGTATGGCAAAATTACGTGAGCTCGATCCGAGATACGTAAGTTATCCGTTGTGATCCCACGTTCATGTAAGTAAGCCAATTCCGTAACTAATGATTTTGGATTGACCACTACGCCATTCCCGATGACACTAGTTTTTTCTTTGTAGAAAATACCAGAAGGAATCAAGTGTAATTTATATGTTTCATTGTCAAATTTGATTGTATGACCTGCATTGTCTCCACCTTGGTAACGAGCAATGACTTCCGCATTTTCACTCAAAAAATCCGTGATCTTTCCTTTACCTTCATCGCCCCACTGCGTCCCTACAACTACTACAGATGACATCTGAACACCTCATTTTATTTTATTTAATCCTGAATCATTGTATCAAGAAAAGCGTCACACTTCAATGAAAATTCGAATATTAAAGGATAACGGAGAAAAAAAGAAGGGAAATCACGAACATTATTTTCGAATAACAAAGAAAATACAAAAAAAAGCGCAAGTTCAAAACTTGCGCTAAAAATCTTCCCTAGGTGATAATGAAGAAAATTTATTGTATTCCTTGATAAAGAGCAGTTCAACAGTTCCTCGCGCCCCGCTCCGGTTTTTCTCAATGATCACTTCGATCACGTTCCGGTTGGCTAATGATTCTTCCTCTTCTTCACCTTCACGGTCATAATAGTCATCACGATATAAGAAGGCTACGATATCAGCATCTTGCTCAATTGATCCTGATTCACGAATATCGCTTAACACTGGACGTTTATCTTGCCGTTGCTCAACACCACGAGAAAGCTGTGATAAAGCAATAATTGGTACTTTCAATTCTTTGGCAAGTTTCTTTAATTGTCGTGAAATCTCAGAAACTTCTTGTTGACGATTCTCTCGGCCAGTCCCTTCAATCAACTGCAAGTAATCAATCAATATCAAACCAAGGTTGCCCTTTTCTTTTGCCAACTTATGACATTTTGCTCTGATCTCGGAAACTTTAATCCCTGGGGTATCATCGACATATATATTTGCCCGCGAGAGACTTCCCATAGCAACGATCAAATTCTGCCATTCTTCCTCAGACAATTGTCCAGTTCTCAAATGACTCGCTTCGATTGACCCTTCTGAACACAACATCCGGTTAACGAGTGATTCTGCCCCCATTTCCAAACTGAAAATGGCCACTGCTTTATCTGTCTTAGTCCCGACATTTTGGGCAATATTAAGAGCAAATGCCGTTTTCCCAACTGCAGGACGTGCTGCTAAGATAATTAATTCTTCGGCTTGTAATCCCGCTGTCATCTTATCCAACGCTGCATATCCTGTTGGTAAACCAGTAATCTCTTCATCATTTCGTGCCAATCGATCAATATTTTCAATAGCGGTATTTAACACCTCGCTAATGGTTAAAAAACCGCTCTTATTACGTCGTTCGGATACTTCCATAATATTACGTTCGGCAGCATCTAAAATCGTCTGAACGTCGTCTCCTTGCTCAAAACCCTGAGTCACAATATTCGTAGCGGTTTGAATCAGATTTCGCAACAAGGATTTTTCTTCCACGATCTTAGCATAATAACCAACGTTAGCAGCAGTTGGAACACTCAAAGCAAGTTCAGATAAATAACTTAATCCACCTGCATCTTCCAACTGATTTTGTTGTTCCAGCAATTCCTTAACCGTCACCACATCAATTGCTTCATTGCGATCATTTAATTGGATCATTCCACGAAAAATCAATTGATGACCGCGACGATAAAAGTCTTCTGGAACTATGTACTCCATGGCTGTGATCAAAGCATCGGTCTCCAAAAAAATGGAACCTAGAGTAGCTTGCTCAGCTTCGATACTTTGGGGTGGCACACGATCTTGTAACATTTCGCTCATGTTTGTTTACGCTCCTCTTGTCCATCTATTTTACAAAATCTATCCGTTAAATACAATAAAGAGTACGGGAAATCCTCTTAATTTCAAGAACTCCCATACTCTCTTGTAATACTTCGTTTAACCTTTATTCTTCCACTACATGAACTTTAATGATTCCTTCAACATCCGTATGAAGCTTAACAGGAACCTTTGTATATCCCAGCGTGCGAATCGGATTTTCTAATTCAATTTTCCGTTTATCTATCTTTAAGTCGTACTGTCTCTTTAATCCTTCAGCGATTTGTTTGGATGGAATTGATCCAAACAAACGTCCATCCTCTCCACCCTTAGCTTTGATCTCTACTACAGTTTCTTCTTTCGCCAAAAAATCAGCTAATTTTTTAGCCTCGGCTAATACTTCTGCCGCTTTCTTAGCTTGTGCTTTCTTTTGACCGCTTAATTCGGAGATGCTACTTTTATTTGCTTCTCTAGCCAAATTATTTTTTAATAAATAATTTTGTGCATAGCCTGTTGGGACTTCCTTAATATCGCCCTTTTTTCCCTTACCTTTAACATCTTGCAAAAAGATTACTTTCATTCTTCGGTCCCCTCCGTTAATTGTTTATTGATAGCATCCAGCAATTGTTCCTTCGCTTGAGCGATTGTACTATTAGACAATTGAGTAGCGGCATTAGTGAAATGCCCCCCTCCGCCCAAAGCTTCCATAACTGTCTGGACGTTAATCGTCCCAGAACTACGAGCACTAATAGCAATTACACCATCAGTTCTTTTAATAATTACAAAAGCTGCATTGATATCTACCATTGACAACAGTGTATCGGCAGTTTTAGCCGCGGTCACACTGTCGTACTCTTGTTTATCGGTTCCAGTAGTAACAACTATATCATCTCTGACATAATCACTTTCACCTACCAATTTACTGATTTCCAGATAAGATTGAATATCCGTACTCAATAAGTATTGTACTAAAGAAGCATCTGCTCCACAAGTCTTTAAATAACTGGCTACATCAAAAGTTCTGGCCGTTGTTCTAACTGCAAAGTTTTTTGTATCAACGGTCATCCCCGCCAATAGGAGCGTCGCTTCCATCTTGCTCATTCGTTGACGTTCGTTACTTTCAAACTGGATCAGTTCGGTCACCAATTCCGAAGCTGATGAAGCAGAGGATTCGATGTAAGTTAACAAAGATTTTTCTGGGAATTCCTCACCCCTTCGATGATGATCAATGATGACTATATTTTCAAACTGATCATACAACTCTTGATCAATAGATAAAGATGGTCGATGGTAATCTACCATTACCAATAAATCCCCTGCTTTACGTTGCTTCTTTGCAGCATCAGGAGAAATCAAAAGACTCTCTAGTTCACCATTCTCGTGTATCTCTTCTAAACACCGTTCAACATCAGGTATGGTCTCATTTTCATTGATCACGACATGAACTCTTTTATCATGAAAACGTGCTAAACAAGCAACTCCAAATGCTGAACCAATAGCATCCATATCTGGAAACCGATGTCCCATTACAAATACATTCCCTGTTTGATTGAAGACGTTTTTTAATGCCGTTGACATCGCTCTTGATCGGACTCTTGTACGTTTAGCTGCACTTGCCGAATTGCCACCATAAAAAACTGGCTTTTGTCCCTCAGTCGCATTTTTGACTACTACTTGATCTCCACCGCGAACCAAAGCAATATCCAGATTATTCTGTGCATCATCACCGATTACTTCTAAATTCTCTTTGCCATAGCTAATTCCCATACTGACAGTAATCAACATATCTTGCTTCTCAGCAGATACACGTATGTGTTCTAATAAATCAAAATTATTTTCAATCATTTTCTCCAAATCATCATATCTAGCAAAGAGAAAGAAACGTTCTGCATTCACTCGTTTATAAAAAATATGATAGGAATCCATCCAATCAGAAATAATTGTTGTAATAAAAGAATTTAAATTTGATATTTCTTTGTCATCACGACGATCAATCACGTCATCATAATTATCGACCGAAAGAATTCCAACAACCGCTTGTTGTTGTCTCTCCTTATTTTCTAACGCATATTCTTTAGTTATATCAATCAAATACACTACACGCTTTTCTCTATCCAAATCAAAATGATAAAGTATATTGTCTATTTTATAAAGACTCTTCCCTTTTTCTGCACGTTGCAATAACTCATTGATCATATCTTGTTGATCTTCTTTTGATAAATCCTGTATTTTTCCTGTTATTGCAGGATTCGTCCAAACAAATGTATTAGAATCATCCCATGTAATAATGCCTACGGGCATGTCATCAGACACATAATCTAAGGCCTCTTGGGCTCGTCGAGAAGCATACTGAATTTTTTGTTGATTGGTAATCTCAATTCGATTACGCAAAATAATTGTATAGCCCCACAACAAAAGATCGATTATTATAACAATGCCTGCCGTTAAAAAAGAAAATGGCAACAAGAATATTGCAGCTAATTGAATCAGTAGTAAACAGAATAGAAAAAAAGACCACTTTAAGCGAGGATTCTTTTTCATCTATGACCTCCTATTTCGTTCTACCGTTTTATTTTACTAAAAGAAAACCCCCAACAAAACAGCACTGGCATCTTCTAATATTGTAATTTTATCACAATCTTCTTTAGCAAGCGACTTTATTGAATGTTTCACGTGAAACAAAAAAAGAAGACCTCAATAATGAAGTCTTCTTTTTAAAATCATCTCTTTATTCTTCAGAAACAAATGCTAATAAGCCCATAATACGTGCTCGTTTGATAGCGATTGTCAATTTACGTTGATTTTTGGCGCTTGTCCCAGTTACACGACGCGGCAAAATTTTTCCGCGTTCGCTAATGAAACGCTTTAGCAATTCGATATCTTTATAATCGATATACTCAATATGATTAGCAGCAATATAGTCTACTTTACGACGTTTGCGACCTCTTCTTTGTTGTGCCATTCTGTTTCCCTCCTATTCGATTGCTAGAATGGTAAATCATCATCTGAAATGTCGATCGAGGATCCACTAAATGGATCTGAATCTCTATCGAAGTCAGGCATAGTGTTCTTAGCTGACTGAGAGGATTGATTATAATTGTTGTTGGAATTATTTGAATCACCTTGGAAATTATCGTTAGAACCTGGGTTCTGTTGACGTTGTTCATTTGCGGAACGAGATTCCAATAACTGGAAGTTTTCAGCAACGACTTCCGTCACATAGACACGTTGACCTTGCTGATTTTCATAATTTCTTGTTTGGATACGCCCAGTCACTCCTAATAGAGTTCCTTTTCGCGCATAATTTGCTAAAGTTTCTGCCGATTTCCGCCAAATAACACAATTGATAAAGTCCGCTTCGCGATTTCCGCTTTGATTCGTAAAATTACGATTCACTGCCAAAGTAAACGTTGCTACACCCGTACCATTTGCTGTATAGCGTAAATCAGGATCCTTCGTTAAACGACCAACTAGTACAACATTATTAATCAAAGTAAAGCCAGCTCCCTTCTCGTCAATTGTTTCACGTGAAACAATTATTCTTCAATCTTAACGATCATGTGACGAATAATATCGTCATTGATTTTTGCAAGACGATCGAATTCGTTAACTGCACTAGCTGTTGTTGGTGCAGTTGCATTGACGATATGGTAGATACCTTCACGGAATCCATTCATTTCGTAAGCAAAACGGCGTTTTTCCCAATCCTTTGAATCGATAATTTCTGCTCCATTATCTTTTAAGATTGTATCGAAACGTTCTACTAAAGCAGTTTTTGCTTCCTCATCAATGTTCGGACGAATGATGTATGTGATTTCATACTTCGTGTTTTGACTCATTGATTTTCACCTCCCTATGGACTATAAGGCTCTTAAATTGTTTTAAGAGCAAGGAGAGCGATCTAAATTTTATCTAGACTACTCACAAATATTCATTATACATAATCATCCTGCAAAAATCAAATGTTTATTTACCTAAAGGTACGAAAAAAAGCCAGGATTGCTCCTAGCCTTTTTAACTTTTTATTCTTCTGAGTTTGTTGTTTCTTCAGAACCTTCAATAATATCTAATACTTCAGTTTCTTCGACTTCTTTTTCAACAATTGCCATTGTAACAACTTTCGTGTTTTCTTCCATCTTCATTAGACGTACGCCTAATGTAGCACGGCCAGTTTGAGAAACACTGGCAACATTAAAACGAATAATCACGCCTTTATCTGTGATCAACAAAATATCTTCATCGCCAGTTACGGCAGATAAACCGGCCAACGGACCGTTCTTATCTTTGACATTGGCAGTCTTAATTCCTTTACCGCCACGTCCTTTGATTGGATATTCAGAGGCTTTTGTACGTTTTCCATATCCCTTTTCAGTGATGACTAAGACTTCTCGATCTTCTTTCAGCACAGCTGAGCCGATCACATAGTCTTCATCTCGTAAACGAATACCGCGAACACCACTTGCTGTTCGACCCATATCACGCACAGCGCCTTCTTTAAAGGTTACAGAATACCCGTTGTGAGTACCAATAATAATGGTCTCATCACCTTCAGTAGACATGACATTCACCAATTCGTCGCCTTCACGCAAGCCAATCGCAATCAAACCATTGGCACGAATATTTGAAAAGGCAGTGACACTTGTTCGCTTAACAGTCCCTTTCTTCGTGACAAAGAATAAGAAATGACCATCTTCCGCTTGACCGTTGACCGAAATCACCGCTTGAATTGTTTCACTTGAATCAATACCTAACAAGTTGATAATAGGGATTCCTTTGGCTGTTCGGCCGTATTCGGGAACTTCATACCCTTTCGCTCGATAAACACGCCCGCTATTAGTAAAGAATAGTAGCGTATCATGTGTCGAACAAGAGATTAATGTCTTCACAAAATCATCATTATGGATTCCCATCCCTTGGACACCGCGTCCACCACGACGTTGTGAACGGAATTCTGTAGACGCAATGCGTTTGATATAACCATTATTAGTAAGAGTTATCACTACGTCCTCTTCTTCAATCAAGTCTTCATCTTCTAAACTCAAGACTTCGCCAACTAGAAGCTCTGTCCGGCGTTCATCTCCAAATTTACCAGCAATTTCTGCTAATTCTGTCCGGATAATTTCTACAACGCGTTCAGGTCGAGCCAGAATATCTTCTAAATCGCCAATTGTTTTCAAGAGTTCTTGATACTCATTTTCAATTTTCTCGCGTTCTAAGCCCGTCAAACGACGCAAACGCATATCTAGGATTGCTTGTGCTTGACGATCAGAGAGTTCAAAACGTTCGATCAAAGTTGCTTTTGCGATATCATCTGAAGCCGAATTCCGGATTGTCGCAATAATTTCGTCAATGTGATCCAGCGCAATGCGTAAACCTTCTAGGATATGTGCACGTGCTTCAGCTTTTTTCTTGTCAAAAATTGTTCGGCGGATAATAACATTTTTTTGATGCTCGATATAGTTCTCCAAGATTTGTTTCAAGTTCAAAATCTTCGGAACACCTTTTTCGATTGCCAACATATTGAAACTGAAAGAAGTCTGTAATGAAGTCATCTTATACAGATTATTCAATATGACAGAAGCACTAACATCGCGACGAACTTCAATAACGATCCGCATGCCCTCACGAGAGGATTCATCCCGTAAATCGGTGATGCCTTCTAAGCGCTTGTCTCGATGCAATTCAGAAATTCGTTCAATCAGTTTTGCTTTATTTACCATATATGGTAATTCGGTAACTAATATCCGTTCTTTACCATTTTTTTGTTCCTCAATTTCGATTTTCGCACGTACAGTGATTGAGCCTTTACCCGTCTCATATGCACGACGAATACCTGATTTTCCCATAACCAAACCACCTGTTGGAAAATCTGGTCCAGGAATTAATTCCATTAATTCTTGAGTTGTAGCATCTGGATTTTCCATCAATAATTCGATGCCTGCTGTCACTTCACGTAGATTATGAGGTGGTATATTTGTCGCCATACCAACCGCAATCCCAGTGGCTCCGTTAACTAATAGATTCGGAAAACGCGCAGGTAATACATCGGGTTCTTGCTCACTATCATCATAGTTTCCATGGAAATCGACAGTATCCTTATTGATATCTCGTAACATTTCCATTGCAATCTTACTTAATCGTGCTTCGGTATAACGCATCGCTGCTGCACCATCGCCATCGACAGAACCAAAGTTCCCATGACCATCCACTAGCATATTACGATAGCTAAAAGACTGCGCCATACGCACCATTGATTCATAGATGGCACTGTCCCCATGAGGATGGTATTTCCCCATAACATCTCCAACGATCCGAGCAGATTTTTTATGAGGTTTATCTGGTGTAACCCCTAGTTCATTCATTCCATACAAAATTCGACGGTGAACAGGTTTCAATCCATCACGCACATCTGGTAAAGCCCTTGCCACAATGACACTCATCGCATAATCAATGAAGGAATCTTTCATTTCACTGGTTAGATTGACGGCTTGTATATTTTCTCTTCTATCTTCCAAATCGATCCTCCTCACTAAATATCCAAGTTCTTAACATAATGCGCATTTTCTTCGATAAACGCTCGACGTGGCTCTACGCGATCCCCCATCAACATTTCAAAAACTTGGTCCGCTTCGATGGCATCGTCAACACTGACTTGCAGCATCAAACGATTTTCTGGATCCATTGTAGTTTCCCACAATTGATGATCGTCCATTTCACCCAGCCCTTTGTAACGTTGGACATTTGGTTTTGGCGAAGCAGGTAGTTCCGCCATTTTTTGCGCCAATTCTTCTTCGGCATTTTTACTTGGTTGAATATACGTAATATTTTTACCTTGCTTAATTCCATACAATGGCGGTTGCGCAATATAAACATATCCAGCTTCCACAATTGGACGCATATAGCGGTAAAATAACGTTAGTAAAAGTGTTCGAATATGGGCTCCATCGACATCGGCATCTGTCATAATAACTAATTTATGGTAACGTGCTTTGGAGACATCAAAGTCTGCACCAAAACCTGTTCCCATTGCTGTAAATAATGACCGTATTTCTTCGTTAGCCAAAATTCTATCCATTGATGCTTTTTCAACGTTTAATATTTTACCACGAATCGGTAAAATCGCTTGAAATTCCCGGCTGCGTCCCTGTTTAGCTGAACCGCCCGCAGAATCCCCTTCGACGATAAATAATTCACATTTTTCCGGATCATTACTTGAACAATCGGCCAATTTACCTGGCAAGTTGCTAATTTCTAATGCGCCTTTGCGTCGTGTTACTTCACGAGCACGCTTAGCTGCTAAACGAGCTTTAGCAGCAAGTATGCCTTTTTCCACGATACGACGGCCTACTGAAGGATTTTCCATCAAAAATTTCAGAAAATTCTCTGAGAACAAACGATCTGTTACTGTACGAACTTCAGAATTACCAAGTTTTGTTTTAGTTTGGCCTTCAAACTGTGGCTCTGGATGCTTAATAGAAATAACAGCAGTTAATCCTTCACGCACATCTTCCCCAGAAAGATTTTCATCATTGTCTTTCATAATTTTTTGTTTACGAGCATAGTCATTAATCACACGTGTCAGAGCAGTTTTAAATCCGAACTCGTGTGTCCCACCCTCATACGTATGAATATTGTTAGCAAAACTCAAGATATTAGTATGATATCCATCTGTATACTGCATTGCGACTTCAACCGTGATATCTTGTTGCTCACCTTCTACATAGACTGGCTCTTCAAAAATGACTGCTTTATTATGATTCAAATGCTCAACGTAACTCTTGATTCCGCCTTCGTAATGGTACTCTCGTAAGACAGGTTGTTCTTCACGCTTGTCTTCAATCGAGATTTTCAATCCACGATTTAAAAAGGCTAATTCCCGAACACGTGTCGCCAATTTATCAAAATTGAAGGTCGTTGATTCAGTAAAAATCTCTGAATCTGGTATAAAATGAACAGTTGTTCCATGCTTCTCAGTTTCGCCAATCACTTTTAGATCATCTACAACAGCACCGCGACGATACTCTTGGAAATAAACCTTACCATTTTTAAATACACGTACGTCTAGTGAAGCCGATAAAGCATTAACAACAGATGCTCCCACACCGTGAAGTCCACCAGATACTTTATATCCACCGCCACCAAATTTTCCGCCCGCATGTAAGATTGTATAAACTGTCTCAAGTGCAGGTCGTCCGGTCTTCGCCTGGATATCAACCGGTATCCCACGTCCGTCATCACTGACGGTGATACTATTGTCCTCTTCAATCACTACATGGATATGGGACGCAAATCCTGCTAGAGCCTCATCAATAGAGTTGTCCACGATTTCCCAAACAAGGTGATGTAGACCTTCCGTACTAGTGGAACCAATATACATTCCAGGTCGTTTCCGAACAGCTTCTAGTCCTTCTAATACCTGGATCTGACTGGCATCATACTCTTTAGCACGTTCTAGTAAACTCTTTTCCTCTTCTGTCATTCAGTTTCTGTCCTTTCTATCTGCCCTTGATGGACATAAAAAATATCCGGATGGACCGTCATTTTGCCTTTGACGTGATTCAACGTCGTTGTAGTCAAAAACGTTTGAACTTTATTTTCTATCGTCTCTAATAAATGAATCTGACGATTATCGTCAAGCTCGCTCATAACATCATCCAAAAGTAAAATCGGATATTCCCCTGTTTCTTCTTTCATCAAATCGATCTCAGCCAATTTGACACTTAGTGCGGTAGTTCGTTGTTGACCCTGCGATCCATAGGTCTGTACATTTTGTTGATTAACCTGAAAAATTAAATCATCTCGATGAGGTCCTAAAAACGTATTACCTTTAAATATCTCTCGTTTACGATTTTTCTTCAGTTCATTCAGAAAAATGATCCGAATATCCTCAATATCTTCACTTTCCAACGGAATGCTAGCTTCATACTTGATCTCCAGCTCTTCTTTTTGATTTGTAATCTTACGGTGAAGGTCATTGGACCAAAACTCTAATTTTTTAACAAACTTTAGGCGATTAGCTAAAACTTTGCTACCGAAATCAGCCAGTTGCTCTGTTAAAATATCTAAATAAATTTCATCCGTTTGTTTCTTCTCCGATAATTGTTTCAAATACAGATTACGTTGTTTTAAAGTTTGTTGATATTGTGCTAAGTCATATAGATAAACCGGATTAATTTGACCTAATTCCATATCTATAAAGCGTCTTCTGATTTGCGGACTACCTTTCACTAAAGAAAGATCTTCTGGCGCAAACAAAATAACATTCAATTGACCAATATAACTACTTAATTTTTTTTGTTCAATATGATTTATTTTTGATTTACGGCCTTTTTTGGTCAGCAGCAGTTCTAACTCCAATTCACTAGTCCCTCGATCGATCCGACCTTTAATTTGAGCAAAATCATCCTGCCAACCTATTAATTCTTGTTCACTGCTGGTTCGGTGGCTACGGGTCAAAGCTAGTACATAAATACTTTCCAAGAGATTGGTTTTTCCTTGTGCATTCTCTCCTAGAAAAATATTCAAGCGATTAGGAAACTTCAAAATGAGATCCTGATAGTTGCGATAATTTCTTAGCTCAAGCCTATTCAGCCGCATCTTGTTCTTCCTTATTTTTGACCATAAAAAAAGTTCCCACCTCAGGAATTTCAATCATCATTCCCGGGTAGAGCTTTCGGCCTCGGCGATTTTCCAAATCTCCATCTACAAATACTGTTTCTTCGGCTAAAAACCACTTGGCTTGTCCACCGCTAGAGATCACATTAATCTCTTTTAATAACTGACCAAGTGTCATGAACTCTGTTTCTAAAAAAATTTTTTGTTTCACATTCATCCCTCATTTTCATGCTAGAAACACCTCTTCATTATACCCTTTTTTAAGAGATAAAACAAATTAACTCGTTGTATTTTTCGATTTAAGAAGATCTAAGCTCTTTTAATTAATTCACTCAAAAAAAAGAAAAAGGTCTTAAAATCGATTTTAAGACCTTTTTCTGTAATTACGCTTTTTGCATAATTTTTTCATATTTTTCAAAAAATTTGTGAAACTCACTAATTTTTTTAATTCGTACGTACTGGGGTAATAAGTTGAATAAAGGAAACCTCTCCTTCACTTGGCTCTAAAGTAAAGGGACGAATGGCTGAAATAAATTGAACTTTTATGCTCATATCACCAAAAGCACGTAATGCGTCTTTCATGTAATCTGGATTGAATGATATCTCCAATGGATCCCCATTGACTTTCTCATAAACCAATTCTTCTTCTACTTTACCGATTTCTGGGGAGTTTCCGTAAAGAATAACTGAATTGTCACCAATAGCTAAACGAACGATATTATTGCGTCCTTCATGTGAAAGTAGGGATGCACGCTCAATTGCAGATAATAATGTAGGTACAGAGAAAGTAATCTCAGTATTGAAGCTAGTTGGAATTAAACGATTAGTATCAGGGTAGTTCCCTTCAAGTAAACGAGAGTAAAAATACATTGTAGGTGTTTTAAACATCACTTGGTTTTCCATGATACTGATTTCAACTTCTGCTTCTTCATCCGAAAGTGACCGTGAAAGTTCAACAAGGCTTTTACCCGGAATAACGATATCAAAATCTTTATTCGCGTTTTCCACAGGTACAACCCTCTGACTCAGTCTATGTGAATCCGTAGCCACAGCCAATAGTTCTCCGTTTGACATAGTAAAATGTACACCGGTCAAGATCGGACGACTTTCATGTTGGGAAACAGAGAAGACAGTTTCACCAATTAGTTTTGTCAACATGTGGACAGGTAACTTTAATTGGTTCTGTTCTTCAACGATTGGTAGATGTGGATAATTATCTGCATCTAATCCATTAACAGTAAATTGAGCTGCTCCCGAAGTAATCAATACTTGAAGATTTTCTTGAACTTCCAACGTAAAAGTTTTCTCCGGCAATCGACGAATAATTTCACTAAAGAAACGAGCCTGTAAAACAATCGTTCCTGTTTTAATTATTTGTAGTTCTGCTTTTTCATCATCCGCAACTAAAAAAGTTTCGATCGAGATATCAGCGTTACTTCCTGTTAAGTTCAAACCATCATTATTTAATTCCATTTTTACTCCTGTTAAAATTGGAATAGTTGTTTTAGTAGAAATTGCACGTTGAACAGTTTGTAATTCTTGAATGAAGCGAGCACGATTAATCGTAAATTTCATAATGAAACTCCTTTTTATTTATTTAGTAATTATAAGTAATAAAAGTAGTAGGTCCTGTTGATCATGTGGAAAAGAAAGAAAAAATAGTGATATGATAGCTTTTTAACTTGTGGAAAAGCTGTGGAAAAAGACGATATTTCTTTTCCAATTTTCCACAAGCTAACCAAGTAGTAAATTCTTGATCTCTGCAATTTCTTGCTGCATGCTACTGTCGTTTTTTATTAACTGACGGATTTTTTCATGAGCATGGATAACAGTAGTATGGTCTTTCCCACCAAACTCAGCACCAATTTTGGGTAAAGAGCTTTCAGTCATTTCACGAGCTAAATACATAGCAATTTGGCGTGGGACAACAATTGTTTTAACGCGTTTTTTTCCTTTTAATTCTTTTACCTGAAGATGATAGAATTTTGCAACTTCATCTTGAATCTTGCTGATAGAAAGCTGAGCGTTGCTTGTTCCCTTCAAACTTTTCAAGGCGTCCGCTGCAATGCTAGTGGTAATATCTGCACTATTCATGGTAGCAAAAGCTTGAACACGGACCAATGCCCCTTCAAGTTCACGAATATTTGAATCTATTTGTCCAGCGATATAGCTTAAAGTATCGTCTGGAATCTCAAGATTTTCAGCCTGAGCTTTTTTTCGCAAGATAGCTGTACGAGTCTCTAAATCTGGTGGAGTGATATCTACTGATAATCCCCAAGCAAAGCGAGAAACCAAGCGCTCTTGTAATTTAGGAATCTCATTTGGTAGACGATCACTGGTTAGTACAATTTGTTTATTGTCATTGTAGAGATTTTCAAAAGTATGAAAGAATTCTTCTTGAGTTGCTTCTTTGTCTGCAAAAAATTGAATATCATCTACTAATAATAAATCCACTTTGCGATATTCCTGGCGAAAATCTTCCGATGTTTTATTTTTGATTGAGTTGATAAAATCGTTCGCGAAAGTCTCACTAGATACATATTTGACCTTTGCTTGGGGATTGATAGCTAACATTTGATGCCCGATTGCATGCATCAAGTGGGTTTTCCCTAGCCCCACTCCTCCATAAAAGAAAAGAGGATTATAGATTGACCCTGGTTCTTCCGCAACTACCAAAGCAGCAGCGTGCGCCATTTGATTTCCTTTTCCTATGACAAATGTATCAAATGTATATTTTGGATTGAGCATTGCACGTTTTGTTGTATCTATTTTGATCGGTTCTTCTTTTTCTACAATGCTGATGGGAGGAGCTTCATCCGGTGTTACAAACTGTGGCATGATCTCATCCCCAGTTACTTTAAACCCGATTTCGACAATTTTTGCCGCTAAATGTTTTTCCCAATAGCGTTTATGTAAATCGCTTGTGACTTCTATAGTCAACTGGTTATGGATTAAAGACAAGGGTTTTGCTGTGCCTACCCAGGCATCATAACTGGCAGGATTGAGGTCATGCTTGTAGCTGTCCTTCAATTCCTGCCAGAAATTGTCCAATGAGGTCAATTAAGTTGCCTCCTTTTATAATAAAATTCAGATAGACTTACTTTATCATTTTTTTTAAAAGTTTTCCACAACCAAAGACAAAATAGAGCAACTTTTTCTTTTCCACAAAATGAATAAAAATACAAAAAGGTTATTCACTACTTTGCAAAAAATATATACACAAGCTGTTTAAAACAGTAAAAAATTATCATTTTCCACTGTTTATTCCACAAAAAGTAAAAGAAAGAGGAGGTGATATCTAAACCATAGAAGAGCTTATCCACAAAACTTATCCAC
Source organism: Enterococcus malodoratus ATCC 43197 (assembly GCF_000407185.1). Classification (GTDB taxonomy): domain Bacteria; phylum Bacillota; class Bacilli; order Lactobacillales; family Enterococcaceae; genus Enterococcus_A; species Enterococcus_A malodoratus. The sequence continues at coordinate 1,966,672 of NZ_KE136481.1, forward strand.
CTTGTGCATAAGTTATTAAAACTAAAAAGATTTGGGGAAAAGTCATTTAGAAAATTTACAGTAATTTTTTTTCAAGAAAATCTTTTGCACAGAAAAGAATGGATTATCCCCAGAAATTGTGGATAATTTTTTTAGGATAAAAAGAGAGATATTTGTTTAAGATCAGCTTTTTAATTGCGTGGAAAACTACGAAGTTTAACGAACTTATGAAGTAGTAGTTTGATAATTATATTAGTTCCTTATTTTGAAATACCTGAATTGATTTATCTTATTAAACTACAATGAATGCTAATCATAGACCAACGGATAATAAGCTAGAAAAGCCTTTTTCTATTTCATGATTGACAAAATGGGTTAAGTGTCGTTATAATATTCGGGTATGTCTATGTAAAGTTAGCTATGGAGGTGTATTTAAATGAAAAGAACTTATCAACCAAATAAACGTAAACGTCAAAAAGTTCATGGTTTCCGTAAACGAATGAGCACTAAAAACGGTCGTCGTGTATTAGCAAGTCGTCGTCGTAAGGGAAGAAAAGTAATTGCTGCTTAAGCCACTGCCGGTCAGTGGTTTTTTTTGTACTCAAAATGTGATTCTTAAGGAATTTTTCTGTTAAATAAGGATGATTCCTTAATTTGAAGTATGGTATTATTGTCAGGTATAGATTTAAAAGAAACGAAGGAAGCTAGATGAAAAAAAAATATCGGGTCAAAAAAGAACGTGAATTTCAAAAAGTATTTCAAGAGGGTGCTTCTTTTGCGAATCGAAAATTCGTAGTTTATCGTCTAGAGCCTTCTGGTCAAAAACATTTTCGAGTAGGTCTGTCCGTTGGAAAAAAAGTCGGGAATGCTGTAACGCGAAATCAAGTGAAACGTCACATTAGAGCAGTCTTGCAAGAATTGAAAGATGAATTACCACCAATAGACTTTATTGTTATTGCTCGACCAACCACGAAAGATTTACCACATGATGAAATGCGTTCAAATCTTATACATGTTTTGAAATTAGCAAAAATATTAAGTTAGGAAGGAATCAGATTTAGGTGAAGAAATATAAAAAAATATTATTAATGACAGGATTGCTGAGTTTAGTCTTCTTGTTATCTGCTTGTGGAACTGGAGAAGTCAGTTCACAAAGTAGTGGTATGTGGGATCGCTACGTGGTCTATTACTTTGGTCAAGCGATTAAAGGACTTTCTTTTGGTAATGTAGGTATCGGTATCATTTTATTCACAATAGTCATTCGAATTATTTTGTTACCATTGATGCATTATCAAACGAAGAGCATGCGAAAAACGCAAGACTTGCAACCTAAAATAAAAGCGTTGCAAGAGAAGTACAGCTCTCGTGACCAAGAAACGCAACAGAAATTACAATCAGAAACAAAAAAGCTTTACGCAGAAAATAATGTGAGCCCTTACTCAGGATGCTTGCCAATGTTAGTTCAAATGCCGGTTATGATGGCTTTGTATCAAGCAATTTTACGAATTCCTGAATTGCGATCAGGACATTTTATGTGGTTGAACTTGAGTCAATCGGATCCATACTTTATTTTACCGATTCTTGCAGCTGTTTTTACTTTTGCAAGTAGTTATCTATCAAGTATGAGTCAAATTGAGTCTAATGCATCATTAAAAATTATGAACTTTGCCATGCCAGTAATGATTTTTGTGATGGCATTAAATTTGGCGAGTGGGCTATCATTATATTGGGTGATTTCAAATGCTTTCCAAGTACTTCAAACATTATTGATTAATAACCCATTCAAAATTCGTCGTGAAAGAGAAGAAGTGGCGCGTCAGATACGAGAAAGAGAACGGGCACTTGAAAAGGCCAAACGACCTAAGAAAAAACGCAAAAAATAGGTTTTTAGATTGTCTTTCATTACTTTTTACCGTCTAATTAAGGGTATACGGTATTTGAATCCACTTAAATTTTTATGAGATAAATTAATACATTACTTAAAAATAAGGAGGTTAAAAAAATGCCTGTTTATGAAGGACCAACAATTGATGAAGCAATTGCGCAAGGCTTGCATGCTTTAGGATTAGAGAAAGAAGCCGTTGATATTGAAATTTTAACGGATGCAAAAAAAGGTTTTCTCGGAATGGGGAAGAAGAACGCTCGTGTCTCTATCGAACCCGTTACTATTGAAGAACCTGCAGATACTACTGAACTAGCAGAAGAACATTCGTCTAAACAAGTATCTAAAGTGCAGGAACCTAGGGAATCAGTTCAATTGACCAGTCACTTAGTTGAATTGGATGAAGAGGAAGCAGTCAAAGAATTGGCTATTTACTTGACTAACATTACTAATGATATGGGTGTGCCAGCGTTAGTGAAGATTCAACATGAGTCTAACGGTATGATTGTTATGAATTTAGAGACTGGAAAACAAGGAATGTTGATTGGGAAACATGGTAAGATATTGAATGCCCTTCAATATTTGGCTCAAGTTTTCTTACACCGTGTTGCAAAAGAAAAGCTATCTGTGGTTGTGAATGTTGGTAATTATCGCCAAAAACGTGAAGAAGTATTGACGCGCTTAGCTCAACGAACTGCGGAAAAAGTCAAAGAAACGGGACGACCAGTCTTTTTGGAACCAATGCCCGCGTTTGAGCGTAAAATGATTCATTCTGCTTTAAGTAAAGATGGGTATATCAAAACTCATTCTGAAGGTGAGGATCCATATCGCTATCTGGTTGTTGAACCGGCAAAAAAATATTTTTAGTGAAAGAGCTGCGCCAAATGATTTGGTGTAGCTTTTTCTTTACTAAAACTTGAGAAATGCAGCTATTTCGAAAAGGAAGCTTGAATTGTCAAAAAAAATATGCTAATCTTACACCAGAATTTTGTAGAAAAAGCAGTCAAAGTGCTCATCTACTCCTTTGTTAAGGGGTGGAGTAGGCACTTTTTTTATGTTTCAAATTAATTAGGAGGAAAAAAATTGGCAGAGATCACCTTAGAATTCGATACGATCGCGGCTATTTCAACTCCACCAGGTGAAGGTGCAATTAGTATTGTGCGTTTGAGTGGGGATCAAGCAGTAGCAATCGCAGACAACGTCTATAAAAGTGGGAAAAAATCTTTAGAGCAGGTTCCCTCGCATACGATTCATTATGGTCATATTATCGATCCCGCTGATCAGCAGATAGTCGACGAAGTGATGGTGAGCGTAATGCGCGCTCCAAAAACTTTCACACGAGAAGATATTGTTGAAATTAATTGTCATGGTGGGATCGTAGTCGTCAATCAATTGCTGCAACTGATTTTACGCTCGGGTGCGCGTTTAGCTGAACCAGGAGAATTCACTAAAAGAGCCTTTCTAAACGGTCGAGTGGATCTTTCTCAAGCAGAAGCAGTAATGGACTTAATTCGTGCTAAAACCGATCGTGCAATGAGTGTTGCGATCAATCAATTAGATGGCAATTTGTCTCACTTAATTCGTCAATTGCGCCAAGAAATTTTAGAAACATTGGCGCAAGTTGAGGTAAACATTGATTATCCAGAATACGATGATGTAGAAGAATTAACTACGCAGTTATTATTAGAGAAAGCTCAGCAAGTTGGACAACAAATCAAAGCCTTATTACTGAATGCAAAACAAGGGAAGATTCTACGTGAAGGCTTAAGCACAGCAATTATTGGTCGACCAAATGTCGGGAAATCCAGCTTATTAAATTATTTGTTGCATGAAGAAAAGGCGATTGTTACAGAGATTGCTGGTACAACACGTGATGTAATAGAAGAGTATGTGAATGTTCGAGGAGTTCCATTAAAATTGATCGATACGGCAGGGATTAGAGAGACCAATGATGTGGTGGAACGTATCGGAGTTGAACGCAGCCGAAAAGCTTTGAGTGAAGCAGATTTAATTTTATTAGTGTTAAATCAAAGTGAAGTTTTGACTGTAGAGGACAAAGATCTGTTAAGAGCAACGCAAGGATTAAAACGGATCATTTTATTAAACAAAACGGATTTGCCTAAGTGTTTGTCACAAACCGACCTTTCAACCTATTTAAACGAAGATGAAGTTTTCGCAATCTCCGTTCTAGAAAAAGCCGGGTTAGATCAATTAGAAGAGGCTATTGCAAAATTATTTTTTGGAGGTCAAACGGGTGAAAAAGATGCAACTTATGTATCAAATACCCGTCACATTGCTTTGTTGGAAAAGGCAGAACAGTCATTGAGTGAAGTTAGTAATGGTATTTCGGCGGGGATGCCAGTTGATCTAGTTCAAATTGACATGACTCGTTGTTGGGATTATTTAGGTGAGATTGTCGGGGACAGCGTACAAGATGAATTGATCACACAATTATTCAGCCAATTTTGTTTAGGGAAGTAAAGAAGGAGCAACGATATGGAATATAAAGCAGGAAATTATGATGTGATTGTCGTAGGTGCTGGACATGCTGGATCTGAAGCTGCCTTAGCAGCCGCACGTATGTCTCAAAAGACTTTATTGATGACAATTAATTTAGATATGGTGGCTTTCATGCCGTGTAATCCGTCTATCGGAGGTCCAGCCAAAGGTGTTGTTGTGCGGGAAATTGATGCACTTGGCGGCGAGATGGGACGTAATATTGATAAGACGTATATACAGATGCGTATGTTAAATACTGGTAAAGGTCCTGCAGTTCGAGCATTACGTGCACAAGCAGACAAACATGCTTACGCTGAAGAAATGAAGCATACGATAGAAAAAGAAAAAAATTTGACCTTGAAACAAGGTGTGGTTGATCGTTTAGTTGTTGAAGATGGGCTTTGTAAAGGTGTAGTTACTTCAACAGGTGCAGTTTATTCTGCCAAAGCCGTGATTATTACAGCGGGTACGGCATTACGTGGTGAGATCATCATTGGTGATTTAAAATACTCATCCGGTCCCAACAACTCGCAACCATCGATTAAATTGGCAGACCACTTACAAGAATTGGGCTTAGAGATCCATCGTTTTAAAACTGGAACACCTCCGCGAGTTAAATCCGGTTCGATTGATTACAGTAAGACTGAGATTCAACCTGGTGATGAAAAGCCTAATCATTTTAGTTATCAGACATCAGACAGTCAATATTTACAAGATCAAATTCCGTGTTGGTTGACATATACGAATTTGAAAAGTCATGAAATCATTCAAAATAATCTTCACCGTGCACCAATGTTTACAGGAATTGTTGATGGAGTTGGGGCACGCTACTGCCCATCAATTGAAGATAAGATCGTTCGTTTTGCCGATAAAGAACGTCATCAATTGTTTTTAGAACCAGAAGGACGTCATACGGAAGAAGTTTATGTGCAAGGATTGTCAACTTCACTGCCAGAGGATGTTCAGAATGAGGTTCTGCATTCCATCGAGGGTTTAGAAAATGCTGAAATGATGCGAACGGGTTATGCGATTGAATATGATATGGTGGCACCACATCAACTACGCCCGACATTAGAAACAAAAGTAATCGAAAATCTTTATACGGCTGGGCAAACCAATGGTACCAGTGGTTATGAAGAAGCGGCTGGTCAAGGATTAATGGCCGGTATTAATGCAGCATTGAAAATACAAGGCAGAGCTCCCTTCATAATGAAACGCAGCGATGGGTATATAGGTGTCATGATTGATGATTTGGTTACTAAAGGAACTAACGAACCTTATCGTCTTCTAACCTCTCGGGCGGAATATCGTTTAATATTACGTCATGATAATGCAGATTTACGTTTGACAGAACAGGGGTACGAGATTGGCTTAGTATCGGAAGATAACTATCAAATGTATCTAGTCAAAAAGGGACATATTGAGGCGGAGATGGCTCGCTTACAGTCAATTCGAATAAAACCTCATGAAGATGTGCAAAGCTTCCTACGCACTAAAAACAGTGCTGAATTGAAAGACGGTGTTTTAGCGAGTGATTTCTTAAAGCGCCCAGAAATCTCCTATCAGGAATTATTGCAATTCATTCCTAATAATGATGAATTAACGGAAAAAGAAATCGAACAAGTCGAGATTCAAATAAAGTATGAGGGCTATATCAAAAAAGCGATGGAAAAGGTTGAAAAATTGAGACGTATGGAGGCAAAAAGAATTCCAGAACGAATTAATTACGAAGCCATCAATGGTCTAGCTACAGAAGCAAAACAAAAATTACAAAAAATCCAACCTGAAACAATTGCTCAAGCCAGTCGCATCAGCGGCGTCAATCCAGCGGACATCAGTATTCTAATGGTTTACGTGGAACAAGGGAAGATTGCGAAGGTAGATAGTGGAACGGCTTAATTTAAGCCGTTTTTTTTGAACGGGTAAAATTACTGACATGAAAAAGAGCGATGATTTATCGCTCTTAAACTTGTAATGTGTTAATCATTTTTCGTAACTCAGCGACAGGTACTTGACCAGGGGCTGAGGCTTTGCTGGCGGCCCCAAAGGTAGCGGCAGAACCAAAGACCTGTCCCGAAACACGACTAATCATTCCGAGAGCGCCCATTGACATAGTGATCAAGGGAACTTCAGCATAATTATTGTACATCTCCTGCGTGGCCTCTAATAAAGTTAATACATCATCAGAGTTTTGCGGCATTACTGCTATCTTACAAATATCAGCGCCACTGTTTTGCATGGAACGCAAACGCGTCATGATTTCATTTTTCTCTGGAGTTTTATCGAAATCATGATTGCACATAATAACTTTTATGCCATTTTGATGTGCTAACTCGATTGTTTTAGCAACTTTCTCACTTGGCATAAACAATTCTACATCCAATAGATCTAAGTCTCCCTCAGAAATAATAACTTTATATAGATTAAAATAGTCATTATCTGAAAGCACACATACACCGCCTTCTTTTTTCGTACGGAAAGTAATTAACAATGGTTTTTCTAAAATAGCTTTTAAGTTATAAGAAAGTCTAGCGACCGCTTGTGGATCTAAAACGTGTTCAAAAAAATCAATTCGCCATTCTACAAGGTCACAGTCTAAAGTATGAATCAATTCTGCTTCCATTAGTAATTCTTCTTTGGTTTGCCCTACCATCGGTACAATGATTTTTGGCATACCTTCACCAATTGTTGTTTTATCAACGGTTACTGTTTTCATTTCATTCTATTCCCCCTAATTTTTGAATAAAAGATTTTTGATGTAGCTGACTGGCATGTCTTCACCGGTGAAGAGTTTAAAAGCAGCAGCACCTTGATAAAGCATCATACCAAGTCCATTGATAGCTTTTTTAGCACCGTGTTCTTTGGCAAATTTTAATAGTTTAGTCTCACGTGGGGAATAAACAACATCGAAAATGACTAAGTCTGGGCGAATAACAGCTGAATCGGTAATTAAACTGATATTTTCTAAGGGTTTCATTCCTACTCCAGTTGCATCAATATAAATACTACTCTCTGCGATAGATTTTTTGAAAGCTTCTTGATCTGCTAAGTCAGAGACAGTCGCTTGACAATCTGTATTCTCATTAATTTTGGTGGCTGTTTCTTTAGCATTTACAAAACTATCATCATCAATATTGAAAATTCTTATTTCCTTCGCACCATCAAATGCAGCTTGAATAGCTATAGCGGTTCCGGCACCCCCAGCCCCCGTTAAAGTAATGATTTGATTTTTTACTTCAACACCTTCGTCTTTCAACGCCTCCATCGCACCTATGCCATCTGTATTGTACCCTACAAGATGACCTTTGCCTTCATTATTAGTCACTGTGTTAACTGCACCAATCAAGGTTGCTTCAGGTGATACCTCATCTAAATAAGGAATAATGGCTTGTTTATTCGGCATCGAAACATTGGAACCACGAATTCCTAAAGCACGGATTCCTTGAACGGTATCCTTCAATTCTTTGTTTCCAACCTCAAAAGCTAAGTAAGCGTAATCAAGTCCTAATTTAGCAAAAGCTTCATTATGCATGGTAGGAGACATGCTATGACGAATGGGTATAGCAATCAAGCTGATTAATAGCGTATGTCCAGTAAGTCTTTCAGTCATGGATAGAATCCTCTTTTCTTTTTTATTTGTTCATCAATTTACAAGCTAAGCGTTTTCTAAATGTGCGTATTATGAAGTAAATCACAATCATCTATATCCATTTTAGAATTTAATTCGATTAAAAACTAATGCTTTTTTTTGATGGAATCAATAAAGCAAATAAATAAAACGACTAGCTTAAGACCAGTCGTTTTACCAATTTATTATATCGATGAACAATGACGAGTGAAGCTGCTAACCCGATAACATTCAAAAGAATAACGAACCAAAAAACATAAGTAATTTTTTGTTCACTGAGTATGCCGGTAATGTAGGGTGTTACCATGATAGAGACGGACGTAGCGAGTGAATAATAGCTAGTACATTTACCTTTATGCTTAGGAAATAATTCCAACATCAAAGCAAGTCCCAATTGCCAAATACCGCCGGCAGCGAAAATACCAATACAAATCGAGGATACAACGACAGTCGCAAAGCTTGGATAGAATAGCATTAACAGCAAAGAGATGCCTGAGACTGAAAGACAAAAACTAATAAATTTAGGAATATTAATCCCCCTTTTTACAATACCGGAGGTAAAGAAAACCGAAATAAAGGATCCTGTACTGTAAAGACTAACAAAGATCAAACTATTTTCATGAGAAACGATTTGCATACTTTCAGCATATTGAGGGATCCATAAAATAAAAATATTGAACAGTGAGACAGAGACAAAAGAAAAAATCAGTAAAGCGATACCGTCGATTTTAAAGTTGCCACGATTTTTCGGTATGTTTTTTGTTACGATTTCAGTGTCTTTTTTTATGATAGTTGTGGATTTTGGAAAACGAGCAAATAGCAAGTAAAACATATTAGCGAATAGACATAATGCACACAGAATAAACGGCCAGCCAAAAAATAAATCATGTTGCAGTAAATAGCGAGTGATAAAGGGGAGTAGAAATTGCCCTAAAGAGATAAAAGCCTTGTTTAATACACTTAAGGAACTATTTACTCGTTCATCTGGATAGGCCTCGACTAAAGTCGGGTAGGTACTGGTATCCAGAAATGCGTTACTAATACCGCCAAACATTGCTAAGAAAAATGCAAGTTGATAATTTGAACTAAAAAGCATTCCACAAAAGAAAATCATATAGGACCCGATAGCGATCAGAACGGTCTTTTTCCGCCCAAATTTATCTGAAAAATAACCAGAAAAGTAGAGACTTAGAATTCTTCCTAATCCGATGGCACTCATAACTAATGTGACTTGGGCAGTGGTGGCTTGCCAATGTATTTTTAAATTTGTCATATTTTGCGATAAAATGATGGCAGCCATTCCTTGAAAAATATAATTAAAATATAGACTGGAAATTAAAAAACGATAATTATCTTTTTTCATAGAATACTCCTTCCATGTGATTTGTTTCACTTGAAGTCATCCACATAATAACGCAAAATTACCATGAAAACTAATGATTTATATCAATATAATTGATAAACTCTATTTATTAAACAGAGGATCACATTTTAATGATTAAGGATAATAGGGGTGAGAAATTGAATTTAAGACAGTTAGAGTTCTTTGTGGTACTGGCTCAAACAGAACACATGACGCAAGCGGCAAAAAAATCTAATACATCACAGCCAAACATTAGTCATGCAATGACGATGTTAGAACAAGAGATCGGAGTAACACTATTTGAAAAAAAGGGACGAAATATCCAACTTACTCGTCATGGGCGAATTTTTTATGAATATATTGCCCCGGCCTTAACTGAGATCGAAAAAGGTCAAAAAAAAATCCAAGAAATGGTTAATCCTGATTCTGGTGAAATTCAGTTTGGCTTCATTTTTACAATGGGAGCAAATCTGGCACCGAAATTGACGCAGTCTTTCCATCAGAATGGAAACCATAAAATAAAATTTGAATTTCAACAAGGAAATTCAAATCAAATCATTCAAATGCTTCTTGCTGATCGCATCGATATAGGAATTTGTTCAAAAGTAAGCAGCGATCCAGAGTTGATTTATCAAATTTTAACACAAGAAGAGATGGTGGTGGTAGTCCCATTAGAGCATCCGTTGGCAAATTATGATAATATTTCATTGGCAAAGACTACCCAGTATCCATATGTATACTATAGTAAGCAAAGTGGTTTACGTCCATATTTGGATCGACAAATTAAGAATTTGAAGTTAGATTTGGATATTATTTGTGAGTTGGAAGAAGATCATAGTATTTTAGGTTTCGTTGGACAAGACTATGGGATTGCTATTATGCCTAATATTCCATCAATCAGCTCTTTTCCTGTAAAAAAACTTACTATTACAGATATCATGGATGACCGTAATATTTATTTAGCAGTAAAGAAAAATAATTTAGAAATTCCAGTCTTGAAAAAATTCTATGATTTTTGCTTAGAAAATACTAATAAAAAATGGGATTAAAGCTTTCTTAATCTCTCCGTGAAACATACGTAACCCATTGCATGTAAAGCAATAATACGTTAAAGTAGAGGATAGTCTGTGAAACATTTTGCTGTTTCACGAAAATGAAAGGATTTCTTATGACACCAGAAGAATTTCAAAAGGAATTAGGCAGGCAAGGGATTAAAATATCGGCACGTCAGATGGATCAATTTGCGACCTATTTTCGCTTATTGGTTGAATGGAACCAAAAGATGAATCTCACTGCCATTACTGAACATGAAGAAGTCTATCTGAAACATTTCTATGATTCGATTACCTTGGCTTTCTCCGATACGTTCAAACCAGAGGGAAAACTATGCGATGTAGGTTCAGGGGCCGGCTTTCCTAGTTTACCATTAAAGATCGTTTTTCCAGAATTAGAGGTTACAATCGTGGATTCATTGAATAAACGAGTTACTTTTTTGACAGTATTAGTAGAAACTTTACAATTAGATGGTGTGCATCTTTATCATGACAGAGCGGAAACTTTTGGGCAAAACCCTAAATTTCGAGAGGCATTTGATTTTGTTACTGCTCGAGCAGTGGCAAGATTGAATGTTTTGACGGAACTTTGTTTACCATTAGTTAAAAGTGATGGCTATTTCTTTGCTCTAAAAGCGGCAAAAAGTGAAGAAGAATTGATTGAAGCAAGACCAGCGATTGCTTTGCTAGGTGGAAAACTGATTGAAGCTGAAGATGTTTCGTTGCCGAATGGCGATACACGTCATATTATTACAGTGCAGAAAAAGAAAGAAACACCAAAAAAGTATCCACGTAAACCAGGGTTGCCTAATAAGCAACCATTAAGGTAATTTATATAGTATTTCGCCTTATTTTCTCGGGGGAAATAAATTTATTAGCATGAACTAGGAGGAAATTAGATGGCACGGATCATATCTGTTGCAAACCAAAAAGGCGGCGTTGGAAAAACAACAACGACTGTCAATTTGGGAGCGTGTTTAGCTTATGACGGTAAGAAAGTCTTATTGATCGATAGCGATGCGCAAGGAAATGCCACAAGTGGCTTAGGTGTGCGTAAGCCTGATGTGAAACAAGATATTTATGATGTTTTAGTCAATGAGGTTCCCATCAAAGAGACGATCATCAAGACATCTCGGGAAAATTTATCGATTGTTCCTGCCACATTACAATTGGCTGGTGCAGAGATAGAGTTGACTTCTATGATGGCCAGGGAATCACGGTTGAAGAGTGCGTTGGCAGAAGTAAGCGATGACTATGATTTTATTTTGGTTGATTGTCCGCCATCATTGGGACATTTAACAATTAATGCCTTTACGGCGAGCGATGCGATTTTGATTCCAGTTCAATGTGAGTACTATGCATTGGAAGGATTAAGTCAACTTTTAAACACGGTTCGTTTGGTTCAAAAACATTTCAACCCTGGTTTAGAAATCGAGGGAGTACTATTAACGATGTACGATGCTCGTACAAATCTAGGTGCAGAAGTGGTGGAAGAGGTCCGTCGTTATTTCCAAGAAAAAGTGTATGATACGATTATTCCGAGAAATGTCCGTTTATCTGAAGCGCCTAGCCATGGCAAGCCGATCATTGATTATGATCCACGCTCAAAAGGTGCGGAGGTCTATCAAGCTCTAGCAAAGGAAGTGTTAGTTCGTGAGCAAAAATAAAGGATTAGGCCGCGGAATCGATGCTTTGTTTCAAGATCTTTCTGAGATTGAAGAAGTCGATATGAAAAATGATCAAGTGGTCGAGATTCCCTTAAGTGATTTGCGTCCCAACCCTTATCAACCGAGAAAATCATTTGATGAGACGACTTTACAGGAATTGGCTAATTCGATTGAACAATCGGGTGTTTTTCAACCAATTATTGTTAGAAAATCAGCTGTAAAAGGCTATGAACTGATTGCTGGTGAACGCCGATTCCGCGCTTCCAAATTGGCAGGTAAGGAAACGATTCCTGCAATCATTCGTGAGTTTGATGAGGAAGCCATGATGCAGATTGCAGTATTGGAAAATTTACAGCGTGAAGATCTGAATGCCTTGGAAGAAGCCGAAGCCTATGAGATGTTGATGAAAAACTTGAAACTAACACAAGCTGATGTGGCGAACCGTTTAGGAAAAAGTCGTCCCTACATTGCCAATTATTTACGTTTATTAACTTTGCCCAAATTGGTGAAGGAAATGGTGCAAGATGAACGTTTGTCTATGGGGCAGGCTCGAACTTTGTTAGGTTTGAAGAAGAAAGATCAAATCTTAAAGTTAGCAAATCGTGCAGTAAAAGAAAATTTAACGGTCCGTCAATTGGAACAGATCGTTAATGAATATAATGAAGGTAAAGCCAAGGACAAGAAAAAAGGTCCACGCTTATCTAAAGAAAAACCCTATTATTTACGAGAGAGCGAAGATCGCTTAATGGATAAATTTGGAACTGGAGTCGAGATCGTTGAAAAAGACGGTAAAGGTAAAATTTCAATTGAATATTTATCACCATCAGATCTAACCCGTATTTTAGATATTTTGAATATTCATTTTGATGAATCATAGACAGGGGTATACTCCAAAAAAATAATGGGTATCATAATACGAACGAGGGGGTTACCAGATGTATGATTTGGGAGATATCGTTGAGATGAAGAAACCGCATGCTTGCCAGACAAATCGCTGGGAAATCATTCGTATGGGTGCGGATATTAAGATCAAGTGTGTCAATTGCGGGCATATTGTCATGATGACACGTCGTGATTTTGAAAAGAAAATGAAAAAAATCCTTGAGAAGAAAACTGATTCGACTCAATAATAATTCCTTAGTAGAGAAAGAGTGAAGTAAATCATGGCCTTAACAGCCGGAATCGTGGGTTTGCCAAACGTTGGTAAATCTACTTTATTTAATGCAATTACTAAAGCAGGCGCAGAAGCTGCCAACTATCCATTTGCTACGATTGATCCAAATGTCGGAATGGTGGAAGTACCGGATTGGCGTTTAGAACGCCTAACTGAATTAGTACATCCGAAAAAGACTGTACCAACGACTTTTGAGTTCACTGATATTGCGGGAATCGTAAAAGGAGCCAGTAAAGGTGAAGGCTTAGGAAACCAATTTTTAAGCCATATTCGTCAAGTTGATGCTATCTGTCATGTGGTACGTTGTTTTGATAATGAAAATATAACACACGTGGAAGGACGTGTTGATCCGTTAGAAGATATTGAAACGATCAACTTAGAATTGGTTTTAGCTGACCTAGATTCTGTTAACAAGCGTTACACTCGTGTGGCTAAAGTAGCAAAAACGAAAGAAAAAAATGCAGTAATAGAATTGGCCGTATTAGACAAGCTAAAACCAGTTTTAGAGGAAGGGCAATCTGCTCGAACGATCGAGTTTACTGAAGAAGAACAAAAAATTGTTAAAGGACTCTTCTTATTAACAAGTAAACCGGTGCTTTATGTAGCGAATGTTGATGAAGATACGGTTGCTGATCCAGATGGTAATGAATATGTTCAAACCGTTCGCAATTTTGCGGCAAGCGAACATTCTGAAGTGATTGTGGTTTGTGCTGAAGCAGAAGAAGAAATCGCTGAGCTAGAAGATGAAGATAAAACCGAATTTTTAGAAGCGATGGGAATTGAAGAATCAGGGCTCGATCAATTAATTCGTACGGCTTACGATTTATTAGGTTTAGCAACTTATTTTACTGCAGGAGAACAAGAGGTCCGTGCTTGGACTTTCCAAAAAGGGATAAAGGCACCACAAGCTGCTGGGATCATCCATACCGACTTTGAACGAGGTTTCATTCGTGCAGAAACAGTATCTTTTGAAGATTTGAATAAGTATGGCAATATGCACGCGGCAAAGGATGCTGGGCGTGTCAGATTAGAAGGAAAAGATTATGTTGTGCAAGATGGCGATGTAATGCTATTCCGTTTCAACGTTTAGGAGGAAAGAAACAATGGAACCAGAAAAGTTACGAACGTTGCAAGCAGAAAATGGTCAACTTGAAGAGAAGTTGACTAAGCGTAACGAGCAATATATTTTTGACTTGAAAAAAGCCTTAAAGGCAGCAAATTTAACGGATGAACAGACGATCTTAGCCTTAAACGAGATGCTTCCAAGCTTAGTCGAGGAACAAAAATCGGGCAAAACGGCAAGACAATTGTTCGGTACTGTATCGGAGCGATTAGAAGCAATCGTTAATAAGCCTGCTGAACAGAAAAAATCTACTACTGCATCGTTGATGTGGTTAGATAATTTTTTGTTGTTATTCGGGCTATTAGGACTTGTATCTGGGGTCATGGGATTGTTTGTTTCACGTGGAACACAGACTGTAACTTACGGAATCACCGCGCTAATCGTCGCTTCAGCAGTTGGTGGTTTAGTATTTTATATGATGTATCTATTTGTTTACCAGTATGAACAACCAGGAGCAGATAAATCTAAGAAACCTAAAACATGGAAGACGATCCTTATGCTAGTTTCTGTCACGCTTGTCTGGTTCTTAGTCTTCAATGGGGCGGCCTTATTACCGCCAACATTGAACCCTATCCTTGATCCAATAGTATTGGTTGTATTATCCGGGCTTGCCTTAGCGTTACGTTACTATTTGAAAAAACGTTTTGGTATTATTAGTAGTTTAGCAACTGCTCCGCGTAGATAAAAAGAAAGAAGGTTCGTTACTTGGGCGTTCCTTCTTTTTTTAGTAAAAAAAATAATATATATAAAAGGAGACAATGCCTAAGTTTTAAAGGGCATTGTTTCCTTTTTTTTATTTTATTGCTTCAGCTATCAATTTTTGCATGGCTTGTTGCTGATAGTCTGCTGTTGCTTGTTGAATAATCTTTTGTTGTGCTGATTGATCCATAGTCGGATCTTGCATCATGGCAGCTGCGACCTTCTCTTGAACGAAAGTTTTTGCTCTGGCCTCCATAGAAGTTTTATTTTTTTGAACTAATTTTGCTAATTTTTTTGCTTGATTGGTACTGAGAATTGTCCAATTCTTTTGAACATCAAAGGTATTTTTTTCTTTGATTAATTGATGATTTTTACTGGAAAGTCCAAACCAGAATTTTACGGTGTTGTTTTGGTAGACCCAGTAAGTTTTATCTGTTCGCAATTGGGTTTTTCTTTGATTCTTTTTTACGACGTTGCTGACATGATCTGTTCCTGTTGTTTTAGGTTTTTTCTGAGATTCATTTGTCTTATACAAATATACTTTCTCGGTGCCATTTCCAAGGGGCTGATAAAGTAGCATATTTATGCCTTTACTATCGGCTGTTGAAGTTAATGTTTGAGTAGTTGTTTCAGTGACCTTTTTCATACCGTAATGATAATGATCATTAGCGGTGATTAATCCTAGGCTTACTAAGAATATCGCAGCAAAAACAACTGAAAGAATCGTTTGCCAAGTTTTTTTCGCGAAAATGTTTGATGAAGCAAAGGCTAGTACACTGATAATCGTTATAGCAAAGATCATTTTACAACGCCTCCTTCAGCTTTTCTATTGTTTTTCATGAAGAAAGTGATAATAAATCCGACTAAACCAAAAGCAACTGCGACGTAAAATGCAGCATGATAACCAGATAAAGTAGCGCTGATAGCTTGATTTTTATAAGTTAAAGGCAATGTTTTCAATAAGCTTGCTTTTGGTAAGTTATCCTTTGTTACATTCGTTAAAATACTAATAAGAACAGCTGTTCCGATTGAACTAGCGACTTGACGGAAAGTGTTATTTACAGCCGTTCCGTGGCTAATTAAGTTCATAGGTAAAGCGTTCATTCCTGAAGTTGTTACTGGCATCATGACCATGGAGATACCGAACATCCGTAAAGCATACAAAATCACGATCATTCCAATTGGTGTTTCTTGTGTTAGGAATGCGAAAGGTAGGGTAGCGGCTGTGAGTATTAACATACCGCCGATAGCCAAACGTTTTGCTCCATGTTTGTCAAATATTGCCCCAGTAATAGGCATCATTAATCCCATTATTAATGCACCCGGTAATAGCATCAAACCAGAATGGAAGGCAGATTCACCCCGAATATTTTGAATATATAAAGGAAGAACCATTTCGGCACCAACCATCGCCATATTTACTACACCACTTAAAATTGCAGCAATTGTAAAGGTTGGTGACTTAAATACACGTAGTTCTAAGAAAGGGTGTTCCAAATGCAGTTGGCGCCATACGAATAGACCAATAACTATCACACCGACGACTAAGAAACTAATTACTTTTGCACTACCCCAGCCATCATTACCAACAGATGAGAAACCATATAGCAAACTACCAAAACCAATAGTTGAAAGTAGTGCAGATAAAACATCAATACTTGGATTAGACAACTGAATAACACTCTTCATTAGAAAGATTGCTAATACTATGACCAATACAACAATAGGAATCACCATTCCGAAAAGGTCTCTCCATGTATAATGGTCGATGATCCAACCAGAAAGGGTAGGTCCTAAAGCTGGTGCAAGTCCAATAACGATACCGGCCATACCCATTGCTGCTCCTCGTCGTTCTGGTGGAAAGATTGATAGCATGATGTTTTGCAGTAGAGGCATTGAAATACCGACTCCTGCAGCTTGAATCAAGCGTCCGATTAGTAACGTAGAAAAATTTGGTGCGGCAAAACAAGTAATTGTACCGATCAAGAAGATGGTCATTGCGGTTAAATAAAGCCTCTTCGAACTAAATTTATTGATAAGCCAAGCACTGATCGGAATCATGATTCCGTTCACTAGCAAGAAGCCAGTTGTTAGCCATTGAACACTAGAAGCAGATATATTAAAAGCCTTCATTAGTGCAGGAAAAGCTGTTGTTAATAAAGTTTGGTTTAACACCGTACAAAATGTTCCTATTAATAGTACAACGACTAATAAGGAACGATTGTAGGGTTTTCCATAAATATCGATCGTTTGATTATTACTCACGATCTAACGCCTTCTCTCTTTTGGAAATTTTCAGAAACAATGAATGTCCGTTAGTTACTCTACTGCTATTCGATTTTTTTGTCAACTTACTTGACACTAGTGTTATCAAAAGTATAATCATTAGGTGAAGAGAGGGATGCGTTGTGAAGAATGATACGGTAAAACAGCTCCTAGAAAGTGATGACTTATTAGTAGGTATAAGTGAATTAAGTAAAGTAACTGGCGTTTCACCACGGCAAATTCGTTATTGGGAACAAAAAGGTTATATTGAATCAACGGGTGAAAAAAATGGTAATCGAAAATTTAAATTACCAATGGTAATCAAAGTGGAAATCATCAAGCATTTTCTAGATGAAGGTTATACGTTAACAGCCGCAGTTGAAAAAGCACAAAAACGTCAAAAAAATATTCATCAAGCTAAATTACTATTAAGGGGTATAGTTAAGGAGATTCAACAAATCGATGATCAATATACGGTAATCCATTTGGATGATTTCTCAAATAAGGATGGTTTCTATTTAATTCGTGATAACAAGACCAATCAAACAACCTATCAAATTATTGAAGAAAAAACTGAGATAACGATAGATTTGATCGGAAAATGGTTCGAAATTTCAGAAAAATAAAGGTTAGATGAGGATTTCAGCACAAGATGTTGACTTCACTCGTTCATTCTGTTAGTTTTTTTATTAAAAATAATTCTGGGGAGTGGTTACGAACAATGTCTAATTGGGAAACGAAATTTGCAAAAAAAGGTCTGACATTTGATGATGTTTTGTTGATTCCGGCGGAGAGTCATGTACTGCCAAACGAAGTGGATATGAGTGTACAACTGGCAAAAAATATCAAATTAAATATTCCTTTGATGAGTGCGAGTATGGATACGGTAACAGATAGTAAAATGGCAATCGCAATGGCCCGACAAGGTGGTCTTGGAGTTATTCACAAAAATATGAGTGTTGCTGCCCAAGCAGATGAGGTTCGTAAAGTAAAACGATCAGAGAGTGGCGTAATCATTGATCCGTTTTTCTTGACACCAGAACACAAAGTACAAGACGCTGAAGATTTAATGAGTCGTTACCGGATTAGTGGGGTTCCGATCGTAGAAACTTTGGAGAATCGCAAACTTGTTGGTATCATTACCAACCGAGATATGCGGTTTGTGACAAATTACGATATTCCAATTCACGAAGTTATGACCAAAGAAGGTTTAGTGACTGCTCCGATAGGTACGAAGTTGCAGGATGCAGAAAAAACATTGCAAAAGCATAAAATTGAAAAATTGCCTATCGTAGATGAAGAAGGCCGCTTAAGTGGATTGATTACAATTAAAGATATTGAAAAGGTTATCGAGTTTCCAAATGCGGCTAAAGATGAACATGGTCGATTATTAGTTGCCGCGGCCGTAGGTGTTACTAGTGATACTTTTGAGCGATCAGAAGCTCTACTAAAAGCAGGAGCCGATGCCATCATAATTGATACTGCCCATGGACACAGTGCGGGTGTTTTACGTAAAATCCGTGAAATCCGTGATACATTCCCCGAAGCCACTTTAATTGCCGGAAATATTGCAACGGCTGAAGGAGCAAAGGCTTTATATGATGCTGGCGTGGATGTTGTAAAAGTTGGTATTGGACCAGGTTCAATTTGTACTACGCGAGTTGTTGCCGGTGTTGGAGTTCCACAATTAACTGCCATTTATGATGCAGCTTCTGTTGCACGTCAATATGGCAAGTCAATTATTGCTGACGGAGGGATCAAGTATTCTGGTGATATAGTAAAAGCGTTGGCGGCGGGTGGACATGCAGTTATGTTGGGCTCAATGTTAGCGGGAACCGATGAATCTCCGGGTGAATTTGAAATCTACCAAGGTCGCCGCTTCAAGACTTATCGTGGGATGGGCTCATTAGGCGCGATGGAAAAAGGTTCAAGTGATCGTTATTTCCAAAGTGGTGTCAATGAGGCGAATAAATTAGTTCCAGAAGGTATTGAAGGGCGAGTTGCTTACAAAGGAACTGCAGCGGATATTATTTTCCAAATGATTGGCGGCTTAAAAGCTGGGATGGGTTATGTTGGAGCTGGTAATTTGGAACATCTGCGGGAAAACGCACAGTTTGTTCAAATGAGTGGTAATGGTTTAAAAGAATCTCACCCTCATGATGTTCAAATTACTAAAGAAGCACCTAATTACTCAGTAGAACAATAAGGAAGACTAGTTCAAATAGATTTTCTTTTTCATAAAAAACAGCGACCTCGCTTTTGCGAGGTCGCTGTTTTTTATGAAGGACTATTTTTCTTTTTTGATGGTTTTTACATTGCCCATATAAGGAACTAACACATCTGGAATTGTTATTGAGCCATCTTCATTTTGGTAGTTTTCCAAGATCGCGGTTACTGTTCGTCCAATGGCCAAACCAGAGCCATTTAGTGTATGAGTATATTGAACTTTTCCCTCATTATCGCGGTAACGAATCATCGCACGACGCGCTTGGAAATCTTCGCAGTTTGAACAAGAGCTGATTTCTCTATAAGTGTTTTGAGCAGGTACCCACACTTCAATATCATAGGTTTTAGCAGCTGAGAAGCCCATGTCGCCAGTACATAAAGTAATGATACGGTATGGTAAATTTAGTTTTTGTAAAAGAATCTCCGCATTTTGTGTCATTTTTTCTAATTCGTCGTATGAAGAATCTCTATCACTAAATTTTACCATCTCAACTTTATGGAATTGATGTAACCGAATCAAGCCTCGGGTATCACGGCCAGCACTACCAGCTTCAGAACGGAAAGAAGGAGATAGGGCTGTAAAATAGATCGGTAAATCTTTGCCATCTAAAATTTCATCCGCATAATAATTTGTCAATGGCACTTCGGCAGTTGGAATCAGCGTCAGATCACGATCCTCAATTTGGAAGACATCCTCTTTAAATTTAGGAAATTGTCCTGTACCAAACATTGATTTACTATTTACCAAGTATGGTGTAATCATTTCAGTATAACCTTGTTCGTAGACATGTTCATCTAGCATGAAGTTATAAACAGCACGTTCCAAACGAGCACCTAACCCTTTGTAATAAACAAAACGGCTTCCAGAAACTTTAGCACCACGTTCAAAATCTAGAATGTCTAGATTTTCGGCAACCTCCCAATGTGGTTTTGGTTCAAAAGCAAATTGTTGTGGCTCGCTCCAACGGCGGACCTCAACATTATCTTCCTCATCATCACCAATCGGCACAGAATCGTGTGGCAGGTTTGGCAAAGTCGTTGCAATCTCAGTTAATTGTGCATCAATTTCAGTTACTTGAGTGTCGAATCCTTTAATTTTTACTCCGACTTCTTTCATTTCAGCAATTTTATCAACTGCGTCATTTTTTTCACGTTTCAATTTTGCAATTTCGTTTGAAACCTCATTGCGATATTTTTTTAATTCTTCTGTCTTGACCAGTAATTGCCGGCGTTGTTCATCTAAGTCTAGAAAACGTTCTAAAACTTCTTTTTTTACACCGCGTGTCGCTAATTTTTCGTTTACCTCAGCAAAGTTGTTGCGAATCATTTTTACATCTAACATTGTTTCTCCTCCTTCAAAATAAAAAAATACCGTTTCATCCCTTAAACAGGGACGAAACGGTATTGAATTTCGCGGTACCACCCAAATTCAGCCTAAGCTGCACTTGATTAACGGTTATCGACGTCACCCGGTTTTTCTTTCAAAAAACGCAGATTATGAAACTGGATTCCCTAAGTTGTTTTGTTGATTTTCACCAGACATCAACTCTCTAAAAAAACAAACCTACGTACTTGGTTTCCTGCATATCTTATTGAGACAAGTATAAGCAAACAAAAATTTAAAGTCAATGATTATCTGGAGATGACTTCACTTGATTCATATAAAGCGGCAAATGAATAATGAAGGAAGTCCATTCATCAGTGGACTGAGCGTAAATGTAGCCACCATGAAGATTGACGATATTTTGTGCAATAGCTAAACCTAATCCAGTTCCACTAATTTCTTGTGATCGGGAGCCATCAACTCGATAAAAACGATCAAATAGCTGGTCTAAAGCTTCTCTAGGTATCGGTGTACCATTGTTTTTTACTGTAACGACGGCTTCATTTTTTGCTTTTTCAATCTCAATCACAATTAGATTGGCTTCAGAACCATATTTTAATGCATTGGTTATTAGGTTGTTAAAGACTCGTACAAGTTTTTCTGTGTCGCCATCCATTACCAATTGATTTTCATTCGTATTAACTTGAATATGAATATTTTTTTTCTTTGCTTCCAATTCAAAATCAGCTGCCAATTGTTCTAATAACTGCACCATATCGAAGGAACCATTATTTAGAGGAACTGAAGGTTGCCGAACTTTAGAGTATTCAAATAAATCTTCTACTAAGGATTTCATTTGTTTAGCTTTTTTATAGGCAATACTTGTATATTTAAGAATCTCATCGTCACTTTGATACTGCTTATCCTCAATTAAACCGAGGTAGCCAATAATTGAAGTTAATGGTGTGCGAATATCGTGACTAACATTCGTAATCAATTCATCTTTAGATTTTTCAATTTCTCGTTCATCTTCAATAGCAGCTACGGTACTATCTACTAGTCCATTGATACTGTCGACAACTTTGCTAAGGTCTCCTCTTAACTCGAAAGGGATTCGATAATCATAATTCCCGTTAGCAATATAATGTAATTCATTGATGATGTGGCGTAGTTGCATTTGCCTGTATCGTCGAATCAAACGCCAAAAAACGACGAGTACATCAATAACCAGAAAGAGAGGAATAACAAAGTTTCGCCCACTCCAGAAAATGTCGCTGCCAAGGTTATTGGCAAAAATGTCTTTTGAACGATAAATGGCATCGGTTAAATCAGGCGAGTTATTGAGCATTTGAGTAAAAAGAACCATAATTGCTACATTTAATAGAAGCAATAAAATGACGGTAACGATTCCCTCAGCGATTAATTCACTCACTTCCTTAGAAGTGAGTGTGATACGCCTTTTCTTTTCCGAATTATTTTGCATCTATTTTATAACCTACACCCCAAACTGTTTGGATCACTTTTTCACCATCGGTCGCTTCTTCGATCTTATCACGTAAATGGCTGACATGAACCATAACCGTTTTTGCTGAGACAATACTTTCTTGTTTCCATACACGTTCAAAAATTTCGTCCGCGCTAAAAACACGATTTGGATGACTTGCTAGTAAATATAGAATACCGAATTCTAAAGCAGTTAATTGAATTTCTTTTCCATCAACTGTCTTCACCTCATGTGAATCTTTATTGATTATCAATGACTGTATTTCAAGTATATCGGGTTGGTCTTCAGCAACATGCATCTTTGTACGACGCAATAAAGATTTAACCCTTGCCATTACTTCCAAAGGGTTAAACGGTTTTGTTACATAGTCATCAGCACCAGCAACTAACCCTTTAATTTTATCCATATCAGTTGTCTTAGCTGTTAACATAATGATAGGGATTTGTGATTCTTTCCTTAATTCCTTTACAACTTGCATACCATCCATTACTGGCATCATAATATCTAATAGAAGTAAATCAATGTCATTCGTAGTTCGAAGTTTGCTCAGTGCTTCCTTCCCATCATATGCTTTTACGACTTCATAGCCTTCGTTATGCAAATAAATACTTAATAGTTCGACAATTTCTTTGTCATCATCTGCAACTAGTACTTTCATTAAATGTTCCTCCGTCCATATAAAAATAAATACATTACTATTTTACCAAAGAAATCATAGGAAGGCGAAAGGCAACATCATGAGTTAAGGAAAAATCAAAAATAAAATGACGAAAAATAATCCCTGAACAGGATGTAAAACGTGCCTTTAAGAACAAAAAAACGAACAAAAAACCAATATATACATTTATCCATCGCTTTTGAAAAAAAGCAGATAAAATCGCCATATTTTCATTGACCGGACTATATAAAACTGTTATATTATTTTATGTTCTGAAACGATAAAACAATATTTTTGGGACACCTAATTTTGTGTTGACAGATAAGTAATTTTACGTTATTCTATCAAAGTCGCATAAAGCAATGATGACAACTTCTTCGAAAGAACTCCAAAAAAGTTGTTGACATTTACTAGGCAAGCTGTTAAAATATAAAAGTTGCTGAAACAAAGCGACAAACAATGTAGACCTTTGAAAACTGAACGAATAAAACAAACCAAATGTGTAGGGCGTTTCTATTATATAGAAACAAACAACATAGCAAGCAATATGCTAGCAAGTCAATTTTTAAAATTGAGCTTAACAATCGCAAGATTGTTTCAAACACTTTTTATGAGAGTTTGATCCTGGCTCAGGACGAACGCTGGCGGCGTGCCTAATACATGCAAGTCGAACGCTTTTTCTTTCACCGGAGCTTGCTCCATCGAAAGAAAAGGAGTGGCGAACGGGTGAGTAACACGTGGGTAACCTGCCCATCAGAAGGGGATAACACTTGGAAACAGGTGCTAATACCGTATAACAGTAGAAACCGCATGGTTTCTATTTGAAAGGCGCTTTTGCGTCACTGATGGATGGACCCGCGGTGCATTAGCTAGTTGGTGAGGTAACGGCTCACCAAGGCAACGATGCATAGCCGACCTGAGAGGGTGATCGGCCACATTGGGACTGAGACACGGCCCAAACTCCTACGGGAGGCAGCAGTAGGGAATCTTCGGCAATGGACGAAAGTCTGACCGAGCAACGCCGCGTGAGTGAAGAAGGTTTTCGGATCGTAAAACTCTGTTGTTAGAGAAGAACAAGGATGAGAGTAAAACGTTCATCCCTTGACGGTATCTAACCAGAAAGCCACGGCTAACTACGTGCCAGCAGCCGCGGTAATACGTAGGTGGCAAGCGTTGTCCGGATTTATTGGGCGTAAAGCGAGCGCAGGCGGTTTCTTAAGTCTGATGTGAAAGCCCCCGGCTCAACCGGGGAGGGTCATTGGAAACTGGGAAACTTGAGTGCAGAAGAGGAGAGTGGAATTCCATGTGTAGCGGTGAAATGCGTAGATATATGGAGGAACACCAGTGGCGAAGGCGGCTCTCTGGTCTGTAACTGACGCTGAGGCTCGAAAGCGTGGGGAGCAAACAGGATTAGATACCCTGGTAGTCCACGCCGTAAACGATGAGTGCTAAGTGTTGGAGGGTTTCCGCCCTTCAGTGCTGCAGCTAACGCATTAAGCACTCCGCCTGGGGAGTACGACCGCAAGGTTGAAACTCAAAGGAATTGACGGGGGCCCGCACAAGCGGTGGAGCATGTGGTTTAATTCGAAGCAACGCGAAGAACCTTACCAGGTCTTGACATCCTTTGACCACTCTAGAGATAGAGCTTCCCCTTCGGGGGCAAAGTGACAGGTGGTGCATGGTTGTCGTCAGCTCGTGTCGTGAGATGTTGGGTTAAGTCCCGCAACGAGCGCAACCCTTATTGTTAGTTGCCATCATTTAGTTGGGCACTCTAGCGAGACTGCCGGTGACAAACCGGAGGAAGGTGGGGATGACGTCAAATCATCATGCCCCTTATGACCTGGGCTACACACGTGCTACAATGGGAAGTACAACGAGTCGCGAAGTCGCGAGGCTAAGCTAATCTCTTAAAGCTTCTCTCAGTTCGGATTGTAGGCTGCAACTCGCCTACATGAAGCCGGAATCGCTAGTAATCGCGGATCAGCACGCCGCGGTGAATACGTTCCCGGGCCTTGTACACACCGCCCGTCACACCACGAGAGTTTGTAACACCCGAAGTCGGTGAGGTAACCTTTTGGAGCCAGCCGCCTAAGGTGGGATAGATGATTGGGGTGAAGTCGTAACAAGGTAGCCGTATCGGAAGGTGCGGCTGGATCACCTCCTTTCTAAGGAATATTACGGAGACTACACAGGTTGCTTTATTCGTTCAGTTTTGAGAGGTTTACTCTCAAAAATCGTTCATTGAAAACTGGATACAGAAACAAACCAAACAAACCGAGAACACCGCGTTGAATGAGTTTTTTAATAAGTTCAATTGCTTATTTTTTTCTGATTGGGAAGTCTATCGCTAGATGGAACAATCAAACCCCTAATGAAAATTAGGATAAGGTTAAGTGAATAAGGGCGCACGGTGGATGCCTTGGCACTAGGAGCCGATGAAGGACGGGACTAACACCGATATGCTTCGGGGAGCTGTAAGTAAGCTTTGATCCGGAGATTTCCGAATGGGGAAACCCAGCATCTTTTATAGGATGTTACTTTTCAGTGAATACATAGCTGATTAGAGGTAGACGCAGAGAACTGAAACATCTAAGTACCTGCAGGAAGAGAAAGAAAATTCGATTCCCTGAGTAGCGGCGAGCGAAACGGGAAAAGCCCAAACCAAGAGGCTTGCCTCTTGGGGTTGTAGGACTCCGATATGGTAGTCCAGTGAAATAGTCGAAGGACCTGGAAAGGTCTGCTAGAAAGGGTAAAAGCCCCGTAGACAAAATTTGACTGGCACCTAGGAGGATCCTGAGTACGGCGGAACACGAGGAATTCCGTCGGAATCCGGGAGGACCATCTCCCAAGGCTAAATACTCCCTAGTGACCGATAGTGAACCAGTACCGTGAGGGAAAGGTGAAAAGCACCCCGGAAGGGGAGTGAAATAGATCCTGAAACCGTGTGCCTACAACAAGTTAGAGCCCGTTAATGGGTGATAGCGTGCCTTTTGTAGAATGAACCGGCGAGTTACGATTACTTGCGAGGTTAAGTTGAAAAAACGGAGCCGTAGCGAAAGCGAGTCTGAATAGGGCGAATGAGTAAGTGGTCGTAGACCCGAAACCATGTGATCTACCCATGTCCAGGTTGAAGGTGCGGTAAAACGCACTGGAGGACCGAACCCACGTACGTTGAAAAGTGCGGGGATGAGGTGTGGGTAGCGGAGAAATTCCAAACGAACTTGGAGATAGCTGGTTCTCTCCGAAATAGCTTTAGGGCTAGCCTCAGAGTAAGAATGATGGAGGTAGAGCACTGTTTGGACTAGGGGCCCATCTCGGGTTACCGAATTCAGATAAACTCCGAATGCCATCCATTCATCTCTGGGAGTCAGACTGTGAGTGATAAGATCCATAGTCGAAAGGGAAACAGCCCAGACCACCAGCTAAGGTCCCCAAATATATGTTAAGTGGAAAAGGATGTGGGGTTGCACAGACAACTAGGATGTTGGCTTAGAAGCAGCCACCATTTAAAGAGTGCGTAATAGCTCACTAGTCGAGTGACCCTGCGCCGAAAATGTACCGGGGCTAAACATATTACCGAAGCTGTGGAGCACACCATTAGGTGTGTTGGTAGGAGAGCGTTCTAAGGGCGTTGAAGGTAGATCGTGAGGACTGCTGGAGCGCTTAGAAGTGAGAATGCCGGTATGAGTAGCGAAAGACAGGTGAGAATCCTGTCCACCGAATGACTAAGGTTTCCTGGGGAAGGCTCGTCCGCCCAGGGTTAGTCGGGACCTAAGCCGAGGCCGAAAGGCGTAGGCGATGGATAACAGGTTGATATTCCTGTACCCGTTGTTTTTGTTTGAGCAATGGAGGGACGCAGGAGGCTAAGGAATCAGACGATTGGAAATGTCTGTCCAAGCAATGAGTCTTGATGTGAGTCAAATGCTTGCATCTCTAAGGACAAGTTGTGATGG